>NZ_CAAF010000057.1 GCF_000359125.1 Mesorhizobium sp. STM 4661 | reverse complement strand
CCCCTGATCGTCGACATATCGGGCTCCGGATCAAGGATTCGCATCCGCTCCATGGGCGTCGGCGCATCGAGCCGCCACCGCTTCAACGTTTCGTGTGCACCCCGAATGCTGCCGATCACGACGACATCAGCAGACCGGCGGCTTGGGCGACGTGTTGATGTGCCTAAGAGGAGGGGACATGATGGGTCTCGCTTTACGTCAAGCCTGGACGCTTTGGACCACGAAGAACTTCGATACGCGACCGCTGCTTTCCCATCCGATCGACGCGCCCTGGGGAACGAAAAGCGCATCTCCGGTGCCCGCCGACAGCACGCTGCCATCGGGCGCGGCGAATCGTACACTCCCGGCCAGCAGATGCATGAACTCGTTCTGGCGATGCGGGCGAACAACCCGGTGGTATGGGGTCGAATCCCACGTGCCCGCACGGTAATCCGCGCCGTCGCTGGAGAAGACGTTGTCGCTGCGGCATTGCGGGGCCGGGCCAAGCAAAGCCTCGGCCGGTAGCGAAGCAGATGGCTTGAAGTCGGCGTCCGCGCGCAGTTGGACAAGGCCGGGCTTCGTCGGTTTGTCGCAAGCGACCGCGCAGAACGAAAACCGCACGCCTGATCCGGTCTGGATACGAAGCGCGGTGCCGCATCCGATGACAGCACCCGCTTGTGGCCCGACCACCAGCGGGGCCGTCCCGGCCGCCGTCAGGATCAGCTCTCCGTCCACCACGACGATGGTTTCGATGTGGGGAAAGCTTGCGACTTCGAGCTCACCAACAAAGCTGGTTCGGCCCACGATCATCGAATCCGGTCCTTCCCAGGCGATTTCGCGATGCCCCTCAAAGGGGTCGTCCTTGCCGAACGCTGCCCTGCGGAAAGAGCTCGCGACGGGTGCGCCGTCGGCCCGATGCAGCACTATAGGCACGGTCATGATTGCTCCTGCGCGTTGCGCCATGATTTCACTGAAACCTAGCAGTCGGTACCGCCGTGCTACGCAGTCAACTGGGATCGCTCAGAGTGAGCGCGATCAGTTCCCGCGGGTGGGTAGCAGGGCAGAGCGGTTGACGTTGTCAGCAACACTTCACATCCCTCTTCGCCCAAAGCCACCGCACAGTGCTCAACGCCATACGGGACGACGATGAACTCTCCGGGTTCGATGATCTCTTCACGGTCACGAAATTTCATCAGCAGGCGTCCCCGGTGAACAAAGAACAGCTGATCGTCGTGCTGTCGAAATGACCAGCTGGAGGCTCCCCTGATCATGGCGACCTTGATTTGCATGTTGTTGACATGCACCTCGACTTTAGGCTCCCAAGGCGCGTGCAGCCCGGCAAACTCAATTGACAAATTCTTCTTGTGAATGGGCGAAAGGTGCATGTTCAGGGCAGCGACGTCGCGAATGATTGCGGTGAGTTGGCTTGGTAGGTCATTCCCATTGGCCGGGTATTTGCCGTCCAAAGCCGCAGTCCCAATCGTAAAACCAGCTGCGCCGGCGCCTTGGACGACTGCAATTCGTTCAGGGGTATCGATCGAACCTGCAATGTAGACAGGCTTGGTGACTGCAGCGCAGACAGCCTTCATCAACTCGGGCACGTTCTCCGCCGAACGGTACGCCAACAGGTCCAGGCCGTGCACCCCATCTCGCCCTGCAATCGTCTTGGCACTTTCGACAATTTCGTCGATGGCGCCTTCAAGCACGCTCGGATGACCGGCGATCCGACCCGGAAACGGAAAGTACCGGATGCCGGTGTCCTTGATGATCGGCAGCACATCGTCGACCCGCGTGCCACCAAGAAGAACGTCAACGCCGATTGCGGCAGCTGCCCTTGCCGAAGCAATTTCGCTTTCGCGGTCCAGGGACACGACTTCCAGATAGGAAGTTGCACCGCCCGTCCTGATCGCTGCACTGAGGCCTTTCAGCTGCTCGATCGGCAAGCCGATGTCCTTGAACCCGATGTGCCGCACGCCGAGGCTGAGCGCGGTTTTTAGTTGCTGCGAGGCGTCCGGAACCGTTCGGTCGTTGCGCGTGAGCATGAAGATGAAGCGTAACCCCATTGGTGTGGTTCCTTTCGTATCTAGTTCGTCTTGGTTTGCGCCAACACGAGGCGCTTGGCGTAGGCAAGTGCTGTTTCCAAGCTGGCGTGGTCTGCAATCCCCCGGCCTGCGATGTCGAACGCCGTGCCGTGATCTGGGCTGGTGCGGACGAACGGCAGGCCAAGCGTGATGTTCACGCCTTTTTCCAGCCCGAGATACTTCACCGGGATCAGTCCTTGATCGTGGTATTGCGCTACCACAACATCGAATCGGCCTTGGCGTGCTTGCATGAAGACGGTGTCGCCCGGATATGGGCCAGTGGCATCGATCCCCTCAGCACGGCATGTGTCGATTGCAGGTCGTATGATCCGGATCTCCTCGTCGCCGAAGAGGCCACCTTCACCTGCATGCGGGTTGAGACCCGCCACGGCGATACGCGGGGTCGCAAAGCCGAGAGCTTTTCCACCCACATGGGCAAGCCGGATAGCGGATAGCTGAGCGTCGAAATCACCTTGTTCGATCGCCTTGCTCAGCGACGTGTGGATCGTGACGAGCACCGTGCGGATGTCATCGTTCGCAAGCATCATCGCCACGCGCTTGGCGCCGCCGTAGTCGGCCAGAATTTCGGTATGGCCGGGGTATCTGATACCCGCGCTGGCCATCGCCTCTTTATTGATCGGCGCCGTGACGATGCCGCTTACTTCTCCGGACTTCGCAGCTGCGATCGCCGCAACGATGGCGTCGAAAGCAGCCTGTCCGGAGATCGCGCTGATACGCCCGATTGGAGGAGGCTCAGTAATCCGGGTGGTGTCGATGACTTCAATTGCCTGCGGCTGGAACTGAGCTAGATCGGCCGCATTGATGCGTCGCACCTCGACGTTCAACCCGAGCCGCCGCACGATGTCCTTCATGACAACATAGCTGCCGAACACGACGACGCGTTCGCCGCCCTTCGCAAGCACCTTCGCCACGATCTCCGGCCCAATGCCAGAGGCGTCGCCCATTGTGAGAGCAAGCGGGAGAATGTCCTTCATTGCGTTGCTCCACGTATCCGCGCGACGGCGCGCTCCAGAGCGGCGTCACTGCCAAAGCCACCGGCCTTCATAGCGAGCAAGAGCGAGCGCCCATCGCCAAGCTTGGCGAGACCAAGCGGGAATCCGGGATCGAGTTCTTGCAGGATCTCGAACTCACGGACGTTGAGAAGGTCCAGGATCGCTTCCATCGTGTCGCCGCCGGTGGCGATCAAAGCGCCGAAGCGTATGCTTTGAAGCTCTCGCGCTGCGTCTTGTGCGATACGGCGCAGCACCGCTGCCGAGTCCCCCTCGCGCGCCCTTGGTCCGCGCAGCAGCATCACGCCGCTGGACTCCTGGAGTTGATCTGCCTGATGATGACTGCGCAAATTTGCGCTCCCAATGACCACCAAGACATCGCTACTGATGCCATTGAGCAATGGCGGTAGGGCCTTCGCCGGCACAAAACGCCGCGATAGCGCTGTAGCCATTCCAGGAGAGCCAACCCAAAGGATCGACGCTGGATCCTCGATGGCAGCAATCTGTGAGTCGAGTTCTTCCTGCGTTTCTGCATCAAGCAGCGTGACATTCTTGATGCAGCGCGGGACCAGGTCGACTAGTTCGGAATGCCGCACGGGATGCATAGGGTCATGGCCATACGAACTTTCCGAGACCGGTATGCCGTCAACAAGCTGAATGCCCCTCACTGTCGTACGACCGGCCTGGGGGAACGCCGGTGCAAACACCAGTGCTTTGCGGCCGCTCGCCGCAAAACAGGCTTCAAGCTCGGCCGTTATGTGACCACGAAGTGTGGAGTCCACCGTTTTATACAGCACGGTATGGCTGGCAAGTCGGGCGGTCAATCGAGCAACCGCCTCGAACGCTTGCGACGGAGTAGCAGACCGCGAACCGCTATCGACTGCGATTACCGATGCCGCTTGGCTCGGAAGCTGACCCCTGCCGATCGACGCAGTCAAGCCGCGGGCGACGAAAGGTGCCGCGCCATCTGCCGCGCTAGTAAGGTCATCGGCGAGGACCGCTATACTGGGCTGATGATTGGTGCGCATGCATCAATTAACAAAACTCCACCGACTATGAATAGCGAAAGTTTCTGACGGAATCGGTGATATATTGTCACTGATGGATCGCTCAGAAATACCGTCGCTCGACGACCTGCGAGCGTTCGAAGCAACAGCGCGGCTAGGCTCGGTCCGGCTTGCGGCAGACTCGCTTGCGCTCACGCACGGCGCCGTCAGTCGCCGCATCACCAAACTCGCCAGTGACATCGGAGTCAGGTTGTTTGAAAAGAATGGGCGGGGCCTGCGGCTCACTCCGGCCGGCGAGACACTCAACCTCACCCTCAACAGGTTCTTCGGGGAGTTGGCGGCCACAGTTCAAAGCCTGCGTGCTGCCAGTGCCGGGAAGAGTGCCCTGGTGCTCTCCTGCGAGCCTTCAGTTGCCATGCGTTGGCTCATTCCGCGGCTGGGGGCGCTTCAAGTGGCGCATCCGGACATGGCCCTCCACCTCTCCGTAGGTGGAGGGCTTGTGGACTTTCGTAAGAAGCAGGTCGATCTCGCTATTCGACGGCTGGACTTCGCTGTGCCTGAGACGTGGAACGTCCGGACCCTTTTTCCCGAAAAGGTTGGGCCCGTCATGAGGCGGGAACTCGTGCCAGCGTTCGAACACGGCGACTATCTCGCTCTCGGGTCGAAGACCCGACCTGACGCGTGGGCGCAATGGCTGAAGACCCATCCGTCGGCGCGTCGACCCACAGAAATCCGATACTTCGACAATCACGCCCTCATTGTCGAAGCTGCATCTGCAGGCCTGGGTGTAGCCCTCAGTCCGCTCGTACTCGCGATTGACGATGTGGAACGAGGAAGCTTGGTGTCACCTTCTGGCTTTGACCCTGACGGCAGTCAATATGGGTTGATATGGTTGGGGTCGAGTGAACTGCAAGGTGTGGAGTTTGAACTCGCAGAGTGGCTCCAGGCGCAGTTCAGCCGCCTGGGCCCAAATCGCCTTTGAAAGAGCGCCCTGCGAGCTTAGCTCAGCTGAATGTGGTCGACCGAATCGAAAAGCAGCAACCGAGCATTGATGGGCAGGGTTGAGTTTCTCGATGAGCGGCACAGTTTGCCGTGCTTGGTTCCGCACTACCTTTTATAGGCATCCAGTTGAGGCGTCGCATGGGCGCATCACGGGCTTCGTGCAGGTGATGCCGGTTGCTACCTACCTTCAACGCTTGGACGGGCGCCAATCCATTTCAAATGCGGAAAATTCCGGCGCGGCGGATCGTGCAAATTTCCTGTGGCAAGGAATGCCGTGCCCGCCTTGGACAGGTCGGCACGGCCGCTGGCGTCATTGCCCATTCATTTCATTTTTCGGGCAATCACTCACAGACTCTCACCTGTCCCACGCTACCATCATCTATGCCAAACAGAGTGAAATGCCAATTCGGACGTTCTTTTCAGAAGTTCTTGCCGCCCGAGAGCCAGCTTTCGAAGACTCTGCGGAAACAGAACAGTCAAACTGGCTGGAAGAACGGGGCACCCTTACGGCAGGCAAGCTCCAGAGGACCTCCGATAGGCAGAGCTTGCCCGTTTGGAGGGTTCTCCAAGAAAAGGGAACGATGTCCGGTACGGGGACCGGACTTCATAAGGGAGCCGCCAGGATGAGTAGAATCCGTCTCTCGCAGCCTCAGGGCGCGAAGCGCCGAGATGGCCAGGCTACAGCTGCTACGGTGACGCGTTGCTGCTCAAAGGGCGATGTTGCGGTCCGCAACAGCGTCGAACCGCTCGGTTGAAGGGGAGCTGATTCAGATGGTCGCAAGCATCCAGGCTGTAGCCCACCACGATGTGGCGCTTTCGGTGCGCGACCTCACCGTGAATTTGCCGAAAGGCATGGAACGGATACATGCTGTCGAGAACATTTCCTTCGATCTGAAACGCGGCCAGATACTGTGCATTATCGGCGAGTCCGGATCGGGTAAGTCGGTCACGGCAAACGCGATCATGGGGCTTCTGCCAAAGGTGATCCGCGTCTCATCGGGTTCAATACAGTTGGAGGGGATGAACATCATCGGCATGTCGCCCGACAAGCTGCGCAACCTGCGTGGGCGGGTCGTGTCGATGATCTTTCAGGATCCGCTTTCGGCGCTCAACCCCCTGATGACGGTGGGCGCGCAGATCGACGAGGTCATGGCCGCGCATGGCTTCGGCACGCCAAAAGCCTGTCGCAACCGCGCCATCGAACTGCTCACCGAAGTGGGGTTGCCAGATCCCGAACTCATGTACCACCAGTACCCTTTCCGGCTTTCGGGTGGGCAGCGGCAGCGCGTCATGATCGCCATGGCCTTGGCGCTCGAGCCGACGGTTCTGATCGCGGATGAACCGACGACCGCGCTCGACGTGACCACCCAGGCACAGATTCTGGAGCTGATCCGCGAAATTCAGCGCCGCAAGGGGATGAGCGTGATGTTCATCACCCATGATTTCGGCGTAGTGGCCGAGATCGCCGACAGCGTCGTGGTGATGGAAAAGGGTCACATCGTCGAGCAGGGCAGCGCCGACCAGGTGTTGAAGGCGCCCAAGCATCCTTACACCCAGCGCCTGATCGCGGCCGTACCGCATCTGATCGGCGAGGATCGCCCTCGTGCGGAGCCTGCCAGCAAGGAGCCAATCCTGAAGGTCGAGGGTATGGTGAAGACCTATCGTGGCGGCGGTGCGTTGTTCGGCGCGCAGCGAATAGTGAAAGCTGTGAACGAGGTTTCGTTCGAACTGGCGCCTGGCCGAACGCTGGGGACTGGGCCGAAGGAGGCGCGGTCGACTCTGCTCACGGTCGATGAAGAGGCCGTCATCGTCGCCTTTCGACGCTATACGCTGCTGCCGCAGAATGACTGCTTCTATGCGTTGCAGCCGACGATCCCGCATCTGACACCCTTGTCATTGCACCGCTGCCTGCAGCGTCACGGCGTCGGCCGCTTGCCCAATGTCGAAGGCGACCTGCCGGCGAGAAGAAGTTCAAGAGCTATCGGATCGGCTACTTTCCATATCCACGTCGCCGAGGTGAGAACCAAACAGGGCAAGCAGCGCAGGTTTGTCGCCATCGATCGTACCTCGAAGGTCGCCTTCATGGAGTTGCATGAGAAGGCCACCACTGTCGTCTCCCGGAGAGTTCCTGCTCCGGCCGATAGCGGCCGTCCCCTATAAGATCCACACCGTGCCTCACGACGATGGAATCAGTTCACCACACCCAATGCCGGAGACTCGGCCGTGCCGCAGATCAAAGAGGCTATCGCCAACGGCGAACGCTTCTGGGCGCACCTTCGAATATGCCTGCGCCGCGAACGACATCGGGGACCTACGAGTAAGGCCAAGCATCATTGGACCAATGGACAGGTCGAGAGGATGTACCGCACGATCAAGGACGCCACCGTCAAACGCTTCTCTACGAGAGCCATGATCAGCTCGGGTAACACTTCGCCGACTTCGTTGCCGCCTACAATTCGCACGCAGGCTCAAGGCCCTCAAGCGCGATCCAACGGACTCGCGAGCAGGTTGCGCCGCCCTGCGCCGAACTGGAACTCGATCGGGCTTGAGCAGTTCGTATCGATCAGGGGATCAAAAACCCGCACATCTGGCGAAGTCCTAGATGATTTCGGCACATTCTTTCGGGCGCACGATGCGATGAAGGGCTGATCGGAACTTTGCTTCCGCATTTTTGGCAGCCGAGGTTGGTTGGAACATGTCGCCCCGAGTCGAACGCATTCACAGCGATGAGCGTCTCCCGGCCGAAGTCGACGTCGTCATCGTCGGCGGCGGCATCCTCGGCTCTACCGCCGCATATTTCCTGGCGAAGCGTGGCCTCTCTGTGGCTCTGCTCGAGAAGGGCCACGTCGCCTGTGAACAATCGAGCCGAAACTGGGGTTGGTGCCGCCAGCAGAACCGCGATCGGCGCGAACTGCCGCTCTCGGTGATCTCCATGCGACTGTGGGACGAGCTGACGCGCGATATCAATCGGGACCTTGGATTTCGACGCTGCGGTCTCGTCTATGCGACTCACGACGAGGCTGTGCTCGCCGGCTGGGAAAGGTGGCGCGAGGTCGCGAGGGAGTACGAGGTCGACACCCGCATGCTGAGCCGGGCGGAGGTGACCGAGCGCGTCCCCGAAGCGCGCGACAAATGGGTCGGCGGGACCTATTCGGACCGGGATGGTAAGGCCGAACCTGCGCTCGCCGCGCCGGCTATCGCCGATGGGGCCAGAGCTCTGGGCGCCACCATCCACCAGGAATGCGCCGCGCGGGCGCTCGACTTGGCCAATGGCAAGATTGCGGGCGTGCACACGGAGAAGGGCTACATCAGAACGGGCGCGGTGCTGTGCGCCGCTGGTGCCTGGTCCTCGCGCTTCCTTAGGCCGCTCGGGATCAGTTTCCCCCTAGCGAGCATCCGGCAGACCGCGCTGCGTTCCACCCCGACAATCAACATAGGCGAGGCGGTCTCCACACCCTACTGCACGATCACTCGCCGACTGGACGGCAGCTATACGCTTGCGATCAGCGGCAAGGCGAACCTCGAAATCACGCCCCAGGCTATCCGGTATAGCCGGGAATTCATGCCGCAATTCTTGCGTCGCCTAAAGAACGTCAGGCTCGGCATCGGCCAATCGTTCCTTTCGGGGCCGGATTCAATGCCGGCGCTGCTGACCAGCGACGATCGGATCTTCGAACAGAATCGGGTGCTGGATCCTCCACCCTTAAAATGGCTGGTAAGCCAAGTGGTGGAGAGTGTCCGGAAGACCTTCCCCCAACTCGGCGATATAGAGATCGATAGTGCCTGGGGCGGCTTCGTGGATTGCACGCCGGACGCAGTGCCTGTGGTGTCGCAGGTGGACGGGGTGAAAGGCCTCGTCCTCGCGGCGGGCTGCTCGGGCCACGGCTTCGGTTTGGGCCCGGGGCTTGGTTATCTGGCCGCAGAGCTTGTCGTAAACGACACGCCTTGCGTCGATCCTGCACCGTTCCGCCTGTCGCGTCTGGTCGACGGCTCGAAGCTGGACATCGCCGCTATCTGAAGATCAGCCGGAAGTCAGGCCTGACGCGCACCAACAATCGCCGCTATGGCCTGCAGGACAAGATCGCCTGGTGGCGGGCCCAACGCTGACGGCTAAAGCTGGCGGCCCATTGACCATGCGGCGCTGCGGCCCCGGCTGAACGATCGCGTCTACAAGGAAGAGCATCACATGCACTACATCTCCACACGCGGCCATCCCGAACGCAGGAAGTTTTGCGAGATACTGCTTGAAGGTCTGGCGCCGGATGGCGGGCTCTATGTGCCCGAGACCTACCCGCTTGTGGATGACGCAATGCTGGATCGGTGGCGGACGCTGTCCTATCCGGACCTCGCCTTCGAGATCCTGTCGCTCTACATCGACGATATTCCGCCCGCCGATCTGAAGGCCATCTGCGCGAAGACCTATACACCCGAGGTTTTCGGGACCGCCAGGATCGCGCCGGTCCGCGCGCTTGAGACGTGTCTCCACGTGGCGGAACTGTCCAACGGCCCCACGCTGGCGTTCAAGGACATGGCGATGCAGTTGCTTGGCAATCTCCTAGAGTATGAACTGGCGCGGCGGGGTGAGGAACTGAACATCCTCGGGGCGACCAGTGGCGACACGGGCAGCGCGGCGGAATATGCCATGCGCGGCAAGAAGGGGGTGCGGGTCTTCATGATGTCGCCGCACGGACGCATGAGCACCTTTCAGCAAGCCCAGATGTTCAGCCTGCAGGACGAAAACATCCATAACATCGCCATCGAAGGGGTGTTCGACGACTGCCAGGACATCGTGAAAGCCGTGTCGGGCGATGGTGACTTCAAGAGGCGCCACCGGATAGGCGCCGTCAATTCGATCAACTGGGCCCGGCTGGTGGCACAGGTCGTCTACTACTTCTCCGCCTACTTCCAGGTCACCGCGGGGAACACATCAGAGGTCGACTTCACCGTTCCTTCGGGGAACTTCGGAAACATCTGTGCGGGTCACGTTGCGCGCATGATGGGACTTCCCATATCCCGTCTCGTCATTGCAACCAACGAGAACGACGTACTCGATGAGTTTTTCCGCACCGGCGTGTATCGCGTGCGGGGCCGGGCGGACACGTATGAAACATCAAGCCCATCGATGGACATTTCCAAGGCCTCCAATCTCGAGCGTTTCGTCTTCGACCTGCTCGGTCGCGATGCGAGCCGGACGAAATCAATGTTCGACAACCAACTCAGGGCACGAGGCTCGTTCGATCTCAGTGGCGATCCCGCCTTCGCGCAGGTGGCGCCTCGTTTTGGCTTTTACAGCGGCAAGAGCACGCACGCCGACCGGTTGGAAACGATCCGTGACACTTGGCGCCGCTTCAACACGTTGATCGACCCACACACTGCTGACGGCATCACGGTCGCACGCAGGCACTCCGTTCCGGAGAAGCCGATGATCGTGCTCGAGACGGCCCTGCCGGTCAAATTCGCGGAGACCATCAGGGAGGCTTTGGGCCGCGAGCCAAGTCGTCCAAAACGGTTCGATGGAATAGAAGATTTGCCGAGACGATTTGAGGTCCTTCCCGCCGATGCACAGACCGTAAAGACCCACGTGGCCGAAATTTTGCGTGGTGCGGCCTGCTAAAGACCTGCTTGAGTTATCGGAGACCGTTATTCCCGCCATGGCTGTATATACGGAGCTATCAGTCGACGAAGTCGCAGCGTTCTTTGGTGCGCTGGGTCTAGGCTGGCCGCGTTCTGTTCGCGGCATCACGACCGGAATTGAGAACACGAACTACTTCGTAGATACTGAAGCCGGAGAGTATGTGCTCACCTTGTTTGAGCGCCTCACATTCGAACAATTGCCGTTCTATCTCCATTTCATAAAGCACCTTGCGGCGCGGCGAATGCCGGTCCCGGATCCGGTTGCCAACGTCAAAGGCGAAATCCTTCATTCGCTGAAAGATCGACCTGCGGCGGTCGTCAACAGGCTCCCGGGCGAGAGCGTGACAGCGCCTTCTGCGGAGCACTGTCGCTCCGTTGGGGCGGTTTTGGCCCGATTGCACCTGGCCGGAAGCGATTACCCACGGCAACAAGCCAATCCGCGCGGGCTCGAATGGTGGAACGAGGTGGTGCCGGTGCTCGGCCGATACGTGTCCGATGGACAACGGTCGCTGCTCACCAACGAGTTGACCTTTCAGAACCAAATTGCTGTGTCTCCCACCTACGAGCAACTCCCCAGGGGGCCGGTGCACGCCGATCTCTTTCGTGACAATGTGTTGTTTGCCGGCAGTCATCTGACCGGCGTTTTTGATTTCTACTTCGCTGGGTGCGACACCTTTCTGTTCGACATAGCCGTGTGCCTCAATGACTGGTGCGTCGATTGCTACACCGCCCGCCACGACCGTAAGCGAGCCGCCGCTTTCTTAGACGCCTATGAGTCCGTTCGAGCGCTTACTCCAGCCGAACGCATATTGCTTCCCGCGATGCAACGCGCTGGAGCATTTCGCTTTTGGCTATCGCGTCTCTGGGATCTGCACCAGCCTCGGGAGGCTGCAATCCTCAAAGCGCACGATCCGAGCCACTTCGAGCGCATGTTACGCGTGCACAGAGGAGAAATCGCATGAGCAAGACCGCGAAGATCACCAGTGGAAGCGAAAGCAGGATGGCACCGACTCTCAAAGACCGCATTCTCGAGCTGCTTTCGCAGATCGAGACGGAGGGCCTGTACAAGCGCGAGCGCGTCATCACCTCGCCCCAGTCGTCCGAGATCGAGGTTGGCGGCCGCAAGCTGCTCAATTTCTGTGCCAACAACTATCTCGGCCTCGCC
>NZ_CAAF010000058.1 GCF_000359125.1 Mesorhizobium sp. STM 4661 | reverse complement strand
TCTGTCGATCGTGTGTTCAGGAGGCCGCTCTTTGCAGTTTCTGCTCGGAGCGGCACTCGCGATATGAGCACGGAGGCGCGATCCTGCGATCACTATCGTCTTGCGCTAGATTCATAGGAATAGGCAAGATTTATCGGGAAATCGGCATCGCCGTCAGCGCCTGAGCCTTTAGCTTGAATACGGCAAGCGATGGAGGCCCGGCGTACAATGGTAATAGACAATCACGATGATCAACCGCGGCCGAGCGCGGACCGCTCGGCGCTTTCACGGCGTCTGTTCCTGCAGGTGTCCGCCGTTGGCGTCTCAGCCGGCTTGGTCGCAGGCTGCTCGTCCGCCGGATCGAGCGGTCGCGCCGAGGCGGAAATTCCCGACTGGACCGCTGCTGACATCCCGGCACAGCACGGTCGCAGGGTGCTCGTAACGGGGGGGAATGGTTATCCGGAAGATGACCGGAGCGGTTTGGGCTATCAAGACGCGCTCGCCCTGGCGCGCGCGGGCGCGGACGTGACGATCGCATCGCGCAACCAGGCGCGGGGCGAGGAAGCGGTGCGGAGGATTCGCGCGGACGCGCCTGGCTCCAAAGTCCGCTTCGAGAGGCTGGATCTCTCGAACCTGACATCCGTCCGGGCGTTCGGCGCTCGAATGCGCGCGTCCGGCCAAGGTCTCGATATGCTGATCAACAACGCCGGCGTGATGGGGCGTTTCCATCGCCGGGTGAGCGTCGATGGCTTCGAACGCGTTTTCGCGACGAACACGCTCGGCCACTTCGCGCTGACGGCCCTGCTGTTGCCGGTGCTGCGGAAGGGGCGAGAGCCCCGCGTTGTTTGGGTGTCAAGCATGCGGATGTCCGACGCGCTTCCGTTCGACGATCTCCAGCTCGAGCGGAACTACGATTACGCGGCCGCATACGACAACAGCAAGCTTGCCAATCTCCTGCTGGCCTTCGAGCTTGAGCGCCGAAGCAAGGCATCGGGCTGGGGCGTTTCCAGCCTGGCCTCGCATCCGGGTGTCGCGCGAACCAATCTCATCCCGGATGGTCCTGGCCTCAACAGTCGGGAAGGGTGGAGGTTCAGGATGCTGCCCTTCCTGTTTCAGCCCGCAGCTCAGGGCGCCCTTGCAATACTGTATGCGGCGACGTCGCCGCAGGCCATGGCCGGCGGCTATTACGGGCCGAAGGGATTTCAGGGTTTGAGAGGTCTGCCGGGCGTGGCGAGCGTTCCCGCCGCCGCTCAGGATCGATGGTCAGCGGCGACCTTGTGGGCCTCTTTGGAGCGACTGGGTCAGGTTTCATTCGGCTAGCGGCGGGGCCTGCGAGACGCACATCACATCAGGTTTCCTGCACAGCCTGATAAACGGTCCTCACGACCGGCTGAAAACCAAGACCGCGAGCACGCGAGACATCCAAGTGGAGGTGCCATGGATTGCCGAGCGGTGCCGAACCTGTCTCGCCACGAACTGCCGCAAGAACTGGGCGAGCTATCAAACTTCCAGTGTAACTGGAGGATCAGGCAGGAAATTTCCGCCTTTCGGCATTCGTCACCGCGCCGCCGGCGTGTAGCTTCACAGCGCAATGCCCGGCAACTCTCCGGGCCGGCTCCAAGGCCGCGCTCCCTCTGAGGAGAAACGCTGGATCATTGGGCAGCCATCGAAGCCTCGGACGGCACGAATTCTCACGTCGGCCGTCCGCCCTGAATCGTCAAAAAAGGAAACGTAGAATGTTGAAATCGATAATGGGGCCTTTGCTGGCCGCAGCTCTCACGGCAGGAATGATAGGTCTCCCGGTTGGAGATGCTTTCGCACAGGCCTCTTCGCCGGATCAAATTATCGGCGTCTGGGAATCCGAGGACGGCAACATCAAACTTGAGATGTTTGACGCCGGAGAAACCTATGCGGCCCGGATCATCTACGGAAAGCTCCTGGTCGAGGCTGACGGCAAGACCTTCAAGAAGGACACCCTCAATCCGGATCCGAAACTCAGAAGCCGTTCGCTGGAGCGAGCTGTTCTCGTGACCAACCTCAAGTGGGATGCCGCCGATGGTCGCTGGGAGGGCGGTAATTTCTACAGTGGGGCTACCGGTCAGACCCATTCCGCCCGAGCAACGCTTGTGAGCGGAAAACTGGAGCTTCGCGCCTACAGGGGCACCCCCATGCTCGGTCGGACCATAGTGCTGCGCCGCGCGCAATGAAGCCATAAAAGCAGCTTTAACGAACCGCCCCTGGGCAAAAGCATGCATTTCGAGGAGTGCGCCATGGGCGCGGGATTTAACACAATCGCGATGACGGACGGCGCATCGGTCGTTGGTCGGCAAGCTGCCAGGCCGGCCGGCGGCCCTCATGGCGCTGCACTGCGCTGGAGCGCTCGGCTGCTCGTGGCCGCGAGTTGGATCAGCGGCGCCATCTTCGCCGCCTACATCATCGCTTTCTTCGGCGGGGTGGCCTTAGCGGGAGCCGGTGAGCGATGGAACGAGTCCCTTCCCCGATCTGTATGATGGCCGCTCCTTGCTTGCGACGGCAGCCATCGGCGCGCATTTCATTGCTGGGGGCGTGCTCCTGCTGCTCGGACCTGTTCAGTTGATCGGCGGTGTGCGCCGCGCCGTCCCTTGGCTCCATCGTTGGCTGGGCCGGATCTACGTGATTTCGGCCGGCTTGGCGGGGCTGGGTGGGCTTGGTTTCATATTGGAAAAAGGCACGATCGGCGGCCCGCTGATGGATGTCGGCTTTGGCCTTTACGGCGCGCTGATGGTGCTTTGCGCGACCATGGCCTATGTCCATGCCCGGTCCGGCCGATACGAACGACACCGGGCCTGGGCGATCCGGCTCTTCGCGCTGACAATCGGCTCCTGGCTGTACAGGATGGAATATGGCGCCTGGTTCCTGCTATCCGGCGGCCTCGGAACAGGCAGCGGTTTCACCGGCTGGTTCGACGCGATCATGATGTTCTTTTTCTACGTTCCCAATCTCATCGTCGCCGAACTGTTCATCCGGGCGCGCCGGCGGGATCGCGGAGCGGTTGTCAGCTTGGGAGCAGCAACACTGCTGTTGGCCGCGAGCGCCTTCATTATCTTCGCGACCTGGAGCTTCACCGCTCGCAACTGGGGACCGGGGATGATCAGCGGCATCACGCAACCGTCGCTGTAGGCCGTCCACCAAGCAATGCGGCCGTGGCAGATGAGCCGGGCTTCGCGCGAACCTGAGCACCATCAGAACCTGGGCCATTCGCTAGCCCTCCAATAGTTCGTCGTAAGCCGCACGAACGTAGGATCAGGCATGCCTTTTGCGGGTTCCGGCATGGAGGTTTGCCGCGCTTCGGGCATCCTGGCGAAGAAGACAAAGAGGCGGGTGCGTCGAGACGATCATCGCTCGAAGTCTCCGCCGAGCGGCCGAGAAGGCAAGGATGATTGATGACAAAGTGGACATCCAGGAATATTCCATCGCAACACGGCCGTTCGGCAGTCGTCACTGGCGCCGGCGGGCTGGGTTTCGAGACTGCACTGGCCCTGGCGCGTGCCGGCGCTAGCGTTGTGATCGCCGGGCGCAATCCCCAGAAGGGCGCGGACGCCGTCGCGGCGATCAAGAAAGCTGTCCCTGGCGCGCAGGCTCGGTTCGGCAAGGTGGACCTTGCCGACCGCGCTTCGGTCGCCGAGTTCGCCACGCAGCTCGCACAGGAGCAAGACAGCCTGGACCTTCTGATCAACAATGCCGGCGTCATGAGAACGCCGGAGCGTCGCGAGACCAGCGACGGCTTCGAGCTGCAAATGGGCACGAACTATCTCGGCCATTTCGCTCTCACCGCGCATCTGCTGCCGCTCCTGAAGAGGGGGCAAAAGCCGCGCGTCGTGACCCTTGGCAGCGTGGCAGCGCGGTGGGGAGCGATTAACTTCGACGACCTGCAAGCCGAGCGCGGTTACAAGCCGATGCAGGTTTACAGCCAGTCGAAACTGGCCTGCATCATGTTCGCTTTCGAACTGAACCGACGCAGCGAGGCGGCTGGATGGGGCGTGCAGAGCTTGGCGGCGCATCCCGGCATCTCACGCACCGACCTGATTCCGAACGGACCAGGCTGGTCGAGCGTACCTGGGTTCGCGCGACGCTATCTATGGTTCCTGTACCAGCCCGCATGGCAGGGTGCCTTGCCCACGCTCTTTGCGGCGACAGACCCGGCGGCGCGGGGCGGCGCCTACTACGGACCTGACAGGCTGGGCGGGACGCGGGGCTATCCGACCGAGGAGAAACCTCCTAGCCAAGCGCTGGACACAGCCGTCGCGACTTGCCTCTGGGAGACCTCGCTGGAACTGACCAACGTGGACATACATGTAGGACGCCCGCGGGCTTTGATCGCGCCAACTTAAGCGCGGCGGAGTTCCGGCCTGCACATCCTTCGGATATTCTCGCCAGCCGAATTAATGTAGGAATAGGCATGTTTTTTACCGATTCAGGCATGGAGGTTCGGGGCCGCAGCCATTCTATTGAGGAAGGTTAAAAGCGGGCGGGTTGAGACAATCCTCTCTCGAAGTCTCGCTGAACTTTCGAGAAGGCGTGGATTTCATATATGACCAAGTGGACGACAAGGAACATTCCCCCGCAACACGGCCGTACAGCGGTCGTCACCGGAACCGGAGGATTGGGCTACGAAGACGCGCTGGCCCTGGCTCGGGCCGGTGTAAGCGTTGTGATCGCAGGGCGCAACCCGCGGAAGGGCGCTGAAGCCGTGGCCGCGATCAGACAAGCTGTCCCTGGCGGACAAGTGCGGTTTGGGGAGGTGGATCTCGCGAACCTCGCATCGATCGCCGAATTCGCTGCACAGCTCGCGCGGGAGCAAGACAGCCTCGACCTCCTGATCAACAATGCCGGCGTTATGACGCCGCCGGAGCGTCGCGCGACCAGCGACGGCTTCGAACTGCAATTCGGCACGAACTATCTCGGCCATTTTGCCCTCACCGCACATTTGCTGCCGCTGCTGAAGCGGGGACAAAATTCGCGGGTTGTGAGCCTGGGCAGCGTGGCGGCGCGCAACGGAGCCATCGACTTCAACGACCTGCAAGCCGAGCGCAGCTACAAGCCGATGCCGGTCTACAGCCAGTCGAAACTCGCCTGCGTCATGTTCGCCTTCGAACTGAGCCGGCGCAGCAAGGCTGCCGGATGGGGCGTCAAGGGTATTGCGGCGCATCCCGGCATCTCGCGTACCGATCTGCTTCCAAATGGAGTGGGCCAACGGGGCGCGGCTGCGAGGGTCCGCCGCTTCCTGCCATTCCTGTTCCAGCCCGCGTGGCAGGGCGCCTTGCCCACGCTCTACGCGGCGACCGACCCTGCAGCCCGGGACGGCGCCTATTATGGGCCTGACGGGCTAGGCGGCACGCGCGGCTATCCGACCGAGGAGAAGCCACCGAAACAGGCGCTGGATACCGCCGTGGCGACCCGCCTCTGGGAGGCGTCTCAAGAATTAACCAAGGTGAAGTTCGCCTGATGGCAAGCCTTTGAGATGCAAGTGACATGGTTGGCCCCGATCGGACGATTTCCAGAAGAGACATCCTCATTGCCGCGGGCGCAACCGCCACTGTAACGGCAGCGCCGATGCATGCGTCGGGGCTGACCAATGATGACAGGAGGACCGTCGTCTTGAACCGTGTCTCATTCAAAAACAGAGACATCGACGTTGCAGGGAACATCTATTTCCCGAACGGATTCGATGAGACCAGGACATATGCCGCGCTTGTCCTGACCACGCCCGGCAGCAGCATGAAGGAACAGATCGGGGCGATCTACGCGGAGAAGCTGGCCGCGCGCGGGTTCGTGGCTCTTGCCTTCGACCCGTCATACCAGGGCGAAAGCGGCGGCGAGCCCCGCGATCTTGAGGACCCGGCCGCCCGTGTCGAGGACATTCGTTGCGCCGTCGATTACCTGATGACGCTGCCCTTCGTGGGCGAGGAGCGGGTGGGGCTGCTGGGCATCTGCGCCGGGGGCGGCTACGCGGTGAACGCCGCGATCACCGAACACCGCTTCAAGGCCCTCGGAACCGTCATCGCCAATGACATAGGCCAGGCGTTTCGACGGATGCTGCCAGACGTTCGTAAGACTCTGGAGGACGTCGGAAAACAGCGGACCGCCGAAGCGCGCGGCGGTAAGCCGAGGCGCGCTCCCTGGATACCCGACAGCCTGAAAGAGGCGGAAGAAGCTGGCATAACGGACCCGGAGGTGTTTGAAGCTGTCACCTTCTACCGGGAGTCGCCCTATCGACACCCGAACTCCACCAACCGTCTGCTCTTCAGGAGCTATGGCTATCTGCTGGAGTTCGACGCCTTCCACCTTGTGCCCGAGCTTCTGTCCCAGCCTCTTCAGGTCATTGTCGGGGCCGGCGCGGAAACACTGGCCAATATGAGGCCGGACAAACCCTGTTCGATCTTTCGCCGACCACCGAAAAGGACTTCTTCGTCGTCGAGGGCGCCGGCCATTACGATATGTATTACAAGCCCGAATACGTGAATCAGGCCATCGACCGGCTGGCGCCATTCTATTCGAAACATTTGGGTTCATAGGCAGTAGCACATGCGGCCCGTGAGTCGAACGACTCAAGAGCGTGCGGGAGACATTCTGCGCTACATGCTGAATTTATATGAAAGCCTGCTGAAATATACGGGCTGCAACCCGGCAAGACTACAGCCAGTTCCTATCGACCAGAGGTCAAGCGAAGAAGGCATTTGCGCTTTTCGTGGATCGTGTCGTTACCCTCGAGGTATGCCGACGTGATAGTCGATTGACTGGCGAAGTCAGAATTCAGTCCGTTTGTTCCTGAGCACGCGCATAACGTCGCGGCGAGGATCCCATCACTCGTCGGAACGCCGTATTGAAAGAATTCTCCGATTCGTAGCCGACCGAACTTGCAATCCGAGACAGCGGATCGCGGCTCGACATAAGCCGCTCGGCGGCAAGCATCATTCGCCAACGCGTGACGTAAGCCACTGGGGTCTCCCCGACTTTCTCACGGAAGCGCCGCGCAAACACCGTCCGTGACATGCCGGCTTTTGCAGCCAATTCCTCGAGGTTCCAATTGTGGGCCGGATCTGCGTGGATTGCGCTCAATGCCGCGCCAACCGGGGGATCGCCCAGCGCTGCGAACCATCCGAATCCAGCGCCGGACTGCTGCGATAGATAAAGACGCAGTGTCTGAACGAGCATCATGTGAGCGAGATGCTGCGCCATGAGCGACGCGCCTGGCCGCGCTTCGCGCAGTTCCTGCATCATGAGCTCAATCGACCAGCGCAGCGTCGCTTGTTCCTCAGCTCTTCTCAGGTGGATTACCGGCGGCAGGGTTTGAAGTAACTCGTTTGCATGGCGGCCGCTTACCTCGAACCTGCTGCCGACCAGCAGCACGTCTCCGCCACCATTATATGTCACTGTCTCACCGTCTCGGTCGGGCGAGAGCGCTTCGCTTGCGAGCGTTGCATCCAACGCGAGGTCGCTCGCGATCCTGACGTGGCGTCCACTAGGCAGCACAAAGCAGTCCCCCGTAACCAACTTGAGCGGTTCGCCATCTTCTTCAAGCAACAGCCAGCAGCCGCCGCTGACGACTGCATAGCACTTGATGCGGCCAGCGAGATCATCGAGCCTCAAAGACCAGTCACCACCGGCATTGAAGCCGGCCGTAATATAGCTCCGGGGTTTTAGCAGCGAGAGAATGCCAGAAAGTGGGTCCATGATCCTACGGTACGATGGCAAAGAAATTCAGTACGGTTAGCTATAGTTCGTGCCACTTCGCCCGTCTATGTCTGGTGGCGCGCACCGACGATCTACCGTTCGGTTGTCTTACGGAGGTTAAAATGAAAGCAGCAGTGGTCAATCATTTCGGCGAGCCGCCTGAGTATGGAGATTTCAGGGAACCGGAAGCAAGTGACGGAGAAACCATCATCAGAGTACATGCCGCCCCGCTGAGCCCGATTGTTAGGGGACTCGCTGCGGGCAAGCACTATGCAAGCGGAGCCAATGCCGGCTTCGTGCCGGGTGTCGACGGCGTCGGGACCGATCCCGACGGCCGCCGAGTGTACTTTTTGTTTCCAAAGGCGCCCTTCGGATCGATGGGCGAGATGTCGTTGGTCAGCAATGACATGGTGGTTCCTATCCCAGACGACATCTCCGACGTCCGGGCCGCCGCGGTCACGACCGGTGGTCTGGCGTCGTGGATCGCGCTGACGCGTCGGACTCCGCTTCATAAAGGCTCTACCGTCCTCATAAATGGCGCGACAGGCGCGGCGGGAGGCATGGCTATACAGATTGCTCGCCACTTCGGCGCAACCAGGATCATCGGTGTCGGTCGCAATCTGCACAAGCTGAGCGAGCTCAACTTGGAGGCAAGGATCAAGCTCGACGATGCTGCCGATGATGCACTACGTGAAGAGTTCGATCGCGGCGTTGACGTCGTTCTCGATTTCATCTGGGGGGAACCCGCCAGCCGGGTTATCGCGGCGGCAACGAAGAACCGCGGGTCCAGAATTGGTGAACCGCGGGTGCGGTACGTTCAGCTTGGTACCGTCGCTGGCGACGAGATTTCGCTCCGTGGCGATTCCTTAAGAAGTACGGGGCTGGAGCTCCTAGGCAGTGGTATAGGCAGCGTCGCCGTGCGCGACTTGTTGGCAGGAGCGGGCGAGCTGATCGCAGCCACCCAACGGGCCGGTTTTGACGCTCCTGTTACAACGCTCCCGCTCACTGCTGTTGGGGAAGCTTGGGCTGGCTCTCCGGATGTTCGCTATGTCCTGTCTCCGGCCGGGTATACACGATGAAACGAGGCCATGGCTTAAGCTCCGGCGAGTCCCATCGCGCCGGCGCTGATCGACCGTGAACGATTCTTCGGGTGTCGCGGATAGCGAAATCCGGTCGCCTATCAGGTCGCGGCCAAAGCCAGGTCCGCCTCTGCGCCGCTAGCGTTTCGGCAGGGAGGGGTTTGCGGCGGGATCCGTAATGCGGCGCAAGACCATGCCGCCGTGGTGCAAGGTGTTCGCGTCCACGAAATCGCCATCGGCGGTGAAGCCGGTGTCGTCCCAATATTCGATATGTGTGCCGGATACTTCGTAGCGCCCTTCATAGGCGCGTTCGCGCCTGCCGCGTGCCTCGACATAGCGCCCGGTTGGCAGGAGTTCGTGGCGAACATTGCCGTCGTCGGTCACCCACATGCCGGTATAGGGATGGTTCGCCTGCACGTTGGATTCCTCAGCTTGTACGGATTGACTCAAGAGTGTGGCAGTCATCAGGACTGCAAATGCCTGCCGCATGGTCGGGCTCCTCAACATCTATTGTGTATCCCGGCTGCGAGAGCCGAATTTGGTTGT
This sequence comes from Mesorhizobium sp. STM 4661, assembly GCF_000359125.1. Classification (GTDB taxonomy): domain Bacteria; phylum Pseudomonadota; class Alphaproteobacteria; order Rhizobiales; family Rhizobiaceae; genus Mesorhizobium. The sequence continues at coordinate 41,809 of NZ_CAAF010000058.1, read as the reverse complement.
GCGTGGGGCTGGGGTCCGGCTGACGATGCGAGAGGCCGAACCACAGCCGAACCCGTAACGCTGGCTATCGCGCACGCGGCTCGTTGTTCTCGACGACCTGCTGGTAGGCGACGAGATCCAGAAAGGCCTCAGCCTCGACGACAGAGCCGTCCTTCATCCGGAATATCCAGACGAACTGGTTGCGATAAGGTGCTCCCGAGGTCGTTGTGGCCGACCCGTCGAACCGGATGATGACCATGTCTCCATCGGCAAAGATGTTATGCACCTCCGGCAACACAGGGGTCGAGAGACGGCTGGTGAGGGGGACGGATGCTCGTTCGACGAAGTCCTTTTGACTGCGGTAAGTGCCGGCGACCGGGCCGGAGCCGTGGATCGTCCAGACGACATCGGGTGCGAGAAGCTCTGCAAAGACGTAAGTCCCTGCGCGCCATTTCTCGAACGCCGCGCGCACGATGGCCTTGTTCCGTGTCTCGACGGCGGTGTCCGTGGTTTCCACGCGGGCGGCCGACGCGGAAGTCTCGGCATGCGCCGGCCCGATGATGGCCAGAAATGCTGATGCGATCAGCAGCTTGCGGCTCGCACCGGTAAGGTGGTTGGTCAGTGGAAAGATGGTCACGGGATCATTCCTTTCGTTGGGTTGCTGAAGGCAAGGAAGGGGCGCTGCTTGCGGAACTTCCTTCGATCGAGGCGCGGTGGTGCTTTGGTCTGTCCACGCCACGCCTGGACGCTTGGGCCGGAGCTGTTTCAGGTTGATCAGAAGCCGAAGATTTGACGGGATTCCGCGGGCGTGATGGGGCGTGAGCTGTTGTGCTCGCGCAGGATCTTCCAACCGCCATTCGTGCACCGCCACACCAGCGTTGAGCGCGTCCGAATTGAGACGATCGGCTGGCCCTCGGCTGGCTCAAGTCGCCCGGCGAATTCTAGCGTTGAGGTCGCCAGCTCATCGCCGACCACCGTCTCGGGGCCGTTCAGGACCAGGTGGTCGGCACGGCGCAGCGCCTGGAACGACGGCTCCCAGAGCGCACGATATTCCTCCGGCGAGCGAGCGATACGAAAATCAGGTGCCATGTCGTCATAGAGCACGACGTCATTGGCCTCCCAGTCGTAGTATTTGCCGAGCTTCTCCAGGAAATCCCAGGATTGACCGACGACAGGCTTGTCCCATCCGACAAGGATCCATACCCTGTGGAGCTCGGGGACCGAATTTGTGCCCGAAGTGGCGCACTGGGCGGAGGCTTCCGATTGCGCCTGTCCAACTGTTGGCGATGCGAGCGTTATACTTGCTGCCGCGATGATCGAGAATAGACGGATACGCATGTCGGTCTCCTTGAAGGTCAGATGCGGCGAGCCACGGTCGCTCCGCCAAAGATGAGTTGCTGCACCAATGGGCGTTCGATGAAGCGGCTCGGGAATATCGCATCCGGGTCGCTTGCCCGGTTCAGGCGATCGAGCTGGTCTGGCGACAGCACCACATCCGGAGCGCCGAGATTGTCCTCGGCTTGGGCGAGGGCGCGGGCGCCAATGATGGGCGACACGACAGTCGGGTTCGTCAGCGTCCACGCGAGCGCTACCCGGGACGGTGTAGAGCCCAGTTCCTCGGCAACGGCGCGAACCTCGTGCGCGATCTCGATCGAGCGTTCGTTGAGATGCCCGGACGAAGCGACGACGCCCTTGCGACTGGGAGAGACGGCTGCCTCCCGTGAATCCTGAACGTCGGCTCGGGAGTATTTGCCGGTCAGCACGCCGCCGCCGAGCGGCGACCACGCAAGCACGCCGAGCCCCAGGGCCGCAGCCATCGGCATGAGCTCATGCTCGACGGTGCGCTCCACGAGACTGTACTCGATCTGGAGTGCGACGAAGGGCGACCATCCGCGCATGTCAGCGAGCGTCTGCATCTCCGCGACCCGCCATGCGGGCGTATTGCAGATGCCGAGATAGAGGATCTTCCCGGACCGCACGAGATCGTCGAGGGCCCGCATCACCTCGTCCGGTCGGGTCGTCATGTCCCATGCATGCAGATAGAAGAGATCGATGCGATCGGTGCCGAGCTGGCGGAGGCTCTGCTCGACAGACCGCATAATGTTGAGGCGATGGTTGCCGCCCGCATTGGGATTGCCGGGCTCGCGGGACATCGTGAACTTCGTCGCGAGGACGAGCCGCTCACGCTTGTCGCCGACGAATTCTCCAAGCAGGCGCTCGGCGGCGCCGTTGGTGTAGTTCACCGAAGTATCGATGAAATTGCCACCCCGATCGACATAGAGATCGAAGATGCGACGGGCTTCGCTGCCGTCGGCACCCCATCCCCAATCCGACCCAAAGGTCATGGTGCCAAGGCTTAGGGGCGAAACACGCAGTCCTGAGCGTCCTAGTAGCTTGTAGTTCTCGAGTGACATCTTGTTGGCTCTCTCCAATTCGTCGAGCCAAAAGTAGAACCTCCTAGAGGTGCGGACAACTTGCCCAATCATAACTACGCTGGTAATCTGATCTAACCAATGGCTGTAGATCTGAATGGCATCGCTGTTTTCCTGGCCGTGGCGGAAGCACGAAGCTTCCGCGCGGCAGCGGAGCATTTGGGCGTCACGCGGTCAGCGGTCAGCCAGACGATCCGGCGCCTCGAAGATCGGCTAGGCGTCGCGCTCGTTCAGCGAACGACACGGAGCGTCAGCCTGACAGAGGCAGGCGAGCAGCTTTATCAACGCGTGGCGCCAGCGATTTCCGAGGTCGGTCTGGCCCTGGACGCCACCGCTGATCGGGACAGCGCGCCGAGCGGCCTGTTACGGCTGGCAGTGTCCTCGATCGCGGAGCGATTCATCTCGGGGCCGCTGCTGTCGGGTTTTGCGGACACCTATCCCGCCGTTCAGATCGATGTGACCGTCACGGACGAGGAATTCGACATTGTGGCGGAGGGATATGGCGCGGGGGTGCGCCTGGGCGAAGTGATCGATCAAGATATGATCGCCATCCCGGTGTCTGGCGAGCAGCGTCAGGGCGCGTTTGCCGCGCTTTCCTATATCGAGCGCTTTGGGAAGCCCTTGCATCCTTCGGAACTAGCCGAGCATCGCTGTATCGGCTGGCGTCCCGCACCCCACACCGCGCCTTACCGCTGGGAGTTTGGTGAGGATGGACGAGAGTTCGACGTGGCGGTCAATCCTCAGATCACCACCAATGATATGTGGCTGATGATCCGCACGGCTTGTGCGGGGGGAGGCATTACGTTTGGCATGGAGGAGACCTTCAGACCCTATGTCTCGTCCGGCCAACTGGTCCCGCTCCTTCAAGAGTATTGCCCGCCGTTCGCGGGCTTTTTCCTCTATTTTCCCAACCGTCGGAATCTCGCCCCGAAGCTGCGCGCCCTGGTCGAACATGTGCGACGGTGGCGATAGCGCCGACGGTCCGCGGTTCGAATAAACCGCGGCGGTAGGGTGTCGCGCTGGAGGCCGAGACCGAGCGGAAGGCGCACTGCGGTGAACTCGGGCGAGGCTGAAGGAACTCAGTTCGGGCGCGCCTAGGTCCGCTTAGCCGAACGGCGTGTCGCCGTTATTTGGTGTTCGAAGAGAACAAGGCGGTGGCAGCTTAGGACGCTCACACTCCAGGCCAGGTACCTCATGCGAGATCCCTGGGTGACACCAGCAAACTCGCTCGATCCGGTCGTTACGTACACGCATTCGCAAAGGTCTGCTTATGGCGCTGTATGGCGCGTCAGCTATGGAGCGCCGGCGCCTTCCAAAAAGGCGATGATCGCCGCACGCTGCTCAGCATTGGGGAGGCCCACCGTCATCGTCGTCCCTTGAACCATCTGGCGGGGGGCGGCAAGGAAGGTGTCGAGCGACTGGGCATCCCAGACGATACCGGACTCCCGCATCGCGGCAGAATAGCGGGCGCCCTCGACGCTGCCGGCGGTGCGGCCGACGACGCCCGACAGATGCGGGCCGACCCTGTTCTGGCCGGGCTCCAGGCTGTGGCAGGTGCCGCAGCGCTGGCGAAACAGCCGCTCGCCGTCGGCCTGCTGGGCGGAAGCGGCGGCCGGCAATAGCAGGCCGGCGGCGGCCAAAAGCCCAGCCAGGAACGCACGCGCTCGCGTGATAGACGTCGCCGGGGATGCGGTCGCAACTCCGGCGGAAACAACGTGGTCGCGTGTCGTGGCGTGTGAACGGTTCATCGGATGACCTCTGCGGAACGTTGAGGGGAGGGCTTTGCTGGTGGCCCGAAGCTTCCGGCAGGACCAGCCGCTCACAGCGAGAGCGGCGGCCAGGCTAAGGAAGGTGCTGGGGAGGATGCGGGTGGTGACTTGTCCTTCGTTGCGACGGCGATGATTTGATCCTGGCGTGGCAGCGCGTGAGTTCGGATCGCGGGACGGGTTTCGGTCAAACCGGCAAGGATCGCAGTCCGTTCGGAGGGCTCGTTTCAGGCACAGGCGCCGGGGCAAGCTGCTTGGCCATGTCGATCAACGGCAGCCTGATCACCGCGCGAAGGCCCCGGCTCCGGTTTTCCAGCGCGATGTCGCCGCCGTGGTGACGCGCGATGGCGCGGGCAATTGACAGGCCGAGCCCAACGCCGCCGGTTTCCCGGTTGCGTGACTGCTCCAGGCGGAAGAAGGGGGCGAACACCTGTTCCATATCGCCTTGCGGAATGCCGGGTCCGGCGTCCTCGACTACGATGTCCAGGCTGTCGGCACTCCTGATCAGGCTCACCTTGGCCTGCTCGCCGTAACGGACGGCATTTTCGACGAGGTTGCGGATCGCCCGGCGCAGGGAGTCCGGCCGGCAGCGATACAGCACCTTGGGCCCGTCGCTGACGGTGACGTTTTGGCCCAGCTCCGCGAGATCGTCGCAGAGGCTGCCGACCAGCGCCGAAAGATCGACGGTCCGCGTCGCCTCGACCGCGGCGTCCTCGCGCGCGAAGGCGAGCGCCGCTTCCGTCATCGTCTGGATTTCCTCGATGGTCTTCAACATCTTTTCCTGGAGATCGTGATCCTGCACGAATTCCGCGCGCAGCCGGAGCGAGGTCAGCGGCGTGCGCAGGTCGTGGCTGATCGCCGCCAGCATGCGCGTGCGGTCCTCGACGAAGCGCTGCAGGCGCTCCTGCATGCGGTTGAACGCCTCGGCGGTCTGGCGGATGTCGTCCGGCCCTGATTCCGGCAGCCGCGGCACGGCCTCGCCGCGGCCGAACAGTTCAGCGGCATTGGCGAGGCGTCGCAGCGGACGCGCGATTGCCTGCGCCCCGAAAATCGCTATGGCGGACAGGATGAGTGCGGTGAGCGCCAGCGATATCGCCGATTGCGTCGTCCAGAAGGCGTTCGGCATTGCCTTGGCGTAGGCGGCATTCAGCCAGGTGCTGTCGTCGAGGCGGACGGAAAGGCCCATGCCGTTTGGGGCGCCGTCCATATAAAGAAACTTGGCCGGCCGCGAGAAGGGCATGCCATTGCCGGACAAATCCAGCATGCGAGGCGGCACGGAAGGATTGGCGGCATCGACTGCGGTCGAGGCCTGTCCGTTCATGTAGGCGGCATACTTGCCTGCAATCCCGGGCAGCGGCTTGGCGAGCTGGGTCAAGGCTTCCCGTTGCCAGGCGAGGGGATTGCTCGGTCCGTCGTCGGAGGTCCAGAAGCGCGTATAGGCCGTGCCGCTGACGTTGAGGATGTCGGGCCGAAGCGAGGGCGGCGTCGTGTCCAGCAGAAGGGCAAGGGAGGACGTGCGGCTGACGAACTCGCCCTTGGCCGCCGCGTGCAGGGCCTGTCCGCGCTCGTCCCACGAGACGAGGAAGGTAATCGCCTGCGACAGAGCAAGCGCGAACAGCACCAGCAGGAGGAAGCGGGCCGCCAGGCTGCGTCTCCAGAGCAGCATCATGCCTGGGCCACCTCGGCCGTGAAGCAGTAGCCGCCGCCCCAATGGGTCTTGATCAGCATCGGGTTCCTGGGATCCGCCTCGATCTTCTTGCGCAGCCGGCTCACCTGGTTGTCGATAGCGCGGTCGAAGCCGTCGGCGGTGCGGCCGACGGTCAGGTCGAGCAGCTGGTCCCGGCTCAGCACGATGCCGACATGCTCGATGAAGGCGGTCAGCAGGCGGAACTCGGCCGTGCTCAACGCCACCGCCACGCCGTCCTGGCCGACCAGCTCGCGGCGGCCGACATTCAGCGTCCAGCCGTCAAAGCGCAACGCGCTCGACTTCAGCCGGCCGCGCTGTGGCGGCAGGCTGTGGACGCGCCTAAGCACCGCCTTGATCCGCGCCAGCAGTTCGCGCGGATTGAACGGCTTGGTCAGATAGTCGTCGGCGCCGATCTCCAGCCCGACGATGCGGTCGACTTCCTCGGCCATTGCGGTGAGGAAGATGATCGGAACGTCGACCGTCCCGCGCACGTGCCGGCAGGCGGCAATGCCGTCCTCGCCAGGCATCATGACGTCGAGGACGATGAGATCGGGCAGGCTGCGGTCGAGCAGCCGCTTGAGCGCGGCCGTGCTGTCGGCGACACTGACGCGATAACCCTGCTGGGTGAGGTATTTCCCCACGAGATCGCGGATGTCCCTGTGGTCGTCGACGACCGCGATGTGCTGCGCCACTTCCATGCAATGCTCCAGAGCCGTCGCTAAATAGCCGGCCAGTATCGACGATATCTAGTTTGTGTCTACACGGATGATCACCTTCCGCACCATAGCGGCAATCTCGCGGCACTTCAACAAAGCGTGAGAAGTGTAACCAAATGTATCAGGCACTTCTGCCTGCGACAGCTTGCGATGAACTTCCGGTCATCGGGCAAGGTTCTGCGACAGCTCCCGCCTAGCTTCGCCCCGTCGCTAGCCGAGCTGCGTCCTGCTGCGTGATCAGTCCCTGCGGCAGCCGGACCGTGGCTCCCCGCCAGCCTTTGACCGAAAGGAACGCAAATGGCCAGACTGACCATCAACGGAACCTCACGGGATGTCGAGGTCGATCCGGACACGCCGCTGCTGTGGGTGATCCGCGAGCAGATCGGGCTTACCGGGACGAAGTACGGCTGCGGGGTTGCCGCCTGCGGCGCCTGCACCGTCCATATAGACGGCGTCGCTACGCGCTCCTGCGTGCTTCCGGTGAGCGCGGTCGAGCCGGACCAGCAAATCACCACGATCGAGGGGCTTTCGCCGGACAGTTCGCATCCGGTGCAGCAGGCATGGCTGGCGCTCGATGTGCCGCAATGCGGCTACTGCCAGGCCGGTATGATCATGGCCGCGGCGAGCCTGCTCATGCAGAATCCGAACCCTGCGGACGAGGACATCAACGCCGAGATCACCAACATCTGCCGCTGCGGCACCTACAACCGGGTGCGCGCCGCGATCAAGCTGGCCGCCAATGGCGGCGAAGCCACGCAACGCGGTTGAGGAGAACAGTCATGAACGCCATAATTTCCATCTCCCGCCGCAGCTTCATCATCGGCGTGGCCTCCACGGCCGGCGGCCTGTCCCTCGGGTTCAACGTGCCGTTCATCGAACCTGCGCTTGCCGAGGGCGCCGTCTCGGCGCCGGAGATCAATGCCTGGGTGGTGATCAGGCCCGACGACACGGTGGTCATCCGCATCGCCCGCTCCGAGATGGGGCAGGGGACGCTGACCGGCCTGGCGCAACTCGTCGCCGAGGAACTGAACTGCGACTGGTCGAAGGTCACGACCGAATATCCGTCGCCGGCCGAGAATCTGGCGCGCGACCGCGTCTGGGGCAATTTCTCGACTGGCGGCAGCCGCGGCATTCGCGAATCGCACGAATATGTGCGTCTCGGCGGTGCGACCGCGCGCGAGATGCTGATCGCCGCCGCGGCCGCCGAATGGGGGGTGCCGGCCAGCGAATGCATCGCGAGGATGGGCATGGTCACGCATGCAGCATCAGATCGCGCCACCTTTTATGGACAGTTGGCGGCCGCCGCCGCGCGGATGACGCCGCCCGCCAATGTTACGCTGAAGGACCCGAAGGATTGGACCATAGCCGGCAAGCCGCTGCCGCGGCTCGATACGGCCGACAAGCTCAACGGCAGCCAGGTCTACGGCGTCGATCTCAAACTGCCGAACATGCTCAACGCGGCAATCCGGGCCTGCCCGTATTTCGGCGGCAAGGTGGAGAGCTTCGACGCGGCGGCGGTGGCTGAAATGCCCGGCGTGCGCACCGTCGTTCAGGTCGACGAGACCGCCGTTGCGGTTGTCGCCGACACGTGGTGGCGGGCGAAGACCGCTCTCGATGCCCTGCCGGTCGTCTGGGACGAAGGTCCCAACAGGCAGGTCAGCAGCGCCTCGATCGCGGCGATGCTCGAAGAGGGCCTCGGCGCTAATGACGCATTCATTGGCGCCGAGCAGGGTGACGCCGGTGCTGCCGTGTCCGCCGCCGGCCGGCCGGTCACGGCGACTTATGCCTTCCCCTATCAGAATCACGCGACCATGGAGCCGATGAACGCGACGGCGCTCTATACGCCGGGGCGCTGCGAGGTATGGGTGCCGACCCAGAATGGCGAGGCGAGCCTTGCCGCAGCGGCCGAGGCCGCCGGCCTGCCGGTGCAGCAATGCGAGGTGCACAAGATCCACCTTGGCGGCGGCTTCGGCCGGCGCGGCAACTTTCAGGACTATGTGCGTCAGGCGGTCAGCATTGCCAAACAGGTGCCGGGAGCGCCCGTAAAGCTCATCTGGTCGCGCGAAGAGGACATGCTGCACGGCGCCTACCACCCGACCACGCGATGCCGGTTGACGGGCGCGCTCGACGCGGACGGCAACCTGACCGCTCTGCACATGCGCATATCCGGCCAATCGATCCTTGCGGCCGTGCGGCCGGAAGGCATGCAGGGCGGCATGGACCCCATCGTCTTCCAAGGGCTGGTCCTCGCCGGCACGGAAGGCACGCTGGGCTATACGGTGGACAACCTGCTTGTCGACCATGCCATGCGCAACCCGCCGATCCCGCCAGGCTTCTGGCGTGGCGTGAACCTCAACCAGAATGCCGTCTACATGGAATGCTTCATGGACGAGCTCGCCCATGCGGCTGGTGTGGACCCGCTCGCCTTCCGTCGCAAGCTGATGGCGAACAATCCGAAGCATCTGGCGGTGCTGGAGGCGGTGGCCGAGCGCATCGGCTGGGACACCCCGCCCGCGGCCGGTATCCATCGCGGCCTTGCGCAGATCATGGGTTTCGGCAGCTATGTGGCGGCGGCGGCCGAAGTTTCCGTCACCGACGGGCAACTCAAGATCCATCGCATCATCGCGGCGACCGACCCCGGACACGTCGTCAATCCCGCGCAGGTGGAGCGGCAGGTCGAGGGCTCCTTCGTCTACGGACTATCCGCCTGTCTCTACGGTGAATGCACGGTCAATGGCGGCCGCATGGAGCAGGAGAACTTCGACAGCTACGAGGTCGTGCGCATGGCCGACATGCCGGCGGTCGAGACGATCACCATGCCGTCCGGCGGCTTTTGGGGCGGCGTCGGCGAGCCGACCATCGCGGTAGCGGCCCCGGCCGTCCTCAACGCCATCTTCGCTGCCACGGGAAAACGCATCCGCACGTTGCCGCTGAAGAACCATGACCTGGCGTAACAGGATGACGGACAGGCGCGGGAGACGATTTTCCGCGCCCGTTCTGCTGGCCGCGCTAGTGGCAAGCTGGCCGGCTTGGGCCGATGCCCCGCCGGGGGCGAGCGCCTGCACCGGCTGCCACGGGCCGGCGGTGCTCGGCTCGGCCATCCCTTCGCTCGACGGCCATGCGGCGGAAGAGATCGTCGTCCAGATGCAAGCGTTCCGCAGCGGTGAGCGACCGGCGACCGTGATGGACCGTGTTGCAAAAGGGTTTTCCGATGAAGAGACGCGCGCCATCGCCGAATGGCTTGCCCAGCCGGAGGCAGACCGCAATGCCCAGCCGTAGAGTTCTACTCGGCGGCGCGGCGGCCAGCGTCGCAGCCGCTGTGTTGCCCTCGCCGGGTGCGCGCGCGCAAACACAGCCCCGCGTGGTCGTGATCGGGGGCGGGTTTGCCGGTGCGAGCTGCGCCCGCGCGTTGACGCGGCTTGATCGCGATCTCGCCGTGACGCTGATCGAGACGGAGACGGCCTATGTGGCCTGCCCGTTCAGCAATGCCGTCCTGGCGGGGCTGCGCGGCATCGAGGCACAGACATTCGGCTATGACGGTTTCGACGGCATCGCGCTGATCCGCAAGCGGGCGGTGGCCGTCGATGCGGAGCGCCGGCGCGTCCGGCTCGATGACGGCACGGACATCGACTACGCCCGCCTGGTGCTGGCGCCCGGCATCGAGCTCAACTTCGAAGCGCTGCCCGGCTACGACGCGGCCGCCGCCGAGATCATGCCGCATGCCTGGAAGGCGGGGCCGCAGACGCTTCTGCTGCGCGACCGCCTCACCGCCATGCCGGACGGCGGGACCGTCGTCCTGTCGGCGCCGGCCAATCCGTTCCGCTGCCCGCCAGGCCCCTACGAGCGGGCGAGCCTGATCGCGCACTATCTTAAGAGGAATAAGCCGCGCTCGAAACTGATCATCCTCGACGCCAAGGACGCTTTTTCGAAGCAGCGGCTGTTCGAGGCGGCGTGGCAAAAACTTTATCCCGGCCTGATCGAATGGGTGCCACTGTCCGCGGGCGGCCGGGTGACGGAGGTCGATCCGGCGACGCAAACGCTGGCGACCGAGTTCGGCAGCCACAAGGCCGACGTCGCCAACGTTATCCCGCCGCAGCGCGCGGGCGCGATCGCGCAAGTTGCCGGCGTCGCCGACCGGACGGGCTGGTGCCCGATCGATCCGGTCACCTTCGAGTCGCGCCTCCAGCCGGGCATCCACGTCGTCGGCGACGCGGCGATCGGCGGGGCGATGCCGAAGTCCGCCTTCAGCGCCAACGCCCAGGCAAAAGCCTGCGCGGTTGCGGTTGCCGCCCTGCTGCGCGAGCGCGAGCCGGCGCAGCCAAAGCTCATCAACACCTGCTACAGCCTGGTGGCGCCCGGTTACGGCATCTCGATTGCCGGGGTCTACCAGCCGCGCGACGGCCTGCTTGCGGAGGTCGAGGGTGCAGGCGGCGTCAGTCCGCTCGATGCGCCTCCGGAAGTTCGCGAGCTGGAAGCCAGCTATGCGGAGGACTGGTTCCGGACGATCACCGGCGAAGTGTTCGGATGAAAGGGATGGTTGGTCTCGCCCTCGCCGCCACGGTGCTTGTTGCTTCGCCTTCCACCGGCGGGGAAGTACGTTCCTATGCCATCACCGGCGATGCGATTCTTCAGCCGCTCACCGGCAAACAGGGCGATCCGGCGCGCGGCGCGGCGCTGATGATGGATCGGCAACGCAGCCTGTGCACGCTCTGCCACAGCGGCCCGTTCCCCGAGCCGCATCTGCACGGGACGCTTGCGCCCGACCTCGCCGGCGTCGGCGCGCGGCTCTCCGAAGGCCAGATCCGGCTGCGCGTCGTCGACATGAGGCGGCTCGTGCCGGACACGATCATGCCCTCCTACTATCGTATTGCCGACGAGGAGCGCCGGCTCGCCGCCAGCTGGCGCGGCAAGCCGATCCTTTCGAGCGCCGACATCGAGGATATCGTCGTCTATCTGGCGACGCTGAAGGGGTGAGAATGGGCGATCCGAGCCGAAGTCACGGCCTCTCACTTCCTGTTCGCCGGCGGCAGGTGCTCGCAGCCGGCCTTGCCGGCCTCGTCGTGGTCAGCCTGCCCCGGAGCGCGCTCGCCCGGCCGAGCCTCGAAGAGGCGATCAAGACCTTCACCGGGGGAGCCGAGGTGCTGGACGGCCGCGTCCGGCTGGAACTGCCGCCGCTGGTCGAGAACGGCAATGCCGTCGGGGTCACGATTGCCGCGGAAAGTCCGATGACAGCGGCCGATCACGTGATCCGCATAGGCCTCTTCAACGAGAAGAATCCTGAGGCGAATGTCGTCATCTTCCATCTCGGATCACGCTCCGGCCGCGCGAAGGTCTCGACGCGCATCCGGCTCGCCACGTCCCAGGTGGTCGTCGCCGTCGCCGAGATGAGCGACGGCAGTTTCTGGTCGAGCCGGGCGAGCGCCATCGTCACGCTGGCCGCCTGCATCGAGGACCTGTCGTAGTGGCGCGGGCGCTCATCAACGTGCCGAAGACGGCCAGGCGTGGCGAGATCGTCGAGATCCGGGCGATGATCGCCCATCCGATGGAGACCGGCTACCGCATGGGCACGAACGGGGCCAGCATCCCCCGCGACATCATCCGCCGCTTCGCCTGCGGCTATGACGGCGAAGAGGTGTTTTCCGCCGAGCTTTTTCCGGCGATGTCGGCCAATCCGTTCATCGCCTTCACACTCGTCGCCACGGCGAGCGGCGCCATCACCTTCGCCTGGACGGACGATGCCGGCGAGACGCAGACGGTCTCGGCCGAGATGGCGGTGAGCTGATGCGCGCCCTCTGGGGGCTTGCCGGCGTCGCCGTCGCCTTCGTCTGCAGCATGGTCGCTGCCACCGGCCTGGAGAACGGCGAGAAACGGTCCGGCTTCGACTTCATGACACCTGAGACGCAGGCCTTGCAAACTGACGACATGAGCAATCCCGGCATGCTGTGGGTGCTGCAGGGCGAGCAGCTTTGGCAACAGCCGGAGGGTAGGGCGGAAATCGCCTGCGCCGGCTGCCACGGCGATGCCGGCCAGACCATGGGCGGCGTTGCCGCCCGTTATCCGGCGTTTGACGAGGCGATCGGGCGGCCGATCGATCTTGCCGGCCGCATCAACTCCTGCCGTGCCGCTAGGCAGCGGGCCGAGCCGCTGGCGCCGGAGTCGGACGAGCTGCTGGCGCTGACCACCTATGTGGCGCACCAGTCGCGCGGCATGCCGGTTGCGCCGGCCACCGATGCCAGGATCGCGCCGTTCCGCGACAATGGCCGGCGCTTGTTCCAGAGCCGCATCGGCCAACTCGATCTCTCTTGCGCCTCCTGCCACGACGCCAACTGGGGCAGGCGGCTCGGCGGCAGCGTCATTCCGCAGGCGCATCCGAACGGCTACCCGCTCTACCGGCTGGAGTGGCAGGCGGTCGGCTCTCTGCAGCGGCGCCTGCGCAACTGCATGATCGGTGTAAGGGCCGAGCCCTTTGCCTTTGGCGCGCCCGAGTTCGTCGACCTGGAGCTTTATCTCATGGAGCGGGCGCGCGGCCTGCCCATCGAGACGCCGGGGGTGCGGCCATAAAGTGAGTGGGCTGAGATCAAGCTTCGGCCTCCGCCATTCTTCCCGCGTCTGTGGAGCGGCCGCTGAATAGTCGCCCACCGCAGAAACATAGCTGAAGAGAAACAATTTGCCCGGCCTGTGGCTACAGACAGCTGATCCCGACAGCTAACCTGCGACAGACCGATACAACTTTGGCCCTATCTGGCAAACCCCTGCGACAAGCTCGGCCTATGGTTCTCATCAGCCGGCACGTTGCTTACCACGGTGTTTCAAAAACGGAGATCAGAAATGCGTCATTTGTCCAGTTCAGAGAGGCCGCACTATGTGTCGGATCGTTTGTCGGCGATAAGCAACGTTCCGATGCAGTTTCTTGTGAGCGCAGGCGTGGTGGTGACGATTCTGACCGCTGCCTCCTTTGCCGATTTTGCGGAGAAGAGCGAAGTGGCCGGGTTCGTGGATGCCCAGCAGACCGCGTCCATTCTTCGTGTAACGGACCGAAACGTCACGGCAGCCGGTGTCGGCCGATGTCAAACATCGACGTCTTCTGGATACGGTCCTTCAGGTGCTGGCAGCTGAGTTAACGAAAGTGTCCATGCACTGCGTCGTGCGGTAACACCGGGCTGTTTTCCTGGCTGGGACAAGGAGCGGAGAAGCAATGAAGGCATCGCAGTTCACGGACGCAGAAGGCGTTCATCATCAAGCAGGGTGAGAAATGATCTAGACCGCGCTTGCCGCCGTGCTGGCCTTCATCCCCCTCACGCACTCCGTCCTCTGGGGATCGACGGCCTATACGCTGATCGGCGGCACGGCGGTCGGCACGGTGTTGATCCTGCTCTTCCTTCCCGCGCTCCATGCCGCGTGGTTCCGGATCAAGCCGACTGCGGATGAGATCCATGAGGTTTCGCCGGAGGAACCGGAACTGCGAGTAGCAATAGCTGCCGAATAGGGCTCGGTTGTTGGAGGAGACGGGCGCCGGCGCATCTCGCAATGCCTGTAGACCAGCCGGATGTGAAACTTGCGGCAGTCGGCTCAGGGTCTTGTCACGACCTTCGTTGGCTCAGCGCGAACGTCGCGATATGGCGCATCAACGTCTTTGACGACTGGTGGAACGACGGGGCAAACATCAAATGGGACGGACGCCTGAGAAAGGAACTTTGAAGTCAAGCTTAAGGCCGATCCTTTACACACGTCCTGTACCAAATGCAGTACCGCCAAGCGGTGCCCTGCGAACGGGGACGGGGAGTGGATGGAACGAACCCGCTGACGGTACAGCATGGCGCTCTGCGGTACTGCAATGCTTTACCAGAACGGGTTCTCGCCGGGTACAAAATAAGACAAAATCGGACAATCGGACGGCTAAACCATTGAAAACAAACAAGGTGGATTCTAGTCGTTTGGCCAGATTCGCGGTCGGCCCAATTTCAGGCAAAGACGGATCGCCGAAAAAAGAGTAAGTGGATCAATATGTTATCGAACAGTTTTGCCGTTGTACCCATGATGGATGGGGAAGATAGATAAGTAATATCAGATAGTTGCGGGAAGTCGTGTGCAAAAATCGCACACGAAAGTTCTCCTTCTCTTCTTTTTTCGTTCCCACGACGGAGCCGCCGAGAGCCCTATTCGGACGCTCTTTTGACGATGGGATTGACCGTTCCATTGCGAACATTCGCTGCGATGTCCGTGACCCTTATTGTCCGATGCGGCGTCCAATTTGCCTGGGGTTCTTGGAAGGTTTTCGAACGTTCTGCCTTGCGCCTCCAGCCGAATTGCGCGCGCTGATGAAGGAAGTTGGCGGGTCTGGATCCGCAGTGTTTGCGACTTTGATCGCAAGCGCTTATCTGGGGGTTCGAGTCGGAAGAGGGATACCGCCAATACAGTGCTGTGACCGAGTTCGTTTGCTGACGGGAGTTCTTAATCAGCGCGAATAGGTCCGACTCCAACCTCCGCAACCAGTTCCAGCATGAATCACTAGGTACGCCTCATGCATGCTTCGTCAGTAGAAGCTGCGAACCCTTGATTCGGTTCCGAGGCCCCTTCAGAGCCTCGCCAGCGCGCGTTTCCGCCGCGACGGCCCCGACTGTGAAAGTCCCCCACGCGGTCTGGCGAGTCCTTGTGCCTGCGCTGTGATGGTGATTTGGCGCTCGCTTCAATTGAGAGGGGGATCGATGGCATCGATTGTGGGCATTGCGAAAACATTGGTCGAGCAAGTCAGCGGCTACCGAATGGGATCCCAACTGCTCGGTCTAAATCGGTGTCCTCAATGTTCGATCGCCGCACCAACGCTGGCGCGCGTCGGGGGTAGCGAAGGCCCCACAATACGCAGAGATGGAGGGATGGCCCGTCACTGGGCCGTCTACATCTGCATTTCTTGCGGTTCATTGGTGTCTGCTACCGGCGTTCACGACGGCGGTGCCAAGTTCATCGTCTTTCAGCTTTTCCCAGAGCCGAAACAGGCTCGTGAGGACATTCCGCCAGTTGCTCGGCAATTTCTTCAGCAGGCATATGACAGGCTACACGCGCCAGACGCCGCCGCCGTCATGGCTGGCAGTGCTGTCGTCGCTATGCTGAAGGACAAGGCCTGGTGAAAGGAAGCCTCTATGACAGGATCGATGAAGCTCTTGCGGCCTACTTACAAATGAGACGGCCGAGTGGGCGCATTCTGTTCGCTTAGGCTCCAACCGCCCTAGGCATGCCGACGCCGCGCGTCCGCATGTTTTGCCCGACGAGGCAAAGCAATCCGTGGACTTCGCGGAGGCCCTTGGAAATTCTTGGCGTCGGCCGCTGTCCTATGCCGCCGAAGGCTGCCGCGCATCCTGGCGCTTCCCTGTGGCCTTTTATCTGAATTCGCTCGTCCACGACTCAACCTTCTATGTCGACCCGACGATGACTGAGTTAGATGTGCATCCTATTAGCGATTTCTCGCATGTATCGACTTGGCGTCGGATTGGAAGCATTCTCCGGGCGGGGAATGAGGGGACGTGGGCAAAGTCCAGCAAGCCCATCTGACCTTCAAGGGCGCCGCGCACGGCGAGATCGCCTTCATAGCCCTCAAGGGCTTCCTCGATGTGTGCTACGGATCGCGGGACGGCGCGGCCATCGCCGAGTTCTCCTGGGACGGCTTCGACGAAAACGACCCCGCCTCAGGCCGAGGTTGGGCCGTCCTCGGCTCCGCAGGCCGCCTCGTCGGCCACATCTACATCCACAACGGCGACAAATCCGGCTTCGTTTGCGAACCCGACTGAGTTCTTCAACAACTTGTCAGATTGAGATATCAATAGGCGTGTCTCGTCCGTTCGGTGCCGACGACCGCGATCCCGACCCAAGGTAATACAATCAGATGATTTCTAGTAAGCCGAAGGCGCGCCTTACAAAACAAGACGCTCCTGAACAGCAGGGCGGCACCGCGGCATCCGCCCAGCCCCTCGACCATTCCTCGCTGTCGCGGAACGAAGTCGCCATTCTGGCGGAGACTTTCCGCCTACTTGGCGATCCATCCCGACTGAAGATCCTTCTAACCTGCCTGCCGGGTCCGATATCGGTGGGCGACATCGCCGTGAATCTGGACTTGTCCCTGTCCCTCGTCAGCCATCATCTGCGGCTCCTGCGTGGCGCCCGTCTCGTGAGGGGAGAGCGTCAGGCGAAGCAGATTTTCTACGAGATCGCCGACCAGCATGTCAGCCAGATGTTGCAGGACATGGCAACGCACATCTCGGAAGACCACACGGACGAGTAAACCGGCCCTGCGAACGTCTCTTCCCGCGTCTGCGTCTGCAGGCGACGTTTTCCCTTGCCCAGCGCAATCCCGCAGTCGAATCGGTCCCGATGCCGACTGGGAGGAATATTTGCATGAACACTTGAATAATTGTTTAAGTGAGTTATAGGTCTCTTCCGAAGCCACGCAGATTCCTAAGGCGAACGAACGCCGCTGCGCCGGCGAGAAAGGAGTCTGGGATGACAACAGAATGTTCAACGCCGAATGCCGGAGAACGGCTGGGTTTCCATGTCGGCGGCATGGACTGCGCAAGCTGCGTCGGAAAAATCGAGACCGCCTTGGGCCGTATGGCGGGAATTTCCGACGTCGCCGTCAATTTCACCACCGAAACCTTGGCCCTGTCGCGCGACGCCGCTAGCAAGGCGACGGCGAAGGACATTGCCAAGAAAATTCGGTCGCTCGGTTTCGATGTCACGGAACTGCCGGCATCTGCCGTACCGGCACCAGCCGAGCACCCGACCACTCGTGCTCACAAGGAGCACGATCACAGCGGTCGCTGCGGCGATCACAATCACGATCATGACCACAATCATGATCATGCGCACGACCACGGTGCTCATGAACACCCTGGTTGTGGCGGAACCCATGATAGTAAGCACGATCACAAACATGACCACGATCATCGTGGTTGTGGCGGGGACCACAAACACAAAGATGATCACAGTCATCACGACCATGATCATGGTGGCTGTGGCGGCCAGGATCATAAGCATGACCATGATCACGGAAGCTGCAGTGGTCATGATAACGCAGCACATGCCCCTGTCCAGCGCGCTGCTCCGAGTACCCCACCTAACGTCTCTATGCGGGTCGACGGCATGGATTGCGCAAGCTGTGTCGCAAAGATCGAGGTGGCGCTGGCGCGCATGCCCGACGTTTCCGATGTTCGGGTCAACTTCACAGCGGAAACTCTCGAGCTCACGCTAGCGCCCGGTTCGACCACCAAGGCCTCCGACATCGAAAAGACGATCAAGGGGCTCGGTTTTGGCGTGTCGAATACGCTCCAGCTTGACCAGGCCTCTGATGCGATCATCGATGCCGCGCCTGCCCCAGCCGTGCGCAATCAGCGTTGGTGGCAGACGCGCAAGGGCAAGCACGTCATCGTCCTTGGCCTGCTGATGGGCTCGGCTTATGCCATCGCCCAATTCTTCCCCGCTTACGCAATTTGGATTTTCGCCGGTGCGGTTATAACGGGCGTCATTCCGTTCGCGCGTCAGGCTTTTGCGCTCGCCAGGGCCGGCTCGCCGTTCTCGATCGAAACGCTGATGTCAGTGGCCGCCGTCGGCGCTCTTGCGATCGGCGCGGCGGAAGAGGCCGCCGCGGTCGTGTTTCTCTTCGCCGTCGGCCAGCTTCTGGAAAGCGTGGCGGCCGGGCGTGCCCGTGCCGGCATTAAGGCGCTAGCCTCGCTCGTACCGAAGACGGCGGTCCTTGTTGATCCCAATGGCGGCCAACGCAGCGTCTCGGCGGCGTCGCTGCGCGTCAAAGATCTCGTTCTGGTGCGCCCGGGTGACCGTGTGCCAGCAGATGGTCAGATCGTTCAGGGAACCTCCAGCCTTGACGAGGCACCGGTTACGGGCGAGTCGATTCCGCGGTCCAAGGCGAGTGGAGACAGCGTTTTCGCCGGTTCGATCAACGTCGATGGCGTTCTTCATGTTCGCGTGGAAAAGACGGCAGCCGACAACACCATTTCCCGCATCATCCACCTTGTGGAGCAAGCCCAGGGTTCCAAGGCGCCAACCGCGCGCTTCATCGAGAACTTCAGTCGCTATTACACGCCTGCCGTGATGCTGATCGCAGCCCTGATCATCGTCATTCCGCCGCTGGTGTTGGACGGCGACTGGGCTGGCTGGCTCTATCGTGGCCTCGCCTTGTTGCTGATTGCCTGCCCCTGCGCGCTGGTGCTTTCCACCCCGGCCGCGATCGCCTCGGGCCTGGCCGTGGCCACACGCCGCGGTCTTCTGATCAAGGGTGGCAGCGCACTCGAAACCATCGGCAAAGTGCGCGCCATCGCCTTCGACAAGACAGGGACCTTGACCGAGGGCAAGCCCCGCGTCACCGAAGTTCTTCCGTTTGGAAAGCGCGACGAGAATGAAGTGCTTGCGCTGACAGCATCCGTCGAGAGCGGCTCGAACCATCCTCTTGCCAAGGCGATCATCGGGCGCGCCGAAGCGGCGAGCATCGCCGTCCCGGTGGCGAAAGACGCGTCCGCGACCCCCGGCAAGGCGGTCCATGCCACCGTGGGCGCACGCCGACTGGCCGTCAGTTCTCCGTCGCACGCCGCAAAGACCGTGACGATCGGGATCCCGGAGCGTGAGGCGATCGAAAGGCTCGAGGATCGCGGGAACACCGTTGCGGTTCTCTTCGATGAAGGCACGAAGGAAATCCTCGGGCTTGTGGCACTGCGCGACGAACCGCGGCGCGATGCGCGCGAAGGCGTCGCCCAGCTCAAGGCAATGGGCGTGCGATCCGTCATGTTGACCGGAGACAACCGGCGCACGGCCCAGGCAATCGCTTCAGGTCTCGGCATCGAGTGGAACGCCGAACTGCTGCCCCAGGACAAGCTCGATCTCGTCAACGAGATGAAAGAGAAGTGCAAGGTGGCCATGGTGGGCGACGGCATCAACGATGCCCCGGCGCTTGCAACAGCCGATGTCGGCATCGCCATGGGTGGCGGCACCGATGTGGCGCTCGAGACGGCGGACGCCGCCCTGTTGCAGAGTCGCGTGACGGACCTTGCTCACCTGGTTGCGCTGTCGCGCGCCACCATGGCGAACATCCACCAGAACGTCGTCTTCTCTCTGGCGCTCAAGGCCCTCTTCCTCGTCACCAGCGTGCTCGGCATCACCGGGCTGTGGGTGGCCGTGCTCGCCGACACCGGCGCTACCGCGATCGTCACGCTGAATGCGCTGCGGCTTCTGCGCTTCAAGGGAACGAAGACGGCCGATGATAGTCGGGATAGGGGGCTTCCATCTCGCCCTCTGGTTGCTGCCGAAGGTCACTGATCAAAACGACGGGTCGGCGGCCGGAAATGGTCGGCGGCCTTCTCCCACTTTGAGGGGCCATATAAGAGCGGAAGGTCCACACGATTCGCTGCTACGAGCAAATCGAGCTCCTGCCGACGGGAGCAAGGGACAAGGGAAATCGCCAAGGATCTGCTGCGTGTCGCTGCCTTGCCTGCTGCTCAGTCCGCACAAACAACAGTGTTGTGAAGATCCATTTGGCTGCTGCCCAACAGAAAATCGACAGGCTCGAACAGATGAGGGAAGTGCTGACCGACGCGCAGCGTCTTGTCCAGCTTGCCCGGGAAACTGTTTTGCCCAAGGGCCAGGAAGGGTAGTTAAGTGGACTGATCATCAGCCCTTGTCAGCGTGAGTCCCTGCCTGGATCTCAGCGGCTTTGATCCGGATGCCGCGAAAGAGCCATCGCCCAGATGGCAGTATCTGCCGGGCGTGCGTCCGTGCCGCCTTCCGCGCCAGCCGCCCCGCGGGCAGCGGCAGATCGGACGGCAATATCTTTGGCAAACGGGCGGCGAAACCGCAGCATATTCTCGCAGGTCGGGCCGTTTTGACACCAACCGCTCTTTGCACCTGTTATCCTGCAGCTGATGGACCCGAGCAACCTCGGGGACCATCGGCCCCAACTAGGTGGTGCGCGGATCGCGAAAGGGAGGCGAAATGTGGAAGATCATTCTACAGCGTGTAGCGATCCTCGTCATGATGCTCTTCATCGTGTCGGTGGCCGCCTTCTGTGTGCCACTGCTGAGCGACGGTGATCCCGCTCGCACGATCCTGCTCTCCCGGGTGTCGGACCTGGACCTCGCGCCGGAGGCGGTGGAGGCGCTGCGCAGGGAACTTGGGCTCGACCGGCCCCTGCCGGTGCAGTACCTCTCCTGGCTCGGCTCCGCATTGCAGGGCGATTTCGGCTATTCGTTCGCATCGCGACAGCCGGTCGCAGCTGAGATCACCCGCGCGCTCGGGGTCTCGATAACCCTGGCGCTGTCGGCCCTCGGCGTGGCGCTCCTGGTGGCCCTGCCGCTCGGCACTGCCGCTGCCATGCGGCCGGGCGGCAAGGTCGACGGCTTCACGACGCTCCTGATCCAAACGCTGGTCGCGACGCCTGAATACTGGTTCGCCCCGGTCTCGGTCCTGGTCTTTGTGCTCTGGCTCGGTATTCTGCCGTCGGCCGGCTGGCAGAGCTGGGAGTCGCTGATCCTGCCGGCAATGGCGCTGATGCTGCGGCCGATGGCCTATTTCACCCAGGTGACGCGGGCGGCGATGCGCGAGGTGATCGCGGCCCCCTACATCACAGCGGCGCGAGCGCGCGGACTGTCGATGAATGAGGCGGTGGTGCACCACGGCCTCCGCAACGGCTCGCTGCCGGTCGTGACCTTCTTCGCGCTATGGTTCGCGGGGCTGCTGGGCGGGTCGGTGGTCATCGAGGTGATTTTCGCGGTCCCGGGCATGGGCCGGCTGCTCTACGAGGCGGTAGTCAACAACGACGTGCCTGTGCTGCAAGGCGGCTTCGTCGCCCTCGTTGGCCTCTCCATCCTGATCAACACGATCACCGACGTGCTCTACGTCCTCTTCAATCCGGCAATGCGAGGCAGCCATGGACATTGAAATGGCCGACCCGCGGCTCACGCTCGATGAACGGCGCCGCTCGCCCCTCGCCGGTACCTACGCCTTCGTGTCCTCGCGGCACTGGACGTTCAAGGCCGGCTCGGTGCTGCTGGCCATGGTCCTGGTCATGGTGTGCTTCGCGCAGTGGGTCGCGCCCTACGATCCCGCCGCGCAGGACCTGATCAACCGGCTGCGGCCGCCCTCGGCGGAGCATTGGCTGGGCACCGACCATCTCGGGCGCGACGTGCTTTCGCGGCTCCTGGTGGGCGGCCAGTTTGCAGTGACGATCTCGGCGATCACCGTCATCATCACCCTGGTCGTCGGTACGCTGATCGGCGTGGTCGCAGGCCGGGCTGGCGGCGTGCTCGACGAGGTGGCGATGCGGGTCGTCGACCTGCTGATCTCAATACCCGACGTGGTGATCGCGATTTTCCTCATCGGCGTGTTCGGACCGAACTACGCCACATTGATCCTCTCGCTGACCCTGATCGGCTGGACGCCATACGCTCGGCTCGCCCGCGGACTGACCAAGGAGATCAATGCGCGCGAATATATCCGCGCCGCCGAGGTTCTAGGCATGAAACGGAGCTTCGTAATCTTACGGCACATCGTCCCCAACACGATCCACCCGGTCGCTGCGGTTTCCTTCCTGCGCTTCGGCCACAAGCTGATCACCGTGGGCGGGCTGTCGTACCTCGGGCTGGGCGTGCGGCCGCCCAATCCCGACTGGGGGCTGATGATGGCGGAAGCCCAGCCCTACCTCGAACGGGCCCCCATCCTAATGATAGCGCCCGGCGCCGTTATCTTCCTCGCCGCGCTCGGCGTGACCTGGATCGGCCACGGCCTGGAGATTGAGAGCCGCGGCGCGCGCAGCCGAGCGACGACCAACGCGGAGGAGGCAGGGAATGGCTGACCATGACATGACCCGGGAGAACGTCAGCGTCCCGCTCCTCGAGGTCCGCGACCTTCGGGTCTCGCTCGAGAGCGGGAAAACGTTGATTGACGGGCTCGACCTGACGATCGGTCGCCGCGAGGTCGTGGCGCTCGTTGGCGAGAGCGGCTCCGGCAAGAGCGTCACCGCGCTCGCGCTGTCGCGGCTGCTGCCGGACGCGCTGCGGATCACCAGCGGCTCGATCTGCTTCGAGGGGCAAGATATCGTGGCGAAGTCGGACTCCGAGCTGAACCGGATGCGCGGCGCCGACATCTCCATGCTGTTCCAGCAGCCGCAGGTGATGCTCGATCCGACGTCGCGAGTCCAGGCCCAGGTCGCCGAGCCGCTGCGCAAGCATCGCGGCCTGGGGCGCCGCCAGGCCTTCGCGCGGGTGGTCGACCTCCTCCGGAGCGTCGGCATCCCCGACCCGGCCGTCAGGGCGCGCGCCTTTTCATACCAGCTCTCTGGCGGCATGGCCCAGCGGGTGATGATCGCGGCGGCGATGGCGGCCGGCCCGAAGCTCTTGATCGCCGACGAGCCGACGACCGCGCTCGACGTGACCGTGCAGGCTCAGATCCTGCGGCTGCTGAAGGAAGAGAGGGAGCGTCACGACCTGTCGATTCTGCTCATTACCCACGACCTTTCGATCGTGTCCGCGTTCGCCGATCGGGTGGCAGTGATGTACGCCGGCCGCATACTCGAGGAGGGGCCGACCCGGGAGATCATGCGCCGACCGGCGCATCCCTACACTCGCGCGCTGATCCGGTGCTCGCTGCTGGTGCCCGAGAGCGACGGCAAACTGATGTCGATCCCGGGCTCCGGCTCCCAAGCGCTCGCCATCAAGGAAGGTTGCCGCTTCGCGCCGCGCTGCACACTGATGCGCGAACATCCAGGGCTGCGCATTGCCTGCTGCAGCCGGGAGCCCGGACTAGAGCCGGTTGGCCAGCGCTGGAAGTCCCGCTGTCACGCCACTGCAGAGGTTCTGCACGAAGGAGACGTCGCATGATGCGCCGACCGATCGCCGCGACCAGCGCCACGATTGACTGTCCGCGGCGCGACGCGCCGCGCTACGCCGACCTTGCCTGCCGCAAGCCGGCCTTTCTTTCCGTCGAGGGCGTCGTCAAACACTACCGGCTGCCGAGCCTGACCGGCGCGAAGGTGGTGAAATCGGTGGACGGCGTGTCGCTCCACGTGCAGGTGGGAGAGGTGATGGGGCTGGTCGGCGAGTCCGGCTGCGGCAAGAGCACCTTCGCCAGGATCGTCACGCGCCTTACCAACGCGACGGAGGGCAAGGTGCTGATCGACGGTGAGGACTGGCTCGCCCCAACGGGCGAGGCGCTGCGCCGCCGGCGCCGCGACGTGCAACTGATCTTCCAGGACCCCTATGCGGCGCTCGACCCGCGGATGACGATCGGCACCAGCATGAGCGCGCCGATGGCGCACCACGGCCTCGGGGGGGGGACGGCGGAGCGACGGGCGCGGGTACTGGAAATGCTTGGGGACGTCGGGCTCGACGCGAGCTTTTACCACCGGCTTCCGAAGCAATGCTCGGGTGGGCAGCTGCAGCGGGTGGTGATTGGCCGGGCGCTGCTGCTTGAGCCAAAGCTCCTGATCTGCGACGAGCCCACCTCGGCGCTCGATGCCTCGATGCGGACACAGATCCTCAATCTCCTGATGGACCTCAAGTTGCGGCGAGGACTCACGATGGTGGTGATTTCGCACGATCTGCGCGTCATGCGATACCTCTGTGACCGCATCGCCGTCATGTACCTCGGCAAGCTGATCGAGCTCGCCGATCGCGATACCCTTTTCAACTCGCCGACGCACCCCTACACGAAGGCGCTGCTCGCCGCATCGCTGCTCGACCAGAACAGTCTCTCCGCAGCCGACTCCCTGCTTGAGGGAGATCCACCGAGCCCGCTCAATCCGCCCTCCGGGTGCAGTTTTCATACT
This sequence comes from Mesorhizobium sp. STM 4661, assembly GCF_000359125.1. GTDB lineage: Bacteria > Pseudomonadota > Alphaproteobacteria > Rhizobiales > Rhizobiaceae > Mesorhizobium. The sequence goes on along the minus strand of NZ_CAAF010000058.1, from coordinate 17,414 downwards.
CGCTGCCCCCACGCGCGGCCCGACTGCGCTGCGTTTGAGCCGGAGCTGAAGCTGGCTCGCCCTGGCCAGTTCGTGCGCTGCCGGTACTGGGAGGCGCTGGCAGAAGAGTCTGCCGGCGTGCGCGAAACAACGGGGGATCCTTCGGGGACGCTCGCGCGATCGGCACAATCTGCCGCGACGGCTTTCTAAGATCATGGCCGACCCCTACCGGTCCAAATCCAATGGGAGAGTGAAATGATGCAACGCTTCTTGTCGGTATCGACCGCATTCTTATTAGCTGCGGCACCAGTTCTGGCGCAGGATGGCCAGCTTGTTCTGGCTGACAACCTCGCACTAAAGGCCAACTGGGCTATGTCTGGCGACGACGCATTCATCGGCGCGCATGCCGGCTGTTACGAAGGGCTCACGCGGGTATCGCAGGATCTGAAGGTCGAACCGTCGCTCGCGACGGATTGGGCGCTGGTCGACCCGCTGACCTGGGAGTTCAAGATCCGCGAAGGCGTCACCTTTCAGGACGGGAACCCGCTCGACGCCAAGGCGGTGTCTGAGGCGCTCGATCATGCGCTCAAATCGGAGGTGCCAATCCGCGGGTTTTCGCCAAAGCAGATCGCATCGGTCGAAGCAACCGGGCCGATGACGGTCACGATCAAGACGAATACACCGCTGGTCACCCTGCCGGGGAGCGTTGCCAATCCAGGGACGGCGATTCTGTCTCCAGCCGCCTATTCGAAGGACGGGATCAATCCCGTTGGCACCTGTACTGGGCCGTTCGAGATCGTCGAGGTCGACCCGCAACAATACGTGAAGGTAAAGCGGTTCGAAAACTATTGGGGCGGGAAGGCGAAGCTGGCCGGGGGGACAATCCGCTTCATTCCGGACGCCAACACCCGCGGCACGATGGCGCGATCTGGCGAGGCACAAATCTCCCGCCTGGTGCCGCCTGCGGCGGTGGCGACGCTCTCCTCTGGCGGCGATCTCGCCGTGCTCGAGGTCAATGCACCGCGGGTCCTGGAACTCCTTCTGAACAACGCGCGCGCGCCCTTCGACAACCAGAAGGTACGTCAAGCGGTCAGGCTTGCGATCGACACGGCCGGCATTTCGAACGCCATCTTCGAAGGCAAAAGCCCGCCGGCGGGCGACCCGTTCCGCTCGGATCAACCCTGGGAAGCGCCGAACGCGCCGGTAATCGAGCGAGACCTGGAGAAGGCGCGTGCGCTTCTGAATGAGGCGGGCGTTGACCCTGCCGCGCTGAAAATCGAAATCCTCGCCTACACCGGCAAGACCGAACTGCGCGACGTCGCGCAGATCATCCAGGCGATGCTGACCGAGGTCGGGTTCACCGTCAATGTGCGCGTGGCCGAATACAGTTCGATCGAGCCAGACATGTTGTCCGGCAACTACGACATGGCGCTCTTGTCGCGCGGCTACATGACCGACGTGCCGGAGCCCGTCGGCTACCTGACGGCCGACTACTCGTGCAAGGGCAGCTACAACATCTCGCAGTACTGCAATACTGAATTCGACACTATGCTGGCGGCAGCGGCCAGCGAGGGGGATCCAACGGCGCGCTACCGCGCCTACGGTGAATTGGCGCAGTACGTCTACGACAACGCGGTCACCGTTTTCCTGGTCAACGAGACGGTCTTCGACGTCGCGTCGTCGGGCGTCACCGGTTTCACGCCGCATCCGTTGAACTACTACGTTTTTGATACCGATCTCGATGTGAAGTAGCCCATCTCTTGCCCGGCGCCTCGAGCGCCGGGCACGTTGCGCCTGCGGCCCTCTGCCTCTGCGACTGTCTGCTCGGTAGCGACACCGGGGGGAGCGCGTCGCTAATCAGGCTGAACGCAGACTAAATTAGCGTTTTCATCGGTAGAAGGTTTTCCCGATCGTTGGCATTGATAGTCCCGTTCCAAGCAACCTGCTGGTACGATCCCAGCGGTCCGGCATTACTGCGCGACTGAACCGGAGTAGCATCAGCCCGTGATCATTCCGAACCGGAGGACAGATGGATCCCAGTCCGAACTGCCACCATCGCATGTGATGATGTTGATGCTGACGCAGACGCTCGGCTGGGGTACTTCGATATCGCTCATCGGAGTGCTGGCCGCGCATATCCGCGCCGATCTCGACCTTTCCAGCGCCGCGGTCTTCGGTGGAACGACCGTCATGTTTCTGACCGGAGCGTTTCTGGCCCCAATAGCCGGACGGCTGGCTGATCGCGTCGGCGGACTGCGCGTGCTCTGCTACGGGACGCCGGTCCTGGCTGCGGCGCTGCTGGTGCTGTCCACCGCCAGTGGCCCGAATGCGTACTATGCGGCATGGGTGCTGTTTGGGTTCGGGATGCATTTCGGGCTGGGCACGGCCACCTATAACGGCATTGCCCAAGTCGCGGGGAAGAGCGCCTACCGCGCCATCGGTCTATTGACACTGGCGACCGGCATGTGTTCGACGATCTTCTGGCCGCTGTCGGAAGCGCTGCTGGGCCTGATGGACTGGCGTCAGCTGTGCCTGCTCTACGCCGCCGCAACCATGGTGATCGCCTGGCCAATACATATTTGGCTGGCCAAGCGGCACAATCCGAGCCGGGAGCATGCGACCCAGGACGAGAGCCGTGCAAGTCCAGCCCATGTTTCCCCGGAACTTGCTGGCCGGGCGTTCGCATTGCTCATGATCATGCAAGTTCTGACGGCCGCCTTGACCACAGGGATGGCCATTCTTGCCATCGATATCTTTGTAGCGCTGGGAACGTCGCGGGCGGAGGCCGTATTTGCTGGCTCGCTCATAGGTCTTGCCTATCTGGTGAGCCGCGGCGGCGACACTTTGCTCGGCAGCCGACTGCCGCGGATCAGGCTGGCCCGGTTCGTACATGCCGCCCTGCCATTGAGCCTGCTCCCGCTGCTCGTCTGTGCGGTGCTGGCCCTGCCCGTGCCCGGCTGGCTCGCGGCGGTCGCGGCGGTCTGCTACGGGCTGCCCGCGGGGTTGCTGGGAATTCTCCGCCCGGTACTGCCGTACCACATCTTCGGATCGTTCAACTATGGCCTCCGGCTCGGCCGGCTCGGCCGACCGACTGACCTGGCCAATGCCGTCGTCCCCGCCGCATTCGCATGGGGCATGTCCCGCTCGGCAGAGGCTGTGCTTTGGTTCGGGTTCGGCATGGCGGCTATCGCCTTCGTCGCCTTGATGATGCTCAGCCGGATGATCTCGCAGGGCAAAGCTCACCGGCACTACAATAGCACCGCATGAGGCGCCGCCTTCCGGCGATCCGTCTTACTATTGACATTGAGAGTCACTCAATCTCGCCGCTGCCCGGCTCTGATGCTGTAGACGCCCCCGGCTGCTTGCTGTGCTATGGTGGGTTTGCTGTAATTCACGATGGGAGGGGCCATGGTCTTTTTGTGACACACGGAGTAGCTATGCCCCGCCGCTGGAGCCTGACGGATAACCGAACGGCAGAATTTCCTGGCCCTGCCATCGCACCCATCCACTGGTTTTCGCAGCCACCTGCATGAATGCCCGCCCGACGGACAAGGCATCATCGCGTTGATGATCCTCAACATCTTGGCGCGGTTCCAGCCTGACGGCGACCCGCAGCCCGCCGACCGACTGCATATCGAGATCGAGGCGACGCGGCTCTCTTAAGCTGCTCGCGACGCGATCCTCATCGATTGGGAAAACGGCACCTTCAAAGGCGTCCGATCCGCGCAAAGACGGATGCGCATTGGGCTTTGAGCGAGTCTTTCTTGATTCTTGTCTACGAGCCAGACAACTGGACTGGGACAATTAGGCGTAGCGTTCGTGGCGGCCTCCATGTTTCTGAGCGGCCGAGGACACCATCTGACGGCGTCTCAAGCCAGGTGCGAGCTTCTTCACCTCACCCCCGCTCTATCCGAACCGGCGTCATGTTCTCGGCGCGCTTCTTCCACCCTTCGGCCCTAGAGCTCTCGCCAGCAGGGTCCTTGCCGTCGTCCTGCACGTCGTCGGCCTCGTCCCAATGGCAATGCGCATGACGCGGACAGTATTGCCGGGGCGGGGCGCTTCAGCCCTTAGAATAGGTCCGGGCGGCATCGACAAACTTGTTCACTGGCGAGTTCACGGTAGCGGCCCGCAGCGCAAGCTATCGCAATGGCAACGACCATGGGGTTGTGAATCAAGGTTGCCACTTCAGCTCAATGCGTGGCCGGCCAATCCATAAACCCACGGTCCGTTTTCTTCCCGGTTCAGGAATCGGCGCCCTTTGGACATGGTCGTAACGGTCTCGGCAATGCCAAGGCCGCACTGCTCGAGAAACGTGGCAAACACGCCATCCTTTTCCCGGGTATCGACTCGGGCGAACCGTCCTGCAAGATTTCTCAGATGGACGGCTGTGAGATGTACCGCATCCAGATCGTTGCGCGCGACCATCGGCCCGATCACATAACCACGCCCAAACTCGCGACACATGGAATAGCCGACGATCTCGCCGCCACGGCTCAAAGTTTGGATTGAGGCATTCGCCGAAAGCAGTGCGAGCAGCCTCTCGCGGTCTATCCCAAACGCACGCCTGTCGAGCGCCATGATTGCCTTCAGCCTGTCGCTCGGCAGCGCCTGCAATTCACCGTCCAAGGCCGGCATTGCCGGGAGTGCCGGCGGAACCTCCCCCTGGCGCATGAATACGATTTCCTCGGTCGTGAAGCCAAGTGAGACATAGAGGGGATAGGCGGCATGGGTGGCGTTGAGCGCCAGATTGCGATCGCCACACTGCTCAAGCACTTGGTCCATGAGCCATCGGCCGCCGCCTTGCGCTTGTGTGCGGGGCGTTGTGATCACCACGCCGATGGTGGCGAAATCGTCCCCTTGCGGAAACCACATCGCGCTGCCGAAAACCCGGCCAATGCCGTCTACGGCAACGATGCCACGGCCCGCACGGCGCAGAGTGTCCCAGTCCTTCGGCCGATGCGGCCAGCGGACTGAGATCGACAGCGCGTGGAGCAGATCGACTTCGACTTCGTCGATGTCCCGCGCGACCAGTTCGAAAGACTTCAGGCGCACTGATCTCTGCATTTCAGTCGACCCGCTCCATTGTCGAAATCCCGTGCTCGCGAGCACGTCTTGATGCCGCTGACGGTTCCGCAGCCGTCTTTTGCCCTATGATTGCACCCGAAAGCCAGCAGGTTTCGCTGGTTACGGGCCGATATTCGAAATCTTCGGCCAAAGCATAGCTTCATTCGGCACGGAATGCTCTCGCCTGCTGCCACACTTGTTGCATCCAGCGAACTGCGAGTGGAGCGGCGCCCGGTGAATGTCGAAGAAATTCTTGCGAGGCTGATCGCGTTCCCCTCGGTCGTGGGCGCGCCCAACGGCGCGCTCGTCGGCTGGCTGCGTGAATATTGCGAGGCGGCCGGAGCAGAAGCGACCGTCCTTCGTGGCCCCGAAGGCGACCGGTCCAATCTGTTTGTCACAATCGGACCGCGGCGCGCCCGCGGCTACATCTTGTCGGGCCACATGGATGTCGTGCCGGCCGGGGAACGGGAATGGAACTCGGATCCCTTTGTGCTGCGCCAAGACGGCGCCAGGCTGCATGGTCGCGGTACCTCCGACATGAAGGGCTTTCTCGCCTGCGTGCTGGCCGCGCTGCCGCGGCTTGCGGCGATGAACTTGCAGCGGCCAATTCATCTCGCATTCTCCTATGACGAGGAGGCAGGTGCCCGTGGTGTGCCGCATCTCATCGCCGCCCTGCCAAACCTGTGCGAGAGGCCGCTTGGCGCCATTATCGGTGAGCCGAGCCGGATGGAAGCCGTGCGGGGGCACAAAGGCAAGGCGGCTGCGCGGCTCGAGGTGATCGGACGGTCCGGCCATTCTTCACGGCCCGAACTGGGTCTGAATGCCGTGCACGCAATGGCAGGTCTTGTCACGCAGATCGTGACCTATGGCCAGACCCTTGCGAATGGACCGTTCGACACGGATTTCGCGCCGCCATACTCGTCATTGCAGGTCGGTGTCATCGCGGGCGGCCAAGCCGTCAATATCATCCCCAATCGCTGCACCGCCGATATCGAGGTCCGTGCCGTGCCGGGTATTTCCCCATCATCCCTGCTCGAGCCGGTAAAGGCCCAGCTAGCGGCTCTACGCGACAGCGGCTTTGAGGTGGCGTGGCATGAGTTGAGCGCCTATCCGGGACTCTCGCTCGCGCAGGGGAGTGAATTGACGGCCCTTCTGGTCGAGTTGACGGGGCGCGAGCCCCTGTCTGCGGTGAGTTACGGCACGGAGGCTGGCCTCTATCAGCAGGCCGGCATCGACGCGATCATCTGCGGTCCCGGCGATATCAGCCGGGCTCATCGTGCCAACGAATATATCGAGATCGGCGAACTTGCTGTCTGCCAAAGCATGATCGAGCGTCTCGGCACGCGCCTTGCCGCATAGCGGGAGAGGGCGGTTTTATGGCTTTTCTTTTCAATTCCGACCCGGTGCGCGCAGCGGTCTTCCGCAAGGTTTTCGCACGCGAACTCCCGGACGTCGAATTGTTCCACAGCAGCGAATGTCTCGACCCGGAGAAGGTGCGCTACCTCCTGACCTGGACGGCGCCGAACGACATCGCGCGCTATCGCAATCTCGAAGTGCTGTTTTCGCTTGGCGCCGGCGTCGACCAGTTCAAGCGTGAAAGCCTGCCTCAGCAGGTGAAGCTGGTGCGCATGGTCGAGGACGGCATCATTCGTATGATGCAGGAATATGTCGTTCTCGGCGTGCTGAGCCTCCACCGGGATATATTGGCGTATCGTGAACAGCAGAAGTGCCAAGCGTGGCGGGGGCTTGCAGCTCCGCAAGCGACCGAGCGCCGCGTGGGCTTTCTTGGCCTCGGCATGCTGGCGCAGGCGGCTATCGAGCGATTGCTGCCGTTTCGCTTTCCCCTCGCTGCCTGGAGCCGAAGCAGGAAGGAGATCGACGGCGTCACCTGCTTTTATGGCGCGGATCAGCTTGCCGGTTTCCTCGCGCACGGACATTCTCGTTTGCCTGCTGCCGCTGACGGAAGAAACCCGCGGCATTCTGGATGCGGAGCTCTTTTCCTGGCTGCCGGCCGGGGCGAGGCTGCTGCATGTCGGCCGTGGGCCGCAGTTAGACCAAACTGCCCTGCTTCAGGCTCTCGACAGCGGGCATCTTGATGCCGCAATGCTGGATGTCACCGATCCCGAGCCGCTGCCGGACGACCATCCACTCTGGCGGCACCCGAAGGTGGCGATCACGCCGCACATCGCTTCCGTAACGCAAGCAGATTCCGCGGCGCAATCCGTCGTGGACAATATCCGGCGCCACCGCGCCGGAGAAGAACTGATCGGCCTCGTCGATCGGACACTCGGCTACTAACCAGGGAAACATGACATGTCACTTCTGATCACGATCGACACAAATCCGGCCTTCGCGCCGAAGCAGGCATTACCGGCTCCGGAGCGGCTCATTTCGGGCAATCCATCCTTCAAGACTTGGGCGCAGGATGCCTCGAAAGGCGAAAAGGTCCTGACCGGAGTCTGGGAGGCGACGCCTGGCGAGACGCATTCGATCAAAGGCACTACCTGCGAGTTCTGCCACATCGTTTCGGGCCTCGTCGAGATCGAGGAGACGGGCGGCGAGACCAAGACTTACCGCACCGGCGACAGTTTCGTGATGAAGCCCGGCTTTGTCGGCGTCTGGCGCACGATCGAAACCGTGCGCAAGATCTACGTCAGCGTTTACGACTGAGCTCAACGCTCAAGGTCCGGCCGAATAGCGCGCGCGGCGGTTCCAGAACAATCGACTTTCCAAGTCCCGCCCGACGCGATTCGACGCTGGCGGGCGGCTCATCCTCGACGGAAAATGCGGCGCGCTGTCGACTATTGTTCCGATGAAACCCGGTACGAGATGCCGAATGTCGCTGCCGTGTTGAGCAAGCTGTGACCTTCGGTGCCCATCGGTCTCTAGGAGGATCTCAATGAAGGCTTACACGATAGCGCACATCCCAGGCGACGGCATCGGCAAGGACGTGACCGAGGCGGGATGGGAGGTGCTGCAGGCTGCGGCAAAGCGAGGCGGTTTCGCCCTTGAGGATACAAGGTTCCCATGGTCGTGCGCCTACTACCTGGAAACCGGTGCGATGATGCCGCCAGACGGCGTCGAGATACTGCGGAAGTTCGATGCGATCTACCTCGGCGCTGTGGGATGGCCAGCGAAAGTGGCCGACTCCGTATCGCTTCACGGACTGCTCCTGCCGATCCGCAAAGGATTCACGCAGTATGCCAACATACGGCCGCACAGGCTGTTGCCAGGCGTTCAGGGCCCCCTTCGTCGTGAGGGTTTCGATATCCTGTGCATCCGCGAGAACACGGAAGGCGAATATTGCGGCGCCGGTGGGCGCATTCATTCCGGCACGGCCAATGAGGTCGCGATCGAGACGGCAATCTTCACGCGTGAGGGTGTCGAAAGAATCCTCCGTTTCGGTTTCGAACAGGCGCGGACGCGCCGCAAGCAGCTCGCATCCGTCACCAAATCCAACGCGCAGAAACATTCCATGGTTTTCTGGGATGAGGTCACGCGCGAGGTGGCAAAAGACTATGCCGATGTGGAGGTCTCGCACTACCACGTCGACGCCATTGCCGCCCGCATGGTCCTGGCGCCTGAAAGCCTCGACGTGATCGTCGCCTCGAACCTTTTTGGCGACATCCTCACGGATATTGGAGCGGCCATTCAGGGGGGACTGGGTTACGCCGCCTCCGCCAATATCAATCCCGATCGCAGCGCGCCTTCGATGTTCGAGCCGGTCCATGGTTCGGCACCCGATATCGCGCATCTCGGCGTCGCCAATCCGATCGCCGCGATCTGGTCCGGCGCCATGATGCTCGGGCATCTGGGCGAGGGGCAGGCCGCGGCTGAAGTGATGTCGGCGATCGAGTCCGCAACCGCACGCGGGGTAGGCACGATTGCAGGCAAGGACGGGACTGAAGCAATCACGCAGGCCGTGCTGGCAGGATTAAGCTGAAGGAGCTGAGGAAAAGACCATGAATGCAATAACGAAGATTGGTTTCCTGAAGGACGCGGACCTGTTTCGCCAGCGGGGACTCATTGGCGATGTCTGGCAGCATGCACACAGCAACGCTACTGTCGATGTGACCGATCCGGCCAGTCTGGAGGTGCTTGGAACCGTGCCCGACATGGGCCGGGATGAGACGAGGGCGGCGGTAGACGCAGCGCAGGCGGCGTTCAAGAACTGGAAGGCCAGGACCCATGCCGAACGCGGAGCGCTTCTGGAACGCTGGCACAGCCTGATACTGGAAAATGAAGAGGACCTGGCGTTGCTGCTGACGCTGGAACAGGGCAAGCCTCTGGCGGAAGCACGCGGTGAAATCCGCTATGGCGCCTCCTTCGTAAAATGGTTCGCCGAAGAAGCACGCCGGATCGGCGGCTCGACCATTCCGTCGCCGACGCCCGATCGCCGCATTCTGGTGCTGAAGGAGGCCGTCGGCGTCTGCGCCATCATCACGCCGTGGAATTTCCCCAACGCGATGATCACGCGCAAGGTGGCACCGGCGCTGGCCGCGGGTTGTACCGTTGTTATCAAGCCGTCGGAATTCACGCCATTCTCGGCGCTGGCGCTCGGCGTCCTGGCGGAACGGGCAGGTATCCCTGCCGGCGTGATCAACATTGTGACCGGCATGCCCACCGAGATCGGCAACGAATTGATGGCCAATGAGACGGTGCGCAAGATCTCGTTCACCGGCTCGACCCGCGTCGGAGCGCTGCTCATGCGTGGCGCGGCCGATAGCATCAAGCGGCTCAGCCTCGAGCTCGGCGGCAACGCGCCCTTTATCATCTTTGACGACGCCGATCTGGGCAATGCAGTCGAGGGGGTGATCGCATCCAAGTTCCGCAATGGCGGTCAAACCTGCGTCTGCGCGAACCGGATTCTCGTGCAGGCGGGCGTTTACGACGCTTTCGCAGAAGAGCTGAGCCAGCGCGTATCGCGAATGAAGGTTGGCCCAGGGACCGACGAAGGCACTGAGATCGGCCCGATGATCAACGCGGCCGCCATCGACAAGATCGAGCGTCACATCGCGGATGCACGGGCGAAAGGCGCTCGGATCATCGCCCAGAGCGAGACGGTGCTGGACGGCAAGCAATATGCAAGGCCCATCGTGCTTGGAGAGGCTACGACCGAGATGCTGCTGGCATCGGAAGAGACGTTCGGCCCAGTGGCCCCACTTTTTCGCTTCGAGACGGAAGAAGAGGCCATCGCGATCGCGAACGGTACGCCCTTCGGCCTTGCCGCCTACTTCTACACCGATAATCTCAAGCGGTCGTGGCGTGTTGCCGAGGCGCTGGAGTTCGGCATGGTTGGGCTCAACACAGGCATGATCTCGACCGAGGTTGCGCCTTTCGGCGGTGTCAAGCAGTCAGGGGTGGGGCGCGAAGGATCGCAGCTCGGCATCGAGGAATATCTCGAGGTCAAGACCCTTCATGTTGGCGGGCTTAACTAGTTGTCTTGCAAGCAGGTGGAGACACCTGCAGCTTCCAGGCATTGGAACAACAAGAAAGGGGCGGTGAAAACCGCCCCTCTTTATTGTAACGTTTTGGGAGCGCCTCAATCTGGAGCGACGGCGCCGGCAAACAGTGGTTCAGGCGAATTCCCGAGCCGGCTCCAGTCCGACGGCGCCGGCCAGACCGCCGATGTCCTTGATTTCGGTGTACTCGTAGTAAGGGTTCGCGGGTTCGTGGCCACGATTCACCCACACCTTGCTCTTAATGCCAAGGTCATAGGCGGTCATGAGATCGTAGCGGAATGAGGACGACACATGCGTAATGTCCTCCGGGCCGCAGCCGAGCTTGTCGAACATATACTCGAAGCCTTTCATCAAAGGCTTATAGGCGCCGGTCTGCTCGGCCGTGATGACCATGTGGAAGGGTGCGCCGAGCTTCTCTACGTTCGACATGATCAGGTTGTTCATGGAATTCGACAGGATCACCAGTGGGATTTCCTTGGCGACCTTGGCCAGTCCCGCCGGGACATCCGGGTGCGGACCCCATGTCGGTATTTCCGAATAAATGCGCTGGGCATCCTCAGGGCGGAACGCCACGTTGTTGCGCTTGCAGGCGCGCTCCACGGAATTGTGCACGACCTCGCTATAGGGTTTCCAGGTGCCAAGAACCTCATCGAGGCGATAGGCCGAGAAATCCTTGATGAACTGCGCCATCACGGTTGCGGATAGCCGCGCACCATAAACGCGTCGCGCTGCGCCGGCCATGTCGAAGTTGGTCAGCGTACCGTAGCAATCGAAGGTGATATATTTCGGTCTGAACTGGGTCATGGGGGTCGATCCTTCCAATCTTGGCGGCACTGCGTGCCTTAGCGAGAAGGATCATAACGAGCAGCGGAAAGGACTAGTCGCCGCATTCTTTGCCGCTTGAAGCAGATTGTTTTGTATCGTGGCAGGGCTTTGGCAGAGAGTTGCGCGCGACCTGGCTCAGAACTTGCCAAAGAGCTTCCCTTGCCCGCCGACTCGTCGGCATAAGATGCGGCGCCGGCGGCAAAGGAAAGTCAAAACATCTAACCCGCCGGTGCGCGTCGGGAGGAACTGCTGGCGACGGCAGCCTAACTTGGCATTGAAGAATTCAGGCCGGGAAACGACCCATGACCGCAGCGCGAGTCACGCTCAAAACGATGACAACCGAGCATTTGAACGATGCTGTCGAATTGTCCCGTCATGTTGGATGGCCGCACCGTCGTGAAGACTGGGAACTGATGCAATCGCTCAGCCAAGGCCTCGTTGTCCGGGAGCAAGGACGCGTGGTGGGGACGATCTTGATGACGCCCTATGGCGACGATGCCGCCACCGTCAACATGGTCATCGTCGATGCCGCAATGCGCGGTCGCGGGCTCGGTCGCAAGCTGATGGAGGAGGCACTTGGCAGGGCAGGCGAGCGCACTTGCTATTTGGTGGCTACGCAGGAAGGGCTCCCACTCTACGAGAAGCTGGGATTTGTCGCGACCGGCAAGATCGTGCAGCACCAGGGCCTGGCGCCTTCTGTAGACGCACCGGCACATGTGTCATGGGGCGACGACGGCGACCACGCGCGCCTTGTTGTTCTGGATCGCGCAGCGTTTGGTCATGACCGGACGACGCTCATGCGCTCGTTGCGCGAGCGCGCGAAGTTCGCCGTCGTTCGCGATGAAGGCGATGTTCAGGCGTTTGCGGCAATTCGTCGGTTTGGCCGCGGGCTGGTCATTGGGCCGGTGGTGGCGAGGAAGCTTCACGAAGCGAGATGCCTTGTCGACTTCCTGCTGGCTGACAGTGCGGGCAAGTTTGTCCGCATCGACACTGAAGAAACCACAGATCTCGGCGAGTGGCTCACCCGTCGCGGGCTGGCCCATGTCGGTGGTGGCATAACAATGCGACGAAGCGCAGGCGAGCCGAAGGACGAAACCACACCACACCGAACTTATGCGCTCGTCAGTCAGGCGCTACGCTGAAATCGGAGGAAGAAATGCTTGCAAACTCCCTGATCGAACTCGACCGCGCGCACCTGGTTCACCCGTTTTCATGCTATCGGAGCCACGAAGAGACGGGCGTGCGCGTACTCAAATCCGCCAAGGGCGCGACAGTGACCGAGGCAAGCGGGAAAACCTTGCTGGACGGATTCGCGGGCCTATGGTGTGTAAACATCGGATACGGGCAGGAAAGCGTCGTCGAGGCAGCTGCCAAGCAGCTGAGAGAGCTTCCTTACGCGACGGGATATTTCGGGCTGGGGTCTGAGCCGGCCATCCGTCTTGCAGCGCGTCTTGCCGAACTGGCGCCTGGCGATCTGAACCATGTCTATTTCACGCTGGGCGGTTCCGACGCGATCGACAGCACCATCCGTTTCATTCGCTATTTTTACCACGCCAAGGGGACGCCGCGAAAAGACCAGTTTATCTCGGTCGAGTATGGCTACCATGGATCCTCGACGGCAGGGTCAGGTCTGACCGCGCTGCCGGCTTTCCATGCCGGTTTCGGTGTGCCTTACGACTGGCAGCACAAGATTCCCTCGCACTACGCCTATCGCAACCCGGTCGGTTCCGACCCGCAGGCGATCATCGATGCATCGGTCGCGGCGCTGCGGGCCAAAATCGCTGAACTCGGCGCCGATCGCGTCGCGGCTTTTTACGCTGAACCAATCCAGGGTTCGGGCGGTGTCCTGGTTCCGCCGGCAGGCTGGCTAAAGGCTCTGCAGGCCGTGTGCAAGGAACACGACATTCTGTTCGTTGCCGACGAAGTCATCACCGCCTTTGGCCGCACGGGGCCTCTTTTCGCCTGTGAGGAAGACGAAGTCGTGCCGGATTTAATGACCACGGCGAAAGGACTGACGTCGGGCTACGTGCCGATGGGGGCCGTCTTCATGACCGACCATGTCTACAATACGATCGCGGACGGAGCCGGCAAAGCGGCTGTCGGCCACGGTTACACCTACTCAGCCCATCCGGTGAGCGCCGCTGTCGGGCTCGAGTGCCTGCGTCTCTATGAAGATGGCTTGATCGAGAACGGACGAACGGCCGGGAAGCGCCTGATGGAAGGCCTCCGCTCGCTCGCCGATCACCCGCTGGTTGGCGATATTCGCGGCCGCGGCATGCTGGCCGCGGTCGAACTGGTGACCGACAAGGCGCGCAAGACGCCGCTGCCGGCGGCGGCCGATGCGGGGCGCCGCATCTTCGATCGCGCCTGGGAGAACGGCCTTGTCATTCGCGCCTTCAACAGCGGCATCCTCGGCTTTGCCCCGCCGCTCTGCTGCACGGGCGACGATATAGATGGTATCCTCGAACGTACCCGGATGACGCTGGATCAAACCCTCGAAGACAAGGATGTGCGGGAAGCGATGAAGGGATGATCGTCGCCATCGCTGAAGCCACCCGGTCCATGCGGCAGACAGCTAGCGGGGCCTGAAGCAGATCCTCAGGTGATGCCGCATACCGGGAGTTGCCAAGCAAGTTGCAGTTATGTGGACCTCTCGCCGTTGCACGCGCGCGGCGGAAGAGAACGCTGGCGCGCGTACTCCAGGTTCAGACCGCGGAGCGGCTTTTCATTTGTCGAAAATGACATCGAGAGGCAAATGGGATTTCACGATCGGTGACTTCAGCACGACGAAGCTGAAATATTTGTCGATCCCGATATCCAATTCGAGCATGCGCTCCATGATCGTCTGATACTCGCTTATGCCTGCTGTGACGAACTTCACAAGGTAATCATACCCGCCCGAGATCAGATGGCATTCGATGACGGAATCGACTTTCTGAATGGCGGTGAGAAATCTCGCGAAGTCGTTTTGTTGATGGTGCTTGAGCGTAACCTCGGTGAAGACCGTTAGAGTCTGTCCGAGCTTGGACACATCGATCTGGGCGGAATAGCCGGTAATGAAGCCTTCCGCCTGAAGCTTCTTCACCCGCATCAGGCAAGGGCTTGGCGATAGATTGACCAGGTCGGCAAGCTCGACGTTGGTGACCCGCCCGTTCTTTTGCAGTTGGGATAAGATCTTGATGTCGATCTTGTCGAGCTTCATTGGAAACCTGTCACACGTTAGAGCCGCGGATCGTCCGGCAGACGGCGTCCGTCACGTCCTGCGTGGTCGCAGTCCCACCCACGTCCGGCGTCAGCACGCCCTCGCTCGTCACCGTTTCCACAGCGCTCATCAACCGGACGGCGGCTGCGCTCTCGCCCAGATGTTCGAGCATCTGGGCAGCGGTCCAGAATGTGGCGACGGGGTTGGCGATACCCTTGCCGGCGACGTCGAAGGCGGAGCCGTGAATTGGCTCGAACATCGAGGGATAGCGCCGCTCGGGATCAATGTTGGCGGTCGGTGCAACGCCGAGACTGCCCGCCAGCGCGCCTGCAAGGTCTGACAAAATATCGGCATGAAGATTGGTGGCGACGATCGTATCGAGGCTGCGAGGTTTGAGTGTCATGCGCACCGTCATAGCATCAACCAGCATCTTGTCCCACGCGACGTCAGGGAACTCCCCCGCCACCTCGGCTGCGATTTCATCCCACATTACCATGCCGTGACGCTGCGCGTTGGATTTCGTAACGACGGTCAGGAGCTTTCGCGGCCGTGACCGCGCCAGCCGGAATGCATAGCGCATGATGCGGGTGACGCCGACGCGCGTGAAGATCGCGACCTCGGTTCCAACCTCCTCGGGGAGACCGCGGTGGCACGGCCGCCATGGCCGGAATACTCGCCCTCGGAATTCTCCCGCACGATCACCCAATCCAGGTCGCCAGGCCCAACGCCCGCCAGCGGCGAAATAATACCGGGCAATATCCTGGTCGGCCGCACGTTCGCGTACTGATCAAAGCCTTGGCAAATCGGCAGCCGGAGACCCCAAAGTGTGATGTCGTCCGGCACATAGGGAGAGCCGACCGCGCCGAAGAAGATGGCATCGAAGCGCTTCAGTTGCGCCATTCCATCTTCGGGCATCATCCGGCCATTGGCCTTGTAGTAGTCCGAGCCCCAGTCGAAGCGCATCGTAACTTCCCTGTTTTGAGCACTCGCGGCCTCAATTTCGTGTGCGCCGGTTGTACCTTGGCAAGCTGATCTCCTCAGAATTCAGCGACCTTGCCCCACGCAGCCGTCTTCAGGCGCTCGGGCCTATAAGGACGCGGATCGACAATAGGCTCGCTGCCTGTAATGATGTCGGCGATCATATGCCCCGCGCCGGGGCCAATGCCGAAGCCGTGACCGCTGAATCCCGCCGCCAGGATGAAGCCCGGAATTCCCTCCACTTCACCGACTGCGGGAATGCCGTCGGGTGTACTGTCGATATAACCCGCCCAGGCATCGGAGATCGCGACGCGCTGGAGTTCGGGGATCAATTCGCAGGCTCTTCGATATGTCAGCCGAATCTGTCCCATGTCGGGCTTCGGGTCGAGTATCCGGTTCCGTTCCATTGGCGTAATGTCGTCAAGGCCCCATTTGCCCAAGCTTTCATGGCCCTGACGCCAGCCCTCGAAGGCGCCCGGGGCGAGATTGCGCCAGCGGCGGGCGAACATCGGTATAAACTCGCGGCTGAACCTGAACTGCTGTGGCGTCGGGTCGACGCGAGCCCGCCCGCTGATCGCCAGCGTGTATCCACCGTTGCTGCGCCGCGTCAGCGAGACGCGAGCGGTATGCAGGGCCTCTGGCAGACCGTTTGTGCCCGGCGCCACGGCTAGAATGGAGGAACGCACGGCAGCTTGCGGGAAACGCAAACCGAGCTGGTTGCAGAACGAAGAGGCCCATGCCCCTCCGGCCATGACCACGGTCTTCGTGCGGATGGTTCCCGCTTCGGTTACGACGCCGCTGACCCTGCCGGCGCTCAACTCGATGCCGCGAGCCGCGCAATGCTGATGCAGGGTGCCACCAGCCGCCATGATCCCAAGCGCGGCGACCGGCACGGCCTTGGAAGGATCCGCCGTTCCGTCGCTTGGCGAGAACACGCCACCTTTCCATTTGCGGCCGGTCGCTCTGCCCCGTTCGGCGGCTTCTGACGCGCTCAGCACATGTGTCGTCACGTCCACTGTCCTGGCGAAGTCACGCCACTTGGCCCAATTCGCCAGCTCATTTTCGTCCTGTGAGAGATAGAGGAGGCCGCAACGGCGAAAGCCTGTATCGTGCCCGGTCTCCTGTGCCACTTTCTCCCATAGATCGAGACTCTTGGTTGCCATCGGCAACTCGCGTGCATCGCGGTTCTGCTGGCGGCACCAGCCCCAGTTTCGACTGGACTGCTCGGCGGCCACGCGCCCTTTCTCGACCAGGGCGACGCTGACGCCGCGGCGCGCGAGATAATACGCCGTGAACACGCCCACCACGCCGCCCCCGACGACGACGACATCCGCCTCGCGGGGCAGGGAAGGGCTGCACTCGATGTGCATGAGCGGCGCGGGCATCTGCGGAACTCCGGTAATTTTGAAGCATTCTAACCTGCGCCGAGAATAGACAGGCTGCGGAGTTGTGTGCCTGGACGGAATATCATGCGGTTAGTGGCCCTTAGGACATGCAATTGTTGCGTGAAAAGCTCGCTGGTGTCCCACCTCACAGTGGGGAGGTAGGCTGAAGCCTCAAAGCCATCTCATGTGAAGGGGCGTCCGGTTGCGTGTGCGGCCTAAAACTCAGCGACCGTGCCCCATGCCGAGTTGCTAAAGAGTCCCGGTCGATACGCAACGGGGTCGACGATCGGTTCGGCTCCGGTGGCAAGATCCGCGATCAGGTGGCCGGCGCCGGGACCAACCCCGAAGCCGTGGCCGGAAAAGCCAACGGCCAGGATGAAGCCTGGTACATCCGGCACCTCACCGATACAGGGAACACCGTCCGGCGTGCAGTCGACGAATCCGGCCCACGCGTGCGTGATCTTTGCTTCGCGGAGCTGCGGCAGTAATTCGACAGCACGGCGGTGGGTCTCCCTGATC
>NZ_CAAF010000059.1 GCF_000359125.1 Mesorhizobium sp. STM 4661 | reverse complement strand
CGTTGGCGCCGGCATTGCCCTGGATGGTTTGGTCCAACTCGTTGCCGGTCAGGTTGATTGCCGTGGTGCCGGCGTCCTTCGTGGTGCCAAGGACTTCAATCGACGAGCCGGCCGAGAGCGCAGAGCTCACGGAGGTCCACACCCTGTCTTGACCTTGGCCAGAGGACTCGACCACCCTGTCGCCGGCATTGTCGACATAGTAATCGTCGTTGCCGCCATGGCCGGTCATCGTGTGGGCACCGGCTCGGTGGAGCACATCGGCGCCGTTGGTGCCATCCAAAATATCATTGGCAGGAGAGGTAGCGGGCGTTGTGGGGGCAGTCGGCGTTGTGGGAGCAGTCGGCGTGGTGGGGGCAGTCGGCTCGGTGGGAGCAGTTGGCGTTGTGGGGTCAGTCGGCGCAGTGGGAGCAGTTGGCGTTGTGGGGTCAGTCGGCGTGGTGGGAGCAGTCGGTGTCCCGGCATCACTCTGATTGTGTTCCCTGAAGAAGGCTTGCAGTGTCGGAGAGTTCTCAAGCGCGGTGTCGCCTTCCTGCTGGCCCCAGGCATAGGCGAAGTCGAAGGCGGGATTGGGAACCAGCTTTTGCCAATGGTCCATCATGGTCTGCAACTGGTCCGTTGAGGGCATGACATATTTGCCGCCCGTGTTGGTCGTCCAATTGCCGCCGCCAAACGTCTGATAGACCGGAACGATCTGGCTGATCGGGATGCCCGAGGCCACCGCGGCAGCCACGGATCTGTCGATCATGTCGTAGTCGACGGTGCTTGAGCCCGTGCGCACCGGATACGGGTCTAAGCCGAACAGATCGATATTCGTGTTGGCAGAGTTGTAGGTATTGGCATAATTCGGGTTTGCGGCAGAGCCCATGTCCATCAGGGTGATGAAGGTCTTGGCGCCCGGCAAATTGGAATGGATGTAGTCGGATTCCGCCTTCAGATCGGCCGCGTCCACCTTTGTGTGGTACTTGCCGGTTGGATCCGGCTCATCGACGAGAAAAAACCCATACAGCTTTGGATTGCCGATGAAGGGGGTGACTTTGTCGATAAAGGACTGGGTTACCCCTTCGCCCTCATTGAGCCAGATCAGGCCTTTCGAGCCCTCTGGCAATTCGTTGAGCTGCTCGACGGTTTGAACATCAACCAGGTTGAAGCCGGCGGTTGCAACTTCGCCGGCGGATCCGCCAGCGGCAAAATGGAGAGCCATCTACAATCCTTTTTCTCATTCGATAGCGCCCCGCGGCTGCCTGCCTACTAGAGGACGTATATTAGCGACAAATCACATACCAACACCCTTTGATAGAAACATTGATCGCCGATAGGATTCTGAGAGTTGGAAAGCTGGTTGCCTTGACCAATACAAAACTGTGTCAAAAAAAGACACCTCCTTTGCAGATAAAATTCTTGATCGTCACTTTATTAGACTGTGGCTCTGCACAAATATACTAGATTAGTGCCAACCATTTTGGCTACTTCAGTTTAAGGAATATTTCATAGGCAGATTCTTTGTTGGCGTTTCACAAAATCTGTCAGACTGCCGGTAAAGTTGGCGGAGATTAAAGCAGGGTGTGAACCAGATTGTATCCTCACCATCGCGACTGAATTTGTTGTGGACATAGAATGGCAGGTGCTCACTCCCCCTCGGTCTCTTCGGCAGCCGAGGTTACCGAGTCGCATGTGGCCGAGTTCGGCCTATCTGCCGCTCGTCTAGAGGCACGCTCTCTCAAGGCAAGGTTCTGACCGAAATGCGGTTCAGCCAGCGCATCGAGATTCCGGTCCACGGCCAGGAGCGTGACCAAGCGGGCAAGGCCCCTCAAACCAATATTTGAGCGAATGCCGGGTACCGGCAGCCGCATGGTCGTCGAAGCGCGGTTTTCGGTTGCTCTCGTTGGCGGAAGCGTTCGCGGAATTCTTCGAGTTCGGGGCGCGAAATGGTTCTCCCACGCGTCACGATATGCGTGTTGCGAAGGCCAGCCACATGGCTGTTGCGAGTGCCAGGCGGTTGAGTTTGCCGGCTCTGAGCGTTGATCCACGCCAAAGCTTACCGACGTGTGATGCCGCAGCGCGATCCAAACCCGGTTTGCCTCATCTAAACAGACGAGGACAGTAGACCAGCCTGCCCCTACCGTGACCATGGCGACATACGCGCACAAATGGCGAAACCAAGAGCATGCAAGCAGAATCGAAAGCAGGCCACTGCCCGCCACTAGGGTATGGCGCAGGGTCAGGGGAGGCAGGATGAATCCGCATCTCGTATGTGTGGGAGGCGAGGACCACGCCTTGAGAATCCCGTTCCTGATGTCGCTTCGCGAAAAGGGTTTTCGGATCACCGCGGTTTCGAGCGGCAGTGAAGCCGCGTTTTTGCGGCATGGCATTCCGCATCGCCAGTACGGTTTCGACCGATTTTCCAGCGGCACTGGACAATGGGCCACGGTCAGAACGATCAGAAAATTGATGTCGGAACTCCGGCCGGACGTTGTGCAAAGCTTCGACACCAAGCCGAACCTGTTGACGCCGCTTGCGGCGCGCGGACAGTTTCCCGTCATCCGCACGATCAATGGCCTGGGCTGGACGTTCTCGTCGCTGGAGCCGCGGGCTCTGGCTCTGCGTCCAATCTTTTGCGGACTGCAAGGACTTGTGTCCCTCTGGACTGCTGCGACGGTGTTCCAAAATCGGGACGATCAGGCCTTCTTTGAGCGCTACAGGTTAATCCGACGCGGCAGCGGACGGCTGATCCGCAGTTCAGGAATCGATGTCGATGCGTTCGCCATGGCAAGGCACCTTGCACCGCCGGCGATGAAAATGCGCGAAGATCTCGGGCTCGACCAGTCCGCCGAAGTCATCGTTTTTGTCGGTCGGCTGACCCGTCAGAAGGGTATCCCGACACTCCTCAAAGCAATTCCACGCATCCTGTCCAAGAGGCCGAATGCGCGTGTCGTGCTCGTCGGTCCATGGGAAACCGAGGGCCCATTTGCAGTCGATAAAGCGGACATCGATCGCTACGCCCCCAATGTCATTGTCTTGGGTCCGCGACGCGATGTTCCTGCCCTTCTCAGCATGGCCGATCTGTTCGCTTTTCCCACAGAATATCGAGAAGGGATCCCGCGCGTCCTGCTGGAGGCAGGACTGGCAGGATTGCCCATTGTCGCCTCGAGGATGCCTGGCTGCAACGACGTGGTAAAAGACGGATGGAACGGCTACCTCGTTCCGCCGCATGACGCCGATGGCTTGGCGTCTCGAATAATAGACGTCCTTTCCGACCGCGATCTCGGAAAGCTCATGGGCGGTCGTTCTGTCGAACTCGTCCGGGAGCAGTTCTCGCTGCCCTGGGTCGTCGACCAGTATTGCGATCTGTACAAAAAAGTCCTTAGCGCCAAATCCCATGGCGATCTCGCTCGATCTGTGTCCCCGATCTTGCTCGAAAAGGACGCCGCAGAGCCCGAAATGGGTGGGGTGCGCCGATGATCCGGGACGCCTTGCTGGCCGGCGGCATTGCGATGGCCTACGCCGCGCAGCTCAGCATTCCAGGAATGCCTTTCGGATATACCGAATTGCTGCTGTCGCTTTGGATCATGCTGTCGATCGGCCGAATAGTCATGGGTGGTCGCCTGGAGGCCACGCCGGCCCTGTACCATCTTGTGACCTTCTGGGTGATCATGACGTTTGCCTGGGGGATCGGTCTCATCATTGGCCTGTTGACCTCGGTTGAATTACTTGCGGCGCCGGTCCACGATATGACAGCCTATGTGCTGTTGGCCTGCGTCACCTGTCTCTCCGCAGCCGAGCCCGAAGCCGAACTTCATCTACGTCGCACCGCCTGGTGGGTGATCGGCATAGCGAATGCGTGCTTTCTCTTTCAGCTGGCGCTCGGCTGGGGTTTTATCCAACAACCCGGCGTCGACCCATGGTTCTGGGATCGCTTCGTCGGCTGGTCCGAAAATCCGAACCAACTGGCGCTCTATTGTGCGCTCTTTGGTCCGCTGGCGTTGTATCTTGCAACGACCGCCCGCAATCCATGGGCGAGGGTATTTGCGTTCAGCAGCATTGGTGTGACCTTCCTTGTCGGGAAGCTGACAAAGAGTGATACCTTTCTTCTTACAAGCATCCTTACCCTCCTGACATTTCTGGGGCTGCGTGTTCGGATATGGTTCGCGTCCGGTAACAAAGTCACCGTTTTCCGCCAGGTGACCCTCCTGTTGGTGGTCGGCTTTCTTCCCCTGGCGGTGTCGACGGCACCCTATGTTGTCACGGAGTTTGGCAACGTCGAAGATATCGCCAAGGGTCTCAGCCGAGGTGGGGGCGGCGAGGAGACAACGGAGACTGCTGAACTTCGCTTCAGTCTCTGGACCGATGCATTCCAAAAGGGCTTGACTTCAGGGTCTCTGGGCCTTGGACCCGGCCCGCATGTGGACCGCCCGCTCGCGGTCTATAAGCAGTTTCGACGCGAACCTTTCGAGGCCCACAACACCTATCTCGATACGTATACTCAAGGTGGATTGATTGCGGTCCTGGCCCTGCTCTGGATCCTTGGCTCAGCCACCCTGGCCGCTTGGCGTGCGAAGGCCGATGCCCTGTTGGCGTTGATGTTGTCGATCCTTTTTTACGGGTTTCCGCACCTGATCGTCCGACACCCGATCGTGTGGTTTGCGGTCACCCTATGCCTCGTTGTTGGAACGTCGCGAACAGTTTCAACGTCACGAGCAGCTTCGGTGACCCGCAATCGAACTTATAGCTACGCGGGGTAAAGGGATGTGTGGGATTGCCGGAATTCTCCTAGCACCGGGTGCGGCCGACGCGAAGCCGCTGAAGGCCATAGCGGGAATGACGACTGCGCTTCGTCACCGTGGGCCCGACGGCGAAGGCTTCTGGGCCGATCGTGAAGCCGGCGTCGCGTTCGGTCACAGGCGTCTGGCCATTGTCGATTTGTCGGAGGCTGGACATCAGCCGATGCGTTCGGCAAGTGCCCGATATGTCATCACCTTCAACGGCGAGATCTATAATTTCCGCGATCTTCGCCACGAACTTGAAAGTGCGGGCCATTGTTTCCGCGGCACCAGCGACACTGAAGTCATGCTGTGCGCGATCGAGAATTGGGGACTCGACGCAGCGCTCAAGCGCTTTGCCGGCATGTTCGCGTTTGGATTGTGGGACCGGAAGACGAGGACCCTTCATCTCGCCCGTGACCGAATGGGCAAAAAGCCGCTCTACGTTGCCGCAACACGCGATGCATTGGTTTTTGCCTCCGAGTTAAAGGCAATCAACCGTTTTCCAGGTTTCCGTCAGGAGCTCGATCTCAATGCGGCGGCGGCGATGCTGTCGAGGGGATGGGTACCGGACAACAGTTGCATCTGGCAGGGCGTGTTCAAGCTGCCGCCAGGTTCCGTTCTGTCTGTTACGGCGGCAGATTTTGCTGGCGCACGCAGTGCCGCGTCCCTTTCGCACCACATCCGGCAGTGGTGGTCGCTGGCCGATGTCGCCGAGAAGGGTCGGCAGGAACCAATCGCCGGCACCGACGAGGAGCTGATAAACAAGCTCGACGAGTTGCTGAGACTTGCCGTCCGGGAACGCATGGTCGCCGATGTGCCGCTGGGCGGCTTTCTATCCGGCGGCGTCGACAGTTCCGCCGTTGTCGCCCTGATGCAGGCTCAGTCCCAAAAACCGGTGCGCACGTTCACGATTGCTTTCGGAGAAGGCGGGTTCGATGAGGCGCCCCACGCTGCCGAAGTCGCCCGGCATCTGGGCACCGACCATACCGAACTTCACCTTTCGCCCGCCTCCGCGCGCGACATCATCCCAGAACTGCCACAGACCTGGGACGAGCCGTTCGCCGACGAATCGCAGATACCAACTCTGCTCGTGGCGAGGCTGGCTCGCCAGCACGTCACGGTGGCTCTGTCGGGCGACGGTGGCGACGAATGCTTTGCCGGTTACGCTCGCCACCTCATGGCGGCCCGAGTGAAACGGCAGCATGGTCTCCCGTTGCCGATGCGCCAGACGCTTGCGACAGGAATTGGATTGCTGGCCCGTGCGGCCCGTCACGATCTCGTCAGCAAGCTGCCGCTTTCGGCGCATGCGCGCCATGCACTGCGGAGCGACCGGCTGGATCGCCTGGCTCGGCTCCTTTCAGCGGCGGATGAGGATGAACTGTATCAGCGGCTGATGGGATCATCGACCGAAAACCTCACTCACCATAGACCCCCCATATCGATCAATGGCACACCACCGCTTGACGGCCTGCTGTCGCGTCTCCTGTACGACGACATGGTCGGCTATCTGCCCGGCGACATACTGGTGAAGCTCGACCGCGCCAGCATGGCCAACAGCCTCGAGGGACGATGCCCGCTTCTCGATCATCGGGTTGTCGAATTCGCCTGGCGCCTGCCGGCGGACGTGATGGTTCGCCACGGCAGAGGCAAGTGGATCCTTCGCCAGCTGTTGCATCGCTACGTCCCCGAGCGACTGATCGATCGGCCGAAGCATGGCTTCGACGTCCCGATAGCTGTCTGGCTGAGAGGGCCGCTGCGCATCTGGGCCAGCGATCTTATCGCCGATATGCGCCTCTCCGGGGATGGGATCTTCGACTTTGCAAAGGTCGAGACCTGCTGGCGAGATCACATGGACGGCAGGCACGATCATTCTCGTGATCTGTGGGCGGCATTGATGTTCCAGGCATGGCGCAACGAGGCCAGTCGCCCATCGACGCCAGCAAAGGATCTGTCCCGCATTTTCGAACTGGCAGGAGTGTAAGATGGAAGGTTCCATAGTCAGCCGCATTCAACTTCCGCGCGCGACTGAGATGCATGTGACCGCGCGTGAGACCAAGCCGCGTATGAGGCGGCCGCTGCGCGAGCAGATCGACACGGAGAACCCCTTACAGCAACTTCTGACTACCATGGCGAGACGAAAATGGTTCCTGCTAGCCATGGTCGTTCTAGGTGGTGTCTTGGCCGGGCTTGCAGGCTTTATTCGCCCTGTCGAGTACGAAGCGACCACGCAAATCATTCTTGATGCTCCCAGCAGGAGCGGGCCTAACGGCACGGAAATTGCTCCAGAGATGCTGGATGCCAGCATTGACGATCATATAACCATGCTCTCGTCGCAAGGGCATCTGCGTCGCGTGGTGACGGCGCTTCGCAAAATGGAGGCTGGCAGCACTGCCGCACAAGGCGGCTCCGGAACTGGCGATGCTCGCCCCAATCCTGCTCAGGACGGCCAATCGAATTCGCACTCATTTGCAGGTGGTCTGTTGAGCAGAATTTGGCCGCAGAGCAAACCGGAAGACTTGGATGCAGCTGAACTGAAGGCGCTACGCAAGGACGTGAGGGTCGGGCAGGAACTGCGATCGAGAGTGATCACAGTAGGCTTCACCGATAACAATCCAACGCGAGCCGCCATGGTGGCCAATACGTTCGCCCAACTGTACATCGACGATCTCGCAAAGAGGCACCAGGGCTCGGATAAGCTGGAACTCGACTCGATCGTCGCCGCCTTGCCGGGAGTGCAAAGCGATCTGGCAGAAGCGACCGATCGTCTGGAGAAGTATCGGCTGAGCCATGGCGCCGTTGACCAAGGTGCGGCGGACAGCGCCGCCAGGGAGACGGCCGAACTCAGCCAGCAGATTTCCTTGTCGAAAGCGGATCTCTCCGCCACGGAAGCTCGCCTTCAACATATTCAGGACCTGCGAAAGAAAGGGGCGCCGATCACCGCGCTCGCCGAAGCGATGGGGTCACAGGTGCTGATCGACCTGGCGGCTCGGCAAGCCAATGGCGAGGCAAGTGACGATTTGACCAATTCGATCAACCTCCAGATAGAACAGGGCACCGCCCGTATCGCGGCGGAAGCGGAGATCTATCGTGCCCAGGTCACCACTCTAGACACACGCAAGAGCGTGCTCGACGCGGTTGGCGCCGAAACAGCCGGCCGGCTGTCCGGGCTGCGTGCGCTGGAGCCGCAGGTCAGTATCCTGACGCAGCGATACAATCAGCTTCTGACCCAACAACAGGATTTGATCCGCCGCATCGCAACTCCGTCGGCCGGAGTCTCGACCCTTTCAGCCGCATGGCCGCCGACGAATCCAAGGACCCTATCGCCAATCTTTCTTATTCCACCCGGCATGGTCGTGTTTGGCCTCATTGGCGGCGTCTTCGTCGTTCTTCGTAATCGCCTCGATCAGACTCTGCGTGGCGAGTCCGAAGCTGAAGCAGCGCTCGGGGTTCCTTGCTTGGGGCTGATACCACAGGCTCCCACAATGCACGCCAAGCGACTGCAGCAGTTGGTTCTCGCCCAGCAGAAGTCCAGATACAGCCGCGCCGTAACGTCCCTGCTTGTCGCCGCGGCGCCCAAGCCGGTCAGGGATCGCTCGTCGCATGTCATTCTCGTCACGTCCAGCGTGCAGGATGATGGCAAGACCGAACTTGCATGGAGCCTGGCCCTGGCAGCCACCCGGCTGGGAGGCAGAGTGCTTTTCCTCGATCTTGACGGCACGGGCACGCCCCTCACGAACGAGTTTCTGGACGAGTTCACAGCACACAAGCCACGCAATTTCTTCGGAGACTATGTGAGTGACCGCTGTGCCTTGCATGATGCAACCGTCGGAATGCCTGAAATCGGAATCGACTTCATGGCTCTTGCGCCATCGGAGGATCTGCTGGCGCTGCTGTCCACGGCCGACGGTGCCCTGTTTACGGATGAGCTACAGTCGATCTACAGCATCGTCATCATAAATGGACCGCTGGGACTTGCAGGACCAGAGGCCGGGCTTCTGACGAGTTGGGCTGACGCGGTTCTTTTCGCCATCCGCTGGGGCAAGACACGACGCAGCATCGCGCGCGGTGTTCTGGAGCCGCTTGCGAGCGATGCATCGGTTTCGGTCCCTGTGGGGAGCGTTCTCACGCAGGTCAATCTCAAGAAGCACGCCGGCTATCATTTCGGGGACAGCGCTGATCTTTTGCTCGAGAGAGTGTCATGAGCGTCACAAGCGGCCTCCAAGCAGCAACGATATCGCCACGATCGGATTTGACCTTATGATCATTGAACTCTTCGGGCCGCCTGGATCCGGCAAGAGGACCTTTGCTCACGCTCTTGCCCGGCGACTGCGCGGGCAGGGGTACAATGCCAGGGTCGCCCCCGGTCACGCGCCTCGCGAGAGGGGATCGAGCGTCGATCTTGGAGTCTTTCTGGCTATTTTCAGGATCATATCGGCAATATTTTCAACATTGAAAATATTGCTCTCGCCGAGAGGCAGAATCAAAGATCTCTCGACGTCTCTTTCCATGACAAGAATGATCCCGCCCAAAAAACGAATATGGCGGGCCCGGCTCTGGCAGCACATATTGAAACTTTCGCGCCGCTGGGATGAGGCCAAGCAATCCAGAGACGTGGTCATATTCGATCAGGGCTATGTCCAGGCGGTTGCATCGCTGGCAATGCTTAATGGAACCGCGGACAAGGCCGCGCTCGCAAAGGCCCTCAGCCTCGCGCCCACCGCTGATTTCACGCTCAGAGTTGTTGCGCCGCGCTCGATCGTGGAGACGCGCCTGCAGCAGCGGATGATGCACGAAGCGCCTGCGGAGCGAATTTTCGAGACGGATTTCGACACGAGCATGCGCGCTTTCGGGGTGTTTCAAAGCTTAGATGATATTCTTGTCGAATCCGACCGGAAAATCATTCCGATCCATACTCTCAACGATCGGTCTTCGTTGGAAGGCATCGAGTGTGTCGAGCACAAGATAATCTCGAAAATCCTGCAAGCCGGAGGTCGACCCGCAGTCCAAGGCAGCGAGGATCATGAGGTGTTCGATGACAACCTCGACGACTATGGAGTTGTGAAGACGGCACGAAATCCTGCTGTCTCTGTTGCCGCGGCAGATGTCGTTTCGCGCCCCAACCAAAACCGTCCCAACCAAGACATGGGCCGAAGCCTCGGCTACGCTACCGTCTTCGCTCTTATGATCTATGTCGGCGGCGCGGGATTGACCAGCCTGGCGCAATTGTTGATTGCGCGCCTTGTTGGTCCCACCAGCTACGGCATCTATTCCTACGTCCTGTCCTGGACTTCCGTGCTTGCCTATCTTGCGACACTTGGTTTCAATATATCCCTATTGCGCTTCGTGTCCGCCTACAGGGCCAAAGGGCGGCTTGACCTGGCACACGGCGTAATCAGATTTGCTCTGCAAAGGGCGCTGGCAGCGGCGACACTGTTCGGCATCACAGGCGCCGCCTTGATCTTTTTCTTTTCAAATCCTTCTCAGAAGGAACTTGAAATCAGCCAACTTCTAGGCATGGCGGCAGTGCCACTGGTCACCGCCTACGCCTTGGGCGCGACACTTGTTCGTTCTTTCGGCGGCGGTGTCTCAGCCCTTTTGCCGGAACGCATCGTGCGCGACGGCCTGTTGTTGACGTTGCTGGGAGCGGCGGCCTTGTCGGGATCGTGGACCCTTGACGCCACCTTGGTGATGAAGACGGTGCTGATAAGCTCGGGCATTACAGTCGCACTGGTGTATATCCTCGCAACGAGGTTTCAGCCGACCGGCCTGCGGCAAACCGAGCCCAGCGACGCATCGCAAGAGTGGTGGGCCGTGGTTCCGCCAATCATGCTCATGGCCGGGCTCGATGTTTTCATCAACCGCGCCGGCGTCATGGTGCTGGGCTGGACGGGTCATATCAAAGATGCAGGAATCTTCGCCTTGGGATTGAACGTCGCATTGCTTGTGGGTCTTTCCGTGGCTGCTGTCGGGGTGATGTTTTCGCCGGCGGCGGCGGCCCTGCATGCGCAAGGCGACCGCAAGGGGCTGCAGCAGCTATTTTCACGCGCCTCGATACTTTCGGCCTGCGGCGCCATTGCCATGGCTGTCCCGCTGGTTGTGATCGTCAGACCTCTCATGAGCTGGTTCGGCGAGGATTTCAGCTCAGGAGCGCCCATCGCCCGGGTGCTGATGCTCGGATATGTCGCTGTCGCACTGTGCGGACCGCAGCTGAACCTGTTGACGATGACTGGCAACGAATGGGCGGCGGCCGTAGCCATGATCGTCGGCGCGGCCGCCGGCCTCATAGGCTGTGCGGTGGGAATCGAGCTCTACGGTCCAATGGGCGCCGCAATAGGCCTCGCGCTTGCCCTGGCTGTCTGGAACGTGGCCATGGCGATCTTCATCAGCAAACGATTGAAGATCATGCCAGGGCTGGTCTTTGCGCTGACGTCGCTCAAAACGGGCACAGTTAACCGTCAGCTGCGATACTGGTTCTTACACTGATCTGAAGCTGGCGGCTGCCTCTGAGCGGTCGCGTTACACAGTCGAATTCAATGCCGTCACCACTGGGGCAGGGCACTTGCGGCGAAGCCCTTTTGAAGGTTCTGCTTAAGCGGGCGGGCGTTGGCCGCCTTAAGGCGGGACGGGGCTCAGCATTGAGGGCAGCGTATCCTGCCGAACGAAGCCGGGGCTGAGCATGACTTGGAAGCCCCACTCTGCGAGCGATCGCGAGGCAGGGCTCAAGCTGAAAAACCCCACCGGCCTGGCAACTCCGAAGCTGCGGCCGCTGTGTTTCGGCGTGCAAGTTTGACCCTGTGAGAGGGGTTATCGGCGTCCAATATTGACCCCCGGATGTTTGGCTTTGGCACACTGCCTGTCCTTGGGTTTGGATCCGGGTATTCGAGGAACTTCGGGGTCTCGGCTATGAGGGCGGCTATGATGCCGTCCGCCGTTATGCCCGTGTCTGGCGCCGCGACCGGGTGTCATCGTCAGCCGCAGCGTTCGTGCCACTGAGCTTTGCACCTGGGGAGGCCTACCAGTTCGACTGGAGCCATGACGTGGTGCTGATCAATGGCACGACGGTAACGGTCAAGGTCGCCCATGTCCGGCTCTGCCACAGTCGAATGCTGTTCGTCCGAGCCTATCCGCGCGAGACCGGGATCAACGAGACCCTGGTTCAGGACCTCGCAGGCGGTGACTTCCTCGCCCATGAACGCAATGTCGTGCTGATCGGCGGCACCGGCACTGGAAAAACCCACCTGGCCATCGCCATTGCCCGCGCCGCTATCCGCAATGGTGCCCGCGGCCGCTTCTTCAATGTCGTCGATCTGGTCAACAAGCTCGAGGCCGAGACCCGAGCCGGCCGGCAGGGACGCATGGCCGATTATCTCGGGCGCAAAGAGTTCGTCGTGCTCGATGAACTTGGCTATCTGCCATTCGCCCAGTCCGGTGGCCAACTGCTATTCCACCTGGTCAGCCGCCTCTACGAGCAGACCTCGGTCATCGTCACCACCAACCTGACCTTCGGGGAATGGCCCTTGGTCTTCGGTGACGCCAAGATGACCACCGCGCTCCTCGACCGGCTCACTCACCACTGCGATATCGTCGAGACCGGCAACGAGAGCTGGCGCTTCAAGAACCGCGCCTGAACCCCAACCCGCTGAACCGCCCAGGTGCGCAACCCCGAGCAGCCTCGACGGATCGGATCAGCTCACCGACCTTAGGGGGTCAATATTGTGATCCGGAAAATTCAAAGGTAAAGAGCGAGTATCGTCGACTTTGAAGCCATCGGTGGGGATACTCAAAACTTCGCCCCGTGCCATTCGGTATCGAGCTGTCACGCCTTACTAGGGATCCTCACATGGACAAAGCGACGACCATCATTGGAATAGACTGCAGCCCACGCGCGTCCAGTAACTCAGCGCGGATGCTCGGCGAGGTTCTTCGCTCGCTCGAGAGAGATCGGCGGGTGAAGGTCGTGGAACAGGTGCGTCTGGCCGATGAGCGTATCGACTGTCTCGGGTGCGAGCAGTGTTATCAAACGTTCGGATACCACGGCGACGGGATCGATCGTGTTCTGTCACTCATGAAAGAGTCGGACGTGATTCTGATGGCTACTCCCACCTGCTTCGGAATGCCGCCGGCCCTAGGCGTCGTCTTGCTCGACAGATCGGATCCCCTGTGGCGCGACGGACAACAGCTCAAAGGAAAACTCGGAGCGGTCATCGTCAACGGCGCCACCGATCCCGCGGACGATCCGAGTGTGCGCCTATGCGCGGACAACATGATCAAGTTTTTCGAACAGCACGAGATGCCCTGCGTCCAGCCGGTCCATCTGGGGGGAACGCTCGCGTATCCCGAGCAACGGTTTCCGGACCCGCTCCCCGCCGGGACGATGGGCGTTCTCGAGCAATTGGCTGACGAGATCCGGCAGTGGGTCGGGAGCAGGTGATACCGGCACATCTCTTGCCTCCTCGCGTGTGAGACACGAGGGGCCCAAACATGACCAATCTTCCCACCCGACTTTCGGAACACCTGAGTCTCGGCCGGTTACCGCTTTGCGTTCTGAAATCGCAAGAGCTCCTCGTGCTCGGCGCGGGTATTCAATCGGCGGTGGAGCAACTATCTTCCCAGCCCGATACCGCATGTTCGTTCGGAGTGGACGGTAGGCAGGGAAGTAAACGGGTGTCACTGGCGGAATTACTCGCCCCGGGTGCCGACGAATGGTGGGCCGGGCCGATCGAGTTTAAGCGCCTCGCCGATGATCACGCGGCGCCGTTGTCGTATCCCACGAACGGCCTCTTTCTCTTCACGGTCGAAACGGAGCCGGTGGCGCTTCTCGTTCGGCACGACGATGACGAGCACCCGTTTCTTCTGCGGCTCGAAATCGCCTGTCGTTCCGTCGATCACGCGGACCGAATCCTCGCGCAACTCATGAATGCGTCGCGCGAACGGCTTCGATCGTCTCCGTGCGCGATGTCCATCACGCCCGGGCCGTCGAAGGGCTTTATCTCCCGAGTCGTTTCGTCACCTGTCTCCGACCCCGAACAGCACTTCCTTTCGGCAGACCTCACCGAGCGGCTTCGTGATTTCGTCGCGCCTGAACCCCAACCCGCTGAACCGCCCAGGTGCGCAACCCCGAGCAGCCTCGACGGATCGGATCAGCTCACCGACCTTAGGGGGTCAATATTGCACGCCGATAAGGGGTCAATCTTCAACGCCGTTTGACAGCGGCCGGTGTGGCTTTGGATCTCAAACTCGTGATGCGTCTCTTGCTCTCACACATGCATCAGGGTTTGTTGCTGTGTGCGCAGCTCAGCATCGGTCCCGTGAAAGTGTCGATACCATTCGACAAAGCGCTGCACGCCGTCCTCGAGCGTTGTTGCCGGTGCGAAACCGACAGCACTGCGAAGATCGCTGACGTCGGCGCGAGTCTCCAGAACGTCGCCGGGCGGCAAAGGTACATCCTTGCGCAGCGCACGACGGCCAAGGGCCGTTTCGATGATCGAAATCAGCCGGTTGATCTCCTCGGGCCGGTCATTGCCAATATTGTAGACGCGATGCGGCGCGGAACTTGTAGCAGGATCAGCCGCATAAGCATCCCAATTCGGATCGGGGCTTGGCGGTGAGGCGAGCGTTCGAACCACGCCCTCGACGATGTCGTCGACATAGGTGAAGTCTCGCCAGACGCGTCCGGCATTGGCCACTTCGATTGTCTTCCCCTCGATGATGGCGCGCGTGAATATGTAGACCGCCATGTCGGGTCGGCCCCAGGGGCCGTAAACGGTGAAGAAGCGCAGTCCGGTCGCGGGCAGGCCGAACAGATGGCTGTAGGAATGCGCCATGAATTCGTTTGAACGCTTGGTTGCGGCGTAGAAGCTGACGGGATGGTCGGCGCCATGGTGTTCGGAAAAAGGTATCGTTCGATTAGCGCCATAGACGGAGCTCGACGAGGCGTAGACGAGGTGACTGACGCCGACGTGCCGGCAACCTTCGAGTACATTGAGAAATGCCACGATGTTCGATTGCACATAGGCGTGCGGGTCAAGCAGCGAATATCGCACGCCGGCCTGAGCCGCGAGATGCACAAAGTGTGACGGCCGAAAGTCTGAAAAAAGCGACTTCACGCGCGCCTGGTCCGCCAGATCCATTCGCAACGGAATGAACCCCGGCTCGGCACAGAGACGCGCAAATCGCGCTTCCTTGAGTCTTGGATCGTAATAGGGTGTGAAATTATCGACGCCCACGACTTCCACACCGAGATGCAAAAGCCGCAAGGCCACGTGAAACCCGATGAAGCCGGCAGCGCCGGTGACGACGATTGGACCCTTTCGGGCAAGGCTCATCACGGAGCGATCTGATTGCGATCGAATGGATTTGTTGTGTGGATCATTGTCCAACTTGTCGGCCTTTCGAATTGTCGCCTTTCGGATTCGTTTCGACCCTGTCGATTCCACCGGATCCCGAGATTCCGTCCGCTGAAATCATACGCCGGCGTACTGGGGACAGGCACAGTTGGCGCCGTCAGATGCTCAACTATGTTGAAACGGTTCTTATTCCGGTTGCCTTTGTCCCGGGCGGATGACACCGCCCGGCGACGGGCTCAAAACGGCACTCTTATGGCAGAACCGAGATGCGCCCCAGGAGAGCGACCAATTCAGCCTGACGTTTCGTTTCGGTCTTGGCGAAGAGCGAGGCAAGCTGGGAACGAATGGTGGTGCGGCTGAGCCGCCAACTGCGGGCGATCTCCAAGGGCGCATCGCCCTGGGCCAAGCGCAAAGCGAGGTTCGTTTCCGCGCCTGTCAGGCCAAACATCTTTTGAAGTGTGTGCGGATTTGGCCCGGACCTGCTCTCACGGTCGAGCAATGCCACGATGCTCGTACCATCAGGCGCGATAGCCCCCGTCTCGTTCAATATAACCGGCCTGTCGCCCGCGCTGCGGATCACAACCCAGGACAGTGAG
This sequence comes from Mesorhizobium sp. STM 4661, assembly GCF_000359125.1. Taxonomy (GTDB): domain Bacteria; phylum Pseudomonadota; class Alphaproteobacteria; order Rhizobiales; family Rhizobiaceae; genus Mesorhizobium. Next base: position 28,498 of record NZ_CAAF010000059.1, on the reverse strand, counting down.
CCCGGCACGAAATTGGCCGGAACATTCGCGATCAGACGCCTTAACGCAACCGACAGCTCGCCGGCCGTAGCAGCCGCTTCGCCCTGACGCTCCAGCGTGGTTTGAGCGGCTGCGTTCCATTCGACCACTTTCCGTTCGCGGTTCAGGATGAGATAGCCACAGCCGATGCGATCAAGCATGCCGGTTATGGATTCCAGACTGCGTATCTTTGGCTGCCCGACCTCTGCGTCCGGTCGAATTGATGCGCGGTCCGAAGGGTAAGTATAAGAAGGCCGCCTCGCATTCGCTTCGCGGTCATACTTAGTCCTCATCACAATGTATCGGCCGCTAGCGGCCTCGGTGTGCCTATCAATCAGTGTCATTTTTCAACCCCCTGCCAAAAGTTTCGCCAGCCCGAAGTAATTTATCCGGGATTTACAAAACAGTTTCCTGCATGCCGGTTGACAAAAATGTCGCCCGCCATTTAGAAACCCTGTATCTTCTGAGGAGTTCTGACCGAAGTCATGCTCCCCCCGCCCTTGATAAAATGCGCTCCACGATAGTGATGTGGCAATCCGGCAGTCGTACTAGGTTGTACGTTTCTTGCTCTAGTCTCGACGGGCTAGTCCGAAGGTTGTAGTCTATGCCTATGAAATCGCGCCCGCCTCGGTCAAATTCGAACCCGTCGGGCAGAATGCTGACTCATCTTGCCTCTCTGTTGGTACTGACCGCTACACTGATATTTGAAATAAAATCATCAGTATATATTGGAGAAAACGCGAGTTTTCTGGAATTTGTTCCCGCTATTATTGTTATTGCCTATCTTGAAGACCGTGCGGTAGCGCTTGCGGCGACGATTCTGATGGTGGCTGTCGGTTTATGGGCACGGGGGCTCGATCAAATTTCCAACGAAGATTGGGCACGCGCCATCCTGCTTCTGGTCTCGGGCGGGGTGATCGCCATGACGTTCCATCGGCTGCGGCAGGACTTGCATGAGGTGCTGGGAGTAGCAGAAGCCAGGCTGGCTGCCGTCGAAGCAACCGAGAGCCGCTACCGCTGGGCCTTCGAACGTGCCGCCATGGGATTCGCAAACTCCAACGAGAAAGGCGAGCTTCTACAGTCCAACAGACGCCTTTGTGAGATGACAGGCTACAAGGAGGAAGAGCTTGCCCAATTGCAGCTCAAGACACTCGTCCATCCGGACGACCGCGACGCCCTGGCACGATTGCTGGCGGGCCTTGGCAATGAAGCTGCCTCGTTCGGTTCGGAGGTCCGTCTGTCAAGAAAGGACGGTACGGCATTCTGGGCCCGGCTGACTCTGTCTTCATCCGTGCCCGATGGGGTCCTCCCCGAGAGCATCTTTGTCGTGGTCGACGATATTTCGGAGCAACGAGCCGCGCACGAAGCGCTCCGAGCTCAAAAGGAGTGGCTGGATCTTGCTTTGTCCGCCGGACGCTTGGCTACGTGGCGGATCGACCTTAAGGAGGCGACCGTAACAGGGTCGGACACGTTCTGGGACATTCTCGGCCTGCCCCCAGCCACTAGCCGCCCCTTGGAGGAACTGGCAGCTGTCGTTCATCCGGCGGACTGGCCAAAGCTGGCAGCGTCGAGAAAGCTCGCGCCGGTCACGAACTACGACGTCGAGATACGCGTCCGGCGGCCGGACGGACATATCCGCTGGGTAGCTCTGCGCGGAAGGGAGGACAAACACGATGATCATCCGCAGCGGCTTGGAGTGGCCGCGGACCTGACCGAACGACGGCAGACCACATTGCTGCGCGCCGCGGCAAAGAAGCGGGAGCGCATCATGCTCGAACAACGCCACAGATTCAGCAACCTGTTCCCGGTGATCACCGCGCTCGTGAAGATGGTCAATGTTCCCGACAACAATGTCGCCAAATACAAGGAGACGCTGATCGACCGGATTCGTGCGCTTGAGGCAACCCATCTGCTCCTTTCAGGCAAGGGGAACCATTCGGCGATGCTCCACGATCTCGTCGTACAGGAATTGCAACCGTATATGGGAACACGTGACATATCCGTCAGCGGTCCTTCCGTCGCAATGTCGGGAGGCGCCGCCGAGAGTTTTGCGATGATTGCGCACGAACTCACGACCAATTCCATGAAACATGGAGCACTTGGCGATTCAAAGGGCCGGATCGAGGTGAATTGGACCTTTGCATCCGAGGACGCTGGCAGTGACATCGTCTTCGAATGGCTGGAATCGGGGCGGCGGCGAACTTCAAATGTTATTCGTCACGGTTTCGGTTCGATGATACTCGGAGTGGATGGAGCGCCGCTTGTCGGTCATTCCCCCAAGCTGGAAATGTCGGATCACGGGCTGCGATATTCGCTAAAGCTGTCTCGCAAGGAAATCGGCCCTTAACGCATCGGCTCGGAATCGATTTTAGAAGGCAGAGTGCGTGGATTTGGAGTTCCGGAGCGTCCGATAAGGGCGCGGCGCTTTAATTGGCATTCTTCGTAAGCCAAGTCTTCAGCAAAACGGCAGCTTCTGTCCTATTCCGAACTCCAAGCTCACGCAGCACCGCGGCGGCATGGATTTTGGTCGTCGCTTCGGCTATTTCCAGATCGCGTGCAATTTCCTTGTTCGAATATCCTTCCGCCATCAGCTTGAGCACTTCCTGCTGCCTCGAAGTCAACCTGCCAAGATTGGCACTGGTGGTACGTCGGGGCGGGATTTGTTCCGCGGGCATAGGTGCGAGAGTTGCCTGCCCCGCACCTGGGCGTGACAGAAGTGCGGGGACGTAGATGCGGCCCGCAAGGATTTCGTTGACGGCCAGCACGACCTCCTCGTCTCTCTGCGACTTTACGATATAACCGTGAAGCCCGATCGAAAGAGCCGTCAGTATTTCCGCGCGTGAATCGTTCCCGGAAACGATGGCAAATCGTGTATCCGGATAAGCCGACAGGATGCCGCTGAGCACTTCCTGGTTGAACAGTCCCGGCATGTTCAGGTCCAGAACGGCAAGATCGACGAAAGCCTGCTCGGCCAACAGGCTGAGCACGGCATCGAAACACGACGCCTCAAATATCTCGACACCGGGAATGCCTGCGGTCAATGCCAACCGCAGGCCACGACGATACAAGCCATGATCGTCGGCGATAACGATTCGGTACATTTGAACTACCCCAACGCACTCTGGATGAATTGAACGGCAACGGACTTGGAAGGTGTGGCCATCCACTCGTCGATTCACCCAGTCAACGCCAGCGGTGCCCCAACACCGCAAACGCCAGGTTGCTAATATAATCCTTGATAACGGAAAACGCTTCTCTTTTTTTTGAACTGCCGTCAACAGGACCGCCGGACCTTGTCAGACATCCGTTCTGAACCCCAGGAACCCTCGCCGCAGCACCCTCCGCCTACCTTGCGACAGGCGCCTCGAGAGGCACCGATTTCGCGTCAGAACTGCTCCAGCCATAGAACACCAGAACGGCTGGATCGTTACCATTCGAATGCACGACGACATCCACCCCGACCGCCACTTACCATCAAGCCTACAATGTCCGGACCAAAGCGTCTGTGGGATTTTCCACAGGTCCTCTCAAGGAAACAAGAACGCGACTTTCCGGGTGCTGAACAGAACTGGGGTAGGGTGGCCGGCTCATGACAATGGTGATCAGGCCTAACGAACACGGGAGAAGCAAATGAAAGCGGTGATTCAATGTGGTGGCATGGGGACACGTCTTCGCCCCTTCACATCAGTCTTGCCGAAGCCGCTCATGCCGATCGGTGCTCGGCCGGTCCTCGAGATGCTGCTGAAATGGCTGCGGCGCAACGGTATCCAGGAAGTCTACATCACCACCGGGTATCTCGGGCATCTGATCCGCACCGTTTGCGGAGACGGTTCGCAGTGGAATCTGAAAATCCGATATACCCAGGAGATGGAGCCGCTCGGCACCATCGGACCACTCTCCTTGATCAGGGATGAACTAAACGAACCCTTTATCGTTCTCAACGGCGACGTTCTTACCGATCTGAGCATTAGTCGCTTCGTCGCGGCGCATCGCAAGCACAACGATCCGGTGACGATCGCCACAGCTTCCCGCCTGCACAAGATGGACTTCGGCGTCATCGACGAAGTCGACAACACCGTGCAGGTCTTCCGCGAGAAGCCGACGCTTTCGCATCTGGTCAGCATGGGGATCTACTGCATGAACCCAGATGTTCTGCAGTTCATTCCGTCCGGCATACCGTTCGGGTTCGACGACCTTATGCTGCAGATGATGCAGAACGGTACACCAGTCCACGTGTACAAACACGATGGCCTCTGGCTCGATATCGGGCGCGTCGACGACTTTCAGAGTGCACAAGCCATTTCCTGGGAAGACCAGTCGGCCTCGATCGAGGTCACTGCCACGGCTGCGTGACGCAATCACCAAGCCCCTGTCCCGCAGTCAACAATCTAGGAGGTCATGATGCTCTTGGTCAGTGCCCCAATTTTGGGTATGCCGGAGAAAACAGCTTTGTCCAAGGTCATCGACAGCAGTTGGCTGACGATGGGCGAGCAGGTGAAAGCCTTTGAAGAGGCTTTTGCCAAGGCGCACGATGCGGAGGATTGCGTCGCGGTCAGCTCCTGCACCGCAGCGCTTCATCTCATTCTGCACGCGCTCGGCATCGGACCAGGCGACGAGGTGCTGGTCCCATCGATGACTTTCGTGGCGACGGCCAACGCGGTTCTCTATGTCGGCGCGACCCCGGTCTTTGTCGATATCGAGTCGGTTGACGTGCCATTGATGTCGATCGCGGAAGCTGAGGCGCGGTGCACGGAACGCACCAAGGCGGTCATTCTCGTGCATTTCGCCGGCTACCTGGCCAATCGGGAAGAGTGGCAGAGGTTCGCCCGGGCCCGAGGGCTGCATATCATCGAGGATGCCGCGCATGCTCCGGGCTTGAAAGAGGTCGGAACGTACGGCACCGCAGCCGCCTTCAGCTTCTACGGCAACAAGAACATGACCACGGCGGAAGGCGGGGCGGTGATTGCCCGGGATCCCGAGCTGCTCGAGAAAATCCGCCAGGCCCGCGGACACGGGATGACCTCAGGGACGCGCCAAAGACTGAACAGCCGCACGGCGCACTATGATGTCACCATGCTCGGGTTCAACTATCGCATGGACGAAATGCGGGCCGCAATCGGATTGGTCCAACTGCAGAACTTGCAGGAATGGAACGAGATCAGGCGTATCCTGGTCATGCTCTACCGGCGCCTCGTCGCAAAACATTGCCCGGCCGTGACGATCCCGTTCCACGAACCACGGACGTCGGCTTACCACATCATGCCTGTCCTCTTGCCGCGCTACGTCAACAGGCAAGACGTTGTCGATTCATTGCGTACTGAGGGGATACAAACCACCGTCCACTATCCGCCCGTCCACGAGATGACGCTCTATCGCGAGCTTTTCCCCGGGATCCACTTGCCGCGGACCGAGGATTTTGCTCAGCGCGAGCTGACATTGCCACTGCATCCCCAGATCACCGCGCCTGTTGTCGAAGCGGTCGTGGTCGCTCTTGCCGCCGCCGTCAACGGCCGCGCCCAAGCAGGAACCGCCGCATGAATGCTCTCGACCTTTCTCTTCACCGATCTGGCATCTCAAGGGCCAGCCACGGGTTCGCGAGGCGAGCAATCGACCTCGTCCTGGCTACGGCCGCAGCCATAGTCTTCGCTCCGCTGATGCTGGTGATCGCCTTGGCGCTGTTTCTGGAAGGCGGCAGGCCGATCTTCTTTGCCCAGACCCGGGTGGGTGCGGGCGGCCGGCCCTTTCGCATGTACAAGTTCCGTAAATTCGATGTGCGGTGCGATTCCCATGGCTTCGCGCTGACCATGGCTGGCGACAGCCGCATGACGACAATAGGGCGAATCCTGGCCATCACCAAATTCGACGAGCTTCCACAATTGTGGAACGTCTTCAAGGGAGAGATGGCGATTATCGGACCGCGCCCCGAGAGTCTCGCCTTCGCCGATTGTTTCCGCGGTGGTTTTGAGGACATCCTGCAATACAAGCCGGGCTTGGTCGGTCCGGCCCAAGTTGTCTACCGCAACGAAGCACACTGTTATCCGCAGTCCGGCGATCCGCTGCTGTTCTATCGCGAGGTTCTGTTTCCGGCCAAGGCCAAGCTCGACCTTTCCTATTACCCAAAGCGCACCATCATCTCAGACATTGTCTGGATGGTGCGTGGCTTTCTGGCGGTTGTCGGCCGGGGCTCGTCGCCGCCGCAAGCCAGCTTCCAAGAGCAAGGTTAGCGCGTCACGCATACAAGGGGGCACCTAGTTATGAACTACAAGGGCAGGAAAGTTCTGGTCACTGGCGCCGATGGGTTCATCGGCTCGCATCTTACCGAAGCGCTCGTCCGAAGCGGAGCGGATGTCACGGCGATGGCCCTCTACAATTCCTTCGACAGCCACGGTTGGCTGGATGATTTGCCGGATAACATTCGAAGCCAGTTGAACCTCATCCGCGGCGATGTTCGCGACAGTGCGTTCGTCAACCGGGTCATGCGTGGCCAGGTGGTTGTGTTTCATCTCGCGGCACTCATCGCGATACCATACTCATATGCCGCGGCCCAATCCTATGTGGACACCAATATCCTGGGTACGGTGAACGTGCTCGAGGCGGCGCGGCAATGGGAGACGGAGCGGGTGGTGCACACCTCGACCAGCGAGGTCTATGGCACCGCACTGACCATGCCAATCAGTGAATCCCATCCGTTGCAGGGCCAGTCACCATATTCGGCCTCCAAGATCGGCGCGGACATGATGGCGGAATCCTATGCCAGGTCGTTCGACGTCCCCGTGGTCATCATGCGGCCCTTCAACACATACGGTCCGCGCCAGAGTGAGCGAGCCATCGTGCCGACCATCATAAGGCAGGTCCTCGATCCGAATTGTCAGGCGATCATGGTCGGAGATACAAGTCCGATCCGAGACCTTACTTTCGTGGAAGACACGGCCGCGGCATTCATGGCCGCCGGTTCGGCCGAGCTCGAATTCGGTCATGCCTACAATGCCGGCACCCAGCGTGCCGTGACGGTCTCGGACGTATTGGATCTGGTGCTCGAGTTGAGCGGTACCAAAAAGCCGGTCCATCGCGACGAACGCCGCCTGCGGCCTCAGAATTCCGAGGTCCGCGCCCTGCTGGCCGATCCTTCGCGCCTTGAAAGCAAGACCGGATGGCGAGCTCAGACCAGCCTGCGCGACGGGCTGGAGCGAACCATCGGATGGTGGAAGGGACGCCTCAGTGAAGGCCGCGTGCGGCGGGAAATGGGTTATATGACATGATTTTTCGCCAGCGTGCGTTGGCTCTGCTGTTGTTTGTGGCTGGCCTGTCGTTGGATTTGCCCGCGGCCGGAAGTCGACAAAACAACGCGCCGACGCAATTTACCGCGCCGGTGACCATGGAGCTGCCGGATTATTTGCAGCCAACGACCGATCCAGCGTTCGGGACACAGTTCGCGCGCATCACCAAGATGGGCATCCTTGGCAACGGGGTCGTATGCGGCAACGAATACTGCAGGCACCGTTATTCAAGCGCTCAAGCCTGGAATTCGGACCAGAGCCTTCTCGTCATCACCAACGGCTGCAACGGCATGTGCTTTCTGGATGGGCGTACATATGCCCCGCTGTTTCGTCGCGCTCGATCAATTGAGTGCGAGTGGCACCCTCAAAACGCGGAGCTGATGATCTGCGTTTCCGGCCGGCAAGTATCGACCTGGGCGCCACGGACCAATCGCGAAGACATCCTGTTCGTTTCGAACGACTATCGTGATCTGCGTTTCGGGCCGGGCAAGGGCAATCCAAGCCGTGACGGCAACCGCATAGCGGTGCGCGCGCTCCGTGAGAATGGCGAAGTGGTGGTTTTTGCCTATGACCTCAAGGAGCGGAAGAAATTCCCGGACATCGAGCTCGATCAACTTGGCGGAACCAACGGCGCCTGTTCCATCTCTCCGCTCGGAACCAGCATTCTATGCCTTCAGGAGATAGTGAGCGGCTTCCAACAGGCCTTTATTTTCACAGTCGATGGCACTTTGCGTCAGAAGTGGATTGAACATCACCGGCCAGGCCACGGCGACATGACGGTCGATGAAGATGGCAGCGAAGTCTATGTAGGCATCAGCAAATCCGATCCGGACAAGTATCAGGTGATCAAACGGAGACTGTCCGACGGCAAGGTCACTCCGCTTACGAAGTACGGCGAAGCCATGCATGCATCCCTGCGTGCGCTGGCCAGGCCTGGCTGGGTGTTCCTGACCTATGGCGGCGATCCGGATGAGATATCGGCTCAACCGGACTGGGCGCCATATGCACAGGAAGTGATCGCGCTGCGCATCGACGGCAGCGGTGAGGTTCGACGCATCGCGCAATCGAGAAGCACTCAGCTCGACTATCGGAGCGAGACCCATGCCTCACCGTCGCCTGACGGCTCACAAGTAATCTGGTCCAGCAACTGGGGTGTGCCCGGCGGGCCAGTTTACGACTTCGTCTCTCGCCTCGACTGGCCGGAAGAGCCGAGCTCGAACCGGAAGGAGATTGTCACCAATGGTAATCATTAATCGAACGCTTCTTGCCGTGCTTGGCATGCTGTCCGTGATGGACATGGCTGCCGCAGCGGACGCACGGGTCGCTTACCGAATTTCCGCCGGCGATACCGTCGAGATAGGAATTGCTTCCGCCCCGGAACGAACACAACGTGCCGTGGTGCAAATGGACGGCACGATCGCGCTTTCCGAAGTCGGGATGATTTCGGTCGCCGGGCTGACCTCGGCCGAATTGCAAACGCGCATGGAGACGATCCTGCCAACCAAGATATTTCACCAGCGCCTGACTGACGGCCGAGAGCAAATGATCGTCGTCAAGCCAAGTGACGTGACGGCCGTGATCGCCGAATATCGGCCGATCTATGTAACCGGCGACGTGCTCACGCCCGGGCAGCAGGTCTACCGGCCGCTCATGACCGTGCGGCAGGCGATTGCCGTGTCCGGCGGTTTCAGCCTGTTGCGGTCGCGGGCAAACCAGGCCGGCCCCGATCCGGTGGATCTGCGGCGCGACTATGAAGGGGCTTGGGGAGAATACACCCGAGACTATTTTCATAGCGCCCGCCTGCGCGCCGAACTGCAGAACCAGGCGAAATTCGACATGCAGGCCCCGCAAGGGTCACCCTTGTCGGCGACTTTCGTGTCGGCAATCGCCCAGGCTGAAGCAGAAGGGCTCAAGCTCTCCCTGGACAACTTCCAGCAGGAGCAAAGCTATCTCGAAAAAAGCGCCAAGGATGCCGCGGAACAGATAGAGATGCTGCTCAAGCGCGAGCAAGCCGAAGCGGCCGCGGTCAAAGCCGACGAGGCCGATCTGGCGCGGATAACGAAAGTGTTCCAGGCAGGCAATCTGACCAACGACAGGCTCGCCGACGTCCGGCGCGGTGTGCTTCTCTCTTCCAGCCGGGCACTCGAAACGTCGGTCGAGCTCATGAGAACACGACGCCAACAGGACGATTTTGCCAGACAGATCGAGCGCAATGAAAATCTGAGAAGGATTGGTCTTCTGACCGAGTTGAAGGATACCAATGTGCGCCTTGCCGACACAACCGCAAGACTTCGCGCCGCCAGCCAGAAGCTGCAGCCGACGGGCGCGTCCACCCAGCCGCTGCCGGTCGCCGGCGAAAGGGTCGAGGCTCAGGTCACGATCGTCCGCAAGGCGGGCGAAGAATGGCGTCAACAGCCGGCCGAAGAAGACACCGAAGTGATGCCGGGAGATACGATCGAGGTAAGATTCGGCGGAGCCCTCGAAACCTCAGCGATCCAATAGAACCTGCTCCGTCCCGATGGTATCGGGACGGAGATTTCTATCTCCGTTTGACCGCAATCTTCTCCGAAAGCTACTTTTTCGCCGATCGCGGACTTTGGTCCGGATCCTGGTCTGGGCCGGCCGCACACCTTGGTTGGGCAGGGCGCAACCCGGTCTGCGTCGATTGTCTACGGCCTTATTGTTTGAAGGCCCTGGAAACCTGGTCGGTAAAGGGTTTCAGCAGATAGGACCAGACATTGCGCTCGTCGGTGCTGATGTGGACTTCGGCGGGCATGCCCGGTTTGAGTATCTTCTCTCCAGTCAGGCAGGTTGCCTCGTTTTCGACGTCGATGCGCGCCGAAAAATACGAGAGATCACGTTGCTGATCCTTGATCAGATCCGCGGAGACGCGGTTGACCGAGCCCTCGCACGCTGGCGTGGTTCCGACGTCGAAAGCCGGGAAACGGATTGAGACCCGCTGTCCGGGACGAACGTCGTCAATGCGCGATGGAGGAATGAGCGCGTCCACGACAAGGTTGTCGGCATCGGGCACAATCATCATGATCGCTTCCCCGGCACCAATCACACCTCCGACAGTGTGGACAGAGGATTCTTGCACCGTTCCCGACTGCGGGGCGCGGATGTCGGTCCTGGAGAGTTCGTCTTGCGCCACCACCTTGCGCCCACTGAGTTCGGTTTCCTTGGCTTCCGTTTCGCGAAGTTCGCCCGTTACCTCGCTGCGCATTTGTTCGTCGAGCTGAAGCACCTGCAGGTCGGTTTCGCTGATTTTCGCCTGCACCTCCGCTATGGCCGCGAGGAGGCGTCCCGACTCGCCGCGAGTTCGCGTCTCCTCCAACTGGACATTGCTCAGCCTCTCCTTCGACACCAATTTCTTTGCATAGAGAGCCTCGACGTCGGCACGGCTCTTGGTCAGCAGAGCCAGCGACTCGTCCATCGCCGCCTGCTGCGCCTTGAGGCCATCGATCTGACGTTCAAGTTGCTTCGAGCGGCTTTGCAATTGTGCCTTCTGGCCAGCCAGCGCGGTGGCACGGCTTTCGAACACGGCACGCTCGCCACTGACAAGCGTTGCCAGTTGCGGGTCGTCCATCCGGACTCGAAGGCTGGGTGGAAGCTGCATCTCCGGCAGACCCCGTCGTTCAGCCTCAAGTCGCGCCAGACGAACGTTGGCGCGATCCAGGTCTTCACTGACTATCTGCAGGTTTGACCGTGTCACCGTGTCGTCAAGCCTGACCAGCACGTCGCCGGCCTGCACATGATCCCCATCCTGGGCGAAGATGCCGCCGACGGTGCCGCCGGTTTGATGCTGGACTTTCTTTATGCTGCTTTCGACCACCACGGTGGCGGGCGCAATCACCGCGCCGGCAATGTTGGTCAACCCCAGCCATAGCCCTCCGCCGACGACCAGCAGGGCAGTGGTTGCCAGACCGAGGATAAGGTTGGCGCGAATGCCGTCCGGCTCATCGACCGGGTTCGTCCCGATCCACTGGCTTGGGCCAGCGGCCGGGGCAAAGGAGGACATGGTCACGTCAGACACGGAAAGACCTCACGCATGCCCGCTTGCACCTTTCTGGATCGGTACGACTGCACCTGGCCTCTCCGGACGCGGGAAGGGCCGGATCACATTTGCCAGAACGTCTTCGCGCGAACCAAACGAATGGAGCATCCCATTCGACAAGACGAGTACCTGATCGATGTTGACGAGAGCGGAGGGACGATGCGCAACGACGATCGCGATGCCGCCACGTTGGCGCACTGCCAGGATCGCCCCGGCCAACGCGACATCGCCGTCTGCATCCAGGTTGGAATTGGGTTCGTCGAGAACGACAAGGAATGGATCGCCATAAAGTGCCCTGGCGAGCCCGACCAGCTGCCTCTGCCCGGCTGAGAGGTTCGCTCCTCCTTCACCGATGCGCGTTTGAAAACCCTCTGGCAGGCGCATGATCATCTTGTCGACGCCCGCGGTCTTGGCGGCTGCCAGCACGCCCCTTGCGTCACCCTGACCGCCAAACCTCGAAATGTTATCCGCGATCGTTCCGTCGAACAGCTCGACGTCCTGCGGCAGGTAACCAATATGAGTGCCGAGCAGCTCCGAATTCCATTGATCGAGCGAGGCGCCGTCCAATCTTACCGTTCCGCGAAGCGGCTTCCATGCACCGACCAAGGCGCGCACGAGCGTGGTCTTGCCGGAGCCGCTCGGACCGACGATCGCCAGCCCCGCGCCCTTCGACAAGCGGAAGCTCACATTGATGACCGTCGGCTTCTGCAGACTTGGTGGTGCGACCGTCAGTTCCTCGACAACAAGCTGTGTCTGTGGACGCGGCAGTTCCATGACCTCTTTCTGACTATCGAAAGCATCGAGCGCCCTCGCCAGGTCGGAATAGCTTCGGCGGGTGGCCAGAAACCCTCTCCAGTTTGCGATCGCCACGTCGACCGGCGCCAATGAGCGGCCCAGCAATATGGACGACGCGATGATCACGCCGGGCGAAGCCTCGCCGCCGATCACAAGGTAGGCGCCAAGACCCAGTACGCACGACTGCAGAGCCATCCGGAGTGTCTTTGACAATGAGCTCGTTGCGCCGACGATGTCGGATAGCCGTTCCTGGTTCCTGAGATAGAGATGGCTGATCTCGCTCCAGCGTTGGCCGAGCCGGGCGGAAAGGCCCATGGCCTGAACGACCTCCGCGTTGCGGCGGCCGGAATCAGCGAGAAGCCGCTGCGCCACGAGGGTTTCAGACGCACGCGCCGCGGGTCTGCGGCTAACGACTTCAGCGACCACCGTCAAAAGCACAACAGCTAACGCGCCGAGCGTTGCAAGCACGCCAAGCGAAGGGTGCAGCAGATAGATGACCACCATGTAAAACGGTATCCAGGGAACGTCGAACACGACGGTTGGTCCCAGCCCGGAAAGAAAGCCGCGCAACTGATCCAGATCGCGAAGCGGCTGCACCCGGTTCGCGTCAGGCCCGGCAACGAGCGGCAGGGAAAGCGAGGCAGAGAACGCCTTTTGCTGCAGATTTCTATGCAGGCGGCTGCCGATGCGGACCAACAGTCGTAGCCTGACGAAATCGAGGAGACCGTAGACCGCGTACAGGCCCAGCATCCCGATTGTGAACCCAACAAGCGTCGGGACGCTCTGCGAAGGCAGAACGCGATCGTAGACCTGGAGCATGTAAACGGAGCCGGTCAAGGCGAGAACGTTTATCACTGCCGAGAAAACGCCGACGCCGATAAGCCCATGCACTGAGCCGAACATGGCGGAGCGTAGATCGAGCGAGCGCCCTTCCGTTGGCTTCATGGGTTGTGATCTTTCGCACGGAGTCGCCGCGCTATCTCTTCGGTTCTGTCGGTGATGGGGATAACCTCTTGCCTGGCGGAAGGCAGCTGCTTCATTTTCGGAACATTATGGTTTGCTTACATACGTGCTTTTGGTCAAAATGCAGCGAAATCGTGACGCACGGCCGAGAATTCGGAAATTCGCTTCGGAACCTGGGGACAAACTGAGTCGGCAAAAGCGACTGTTTCCCAACCATGACACAGATGAGAAGCTTGTGATCATCTTTTGTTGCACAATGTCTTCAAAGCGTATCGGAGACGAATGTTTTTTCAATTTGCGCGTCGAGAATTCGGCGACTTCAAGATATATTTCTATAGTATGCGATTGGTGAACATCGAGCAGATCGGGAGGGTTTGTAGTGAGTGAAGAAATCAGTGTTGCCGACGCCTACAGCAAGGGCCGCACAATGTTTATGGGACTTGAGCTGCTCGTCGCACCTGGCGCGCTCGTGCCCCGGCCCGAGACGGAATTGCTTGGCAAGACGGCTGTCGACGTGCTGCGTCAATTGAACCTGCCGGCGCCACGCGTCGTCGACATGTGCTGTGGGGCGGGCAATCTGGCGTGCGGCATAGCGCATTACGCTCCCACCGCACGTGTCTGGGCCAGCGATCTCACCGACGGATGCGTCGAAGTCGCTCGCCGCAATGTCGTCCATCATGGCATGGCGGAGCGCGTATCGGTGCTTCAGGGCGATTTGTTCGATGCCTTCTCAGGCCTGGAGCTAGAGGGCACGATCGACTTGATCGTTTGCAACCCGCCCTACATTTCGGAGAAACGGCTTGAGGGCGACCGCGCGCATCTGACAGAGCTTGAGCCGCGTGAAGCATTTGCGGCCGGCCCTTATGGCCTGAGCATTCATATGCGGGTGATCAAGGACGCGCCGCGTTACTTGCGGCGCGGAGGTATGCTGCTCTTCGAGGTCGGCCTCGGCCAGGACCGGCAGGTCATGAGCCTGCTGGAGCGTTCCAAGGCCTATGAGAACATCCGTGACGTCACCAACGAAGCCGGCGAGGGCAGGGTGGTAATGGGACATGTGAAGGCGCACGCGTAAGTAAGCCTTGCCACGGTAGGCGTAAGCCTTGCCGCGGAAGCGCTCGCTGTCGGCGGAGCTTGGAACGCCCGCCGCGTAATAAGCTGCCAATCAGTTTTTCTTGCTGATGATGTACTGCGCAATGCCCTGGATGGAATCGAGGTTCTCAGGCAGAAGCTCGCTGTCCTCGACCGTGATGCCGAAGGTTTCCTCAATGAAACCAATGACCTCAAGCACCCCCGTCGAGTCGACGACGCCCTGGTCGAGAAGAGATGTCTCACTCTGCAAGGCGTCCGCGTCGGCTATGTAGAAATTCGACGCCAGGAACGCACGAATTTGGTCCTTGTAGGTTTCGACCCGGTCCTTGGTAGTCAACATTGAATTCGCCCTCCTGAGCAAACAACAAAAATCAAATCAACCTCGTTCCAGAAAAGGAGCCTTATGACAGGGCCGTTTTTTTGAGCTTGCCGGTGTCTGTCATCGGCAGACTCGCTACGACAACGATGGACTTCGGAACCATGAAGTTCTCCAGCCGCCTCTGGCACTCTTTCTGAAGCTGCTTTTCGCCGATGACGCTTCCTTGTTCCATCACGACAAAGGCCTTGACCGCTTGTCCAAGAAGCTCGTCCGGGACGCCGATGACGGCCGCCTCCCGTACCCCCGGAATGTCCATCAGCACGTTTTCCACCTCCTTGGGTGCTACTTTCTCCCCTCTGGATTTTATGATCTCGTCGCCGCGTCCGACGAAATAGAGGTAACCCTCCGTGTCGATCCGGCAGTAGTCGCCGGTGTACAAGACCTGCTCGCCGGGCAACGGGCCGGGCTTGAGCTTCCTGGCCGTAGCCTCCGGCTTGCCCCAATAGCCCTTCATGACCGTCGCTCCGCGGATGACGAGCTGGCCGACGACATCGGGGCCAACCCGTCTGTCATCCTCGTCGACAATCCACATTTCGGTGTTCGGAATGGCGATGCCGACGCTCAACGGCTTTCGTTCCAGATCTGCCGGCGGCAAATAGGTGCAGCGCTTGCATTCGGTGAGGCCGTACATTGAATAGATACGCGCGCCCGGAAACAGATCCTGGAGCATGAGAATGTGCTTGAGCGGCAGCGCGGCAGCGGTGTTCGTGACGTAGCGAATGCTCGAAAAGTCATGACTTTTCAGTGATTTGAGCTCCGATAGCGAGGCGAAGATGGTCGGTACGCCGGGAAAGCCGGTAACCCTCTCTTGCTTGATCACCCCAAGGATCTGGGCCGGGAAAGCAAACGAGCGTTCAAGCACCAGCCGAGCGCCGGTGCGAAACGCCATGATCATCTGGTACAGGCCATAATCGAAGGCGAGCGGCAGGACGTTGAGGATCACCTCGTCTTCGCCAAGCTCAAGGTAGGAGGCGATCGACGTGCACGCGGTGATCATGTTCCTGTGCGTCAGCATCACGCCCTTGGGCTCGCCTGTTGACCCCGAAGTGTAGATGATCGCAGCAAGATCGATATCGATGCAGCGGCGCGGGGGCGCTGCGCTGTGATCGCCGAAGACTGCGCTATCCCAGCGCACGGCATGCGGCAATCCTGCCAGCTCGGCGTCGTCGATCGACCCGGAGACGATCACCCGGCGCAGTGACGGGCAGTTGCGCGCCGGCTCGCTGAATACCGAGTGCAGGTGCTTGTCGGTGATCAGCGCCGCCGGGAGGCAATCATTGAGCAAATAGTCAAGCTTGTCGCTTTTGGTGAGCGGGTTGACGATGCTCACAACGGCATTCGCCTTGAGCACGCCCCAGAAGGAAACGACCGTCTCGACGGTGTTGTCGGCGAAGATCATCACGCGATCGCCGCGCGCAACTCCAGCGGCGGTTAGATGATGCGCGATGGCGTTGGCGCGCGCCTCGATCTCGCCATAGGTGACACGTTGCGTGCCGCACACCAGCGCCACTTTCTCGCCAAGGCGGCTGGCGGAATGGGCGAGGTAGTCATGCAGAAGAGGTACCGCACCATGCATCATGCCAGAACCTCTTCGCGATGCTCGCGGTCAATGTCGACGCTGAGCGCGCCGGTGCGAGCGCCACCGGGACAATTGGCGATGAACTGCTGGTGAAGCAGCTGCGTCGACAGCACGCCGACCAGCGCCATATTGTCGGAATTGGACAGATCGCCATCGCCCGTTCTGGCTCGACACTTGTCCAGCAGGCGCGTGACCGATTTCGGATCGAAGACATTCGCCGCGCGCAGCGCCGTCTCCGAAAGCGCTTCCTGAACATAGGCCGGGGCATCGTCGGCGACGAAACAAAGCCCGTTGGGCGCCCGGTACGGCTGCTTCTTGCGTGCCACGATTTCCGGCGGCACGATCGGTTGCGCCACACGCTTCAGCACGTGCTTTTCATCGAGGACAGCCAGCTTGTAGGCCGCCGGCAGTGAATTCGCGAGCTTCACGAGTTCATCGTCCAGGAAGGGGAAGCGTCCCTCGATCGAGTGAGCCATGAGCATCCTGTCGCCTTGCGAGGAAAGCAGGTATCCCGACATCAGCGTCTCGATCTCGATATACTGGTCCTGGGCGAGGGAACCCCATCGCGAAAACTCCACCGGCAGGCGGCCGAGCAGTTCGGACACGGCATCGCGTTGCCCGGTTTCAGCGCGCATGTCGGCGGAGAACAGCCGCTTGATGGCGCCGGTGGTGTGCCAGCGCGTGTCATGCGCAAAACCTGGTGCGTCATGGGACTGGATGTTGCGCCCGAAGAACTGGCGCGCCATCGCTTGCTGGTGCATCGGCGAGCGGGTGAGATATGGATACAGACGCTCGAGCAGCCGTGGACGCCGTGTCGAAGCGGGCTGACGTCCCCAGAAGCGACGGACCTTGCCTTCACGGAAGAGATCGTAGCCGGCGAACATCTCGTCGGCCCCTTCGCCGGTGAGCACGACCTTGATGCCGTGCTCGCGCACCAGCCTCGAGAGGAGGAACAAGGGCGCAGGCGCGGTCCTGAGGATTGGGCGCTCGGTGTGGTAGATCACCTCGGGAAAGATCTCGGCGATATCGTTGCGCGAAACCACCACCTCATGATGCTCGCTTCCGGTCGCGCTGGCGACCAGGCGCTGGAAGCGGGTCTCGTCATATTCGGCGTCGGCAAAACGCAAGGAGAAAGTCTGGAAGCGCTCGCCCGCGAAGCGCCTGCCGAGCGTGGCGACAAGCGAACTGTCGAGTCCGCCGGACAGGTAACAGCCGACCGGAACGTCGGCGCTTACTATTCTCAGCGCCGTGGCGGCCTCGAGGGCGCTGCGCACTTCGTCCACCGCGTCATTGAGCGATCCGGTGAATTCACCATGGCTCGGGCCGGAAGTTTCGGGATAGCTAGGCTTCCAGAATGCCCGCTCGCGAACTTTGCCATTTTCGTGGATGCGGACGTGGCCCGGCCTTAGTTCCTTGATTCCTTGAAATACGCTCTGTGGCGGCACGATCGTCCAGAGCGTGAAGGTCTGGTCGAGGCCAACCGGATCGAAGGCGCGGGATATGCCGGTATCGGCGGCGAAGATGGCTTTCACTTCGCTGGCGAAGTAAAGCCGACCAGCGTGCTCGCAATAGTGCAGGGGGCAGATGCCGAACCGGTCGCGCGACAATACGAGACGACCCGCCACGGAGTCCCATATCGCGATCGCCCATTGCCCGTTCATCCGCTCGAAGGCTGCCTCGCCCCACTCACGATAAGCGTGGATGACAACCTCAGTGTCGCTGCGCGTGCGGAAGCGGTGGCCAAGGGCGACCAGCTTTTCACGCAGTTCGACATAGTTGAAGATCTCGCCGTTGAAGACGATCCATGTCGTGTCGCCCGCATCCGCGAGCGGCTGCTGGCCGCTGGAAAGATCGACGACGGACAGGCGGGCATGCGCCAGGCCCGCACGTCTATCCCGGTAAAGGCCGCGCTCGTCCGGGCCGCGATGCGTTAGTGCGCCCGCCATGCGCATCAATGCGTCTCGCGAAGGAGGCGCAGCAGCGGCGCTCAGTGACACAATTCCGGCGATGCCGCACATCCGGGTCAGTCCTCGCCCATTGAAGCAGGCAGCAAGGGCCGGGCGTGAAGATAGCGAGCGGCACGCCGTTTGCTGTCGATGTCCTTGAACACTTTTTGAACCTGGGCCGCAGTGAGATCGGCGGCGGCCGCGACCTCCTCGGCGGAGAGCCCGTGGTTCACACCATAGAGGCACAGATCCATCAGATGATAAGGCAGCGCAAAATAGAATTCCTCCTGACTCTGCGCCATGGAGAAAGTGTCCGTGGTGGGTGACCGCCGCCGGATCTCTTCATCGACTCCAAGATATTCGGCCAGTTGGTAGACCTGGGTCTTGTAGAGGTGGACGATAGGCATCAGGTCGGCGGTTCCGTCGCCCTGCTTGACGAAAAAGCCCTGGTCGTACTCAAGGCGGTTTGGCGTGCCCGCCACCGCGTAATTCAGGCGGTCCGCGTGATAGTACTCGGTCATCTTGCGCAGGCGCTGCTTGTAGTTGGTTGCAGCGACGATCTGCAGATAGGCTGCCGGCGGCAGGCGCACCGTGTCGGTCTTGCCCTCCGGATCTTCAACCGTGAGGCGTGTGATGTTCAGGCCGTTGCTCTCGAGGACCGATGCGAGAACCAGCTTGCATTTCCAGCCGTCGCCATACTGGGGAACGACGGTCTGGATCGCTTCGATCTGTCGACGATAGGCGCCGATGGCCTCCAGGGCAGGCGCTAAGTCTTCCAGGATCGTATCGATGCCGAGCTGTGCCGCGATAACGCGGCCCAGTCTTAGCGAGTCGCCGGAGGAATGGCGCTCCGGCATGAATATCCCCAGAACCTTGTCTTTCCCGAACGCGCGCGCGCACAAGGCAGCGACAACGGAGCTGTCTATGCCCCCGGAGAGGCCGACAACCACGCCACGACGCCGCAGCGTGCCAAAGACCTGCCCGCGCAGGATTTCGACGATGCGATCGACCTCCGCGCGAGCATCGAGCACCAACGTGCTCCGGCTGAATTCTGAAATCAGGTCGATGGTCTGTACTCCCGTATGCGAAGCTCGGCCGCAGAATAGGTTTGCTCCAACGCGTTCTCGATGAGTGGGCGGTTGGCGGCGAGATAAGGCTCTGTGACCATATCGAAGTGACTGCCGACGACCGGAATGACGTCAAGACGCTCGAAAGCGCCATCCCACCCTATGGCCAGAGGCATTTTGGGCCGTGCGCAGCGGAAGAGGGTTGCGGTGATCGGCAGCGTCGGTCTGGGTATCGCCAACCACTGATAGAAGGCTCGCCCCCGCAACTGCCCCTGCAGTTCCAGTTTGGTTCTGAAGCTCGTCGCGTTGAACTCGTCCTGCGCATGGCGATCGAGGATGCGGGCGAGCCGCGCCTCGAAGCCCGTTTTGACCGCGACTTTTGCAACGAAGCGGCAAGCCATCCGGTCAGCGGTCACGCGGTTGGTCCGGATCCGCTGGTATGTGCGGACAACCATCTCCCAATACGTGCTGCGCTCACCGAGGAGGCTAGTGTCAAGGATTCCCAGGAACTTTATAGTTCGCCCCGCGGCCAGCAGCCGCTCGGCAACCTCGAAAGCGACGGCGCCGCCGAGCGAATGGCCGAGAAGCCTTATGGGACCCGTTGGCTGAGCGCGGCGAATCTGCTCGACCGCGCCCTCGGCCATGTTTGCGACAGTGTTTGGTCCGCGCAATATCATGGCCAGGGCCGGATATTTGATGGGGACCACTCGTGCGATCTTGCCCATCGAAGATGCAAAGGCGGCAAAGCTTGGGCCATAGCCGACGGATCCCGGGAGCAGGAAAAGAATTGGAAGTTCGTGCTTTTTTACTTGCGCGCGCAGGGCGCCTGCTTGTGCCGACACAACCGCCTTGACCATTTCGTCCATGCTCATACCAACCGTGAACCCATCGAGACCGAGCTCCTGGCCGATGGCGCTTTCGATTTCCATGACGCAATGCAGCAGCTTCAGCGAATCTCCGCCTGCGTCATCCCAGCGGCCTGCGGCAACATGCGTGTTGAGGATATTGTTCCAAGCATGCTGCACTATGCGATGAATGTTCAGTTCGCTCGTATTGGACGGCTGTGCGGCCGGGGCGATCTTCCTGGCTGAAAGATCGATCTCCGCAAGCGCGGCCATGTCGACCTTGCCGCCCGGCAGACGTGGAATTCCGGCGATCGTGTGGAGCCGCAAGGGACACAGCGGCGACGGCAGGTTCGTTCTGACAAGCTGGCGAAGCTCGTCCGAGAAGGTCGGCCGCGCCCAAGGTTGGGGAACGGCGAATGCAACAAGTTCATTTGCCGTCGTCACAATTGCGACAGCACCCTCCACGTCAGGCGCGCTGCGCAATACCCGTTCGAGCTCCGCCGGCTCGATGCGTCGACCATTGATCTTTATCTGCCGGCCCTTGCGACCGACGATCCGCAGCAGGCCATGACTGTCAATCTGGACGAGGTCACCCGTCGCGAACACCCGAAGATCACGATCATCGGGATCCGATGCCACGGGCACGACAGCGCCGTTCTCCCAATGGCCAAGCAAAACATACGGGCTTCTTATCAAGAGCTCGCCGACCTTGCCAGGCTGAACGCGGCGTCCCTCGTCATCGACAACCGCGAACATCATTCCCGGGAGCAGCCAGCCAACCGGAACCGAGCGGCCTGCCTCCGGCCAGTCTTGCGGCAAGAACCATTGCGACCCTGTGGTCTCGGTTGACGAGTAGCCGATCTGGATGAGGCAAGTGCTCGACACGACTTTGCGCAGCAGGGCGATATCGGCCCATGTCACCTTCTCCCCGCCGATCCGAGCCACCCTGAGCGAGCGGAAGGCGTCAGCAGGTTTGTCCGCCATGAGTACGCGAAGCAAGGCCGGCACCAGGTAGGTGACCGTCACGCCTTCGGATTCCACTAGGCGCTGGACCGCCCGCAAGCCGATGGCTTCGAGCTCGGCGAGATGCAAGGTGGCGCCGGTCAGCACGGCAGCCAGAACCTCCCGGCAACCGGCGATCGTGGCAGGCCCGGTCAAGGGCAGGAAAACGTCATCCGAGTTGATGTGGCATGCGTCGACATATTGCTGAACCCGCCAAAGCAGGCTGCGCTGGCTGTTGACGATGCCTTTGGGATGGCCAGTGCTGCCTGAGGTGTAGAGCACTATCGCGGGCGCATCGACCGAGACGGAACAGGACTGGGGTAGTGGCTGGACTTGCGGCGTGATGCTGGTGGTCCCATCGATCCAGTGGACATCCCGGGCCAAACCGACAGGGCGAACATTGCCATCGCCTATGACCGCCTCGAGCCCCGCCGCAGCGACAATATCATTGGTTCGCGAGTAAGGATCTCTCGTGTTGAGTGGCACGGAAGGCCGCCCAACCGCCATGCTCGCCAAGATGGCCACAGGGTACCAGGCCGAGTTGGCCTGAAGGATCCCGATCGCCTGTCCGTTGGGAACGATGGCCGCAATTCGGTGGGACAGCATCTCGACGGCTTGTAAAAGCTGGGAATACGTCAGACGCGTGGTGCCGTCGCTGATCGCGAGTTTGTTGGGATATTGCTTGGTGATGTCTCTCAGGTGATCGAAGACGGTAATGTTCGCAAAATCGACGCCCATGCGTTGATAAGGGCGCAATACAGGGCCGCCCTGATCAAGTGCGTATTCCGGGACGTTCGACCATCTACCGGGGGCCGCTGGTTGACGATCCGCCTGTAGATCCTGATCCGTCCTTTCTGATGCCAAATACACTGGAGACATGAGTGGCCCACGCTGAGGTTAGGGTCACTTATCGCGCTCCGTCGAAACCTTTTCATCGATCATTCTGATGATGCCGCGATGTCCACAAGGCAGCCTTCGGCTGACCGTGCGTCCGACAGGGCTTATACCCGATATGGGTAATCGCGCCTGGTCTTCCGGCCAGTGTGACCTCGCGCTAAAGCGCGGCGCGTCCGGATTCAGGCGACGCTTTAGGTTCTTGTCTTAAGCATGTCGTCGTCGCAAACCGCTGCGCACCCTCGGGTCAAGCCCGAAAGCTTGCTCTTGCGCGACATGCATCAGGTCATTTTCTTTTTGTCGGCAAAAGGGCGAGGTGCTGTTTTGGACGCATGGAGCTGGGCAGGGAATAGAGGGCTGGACTGCCGACACTCCGCCGCAAACTCCGGCTTATCCCGTTTGTTGTCAGACCGCGCGCCATTAGCGGCGTATCCGCTAGAGACAAAGCAATATGCAAAGATCTGCCCCCGATTTTCGTCCGTCACACGGACCCAATCCTTCTCCCACGTTCGCAGCGTAATGTGTTGATCCGTCGCCATAGACGCAGCCCTGAATGGGCTTGGCGCGTTGATGATATGACCCGCGATCACATCATCGCCTTCCATTCGCTCAACAAGATACGTCTGCATCGATGGCCTCCAGGCAGCAACTTTGACGTGAGCTACCTTACCGTGGCCTAATGACATTTTAACTACCACCGCACAGGCTTCGGCCGGCGGCTCCCCATTCTATGGCGACAAACCTCATTGCGACCCTGTTAAGCCATTGAAGGGGCACCGCATATCCGGCCTTTGAGGCGCCGGGCCTCCTGGCGGGATAGCATCGAAGCCGCAGAGCTATGGATCGGGACCATTGGGTGACATTGCAGCGCAGCCGGATGCGCCGAAATTGATATCTCAATCAATCGGAAATGCATGAAAGGCTCGATCTCGTCCCGAATCTTGCAGATCCGAAGGACCTCTTCGGCGTTCTGAGTAGGGCTTGAATGCTTCGATGACCGCAGGCGCTGCCGGAAGGATGGAGAACCGGGGCGGAAGAAAATCATGAATCGAGGCCTTCAAGCCATCCATCCTTCTGGTACCTCGGATTGGGGTAGGTATAAAATCCGGCGTTGGTAGCCTCGCCGAGCTTTCCTGCCTTCACGAGGTCCACAAGAACTGAGGGTGGCCTGTCGGACGGGTCCCCGGTCAAGTCGTAGTAGCGCTCCTCGACCTTGAGAATTGTGTGAAGGCCAACCTTGTCCATGAGCGCGAACGGCCCGTACTTCACGCCGTAGGACAGCCGGAAATCGCTGCCTACTGTGCAAACGCCTGAGATCGATTCAACGGTACGCTCGAGGTCGACTGCCAACCTCACGCTTCGTCGCGCTGGACCATTCCGGCGTCAAGGGTTCGGCAACGCACCGGCACCTTCTTGCTCCACGGCTTGCCAAGCGGGAAGGAAGTCAGCCGGTCAAAGACCAGTATGGATGTCGACAGCTCTGGGTCGAACCGGGATCTCGCACTTGCCCGCGGCCTGCACGTCGGCCAATGTCGCCGTGGGGCTGCGGGCAGGCCGGGTCGCGGCTGAGCAAGCGCCAAGTCGATGTTGACCACCTGGATGTGACGATCGCATAGCGCAGGAAACGTAGATCGAGCGTGAGGTCAGGCATGCGCCCCCGACCGAGCCGTTCTTCTCTGCCGACGTTCTACGGCGTTACCGGATTCATGTTGGACAGGTCGCGCCTCCGCCATCTTTACGCAACAGGCACATGCTGCCGCGATGAGAAGCGGACAAGGTGGAAAGGGATGGGATGCCTGCGCCTGATCCGGTAGACCGCCGCAGGAGGTAAGTTGGCGAACGTCCCGCCGATCCGCTCCGCTTCGAGCCCAAGATGATCCAGCAATCTGAGCGGAACCGGGCAACGTGGGCTGTAGGTGAACTGATAGAACGCGGCGTCCGGTCCCATCTTACGGAATGCGCCCGTCAGGATCGCAATCACCTTCCGGGGCGGCATCGACAGCAGGGGCAGTCCGCTTACGACGGCGCCGGCTTGCCTCCCGTCGAAGAGGTCGACGGTCCGCAGGCGAGCGGCGTCCATCCAGAGCGTGCGCGCTTTCGGATAGTGGAAGTGGAGCGCAGCGGCGAACTCGGACCCGAACTCGATCAGGGCGAGGTCTTCCTGTTTGACACCACGGGCGATCAGCGCGCGCGTGAACGCGCCGGTGCCCGGCC
This sequence comes from Mesorhizobium sp. STM 4661, assembly GCF_000359125.1. Classification (GTDB taxonomy): domain Bacteria; phylum Pseudomonadota; class Alphaproteobacteria; order Rhizobiales; family Rhizobiaceae; genus Mesorhizobium. The sequence continues at coordinate 4,373 of NZ_CAAF010000059.1, read as the reverse complement.
CAAGCTCGATCACCGGCCCGGTGTCGCGCGAGATTTCGGAAGTGATGAGGCTGGCCAGCGCACGTCCTGACGGCGCGACGGCGGCCACGCGCAAAGGGTTCTTGAGCCACGCTTGAAAGAAGCCGAACGCCTCGGCCATACGCTGTTGCTTCATCGGAAATGATCTCGAACACGTTTTTGGATCGGCGGCGCGGCCGATTGCGTGCCGCTGCGAGGGGTCATCAGGTCGCGCATAGCGCTGCACCCGGTTTGCGGCGGGCTCGAACCCATCGTGCGATCCAGAACAGGGCTGCCTCCGTAACGAGCAGGCAGCCGAGAGCAACCAGGGCGAGGACCGTCGTATTCGCCGTCTCGATCGAATGCGAAGCGTAGAATCCAATGGCGATGAACAGGCCGTTCCAGACCGCAATGCCGGCCGCCGAGGCGGTCAGGACACTGCGGGCGTTCCCCCGCAGGAGAGCGGCGAAGGCCGGAGCGAAGAGCCTGACGGTCGGCACGAGCTGGAGCGCGAAGGCCAGCGCGGTCTGGTTCCCGCGGAAGGAAGCGATCCCGCGCTCGATGCGATCGGCGGACATCCCGAAGAGCCGACCAGCCCTGTTCAGCAGGATCGTCGTTCGCGCGTTTCCCATCCTCCCGACAATGTAGAAACACGCGGCGCATCCGAAGATGCTGCCCGTGGTCGTCGCGAGGAACGCGCTTGGTAGCGATCAGGTGCCGTCGGCCGCGGCGATGCCCACGGCCAGAAGCAGCCCATAAGAAGGGAGCACCGGTACAAAGCGTTCCGATAGGGCGACGGCAAAAAGACCTATGAGGCCGTAGACGCTGATCCACGCCATGACTGCACCTATCGGGTCAAAATCCATCGGCTTTTCCTCGTCAGTTAAATGGTGCGGCAGGGGATGGGCACGGCCACCGAAGGCGCCGCTTGGCAGGAGCCAAGTTCCGAGGCAGCCTTGGTGGTACTTCACGGGTGCGCTGCATCCAGATCGTCTATCGTTCTATGCGCCAGAGCCGCGCGCTGCCGGCGTGGACATGCCGGCAGCGTCGCACATCAAACGATGCCGCCATTCGCGAAGACGTTTTGACCATCGATCCATGCGCCGTCCTGAGAGCAAAGAAGGGCGATGACGTTGGCGATGTCCTCGGGCTGGCCCAAACGACGAAGAGGCGTCTGCTCCGGAATACCTCGGAGCGCTTCCTCTCCGTGCTGGCGCAGGAGCTGGGTGTCGACCGCGCCGGGCGCTACGGCGTTGACCGAGATGTTGCGACCGGCCAGTTCCTTGGCGAGAACGCTGGAGTAGATCTCCTGCGCCGCCTTGGTGACTGAGTAGGCGCCGGTGCCTGGGGGCTTCATCTGGATGATGCTCGAGCTCAGGCTGATGATCCGCCCACTATCGCGGACGCGCCGTGCCGCCTCGCGCAGCACATTGAAGCTGCCCTTCACATTGGTTGCGATCATCCGGTCGAAGGCCTCGTCGGTCATCTGCGCGAAAGGGCCAACATTCATGATCCCGGCATTGTTGACCACCACGTCCACCCCGCCGAAGGCCTCGTCGTTGGCGTCGAACAGGGCCTTGACCATGGCCGGATCAGCTACGTCCGCTTGGCGAACGATGGCGCGTCCGCCGTCCGCCTCGATGTCGCGCACGACCTGCGCTGCCAGCTCGCGGTTGGTGAGATAGTTCACCGTCACGGCGTAGCCGTCGCGCGCCAGGCGGCGGGCGGTGGCGGCGCCAATGCCGCGCGACGAGCCGGTGACGACAGCGGCCCGGCCGGCACCGGGCAGGGCGCTAGGGCCGGCATCGGAAGTTTGCGCCGAAGCCGCGCCTCCGAGGGCGAGGGCCGCCGGAGCAGCAGCAGTAAGCGCCAGGAACGTGCGGCGGGAGTTATCGGTGTCAGGCATCGAACAGTCTCCATTGTTGAGATTGAGGTGAAGGCGTGCGGGGTACGGCCGTGGCCGCGTTCAGCGGTCACCGCTGCCGAAGCGAGACGGCGATGCGCCGGTTTGCGATCAGCATGGCGAGGCCGGTCAGGATGCTTGCGACCGGGACGGTCAGCAGCCCAAGTCCGAGGCCGTTGGGAATTTGCGCCGCTGTTGCCGCATCGCTGATCATGCCGACGATGAGAGGCCCGAGCGCCGGACCCAGAAGGCCGGACCCGATCATCACGAGGCTCGTCGCCATCGCCTCCTTGCCTTTACCGGCCACAAGGTGCGCGGCGCCGAACCCCCATGGCAGCAGGAACGCGAAGGACAGCATGGTCGGGACCAGAAGCAGTATCGAGATCCATCCGATCGGCGCGAACAACGCCGCGGTCATCGTCACACTGGCGATCAGGAAGAGAACACCGGGAGGTCCAAGCACCCTTCCGGTGCCGGAGCGAACGGCACGGTCGAACAGGCGTCCGCCCACGAGCGTTCCGATGATGCCCATCAAGCCCTGCAGCAGACCGAAGGCGAGGCCAGCCTCGCTGGCTGTGTATCCGTGGGAGCGGATGAGAAAGGTCGTGGCAAAAGCGTAGAACGGTGCTGCTGCGAAACCGCTGATGACCGCTCCGACGAACAGCCAACGGAATCCCGGCGATGAAAGCAGTTGCAGGCTCGATCGCAGGAAGGGCTGGCTGCTGGCTGCTGTGCGCTCAAGCGGCGGGGTCGGTCCGACGAAAACGAAGGTTAGCAGGGCAATTAGTCCCCCGATGCTTCCGGCGCCGATCAGCGCGGCACGCCAGCCCAGCGTGTCGCTGATCGCGCCGCCAACGGCGAATCCCACCATGGTGCCGAGCGGGATGCCCAGGGCGAACAGGCCGATCGCCAGTCCGCGACGCTCGGGCCTGATTTTCCGCGCTATGATCGCGTGTCCGGCAGGGGTTGCGCCGGCCTCGCCGAACGCGACGCCGAAGCGTGTGAAAGCCAGGAACAGGAAGCTCGCGGCGATGCCGCCAAGCGCGGTCATCGCGCTCCAGACCAGGGCGCACGAAACGAGAACAAACCGGGGCGATCCTCGATCGGAGACCCGGGCGAGCGGCAAGGACAGGAGCGTATAGCATACCGCGAAGGCAATCCCGGTGACCAAGCCGATCTGTGTATCGCTGAGAGACAGATCGGTCTTGATCGCTTCTGCCATAATGAACGGCAACATTCTGTCGATCTGGGAGATCATGCTTACAAGGAACAGTGCAGAAAGTGTCGCGACAACACGCCATCCCTGCACGTATTCATCGCCGCTCGCATTAGATATAGGGGACGCTACACTGGGATTATCTATTGACGAAGCGGCGGTTTCTGTCATGCTTGACACTTCCCTGGCTTTAGTTGGCGCCATCAAGCTAGAGGAAGTGTCCAATGACCAGAATACCCGATACCTCAATAAACTTGCCTATTCCTACAAGCGGCGATACAGTGCCGGCTGAGGGGCGCGTGCTGCGCTGGCCTCGCATCCAACCGGAGGTCCGCGTGTCGTCATCGCTGCTGGTGGCAGTCACTGCCTATGTCGAGGCCCAGGGCGGTGGTCAGGGTCTGTTTCCGACACAGATCGGCGCCGTCCACATCCTCCGTTCCTTTCAGGAAAGGCTGCCCATGCGGCAGATCTACAAACCGTCGATCTGCGTCGTGATCCAGGGGGCGAAAGAAATCAACTTCGGTGAGGAGACGCTTCGTTACGGCACGATGGAATGTCTGGCCGTCGGCATGGCAATGCCGGCCACCGGACGGATCGTCGAGGCGAGTCCAGACCTGCCCTATACCGGCGTCACGATAGATCTCGACGTGGCGGTGATAAGGGACGTGCTGGAACAAATGGACACGCCGCCCGCGCCGTCCACCAGCCCCGGTCCCTGCATGTTCGTGCGTCGGGTCGACGAACCTCTGGCGGAGTGCGTCCTGCGCCTTATCCGGATGTGCGAGACACCAAAGGCGATTCCGATCCTCTACCCGTCTGTCATGCGCGAGATCTGCTACTGGCTTCTGAGCGGCCCGAATGGCGGCGAACTCTGCAAGCTGGCCGTGCCCGAAACGAACGCCGCCCGTGTTGTCAAAGCCCTCTACCTAATGCATGCGGACATCGCCCAGACGCTGCGTGTGGAACAATTGGCCGAAGCGGCGCGAATGAGCCCATCGTCGTTCCATCAGCACTTTAAGGCGCTGACCTCCATGACGCCGCTTCAGTTCCAGAAGCAGCTACGCCTTATTGAGGCGCGACGCATGATGGTGACAGAGGATGCAAACGTGACGGAGGCTGCCTACCATGTCGGCTATGAAAGCGCGTCTCAGTTCAGCCGCGAATATTCCCGAATGTTCGGGGTTGCTCCGAAGCGTGACGTCATGAATCAGCAGCGGCTGTATAGCGAGTATGTCGGCCGCAAAGCGCAAAGTGCCT
>NZ_CAAF010000060.1 GCF_000359125.1 Mesorhizobium sp. STM 4661 | reverse complement strand
ACGCCTGGGACAGGCTGACGCCGCCGGAGGAGGTGATGCGGACGCTTGACGATCTGGTGCGCGCCGGAAAGATCCGGCATGTCGGTCTCTCCGACGTGCCGGCCTGGTATGCAAGCCGGGCGCAGGCGGTCGCCGAGCATCGCGGCTATGAACCGGTTTCAGCGCTTCAGCTCGAATATTCGCTGGCCGAGCGCAACATCGAGCACGAGTTCGTGCCGTTCGGCACGCGCCATGGCGCCGGGATCATGGTCTGGAGCCCGCTGGCCAGCGGCCTGCTCAGCGGAAAATACCGTTCCGCCACAATCGTCAAGGACGGCGGCAGGCTGGAGACGATGCGTGGTTCGAGCAATCCCGGCTTCCAGAAATTCACCGATCGCAACTGGCAAATCGTCGCCGAACTGGAGACGGTTGCCGGCCAGCTCGGCCGCGGCATGGCGCAGGTCGCCCTGAACTGGACGGCAAACCGGCCGGGCATTGCGTCCGTGATCGTCGGCGCCACCAGGCTTGACCAGCTCAAGGACAATCTCGGTGCGCTCGATTTCGACATTCCCGAAGACCTTCGGGCGCGGCTCGATGCGGTGAGCCGGCCGGTCACGCCCTTCCCGTATTCGTTTTTCGACCCGGAAATACAAGGCGGCCTGACAGGTGGCCAGGCGGTTGGCGACAAGCCGGCAAGCTATCTGCCGGACCTGCTCATGCAAGGAACTTTTGCCGGCGTGAGCTGACGGTTACCTCAGTCCACGATCTCAAGTTTCCGGCTCGGGCGCCGCGTGACATCGCGGCGCCCTTCGTGTATCGGAGCCAGTGTTTCCGGGCGCGGCGCCCGAAGGCGTCACATGCACAATGACGAGGACCAGATGACGGTGAAGCCCCTCTACCGACGTGTCTTGCTCAAAGCATCGGGCGAAGCGTTGATGGGTGAGCAGCATTTCGGCATCGACGTGTCGGTCGTCGATCGCATCGCCGCCGACATCGCCGAGGCTCGCGCGCTCGGCATCGAGGTCGGCGTCGTCATCGGCGGCGGCAACATCTTTCGCGGTGTGGCGGTCGCGTCCAAGGGTGGCGATCGCGTCACCGGCGACCACATGGGCATGCTTGCCACGGTTATCAACTCGCTGGCGCTGCGCACCTCGCTGAACAAGATCGGCGTCGACGCCGTGGTTCTGTCGGCGATCGCCATGCCTGAGCTTTGCGAGAGTTTTTCCCAGCGCCAGGCGACCGCTTACATGAACCAGGGCAAGGTTGTCATTTTCGCCGGCGGCACCGGAAATCCCTTCTTCACCACCGATTCGGCCGCGGCACTTCGCGCCGCCGAAATCGGCGCCGATGCGCTGTTCAAGGGCACCCAGGTTGACGGCGTCTACTCGGCCGATCCCAAGAAAGACCCGAACGCGACGCGCTTCGAGCGCATCAGCCATGCCGAAGTGATAAAACGCGGGCTTTCGATCATGGATACGGCTGCGATTGCACTTGCGCGCGAAAACAACATTCCGATAATCGTCTATTCGATACACGAGAAGGGCGGCTTTGGGGATATTCTGAGGGGTGGCGGCCGCTGCACGGTCGTCGCGGACAGCTGATCGGGAGCAAATCCCGAACCGAAGGTCCGCGTGAACAAAAAAGCGGATTTTCGGATTGAGACTCATGCATGGGGTTTTCCCCCTGAAACAGTGAACCCGGGCCAACGGGTCGAGGAGACGATGATGAGTGGCGAATACGATGATCTCAAGCGGCGCATGGACGGGGCGATCGCGGCGTTCAAACACGATCTGGCTTCGCTGCGAACCGGCCGCGCTTCGAGCAATCTGCTCGACGCCATCCAGGTGCAAGCCTATGGCACCACCATGCCGATCAACCAGGTGGCGAATGTGTCGGTGCCCGAGCCACGCATGATTTCGGTGTCGGTCTGGGACAAGTCGATGGTCGGCGCGGTCGACCGCGCCATCCGTGAATCCAATCTCGGCTTCAACCCGATCGTCGACGGCACCAATCTTAGAATTCCGCTGCCCGAGCTCAACGAACAGCGCCGCAAGGAACTGGTCAAGATCTCGCACGGTTATGCCGAGAACGCCCGCGTTGCCGTGCGCCATGTGCGCCGCGACGGCATGGACTTTCTCAAGAAGGCGGAAAAGGACGGCGATATCAGCGAGGACGATCAGCGCAAGCGCTCCGATCAGGTCCAGAAGCTTACCGACGAGATGATCAGCACGATCGACCATCTGCTTTCCGATAAGGAAGCTGAAATCATGCAAGTTTAAGGTAGGCGGTCGACCTGAAAGCGAAACTATGACAAGCCCCGCGCATGTCGCGATAATCATGGACGGAAATGGACGCTGGGCCAAGGCACGCGGCATGCCGCGGCTTGCCGGGCATCGGGCCGGCGTCGAGGCGTTGCGCAAGACGGTCCGGGCCGCCCCCGGCCTTGGTATTTCCTTCCTGACCGTCTACGCCTTCTCATCGGAAAACTGGTCGCGGCCGAAGTCCGAAGTCAGCGACCTGATGGGCCTCCTGAAACTCTTCATCCGCCGCGATCTCGCCGAACTGCATCAGAGCGGCGTGCGGGTCAGGATCATCGGTGACAGGACAGGGCTGCAGTCAGATATCAGGACACTGCTTGAAGAGGCCGAAACGCTGACCGTGCGCAACACCGCGCTGACCCTGATCATCGCTTTCAACTATGGCGGACGCGATGAGATCGTGCGCACGGCGCGCAAGCTTGCCTCCGCCGTGGCGCGCGGCGAACTCGACAGCGAGGCGATCACGGCCGAGTCCTTTGCCGGCGCCCTCGACACCAAGGGCATTCCGGACCCGGAACTGGTCATACGCACCAGCGGCGAGCTCAGGCTGTCGAATTTCCTGCTGTGGCAGGCGGCCTATAGCGAACTCGTCTTCCTGCCTTGTTACTGGCCCGATTTCAGCCGCGAGCATTTGGTCGATGCATTGCGCGATTTCGCCGGCCGCGAGCGCCGTTTCGGTGGGCTTGGCGCCCAGGACGTCGCTGTGACGGCCAAGGGATGAGCAACCTCCAGCTTCGTGTCATTTCCTCTCTCGTGCTTGCCGCCGCCACGCTTGGCCTGACCTGGCTTGGCGGACTGCCGTTCCGCTTGCTGTGTGCCGCCATGGCGGCTGTGATCTTCCACGAATGGACGCGGATGTGCCGCCCGACCGCCAGCCCGGGTCTTGGCTTTCTGCCCGAGGCGCTGCTTGTGGTCTTCGTCGGCGCCTTGATCGCCGGCCTGCCGGCCTTCTGGCTGCTGGGTCTTGTCGTCTTGCTGGTCGTCGTCACCGCGATCGCGGCTTCGCTGCGCCAGTCGGGGCAGTGGGAAGCATCTGGCCTTGCCTATGCGGCCGTTTCCGGCCTGTCGCTTGCTTTTTTGCGTGACGGCGACCATCCCGGCCTCGTTGCCATTCTTTTTCTCTTCGCAGTGGTTTGGGCGACCGACATCTTTGCCTATTTCGTCGGCCGCAGCGTCGGCGGTCCGAAACTGGCGCCCTCGATCTCGCCGGGCAAGACGCAGAGCGGTGCGCTTGGCGGCGCCGTTGGCGGCGTGATTGCCGGGCTGCTGCTGGCCGCCGTGTCAGGGGCGGGCAATCTTGCCATGCTCGGTGTCGTTGCGCTGGTGCTTTCGATCGTCTCCCAGGCCGGCGATCTCTTCGAATCGTGGGTGAAGCGCCGCCACGGCCGCAAGGATTCGGGCGCGCTGATACCTGGCCATGGCGGCGTCATGGACCGGGTCGACGGGCTTGTCGCGGCCGCTTTTGCCCTATACGTCATCGGCTGGATTTCGGCGACCGCCGACCATCCGGCACAGGGGCTGTTTCCAGCTTGAACGGCATTGTTTCTTGGCGTGGCCATGGATGCGCCATGGATTCGCCCGGATTGATGTCACAGTCGCGGCGCACCCCCGTGTCGCGGAAGAATCTGGCTGCGGACGAATTTGAGGGCATGAATTGAACGAGATTCTTCAAGCGGTTTTCAGCACGGAGGGCTTTTTCCTCGGCACGCTGGTGCCTTTCCTGTTTGTGCTGACCGTGGTGGTGTTCGTCCACGAAATGGGCCACTACCTCGTAGGCCGCTGGTGCGGTATCGGCGTACAAGCCTTTTCGATCGGCTTCGGCCCGGAACTCTTCGGCTTCAATGATAGCCATGGCACGCGCTGGAAACTCTGCGCCATACCGCTCGGCGGCTATGTCAAATTCGTCGGCGACATGAACGCCACCTCAAGCCAGCCCGGTTCGGAAGAGCTCGAATCGCTGACCGATGCCGAACGCAAGGTCGCCTTCCACACGCAGCCGATCTGGAAGCGCGCGGCGACGGTGGTGGCCGGTCCGCTGTTCAATTTCCTGCTGACCATCGCCGTCTTTGCCGTGCTGTTTTCGGCCTATGGCCGCTATGTCTCGGAACCGATGGTGGCCGAAGTCACGGCCGATAGCCCGGCGGCGAAGGCCGGAATCATGCCCGGCGACCGATTCGTCAGCGTCGACGGCAGCAAGGTCGAGACCTTCTCCGATGTCCAGCGCCTGGTCTCTGGCCGCGCCGGCGATACCATTACCTTCGTCATGCTGCGCGGCGGCAAGGAGGTCACCGTTACCGCGACGCCGCAACTGGTGGAGCAGCAGGATGCGCTGGGCAACAAGGTCAAGGTGGCCGTGATCGGCGTCGTCAACAACAAGGAGATCGGCCAGCCCCGGCTGATCACCTACAGTCCGGTCGGCGCACTGACGGCCGCGGTCGAGGAAACCGGCTATATCATCCAGCGCACCGGTCAGTTCCTGCAGCGTTTCGCCGTCGGGCGCGAGGACAAATGCCAGCTTGGCGGGCCGGTGAAGATCGCCGATATGGCCGGCAAGGCGGCAAAGCTGGGTTTTGAGTGGCTCGTGCAGCTTGTTGCGCTGTTGTCGGTCGGGATCGGGATTCTCAATCTCTTGCCGATTCCCCCCCTCGACGGCGGCCATCTGTTGTTCTACGGCGTGGAGGCCGTCATCCGGCGGCCGGTGTCGGAACGGATGATGGAAATGGCCTACAGGAGCGGCCTGATTCTGGTCCTGGGCTTCATGGGCTTCGTTTTCTGGAACGATCTGTTTGGATGCTGAAATCATGAAGAAATCTGGCTTCGGCACCACCAATGTTGAGACGCCGTTTACCATGCACGGGGGTTGGCGTGACGCGAAAGCCACGCCCCAAGGTTAAGTAATTACAAATTAACCAGAAGCCTTGCGTGTAAGGAAAATCCGGTTAATACGGTAGGAGAAATTACCGCACGTCCGGTTTTCTCGCCGTGGGGACTACGAGAAAAGGTACAAAAGCCCGATGAAGGCAGCATCCAAGTTTCTGAGCGCCGCGTCCGCGGTGGCCTTGTCCGCCGCCCTGGTCGTGCCAGGTGCGCTCGCAGTGCAGTTCGTGGCCACATCGGCGGCCGAGGCCGCTGTTGTCTCGAGAGTTGAAGTCAGCGGCAATCAGCGTGTCGATGCCGACACCATCCGCAACTACGTCTCGATCAAGCCCGGCAAGGCGTTTTCCAGCTCCGACATCGACGATGCGGTGAAGGCGCTGTTCGGCACCGGCCTGTTCTCCGACGTCCAGATCAACCAGGTCGGCTCGACGCTGGTCATCAAGGTTTCCGAGTATCAGGTCGTCAACCAGGTGCTGTTCCAGGGCAACAAGAAGCTCAAGGACAACGCCCTGACGGCAGCGGTCCAGTTGAAGCCGCGCGGAACGTTCTCGCAGGCGACGCTCGATGCCGACGTCGAGGCGGTCAAGGCCGCCTACAGGCGCATCGGCCGTGATGACGCCGCCGTGACCACCCAGATCATGGATCTCGGCGACAACCGCGTGAACGTGGTCTTCAACATCAATGAAGGCGACCGCACCCAGATCGCGGCGATCAATTTCGTCGGCAACAGCGCCTATTCGAGCCGCCGGCTATCGGACGTGATCAACACCAAGCGCTCGACCTGGCTTTCCTTCGTGTTGCGCGACGACGTCTATGACGAGGACAAGCTGAACGCCGACCAGGAGCTGCTGCGCCGCTTCTACTACAATCACGGTTATGCCGACTTCCAGGTCGTCTCGGCGGTTGGCGAACTCGACAACGCCACCAACAAATACACGGTGACCATTACCGTGCAGGAAGGCGACCGCTACACATTCGGCGACGTTAGCGTCGAGAGCACAATTCCCGAGGTCGACGGCAAGTCGCTGGAATCGGTGGTCGAGACCCGCAAGGGCGACGTCTACAACGCCAAGAATGTCGAGGACACCATCATCGCGCTGACGGAAAAGGTCGCCGGTTCGGGCTATGCCTTCGCCCAGGTGACGCCGCGCGGCGACCGTAATTTCGAGAACCACACCATTTCGGTCGTCTATACGATCGACCAGGGCACCAAGGCCTATGTCGAACGCATCGAAATTCGCGGCAACGATCGGACGCGCGACTACGTCATTCGCCGCGAATTCGACGTGAGCGAGGGCGATGCCTTCAATCAGGTTCTCATCCAGCGCGCGAAGAAGCGCCTGGAAGCGCTCGGTTATTTTGAAAAAGTCGACGTTTCGACAGTGCCAGGCTCGCAGCCCGACCAGGTCGTGCTAGTGGTCGACGTTGTCGAGAAATCGACCGGCGAGTTCTCGGTCGGCGCCGGCTATTCGACCGGCGGCGATACCGCAGGACCGTCCGTCGAAGGCTCGATCACCGAGCGCAACTTCCTCGGCCGCGGCCAGTTCATCAAACTCTCGGCCGGCGGTGGTAGCAATTCGCGCGACTACAGCCTCTCCTTCACCGAGCCGTATTTCCTTGGACGGCGCATCGCCGCCGGTTTCGATATCTACCAACGGACCAGGGACTACTCCGATTACAACAGCGAGACGCTGGGGGCGACGGTTCGCTTCGGCCTGCCGATCACCGACAACATCTCGACCCAGCTTGCTTACAATATCTCGCAGGAGAAGTATGAGCTCGACGACGGTTGCCAGACCGACGGGATTTACGATCCCACCAAGTGCACCGTCTCCACGGCAATCCTGGATGGCATCGATCAGAGCCCGTGGCTCAAGTCGTCGGTCAGCCTCGGCCTGCTCTACAACACCATCGACGACATGAAGAACCCGCATGACGGCATCTATGCCAACGTCACCACCGAATTTGCAGGTCTTGGTGGCGACGCCAAGTACGTCAAGGTCACGGCGCGCGGCAGCTACTATCAGACATTGTCGGAGCAACTCGATCTGGTCGGCCTCATTTCGGGCGGCGCCGGCCATGTCCAGGGCTATGGCAGCGGCGACCTGCGCATCTTCGATCACTTCCAGAGCACCGACCGCATGATCCGTGGCTTCGCTTATGGCGGTATCGGCCCCGTGGATAACGATGGCGCTGGCGACCATCTTGGCGGCACCACCTATTTCAATGCTTCGGCGGAAGCCCAGTTTCCGCTGCCGGTGATCCCGGAAAGCTTCGGCCTGCGTGGTGCGGTTTTCGCCGATGCGGCAACGCTTTACGGCAATAAGGTCGATGGTGTCGATCCTTCCACAACCGGCATGGAGTGGCGCGCTTCGGTCGGCGTCGGCCTGATGTGGGCTTCGCCCTTCGGCCCGATCCGCATCGACTATGCGGTCCCGGTCAAGGAGGAAGCGACCGACGACGTGCAGGAATTCAACTTCGGCATATCGACCCGCTTCTGATCCGCGGGTGACGATGCTTCCGGGCCGTTGGGGTCCGGAAGAGAGTGATCCGACACTACAGCGCCGCGCGCGCAAGGGACGTTGTAGCACTTTGATTTTGCGCATGATCCTTTCCGACAATCGATTCCGGTTTTCGGGGTCATGCGCTAGCTGGATATTGCTTCTGGAATGACCGATCCGGTGTTCTTCGCGCCTTCACGCCGGTATACGGCCGGCGAAGTCGCGAATCTGACCGGCGCGGTGCTTGCCGATTCCAGTCAGTCCCATGTATCGATCGCGGCCTTGGCGCCGGCAAACGAGGGCGGCGAGCACGCACTCGTTTTCGTCGACGGCAGGCGCAACTTCGCACTGATGCAGTCGCTGAAGGCTGCCGCCGTTCTCTGTCCCACCGAATTCGCAAGCAAGGCGCCGGCGGGCATTGCGGTTCTTGCCCATCCGCGCCCGCAACAGGCTTTCGCGATGGTCGGACGCCTGCTTTTCCCGACAGCCGCGACACCGGGGCCGATGACCGGCGAAACCGGCATATCGCCGCACGCCCATATCGATGCGACCGCTCATATCGAGGCTGGCGCCATCATCGAGGCCGGCGCGGTGATCGGGCCGAGTGTCTCGATCGGCAGCGGAACGGTCATCGCTCCCCATGCCGTCATCGGCTACTCCTGCCAGATCGGCCGCGACGGCTATGTCGGCCCCGGCGCCAGCATCCAGTATGCGTTGATCGGCAACCGCGTCATCATCCATGGCGGCGCCCGCATCGGCCAGGACGGTTTTGGCTTTGTGGCCGGCGCCAAGGGGCCGGAGCGTGTCCCGCAAATCGGCCGCGTCGTCATCCAGGACGACGTCGAGATCGGCTCGAACACTACGGTCGACCGTGGCGCCATGTCCGACACGATCATCGGCCAAGGCACCAAGATCGACAATCTGGTGCAGATCGCTCATAACGTCCGCATCGGCCGCAATTGCATAATAGCCGGACTTTCCGGTATTTCCGGTTCCGTAACGGTGGGCGACAACGTCACCATGGGTGGCGGCGTCGGCCTTGCGGATCACCTGACCATCGGGACAGGAGCCAAGCTTGCTGCAAGAAGTGGGTTCATGAGCAACGTCCCGGCGGGAGAGATCTGGGGGGGCTACCCGGCACAGCCGATGGCGGAAGCCATGCGGGAGATCGCGGCCCTGCGAAGACTGGCAAGGTCGCGCAAACCGGGCGATGGGGGAAATGGCTGAGATGGACGCGGCGACGACGCTCGAAGCGGTCGACATATTGGGGCTGATGAAGCTCCTGCCGCATCGCTATCCGTTCCTGATGATCGATCGCATCATCGAGATCGATGGCGACGAGTCCGCTATCGGCATCAAGAACGTGACCATAAACGAGCCGCATTTCCAAGGTCATTTCCCCGACCAGCCGGTCATGCCCGGCGTGCTGATCGTTGAGGCAATGGCGCAGACGGCCGGTGCCATCTGCATCCGCAGCCTTGCCGCCGAAAAGCCGTCGCTGGTCTATTTCCTGACCATCGACAATGCCAAATTCCGCAAGCCGGTCGTTCCCGGCGACCAGTTGAAGATCCATGTCAAGAAAATCAAGAAACGCGGCAACCTTCTCAAATTCGCCTGCGAGGCCCTGGTCGACGGCGTCAAGGCCGCCGAAGCCGAGATCTCGGCGATGATGGTGGCAAGCGGCTGACGATCGAAATGCTTATGAAAATCCAGACATTCATCCATCCATCTTCGGTCATCGAGGCGGGCGCCAAAATCGGCGAAGGCGTCCGCATCGGCCCCTTCTGCCATGTCAGCACTGATGCGGTGATCGGCGACCGTGTCGAACTGGTCAGCCACGTCGCGGTGATCGGCGGGACCACGATCGGCGCCTCGACCAAGGTCTATCCGATGGCGATACTGGGCGCGCCGCCGCAGAACACCAAGCACAAGGGCGGCCGCACCACGCTGGTCATCGGTGAGAACTGCACGATCCGCGAGGGCGTGACCATGCATCTCGGCACAGATTCCAGTCGCGGCGAGACAACAATCGGCGACAACGGCAACTTCCTAGCCTATGCCCATATCGCCCATGACTGCGTCGTCGGCAAGAATGCCACCTTCGCCAATCAGGCGACGCTGGGCGGCCATTGCGAGATCGGCGACAATGTCTATATCGGCGGCCTCACCGCTGTTCATCAATTTGTCCGCGTCGGCGACAACGCCTTTCTTGGCGGGTGCTCGGCAATCGTCGGTGATGTCATTCCCTACGCCATAGCCGTCGGCAACCGCGCCAGCCTTCGCGGCCTCAACATCATCGGTTTGAAACGCGCCGGCCTGCCGCGCTCCGAGATCCATACGCTGCGCAAGGCCTACAGGACGATCTTCGATCGCTCCAGGACAGTCGGCGAGAACATCGAATTCGCCAAGGCGGAATTCGCCTCGTCGCCGACCGCCATGAAGATCATCGATTTCATCGCCAGTCGCGGCAAGCGGCACTATGCCGTCCCGTCGCTCAAGGCTGGCGACGGCGACGATGTCGATGACGAAGACTGAGGCGACCAGGACGGGCCTTGATCTCGCGCCAGGCGCCAGGGTCGGCATTGTCGCCGGCGGCGGCAGCCTCCCGGTGGAAGTCGCGGTCAGCCTGGCCAAACAAGGCTATCCGCCCGTCATCATCCAGATCGAGGGCGAAGTCGACCGCAAGTCCGACCTCGACGGTTACGAGCATGAGAGCCTCGCTCTGGAAGACATCGGCTCGCTGGCTTCGTTGCTGCGGCGTCGCCGGATCAGCCATCTGGTCCTTGCCGGCGAGATCAGGCGCCGGCCGAGACTGATCGAGATGCGCCCGAGTCTTGGCCTGCTGGCCGTGGTGCCTTCGGTGGTCATGGCGCTTGCCCGCGGCGACGATGGTCTGCTGAAGGTTTTGACACGGGCCCTGGAGGCGCGCGGTGTCAAGGTCGTTGGCGCCCATGAGATCGTGCCGGACCTGATTGTCGCCGAAGGTCCGCTGACGAGGGCGGCGCCGCGGAAATCCGACTGGCGCGACATCGAGGCGGCTCGCGCGGCGGCATATGCCATCGGCGCGCTTGATATCGGCCAGGCGGCTGTCGCGGTCGGCGGCCGCGCCATTGCGCTGGAAGGCATCGAGGGCACTGACGGGCTGCTCGAGCGGACAAGACAGTTGCGCGGCCATGGCAGGCTGGCCGGCAGGACGCGTGGTGTGCTGGTCAAATGCGCGAAGCCAGGCCAGGAATTGCGCGCCGATCTGCCCTCCATCGGCCCGCAGACGGTCGAGGCGGCGCATGCCGCCGGCCTTGCCGGCATTGCCGTCGAGGCCGGCCGCTCGCTGGTTCTGGAAGGCCCGGTCGTCGTCGCGCGGGCCGACGCGCTCGGCCTGTTCGTGATCGGCCTGCCTGCCGCGGAGCCGGCGCATGGCGAATGACCGGCCGTTGAAGATCGCCATCGTCGCCGGCGAGGAATCCGGCGACCTGCTCGGCGCCGATCTCGTCGAGGCGCTCAAGCGCACGACCGGCCGCGAGGTCAGGCTTGTCGGCATTGGCGGACGCCATCTTCAGGGGCTCGGTCTCACTCCGCTGTTCGATGGCAGCGAGATCGCGCTGATGGGGCTGAGCGCCATCCTGCGCGATCTGCCGCGCCTGATGCGGCGGATCAGCCAGACGGCCAATGCGGTTGCCGGCGAAAAGCCAGACTGCCTGATCACCATTGACAGTCCGGATTTCTCGCTGCGTGTGGCAAGGAAGGTGCGGGCCGCCGATCCAGCGATCCCGATCGTCCACTATGTCTGCCCGAGCGTGTGGGCCTGGCGGCCGGGCAGGGCGGTGGCGATGAGGCCGTATGTCGATCACATTCTTTGCATCCTGCCTTTCGAGGTGAAGGAACTCGCGCGCCTGGGCGGTCCGCCCGGCACCTATGTCGGTCATCGTCTCGCGCATGATCCAGGCGTGCTCGCCGCCGCCAAGGCGCAAAGCCTGCCGAGAGACCTGTCGGGGGATCGCGTGAAAACGCTGCTGGTGCTGCCGGGTTCGCGCCGCGGTGAGGTGCGCCGGCTGGCCGGCCCGTTCGGCAAGACGGTCTCGATCCTGCGCGCACGTGGGCACCGCTTGCGCCTGTTGTTGCCGACGGTGCCGCATGTCGCCGATCTGGTCAGGGCTTCGGTCGCAAGCTGGGACGAGAAGCCCGAGATCATCCTTGATCCCGGCCGCAAATGGCAGGCTTTCGGCAAGGCCGACGCGGCACTGATCGCATCGGGAACGGTGTCGCTGGAGTTGGCGCTGTCAGGCGTGCCGATGATCTCCTGCTACCGGCTTGATCCGGTCATGCGGCTGGCCCAGCGCCTGATCACCGTATGGAGCGCTGCCTTGCCCAATCTGATCGCCGACAGCCCGGTCGTGCCGGAAAGCTACAACCAGTATGTGCGGCCGCACTATTTGGCGCGACAATTGGAGGCGCTGTTTTCCGACACCGCCTATCGCGCCTGGCAAAAGGACGGGTTTGCCGAGGTGGCCAGACGCATGGCCACCGACAGGCCTTCGGGCGAGATCGCGGCGGAGGCGGTAATGGGGTACATCAAGGGGTGAATGGTGAATGGTGAATGGTGAATGGTGAATGGTGAATGGTAGATTGCTATAGACGTTTAGAATGTCTTACTATTTTCACTTTTCACTTTTCACTTTTCACCTTTCACTATTCACTATTCACTATTCACTATTCACTATTCACTATTCACTATTCACTATTCACCCATTTTCACCGCTTGGCGATCGGCACGTAGTCACGTTCCGGCGCACCCGTATAGAGCTGGCGTGGACGGCCGATTTTCTGGTGCGGGTCCTCGATCATCTCCTTCCACTGCGCGATCCAGCCGACGGTGCGGGCGACCGCGAACAGCACGGTGAACATGGTGGTGGGGAAGCCCAGCGCCTTCAGCGTGATGCCGGAATAGAAATCGACGTTCGGATAGAGCTTCTTCTCGATGAAGTAGGCATCGGTCAGCGCAATCTTTTCCAGTTCCATGGCGATGTCGAGGAGCGGATCGTCCTTGATGCCGAGTTCGCCCAGCACCTCATGCGCGGTCTTCTGCATGATCTTGGCGCGCGGATCATAGTTCTTGTAGACGCGGTGGCCGAAGCCCATCAGCCGGAAGGGATCGTTCTTGTCCTTGGCGCGAGCGATGAATTCCGGGATATGGTCGACATGGCCGATTTCGCCCAGCATGTTCAGAGCCGCCTCGTTGGCGCCGCCATGGGCCGGGCCCCACAGGCAAGCAATGCCGGCAGCGATACAGGCAAACGGGTTGGCGCCTGAAGAGCCGGCGAGGCGGACGGTCGAAGTCGAGGCATTCTGTTCGTGATCGGCGTGCAGGATGAAGATGCGCTCCATGGCGCGCGCCAGCACCGGGTTGATTTTGTATTCCTCGCACGGCACCGCGAAGCACATATGCAGGAA
The DNA here is from genome assembly GCF_000359125.1 of Mesorhizobium sp. STM 4661. Classification (GTDB taxonomy): domain Bacteria; phylum Pseudomonadota; class Alphaproteobacteria; order Rhizobiales; family Rhizobiaceae; genus Mesorhizobium. The sequence goes on along the minus strand of NZ_CAAF010000060.1, from coordinate 26,480 downwards.
GTTGGCGGCGAAATTCAGCTCGTTCTTCGGGTAAATGAAGGGCTGGCCGATGTGGTACTTGTAGGCCATCGCCGCGATCGTCGGCATCTTGGCGATCAGCCGCATCGATGCGACCATGCGCTGGTACGGGTCCGAGATGTCGGTGGAATCGTGGTAGAAGGCCGACAGCGCGCCGACCACGCCACACATCACGGCCATCGGGTGCGCGTCGCGGCGAAAGCCGGTGAAAAAGCGCGACATCTGCTCGTGCACCATGGTGTGGCGCGTCACCCGGTAGTCGAAATCGTCCTTCTGCGCCTTGGTCGGCAATTCGCCGTAAAGCAGGAGGTAGCAGACTTCGAGGAAGTCGCCATGTTCGGCCAACTGGTCGATCGGGTAGCCACGATGCAACAGGATGCCGGCATCGCCGTCGATGAAGGTGATTTCCGACTCGCAGCTTGCCGTCGATGTGAAGCCGGGATCGTAGGTGAAGGCACCGGTGGTGCTGTAGAGCGCGCCTATGTCAATGACGTCAGGCCCGACCGAGCCGCTTCGCACCTTGAATTCATGGGTCTTGCCGCCGAATTCCAGCTTTGCCGTCGACGCGTGGGTCTTGCCGCCAAATTCCAGTTTTGTCGCAGCTTCGGACATTGCAAACTCCTTTTTGTTTTCTCATGCCGGCAAAGGCAAATATCTGCAACGCAACACATCGAGAGCATCGGAATGCGCATGTTTGCGCCCGCAATCGGACCTGCGTGCCAAATTGGGCCAAGACCTAATGTTGCACTGCGAAACCCACCTTTCAATGCCAATCTTCTTGGGCCAGTTCTCCTAATCGATTTGATCGGCGATGCGCGCCAGGCTTTCCTCGCGGCCGAGCACGGCAAGCACGTCGAACACGCCGGGCGAGGTGCTCTTGCCGGTGAGCGCGGCCCGCAAAGGTTGGGCCACGGCGCCCAATTTATAGCCGCCGGCCAGCGCATAGTCGCGGATCGTCGCCTCGGCCGTTGCGGCCGTCCAGTCGCTTGAAACCATCTTCAGCGCGCCGTGAGCGCCGCGCAAAATCTCGCGCGCCTCGCCGGCGAGCAATGCCGCGGCCTTCTCGTCGATCGGCAACGGCCGCTCGGTGAACAGGAAGCCAGCACCGTCGACAAGTTCCACCAGGGTCTTGGCACGCTCCTTCAAGCCCGGCAGCGCGGCAAGCAACCGCGCCTTGCGCCTGTCGTCGAGGTGCGCGGCGATTGCCGGGCCGCCTTCGAGATAGGGCAGCGTGGCGATGAAGATGTCGAGCAGGTCGGCGTCGTTCATGCGGCGCATATGCACGCCGTTCAGGGCCTCGAGCTTGGCGAAGTCGAAACGGGCCGCCCCCTTGTTGACGTCGCCGATATCGAACCACGCAATCATGTCCTTGATCGACATCACCTCGTCGTCGCCATGGCTCCAGCCGAGCCGCGCCAGATAGTTGAGCAGCGCCTCGGGCAGATAGCCCATGGCGCGATAGGCTTCGACGCCCAGCGCACCGTGCCGCTTCGACAGCTTGGCGCCGTCGGCGCCGTGGATCAGCGGGATATGCGACATCGACGGCACGTCCCAGCCCATGGCGTCGTAGATCACCGTCTGGCGGGCGGCGTTGGTCAGGTGGTCGTCGCCGCGGATGATGTGGGTAACGCCCATGTCATGGTCGTCGACGACGACGGCATGCATATAGGTCGGGTTGCCGTCCGAGCGCAGGATGATGAAATCATCGAGATCCTTGTTGGGAAAGCGTACCTCGCCCTGGACACGGTCATGCACCACCGTTTCGCCCTCGGTCGGCGCCTTGATGCGGATGGCGCCCTTGGCGCCGGCCGGCGCCTCCGACGGATCGCGGTCGCGCCAGCGGCCGTCATAGCGGGGAGGGAGCCCCTTGGCCCGCGCTGCCTCGCGCATGGCCACGAGCTCCGCCGGTGTCGCGTAGCAGTAGTAGGCCTTGCCCATGCGCACCAGCTCTTCGGCCACCTCGCGATGGCGCGGCGCGCGCTCGAACTGCGAGACGGGCTCGCCGTCCCAGGTGAGGCTGAGCCAGGTAAGCCCCCCGAGAATGGCAGAAGTCGCCGCATCCGTCGAACGCTCGCGGTCGGTGTCCTCTATGCGCAGCAGCATCGTGCCGCCGGTGTGCTTCGAATACAGCCAGTTGAAAAGCGCCGTCCGCGCCCCGCCAATGTGCAGGTAGCCGGTGGGCGAGGGAGCAAAACGGGTGACGACCTTGTCGGGCATGGAACTCTCGGGGCAGGCGCAGGAGCGGAGGTGGTTGCGCGGACTTTCGCGCGTCGCGCGTTCATGTAGCATAGGAGGTCGAGGGCGCAAGGGGCAGACCCTATGGCTGGACGAGGCCGGGGTACGGACGAGAGCGAGGACGCAGACATCGGCGTCAGCGAACGGTTGCTGTTTGCCGCCTCCGTTCTGTAGCGCGCAAAATCATTTGGCACCTCTGCGCAACTTCACTTGGCACTAACTCAGCGCGGAGAGGGGTTGTTTTAGCGCCGCTGCATGCGTGCTAAAGATGCCGCAGGAGCCTCTGCACGGACCGCGACAAAAGTAAGGTACTAAAGATGATGCCGGATGAAGAATCTGACGCGTCTCGCAAGATACCAAAGGCGTTGATCGGCTTTCGACCCGTTGCGGAAGTTCGCTCGCCCTTGGTCGAACTCACGCCCATGACCCAACGGCGACATTTGTCTGGACCGTCGGTAGGTCCCGTCAGGGGCGGAAACCGGAAGTTCGACGCGAAGCCAACAGAGAGCTCGCCGGCTGTTCACGGCTGCTCTACGCGCTCAGTCCTCGGACAAGCCGGCCAGAGAACTATCCTTGCAGAAGCGACGCGGGATCAAGGGACGTCGCCTGGCCGGACGTGACGCGCAGAAGAGGGCATCTTTGCAACCGCGACGATCACTCCGGCACGCCGGAGATGCCCAACGCCTCGACGTAACGCTCGGCGAACACCTTGTCCAGCCACGGGTTGATCTGTCTCTGCAGGGTGAGTGTGTAGGTCGGGAACGCCTCCATCAGCCGCCGCGCCGCCGCCTGCGCCTCGTCCAGCCGATTGAGTTTGACCAGCGCCATGATCACCACCCGGTGCGAAGAGCCGTAGTTCGGCATCTCGTGCAGCGCGCGTTCTCCCCATGCCAGCGCTTCCTCGTAGCGCTCGAGCATCAGGTAGCTCATCCCGATGCCGGAGAGCGCGATGCCCTTCTCGGGGTCGACCGGGCTCAGCCGCATTGCCCTGCGAAAGTGCTCGATCGCGACGAGCGGGCGGCTGGAATGTGCGTTCACCCAGCCGCTGCCAGTATGGCCCTGCGCCGAATTGGGGTTGAGCAGCAGGGATCGTTCGATCGTGCCCAGCGCCATCTCGTAGTCCTTCGCGCTGTAGGCGATCACCTGCGCGGCGAAGCGTAGGCTCGTGGGGTCGTCGCGCGCTTCCGCCAGTACCTCGCGCGCCATGCGCGCGGCGACTCGGATATCGTCGGGCTCGTGCCAGCACTGGCTCACGGATAGGCTGCGGATATAGGCGCCGAGTGCCTTCGCCAAGTTGAAGCCAGGGTCGATGCTGAGCGCCTCGTTGGTGAGCCGGCGCACGTCGACAAAGCCTTCGCGCGTCATGCTGTAGAAGCGCGGCAGCGCGCGAAGGTAGAGGTCGTAGGCGCTGATGTAGTCGGTCGGCTTCATGCGCGCCTGCTTGATCTCCTCCAGCCGGATGCTCGGTTCGACAGCGCCGACGACGCTCTCGGTCACCTTGTCCTGCAGGTCGAAGATGTCGCTCACGTCGCCCTCGAAGCGGTCGGCCCAGACATGGTGTCCACTGATCGCGTCCACCAACTGCCCACTGATGCGCACCCGCGATCCTGCTCTGCGGATGCTGCCTTCGAGCACGTAGCGGACGCCCAGCTCGCGCCCGACCTGGCGCAGGTCCACCGCCCGGCCCTTGTAGGTGAAGGACGAGTTGCGGGCGATCACGAAGAAGGAGTTCACCCGGCTCAATCCCGTGATGATGTCCTCCACCAGCCCGTCGGCGAAGTATTCCTGGTCGGGGTCGCCGCTCATGTTGGTGAAAGGCAGAACCGCGATCGAGGGTTTCTCAGGCAGGGGAGGCGGTGCAGCCACCGAGGTGCTGGCGTCGGTCTCGACGCGGTAGGCGCGCACAGGCCGCTCGATGTTCTTGAGGCGCAGGTCGCCGAGCGGCGTGAAGCCGCAGTCGAGCTTGCCCTGAAGGTGGTCGTAGGCGGTGCCCGAGACGACCACGGTGCCGGGATCGGCGATGCTTTCGAGGCGGGCGGCGATGTTGACCCCGTCGCCGTAGAGGTCGCCGTCCTCCTCGCAGACCACGTCGCCGAGATTGACGCCGATGCGGAAGCGAATCCGCTCTTCCTCGGGCGTCTCCGCCTCGTGTTCCGCCAAGGCCTGCTGGATCGCCATCGCCGAGGTCACCGCGTTAACGACGCTCGCGAACTCGCACAGCATGCCGTCGCCGGTGAGCTTGACGATCCGACCCTGGTGCTCGGAGACCAGCGGTTCCAGGAGGTTCTTGCGGTAGATCTTCAGCCGCTCGAGCGTGCCGCGCTCGTCGCGCTCCGTCAGGCGCGAATAGCCGACCACGTCGCAAGCCAGGATCGCTGCGAGGTGGCGCTGCGCGGTCATTGCACCGCTCAGCCAAGCGCCTGCACGCGGGCCGCCCCGCGTCGATGTCCTGCCAACTTCCAGACGCCCCACGTGCATGGTATCCATCTCTCCCAGTCGCCGCCCGTCGCCGATACAGAACGGAGAACGCAGCTTGACCTTGCCTTCACGAGATTTCGCTATCCCGCTTGCGATGCGTGGAGCGTTCCAGTCGCCGCGCTAACAGCCAACCGACGACACGCCCACGCAGCCTCTGGGGACGCTGACACGCCACTCCCAGAAGGCCGGAGATATTTCCTGCCCTGTGTAACCGGTTGACGCCACCGTGGCGGTGCTTTTGTCACCGCGATGTAACAGCGAGATGCCCTACGAATGCGCGCATCGGGCATCACACCAGACGTTCGCGCTTAGAGGTGCTGAGGTTGGCAAGTGGCGCTACTTGCTCGTTCCCATCGACGAGACGAAGGGGAACATTCCACCTTTGGCGGAAATTCAAACTGAGACACTACCGGTCGATAGAGGTGAGATTGAATACTCCACCGCCGCCGAAGGCGCGGGTGTGGTTGCGCGGACTTTCGCGCTTTGCGCGTTCATGTAGCATAGGAGGTCAAGGGCGCAGGGGGCAGACCCGATGGCTGGACGAGGCCGGGGTACAGACGAGAGCGAGGATGCAGTCACCGGCGTCAGCGAACGGTTGTTGTTTGCCGCATCCGTTCCCGTCCTGCCGGCGCCGGCTTCGCTGCCGCGTGTCGATATTCCGCCCTTGCCGCAGGATCGCACGCCAACGGCGCCAGTGCCGACAGTCGGCCCTGCCGATCGCCTTGGCGGGCAGCTTCGCCGCCTTTCGCCGTCCAGCATCCGCAACAGCGTGGTCTCGGCGGCCAGCCTGGAAATCGACCGGGGTGTCGCCTTCCTGCTGGTGCCGGTTTTCCTGGCATCCGGGGTGATCTTCTATTTTTCGCTTGCCGTGGAACCGGACTTTGCGCAGCCCATCGCCGTCGTGGTCCTGATGGCCTTGTGCGCGGCCGTCTCGCGGTCATGGCGCAAGACGCATCTGTGCTTCATGGCAGCGCTGCTGTGCGCGCTCGGCGTGCTCGCCGCCAAGGTCGAGACCTGGCGCGTGGCAACGCCGGTGCTCGGTTCGGAAATCCCGACGCGGCTGACCGGCCGTGTCGTCAGCCTCGACCAGATGGCGAACGGCCGCGTCCGGCTGACCATCGATGTGATCTCGACTGCCCGGCCGACGCTGCGCTATGCCCCGGAACGGGTTCGCGTTTCGGCTTCGAAAATACCGCCTGGCATGACCGCCGGATCCGTAGTGACCGGCTATGCCAGGCTGCTGCCGCCAACCGGTCCGGTGCGGCCGGACAGCTATGATTTCTCCTTCGACAGCTATTTCGCCGGCATCGGCGCCAGCGGTTTTTTCCTCGGCACGCCGAAACTTGTCCGCCTGGATGCCGCGACGCCGGATGGTGTACCGCTTGCCGCGCGCCTCTCTTCGGCGGTCGAGAAAGCGCGGCAGAGCATCGCGGACCATATTCGCAGTCAAGTTGGTGGCGCCGAGGGCGAGATCGCCGCTGCCTTGATTGTCGGCGTGCGCGCCGGCATCCCCGAGAAGATCAACGAGGCGATGCGGCGCACCGGCATCTACCACATCATCTCCATCTCCGGCCTGCATATGGCACTGGTCGCAGGCACGGTCATGGCGCTGCTACGCGGCGCCTTCGCGCTGTTTCCCGATTTTTCCTCGCGCCGGCCGATCAAGAAATATGCGGCCGCAGCCGCACTCTTTTCGATCGCGGCCTATCTCGTCATTTCAGGCGTTGTGGTCGCGGCCGAGCGCAGCTTCATCATGCTGGCGGTGATGCTGATCGCGGTGCTGTTCGACCGGGCGGCACTCACCATGCGCAATCTGGCGATTTCGGCGATTGCCGTCATCCTGGTGTCGCCGCACGAGGTGGTCGGCCCGAGTTTCCAGATGTCCTTCGCCGCGACCGCCGCACTCGTCGGCGCCTATGCCGGCTGGTCCGATTACCGCGCCGGCAAGGTCACCCCGCCACCGCCACGACGATCGCTGCCTGGTTTCGTTACGCGAAAATTCTTGGCTGCGATGGGCGGCCTCGCCATGACCTCCATCATTGCCGGCGGCGCTACCGCGCTTTTCGCCATATGGCACTTCCAGCGCGTGTCGCCGCTCAGCCTGTTCGCCAACCTCGCCGTCATGCCGATCGTCTCGCTGGTGGTCATGCCTTTCGCCGTTCTCAGCGCGCTGGCGATGCCGTTCGGCGCCGATGGCCCCTTCCTTTATGTGATGGGCAAGGGGCTGACGGCGATGATTGCCCTGTCCGGCTGGATATCGGAGCGCTCGCCGATCGATGCGGTCGGGCTGATTTCGCGCCATTCGGTTCTGCTGGTGACGATCGCCCTTGTCATTGCGACCATGGCGACGACCCGGCTACGGCTCGTGGCCCTTCCTTTCGCGCTCGCCGGACTGCTGACGATTTCCCATACACGCACGCCCGACGTCCTGATCTCGGAGGACGCCCATCTGGTGGCGCTGCCGATCGGCAACGGCGAACTTGCCATCAATCGGGTGCGTTCGAACGTATTTACCACCGACAACTGGAAGTATGCGCTGGTGTCTGAAACCATCGTCGAGCCGGAGACGTTCGACAAGGGAGACGCCCAGTTTGACATAACCGATCCGGCTGAATTGCCAGCGGGCGCGCCTTTTTACTGCACAGCGGGCCTATGCGTCGCCCGGCATCCGTCGGGCGCTATCGTTGCGCTCGCCAGCGACCGCAAGATCGCCCGGCCAGCCTGCGCCTTTGCCGATCTGATCGTCATCGACGATGCCACCGCCTATGATCCCTGCCGTAATCCGCTGATCCTTGTCGTCACCAAACGGCAACTTGCCCGCGCCGGCAGTGCCGCTATCTTCTTTAATCCGCAATCGGCGACGACGCGCGCGCAAATCCGCTTCGCCGTCGAAGAGCCATACCGGCCCTGGCATACCCAGCGAAAATTCTCGCGCGAGGCGAGGGGCCTGCCGCCATACCGCAAGCCCGAGAAACCGAAGCAGCCTGTGGTTCAGTAACGCCGGATCAAACCGACGAGCTTGCCTTGCACCTTGACCCGGTCCGGTCCGAAGATGCGCGTCTCATAGGCCGGATTGGCGGCTTCGAGCGCGATCGAGGCGCCCTTGCGGCGGAACCGCTTCAGCGTCGCTTCCTCCTCGTCGACCAGCGCCACAATGATCTCGCCAGGCTGGGCGGTGTCAGCGTTGCGGATGATCACCGTGTCGCCGTCGAAAATGCCGGCCTCGATCATCGAATCGCCCTTGACCTCAAGCGCGTAATGTTCGCCGCCCATGATCATGTCGGGCGGCACCGAGATGGAGTGCGTCTGGTGCTGGATGGCGTCGATCGGCACACCGGCGGCGATGCGGCCCATCACCGGAATGGACACAGCGGCGACGGCGTCGTCATTGTTGCCGGCAGAAGGCATGCGGGACAGCGCCGGCTTGATCTGCCGCCCAAGGTTGCCCTGCCCGGGATTGCTCTGGCCAAGGCTGCCCTGAATGACGCTTGGCGAGAATTTGCGCGCCGCATTGAGGCCGGGCGCAATCGAGTCGGGAAGACGCAGCACCTCCAGCGCACGAGCGCGGTTCGGTAGCCGGCGAATGAAACCGCGTTCCTCCAGCGCCGTGATCAGCCGATGGATTCCGGATTTGGAGGCGAGATCGAGCGCTTCCTTCATCTCGTCGAACGAGGGGGGAATGCCGCTTTCCTTCAGCCTTTCGTGGATGAACATAAGCAGTTCATGTTGTTTGCGTGTCAGCATCGCGGCCCCCAAACAGAATCAGAAAAACAAACCCAGAACAAACACTATCTGTTCCAGTTGTGTTCCGCAACCGTTTAAAGTTTAATGAATGTGTTGACGTTTTGTTCAGCGTAGCATCAGCACGCGGCAGGCAGCGCCTGCGGCGGCAGCGGGAGCAAAGGGCTCACGCACGATCAGCCCATTGGCGTCGGCCAGCATTCTGAGCATCGACGAATCCTGAATGCCGAACGGTGTCGCCACAAACGTGCCGGCCTCTTCCGTCACCACGGCGCGGACATAATCCTGCCTGAGATCGTTCGCCGGCATCGCAGCGCCCAGCCGCGTCTCGCGCATGTCTTGCCGATGGACGCGGCCGCCGAGCCGCGCCAGCAGCGGCTTCAGGAAGAGCTGCGTGCAGACCAGGCTCGCCACCGGATTGCCGGGCAGGCCTATGCATCTGACATCACCCAGCCGCCCGAACATCAGCGGCTTGCCGGGACGCATGGCGATCTTCCAGAAATCGAGCGTCATGCCTTCGCCGGTCAGCACGTCATGGACGAGGTCGTGATCGCCGACCGAAGCGCCGCCAAGCGTGACGATGACATCCGCTTCGGCCGCGACCGCCGCTTTCACCAGCGCTGCGATCGCTTCCTGTCGGTCGGCGGCAATGCCGAGATCGAGGGCATTTGCGCCGACCGACCGGGCGGCGGCGGCAACGCCATAGGCATTGGACGAGATGATCTGGTCGGGTCCGAGGTCGCTGCCCGGCGGCAGCAATTCGTCGCCGGTGGCGATGATGGCAACCAGCGGCCGTTTCACCACGCTGACACGCGGATGATTGGCCGATGCGGCCAGCGACAAAGCCGCGGGATCGAGCAGGCGGCCTTTCTCCAGCAGGACGTCGCCCTTTGAGAAATCGAGCCCGAGGCGGCGGATGTTACGCCACTCCGGCGCCGGCTCGATCACTTCGATGCCGCCGCCGCCGAGATCCCTGGTATTCTCCTGGATGACGATGGTGTCGGCGCCGGCGGGAAGCGGCGCTCCAGTGAAAATGCGCACGGCCTGCGCCGGACCGACAGTGCCTTCGAAGCCACGACCGGCCGGCGCCATGCCGATCACCGAAAGTCTGGCGGGTATGGATGCGACATCGGCGGCCCGCGCGGCATAGCCGTCCATGGCCGAAGCATTGAAGGGCGGCTGGGTGCGGAGCGCAACCACGGGCTCGGCCAAAACCCGGTCAGCCGCGTCCATCAGCGCAACGCTTTCGCCTGGCAGCGCCGTCGCACCGTCAAGGAGGCGTTCGAGCGCCTCCGCCACCGGAACCATTTATGAACCCGCCTTGTAGTCGCCGGACTTGCCGCCGGTCTTCTCCACCAGCCTGATGCCGGAGATCACTATGGCGCGGTCGACCGCCTTGGCCATGTCGTAGATCGTCAGACAAGCGACCGAGGCCGCGGTCAGTGCTTCCATCTCGACACCGGTCTTGCCGGTGACGCGGGCCAGCGCCGTGACCTTCAGGCCGGGCAGCGAATGGTCCGGCTCGATGTCGACGGAGACTTTCGTTAGCAGCAGCGGGTGGCAAAGCGGGATCAGCTCATGCGTCTTCTTGGCCGCCATGATGCCGGCAATGCGCGCCGTGCCGAGCACGTCGCCCTTCTTGGCGTTGCCCGCCAGGATCATTTCCAGTGTTTCGGGCCGCATCGAGACAACGCCCTCGGCGATCGCCGTGCGCGTCGTCTCCGCCTTGTCGCCGACATCGACCATATTAGCTTCGCCTTGCGCGCCAAGATGGGTGAGGGCAGGCGCCATTGTCAGACCGCCTCGGCCGGTGCCTTGCCGGTCAACAGCGAGCGTGTCGCAGCGGCCACGTCCTGTTGCCGCATCAGGCTCTCGCCGACAAGGAAAGTGCCGATGCCGCTCTTTTCCAGCCGGCGGCAGTCGTCATGTGAAAAGATACCGCTCTCGCTGACCAGCAGCCGATCGGCCGGCACCATTGCGGCCAGCCGCTCAGAGGTCTCGATGCTGGTTTCGAACGTCCTGAGATTGCGGTTGTTGATGCCGATCAGCCGCGACGACAGTTTCAGCGCCCGCTCCATCTCGGCTTCGTCATGCACTTCGACCAGCGCCTCCATGCCGAGCTCGAAAGCCGTCGATTCGAGTTCGCTGGCCATGGCGTCATCGACGCTGGCCATGATGATGAGGATAGCGTCCGCGCCCCAGGCTCGCGCCTCGTAAACTTGGTACGGATCGAACAGAAAATCCTTGCGGAGCGCTGGCAAAGCCACGGCGTTGCGCGCCTTGGTCAGAAATTCGGGCGCGCCCTGGAAGGACGGCGCGTCGGTCAGCACCGAAAGGCAGGAAGCACCACCTGCCGCATAGGCCTTGGCGAGTGCAGGCGGGTCGAAATCGGCGCGGATCAGGCCCTTGGAAGGGCTCGCCTTCTTGATCTCGGCGATCAGGGCGAAAGCGCCGGATTTGCGCCTGGCTTCAAGCGCCGCGAGAAAGCCGCGCGGCGCGGCGGCATCCTTCGCCCGTGCCTTGATCTCGGCCAGCGGCACGCGAACCTTCGCCGCCGCGATCTCGTCGCGCTTGTAGGCCTCGATCTTGCGCAGGATATCAGCCATTCCCTATCCGTTCGAAATCGCGACCAGCCTGTCGAGCACTTTCAGCGCGCGGCCGCTGTCGATAGCTTGCGCGGCGCTTGCCATGCCGTCGGCGAGCGTGGTTGCCTTGCCCGCCACCACCAGCCCGGCGCCGGCATTCATCAGCACCGTGTCGCGATAGGCGCCGGCAGCGCCGCCCAGCATGTCGCGCAAGGCCTTGGCGTTGTAGGCGGCGTCGCCGCCGCGCAGCTCGTCCTTGGTGCGGCGTTTCAGCCCGACGGCTTCCGGGGTCAGCGTAAAGCTGCGGATCTCGCCGCCAACCAGTTCGGCCACCTCAGTCTCGCCGGTGGTGGTGATTTCGTCATAGCCGTCGCCATGCGCGACCCAGGCATGGTCGGCGCCGAGCGCCTTCAATGTCTCGGCCACCGGCATGATCCATTCCGGCAGAAACACGCCGACCATCTGCCTGCTGACCCCGGCCGGGTTGGACAGCGGCCCAAGCAGGTTGAAGATGGTGCGCGTGCCGAGCTCGACACGGGTCGGGCCGACATGCTTCATCGCCGGATGATGCGCGGGCGCGAACATGAAGCCGACTCCGGCCTCATGGATGCAGCGGCCGATCGTTTCCGGCGGGATGTCGATCTTGACCCCGAGAGCGATCAGCACATCGGCTGCCCCGGTCTGCGAGGACAGCCCGCGATTGCCATGCTTGGCCACGGGAACGCCGCTGGCGGCGATGACGAAGGCGGATGCGGTCGAGATGTTGACCGAGTGCGAATTGTCGCCGCCGGTGCCGACGATGTCGATGGCGCCAGCGGGCGCGTCGACGCGCAGCATCTTGGCGCGCATCGTGGCGACGGCGCCGGAAATCTCGCTCACCGTCTCGCCGCGCACGCGCAGCGCCATCAGGAACCCGCCGATCTGGCCGGGCGTGGCATCGCCCGACATGATGATGTCGAAAGCCTCGCGCGCTTCCTCGAAGGAAAGCGCGGTTCCGGTGGCGACCTTGGCGATGTGGGTCTTCAGCGCGCTCATCTGGTCAGGGCTTGGGCAACGGCGGTCTGGTCGATGCGAACGTCGTATTGCGTCTGCAACTGCGCCACCAGCTGGTCGAGCAGGTCGTCTGACATGCCTGACGTGAAGGATTTCTGCACATCGTCCGGCAAGGAGCTGGCGTCGGCGCCGGCAGGCTCGAAGACCTCGGCGACCTTGTACAGGATCTGTCCGTCGCCGGTGGGCGAGGGGATGAGCCCGGTTCCGCCTTCGCCGACGCCGAACATCGCGGCCGCCCCTTCCTTGCCGAAATCGACGTCGTCGGCCTCGCGCTTGACGCCGCGCTTGGTCTGCTTCTCGAGCTTGAACTCGCCGGCGATCACATCGAGTGTGGTGCCGGCCTTGAGACGCTTTTCCAGCTCGTTCGCCTTTGCGGTGAGCCGCTTGGCCGTTTCCGCCGCCGTCCAGTCGGCCACCAATTTCTGGCGGACCTCATCCAGCGTGCGGTCGCGGGCAGGCGTGATCGAAGCCACCTCGTAAAACACGAAGCCGTTGTCGGCTGTGGTGATGGCGTCGTTTTCGGTGCCCGGCTCGGCGCTGAAGACGCCCTTGATGAGCTCAGGGGATTCCGGCAGGTCCTTGACGATGGTCGCGTCCGGCGTCTGGCCGGTGCGATCGATCGCGTCGATGGTGACGAGCTTGAGCTTCAGTTTGGCGGCCGCTTCCGCAAGCGTGCTGCCCGAGGCGCGGGTGTCGTCGTAACTGTCTCGTACATCCAGCAGGATGCGGCTTGCCTCGCCCAGCGCTAGATCCTTGCGGGTCTCGGCGGACACCTCGGCCAGCGGTTTTACCACTTCGGGTTTGATCTCGGTGACGCGCAGCAGCACCGGACCGAAGGCGCCTTGTACGACCGGGCTGACTTCATTGACGTTGAGCGCGAACGCCGCATCCGCCACCGCCTTGTCGGCGATCTTGTCCCGGGCCAGCGTACCAAGCAGCGTGTCGGCCGGCGTCTTGCCTTCGGCGGCGACAATCTTGTCGAAGGTGGCACCCGTCTGCAGCGAATCGAGCGCGGCCTTGGCGGCTTCAGGCGTCTTGAAGACGAGCTGTTCGATGGTGCGTAGTTCCGGTGTGGTGTAACGCGCCTTGTTCTTGCTGTAGTCGTCGCTGACTTGCTGGTCGCTCACGGCGCTCAAATCCATAATGTCTTGCGGCTCGAGCCTGACATAGGAGAATTTGCGGTATTCCGGCGCCGCATAGGTCTTCTTGTTTTCATCGAAATAGGCCGAAAGCGCACTGTCGGACGGCGCTTCGATCGGCTCGACCAGCGATTTCGGCAGAGGCAAATAGTCGATGGTGCGGTCTTCGCCGCGATAGAGCGCGACCGCCTTGAAGAAGGCATCCGGGGCTTTGAGACCGTCGGACACCGCCTCGACGATCTGCTGGCGCACCGCCACCTGGGCGCGATTCCTGAGATAGTCTTCGGGCCGCATGCCGGCCTGTTGCAGCATATAGTCGAAGGTCCGCCTGTCGAACTTGCCCCCGGGCCCCTTGAACGCCGGGTCTTCGCGCGCGAGTTCGGCCAACCGGTCCTTCGAGAGGCCGAGCCCGAGCTTGCGGGCCTGCTCGTCGAGCACGGCGCCTGAAACGAGCTGCGCCAGCACTTGGTTGTCGATGCCGAGCGCCGTCGCCTGCTCGCGGCTGATGCGCTGGCCGAATTGCTGCGACATCACGCTGATCTGGCGATCATACGCGAGGCGATATTCGTTGACCGATACTTTGGTGCCTCCGGCCGTGATGACGGCGTCGCGGCCGGCGAAACCGCCCATCAGCTCCCCGGAGACGCCCCAGACGAGGAAACTCAACACCAGCAAAGACAGCAACAGTTTCGCGACCCAGGTTCCCGCCGCGCTTCTCAACGTACCAAGCATGGTTACTTCCGTTTTTTGCGCATTCTCGCATGCGCCGTTCCTGAAACAAGCGCAATAGCGCCCTTACGGCCCACTGTCGATTGCTTTGTGGCCTGATTTTGGTAGTGAGGGCTAATGTGGCGAATCCGAAATTCGCAGTGGGTTGGAGCAGCGCTGTGGGCGAATTTCGGATTCTAAGCCACACTAGCAAACATTTGAATTCTAGTGTGGTTTTGGATTTGAAGTTCCTGAACGCTGATGCCATCAAAATGGCAGGAACTTCAAATCCACCACACTAGAGCCGAATATCGTCCGGAGAAGCAAAACAATGACGCCAGGAATCCGCCCACTGGTCGCAGGCAACTGGAAAATGAACGGCACCAGCGCCTCGCTCAACGAACTCAGGATGATCGGCAACGGCTTCATGAGCGGGCTCGATGCGGAGACCGAAGCGCTGGTCTGCGTTCCGGCGACGCTGCTTGCGCATGCCGCGGAGATTTTGTCGCGCACGCCGGTCCGGGCCGGGGGCGAGGATTGCCACAGCAAGGAAAGTGGCGCCTATACCGGCTGTATCTCGGCCGAGATGCTGAAGGATGCCGGCGCCAGCCACGTCATCGTCGGTCATTCCGAATGCCGTGAGCAAAGCAGCGAGGACGACGCGACGGTTCAGGCCAAGGCGTCGGCCGCATGGCGCGCCGGGCTTGTGGCCATCGTCTGCATCGGCGAGACCAGGGCCGAACGCGAAGCGGGTGCCACGCTCGATGTGCTGTCGCGCCAGGTCGCCGGCTCGGTGCCGCCGAACGCCACGGCGTCGAACTCCATCATCGCCTACGAACCGGTATGGGCAATCGGCACGGGACTGACGCCCACCGCCGCCGATGTCGCCGAGGCACATGCGCATATCCGTGAAAAACTGTCGGAAAAGCTTGGCGGTGCCGCGGCGAAGATGCGCATACTTTATGGTGGCTCGGTCAAGCCCTCGAACGCGGTCGAACTGCTCGGCGTCAGGAATGTCGACGGCGCGCTGGTCGGCGGCGCCAGTTTGAAGGCTGCGGACTTTCTCGGCATCGCCGAAGCCTATCGGAATATCTCGTAATATCCGGACCTCTCGTCGACCTCGGGCGGGCGGCGCGGCTGCGGGAAATCGTTGCAAGGGGCGCATTGCTTCCCATATTCCGGCCACGGGCTTGGAAATGCCGTCAAAGCATTGTATTGAGCCGCCTCCAAATCACCGGTCGTATTTGCGGCCGCGCAAGGCTGTGCCAGGATAAACTATGGAAACCGTACTGATCGTCGTCCACCTCATGGTCGTGCTCGCTCTTGTCGGCGTGGTGCTGTTGCAGCGCTCCGAAGGCGGCGGCCTCGGCATCGGCGGCGGATCCGGCTTCATGACCGCGCGCGGCGCCGCCAACGCGCTGACGCGGGCGACGGCGATCCTGGCGGCGGCTTTCTTCGCCACCTCGCTGACACTGTCGATCGTCGCCCGTTACGGCGAGAAGCCGATCGACATTCTCGACCGCGTGCCGGCAACGGACGGCGCGGGCAAGGGCGTGCTCGACCAATTGCCCGGCAACACGGCGCCGACACCGCCTTCCGGCAATGATGCCGCGGCAACGCCCCCGGCGACCGCTCCGGCTCCGCCGCCCGCGGCGGGTTCGACCACGCCGCCGGCCACGAACGGCGTCACCTTGCCGGTCACGCCGCAGGTTCCAAACCAGTAACTGGTAAGCGTCCGGCGCCGCGATCTGTTGTTGTTTGAACACAGTCGCGGCAAATGCTGCACGATCACGAAGAATCGACCGGGCGCGGCACGACGGCGCGCTTGAGGCGACTCCGGCTAATCGATTATAGATTGCGCGCGGCACTTTCGGCGTCCTTGGGGGACGCCGGGCGACGCCGTGGGCAACAAGCATTGAACGATCGGATCTTCGCCATGCAGCTTCGCAGCTTCATTTTAGCCGGCCTTTGTGCCGTGCTCGGCCTTAGCACGCCCGCTTACGCGGCCATGCCGGCGGGCAATTCGGCCTCCAGAGCCGCAGTAACAACCGACGTCGTCAACGTCGCCGCCAAAAGCGACGCGGCACAACTGAGACTTCTCAAGAAGAAGAAAAACCCGACGCCGGACGACCTTGCCCAGATCAGCAAGATCGAAGCCAAGATCGCGGCCGACAAGGAGGCCGCTCGCGCCAGGGCGATCGAGGCCAGGAAGCTGGCGATGCGCGAGGCGGCCAAAGCCAAGGCCGACGTGGAACGGCAGGCGTTCCTTGCCAAGAAGGGCCAGAAGGCGCAGCCGGCCGCAGCGACCAAGGTGGCTGACGCCAAGTCAGCCAAGAAGAGGACCGTCAAAATCATCGAACCGGTTCAGCCGATCGCGCCGATCCAGTCGGCGGAACCACTTCCGGCCGAGGCGATGAATGTCGCGCTGACCGGCAACAACGGCGAATTGCGCAGCGAGGCGGTCGGGCAGAAACCGCGGAGCGTCGGGCTCTTCGCCGGCCTGTTCGGCGGCACGTCCTCGTCTTCCTCCATGTCGCTGCTCCCCGAGACGCGCGCCCTCGACGCCGCACTCGAAAGGAAGGAAGCCAAGCGGCAGTTCAAGGTAAAGCCGGAATTCGTGCCTCAGGAAGTCGAGTTCTCCGGCTACAATCCGGGCACCATCGTCATCGATACCAGCGCGCGTCGCCTCTATCTCGTCGAATCGTCGTCGACTGCCCGCCGCTACGCGATCGCGGTCGGCCGTGAAGGCCTGCAGTTCAAGGGCACGGTTGCCGTTGGCGACAAGCAGGAATGGCCGCGCTGGATCCCGACGCTCGACATGCAGAAGCGCGAGCCCAAGCAATACGGCCAGTACAAGGACGGCATGCCCGGCGGCGGCGAAAATCCGCTCGGCGCGCGCGCCATCTATCTCTATGACGGCAAGAAGGACACCTATCTGCGCATTCACGGCACCATCGCGCCGCAGTCGATCGGAACCAGCGCCTCCAATGGCTGCTACCGCATGATCAACGAGCACGTCATGGACCTTTACCGCCGGGTGAAAATAGGCACCAAGGTCGTCATCATCTGACGTTCTGACCGATACTGCCGAAAGGGCCGGCCTCGCCGGCCCTTTTTGTTTTTGCTCATCCATCACCAGAGCGCCTTCTTGGGAAAAAGCCTTCGCGGCGGTTTTTTCTCTGGCGGAATCAATTCGGCCGCGTTAAGCGATGACTCCCATGGCGCGATATGTATTCATCACAGGCGGCGTGGTTTCCTCACTCGGAAAAGGCATCGCTGCAGCGGCCCTTGGAGCTCTCTTGCAGGCGCGAGGCTATCGCGCGCGCATCAAGAAGCTCGATCCCTATCTCAATGTCGACCCCGGCACGATGTCGCCTTACCAGCATGGCGAGGTCTTCGTCACCGATGATGGCGCCGAGACCGATCTCGATCTTGGCCACTATGAGCGCTTCACCGGCCGCTCGGCCAACCAGCAGGACAACATCACCACCGGCCGCATCTACAAGAACATCATCGAGCGCGAGCGGCGCGGCGACTATCTTGGCGCCACCGTGCAGGTCATTCCGCACGTAACCGACGAGATCAAGCATTTCGTCCTCGACGGCAATGACGACTATGACTTCGTGCTCTGCGAGATCGGCGGCACCGTCGGCGACATCGAGGCGATGCCGTTCCTGGAGGCGATCCGCCAGCTCGGCAACGATCTGCCGCGCAACAACGCCGTCTACGTCCATCTGACGCTGATGCCCTATATTCCGACGGCGGGCGAGTTGAAGACCAAGCCGACCCAGCATTCGGTCAAGGAGTTGCGCGGCATCGGTATTGCGCCCGACATCCTGCTGGTCCGCGCCGACCGTCCCATCCCGAAGGAAGAGCGCCGCAAACTGTCGCTGTTCTGCAATGTCAGGGAAAGCGCGGTCATCCAGGCGCTCGACGTGCCGCATATCTACGACGTGCCGATGGCCTATCACAATGAGGGGCTGGATTCGGAAGTGCTGGCTGCCTTCGGCATCGATCCGGCGCCCAAGCCACGTATGGAGCCGTGGCAGGCGGTGTCCAGCCGCATCCATAACCCGGAAGGCGAGGTGACGATTGCCGTCGTCGGCAAGTACACCGGCCTCAAGGATGCCTACAAATCGCTCATCGAGGCGCTGTCGCATGGCGGGCTGGCCAACCGCGTCAAGGTCAGGCTCGACTGGATCGAAAGCGAGATCTTCGAGAAGGAAGATCCGACGCCCTGGCTGGAAAAGGTGCATGGCATCCTTGTGCCCGGCGGCTTCGGCGAACGCGGCTCGGAAGGCAAGATCCTGGCGGCGAAGTTCGCCCGCGAGCGAAAGGTGCCGTATTTCGGCATCTGCTTCGGCATGCAGATGGCCTGCATCGAGGCGGCGCGTTCCCTGGCCGGCGTCGAGCACGCTTCGTCGACGGAATTCGGCCCCACCGACGAGCCGGTCGTCGGCCTGATGACCGAATGGCTGAAGGGCAACATGCTGGAGAAGCGCAGGGAGACCGGCGACCTCGGCGGCACCATGCGGCTCGGCGCCTATCAGGCCGAACTCGCCAAGGGTTCGAAGATCGCCGACATCTATGGCGACACGCAGATTTCCGAGCGTCACCGCCACCGCTACGAGGTGAATGTCGACTACAAGGAGCGGCTCGAGGATTGCGGCTTGGTCTTTGCCGGCATGTCGCCGGACGGGGTGCTGCCGGAAACGATCGAATATCCCGACCACCCCTGGTTCATCGGCGTGCAGTATCACCCGGAGTTGAAAAGCCGGCCGCTCGATCCGCATCCGCTGTTCGCCAGCTTCATCGGGGCGGCGGTGGAGCAGAGCCGGCTGGTCTAGGGTGCGTTGAGATTCAGGTGATGCCGGCCTGCGAACGGCAGTTTCCTGCGCTTCCGATGCTCACGTACCCAAATGTACGCTCCGCTCCGGTTCTCGGAAACCACCATTCTCGGCGCGGCCTGACCTGAATCTCAACGCACGCTAAAAGGCCGGGGCACCATGCAGACCTATGTCGCACTGCTCTACAGCATCATCCTCGGCGAGGGGCGGCGGGTCGTCATGGCCGATCTCAAGGCGATGGCGGAAGCTCTGAGGCTGAAGAACCCGCGCACGCTGGTGGCGACCGGCAATCTGGTCTTCGAAACGAAAGAGACGGAGATTGCCGCGCTGGAACGCCGGTTGGAGACGGCGTTTGAGAAAATCTTCGGCCGCCATGTCGATATTATTGTGCGCCGTGCGGATGATTGGCTGAGGCTTGCGGCCGGCAATCCGTTTCCAGCCGAATCGGCCGCAGCTGCCGACCAGGTGGCGGTGCGTGTGATGCGCAAGCCGGTTGCTGCGGAAGCTGCCGCGGCGCTCAAGGCCTATATCGGCAAGGATGAAAAGCTGCAGGCGGTCGGCGGCGATCTCTGGATCGTCTTTTCCCGCGAGACGCCGAGTTCGCGGCTGCTTGCGGCGGTGAGTCACAAACGTCTCGGCATCGGTACCTCGCGCAACTGGAACACGGTGCGCAAACTCGCCGAGATGGTCGGTAAGTAGAACCAGGGTGGCTTACACCTCCTGGAGCACAAGTGCATCGCCTTGCGGCACCCTGATCGGAGATCGCGATCAAGGCACCGGCGACGTTTCGAAATTGGCTTTGAGCCAGCCTATTGCGCTGCTCACGTCGTTGAGCACGTATTCTGCCGCGGTTGGCCCACGCGGCCTGATACGGATAGAGATGCCGCCAGCTTCGTTTATCGCCTCGAACCCATTTTCATCCGGCGCATCATCACCGAGGAAGACAGGCCGCCGACCCGCAAATGGCGGGATTGTCATGAAACGCCGCACGGCAGCACCCTTGGCCGCTTCGAGCGGCATG
This sequence comes from Mesorhizobium sp. STM 4661, assembly GCF_000359125.1. GTDB lineage: Bacteria > Pseudomonadota > Alphaproteobacteria > Rhizobiales > Rhizobiaceae > Mesorhizobium. Next base: position 6,655 of record NZ_CAAF010000060.1, on the reverse strand, counting down.
AGTTCAACACCCGCATTTCCCAGGATCACCCGATAGCCATCGGGAAGCTGGGCCAATGCCTGTTCGACAAGATGGGTTGCCCTGGCAAGCAAATGCGGTGCCGCACGCGTATGGATGGCGAGGATCGGGCCTTTACGCTCGATATAGACCTGGTTCCTGCCCAGTTCGGCTTCGATCGCATCGGCAAGGGCGGCGACATCCGCTGGTGCGTCCGCAACTTCGACCGGGCCGTCAGGCGTCAGCCGGTGTTCCAGTCCATAGAGTCCGGCGACGCGCAGCTTCAGCGGATGAAACAATCTGTCGGCAACGGAAACCGAACGTCCCGTGATGAAGGCGAGGGCGCCGCCCAGCCTCTGCTCGATATTGCCGAGAAGCCCACGCAGTTCCTCACTGACGAAGACCGCGTCGGGATGGGATGCGTGTTCGAGCAAAGTGCCGTCGATATCGAGGAAGAGCGCCCATTGCCCTGCCGGCAGATCCAGCGTCGGCGGCTTTTGAACGCCCCTCATGATGCAGCCTTCCGCATCCGCTCGAACATGGAAATGACGTTGTTGGCGTTTGAGGGCGGCCGTTCGCCGGTACCCGTCACCCGGTCGAGGTCGCCGCGCTTGCGCAGACGCGCCGCGTCCAGAAGCATGCTGCCGGCCCAGCGATAGACATTGTTGTCGCGGACCATTTCGCGCATGGGCCGCATACGTTCGCGCTGCTCGTCCGGCGCCATGGTCAGCGCCTGCAGCAGCGCCTCGCTCATCATGGCCGCATCGTAGGGATTGACGATCAGCGCTTCCAGCAGTTCGCGTGAAGCGCCGGCGAAGGTACTGAGCAGAAGCACACCCTGTTCGTCGTCGCGCGCCGCGACGAATTCCTTGGCGACCAGATTCATGCCGTCATGCAGGCTGGTGACCATGCAGATATCGGCGGCGCGATAGATCTCGTAGACCTGCTCCTGCGAATGATGTTCGGCGACCATGATGACCGGCTTGTAGCCCTCGCTGCCGAAGCGCTGGTTGAGTTCTTCCGCATAGCGATGGCATTCATCGTGCAGTTGCTTGTACGCCGGGAGTGTGCCGCGGCTGGGCGCTGCGATCTGCAGGAACACCAGTTTCCCGACCCATTCGGGATGTCTCGTGAACAGTTCTTCCAGCGCCTGGAAACGATCGAGAATGCCCTTGGTGTAGTCGAGCCGCTCGACCCCGACGCAGAGTTTGACTTCCGCTTTCAGTCCGAACCTCTCGCGCAGACGGGCGCGGCATTCGTCGACATCCGGCAGCTTTGCCAGAAGTTCGGCCGGCCATTCGATGGAGATGGGATAGGCGTGGACCAGGGTCGTCTGCCCACCATAGGAGATTGCCGCATCCGCCCGTTCTATCCGGCTTTCGAGGAAGCGGTCGACGCTTTCGGTGAAATTGTTGGCATGGAACTGGGTATGGAAGCCGATGATCGAACTGCCGAGCAGCCCCTCCAGGATCCGCTCACGCCATGGGCAGATGCTGTAAACCTCGGAGTTGGGCCACGGAATATGCCAGAAGGTAATGACGATCGCCTCGGGCAGACGCTCCCGGATCATGCGCGGCAAGAGGGCGAAATGGTAATCCTGAACCAGCACGATCGGTCGCTCGTTGCGCGCTTCGGCGACCACGGTGTCGGCGAATTTCTGGTTTACGGCCTCATAGGCCTCCCAGTCAGAGGCGCGAAAAACCGGCCGGGTGAAGGCGATATGGCAAAGCGGCCATAGGCCTTCATTGGCGAAACCCAAATAGTAGCCTTGATGCTCCTCCTCCGTCAGCCAGACCCTGCGCAGCGCGTAGGAGGGATTGCCCGGCGGCACCAGCACGCGGTCGTTCTCGTCGACCATGAGACGGTCGGCCGTGCCGCCGCCATAGGCGATCCAGGTGCCACCACAGGCGCGGGTGATCGGCTCGAGCGCCGAAACCAGCCCGCTGGCCGGCACCACGAGTTCGACGCCATTGCCCTTGATGTTGTGGATATAGGGTTCGCGATTGGACACCACGATGACTTGCGCCTCCGGCAGATCGTCGGCCAGGATCTTGCGCAAGGTGTCGGGCGACCAGGTGACCAGTGCCGTGTCGACAGACTGACCATTCTTTTCGAATTCCCGCAACACTTTGCGTGCCGCTTCCGAAGCCACGTCCTCGCCAGCGGTATACGCAACCGCCGGTGTGTGGCTGTGGCGGCGACGGGATATCGAGAACACAACGGCAATGGCGGAAAGGCCGAAGCTTGCAAGGATCAAAACCCAAAGTGCGTATTCTGTCATTGGAACGTCAATTCGCCTCCGGCCGGTCGGCGACCATTTTTCTCGTTATTTTTCGAGTTCGCAGCCAGCCACTGGCGACAGGCCGCCGTATGCCGGTATTTGTGCAACGCACAAATGGGCTATCGGTTCCGATGATTTGAACACCGCCTGTGCAATCTGGAAACAAGACTTGAGCTAGGTCCGCACGATGAGCGGAACCAGGCCCTCATGCCGGTCGGCGAGGAAGGCGACGACCCGATCGCCGACGCGCTGGAATGTCAGATCGACCGCCTTTGCGCCAACGCCCAGATGCCTCAGCGTGAGCGTGTCGATACCAATCGGCAACCTGGGGCGGGTGACGCGGATTTCGCCGTCCCAGCCGTCGATTTCGAGACCAAGGCAGGCCTGCATCAGCATGAAGGCGGACCCGGCCGACCACGCCTGCGGCAGGCAGGCGACAGGATAGGCGATCGGCGCTTCGCCCGGCGCGCGGGTAAAACCACAGAACAGTTCGGGCAGCCGCATGTTGAAATGCACCGCCGACTCGAACGTACCGCTCATCAGCCGGACCACGCTCTCACGCTCGCCATAACGCGCCAGGCCGGCGCCACACATGGCAGTGTCGTGCGGCCAGATCGAACCGTTGTGGTAGGACATCGGGTTGAAGAACACAGCATCGTCGGCAAGCGTCCTCAGCCCCCAGCCCGAGTGGAAGGATGCGGAAAGCAACTGATCGGCGACCATCTGTGCCCGTGCCGGCTCGGGAAGCCCCACGTAGAGAAGATGGCCGACATTTGACGTACGCACCTTGCAGGGCTCGCCGGCGCCGTCGATCGCCAGAGCATAAAAGCCAAGATCTTCCAGCCAGAAGTGGCGCTCCACCGCAGCCCGCATGGCCTCGGCGCTGCCGTCCCAGTGATCGGCTCTATCGTCCTCGCCGCGGCGGCGGGCGAGCTTCGCCAAGCCCTGGAACGCGGCAAAGACGTAGCCTTGCACCTCCACCAGGGCGATCGGCCCCTTGGGGATGCGGCCGTCGGCATGGAAGACGGAATCGAAACTGTCCTTCCACCCCTGGTTGGCAAGGCCGGATTCGGCGGCGCGCTGATAGGTAACGAAGCCGGTCGCGCGGCTTGCCTCTTCCGTCCATTCGGCTGCCGCACAGAGCGACGGCCACAGGCTGTCGATGAACGCCATGTCACCGGTACGGTCCGCATAGGCACAGGCGAGCTGGATATAGAGCGGCGTCGTGTCGACACCGCCATAGTAGCGACCGAAGGGGAGCTCGCGCAGCGCCGCCATTTCACCCTTGCGGGTCTCATGCATGATCTTGCCGGGCTGCGAATCGCTGAAAGGCAACGTCTCGGTCGCCTGGTGCTGGGCCAGGAAGGCCAGCACGCCCCGCGCCAGGCCGGGGTTGAGCCAGAGCATCTGCAGCGCCGAGATGACGCCGTCGCGGCCGAATGCCGTCGAAAACCAGGGGATGCCCGCATAGGGGTAGGGTCCGGTTTCAAGCTCGGTGGTCAGCAGCGCCACATCGGCGCGGGCGCGCTCGACCCAGTCGTTGAAGACACGGCCCGAACTGTGCACCGTGGCGCCATGGCGGCGCTTGGCCCGCATGCCGAAGCGTGCCCGGGCCGCAGCGGCACGGAAACGGTCGCGGTCGGGTGCGACAGCTATCTCGGGGCCGGCCTCGATGTAGAGCACCTTGCTGCTGCGCTTGGTCACGGCGATCAGGAAATCGGCGCGGTCGGCCGTCAGATGATCCGGCGCATGCGAGAACGATATGGCCGATGCACGCGCCAGCCCGTCCAATCCGTCATAGCGAAGCAGGACGGAGGTCGCATCGGTCTCGGCCGCATGGGCCATCCCACGCTTGGGCCTTGTTGAGCCACGCACTTCGAACATGTCGCGGAAATCGGCGGCAAAATGCAGCGAAACGCCGATGGTCGAGTTTTCCCGGCTGTAGTTGGAAAGGGTGATGCGCTCGAACAGCCGGTCCTGCCAAAGCAACCTGACGCGTTCGATATGGATTGCACCCTGCGGAATGTCGCGGCCGTCGGCGCTTTGCATCGGCAGATTGGTTAGGTTGCTGGTGAAGAGCACATTGTCCTGGCTGAGCGATGCGCCGAGCAACGACGTCTGTCTGCCGCCAACGGTCAGCCGGAATTCGGAGAGCACCCGTGTGTCGTCGCGGAAAAAACCGTCGCCGGCGCCGCGTATGTCGCCATAGGCATCGGCAACAATAAAGCAGTCGCCCTGCTTGAGCGCAAATAGCCGGTGCGGCTCACGAGGGGCTGTCGCGTCCAGGGAAGCAAGTGCTACGGCGGGATCGAGCTTGCGCTCGTCGAGTTGGTTCATCTCTCTCGAATCTCTATAGTCTCGGTCTGTGAATGCGCGACACCAATCACGAAGCCCTCGCTTCGGCGGGAATATTGATCAGCCGCTCATACGCGGCCACGTAGTCGCGCGCCATTCTCGTGGCGGAGAACCGCTTCTCGAACACCGCTCTCACCTTTCGCCTGTCGAGCCGCAGCAAGTCGGGCACTGACGCGACCGCGTCCTCTATCGAATCCACGATGAAGCCGGTCACGCCCTGGTCGACGATCTCCGGCATGGCGCCGCAATTCCAGGCGATCACCGGTGTGCCGCAGGCCATCGCCTCGATGACGGCAAGGCCGAACGGCTCGGGCCAGTCAATTGGAAATATGAGGCCGGCCGCCTTGCCGAGGAATTCCGCCTTTTCGTCCTCCACGATCTCCCCGACATAGTCGATGCGGTCGCCGTCGATCATCGGCTCCACCACCTCATGGAAATAGGCGCGGTCGTCATCGCCGATCTTGGCGGCAAGCTTCAGCTTCAGTCCCGAGCGCAGCGCGATCTCGATGGCGCGGTCCGGACGCTTGTCGCGCGACATGCGGCCAAGGAAGGCGAGGTAGGGTTCGCTTCCACCTGTCTCGAAAGTCGGCTCGTAAATATTTGTCGGCAGCCCGTGATGGATTGTCGCTAGAAAATTGGCGTTGGCCAGTCCCGTTCTTTGGCTGTGGGAAATGGAGATCATCGGAAAGCGCGGGAAATGCTCATAGGCCGGTGCCAGATCGACATAGTCGAGCCTGCCATGCGGTGTCGTCACCGTCCGCTCGGGCATATGTTCGAAGAAGGGAAAATGCAGGAAATGGCTGAGATGGAAGTGAATGATATCAAATTCTTGAGAACGCTTCCTCACCTCGGCGAGCATTGTCAGATGCGCGGCCGTTTCGGATTTCAGCGGACTGGGATCGAGGCGAAGCGCATGCTCGCGACACGGCACCAATCTTGCCGACGTGCTTGCGTCGCCGCTGGCGAACAAGGTGACGTTATGGCCAAGCTCGACCAAGCCTTCGGTCAGGTAGGAGACGATGCGCTCCGTACCTCCATAAAGCCTGGGCGGCACGGATTCATGGAGCGGCGCCACATGGGCTATTCTCATGTTTGGCATTTCCCTCAAAACGTCATCGCAATGTCGAAATGCTTCAGCTACCAGAACGTTCCCCGCGACGGCAAAAAGCTGCGCGATAACCGGCAATTGGCCAGCGGATTTCTTGTCGAGAAGGAGGGCACCGGATAATTGTGGCGTCGATGCGTTGCAGCGGCCACGCCTTTTTTTCGGGTTAGGTCTTTTTGACTGGAACCAAATGATTAATCGTGAATTTAATTAGGTTCGATCGAAGGCATCGCGATCGACCGGGAGGAAACAATGAATCGCTTGCAATTCTTTTCGCCAGTGCGAATTTCGCGCGGGCAGGGGCAACCTGTGGAAGAAATCGACAGTGTTAGCGAGGCAATGGTATTTTTGCGGAAATGGCCAACAGGCCGGCGCGGGCCGGTGTATCAATGCGCGCTGAACTGCTGCGCGGCGGCTCTGGCGGGTCAGATGTCGGCCGAGGAAGCCAGGAAGGCTTTTACCGGCTTTGCCAGGATCACCCGGCTGCTGGACGACGACGTAGCAATGCCGATGGAAACCATCGATCGCTTATACGCGCTAAGGCGATAGACGCGGATCATGTCGAAATGGCCCAGAATGATTTTGGGGACGGCAGGTGCCATAGCCGTCGCCCTCGTTTGGGGAATTGTCGCCACCTTGATGGGAGCTCCATCCATTTTGATCACGATAGGAGCTGTCGCCATCGGTGCGGGCGTCTATAGCTATCTCAATCAAAACTCGAACTGAGCCGATTTTCCGTTGGCACCCGCGGGTGCCAACGGTCATCCAATTCAGTTTGTCTGCCTGTCCTATCTGAAGTGGTTTCCCCGCTTTTCAAGTCACAAAGAACGAGGATGCCGTAAGCGAGAGGCCTGGAGAAAGGGTGGCGAACTGTATCTGAGATGTGCCGCCGATCCCGTCGCTGTCGAAAGAGACCG
>NZ_CAAF010000061.1 GCF_000359125.1 Mesorhizobium sp. STM 4661 | reverse complement strand
TTTCAGTGCCGTAGAAATTCGGGATCAAAAGCGCTGGAGAAATCCGGCGCTCTTTGTTGGGGGAATGGTCAATCCCGCTTTCCCAGCGTGGCCCGCTGAATGTCGTATTTGCTCCAGCGCAGCCGCCGCAAAACTGGAATCCTGCCGCAACATCTATTCTGGAATGGCGATTTCGAATGGAGACCACAATGGATGACGATCACAGCGGCTCATGCCTGTGCGGAGCGGTGCGCTTCAAGACGCGCGGACCTTTGCGCGGGGTGATTTATTGTCACTGTTCGCAATGCCGCAAGCAGACCGGGCATTTCGTTGCCGCAACCAGCGTCCCCGACGGAAACATCGAGATCGCCGGCGCCGAGAGCATCGCCTGGTACGAAGCGTCTTCGTTTGCCAGGCGCGGCTTTTGCAAGACATGCGGCTCGGTACTGTTCTGGAAGCCATGGGAAGATGCGTATATTTCGGTTTTGGCCGGAGCATTCGACAAGCCGACTGGCCTTCAAGGTGAATGTCATATCTTCGTCGGCGACAAGGGCGACTACTACATCATCGACGACGGGCTGCCGCGGTTCGAGAAGTCGACACCGTCGCTCAAGGTCGCCGATGAATGACAAGAATGGCGAATGAATTTTGGAGAGGCCGCCTTATTCCATTGATCCGGCCATTGCGATATCCCCTGCCGGTGATTCGGAAAGGGACTTGGGCATGCAGCGGCTGATCGATGCTTTCTTCAATTCGGTACGGGCGTTCCGCAAACTGGCCGCCAGCGAAAAGGCCTTCCAGCAAGAGCTGATGCTGCTCGTGCTTGCTTTGCCGCTTGGCTGGTTCGTCTCGGTGTCGTGGCGCGGCTATGCCTTGCTGATCGGCGCCGTGCTGCTTTTGATCATGGTCGAAGTGCTGAACACCGGTATCGAGGCTGCGTGCGACGCCTTCAGCCGAGAGTTCAATGTCGATATCCAGCTGGCCAAGGATTGCGGCTCGCTGGCGGTGCTGATCTCGGTGGTGATCGTCGCCGGCGTCTGGGGCATCGCCATCATCGAACGCATCACGGGGCTACCGGTCTAGAGCAGCATAGCGAACTCTCAGTCCATCCAGGGATTGCGAATATCCACATGGCTGCGTTCGTAGTCCGACGTGTCGCGGGTGACGATCGTCAGGCCATGCAGTAGCGCCGTTGCGGCGATGATAAGATCGGGCTGCGAAAACGTATGGCCTACCTTACGACCTTCCTCGACGAGCAGGCGCCATTTCAGCATGATGTCTTCCGTGACGGGCAGCGTCCGCTGTTCGAACATCGGTCGAACCTTGTGCGACAACCAATCGGTCAATTCCGCGCGCCGGCCCGGATCATCCACCATCTCGATCCCGAAATGGATTTCTGCAATCGTCACGGAACTGACGAACAACGAGTCAAGCGGCTGCGCGGCAACGAAAGCGATAACCTTTGGTTCCGGCCTCGGGCGACGAAGCTCCGATAGGACGTTGGTGTCGAGAAGCCAATCCGTCACAAGGGTACTTCGCGCACAGGCAGCACATTGCGGCGCGGGGCGATGTCGATGTCACGATGCGGCGAGGCCTGCATGGCGGCGATCAAGGCCTCCCCGGTCTGGTCGCCTTTGAGGCGCCGGAATTCCTCAACCGAGATGACGACAACCTCCTGGCGGCCATGCACGGTGACATGTTGCGGGCCGTCGATGCGAACCCTGCGCACCAGCTCGCTGAAATGAGCCTTGGCGTCCTGTAATACCCAACGGCCCGTGCGCGGCTCGTGCAAGCGCCGCTTGGATGATTTGGAACGGGACGAGGCTATGGCTTCATCTTTTCTGGTCATACCGACTAGAATATCACCGATAAAGGTTTGGATTCAAGGATGATTTGATCCTTCCGAGTCATGGAGTATCAACATCTGATCGCTCCGCCACTGGATCGCGGCGACCGGGCGCTCGGCATTGATTGATCACTCGTGGGCGGCGCTCTGGCTCGCCCTGGCATCCTTGTCGCGTTCCTTGCCGGCGACATGGCGGGCGACAAACCAGGCAAGGATGGCCACGACGAGGCCGATGGCCAGGGCGATCAGCAATCGCTCGTGACGGGCCAGCGCCTGGCCGACAATGCGCTCGGCGCCCAGTCCGAAGACATAGCCGACGGTGCAGAACAATGCGGCCCAGACCATCGACGAGACGGCGTTGAGAATGACGAAGCGCGCCACCGTGATGCTCGCGACGCCGGCGGCGATGCCGCCGACCAGACGCATGCCATAGATATAGCGGTTCGACAGCACGAAGATGTTGGGATGGTCCGAGACGAGACGGTAGGCATGGCTGAAACCCGGCCGGCCCCTCAATTTGATCACGAACGGATGGTCGGCGAAGCTTCGTCCAAGGATGAAGAAGAAGGTGTCGCCGACAAAGGCGCCCATGGCTGCCGCCAGGAAGGCCTGCCAGAGGCCGAAGACGTGCTGATGCGCGAAAAATCCGCCGAGGATGGCAGCACTTTCGCCCTCGGCGACACAGCCCAGAAAAACCGCGATCAGCCCATATTGTTCGATGAGACGATGGATGAAATCCGTCATGAAGACGTCCGCTGCTTCGACAGAATGTCGTCGATGCGCTTCACCTGCTCGGCCAGCCGGCCGATCTCGTCGCGCATGCCGATGATCTGGCTGTGGCGCAGTTCGTCGAGCTTTTCATGCAACGCCATGATCTCGATCTCGGCCTTGAGATTGACCTCGTAGTCGTGGGCCGCGTCGATGCGGTCGCGCTCGGTCTGGCGGTTCTGCGCCATCATGATCACCGGCGCCTGCAGGGCAGCGACCATGGAAAGCACGAGGTTGAGGAAGATGAAGGGATAGGGATCGAAGGCATCACGCGTCAAAAGCCAGACATTGCCTGCCGTCCACAGGATCAGGAAGGCGATAAATGTCACGATGAAGGACCACGAGCCGCCGATGCGGGCGATAGTGTCGGCAAGGCGGTCGCCAAACGTCTGGTGAAAGGCGACGGCCTTGTTGGTGTCCTTGGAGATCGTAGTGCGCTCGAGCGTTGATTGCAGCACCCGGCTTTCGAGCGCGCCGAGGCCGTCCGGCTTTCGCTTCAGCCAGCGGTTTGCCAGGTCCTCGATCGTCTTGTTCATCGTCGCCTCCGTCGTCAGCGATAGAGGTAGAGGCTGCCGGTTCATCCGGGAAGTGGTAGATTGACGCGATGGGGTGAGGAAACAACGATGGATTTTCAGAAAATTCGCGCCCGCGCGGCAGAACGCAAAGGTGGTGAAGCCGCATTGGCGTCGTTGCTGGGTCCCATGCCTGACAACGCCGCCGTGGCTGATATTACCGACGACCGCATCCTCTCGACCATGGCCGAGCGTGTTTTCGCTGCCGGTTTCGTCTGGCGGGTCATCGAGCAGAAATGGCCGGGTTTCGAAGAAGCGTTCCTCGGTTTCGAGCCGAAGCGGCTATTGTTCCAGCCCGATGATTTCTGGCACGATCTGGCCTCCGACCAGCGCATCGTGCGCAACCCGCAGAAGATCAAATCCGTCCGCGACAACGCTGCCTTCGTCGAGCGGGTGTCGAAGGAGTATCGCGGTTTCGGCAAATTCCTCGCCGATTGGCCGGCGGACGACCAGGTCGGGCTGATGGCCTATCTCGGCAAGCATGGCAGCCGGCTCGGCGGCAACACCGGCCAGTATTTCCTGCGCTGGCTGGAATGGGACGCCTTCATCATCTCCGCCGACATAGCGGCCGCATTGCGCGACGCCGGCCTCGACATCGCCGAAAGCCCGACGTCGAAGAGGGATCTCGACAAGATCCAGGCCCGGATCAACGCCTGGGCGGCGCAAACGCGGCTGCCGCGCCGGCATATTTCGCGCATCCTGGCGATGTCGATCGGCGAAAACCATTCGCCGCAAGCGCTGCGCGAATATATGGGCGAATAGGACACGGTCGACATTCGATCGGTCAGACACGAATGACATATGTCATTCGGTCCGGGTGGTCCAAGCGAACGCCATTGCCCGGCGAATTTTGCCGCGCTAAGTCAGCAGGCATGACCAAGAAGACCGCTCCCGATATCCTGCGCATCGCCGTCGCCCAGCTCAACCCGACGGTCGGCGATATATCAGGCAATCTCGCCAAGGCGCGCGAGGCAAGGGCGGATGCCGCCCGCCAGGGCGCCGACCTCGTGCTGTTCGCTGAACTCTTCCTCGCCGGCTATCCGCCCGAGGATCTGGTGCTGAAGCCGGCCTTCCTGAAGGCTTGCGAGCGGGCGGCGCAGGACTTTGCCAACGACACCGCCGATGGCGGCCCGGGCGTCATCATCGGCACGCCGCTGAAGCGTAAGAGCGGCACGCACAACTCGATCATTTTTGCCGATGGCGGCAAGATCCTCGCCGAGCGCTACAAGCTCGATTTGCCGAACTATGGCGAGTTCGACGAGAAGCGCGTCTTCCAGGCCGGGCCCGAACTCCAGGGGCCGGTCAATTTCCGCGGCGTGCGGCTCGGCATTCCGATCTGCGAGGACATCTGGGGCGATGTCGCCGTCTGCGAAACACTGGCCGAGAGCGGGGCGGAGATCCTGCTGGTGCCGAACGGCTCGCCCTACTACCGCGCCAAGATCGACGTGCGCCATCAGGTCGTCATCCGCCAGGTCATCGAGTGCGGATTGCCGATCATCTACGCCAACCAGCTTGGCGGCCAGGACGAACTGATCTTCGACGGCGCATCCTTTGCCATCGGCGCCGACAAGACGCTCGCCTTCCAGATGAGCCAGTTCGAGGAGGCGGTGGACGTCACCACCTGGAAGAGAAGCCGCGTCGCCGCAGGCGCGCAAAATGGAAATAATTCCGACGGCTGGGTGTGTTCCGAAGGGCCGATGTCGAAGATTCCGGAAAGGGATGAGGCCGACTACCGCGCCTGCATGCTGGGCCTGCGCGACTACGTCAACAAGAACGGTTTCAAGAACGTCGTGCTTGGCCTTTCCGGCGGTATCGATTCGGCGATCTGCGCCGCCCTTGCCGTTGACGCGCTGGGCGAGGAACGGCTGCGCGCCGTGATGATGCCTTACCGCTACACTTCGAAGGACTCGCTGAAGGACGCCGAGGATTGCGCCCGCGCGCTCGGCTGCCGCTACGACATCGTGCCAATCTTCGAGCCGGTCGAAGGATTTTTGCACACGCTGACGCAGCTTTTCGAGGGCACCAAGGAAGGCATCACCGAGGAAAACCTGCAAAGCCGCGCGCGCGGCACCATCCTGATGGCGATCTCCAACAAGTTCGGCTCGATGGTCGTCACCACCGGCAACAAGAGCGAGATGTCGGTTGGCTACGCCACGCTCTATGGCGACATGAATGGCGGCTTCAATCCGATCAAGGACCTGTACAAGATGCAGGTCTATGCGCTGTCGCGCTGGCGCAACAGCCATGTGCCGCCGGGCGCGCTCGGCCCCTCCGGCGAGGTGATCCCGAAGAACATCATCGACAAGGCGCCGTCGGCGGAACTGCGTGAGAACCAGACCGACCAGGATTCGCTGCCGCCCTATCCGGTGCTGGACGACATATTGGAGTGCCTGGTCGAGCACGAGATGGGCGTCGACGACATCGTTGCGCGCGGCCACGAGCGAGCGACGGTGACGCGCGTCGAGCACCTGCTCTATATCGCCGAATACAAGCGCCGGCAGGCGGCGCCCGGCGTAAAGATCACCAGGAAGAATTTCGGCCGCGACCGCCGCTATCCCATAACCAACCGGTTCAGGGATCGGGGCTAGGGCATGATCCCGAACCGAAGGTCAGCGTAGCAAAAAGTGGAATCCGGTTTTCGGACAAGATCATGCTTAAACAAAAAGATAGTGGCCGTGCCTGACTGCGAGATCAGCTTCAACCTGTCGCGGATCGACTTCCGGTCGACCTCCGACCTGTTGATGGCAAGCTACTGGGGCAGCGGGCGCAGCGACGAAACGCACCGCCGCGCCTTTGCCAATTCGCTCTGCGCCGGCGCTTACATCGGCGGCAAACAGGTCGGCTTCGGCCGCGCGATCACCGACCGCACGGTGTTTGCCTATCTTGCCGACATCATCGTCTGGCCCGAGCATCGCGGGCGAGGGATCGGCACGCGGCTTGTCCAGGCGCTTATCGATCATCCGGACTGCAAGACGGTCACGCACTGGAGCCTGGCGACCAACGACGCCCACTCGGTCTATGAAAAGCTCGGGTTCAAGCCGTCCACCGATGGCCGCTATATGCGGCTCGACCGCATTGCGCCGGCCGAATGAGCAACGCGCGACGGTTGCCAGCATAATCCGCGATTGTTGCAAAATCGTCTCACTGCTTGGACCAGATGCGCTTTGGGTCGCCCGCTATCTTGGCGAGACATTGAGGCGTCTCTATAAGAACTTTTCCGCGATTCCCCTTTGGGAGGAACCGAATGCCAGGATTTGACATCGTGATGCGAGGCCGCGAAGCCTAGGTTTCAGATGGTACGCCGGAAGGTTTTCGCCTTCCTGGCCAAATCCATCTGACATCAGGCATTTGCCGCTGCCGGTCGCCGCCCGTTTGAGGGTGGCCCGCCAATAGATACCGAACCTCCGCATTTCCGGGCGCCAACTGGCGCCAACGCGGTTTTTTCAATTTCTACCTTACCGGGGACCGGGCTCGTTTGCGCCTGGATGACATCATGGCTCGTTTTCAAATCGATTTGCGCGCAAGCGCCTTTCGCAGCGTTCTTGGCTTTACGCTCGGCCATTGGCGGCGTCAGCCTTGGCGGCTTTCGCTGATCATGGGCACTTTCCTGCTGTCGACCTTGGCCGACGTGCTGACGCCGCTCTATTCCGGCCGGCTGGTCGATGCCGTCGCCAGCAGCGCGACGGCCGATGAGGTCGCATGGAACGCGGCGGTGGCGGCGTTTTCCATGCTGGTGGCCCTGGCGCTTGCCGGAGTCGTGCTGCGCAACCTGGCTTTCATGGCCATCGTCGAGCTGACGCTGAAGATGATGGCAGATATCGCCGCCGACGCCTTCCATCGCGTCCAGCGGTTTTCCACCGACTGGCACGCCAACAGCTTCGCCGGCTCGACCGTGCGCAAGATAACGCGCGGCATGTGGGCGCTCGACCTGCTCAACGACACGATCCTGATCGCGCTGCTGCCGTCGCTCGTCATGCTCATCGGCTCGACGCTGCTGCTCGGCTGGTTCTGGCCGCTGATGGGCGTGGTGGTCGCCGCCGGCTCGGTGCTGTTCATCGCGGTCACGGCAATGCTGTCGCTCGGCTATGTCGCGCCGGCGGCAAGGCTTGCCAATTCCTGGGATACGCGCCTTGGCGGCTCGCTGGCCGACGCCGTGAGTTGCAACGCCGTGGTCAAGGGTTTCGGCGCCGAGGCGCGCGAGGAAACGCGTCTTGCCAAGGTGGTCGCCAAATGGCGTGCCCGCACGCGGCGCACCTGGGTGCGCGGCACCGTCAACGGCACCACGCAGGGGACGATGCTTTTGCTGCTGAGGACGGCGGTGATCGGATTTTCGCTGCTGCTATGGTCGTGGGGGCAGGCGAGCGCCGGCGATGTCGCTTTCGTGCTGACCTCGTTCTTCGTGCTGCAAGGCTATCTCCGGGATATCGGCACGCATATCCGCAATTTGCAGCGCTCGATCAATGACATGGAGGAACTGGTCGACTTCCAGTCCGAACCGCTCGGCATCGAGGACCGGCCCGGCGCCAAGCCGATCCGCATCACCGACGGCCGTATTGGCTTCGACAACGTCACCTTCCACTATGGCAACCATCGGCTGCCGCTCTACCGCGATTTTTCGGTTGATATCGCGCCGGGCGAACGCGTCGGACTGGTCGGCCATTCCGGCTCGGGCAAGACGACCTTCGTCAAGCTGATCCAGCGTCTCTATGACGTGAACGTCGGGAAGATCCTGATCGACGGCCAGGATATTGCCGAGGTGACGCAGGCGTCGCTGCGCGGGCAGATCGCCATCGTCCAGCAGGAGCCGATCCTGTTTCACCGGTCGCTGGCCGAAAACATCGCCTATGCGCGGCCGAGCGCCAGCCAGGCGGAGATCGAGCATGCGGCGCGGCTGGCCAGCGCGCACGATTTCATCGCCGACCTGCCGAAGGGTTACGGCACGCTGGTCGGCGAACGCGGCGTGAAACTGTCCGGTGGCGAGCGCCAGCGGGTGGCGATCGCGCGCGCTTTCCTCGCCGACGCAAGGATCCTCATTCTGGACGAGGCGACGTCCAGCCTCGATTCGGAATCGGAGGTGCTGATCCAGCAGGCGATGGAGCGGCTGATGGTCGGCCGCACCACGCTGGTCATCGCGCACCGGCTGTCGACGGTGCGGGCGCTCGACAGGCTGCTGGTGTTCGATCGCGGCCGCATCGCCGAGGAAGGCTCGCATGACGAGTTGATCCGTCTGCAAGGCGGCATCTACCGCCGGCTGTTCGAGCGCCAGGCGCTCGAATTGACCAAAGGGCTGGTGATCTGATTGCAGCGCCGATGCGTGGTTCAAGTGTTAGAGCGTACTTTGTGCGTCCAAGAGGACGCATGTCGCTCTAATGAACGCGGCGCTGTAGTCTTTTCATTTCGGTCGTCATATTCTATGTCTCCGACAGAGCGCGGGGGCGTGTCTTGTCAACACCGAAAGCATCCGGTACGCCCCGCTCATGACAGTTACCGTCCGTTTCGCCCCGTCTCCGACCGGCCGCATCCATATCGGCAATGCGCGCACCGCGCTGTTCAACTGGCTGTTTGCCTTGAACAATAAGGGCCGCTTCATCCAGCGCTTCGACGACACCGACGTCGCGCGCTCGACGCAGGAATTTTCCGACGCCATCCTTTATGACCTGCATTGGCTGGGCATTTTTCCTGATGCCACGGAATACCAGTCGCGGCGCTTCGAGATCTACGACGCTGCGGTGGAGAGGCTGAAGGCGGCGCGCCTTGTCTATGCTTGCTATGAAACGCCGGAAGAGCTCGATCTCAGACGGAAGGTGCGCCGCACGCGCGGCCTTCCGCCGGTCTATGGCCGCGAGGCGTTGAAGCTGACACGTGATCAGGTCGCCGAATACCAGTCGGACGGCCGCCGGCCGCACTGGCGCTTTCTCCTGCCCAATTTCACCAGCGATCCCTTGCAGCCGGAACGCACCGAAATCCACTGGAACGACCTGGTGCGAGGCGAGGAAACCGTCGACCTGGCCTCGCTCTCGGATCCGGTCCTGCGGCGCGAGGACGGCACCTATCTCTACACGCTGCCTTCGGTGGTGGACGACATCGAGATGGGCGTCAGCCACGTCATCCGCGGCGATGATCATGTCACCAACACCGGCGTGCAGATAGCGCTGTTCCAGGCGCTGGGCGCCGAGCCGCCTTTATTCGGCCACCACAATCTCTTGACCACGGCCTCGGGCGAGGGGCTGTCGAAGCGGACCGGCGCATTGTCCATCGAAAGCCTGCGCGAGACCGGCATCGAGCCGATGGCTGTCGCCTCGCTGGCCGTGCTGGTCGGCACCTCGGAAAATGTCGTGGCGGTGCCCGATATGAACGGGCTTGCCGAGCGCTTCGATCCGGCCGCAACGTCGAAATCCGCAGCCAAATTCGATCCGGACGAGCTTTTCGTGCTCAACCGCACGCTGCTCCACCACATGCCGTTTTCCGAAGCGCGCGACCGGCTGATCGCGCTTGGCATATCAGGCGAACACGCCGAGCCGTTCTGGCTCGCCGTGCGCGGCAATGTCGACAGGCTGGCCGATGCGGCAATCTGGTGGCGCACGCTGCGCGAAGGTCCGCGGGAGCCGCCGGAGTTTTCCGACGACGACCGCGATTTTCTTCGCCAGGCGTTCGATCTTCTGCCGGAAGCCCCATGGAACGGGTCGGTCTGGAAGAATTGGACGGGCAAGATCAGGGAAGCCACGGGCCGCAAGGGCAAGGCGCTGTTCATGCCGCTCAGGCTGGCGCTTACTGGACAGCCTTCGGGACCGGAGCTTGCAGATCTATTGCCGCTTTTGGGTCGGGAAGGAACGCTGGCCCGACGACCCTGACCTTGCGCTGTTCCGGCGGCGGCAAGGTCGACGCCACCGGCTTGACAGCCAGGCGCTTGATGCCCGCTACGTCGAGGCCGCCTTCGGCATTGGCCAAGGTCTCGGGATCGGCGCCCGGATCTGGCTTGGCGACCGGCACGGGAATGAACGGCTCGGTTTGCGTATCGGCCTGCGACTGTTCGGGGCTTGGCGGATTGCCGGCGATGATCTGGAAATTCTGTGCCGCATTGCAGCCGCAGGCCGGTGGGCGCGCGGACTGCTTGTAGAGATAGGCGGTCGGCAGTTCGCGGTAGGGCCTGCCAGTCGCCGACGACGTCATGTCAGCCGAATCGCCATTCTGGCCGCGCGTGTAGAACACTTGCATCTCGGTGCCGGGGCAGCTTGAATCGCAGTTCTTCTGGTCGCGCGCGAAATCTCCGAGCGAGGCGGCATTCGACATCGGGAAGAAATAACCGTCGCAGGTGCGCACGCAAACCGTGCGGAATTCGCCGCCGAGGCGTGGCAGATCCATGCGGTCGGGCTGATTGATCATGGCGCGAATGCCGCGTTGTTCGCCGGGATCGCTCTCCAGCGCTTCGGGTTGCCTTTTGTCGCCGTCCAGGAGCCGATCGAGCAAAGTTTTATTGCCATTTTCACGGTTCGCTTCCCGCAGCGGGGCGCGTTTTGGAGCGACAATGCTGTCACGGCAGCCATTGGCATCGAGCGAGGCCAATATGCGGGCGCGATCGCGCCGCGAACCGCCGCCGGCAAGCTGCGCGCGCTTGGCCTCCAAGGCGTCGAGATTGGCATTCATGCGATCGAGCGTGGCGTCGCGCGCGGCGCAGGCGTTTTCATCGCGGCCAAACAGCGAAAAGCCGCAACCGGACTGGTTGCTGGCCTTTGCAATCTGCTGGCGTTGCCTGACGATCGCGTCGTCATACTTCCTGAGCAGAGCCGGCTTGCCGCCGCCACGCGAGGCGGACGCCAGATCGGCTTCCAATTGCCGGCAAACACGGGAGGCGGCCTGCGGCTGGGTGATGGCAAAGCTTGACAACGCCAAGGCAGCAAGCAGCGCCGCCGCACGCGTCAGCTTCCACCCTGCGCCCATCATTTGCCCAGAACTCCGTTTCCCGCCGCGAAAGCTACCGCGATTGCGGTTAACTGTTTGTTTAGCTTACCGCCATCGACCGGCTTAGCCCAGATTTACGATCGCCTGAGCCTTGTGGGCCGCCTCGACCACGGCGAGTGCCGTCATATTGACCACGCCGCGCGAGGTTACCGATGGGGTCAATATGTGCGCCGGCCTGTCGGTGCCGAGCAGGATCGGCCCGACATGCAGCGCATCCATCATCGTGCGCAGCGCGGTGAGCGTGATGTTGGCCGAGTCCAGATTGGGGAACACCAGCAGATTGGCTTCGCCTTTCAGCCGCGAATGCGGATAGACCCGCTGGCGCAGCTGCTCGGACAGAGCAGTGTCGGCATGCATCTCGCCGTCGCACTGCAATTCGGGCGCGATGCGAGCCAGGATCGCCGCCGCTTGCCGCATCTTCAGCGCGCTTGGTGAATCGCGCGAGCCGAAATCGGAATGCGAGAGCAGGGCGGCCTTGGGTTCGATGCCGAAGCGCTGGATCTCTTCCGCCGCCAGCACCGTCATCTCGGCAATCTCCTCGGCCGTTGGATCGACCGAGACATGGGTGTCGGTCAGGAAAATGATGCCGCGCTGCGAGATCAGCATCGAAAGCGTCGACAAATCATGGTCCTTGATGCCGGCGCGTGGACCGATGATCAGGGTGACATTGCGCAGATGCCGCTCGAAACGCCCTTCGAGGCCGCAGACCATGGCGTCGGCGTCGCCGCGCTTGAGCGCAAGGGCGGCGATGACCGTGTTGTCGGTGCGCACCATGGTGCGCGCCGCCTCCGTCGTCACGCCGCGCCGGCCGGCAAGCTCGATCAAAAGGTCGACATAGTGGCGATAGCGCGGGTCGTCCTCGGGGTTGATCAGGCCGAAATCGACGCCCGGCTTGATGCGCAGCCCGTAGCGTCTCAGCCTGACTTCGATGACATGCGGACGGCCGATCAGGATCGGCTCGGCGATGCCTTCCTCCAGCACCACTTGCGCGGCGCGCAGCACGCGCTCGTCCTCGCCGTCGGCATAGATGACGCGTTTGGCACTCGACGTCTTGGCCATCGAGAACACCGGCTTCATCACCAGGCCGGAGCGGAAAACGAAGCGGTTCAGCGTATCGATATAGGCTGCGAAGTCGGCGATCGGCCGTGTCGCGACGCCCGTATCGCAGGCAGCCTTGGCGACCGCCGGCGCGATACGCAGGATCAGCCTGGGGTCGAAGGGCGAGGGGATGAGGAAGTCCGGCCCGAAGATGGGCGTCTCGCCGGAATAGGCGCGGGCGGCGACATCGGACGGCTCTTCGCGGGCAAGGGCCGCGATCGCGCGCACCGCGGCCATCTTCATCTCTTCGTTGATGGCGCTGGCGCCACAGTCCAGCGCGCCACGGAAGATGTAAGGAAAACAGAGTACATTGTTGACCTGATTGGGAAAATCGGAACGGCCAGTGCAGATCATCGCATCCGGTCGCGCCGCCCGCGCCGCTTCCGGCATGATCTCGGGATTGGGATTGGCCAGCGCCAGGATCAGCGGCTTTGGCGCCATGTGCGCGAGCAATTCCGGTTTCAGCACGCCGGCGGCGGAAAGGCCGAGGAAGACATCGGCGCCGGGAATGACATCCGCCAGCGTGCGCGCCTCGGTGTCCTTCACATAAGGATCCTTCCAGCGATCCATCTCGTCGATACGGCCCTTGTAGGCGACGCCGAAACGGTCGGTGACCCAGATATTTTCGATACGGGCGCCGAGCAGGACCAGGAGGTTGAGGCAGGCGAGGGCCGCCGCACCCGCGCCTGACGTTACGATCTTGATGTCGGAAATGGTCTTGCCGGCGAATTCCAGCCCATTGAGCACCGCGGCGGCAACGATGATCGCGGTGCCGTGCTGGTCATCGTGGAAGACCGGAATCCCCATGCGGGCCTTCAGCCGTTCCTCGACCTCGAAACATTCGGGCGCCTTGATGTCCTCCAGGTTGATGCCGCCGAAGGTCGGCTCCAGCGCCGCGATCGTCTCGACCATGCGCTCGATGCCAGGCGCGTCGATCTCGATGTCGAAGACATCGATGCCGGCGAATTTCTTGAACAGCACCGCCTTGCCTTCCATGACGGGCTTGGAGGCCAGCGGCCCGATATTGCCCAGACCCAGCACCGCCGAACCGTTGGAGACGACGCCGACCAGATTGGCCCGCGCCGTATAGTCGGCGGCGGTCGCCGGATTGTCGCGGATTTCCAGACAGGGCGCCGCAACGCCTGGTGAATAGGCCAGCGCCAGGTCACGCTGGTTGCCAAGCGGCTTTGTTGCCTGGATTTCGAGTTTGCCGGGCCTCGGGTGCTTGTGGAAATAGAGAGCGGCTTCGTCGAGGTCCGACCGGGCTGCCTTTTTGCCTTCGCCTTCCATACGGGCCTCCCCTGCGATCTGCCTTGGCGCCCTTTTAGCATGCAGCGTTGGTTTTTCACGATGCCAAATGACGCAACCGCCAATTAGGCGGAAGAATCGTCAAAAACTCATCTATGTCAGATTGTTGCAATGAAATTCTCACCTGCTTTGTCGCGGCCGGCGCGGCTGTCATCGAGCGCATTGCGCGACCGGCGTCTCCGATCGTGGGCGGTCAAGTCACGTCTGGACGAGCAGTTTCCAGACGCTGTCGACAATGGTCGGCCGTGGCCGCCGTTTCGTGATCACGGCAAGTGGCCACGCGGGCAGCGATACGTCGGTGATCGGTGCATAGCGGACGCCCCGAAACATAAGGCGCTGTGTCGATCGTGGAAGCAGGGCCGCGCCCAAGCCGGCGGACACGAGCGAGAGCATGGTTAGTGCCCGCGTTGCCTCCTGGACGATCTGCACATCGAGGCCAGCCTTGGTAAAGGTGTCCATGATGTGGGCATGGAGCGCCGGGCCTTGTGCAGCCGGAAACATGATGAGCCCGTGGCGGGCGATGTCCGCCAGCGTCACCCCGTGTGTCTGTCGGTCATCTGGCAGAACGGCGATGAGATCTTCAGCAGGATAATCACGGACGTCGAGACGTTCGTCAGTCCCGAGCGGTGGATGCACGAAACCGATGTCAATCTCACTGCGCGACAACGCCGCAATCTGCTCATTGGTGGACACCTCGATGAGCTTTGGATGAATGTCCGGATATTTCTCGCGAAGCCGGGACAGGAGATGCGGCAGATGCTCGTAAAGGGCCGCCGATACGAAGCCGATCCTTATCTCGCCAGCTTCGCCGCCATGCGCTGCGCAGGCGACGTGAAGCGCCGAATCGGCGTGCCGTACAGATGCCCGAGCCTCGTCCAGAAGGCCGAGCCCACGCGCGTCAAGGTCAGGCGGCGGTTGGCCCGCTCGAACAACTTGACGCCGAGCTCCTTCTCCAGACGCCCGATCGATTGACTAAGCGGAGGCTGCGCCATGGCCAGCCGCAGTGCGGCACGCCCCATATGCAATTCCTCCGCAACAGCGAGGAAATGTCGCAAATGCCGAAGTTCCATATCTTGACGATATCAAAAATCATTAAACGCGTCATCGATAGGATATCGAATAGCTGACAGTCTTCCCGGAGCGCAATTGCGACCGGAGATATCGTGATGTCCCGTTTCACCGCCCTCGTGCTCACAGCAGCCATGATGGCCGCCGCTCCAGCATCGGCAGGAGAGCCGGAACTCGTCCGGGCCGACAGGTTCGTCGAACTTCGGACGGGCGAGCGCCTCTTCGTCCGGGAGGTGCGCCGTCCTGGCGCAGCGTCCGAAGCCAACTCCGCCGTCCTCCTCCTCCATGGCGCACGCGTGCCCGGCGTTGCGTCCTTCGATCTGCCTGTTGCCGGCGGATCGCTAGCCGCCGACCTCGCGGCGGACGGGCACCTCGTCTATGTCCTGGATCTTCGCGGCTACGGCGCATCGACCCGCCCCGCTGCCATGAACAGGCCGCCGGACAAATCCGCACCCCTGATGCGCACGGAAGATGCCGTGGCGGATATTTCCGCAGCGGTCGACGCCATCGCGAAATGGAGCGACGTTTCGAGGGTCAGCCTCGTCGGCTGGGCCACCGGCGGACATTGGGCCGGCGCCTATGCCAGCCGGTTTCCGCAGACGGTTGATCGGCTCATCCTCTACAACACCCTGTATGGAGGCTCAGACCACCACCCCACCCTCGGCACCGGCTCGCCGCTTGAAGATCCCGACCGGCCCGGGACGTTCAACGTCCAGGCGTTCGGCGGTTATCGGCTGAATACACGTGCGAGCCTGTTCACCGCCTGGGACGACAGCATCCCGGTCGCGGACAAGGCTCGGTGGCGCAATCCAACGGTCGCAGCGGCCTATGGTGATGCGGCACTCGCCTCCGACGAGACGGCGTCGACGCGCCAGCCGCCGAGTTTCCGGTCACCGAGTGGCGCCATGGCCGACAGTTTCGAACTGGCGTTCGATCGCCGGCAATGGTCGGCGGCGGCACCCACCATGCCCGCGCTCGTCATCCGCTCCGGACGGGATTTCTGGAGCCGGCCGGAGGATGCGAAGGCAATCGTGGACGAAGCACCAAAAGCGGAACGCCTGGACATCCCGGACGCTACGCACTTCGTCCATCTCGATCGCGAGGCCGCAGGGCGCGGTGTGTTCCTCGACGCTGTGAAGCGGTTTCTCGATCGGACGGAGGAATGACCATGAAGGGGAGTTCATGTGACTTGCGGGAGCAGCAGCCGCAACGGTGTCAGGTCGACCGCCTCCAGGTTTTGCGGCTACCGTCCACCCGACAGCTACTCACCGCGCGGTTGCGGGGCTACGCCTATCTCCGCCGCGCCATATCTCGACTCTCCCGCCGGCATTTCCCTGCGCGTACAAACGTCAGACTTCGCTAGGCCGGCGCCGTTTCCTTGGATGTATATGCTTTTTTGTCATCGACGAGCGCACCCATCGCGGCGAGGTGCTCGGTGAAACCGTCAACGAACCGCCTGACCTTCAATGGAATGAAGCGGTTCGACGGATAGACCGCATGCACGTGGTGCGGTGCGTAGTGCCAGTCCGGCAGCACATATTCGAGCCGCCCTCGGGCGACGAGCGGGTCGAGCATCACCTTGTGCCCTAGGCCGATGCCGATGCCAAACAGCAGTGCCTGCTGGTTAAGGAGCGAATTGTTGGAGCACATGGTCGGCCGGATCCGCACCTCGGCCTTTTCGCCGCCTGGGCCGGTGAGCGGCACGATATCGCGGGTCGTGATATGGGCATAAAGCAGGTAGTCATGCTCGGCAAGATCCTGTGGGCGCCGCGGCCGTCCCATCCGGTCGAGATAGTCCGGCGTTGCCGCAAGGCGTCGCTCCATCATCCCGAGCTTGCGCACGATCAGCCGATTGTCGTTGATGGTCCCCATGCGGATCACGACGTCGAGCCTTTCTGCGATCACGTCGACGAAGCTGTCGGTCAGCGCCACGTCGAATATCAGTTCCGGATAGGTGCGCTTGAACTCGATTAGATAGTTGCCGAGCACACCGGCACCGAAGCTGGCCGGCGCGCCGACAGCAAGGCGTCCGCACATCTTTGATTCGAGACAACCGACGCTGCGGTCCGCCTCTTCGAGGCGCTCGATGATGTCGCGGGCACGCTCCAAATAGCGCCGGCCAGCTTCCGTCGGAGAAACATACCGGGTTGTGCGGTCAAAAAGCCGGACGCCGAGGCGTTTTTCCAGTGCGCGGATCTGCTGGCTGACGGCCGGCTGGCTCAAGCCCAATTCGCGTGCCGCTGCCGAGAAGCTGCCGCTTTCGGAGGCATGTATGAAGCTGGTGAGCTCGGTCAAGCGGTCCATGATGGCAACTCCCCGTCGTGATTAATAAGCAAGAGTAATAGCCAATATAAGAAACCGGCAAGTTCAAAAAGCTGAATCTATGAAGTAGACCCGACTCGCTCTGCCCGCAGCTCTATGATCCCAACCGGAGATGATGCCATGACGCTTTCCCGCCGCCATTTTCTCGCCAGTGCCGGCCTAGCCGGGGGCGTCCTTCTAGCCGGCGCCTCCGTTCCGGCACTGGCCCGCGCGCCACTGGCTGATGCCCCCACCGTTGGCGTTCTGCGCCGTAAGGTGGGTTCGATCGAGGTCACGGCGCTGCTGGACGGCTATGTCGACATTAAATCCGAGCTTTTCATCGGCCTCGTTGACGCCGAGGCGGGGCGTCTGGCGGAGGCCAGCTTTGACAAGCCCGGACCGCGGCGCACGCCCGTCAATGCCTATCTCGTCAATCTCGGAGACCGGCTTGTGCTCATCGACGCCGGTATGTCGGACGGCAGGGGTCCGGCGCTCGGCCATCTTCCCGTGGCTTTGCAGGCCGCCGGCGTTGCTCCCGACCAAGTCGACACTTTGCTGATCACCCACATGCATCCCGACCATATCAACGGGGTTCTGACCTCCGCCGGCGAGGCGCTGTTTCCCAATGCGGAGCTCGTCGTCACCGCCACTGATTACGCCTTCTGGCACGACGACGCGAACATGAACCAAGCGCCGGACGAGGCAAAGCCGTTCTTTATCGGGGCACGCCGGGCCGCCGCCGCTTATGCGGACCGCCTGCGGCAAGTGGACGGCGAGCGCGAGGCGGTCGGCTCGATCCGCACAGTGCCATTGCCCGGCCACACTCCGGGCCATGCCGGCTTCATCGTCGAATCGGACGGTGACGCGCTGTTCGTTTGGGGCGATGTCGTGCATATGGCGACTTATCAGTTCGCCCGTCCGGACTGGAGCATCGCGTTCGATGTCGATTCCAAACTGGCCGCCGAAACGCGTAAGCGGACGCTCGACCGGGTCGCTGCCGACCGGATGCTGATCGCCGGAATGCATTTGCCGTTCCCCGGTTTCGGACATGTCGCGCGCGACGGCCAAGCCTATCGCTTCGTGCCGGCCGAATGGGCCTATGAACTGTAGCGGCGGCCAGAACATACCGGTGGATCGCGTCCCGGCGTTCCCAGCGGGTACCAAGCGCTAGGTACTAGAACGCGCTGACGTAGAGACCGCCGTCCACCGGTATGTTCTGCCCGGTCAGATAGCCGGCATGGACCGAGCACAGGAAAGCGCAGATCTGGCCGAACTCCTCCGGTGTTCCGAGCCGCTTTGCCGGGACATTGGCTGCTGCCTGGGCCTTGCGCGCAGCAGCGGCAGCAGGGTCTTCAACGCTGCCGGGTTCATGCGGACCGCGCAGCCGGTCGGTGTCGAGCTTGCCCGGCAGCATGTTGTTGATCGTCACGTTACGGTCCATCACCGTCCGCGCCACGCCGGCAAGAAACGAGGTCAGGCCGGCGCGCGCGCCCGACGACAAATCGAGGCCGGGGATCGGCACATAGACCGATAGCGAGGTGATGTTGACGATGCGGCCGAAGCCACGCGCCGCCATGCCGTCGATGACAGCCTTAATCAGCTCGATCGGGGTCACCATGTTCTGGGTGACGCCCTCGAGGATCTTTTCGCGATCGAGCTCGCGAAAATCGCGATATGGCGGTCCGCCATTGTTGTTGACGAGGATGTCGGGATCAGGGCAGGCGGCGAGCAGCGCCTTCTGCACTTCGGGCTTCGATACGTCGCCGACGATCTCCGTCACCTTCACGCCGAATCGCTCGCGCAGCTCGGCGGCGGTTTTCGCCAGCAGCTCGGCATTGCGCCCATTGACGACCAGATCACAGCCGGCCTCGGCCAGCGCCATGGCGCAGCCGCGCCCTAAGCCCTTGCTCGAAGCGCAGACGATGGCCTTCTTGCCGCGAATGCCGAGATCCATGTTTTTTCTCCTCTGAGTGGCGGCAACCTACTCTTCGGACTGGCCTAATCGCAACCGTCATACGATTGTTGCATGAATCGGGGCATAGGCTGCTCGAAAGCAACGGTGACGATCTGATGTCAGGCGCAGAGCCCCGCACTTTTCGCAGCATGTTCATCTCCGACATCCATCTCGGATCGAAGGCGGCGAAGGCCGACTTCCTGATCGATTTCCTGCGCCACCACGATGCCGATATCATCTATCTGGTCGGCGATATCGTCGACGGCTGGCGCCTGAGACGAAGCTGGCACTGGCCGCAGAGCCATAATGACGTCGTCCAGAAACTGCTGCGCAAGGCGCGCAAGGGTGCCAGCATCACCTATATCGCCGGCAATCACGACGAGTTCGCGCGCCAATTCCAGGGCGTGCATTTCGGCGGCATCGTCGTCGCCGACCGCGCCATCCACGAGACCGCCGACGGCAGGCGTTTGCTGGTCATCCATGGCGACCAGTTCGACACCGTCGTCCACAATCAGCGCTGGCTGGCCTATCTTGGCGACTATGCCTACGACGCGGCCATGCTGGTCAACCGTGTCATCACGCGTCTGCGTCAGCTGCTCGGCCTTTCCTACTGGTCGTTCTCGTCCTGGGCCAAGGTCAAGGTCAAGAAGGCGGTGAACTTCATCGGCTCGTTCCAGACGGTGCTGACCGAGGAAGCGCGCCGCTCGCATGTCGACGGCGTGATCTGCGGGCATATCCACCATGCCGCGATCGAGAATTTCGAGGATGTGCAATATATCAACACCGGCGACTGGGTCGAAAGCTGCACGGCGGTGGTCGAGCATTTCGACGGCCGGATGGAAATTCTGACCTGGGCGCATATCCTGCCTGAAGCGCCAGACGAGCCGTTCATCCCGATGCTCATCGAGGACAGGGTGGTCGAGGCGGCCTGATGCGGCGTTAATTAGGGCGACGTGCGTTCGTTCGGATGCACAAAACACACCCTAATACTCTCTAATCTACGCATCGTGCCTTCCGAAAAGCGGAATCTATTTTCGGGCCGATGCGTTGGTCCAGGCGGTTTCGCCACCTTTTTCGGCATGTTATGGGATCGAGATGCGCTGCTGGCCGACTCGGCCGGATGTCGCGCCGACGGATCGCCTGCTGATGTCCTCCCTGCCGCCGCTTTCGCCCGAACAACTCGTCAAGCCGCGCCAGTTCGAGCTGCGCATGAGCCTGATCTTCTTCACGCTTTTCGTGCCGCTCGGCACGCATTTGCCTTACTTTCCGCTGTGGCTGCAGGCAAAGGGTTTTCATGCCGGTGAGATAGCGGTCATTCTCGCCGCGCCGATGTTCCTGCGCGTGGTGACGACGCCGTTGCTTACCGCGCTCGCCGACAGGGCGAGGGACCGCGCCAATGTCTATATCGCGCTGGTCGCCGCATCGATGATCCTGGCCGCCGGCTACTTCCTGCCACCGACCTACGCCATGGTGCTCGCCGTGTCGCTGGCTCTTGCCATCGTCTGGACGCCGCACTCGCCGATCGCCGATTCGCTGGCGCTGTCTGGTGTGCGTCGCTTCGGCTCGAACTATGCAAGCATGCGCAAATGGGGATCGATCTCCTATCTCTGCGCCAATCTTGCGGGCGGCTTCATCCTGTCGGCGACCAGCGCCGAAGCTGTTCCGGTGATCATCTTCGTGGCATTTGCCGCGGCACTTGCCGTCGGACTGATCGCGCCGCGCCTTGGCCGCCCCCGACGCGCCTCGCCACTTTCGGCCACTGATATCCAGCAATCGGCGCCAAAGCTTCTCAATGCGTATTTCCTGTATTTCTCCATTGGCGTCGGCGTCATCACCGCCAGTCATGCGTTTCTCTACGGCTTCGTGTCGATCTACTGGAAATCGATCGGCATCAGCGATTCGGTTGTCGGACTGCTCTGGGGATGGGGCGTGGTGGCCGAGATCTGCATGTTTTTGGCCTTCACCCGTGTCTTCGGCTCGTTCTCCGTCGTGTCGATCATGGTGATGGCCGGGATCGGCGCGATCGTCCGCTGGATCGCCTTCCCGCTGATCTGGCCGCTTGGTCTCGGCGTCGCCGGATTTTTTGCCGTCCAGACGCTGCATGCGATTTCGGTGGCGCTGGTGCTGATCGGCCTGCAGAAGATGATCGGCGAGACGGTTTCGGAAGAGCGCACCGGGGCCGCGCAAGGCATCGCCTATTTCTCCAACGGTTTTTTCACCGCCGTGGTGACGCTCCTTTCCGGCCCGCTATACGAGCGCTTCGGCGTGGACGGTTTTTTTGCGATGATCCCGATCGCCCTGATCGGGCTGGCGCTGATCGGACTTGCGGCGCGTTCAGCCCCACAGCCCCGTATCAGGGGGTGATACCAGCGATCCCCGGTACACAAGACCCGGAAGACGGTCGCGGGCCAGCAGCAGCGGACCGTCGAGATCGACGAAATCGGCATCCTGGGCCAGGAGCACGGCCGGCGCCATGGCAAGCGACGTGCCGACCATGCAGCCGACCATGACGCCGAAACCCAGTTCGCGAGCGCGGTCGCGAAGGGCGAGGGCTGCCGTCAGCCCGCCCGCCTTGTCGAGCTTGATGTTGACGGCATCGTAGAGGCCGGCGAGCGAGCCGAGATCCTTCGCCTCGTGCACACTTTCGTCGGCGCAGATCGGCACCGGATGCGCGATGCGGTTAAGAATGCCGTCACGGCCCGCGGGAAGCGGCTGTTCGATCAGCGCGATGCCATGTTCCGCGGCAAAGGCTAGGTTTTCTACGATGTTGTCGTCGCTCCAGCCCTCATTGGCATCCAGAATGATGCGGCTCGCCGGAGCCGCCTCCCTGACCGCGCGGATACGGGCAATATCGTTGTCGCCGCCGATCTTGACCTTGAGCAGCGGCCGCGCCGCGTTGGCGCGGGCCTGTGCGGCCATCGCTTCGGGCTCGCCGAGCGACAGCGTGTAGGCCGTCTCGAGCACCCGCAGGGGGGCGCTGCCGATCCTGGTGGCCACCGGCCGGCCGCCGGCCTTCGCCTCCAGATCCCAGAGCGCGCAGTCGATGGCGTTGCGCGCTGCGCCGGCCGGCATGGCGTCGAGCAGTGCTGCCCGGTCGATGCCGCCTGCAATCTGTCCCCGCATGGCCTCGATCGCGGCGCGGACGCCATCCATGGTTTCGCCGTAGCGCTTGTAGGGGACGCATTCGCCGCGCCCCGCATGGCTGCCCTGGCTGATCGTGCACGTGATCACCTCGGCCTCGGTCTTCGAGCCGCGCGAAATGGTGAAGGTGCCGGCTATGGGAAAGCGCTCGGCCTCGACCGAAATGACACGCGCCATATTTTTCTGCTCCGGCTGTGCGACAAGGGGCTTGTCGGCAAATCGACAGGTCGACCCCGTCAGGCTAAACAGGACGCCATGTTGACCACCCGCAAACGTTTCGCAAGCGGCACCCCCAGCGAGGCCGACCACCGGCCGCGTGTTGAGGCTGGTGAAGAGAGCGGTGTTCTGCGCTGTGCCTTCACCGGAAACTGGACGACGCGCACCGTGGCGCTGATCGATGCCGAGATGCGCAAGATCGAGAAACGCAGCGGTTTCCAGACGCTGACGCTCGACCTCTCCCATATCGAGAAGATGGATACCGCTGGCGCCTGGCTGATCGATCGCCTGGTCAGTGTCTTTGAAAAGAAGGGTATCGAGATCAACCTGCAGGGGCAAAGCGAGATCGCCTCCATCCTGCTCGGCGCCGTAGGCGACGCCGTTCGGCGCGAGCCCGAGTCCGGCAATGCCAGGCCGCCGAATATCATCATCCGCGCGCTCGAGGCGGTTGGACGGCGGGTCTATGAGATGCGCGACGATTTCCTGGCCTCGATGAACATTCTTGGCGCCACGATACAAGGCTCGCAGATGAAGCTCGGTCGCGGCCATGCGGTCAATCCGGCGGCGATCTTCAACCAGATCGATCGCATGGGCGTCGGCGCCATACCGGTGGTGGTGCTGATGTCGGCCATCGTCGGTGCGATCGTCGCCCAGCAAGGCGCCTATCAGCTCAGCTATTTCGGCGCCGACATCTTCGTCGTCGATCTGGTCGGCGTGCTGATCCTGCGCGAGCTCGGCGTGCTGATGACCGCGATCATGATCGCCGGCCGCTCGGGCAGCGCCATCACCGCCGAAATCGGCTCGATGAAGATGCGCGAGGAAGTCGACGCGCTGAAGGTGATCGGCCTCAATCCGATCGGCGTGCTGGTGTTTCCGCGGCTGGTCGCGCTGGTGATCGCCTTGCCTTGCCTGACGATCATCGCCAATTTCGCGGCGCTGGGCGGCGGCATGCTGGCTGCATGGCTCTATTCCGACATCGCGCCGGCTGCCTTCATCGACCGGCTGCGCGTCGCCATCGATCTCAGCACCATTTTTGCCGGCCTGATCAAGGCGCCGTTCATGGCCATCATCATCGGCACGATCGCCTCCGTCGAAGGCATGAAGGTCGGCGGCAGCGCCGAATCGCTCGGGCAGCACGTGACTGCTTCCGTGGTGAAATCGATCTTCGTGGTCATCATCCTCGACGGACTTTTCGCCATGTTCTACGCGGCGATCGAGTTCTGACATGGCAACGCAGGGCAGCACAGAGGCAACCGGGGTTGCGGAGGAAGCCGACGAAGACGAGATCGTGCTTTCGGCGCACGACATCACCGTCTCCTTCGGTGACAAGGTCATTCTCGACAAATTGTCGCTCGATATCAGGCGCGGCGAGATCCTTGGCTTTGTCGGCGCTTCTGGCGCCGGTAAGTCGGTTCTGTTGCGCACCATTCTCGGCCTGACGCACAAGCAATCGGGGACGATCAAGCTGTTCGGCGTCGATGTCGAAAAAGCGAGCGAAAGGGAGCGTCTTCGCATCGATATGCGCCTTGGCGTCCTCTTCCAGCACGGCGCGCTGTTTTCCGCGCTAACGGTGCTCGAAAACGTGCAGGTGCCGATGCGTGAGTATCTCGACCTGCCGCGAAAGCTGATGGACGAACTGGCGATGCTCAAGGTCGAATTGGTCGGACTGCCGCCGGACGCGGCGCGGAAATTCCCTTCCGAACTTTCCGGCGGCATGATCAAGCGCGCGGCACTGGCGCGCGCGCTGGCGCTCGATCCCGACATCGTCTTCCTCGACGAGCCGACATCCGGCCTCGATCCGATCAGTGCCGCGGAATTCGACGAACTGGTCGTCAAGCTGCGCGATACGATGGATTTGACCGTCTATATGGTCACGCACGATCTCGACACGCTGTTCACCGCCTGCGATCGGGTGGCTGTGCTCGGCAAAAAGAAGGTGCTGGTCGAAGGCACGATCGACGACATGCTCAAAAGCGAGGAGCCCTGGGTGAAATCCTATTTCCGCGGAAAACGTGCCCGGCAACTTGATCTTGCGGCGCGCGCATAGCCATAAGTGAGGCAATGGAAACCAGAGCCAACTACGTTATTGTCGGCATTTTCACGCTGGCCGCGATTCTGGCGGCCTTCGCTTTCGTCTATTGGACGGCCGCGATCGGCGACAGGGGCGAGACGGCGATGCTGCGCGTGCGCATTCCGGGCTCGGCTTCCGGTCTCAGCCGGGGCAGCTTCGTGCTGTTCAACGGCGTCAAGGTTGGCGAGGTAAAGCGCGTCTATATCGATCTCGACAATCCGACCGCCGCCATCGCCGACGCAGAAATCGGCAGGAATACGCCGATCACCAAGTCGACGCAGGCCGATATCGGGATCGTTAGTCTCGCCGGCCAGGCCAGTATCGAGCTCAAGGGCGCCGACCCCAAGGAAGCGAAGCTTCTCGACCAGGCGGAAGCGGAAGGCAAGGTTGCCGAGATCGTCGCCAATCCGTCGGCGGTCACCAACCTCTTGCAGACGGCACAGAACATCTTCACCCGCGCCGACACGGTTCTCACCCAGCTCGAAGGCTTCACCAGGGACGTCCGCGGGCCGCTGACGCAGACCGTCAACAATGTGCAGACCTTCTCCGACGCGCTGGCCAAGAACTCCGACGGCATCGACAAGTTCCTCGCCAGCGTCAGTTCGCTGTCGGACGAGTTGAAGGGCGTTTCCGGCAAGCTCGACGGCACGCTGAAGGCGGCCGAGGGGCTGCTCAACGCCGTCGACAAGGATCAGATCAAGAGCATCGTCGCCAATGTCGATACGGTGACCGGCAATCTGAAGGAAACCTCGAAGCAGTTCGACACCGTCATCAAGAATGTCGACACGGCGGTGGGGTCGATCAACGACTTCGCCCAGAAGACGCAAGGCACGCTAGCCAAGGTCGACGGTGTTCTCGACGGCATCGATCCGGCTGAGGTTCGCACAGCGCTGGCCAACATCCAGAAGGCCAGCGAGAATGCAAACAAGGCTGCCGCCGATATCGCCAAGGTGACCGACAAATTCGCCAACCGGGCCGACGACATCGACGAGACGATCAAGGATGCGCGGCAGCTCGCGCAGCGTCTCAACGATGCTTCGGTGCGCGTCGACGGCATCCTGGCCAAGGTCGACACATTGCTGGGCTCGGGCCAGGCGGATGGGGTGATGGCCGATGCCAGGGACACGCTGAAATCGTTCAAGCAGGTCGCCGACACGCTGAACGCCCGCCTCGGCACCATTACCGACAATCTGGCGCGATTCTCCGGACAGGGCCTGCAAAATGTCGAGGCGCTGGTTCAGGACAGCCGCCGCTCGATCAACCGTATCGAAGAAGCGGTGACGGACCTCAGCCGCAATCCGCAGCGGATACTTTCAGGGGGAGAAGGCGAGGTTCGACAGTTCGACGGCAGGGCGCGGCGTTGACTTCGGCCTTCCCACCCCGCAAGAACATGAACCACCAATGCAGGTTGATCTTACGATCTGGGGACAACGGGGATCACGTGTGAAGTCGATTTGGGTCAAATCGGGCGGCGTCAGATCGGCTGTGGCATTGCTTGCCCTGACGCTTGCCAGTTGCGCGGCTTTGCCGGGTGGCGGGCCGGCTCCACTCGATACGTATGAGCTTTCGGCGCCGTCGCTCGACGCGCGCAGCCACAGCCGCCGACAGATCCTCATCGCCCAGCCGTCGGCGCTCAAGGCGCTGGACAGCCAGAATATCGTCATCAGGCCGTCCGATCGGTCGATCCAGTATCTCAAGGGCGCGCAATGGGCCGACCGGCTGCCGCTGATCGTGCAGGCGCGGCTGGCCGAGACATTCCAGCGTTCGGGCAGCTTCGCCGGCGTCGGCAAGCCGGGCGAGGGGCTGGCGATCGATTATCAGGTGATCGTCGAGGTCCGGTCCTTCGAAGTCCAGGTCGACGGCGGCGAACACGCCGAGGTCGACCTGTTCGTGCGGATATTGAACGACCGCAACGGTGAGGTGCGTGCCTCAAAGAGCTTTACCGCGACCGCGCCCGTCTCGGGCACCGGCAACCAGGCCTATGTCGGCGCGCTCGACAATGCGTTCGGCGATGCGGCCAGGGATATCGTGCGCTGGACCGATTCGGTGATCTGAGAAAAACAAGACCCGGCCGCGGAACCCGCGGATGGAAATGAAAAAGGCGGGAAAATCTCCCGCCTTTTTTTACCCTATCGCCTGGATCAATGCAGGCGGCCGCTGGCGTGGGCAAGCATGGTGTAGACCTTGCCGGTGTCCGACGTCAGGTAGGTCTGAGCCATGATGTTGTCGCGGTCGTTGCGCGACACGTCCTTGAGCAGCTTTTCGAAATCGTCGCAGTAACGGTCGACGGCTGCGCGGAATTCCGCCTCGGTCTGATATTTGCGGCGGATTTCGTCGAAAGTCTGCTGGCCCTTCAGCGTGTAGAGACGCCGCGTGAACACGTCACGCTCGCCGCGCCGATAGCGGTTCCACAATTCGATCGAAGCGTCGTGATCGATGGCGCGGGCGATATCGACGGAAAGCGAATTGAGCGATTCCATGACATGAAGCGGCGAACGCTGGGCAGGGGCCGGGCGCGGCGTTTCTGCCGGAGCGGCGGGCCTGGCGTCCTCTTCGCGCGATGCCCCGGTCAGGAGATCGCGCACCCAGCCACCCTGCGGTGTCCGGGTATTGGGGTCGCGCTGACGCGCCGTCTCAACCGGGCGTTCCAGGTCGAGCGTGCCGCGCAGGGTGGTGCCGCCGGCTCCGGCCAACGGCGGCGGAGGCGCACGACGCTCTGGCACTGGTGGCATGGGAGCGCGGCGTGGCGGCTCGGGGGCGCGCGCGGCAGGCGCCTGCGGCGCCGGACGCAGACTGCGTGGCTCCGAGGGATCGGCGCCGCGGCCTGATTTCGCAACGATATCCGAAAGTTCCTTCAACGCGTTGATCTGCTCCGACACGGCACGGCGGATGGCCGTGGTCGATTCCTTTGCTTCCTCCGGCATCTCGATGACGCCCTTTTTGAGCTCGGCGCGGGTGAGGTCGAGCTCGCTCTTGATCGAGCCGGCGGTGCGGCGCATCTCCTCGGTTGCGTCGGCGAAACGCTTGGTTGCCGAATCGACGACCTCGGAAATGGCGGAGCGGATCTTGTCGGCCGATTCCAGCGTCTTGCCTTCCGCATTCTGCAGCGTCTGGCCGACCAGGTTCTCGAAGGAGCGCATCACCTTTTCCAAGTCTTCCGACTTCTTGACCAGGCCGACGGCGAGATCCTCCAGCGAGGACTGGCGCTCCAGCGTGTGTTCGAGGTTGCTCTGGGCCGAGCTCAACAGGTCCGAAGCGCTGGACAGCAGCCGGCTGTGCTCGTCGAACTTGGTGGCGATCGAGGCGACCTCGCGCAAGGTGGCGGACGACAGTTCGGTAAGCCGGGTCGTGTTCGAATCGACCAGGCGCGCCGAACTGGCGAAGGTCTGCGCTGCTTTCTCGGTCGTTGCGGCGAAGCTTTGCGTGCTGCCGCTCAGGCGTTCGTCGACCTGGCCGAGATTGGTCGCCGCCTGCTCGATCAACTGGCCGAGCTGCGCACTGGATGTGCTCATGCGGCCGATAAGCTCGGCGACGCTGTCTGAAAGCGTCGAGCGTGCCCCGTCGACGGCCGACAATGTTTCGGCCGTGCGGCTGGCGAGCGCGTTGACGAGCAAGGCGTTTTCACTGCGTAGCTTCTCGGTGGCGCGTTCGGTGACTTCTTCCATGCTCCTTTGCAGTTCCGAGCCGCCCTGGGCGAAGCGCTCGACCAGTGGCCGTGCCGTTTCGTCGAGGATTTTCGATATCTCGGCCGAACGCGCCGCAAGCATGGTGTTGAGTTCACGGGTGTTGGTGCCGATGGTCTTCGCTGCATCATTGGTGCTCTGGCCGATATGCTGGCCGACCGCGGTGAAGGTTTCCGCGATCGCGTTGGCGCGCGAAATGAGTTGCGCCTCGGCGGTCGAAACCTGCTCGTTGAGCCTCTGGCCCATCGCCTCGGTGGTGTAGGCGAGACGGTTCTCGACACCGGCAAGCTGGTCCTCAATGCGAGCCGCCGCAGTCGCCGCGGTTGACGCCAGACGCTCGTCGGCGTCGGCGAGCGCCTGCTCGACTTCGCGAGCATGGACGGCAAGTTCCTGACCGGTCTGCCTTGCACGTTCGGCAACACGCTGCTCGGTGCTGGCGAAGGCCCCGACGATGTTGTCGGCATGCTCGCCGATCGTCGACGTGCTGTCGGCGATGCGCGACACCAGACGGTGATCCGCTTGGTCGAAGATGCGGCCGATCTCGGACGCGCGCGCCGACAGCGCTTCCGAACCTTCGGCAATGCGCGATACCAACTGCTGGTCGGCGGCGTCGAAGATGCGGCCAAGGTCCGACGCGCGTGCCGCAAGCGCTTCGGCCGACTCGCCGATGCGCACGCCGAGCCGCTCGTCGGCGCCTTCGAAATTGCGCAGGATATCGCCGGCGCGTGCGGCCAGCGACTGCGCTGTTTCGACCGCGCGGGCAACCAGTTTCTGGTCCGCCGCATCGAATGTTCCGGCGATCTCGCTGGCACGGACGGCCAGTTGATCGGCCGTTGCCTGGGCGCGCGCCAGCAAGGAGTTCGTCGTGTCGTCGACACGGGCCATGAGCGTGCTCGATGTATCCTCGGCGCGGGCAATGAGAGCGCTCGACGTGTCCTGCGCACGCGCTGCGAGGCGGCGATCGGCCTCCTCGAAGGTGCGGGCGATATCCTCTGCCCTGGCAAGCAGGGCAGCCGAGGTCTGCTCGGCGCGTTCGGCGATCTTGCGGTCGGCATCACTGAACGCCACACCCGCCTGCTCATGCAGCGCGCCGGTGACTTCCATGACCTTTTCGCGCAGCGCTCCCGCAACGAAGACAGCGCTTTTCTCGAGCACGGCGCGGACGTTGTCGACGCCTGTCGACAGCGCGCGTTCCATGGTTCCGGTCCGCTCCTCGACGATGCTGGTCTGCCGGCTGAACGCCTGCTCGATCTTTTCGACATCCGCGGCGATGGCATCCGAGATGTCGGTGCTTCGGGCGGCGATCTGGTCGATATGGCTGGACAAGGAACGATCGACGTCCTTGCGCGTATCGGCAAGCTTGGAGAGATCGTCGTCCAAGGCGCGGGTCAGCATGTCGCGGCCTTCGGCAAGCTTGCCGACATGGCCGGTGATGATGTCGTCGACCTCGCCGCGGCTTGCCGCAAGCTTCTGCAGATCAGCCTCCAGCGCACGCTTGAGGATATCGCGGCCCTCGGATAATTTCTCGACTTGGCCGGCGACCAGGCCGTCGATGCTCGAGCGGCTTTCGGCCAGCTTGGCGAGGTCGTCCTCAAGCGCCTTCGACAGCGTCGAGCGATCCTGGAGGAGTTTTTCGGCGTGATTGCTGACGAGGCTGTTGACGCTGCCGAGATCGGCTTCCAGCGCACGCACAAATTCCGCGCGATTGTCGGTCAGCTGCTGGGACTGGTCGGCGACGACGCCCTTGATCGTGTTGAGATCGGCTTCCAGCGCACGCCTGAGGATATCGCGGCCCTCGGACAGCTTCTCGACCTGGCCGGCGACCAGGCCGTCGATGCTCGAGCGGCTTTCCGACAACCTGGCGAGATCGTCTTCAAGGGCCTTCGACAAGGCCGAACGATCCCCGATCAACTTCTCGGCGTGGCTGTTGACGAGATTGTTGACGCTGCCGAGATCGGCTTCCAGCGCGCGCTTGAGGATATCGCGCCCCTCGGCCAGCTTCTCGACCTGGCCGGCGACCAGGCCGTCGATGCTCGACCGGCTTTCCGCGAGCTTGGCGAGATCGTCTTCGAGCGCCTTCGACAGGGTCGATCGGTCCTGAGCGAGCCTGTTCATGTGGTCTGAGATAAGGCCATTGACGCTCTGCAGGTCGGTTTCCAACGCCTGTGAAAGCTGGCTACGGTCTTGCGCCAGCGTTTCGGACTGGCTTGATATGACGCCCTTGATCGTGTTCAGGTCGGATTCCAGCGCGCGCTTGAGGATGTCGCGGCCTTCGGCCAGCTTCTCGACCTGGCCGGCGACCAGCCCGTCGATGCTCGAGCGGCTTTCCGCCAGCTTGGCGAGATCGGCCTCGAGTGTTTGCGACAACAGGCTGCGGTCCTCGGCGAGCCTGCCCGAATGGTCGGAGATCAGGCCTCTGATGCCGGAGAGGTCGTTGTCGAGCGAACGCGACAGCCCGGCGCGGTCTTCCGCCAGTTTCGCGGAATGACTCTCGATCAGACCCTTGATGCCGACAATGTCGGTCTCCAGCGCCTTGGCAAGTACGGCGCGACCTTCGGCGATCTTTTCAACCTGGGCGGCGACCAGCCCGTCGATGCTGGCACGGTTGTCGGCCAGCTTGCCGAGGTCGGCCTCCAGCGCCCGCGAAAGAATGCCGCGGCCCTCGGCGAGCTTTCCGACATGCCCGGCGACCATTTCATCAATGATTGTACGGGCTTGTACAAGTCTCCCGGAGTCTTCGTCGAGAGCCAGCGCAAGCCTGTTGCGGCCTTCTTCGAGCCTTTCGAGATGGCTGCCGAGCGAAGCGTCGATGGCGGCGCGCGACTCATTGACCTTGCGCAGATCCTCTTCGAGCGCGCGCGAGATCAGGCCGCGGCCCTCGGCAAGTTTCTGCACCTGGTCGGTCACGGCTGCGTCGATGCCGGCGCGGCTCTCGCCGAACTTCGCCAGATCGGCCTGCATTGCCGCCGCCATGCGCTCGCGGCTTTCCGACAGCTTGCGGCTGTGGTTTTCGACGGCTTCCTCGATGCCGACGCGGGCGTCGGCAAGTCGCTGGATATCGCTGTCGAAGGAACGGGAGACGACGTGACGCGCCGCTTCCATGCGCCCGGCGAAGTCGCTGGCGCGCGCTTCAAGCATGGACGAGGTCGACGAAACGATGTCGGCCATGTCGGCGCCGATCTGGGTCTTGCCCTGATCTATCATCACCGACAGCGTGTCCTTGCTTTCCTGGAAAGCATGGGCGATTTCGCGCGCGCGCTCGACCAGCGTCTCGTTGATCTGGCGTGCACGGGCCTCCAGCGCGGCGTTGAGCTTCTGCGTGCCGGTGTCCAGCGCTTCGGCGCGGGTCTGGAATTCGCCGATCAGCGCCTGACCGCGTTCGGCAAGCGTGCGCTCAATGCCGCTGAGGCTGGCTTCGAATTCGGAGCTCAGCGTGCGCGCGGCGCCGCCGAGCAGCGACACCATGCCGGTGGTCCGATCGTCGAGCAGGTCGGTCAGCGACCGTGTCAGACCGTCGGTCGTATCCGTCAGCTTGGCGATGCGCGTATCGAGAAGGCTGGCGAAGGCCTCGCCGGAGGTCGACAGCCGGTCGGTGATAGTGTCCAGCCGGCCTTCCACCTGATCGAAGATCGACATCGAGCTTTCGTTGATCCTGTCGATCAACGTATCGCCGGAATTGGTGATGGTCATCGACAGCTTGGTCGAAGCGTTGAGGATGCTGTCGCGAATGAGGTCGCTGGCAGACCCGATTTCATCCTTCAGCGTCTCATGCGCGCCGGTGATCGATGCGCGCACGCGCTCGGCGTGGGTGACCACCGCTTCGCGCTCGCTGCCCAGCCCGTCGACGAGCGAACGGATGCGGGATTCGTTTTCCGAATAGGAGCGTTCGATCTGGTTCACCTCGCTGTGGACCAGGGTTTCGAGCTCGACGGCGCGCGCCAGCGTGCGCTCGATGCCTTCGCCCATGGCCGCCACCTCTCGGCGTACGGCCTGGCCGATCATCATGACTCGATCCTGGGCAAGGTTTTCCGGTTCGGCCAGGCGGAAAGCCACTTCCGTCATCGACTGGGCGGCGATGCGCATTTCCTGGGCGCGGCGGATCATGGCCGCAAACGCCCAGAACAGGATGACGGGCAGGATTGCCGCGACCGCCAGGCCGATCAGTTCGGGACGGGCGAAAAACTGGTCAAGCGTACGGATTTTCCAGATGTCCGGTCCGAACAACAGATTGGCCAAAGCTCCGGCACCCGCAATCCAGGCCAGCGAAACGATCGCCACGACCCAGTAGATCGTGTTCGAGGCGCGCCGATTGAGGCTGTGGAGAAGCGTCTTGTAATCTTTTTGACGATCGTCATTGGCTGGCGCGAAACCGGCCGGCTGCGAGCCATTACGCATTTCCACAGGGCGCAGCTCGGCGGGCTTGGCCTTTGCCGCGGGTTTCGCGCTTTGGCTCTGGTTGGCGGCGGGCGCCGTCTTTTGACTTTGGCTTGCGTGACTTTGGTTTGCGAGGGACGCCGCCGTCTCGCTCTGGCTGACGACAGGCTCCGCGCTCTGGTTGCGGCCTTCGCGCGCCAGCTCGTCCGCAGCCTGCGATATCTGCGCTTCCAGGTCTTCCATCGACGCCGCGATGTCGAGGTCGCCGCCGGCGTCCCCGCTCAGGTCGATATCAAGCGCTTTTTCGAGTTCCTTGGCTACGTCGCTGTCGAGCGTTCTTGTCGTCGTTGTTTTCTTCGCCATGCCTTCGCTACCCTGTACAAGCTGCCGCGGGACTTATGATTGTGATTTTCGCATCCCGCGCAGGAGGCTGAAAAATGGACCCCTCGTATCGTAATGACACACCGGGGTAAAGAAAACATGCATTCCGCGAGATACGTAAAACTTTAAATATAAGGTTAACAACACCGTGATCCCGGCGCCGTTTTCGCAACATTTTTCCCGGCCATTCATTAACCCGTTGTCCATGGGATTCGCCTAGCTTTTCCGGCGATCCGACGATCAGGGAGTTAGAGTTCATGCGTGGCGAAAACGGCATCGCCTTCTCAATGCCCGGCGGCGACGTGTCGGGAACCGGGCCGGCACGACCTGTGGATATGGCACATCTGGCCCGTCAGACGATGGGCGATCGTGGCCTCGAACAGGAGGTACTCGCCTTGTTCGTGCAGCAGGCGTTGTCGGTGCGCGACAGGATCGTCGACGCCGATGTCCGGGAAAGGCTGTTTCTGGCGCACGGGCTGAAAGGCTCGGCGCGAGGGGTCGGCGCCTTCGCCATCGCCGATTGCGCCACCGCCATCGAACGTCAGCCCGAAGACCTCCGCACTCTCAAGCGCCTTGGCGCGCTTATCGAGGAAGTGCGCGATTTCATTGCAGCCATCAACCGCTAATTCCAGTTTCCAGAAAAACGGCATAGAGCGGCGTTTTCGCACGGCAGTTGACTTGTCTGCCGGAGTGATTATCTCGGCTGGGACTTCCCTTCAGGTGACAAATGACCAAGCTGACCTTCATTGCCCATGACGGCACGCATTTCGACGTGGATGCCGAAAACGGCTCGACCGTCATGGAAAACGCGATCCGCAACGCGGTGCCGGGGATCGAGGCCGAATGCGGCGGCGCCTGCGCCTGCGCTACCTGCCATGTCTATGTCGACGAGGCATGGACGGCGGAAGTCGGCGAGCCGGAAGCGATGGAGGAGGACATGCTGGACTTCGCCTACGACGTCCAGCCGAACTCGCGGCTGTCCTGCCAGATCAAGGTGCGCGACGCGCTGGATGGGCTGGTCGTGCGCGTGCCTGCCCGCCAGGGCTAGAGACTGTTTGGAAATTCTACTCTGGCGGCCATCTGATGGCGTTTTCTGCGCTTCCGTTGCTCACGGACCAAATGTCCGCTGCGCTACGGTTCTCGAAACCACCACCATATGACTCGCCAGAGCGAATTTCGAAACAGTCTCTGAGAACCTTGCGCCACTGATTTTTGCCGCTGCAGCTTGGCAGCGGGCCAATGGTCATGCAGTGTCGCGCCGTTCTGCATCGAGGCGCATCGCATGACCGATATCACCAGGACGGACGTACTGATTGTCGGGGCAGGCCCGGTGGGCCTGTTCGCCGTGTTCGAACTCGGCCTTTTCGACATGAAATGCCATCTGATCGACATACTCGACCGGCCCGGCGGGCAATGCGCGGAACTCTACCCGGAAAAGCCGATCTACGACATACCAGGCTGGCCCTCGATCTCGGCGCAGGGGCTGGTCGACAGGCTGCTTGAGCAGATCGCGCCGTTCAAGCCCGAATTCACCTATAACCGCATGGTCTCGAGCCTCGAAAAGCTCGAGGACGGCAGCTTTCGCGTCATCACCGACGAGAACGAGGTGTTCGAAGCCAAGGTGGTGGTGATCGCCGCCGGCGGCGGGTCGTTCCAGCCCAAACGTCCGCCGATCCCCGGCATCGAACCCTATGAGGGAAAGAGCGTCTTCTATTCGGTTCGCCGGATGGAGGATTTTCGCGGCCACGACCTCGTCATCGTCGGCGGTGGCGATTCGGCCCTCGACTGGACGCTGAACCTGCAGCCGATGGCGAAAAGCGTGACGCTGGTCCACAGGCGTCCGGAATTTCGCGCTGCACCCGACAGCGTCAACAAGATGTATGCCATGCAGGAGATGAAGGAGCTGAACTTCCAGGTCGGCCAGGTGACCGGCCTGACCGGCGCCAATGGCCAGCTTTCATCCGCGACCGTCAAGGGACCTGATGGCGATGTCGAGGTGGCGTGCACGCGCATGCTGCCGTTCTTCGGCCTGACCATGAAGCTCGGTCCGATCGCCGACTGGGGCCTCAACCTTCATGAGAACATAATCCCGGTCGACACCGAGAAATTCCAGACATCGGTGCCGGGCATCTTCGCAGTCGGCGACATCAACTGGTATCCCGGCAAGCTAAAGCTGATCCTGTCGGGGTTCCATGAGGTCGCGCTGATGGCGCAAGCGGCGAAGCGCATCGTCAGTCCGGGCGAGCGCATCGTGTTCCAGTACACGACCTCGTCGACCAGCCTGCAGAAGAAACTCGGCGTCCACGATTGAAGTTCGTCGCGGGGCTTACTCCGCGAGAACCGGCGCCGTTTCCGCGTGGCCGCGAAGCGGCTTTTCCGGCATCAGCCCGAGCGTGATCAGCGCCAGGACCAAAGTCGCTGCCGCGACGAGGAAGATCATCACGAATGCGGCGGCGTTGGCAGCGGCGCTGGTTGTGCGCGCGCCTTCACTGGCTAGCGGCAGGCCGTAGCCCAGCGCAACCGCGCCGAGCATCGCGACCCCAAGGGCGCTGCCCAATGAGCGAAGAAAGGTCAGCACGCCGGTGGCGACGCCGAGATGCCGCTGATCGACGGCGTTCTGAACCGACACGGCGGCAACCGGAAACGTCGTTCCGCTGCCAAGGCCAATGCACGTCGTCAGGATTTCGACAACCAGCAGGGAAGCATGTCCCGCCACAAGGCTGAGCACGCCGAGACACGCAATGGCGAAGGTGACCCCTGTCATCGCGATCCGCTTGTAGTGGACAAAGCGCGGCATCGTGCGACCGCTGAATGTCGCGCCGGCAACGGTGCCGAGCATCAGCCCCAGCATGGCGATTCCCGATTCGCCAACCGACAGCCCGACGACCGACTGCAGATAGACCGGCAGGTAGACTGCCAGGCCGATATTGGCGGCCTGCAGCAGGAACATGGACAATGTGCCGGTCAGAACGATCGGGTTGCCAAGCACTTCGAGCGAGATAAGCGGCTCTGCCGCCTTGAGCAGCCGCAGCGCGAAGGCACCCCAGAAGATTGCCGAACAGGCGAGCAGCCCAAGGATTTCGCTGGACAGCCAGGGGTAGGCGCTGCCGCCCCAGTTCAGCGCCAGCAGCAGCAACGCCGTCGCCACCACAAGAAGCAATGCGCCCAGCCCGTCAATGCGATGATGCTTTGCAGTGATTGGCAGCTTCTTCAGCGGCCTGTTGATGATCGCCATGGCCAGAAAGCCGAGCGGCAGGTTGATCCAGAAGATCAATGACCAGTGCAGATGTTCGGCGAAGCCGCCGCCGAGCAGCGGCCCGGCGATGCTGGCGACGGCCCAAGTGCCCGCGATCCAGGCAGCATAGCGCGCCCGCTCGCGCGGCGGCACGAGGTCGCCGATGACGGTCTGTGCCAGGGCGAAAAGGCCGCCGCCGCCGGCGCCCTGGATCGCCCGGCCGATGATCAGCACGAGCATGTTGGGGGCCATGGCGCTGACAAGCGAGCCTGCAAGAAAGATGAGGATCGCCGCATAGACGGTCGGCCGACGTCCATGGACGTCGGAGATCTTGCCGTAGAGCGGCGCCACCGCGGTTGCGGTCAGGAGATAGCCGGTGACGATCCATGGCAGATATTCGGCATGGCCGAGCGCATGCGCGATGGTCGGCATGGCCGGTGCGACGATGGTCTGGTCGAGCGCCGCCAACAGCATCGACAACAGCACGCCGCCGATGATCGCGTTCTTCTCGCTCTCGGTCAGCGGCGATGGGGGCACCATCGTCGCCTGCTTATCGACAGGCTGGTCCATAGTCTCGATCTTTCATGGGCTTGCGTGCGTCGAGCAGGAGCAGCCGGGTCGGCCGGTCCGGTGCGTGCGCCGCGTCGATTGTTGTCTCGTGTTTTTCGAGGTTTCGCCTTTGCGAACCTGACATATGTCGTCCCGTATAGGCCGATTTCGACAGGGGCTCGAAAGTTTTTCCAGCCTGGCACCATGCTTCGGCGAAATTGGCTTGAACCATTGGCGCCTCGAGCAGCGGCGAAAATCTCAGGCCGGCGGCAACCGGCCGCTCTCGATGCGCTCGATGCGGTAGCGCAGCAGCCGGATGATACGGCTTTCGAAATTGACGCTTTCGACGCGGTCGAACCGCAGTTGATCCTGGTCATGCCTGGCAAGCATGGTTGCGGTGATCTCGGCGGCCTTCGCCTTGGCCTCCTGGCAGGTCTTCCGCGGATAGCTCGCCTTCAGCGCGTCCTCGAGCTCCCTGGCATGGTTCTTGGCAATCTCGACGTGGCGTTCCTCATGGCGCTTGATATCGGAAGACAGAGTGTCCCAGAACAATCTTACGCCGGCATCGGCTTTGCGCGGACGGCGCCACTCCGGGAGGATCACCTTGACCTTGACGGTCACGGTGGCCGCGACGATCCGGCAGGAATTCGCATTCTCCGCGTAGCCGACACGGGTGGTGAAGGCCATCTGCGTGGCGCCGGGATGCCTCATCCCGGTGCTTTTCACGCGAGGCCCATGTTTGGTGAGCTGAGTCTCGATGTCG
This sequence comes from Mesorhizobium sp. STM 4661, assembly GCF_000359125.1. Lineage (GTDB taxonomy): Bacteria > Pseudomonadota > Alphaproteobacteria > Rhizobiales > Rhizobiaceae > Mesorhizobium. The sequence goes on along the minus strand of NZ_CAAF010000061.1, from coordinate 104,038 downwards.
TCGAGCGTCCTGCCACCGACGGCGAAATAGCTGTATGTCTTCACAAGTGACGCAGCGCCCGCGGGCAAAGCGGTCATTGCGAGCATCAGGGCGCAGAGCAGTGGTCTTTTCATCATGTTGCCTCTTCAGCCACCTTGCTTTACGGCCGTCCTCGACGCAACGGAATTGATCTTTGGCGGATCACACATGGTTGATGGACAATGACGACAAGGCGATGGCAGTTGGCGCACGGGCGCCACCTCGACCTTGGCGGCAAGTCGGTGATTGTCGGCATCCTCAACGTCACGCCGGACAGTTTTTCCGACGGCGGGCTGTTCGTCGCGCCCGAACAGGCGGTGGCCCAGGCACGCCGCATGGTGGAGGAGGGGGCCTCGGTCATCGATGTCGGCGGAGAATCGACGCGTCCCGGCGCCCCAGCGGTAACCGCCGGGGATGAGCAGGCCCGCGTGCTTCCGGTCATCGAGGCGCTGGCCGGGCTTGGCGAGGCGCTGATTTCGGTCGACACCTATCGCGAGGACACCGCTCGGCTTGCGGTGGCGGCCGGCGCGCATATCGTCAACGATGTCTGGGGCTTGCAGCGCGAACCTGATATAGCGCGCGTCGCTGCCGAGACCGGAGCCGGGCTGGTCATCATGCATACCGGACGTGACCGGCAAAAGCTGCCCGACGTCATCGAGGACCAGCTTTTCTTCCTCGGGAAATCGCTGGAAATTGCCCGTCGGAGCGGGGTTGCCGACGATCGCATCGTGCTCGATCCGGGCTTCGGCTTCGCCAAGGAGACGGCCGAGGAAAACCTCGATCTGATGGCGCGGTTTTCTGAGCTGGGCACACTGGGTTTTCCGCTGATGGCCGGCACGTCGAGAAAGCGCTTCATCGGCACTGTCACCGGCCGCGACGCTTCGGCAAGGGGTGCGGGAACCGCGGCGACAAGCGTCATCCTGAGGCTCAGGGGCGCGCAGCTTTTTCGCGTCCACGATGTCGCAATCAACATGGACGCGTTGGCCGTTGCCGATGCTATGTTGGCGCGAGATGTCCGGGGAAGCTGAGCGATGTATGTCATCCGCCTGAAGAACTGCGCCTTCTTTGCCCGGCATGGCGTGCTGGACGAGGAGGAAACGCTCGGCCAGCGTTTTTATGTCGATGCCGCCCTCACGGTCGAACCGGGCCGGGCGCTGGTCGATGATTCCATCGACGATACCGTCAACTACGGCATCGCCTTCGCGGTGATCGAAAAGATCGTCACCGGCGAGCGGCGCTTTCTGATCGAAGCGCTGGCGCTTGAGGTGGCCCGGGCTCTGACGTCACGTTTTCAGCAGATCAAAAGGGCCGAAATCACCGTGCGCAAGCCGAATGCGCCGGTGCCAGGTGTGCTCGATCATGTCGAGGTGACCGTTGTCTGGCCAGAATAACAACAGCAACACGGTCTACCTCAGCCTTGGCGGAAATCTCGGCGATCCGGCGAAGTCGATGGCCGCGGCGCTGCGCATTCTGGACGGCGACGAGAAGACGCGTGTCGTCGCCGTCTCCTCGCTTTACCGGACGCCGCCCTGGGGCAAGCTCGACCAGCCGGATTTCCTCAACGCGGCAGCCGAGATTTCGACCGCGCTCGCACCGCGTGCGCTGCTTGATCTCTGCCTCGACGCCGAGCGCAGACTGAAGCGGGTGCGCGAGGAGCGCTGGGGGCCGCGCCTGATCGACATCGACATATTGGTGTTCGGCGATCGCATCATCCACGAGACGGGGCTGGACGTGCCGCACCCGCGCATGCTGGAGCGGGCCTTCGTGCTGGCGCCGCTGGCAGAGATTGCGCCCGACCTTGCCGTCGGCGGCAGGAGCGTGCCGGAGCGGCTTGCCGCCGTCGATACAGCAGGCATAGAGCGATTGCCATCCGGCCGCGACTGGTGGCTGGCCTGAAGCCGGCAAGCACTGGCAGAGATCAGCCGGAAAATCCGCCGCCATCGAGGAACGCCTGTTCCTCCGGCGTCGTCTCGCGGCCGAGCATCTTGTTGCGGTGCGGAAAGCGGCCGAAACGCTGGATGATGTCGCGGTGCTCGACGGCGTATTTCAGGTAGTCCGGGGCCTTGGCGGCGGTAAGGTCCACGGACCTGAGCTGGTCGGCGAGAAGCTCCGAATGCTCATAGGGCAGATAGAGGAAGACCCGCAGGTTTTCCTCGAGCAACAGGTCGTGGCCGGCGGCGATAGCCTTGCCGGCGAAATGCCTGGCCAGTTCATCGGTCGCATACATATGGCCGGTGCCGCGAAAGCAGTTTCGCGGAAACTGGTCGAGCAGGATCATCAATGCGAGCGAGCCTTCGGCATGGTTCGCCCAATCGTCGCATTCGCGCCGGGCAGCGGCATAGTGCAGGTCGAGAAACCGGTTGCGGAAGTCCGCATCGAAGGCGTCGTTCTTTTCGAACCATGCGTCCTCTCCGGCGTCACGCCAGAATTGGGTGACCGAAAGGGCCCGCCCGTCCAGTTCGATCATCCGCAAGCTCCTCAGTCGGCGGGTTCGGATTTATGCAGCACGTCGGCGGTCTCTTCGTTGAGCGCCTGGCCGGCGCGGCGCGGGGTGCTGAGCGGTGTCGGAATGGGCGTGCCGATATTGCCTTTGAGGAAGCGCGCCCCGGCGCGAACGCCTTCGGCGAGCTGCAGCTCGAAACGGGCGGCGTCGCGGCGGCGGACATCCTCGATCACTTCGGCGACGTCTTCGGGGTCGACGCCCAGCGCCTCCAGGGTGGAACCGCCGAAGACAAGGGCCGATTCGAAGGTTTCGCGAAGCTGGAAGTCGACGCCGGCCCGAATGAGCTGCAGCGCGGTTCCGCGATCGAAGGCGCGTGCCAGCACCGTCAGCAGGGGAAACTCCGCCTTGATCAGCTCGGCGATGCGGACCGCGGCATCGGGCTTGTCGACGCAGATCAGCACGGCGCGCGCCCGGCCGGCGCCCGCGGCACGCAGAATGTCCAGCCGCGTGCCGTCGCCATAATAGACCTTGAAGCCGAAATCGGCCGCCGCCTGGATCATTTCGACCTCATTGTCGATGATCGACACATCGATGCCGCGCAGCAGCAGCGGCTGGCTGGCGATCTGGCCGAAGCGGCCGAAGCCGATGATCAGCACGCTGCCGGTAAGGCCGTCGGCGATGTCGACCCCTTCAAGCGACTGCTCGTCGCGCGGCGTCAGATAGCGCAGCGCCAGGATGGCCAGCGGCGTCAGCACCATGGAGATGATGACGATCGCGGTCAGCGTCGCATTGGCCTGGCTGTCGATGATGCCGACCGCCGCCGCGGCGGAATAGAGAACGAAGGCGAACTCGCCGCCTTGCGCCATGAAGACGGCACGCTCGAGCGCTTCCCGGTGGCCGGTCTTGAGAATGCGGGCGACGAGATAGATGCCGAGCGCCTTCATCACCATGTAGGCAACGACATAGATGGCGACGAGCCGCCAATTCTCCGCGACCACATTGAGGTCGAGCGACATGCCGACGGCAAGGAAGAACAGGCCGAGCAGAATACCCCGGAACGGCTCGATGTCGGCCTCGAGCTGATGGCGGAAGGTGGATTCCGAGAGCAACACACCGGCCAGGAAAGCGCCCATCGCCATCGACAGGCCCGAGAGCTGCATGGCAAGCGCCGATCCCAGAACGACCAGAAGTGCGGCGGCGGTCATCACCTCGCGGGCGCGGGAATCGGCCAGGATGCGGAAAAGCGGGTTGAGCAGATAGCGTCCAGCCAACACCAGCCCGACGATCGCGGCAAGACCAATGCCCACCTCCGTCAGCCGCTCCGTCAGGCTCATATGGGCACCGCCCGGCGCCAGGAATGCGATCAGGGCCAGCAGTGGCACGATCGCCAGATCCTCGAACAGCAGAATGGAGACGATGCGCTGACCTTTGGGCGCGGCGAGTTCGCCTCGCTCTTCCAGAAGCTGCATGACGATCGCGGTCGAGGTCAGCACGAAGCCGGCGCCGGCGACGAAGGATTGCGAGACCGGAAAGCCGCCCGCCAGGCCGACCCCGGTCAGCAACAGCGCGCAGACGCCGACCTGCAATGCCCCGAGGCCAAAGATCTCTCGTCTGAGGCCCCAAAGCCGCGACGGCTGCATCTCCAGCCCGATGATGAACAGAAACATGACGACGCCGAGCTCGGCGACATTGAGAATGGCTTGCGATTCAGAAAAGATACGAAGCCCGAACGGGCCGATCACCACGCCGGCAGCGAGATAGCCGAGGATGGATCCAAGCCCCATCCGCTTGAAGATCGGTACCGCGACGACGCCTGCGGCGAGCAATGCCACCACCTGGATCAGTTCGCTACCCGATGCCTCTGCCGCCATGCCTGCCGTTCCGCTCGCTCTCTAGGGATCGCCTTTGGTTGGGCGATCGAGCGGCCAAGATAGGGGCTTCGGGAGAAATCGAACAGTCCCAATTCGGGACGTGGCACAACTGGTGTTGCCGGCACGTCACACAAGGTTGTGCGATTGTCGTGTCTAGAGGGTCAGCCTTACTGGCGGCGATGTCGTTCAGTTCGGTGCGATCGAGCCGACTTCGACCGCATCGACCCGCTTCAGTTTCATGCCGATGACCGGCACCAACTGCTCGTCGACGCGCACCGCGACCGTCACCGTCATCGAATTGTCGTCGGGCACGAGAGCCTGCATGACGCCGCGCAACTGGTTGCGGTTGATGGTGAAGACGACCTTGTGCGGGTCAACCACATTGCCGCCGATGATGTCGAGGCCCGAACCGGCCGCCCCACCCATGAAGCTGCCCTTGTAGCCCTGGCGGCCCTTGTGCTGGACCGTGGCCGACATCTGCTGGGTGAACATGCCGACCCGGCAGCCGCCGTCGAGCGACATGCCGACCTTGCCGTCAGGCGTCGAGCCGGTGAAACTGCAGGTGAATTTGGTGCCTTTGTATTTGCCGGCGACGATTTCTCCCGGACCAACCCATTTGCCTTCGACCGATCGGAAGAACTGCTTGTCCGGCTCTGCTCCAAGGGCTTTCCCGGCGAGGCCGGCGGTTGCGGCAAGCGCAACGGTCATGGGCAGGACGCTGGACAGAATTGCGCTTTTCATCGACAACACCCGGCAACAAAGAGACTGGTTTGGAACCCGCCCGACCATGAACAAGATTGGTTAATGCTTGGTGACCGCTAAAGCCTTTTGCAGCCAAGTGGAACCAATTGGCATCGTACAAATGCAGGTAGACAAACGGCATATCGCCCCAAAGCCGGGATAGATTTCAACGGGATAACCGCCGTTCAGAACGCCCGAAGGATAAGCGGTTCTTCTACTTGTCGGGAGTCGTTTCACCTTTCTTCGTTGCAAACGAGGTCAGCGCGGACAGGAAATCGCCCAATCCCGGCCGCCTCGCTGCGCTGAAGGGCAGGGGCCTGGCGGTCTCCATCGCGGCGATGCCGATGCGCGCCGTCATCATGCCGTTGACGACGCCTTCGCCGAGCTTCGCCGAGAGCCGCGCGGCAAGGCCATGGCCGACGATTTGTTGTACGAAACTGTCGCCGACGGCGATCGATCCGGTGACCGCCAGATGGGCGAGAACGCTGCGCGCCAATCGAAAGAACCCCAGCGTGCCCGGCCGGCCGCCGTAAAGTTCCGACAGGCGGCGAATGAGCCGGCCGGCTTCGAACACGACATAGGCGACGTCGACCAGCGCGCGCGGGCTGACCGCCGTCACCAGCGACACGCGCTTTGCCGCCTCGAGAATCATCGTCTTGGCGCGGGCGTCGAGCGGCCCGAGGATTTCGGCCTCGGCCAGGCGCACCAGATTGCCGCCATCGATGATCTCGCCACGCAATTCGGCCAGCGCGCGCCTGCCTGCCGCGGTTTCGGGTTTGGCCGCGACAAAGGCGGAGAGTTCGTCGACCACGCTGCGCGCGGCCTTCGGGTCGTCGCGGGCGATGGCGTCGAGCGCCCGTTTCTGCAGCTTTTCGACTTCCGCAAGACGGGCGATCGCCAGGAATTCGCGGACAAGGATGACCAACAGCGCCAGCAGCGCGATCGCGGCCATGCCGGCGGCCAGCCATCCCAGCCATTGCGCACGCTCGAACAGGTCGCGAATCAGCTGGTCGGTCCACAGACCGACGGCCAGCGAAACAAGAACGCCCATGGCGCTGAAGAATATGCTGCCAAGCAGCGAACGCTTTCGCGGCGCGGTTGCCGGCGGTGGTTCCGCGGCGATGTCGGGTTCGTCGAAGACGTCGATCTCGGCGGGCACAACGACCGCGACATCGGCCTTTGCCGCGCGGGGTTTTCGCACTGCCTGCGTGTCGGCGCGGCGACCTTCCGGTACTTTCTGGATTGGCGGAGCTTCCGGCTCGATGCGGAATGCCGCCGGCTTGCGCGGCGCGGTCATGCTAGGTGGTCTCCGATCAGGAACTGCACGGCGCGGTCGAGCCTGATATGCGGCAGCGACAGCGTGACGCCTTCAGCAGTGCGTTCGAGTTTTGGCGGGCGAAAGCGAACGAAGCGAATCGCAGGGTCATCGCTGCTCTGCCGATGGTCCGACCCAGAGATATCGAAAACAGCATCAACTTTCTCCGGTAAATCACCGGGAAATATGGCTGTTTCGGCTTTCCCGTCAAATGTTTCACCGTTGATCTTCTCGCCTTTCAGCGGCGTGCCGATAATGACCGGCAGCGTTTCACGGCCTTGCTTGACCGTGCCTTCCCGCGTCGCGCGCACGGCAGCCATGGCGACCACGTCGACATCGGCGCCGGTGAAATTCGCCCGCGCCACGGCGCGGTCGGCGAGCCGCCGCACGATCGCCTGCAACCGGTCGTGGCTTTCATGATGCAGATGGTCCGCCTTCGTCGCCGCCACCAGGATGCGATCGATGCGCCTTGAAAAAAAATCCGTCAGGAAATTGCCCCGGCCGGGACGGAAACAGGCGAGGATCTCGGTCACCGCGCGTTCCAGATCGGCCATCGCGCCGGGGCCGGCGTTCAGGGCCTGCAAGGCGTCGATCAGGACGATCTGGCGGTCGAGGCGCGTGATGTGTTCGCGGAAGAACGGTTTGACGACATGCGTCTTGTAGGCCTCGTAGCGCCGCTCCATCATCGCCTGCAGCGACCCGGAACGCACCCGCCGGTCGCCCAAGCCCGGCAACGGCGCGAAGGTCAGCGCCGGCGAGCCCTCAAGATCGCCGGGCATGAGGAAGCGACCGGGCGGCAAGGTCGAAAGCGCCCGTTCGTCGAGCTTGCATGCCTTCAGGTAGGCAGCGAAGCTTTCGGCGAGGCGGCGTGCCGTCATCTCGTCGGCGTCCGCGTTGAGGTCAACGGCGGCGGAGAGCGCCCGCCATTCCTGCGAAAGCTCGACGCGCACCGGCAACATGGCCATCTCGAAGGCTTCGCGTGAGAAATCGGCGTAGGATTTGCCGAGCAGCGGCAGGTCGAGCAGCCATTCGCCGGGATAGTCGACGATATCGACCGATAATCTGCCTGATGAAAACATGCGGCTCCAGCCGGAGGCCGATTCATATTCGATGGTCAGCCTGAGCTCGGAAATGGCGCGGGTCGAATCCGGCCAGAGGCGGTCATTGACCAGGGCGGCGACGTGATCCTCATACTGGAAGCGTGGTACGGCGTCGTCCGGCTGTTCTTCCAGGAATGCCCGCGCGATGCGCCCCGATTTCTGCGCCTCGAACAGCGGCAGGCGTCCGCCATGGATAAGATTGTGGACAAGGGCCGAGATGAACACCGTCTTGCCCGCGCGCGACAGTCCGGTCACGCCAAGGCGCAGCGATGGCGAAAAAAGCCCCGCGGCGCGCCCCGACAGCGTATCCAGGGCAATCCTCGCCTCGTCGGTGAAAGTGGTCAGCGATGATGCCAAATTTGCTCTCTTGGACTCCGGTGGCCTCCGATATAGGCCTTGCATCGCGGGTTTGAAATGGCGTCAAGGATCAGCCGGCGTCATAAAGGTTTCGAGATAGCCGGCACCTTGGGCAACGTTGGCAAGATTGCCTGGAAAACGGACCACCGCCAAGCCGGAGGTTGGGAAGCCGTGGTTCAGCAACCCCCGTGCCGCCTCGTCGCCGTCGCCCGAGAGCGCGAGTGCGAGGTCCTCCGTCATCGGGTTGTGGCCGATGACGAGCAGCGAGTCTGGCCCGCCCGAGTTTGGCCCTCCATGGTCGCGGATGGCGGCCAGATAGAAGGCGGCGTCCTCGCTGTAGAGCGTGTCGAAGAACAGCACCCGGCCGGTATCGGTGTGCCCGGCCAGACCTTCCAGGGCCAGACCCTCCAGCGTTTGGCGCGCGCGCTTTGCGTTGGAGCAAAGGGTGAGGTCTGGAACGTAGTTGCGGACACGCATGAGCGCGCCCATCATTTCGGCATCGGCGACGCCCGATGCATCGAGCGGGCGATCGAAATCGCGGACGCCGGGCAGCGCCCATCCGGCCCTGGCATGCCTCAACAGATAGAGTCTGCTCACCAAACCCCCGTTCGTGTCGGCACCAAGCGCGCCAGGACCGCTGCAGGATTAGCCATGAGAAGGCTTGGCACACAATGGCCGGCACCATTCAAACCTAACGAATCATAAGCGAATTCGGCCTTGCCCTTCATGCGAAGGATGTCGCCGGTGCTGTTCGGCCCGACATTAACAATTGCGTGAAACTGTCGCGGATTGCGCTTGTGCAGCCTTCGGTCCGCGAATATATAGGCGCGAAAATTGGGGTTGTTGGGTGAGTCGAATGAACGACATCGTTACCGCCGATTACGTACCCTCCGAAGACGAGCCGTTCATGAACGAGCGGCAGAAATCCTACTTTCGCCTGAAGCTCGTCACTTGGAAGAACGACATATTGCGCGAAGCGCGCGAAACTCTCGAAATCCTGCAGCAGGAAAACGCCAACCACCCCGATCTCGCCGATCGGGCCTCTTCGGAAACCGATCGCGCCATCGAACTTCGCGCCCGCGATCGCCAGCGAAAACTCATTTCAAAGATCGATTCCGCGCTCCAGCGCATCGATGAAGGCACTTACGGCTATTGCGAGGAAACCGGCGAACCCATCGCGCTGAAACGGCTCGATGCTCGCCCGATCGCGACTTTGTCGATCGAGGCGCAGGAGCGCCATGAGCGCCGCGAGAAGGTCTACCGCGACGACTGAAGCGTAGCCGTCAAGAATAGTCATCAATGGCCGGGGTTTCCGGCCATTTTTGTTTGGTCATCTTTTCTGACTGGAAAGCTCGCCGAGAAGCTTCGTCATCTCGTCATCGAGCGACGGCGTCTTCGCCGCCGGTTTGCTCACAGGCCTGCTGGCGGGCGAATCGTCGAGCGAGATCTCGAGCTCCTGCATCAGCGTATCGTCGATGGAGGTCTGGTTGGCCGGCGGCGGCGCGTGTCGGGTAACACTGCCATTTCCCGATCCATAGGCGGGCAGCGGAGCGTTGGTCGCCGGCTGGGAGATCTGTGTTGCTGGCCTTGGCGCCGGTGCCGCCTGACGGGGGCGGACAGGCGTTGGTGCGGCGCTTGCCGGCTGCTGCGGTGCCTGCTTCACCGGCGCAGGAGCGGGTTGAGGCGCGCGAGGCCGCGGCGCCGGAGCCGGCTGATGGCCACCGCCGTCCCCGGTCAGCGCAGGGCGGCGCGGCGCGGCCAGCCTGATGTCGCGTTCGACGACGACATCGGTCGGGCCGCCGATCAGCAGCAGGTGCTCGATGTCGTCGCGGCGCACCAGCACCAGCCGGCGGTGACTGTCGACAGCGGTGGCGTCCATGACGGCCAGCCGCGTCTTGCGGTTTCTGCCGCCGGCAACGAATGTTCCGAAGGTCAGACTGCGGACAAGCTTGATGATGAGCAGAACGATGACCAGAAGGACAAGCGCGGCAAACGCCCACAGGATTGCCGCGGCATAACCAGGACCCGCCACGCTATCCAGCCACTGCAGCATCGGTGCCCCCAAAACGGCTTTCGAAGAAACGCGACACTAGACCGTTGCGGCACGCTACCGCAAGTTGCCTTTCACGCTTCGCGAACAGCGTGAAACACTAAAGCGCGTCGCGTTTGAACGGATTCATGCGACGCGCTTTAAGGTCTTGTTTTTATGCATGTCGTTATCGCAAAACCGCTGCGCACTTTTGCGCGACATGCATAAGCCGCCGAACGCGTCATTTTTAGGGTGGATTTGCCGCCGAGGCCTTTTCCAGGCATTGAGAATGTGATTCAACCGGGCAGGGGCAAGTACCGGAATTCACAAGCAGGGGCACATGGCCAAGGAAGCGCGCGGCGATTTCTATCCGGTACCTATCGTCGACCAGAACACGCGACCGGGTGCAGTCGCCCGGCTCATCGTCTTCATCGTCGTCCTGACGGGCGCCGCGATCGTCTTTGGCTTGTTCCGCGAGCGTCTTGGCGATCCCTTCCTGCTTGGAATGCTTGGCGTGCTGGCAATGATCGGCGTCGGCTTCCTGTTCGCCACCGCGATCGGCTTCGTGCAGATCACGCCGCGCTCGACAAACGATGAACTGTCGAAAGCCTTCGTCGATTCGATGTCACAAGGCCTTCTTGTCACCGACACCAAAGGCCGTGTCGTCTATGCCAATCGGGCCTATGCCGACATGACGGGTGCTGCATCCGCGGCGGATCTCAAGACGGTCGAAGGATTGCTCTCCGACGTTCCCGAGGCCTCGGTGACCATATACCGGCTGGCATCCGGCCTGCGCGACGGCCAGCCCGGCGACGGCGAGTTTCGGCTTGCGCAATCCATTCGACCCGGCGCCGAGCCGGGCGCGCGCTGGTATCGGGCACGGGCTCGCGCCTTCAGCGTTCCGGGCCAGCGGTTGCCTCTGCTGGCCTGGCAACTTGCCGACATCTCGCAGGAGCGGGCCGAGCAGGAGCGGTTCTTCCTCGATCTGCAAAAAGCCATCGATCATCTCGACCATGCGCCAGCCGGCTTCTTTTCGGCCGATCAGGAAGGCCGGGTCACCTACATCAACGCGACGCTGGCGGAGTGGCTGGGCATCGACCTGACGAGCTTCACGCCCGGCGCCGTGACGCTTCCGGAAATCGTGGCCGGCGACGGCATGGCGCTGGTCCGCTCGGTCAAGGCCGATCCCGGCACCACGCGCAACGCCGTCATCGATCTCGATCTGACGACAATGACCGGCGAGGCGCTGCCCGTGCGTTTCATGCATCGCGTTTCGGCCAGCCGCGAGGGCATCAACGGCCCGACCCGCACCATTGTGCTCAACCGCACGCAAGGCGAGGATGCGTCGGCCGATCTTCGCGCCTCGGAGATTCGCTTCACCCGGTTTTTCAATTCGACGCCGATGGCGATCGCTGGCGTCGACCAGAGCGGGCGCATCCTGCGCACCAACGCGCCGTTCCTGTCGCTGTTTTCCTCCGTCGTCGATCGCGATGCGGTCGACCGCCGCGTGCGGCTCGATACGGTGGTCCATGAGCGCGACCGGCCCGCTTTTGCCGCGGCGTTCGAAAGGGCCAGGCAGCGGCAGGCAGACATCGAGCCTATCGATACGCTGCTGCCCGGCAACGAGGAGCGGCACATACGCTTCTACGTCAACGCGGTCGCCGACGGCACAGGCGGCGAGGGCGCCGAGGAATCGGCCATCGTCTACGCCGTCGAGACCACCGAGCAGAAGGCGCTCGAAGGCCAGATGGCGCAAAGCCAGAAGATGCAGGCGGTCGGCCAGCTTGCCGGCGGCATCGCGCACGACTTCAACAATGTGCTGACCGCCATCATCATGGCGTCGGATCTCTTGTTGACCAACCACCGCCCGTCGGATCCGTCCTTCCCGGACATCATGAACATCAAGCAGAACGCCAATAGGGCGGCCTCGCTGGTGCGGCAGCTGCTGGCCTTCTCGCGCAAGCAGACGCTCAGGCCGGAAGTGCTTAACCTGACCGATGTGCTTGCCGATCTCCGGATGCTGCTGGCGCGCCTAGTCGGCAACGACATCAAGCTGAAGGTGGATCATGGCCGCGACCTGTGGCCGGTCAAGGTCGACATCGGGCAATTCGAGCAGGTGGTGGTCAATCTGGCGGTCAACGCGCGCGACGCGATGCCGACTGGCGGCGAGCTCACCGTGCGCACCAGGAACGTGACGGCGGAGGAGAGCAAGACCTTTTCCTACCGTGAGCTGGCGCCGGCCGACTATGTGGTGGTCGAAGTCGAAGACACGGGCAGCGGCATCGCGCCCGATGTGTTGAAGAAGATTTTCGAACCTTTCTTCACCACCAAGGAGGTCGGCAAAGGCACCGGCCTCGGCCTGTCGATGGTCTATGGCATCATCAAGCAGACAGGCGGTTTCATCTTCTGCGATTCCGAAGTCGGCAAGGGATCCGTGTTCCGCATCTTCCTGCCGCGTCACATTGCAGCGGCGAAAAAGGCAGGCGAACCCGGCGAGGCGCCGGCAACACCCGCCAAGATCGCTGAATCGGCCAAGGATTTGTCGGGCTCGGCCACGGTGCTGCTTGTCGAGGACGAGGATGCCGTGCGCATGGGCGGCATGCGGGCGCTGACGTCGCGCGGCTATACCGTCCACGAGGCATCCTCGGGCGTCGAGGCGCTGGAAGTCTTCGAAGCGCTTGGCGGCAAGGTCGACATCGTCGTTTCCGACGTGGTGATGCCGGAAATGGACGGGCCGACGCTGCTTGGCGAATTGCGCAAGCGGCAACCGGACATCAAATTCGTCTTCGTTTCGGGCTATGCCGAGGACGCGTTCGCCAGAAACCTGCCGGCGGACGCGCATTTCGGTTTCCTGCCGAAGCCGTTTTCCCTCAAACAACTGGCCACGATCGTGAAGGACGTGCTCGAATCCTAGAGCGTGTCATCCAAAAAAGTAAGGCGCATGACCTGAATGTGATCGAGATCACAGACGCCCGTGCCCTGCCTTTTACACGTGGCGACGCCGGAGAACGAGCCGTCCGTTCATAACCAGTGAGGTCCGGCCACTGGAGCTTCACAATCGCAGCTTGCGCATCGACGCCAGCCTGCCATGATTGCGATGACAACGCGGCGGGGATTTGGGGTAGATGCCGTGACGCCGCACAACGAGGCAGGCAAGGGTGATTATGCCGAAACGGTGCTGTTGCCGGGTGACCCGGAGCGCGCCGAATGGATGGCTGAGACTTTTCTCGAGGCGCCGCGCTGCGTCAACCGCCGCCGGGGCGCCCTCGGCTTCACCGGTCTTTTCCGGGGCAGACCGGTCAGCATCCAGACGACGGGCATCGGTGTCTCGTCCTTCCTGATCTACGCACACGAATTGCTGGACTTCCATCGTGTCAGGACGCTGATCCGCACCGGCACCTGTGGCGCCTTGACCGCCGAGGTCGGGCTTCGCAGTCTGGTGATCTCGCAATCGGTTCGCGGGGAAAGTGCAGGAAGTGGCCAGGTCTACGGGCTCTACGATGCCGCCGCCGGTCCCGATCCGGGGCTGCTTGCCCGCGCTGTGGCCAGGGCTGGCGAACTCGGCATCGAACATTATGCCGGGCTGACGGCCTGCAGCGACTTGTTCTATCATCCCGAGGGGCGTGCCCGCTTTGCCGAGGTGCAGGCTGAAGGCGCGCTTGCCGTGGACATGGAAACCAGCGCTCTCTACCGCATCGCGGCGCATTTCGGTGCGCGAGCCTTGTCGATCCTGAACGTCGTCGACAATGTGGTGACCGGCGAGCAAACCGACTATTCCGAACGCCAGGCGCTTTTCACCGATTTGACCCGGCTGGCGCTCGATGTTGGAACAGAGAGCTAGGCCGCTTCCCGTTTGAGCGCCGTCTGCTCTTCCATGCCAGGTCGATGCCCGCGCAAATAGAGGGCGCAAGTGGTGCGCAGCATCGACGCGAAGTTCGGGATCTGGCCATTGATCTCGATAGCCTCATCATAGAGTTTCGAGATGAATTTCGGCGTCGTCAAACCCTGGCTGTCGGCGATCTCGTCGAGCAGTGCCCAGAAGGTTGCCTCGAGCTGGATGCTGGTCGAATGCCCATCGATGCGGATCGAGCGGTTGATCTGACGGTAGCCCTCCGGATCCTGCCCGGCAAAAACCCTGCACATCGTTACCTCCCATTGTTGTTGGTTTTGGGCGCAATCAGCAGCGATTCGCGCCTTTGAACAGAGCCTGTCCCTCCCAGCCATCTTCAGTCGGAAAACAGAAAACGGCAATCGGACTTTCGTCCTTGGAAGGAATGGTATCGGGCTTGTGACGGCGGTGCGTGGTAACCGGCTGCCACCACCTTTTCCCAACGCCGCTCATAATCGCTCCCAGGCATGCAGCAGCGGAGACTGATTTGGCGAAGGCGATCCACACCATGATCCGGGTTCTCGACGAGGCCCGGTCCGTCGATTTCTATCGGAGCGCCTTCGGACTGGACGTTGCCGATCGGCTCGATTTCGACACCTTCACGCTCCTCTATCTCAGCAATGCCGATACTTCGTTCGAGCTCGAACTGACCGTCAACAAGGGTCGGCAGGAGCCTTATGTGCTCGGCGACGGCTATGGCCATTTCGCGGTTTCGGTCGCCGATCTGGACAGCGAGCACGACCGGCTCGGCGCGCTCGGGCTCACCCCGAAGAATATCGTCGAGTTCAACCGCGACGGCACGCTGCTCGCCCGCTTTTTCTTCATCGAGGATCCCGACGGCTACAAGATCGAGGTCCTGCAGCGCAGCGGGCGCTTCAAATAGGAGAGATCACGGCCGCGCCGGCCGGCGCGGCGCCAGCAACGGCACCCCTCGGGTGCAGATAGCAAGCAAGGGAGGAACAAATGGTCACGATCTACGAGAGGAAGCCCGGCCTATCGCGCCGCGAGCTGCTGAAACGCGGCGGGGCAAGCGCATTGTTGGTGATTTCAGGCAGTGCCGTCATCAGCCCGGAACATGCCTGGGGCCTGGAGACATCCGCGCTCAAGCCCGAAACGATGGCGACATTGATCCAGATGGCGCGCGACATCTACCCGCACGACCAGGTACCCGACAAATATTACGCGATCGCCGTCAAGGCGCATGACGAGCAGGCCGGAAAAGACCCCGCCCACAAGGATCTCATCGAAAAGGGCATCGCCGATCTCGACTTGAAGTCGGGCAAGGACGGCTACACCGGTCTCGGCTGGGAGGAGCAGCGTGTCGCCGTGCTCAAGCAGATCGAGGGCACGCCGTTCTTCCAGGCGGTCCGTGGCGGACTCGTTGTCGGCCTCTACAACCAGAAGGAGGTCTGGCCGATCTTCGGCTACGAGGGCGAATCCTACTCCAAGGGCGGCTACATCGCGCGCGGTTTCGACGACATCGAGTGGCTCTGAGCCTCGTTCGTCCGCAACCGCATCAGACAGACATCATGGGAGGAAACCATGGCAGCATCATTTGACCTCAAGAACGATGGCGTGGTCGTCATCATCGGCTCGGGCGCCGGCGGCGGCACGCTTGGCAACGAACTCGCCCAGAAAGGCGTCGACGTCGTCATCCTGGAGGCGGGCTCCCGCCACGAATATGAGGACTTCATCAACGACGAGTGGGATTCCTTTGCCCAGCTTGCCTGGACAGACAAGCGCACCACCTCCGGCGACTGGCGGGTGGCGAAGGACTTTCCCAACCTACCGGCCTGGATCGTCAAGTCGGTCGGCGGCTCGACAACGCATTGGGCCGGCGCCTCACTGCGCTTTCAGGAGCATGAGTTCAAGACGCTTTCGACCTATGGAAAGCTCGAAGGCGCGAACCTGCTCGACTGGCCGATCACGCTGGCGGAGATGGAACCCTACTACGCCAAGGCCGAAGCCAAGATGGGCGTCACCGGGACCAATGACTGGCCGAGGCTGCCGGGCAACAACAACTTCAAGGTGTTGAAGGCTGGCGCCGACAAGCTCGGCTACAAGGAGTGCCACACCGGCAACATGGCGATAAACTCGGTCGACCGCGACGACCGCATGTCCTGCCAGCAGACCGGCTTCTGCTTCCAGGGCTGCAAATGGGGCGCCAAATGGTCGACGCTCTATGCCGAGATCCCCAAGGGCGAGGCGACGGGCCACCTCGAGGTCAGGCCGAATGCCATGGCGATCAAGATCAACCACGATGCGTCAGGCAAGGTCATCGGTGTCGTCTATGCCGACAAGGACGGCAAGTTGCAGGAGCAGAAGGCCCGCATTGTCGCCGTGGCCGGCAATTCGATCGAGAGCCCGCGTCTGCTGCTCAATTCGGCGTCGAGCCAATTTCCCGACGGTCTCGCCAATTCGTCGGGGCAGGTGGGCAAGAACTACATGCGCCACACCACCGGATCGGTCTATGCCATTTTCGACAAGCCGGTGCATATGTACCGCGGCACCACCATGGCCGGCATCGTCCGCGACGAGGCGCGCCATGATCCGTCGCGCGGCTTCGTCGGCGGCTATGAGTTCGAGACGCTGTCGCTCGGCCTGCCATTCATGGCGGCCTTCCTCGATCCCGGCGGCTGGGGACGCTCCTTCACCACGGCGCTCGACCACTATGACCACATGGCCGGCCTGTGGATCGTCGGCGAGGACATGCCGCGCGCGGAAAACCGCATCACGCTGCATGCCGACATCAAGGACGAGCAAGGCATGCCGATCGCCAATGTCCATTTCGACGATCATGCCAACGACACAGCGATGCGCAATCACGCCTACAAGCAGGGTTCGGCGCTCTACGCGGCGGTCGGCGCGACCCGCACCTTCCCGACGCCGCCCTATCCCTCGACCCACAATCTCGGCACCAACCGGATGAGCGAGAAGGCGGCCGACGGCGTCGTCAACAAGCATGGCCAGGCGCACGACATCAAGAACCTGTTCGTGTCGGACGGCAGCCAGTTCACCACCGGCGGCGCCGAAAATCCGACGCTGACGATCGTGTCGCTGGCAATTCGCCAGGCCGAGTACATCGCCGGACAGATGTCGGCGAAGAGCATCTAGCCAGAGGTATCCTCCCGACTGCCTGCTGGCGCGGAGCCCGAAAGGTTCCGCGCGCCTTTTTTCGCCTCAACTCTTTTGTGCATGTCGTTATCGCAAAACCGCTGCGCACTTTTGCGCGACATGCATTAATCGCCAAAACTATGCGCCGACCGGCTGCCCATCCTTGCGGCGGATGGCGACCACCGACGGCCGCGGCGGCTGACCATCCTTGAAGTCGGGCCACAGCGTCGCGGCCTTGTCGAGCGTCTCGGCGTCCTCGGCCGGATGCTGGATCGACAGGAACAGCGTCGTGCCGTCCGGCGTGAAGCAAGGGCCGGTCGCCTCGGCGCCATGCGGGCAGGTGAAGAGCAGCTTCGGCAAGCCGCGCGCGGCGCCCTCTGTGTCGACGCCATAAACGCCGTCAGGCAGGTCGAAATCATTGGCGCCATCCGTTGCCACCCACAGCCGCCCCGCGGGATCGAAGGTGATGTTGTCGGGGCAGACGAACCAGCCATTGTCCGACGTGTCGGGATGGAAGGTGGCGCCGACCGCGGCCTCCTTCGGGTTGCCGCAAAGCACGAACAGGTCCCATTGGTATTTTTCGGCCGTATGGTCGCCCTCGGTGCCGCGGCCGCCGGGCGGGATCAGCTCGACGATGTGGCCCCAGAGGTTTTCCGGCCGCGTATTCGCCGGGTTGACCTTCGACTGGTCGCGTTTCTTGTTCTTGGTCATCACCGCATAGACGCGCCCCGTCACCGGATTGGTCTCGATGTCCTCGGGCCGGTCCATTGGCGTGGCACCCAGCGCGTCGGCGGCAAAACGGGTCTTGAGCAGCACTTCGGCCTGGTCGGCGAAACCGTTGTCGGCGGTGAGCTTGTCCTGGCCGTGCACCAGCGGCAGCCACGTCATCGTGCCGTCGGCATCGAAACGCGCCACCGACAGCACGCCATCATCGAGCAGATCCTTGCCGGAAGCCGGGTTCGCCGGGTCGTAGGCCTTGCTGGAGACGAAGCGATAAATGTATTCGAAATAGTCGTCGTCGCCCATATAGACGACAATGCGGCCGTCCTTGTTGACGACGACGGTCGAGGCCTCATGCGACATGCGGCCGAGCGCGGTGCGCTTCACCGGCTTCGACTGAGGATCGTAAGGATCGATCTCGACCACCCAGTCGAAACGATTTGCCTCGTTGGGTTCCTTGTCGAGGTCGAACCGGTCATGGAAGCGGGCGCGGCCGTAGATGTCCGAGCCGTCGAAAGCGTAGCGACCGAGGATGTCGGCAATAGGCGCCTTCTTCGGATCGCCGCCGAAAATATCGGAAACGCCTTCCTCGCAGGTGAGCACGGTGCCCCATGGGGTGAAGCCGCCGCTGCAATTGTAACTGGTGCCGAGAACCTTGGTGCCGGTGGCGTCGGCCGAGGTTTTCATCAGCGCATGGCCGGCGGCGGGGCCGGAGACGGTCATTTCCGTGGTCGCCGTGATGCGGCGGTTGAGCGGGCTGTCCTCGACGGTTCCCCACTTGCCGTCCTTCAGGATCACTTCGACGATCGAATGGCCCATCGCGGCCATGCCGAGATCGACCTGCTCCTTGCTCATCGTCTTGCCGGCATCGTCCTCGGTCATGCCGGGAAACATCACATTGGGAGAGATGTATTCGTTGTTGACGCAGAGCAGGCCGTGGTCGGAATTGACCGAGCCTTTCGGCAGCGGCATGAAGGCGATGTAGTCGCAATTGTAGCCGAAGCGCTTCTCCTGCTCGTCGGCGGCGACCTTGTTGCCGTCGAACTCCGGCAGGCCGGTGGCCAGCGCGTCGCCCCAGCGCGCGACGATCGTCGTCTCGTAACCATCGGCGGCGGCATGGGTCTTGTCGTAAACCCGCTTCAGTTCGGGAAAGCCGAGCGTCGAGAGTGCGGCCGCGGCATGCGTTTCACCGGCGAACAGCGAGCCGACGAAGCTGCCGCCGGCAATCAGCGCGCCGGATGCAAGGCTGCCTTTCAGCATTTCGCGGCGCGAGACGCGGGCGGCGATGACGTCGCGAATGACGGGGGAGGATGAAGACGGTGCGTTGGCCATGGTTGTCTGCCTCTCTGGGTGGATGTTGACGGCGCACCGCTGCCTAAGCCGTTTCGGCAACACCGCGATGACATGAGAGGAAACTCTTTTCGCCGCACGGCCGGCAGGCGCCGGGCGCCGTCGTTCAGCCCTTTGTGCAGGTCGAAGCGGTGAAGGCGCCGTCGGGCTGCCTCATGATGATGTCGAAGGACGGGCTGGTCTGCCCGTCGAGAGTGGCCTGGGTGAGCGAGATCGAGTTGCCGCCGCTGGTATAGCCGCCCAATGGACCAAGCCAGGTGATCACGCCATTGGCGTCCATCTGATAATTATAGCCCTGCTCAGCGGTCCCGAACGTGACCGGGCCGCTATAGAGGTTGCCCTTGATGGTGATGTCGCCGAGGTTGAGAAACATGCCAAGCAGATAGACTTCGCAATGATAGGTGCCGTCCGGCATTTTGCCGTCACTGAAATCGGCGCGCGCCCCCCCGGTGGCTGCAAGCAAAAGCGTGATGCTGAAAATGCAGGAGATCCTGGAAGCCATGACGTCGCTCTGTTCGAGGCGAACTTGCCCTATCTCACCGCTGCACCGCAACAGCTTTGCCGGTCAACTTCGATGTGTTTGGGGTTGGCCGGCCTAATAAGTAGGCATTTTTGGGATTTGGGCAAAATCTAGGCATGAGTGCGCATTTTTTTCTCAACAGAACTTTAACCGGCGCCCGCCCATCTCCAGTCGCTAATATTCTAACAGGCTGATAATATTTGAAAATTCCTGCATTTTCCACCTGACACCGTCGGTTGGCACGGGGGTTGCATTGCATTGGTGTGGTGCAGTCAACCAGCTTGGGAGTGTGGAATATGAGGGGTAATTTCTCGACAATAACAAAAATGGTTTCGGCGGGCGTGGTCGCGGCGGGTCTGTTGATGTCCGTCCAGGCCAGGGCGGCCGACGACACGATCAAGGTGGGTATTCTCCATTCGCTGTCGGGGACCATGGCGATCTCGGAGACGACGCTGAAGGACGCCATGCTGATGCTCATCGAGGAGCAGAATGCCAAGGGCGGCCTGCTCGGCAAGAAGCTCGAGGCCGTCGTCGTCGATCCGGCGTCCAACTGGCCGCTATTCGCCGAAAAGGCGCGCGAGCTGATCTCCAAGGACAAGGTCGCGGCGGTGTTCGGCTGCTGGACCTCGGTATCGCGCAAGTCCGTGCTGCCGGTATTCTCCGAACTCAACAACATCCTGTTCTATCCCGTCCAGTATGAGGGCGAGGAGAGCGAGCGCAATGTCTTCTACACCGGTGCAGCACCAAATCAGCAGGCCATTCCCGCGGTCGACTATCTGATGAGCGAGGACGGCGGCTCGGTTAAGCGCTGGGTGCTTGAAGGCACCGACTATGTCTATCCGCGCACCACCAACAAGATCCTCGAAGCCTATCTGAAGGCCAAGGGCGTCGCCGCCGAGGACATCATGGTCAACTACACGCCGTTCGGCTTCTCCGACTGGCAGACGGAAGTCTCGGCGATCAAGAAATTCGGTTCGGCCGGCAAGAAGACCGCCGTCGTCTCGACCGTCAATGGCGACGCCAACGTGCCGTTCTACAAGGAGCTCGGCAACCAGGGCATCAAGGCCGAGGACATCCCGGTCATGGCCTTCTCGGTCGGTGAGGAAGAGCTTGCCGGTCTCGATACCGCGCCGCTGGTCGGCCATCTCGCCGCCTGGAACTATTTCGAGAGCGTCGATACGCCCGAGAACAAGAAGTTCATTGCCGACTGGCGCAAGTTCATCAAGAACGACAAGCGCACCACCAACGACCCGATGGAAGCCCACTATATCGGCTTCAACATGTGGGTGAAGGCGGTCGAGAAGGCCGGCACCACCGATCAAGACAAAGTCATCGACGCCATGATCGGCGTTTCCGTGCCGAACCTGACCGGTGGCTATTCGACGATGATGCCGAACCATCACATCACCAAGCCGGTGCTGATCGGCGAGATCCAGGCCGACGGCCAGTTCGAGACGGTGTCGCAGACGCCGGGCCTGGTGATGGGCGACGAATGGTCCGACTATCTGCCTGACTCCAAGGACCTGATCTCCGATTGGCGCGCGCCTCTGTCCTGCGGCAACTTCAACGTCGCCACCGGCAAGTGCGGCGGCAAGGGTACCAACTGATCCTCCCGGGTCTGACGGTCGTGGATTTCTCCGCGACCTGGACCGCGAAGCGTCCGGGCGAGCTCCTCCTCCAGTCCGCCCGGACGCAGAATTCCAACTCCTCAGGAGTAGCTGAACGGATGATCTTGTTGCGCGCTCTCGGCCTGATGCTGCTGTTTCTGCTGGCAACCCTGTTGCCGGCGAGCGCTGCCGAGGCCGATCTGCGCGCCATCATCGCCAAATTCGCCACAGCCGCGAATTTCTCGGCCACCGAGGCCGTGGTGCGCGAGCTTGCCGCCACCGGCGATCCTCTGGTCGAACGCCCGCTTGCAGCGCTTGCGGAGGGCAGCCTTTACATCCGCAAGGCCGATTCCCTGGTTTTCGTCGGCAAGGAGGGTGGCGACAGCGTCGAACTCCTCGACCCGTTGAGCGGCGAAAAATCCGGCGAGGCCGCCAAGACCGACATCACCAAGATCAAGGTCAACAACACGTTGCGCCGCGTCATCCGCGATGCGCTGGGCACACTGACGCTTGGCGCCAAGGATCCGGCCGTCCGCATCGCCGCCGCCGCCACTATGTTCAAGACGCCCGATGCCGCGAACATCGAACCGCTCGACGCCGCGATCGCCGCTGAAACCGATGCAAACGTCAAGGCGCTGTTCGAACAGGCGCGCGCCGCGTCGGTTCTCGTTTCCGACAGGCCCGAAGCCGACAAGCTTGCGGCAATCGCCCTGATCGGCGCGCGCGGCGATCGCGATGCGCTCTCGCTGCTCACCTCGGTCGCGGCCAATTCGCAAGGCGCCGTCAAGGACGCGGCGACAGCGGCAATCGGCAACATCAATTCGACGCTGGCCTTCTGGGATGCCGGCCAGAATATCTGGTACGGCATTTCGCTGGGGTCGGTGCTGCTGCTCGCCGCCATCGGCCTCGCCATCACCTTCGGCGTCATGGGCGTCATCAACATGGCGCATGGCGAAATGGTCATGCTCGGCGCCTATACCACCTTTGTCGTCCAGGAGGTGATCCGCAATTCCTTTCCCGGCCTGTTCGACTGGTCGCTGGTCATCGCGCTGCCGTTGGCATTTCTTGTAGCCGCTTTCGTCGGTCTCATCATCGAGCGCGGCGTCATCCGCTTCCTCTATGGCCGGCCGCTGGAGACGCTGCTCGCGACATGGGGTGTCTCGCTGATCCTGCAGCAGGCGGTGCGCACCATCTTCGGGCCGACGAACCAGGAGGTCGGCAATCCGTCCTGGATGTCGGGCTCGTTCGATGTCGGCCAGCTTGCGATCACCTGGAACCGCCTCTGGATCCTGGTTTTTTCGCTCTGCGTGTTTGCCCTGTTGCTCTATGTGATGAAGCGCACGCCCTGGGGCCTGCAGATGCGCGCCGTCACCGCCAATCGCCGCATGGCCGCCTCGATGGGCATCAAAACGCCGTGGGTGGACGCGCTGACCTTTGCGCTTGGTTCCGGCATTGCCGGCATCGCCGGTGTCGCGCTGAGCCAGATCGACAATGTCTCGCCCAATCTCGGCCGGGGCTACATCATCGACAGCTTCATGGTCGTCGTCTTCGGCGGCGTCGGCAATCTCTGGGGGACGCTGGTCGGCGCCTTCTCGCTCGGCATCCTCAACAAGTTCCTCGAACCCTATGCCGGGGCCGTCCTCGGCAAGATCGTCGTCCTGGTCCTCATCATCCTGTTCATCCAGAAACGCCCGCGCGGCCTGTTCGCGCTCAAGGGCAGGGCGGTGGAAGCATGATCACGGGACGCTTCTTCGCCGCGGGTGCCGACCGCCGCATCGCCATCACGATCTTCATCCTTTTGGCCGTCGCCATCATCGTGCCGCTGCTCAATCTCGTAGTCTCGCCGACCAGTGCCTTCTACGTGCCGTCCTATATCGTCGCGCTCACCGGCAAATATCTCTGCTACGCGTTGCTCGCGCTGGCGCTCGATCTCGTCTGGGGCTATTGCGGCATCCTCTCGCTCGGCCATGGCGCCTTCTTCGCGCTCGGCGGCTATGCGATGGGCATGTATCTGATGCGCCAGATCGGCTCGCGCGGCGTCTACGGAAATCCGCTGCTGCCCGATTTCATGGTGTTCCTCAACTACAAGGAATTGCCGTGGTTCTGGTACGGCTTCGATCATTTCTGGTTCGCCGCGATCATGGTGCTTGCGGCGCCCGGCCTGCTCGCCTTCGTCTTCGGCTGGTTCGCCTTCCGCAGCCGCGTCACCGGCGTTTATCTGTCGATCATCACCCAGGCGATGACCTACGCGCTGCTGCTCGCCTTTTTCCGCAACGACATGGGTTTTGGCGGCAATAACGGCCTGACCGATTTCAAGGACATTCTGGGCTTCAACGTGCAGGCCGACGCGACGCGCTCGGCGCTGTTCGCGGCCAGCGCCGTCACGCTGGCGCTCGCCGTCTTCGTCACCTGGGCAATCGTCGGCTCCAAATACGGCAAGCTGTTGATGGCGGTGCGCGACGCCGAGAGCCGCACGCGCTTCCTCGGCTGGCGGGCGGAGAACGTCAAGCTGTTCGCCTTCACCGTTTCGGCCGTCATGGCCGGCATCGCCGGGGCGCTCTACGTGCCGCAGGTCGGCATCATCAATCCGGGCGAGTTCGAGCCGTCCAATTCGATCGAGGTCGTGGTATGGGCGGCCGTCGGCGGCCGCGGCACCATCGTTGGGCCGATCATCGGCGCGCTTCTGGTCAATGCCGGCAAATCCTGGTTCACCGGCGTGCTGCCGGAGTTCTGGCTGTTTGCGCTGGGTGGGCTGTTCGTCGCCGTCACGCTGTTCCTGCCCAAGGGCATTGTCGGCATGTGGGATTCCTGGCGCGGCAATGCCAAGGCGTTGCGGGCGGCCTCGATCGCCGAGGAGGCCGGCACCGATCCCGACGTGCCGACCCCGCCGAAGATCGTTCGCAGCGCCGCGAGGACGCCGGGCGACTGGTCCGCCTCCGGCCCTGAACCGCAGCCGGCGGAGTAGAGCGATGTCGAAGTCGAATACCATCCTCTATCTCGACGGCGTCTCGGTTTCCTTCGACGGGTTTCGCGCCATCAACAATCTGTCGCTGGTGCTCGACAAGGGCGAGATGCGCGCGATCATCGGTCCCAACGGCGCCGGCAAGACGACGATGATGGACATCGTCACCGGCAAGACGCGGCCCGACCAGGGCGAGGTTTTCTTCGACGGCCAGGTCGACCTGACCAAACATGACGAGGCCGAAATCGCCATGATGGGCATCGGCCGCAAGTTTCAGAAGCCGACCGTCTTCGAAAGCCACACGATCGAGGAGAATCTGATGCTGGCGCTGAAGGGGCCACGCTCGATCTTCCCGGCGCTGTTCCATCGCCGCTCAGTGGCCGAGGCGGGGCAGATCGACGATATCCTCGGCATCATCCGGCTTGGCGACAAGCGCGACGAGCTTGCCGCCAATTTGAGCCATGGACAAAAGCAATGGCTCGAGATCGGCATGCTCTTGGCGCAAGACCCGAAGCTGCTGCTGGTCGACGAGCCGGTCGCCGGCATGACCGACGCCGAGACCGAGGAGACGGCACGCCTGCTCAGGGATATCGCGCGTGACCATTCGGTCATCGTCGTCGAGCACGACATGCATTTCGTGCGCGAGCTCGGCGTCAAGGTCACCTGCCTGCATGAAGGCTCGGTGCTGTCCGAAGGCTCGCTCGATTTCGTTTCGGCCGACGAGCGCGTCGTCGAAGTCTATCTGGGGAGATGATCATGGTCTGGCGGGTTCCGTTCCATCATTTCGACCTTTCGTTCTTCAGGCGTTGGAGAAGGCGCTGACCATGCTGGAAGTCTCCAACGCCACGCTGCACTATGGCGCCGCCCAGGCGCTGCGCGGCGTCTCGCTCAAGGCCGGTGCCGGCAAGATCACTTGCGTGCTCGGCCGCAACGGCGTCGGCAAAACCAGTTTGATGAGATCGATCGTCGGCCACCATCGGCTGACGAGCGGAAGCGTTGCCTTCGAGGGGAAGGCGCTCGACCGGAGCGCGGCGTATGACCGCGCCCGGTCGGGCATCGCATTCGTGCCGCAAGGCAGGGAGATCTTTCCGCTGCTCAGCGTGCGGGAAAATCTCGAATCGGGCTTCGCGCCATTGAAGCGCGCCGACCGCAACATTCCGGGCCATGTCTTCGAGCTGTTTCCGGTGCTCAAGCAGATGCTCGCGCGCCGCGGCGGCGACCTTTCCGGCGGCCAGCAGCAGCAGCTTGCCATCGGCAGGGCACTGGTGATGCGGCCAAAACTCTTGGTGCTCGACGAGCCGACCGAAGGCATCCAGCCGTCGATCATCAAGGATATCGGCCGCGCCATCCGCTATCTGCGCGACCAGGCTGGCATCGCCGTGCTATTGGTCGAACAATATCTCGATTTCTGCAGGGAATTGGCCGATGAGGTCAACATCATGGACCGCGGCCAGATCGTCCACACCGGCCCGGCGGAAGACCTCGACCGGGCGGATGTCCGCAAATTCCTGACCGTCTAGAGCCTCAGTGGCGAATCGCAAACCTTCGAGACTCGCCGAACCATCTCTCCCGTCGTCATCCTGGGGCGAAGCAAGGAGCGGAGCGACGCGGCGCAGACCCCAGGATCCATGCCATGACATCCGCCGAAGGGTGCACCGGTCAAGAACAGAAGCCGTTTTCCGGCGCACACCATCCTGGACTCTGCACCGTGGCGACGCTCAGAAGTTACGGCATGGATCCTTGGGTCTTCGCTCCGCTTCGCGTCGCTACGCCCAAGGATGACGAAAATCACGAAGGTCACCGTTTGCAACCCTGGCGCGCTGAAGATTGCATGCTAGGCTTTGCTTGGCCTTGGTGAGTCGGCCGCTTTCCGTATCAGTCTCAATTGGCAGATCAGAGGAAGGTGCAGGCCGCGCCATCACGCTTCATGCGAGCGGCTTCCCTTCTGTGATTTGATCGTTGTTTCAACTTTTCGGGCACCAGGGACAGCCTATGGAACGTTACGTCGAGGACTACCAGAAACGACGGCTCACCGAGCGCGTCGACATCATGACCGCCATCAACATTCTGAAATCGCAAGGATACGACCACGACGAACTGATCGCGGAGATCACCAAGGTCTTCTATGTCGACCTTGATGCCTACAATGAGATCGTCATGACGGCTTGAGGGCTGGCGAAAGGTCGCTCGGCCGCTAGCTCGCGCGTCGGAGTGTCGAGACGCGGTTGCGGCCGCCACGCTTGGCGGCATAGAGCGCCTTGTCGGCGGCGCTGAGAACCTTGTCGAAGCTCAGGCCTTCCTTGCTGCCGAAAGCGAACCCGGCGCTGACCGTACAGGTCAGGGGACGCGTCTCGGTTTCGATGACGCGCGCGGCGAAGGCGGCGCGTATGCGTTCGGCGGCAAGCTCCACCGTTTCGGGCAGGGTCCGCTTCAGAACCAGCGCGAATTCCTCTCCGCCCATGCGCGCGGCGACATCGGTCGGGCGCAGATTCCTGGCCAATTCCTCGGCGAACACTTTGAGTACCTGATCGCCCGTGGCGTGGCCGAATTCGTCGTTGATGGCCTTGAAGCCATCGAGGTCGAACACGATCACTGCGGTGAAAGCGCCGATCGGTGCGCCGCCATTGAGATCGAACAGAGCGCGCCGATTGAGAAGGCCGGTCAGCTGATCGGTCAGCGCATCCAGACGGTGATGCCGGGCCAGGCGGCCCTGGTTGAGCGCCAGCGAAAGGGCGCCGATACCGGTCATGCTGGCAATGACGATGACGAGGCTGAGATCCTCGGCCCAGTTGCTCGGCGCATGTCCGAGCACCAATCTGCCGTCCCATGCGAGAACCATGGCACAGAGCGCGAAGGATAGGGCGGTGGCGCAGTAGAGCACCGTGAGGCTGATGATCGGGACGGGCGCCTCGGCGCGTCCTTTCCAGTATTCATGAGCCGTCGCAAACAGAAGCAGGGCGGCACAGGAATTCTCGAGCATGAAGCCGAGCCCGTCATACCCAAGCGCCATGGGCGGCAACGCCACGGCAAGCGAGATGCCGCTGCCGAGGACCGTGAGCGGGATCGGCGATCGACCTGACGTGAACTGGTGGGCGGCGCCCAGCATCGTCGAGAAACCGACGAGGAGCACGGCGAAACTTGCCATGCCGAGCAGGCGTCCTGGCGCGTCGATATAGTCCCTGTAGATGAAAACGTCGCCGACGATCAGCAACGCGCTGATCGCCCAGGTCAGCAGAAATTTTTCAGTACGGGCTGTCAGCCAGATGCCGAACAACGTCAGGCTCAGGCAGGCGGCGGAGAAACCGATTGCCAGCAGAAGTGAGTTGTAGTCGAGCGACATGCCCCTCGTTCCTTGCCGCGACGGTCGCATCTCCGCGACCTGGCCTGACTGGATTCATGCAGCAAGGAGGTATCGATATGGTTACGATGGCGGCGAAGATGCCACGATTCCAAATGCTTCGGCGTGTCAGCCTGTCACCCGCTTCATCAAAGCCATGGCGCCGAATGGGGCGCGAACCTTGCCTTCGGTGATGAAGTAGACGAACACGTCACGCGCCTGGACCGGCGCCTCGGTCGCGGGATCGGCGCGCCGCAGGTCGGCCGGAATCTTGCCTTCCGCCCAGGTCTTGGCACGCGCCGCCCACTCGTCGAGCCCTTTCGGCGTGTAGCAGTCGGGATTGTCGTCGCTGCCGGTCTGCAGCCGGGCATAGATGAAATCGCCGGTGACATCGGCAATATCAGGATATTTGGCGTGGTCGGCAAAAACGATTGCGACCTTGTACTTGCGCGCCAAAGCGGCGAATTCCGGCACGACAAAACTGTCGTTGCGCACCTCGACCGCATGGCGCAGTGCAACGCCGTCCTGCTTTTCCGGCAGCAGCTTGAGGAAGGCTTCGAAATCGTCCGGATCGAATTTCTTCGTCGGCGCGAACTGCCACAGGATCGGGCCGAGCTTGTCGCCAAGTGCCGCGATGCCCGAACCCAGGAAACGCATCATGGACTCGCCGGCCTCGCCGAGCACCCGGCGATTGGTGACGAAGCGGTTGCCCTTCAGCGAATAGACAAAATCTTCCGGTGCCTCGCTTGCCCATTTGACGAAGGTCGGCTCCTTGAAGCTGGAATAATAGGTGCCGTTGACCTCGATGCTCGGCACCTGCCGGCTGGCATAGTTGAGCTGCTTGGCCTTCGACAATTTCTCCGGATAGAAAGAGGTGTCCCACGGCTCGAAGGTCCAGCCGCCCATGCCGGCGCGGATTTTTCCATGGCTGCTCATTGTCGTCCTCCCTAGAAAGCGATCAGGCCGGGGCTATATCGTTGACGGGCTTTGCCATGTCGACGACCATCCATCCCGGCCGGTATGGATTGGGCCGGCGGCCTGTTTCGCGAAAACCATAGGCTGTGTAGAGCGCGATATTCCGCTCCATCCTCGCATTGGTGTAGAGCCGCACCTCCGGCAGATGCCACAGCCGTGTCTGCTCGTCGGCGAAATTGAGTAGCGCGATGCCGAGCCTCTTGCCTTGGAAGGCTGGGGAGACGGCGACGCTGAAGATCATCGCATGATCGGGATGCCGCTCGATGACGATCAACCCCGCCAGTTCATTGCCGCTCTCCAGCAGCCAGACCTCGCCGCGTTCGATGCACGGCGCGTAGTCTTCGGTGACTGGCACCGGCGGCGCGCCGAGCAGCGCGGTGTAGGGCGCGTAGGCGGCTTCGGTCAGCGAGACGACAGTTTGGAGATCACCGGGAAGCGCTCTTCTGGTCGTCATTCAAACGCTCCCAACTGGTCTGCCCAGTCACTCCGCCGCTTCGCGCTTGCCTCCGGGGCGCCGCTCCAAAAGCTCCTTGAGGAACTGGCCGGTATAGCTGCGCTTCTCGCGCACGATGTCTTCCGGTGTGCCGGACGCCACCAGCTCGCCGCCGCCATCGCCGCCCTCGGGGCCGAGGTCGAGCACCCAGTCGGCGGTTTTTATCACTTCGAGATTGTGCTCGATGACGACGACCGTGTTGCCCTGGTCGACCAGTTCGTGCAGCACTTCCAATAGCTTGGCGACGTCGTGGAAATGCAGGCCGGTGGTCGGCTCGTCGAGGATATAGAGCGTCTTGCCGGTCGCCTTGCGCGACAATTCCTTGGCGAGCTTTATCCGCTGCGCCTCGCCGCCCGACAGCGTCGTCGCCTGCTGGCCGATATGGATATAGCCCAGCCCGACCTGCTTCAGCGTCTCCAGCTTATCGCGCACGCCGGGCACGGCGGCGAAGAAATCGACGCCTTCCTCGACCGTCATGTCGAGCACGTCGGCGATCGACTTGCCCTTGAACAGGACATCAAGCGTCTCGCGGTTGTAGCGCTTGCCGTGGCAGACATCGCAGGTGACGTAGACGTCCGGCAGGAAGTGCATCTCGATCTTGATGACGCCGTCGCCCTGGCAGGCTTCGCAGCGGCCGCCCTTGACGTTGAACGAGAAACGGCCGGGCTGGTAGCCGCGCGCCTTGGCCTCCGGCAGGCCGGCGAACCAGTCGCGGATAGGCGTGAAGGCGCCGGTATAGGTGGCGGGGTTGGAGCGCGGGGTCCGTCCGATGGGCGACTGGTCGATGTCGATGACCTTGTCGAGGAATTCGAGGCCCTCGATGCGGTCGTGGTCGGCCGGATGCTCACGCGAGCCCATGATGCGGCGCGACGCCGCCTTGAACAGCGTCTCGATCAGGAAGGTCGATTTGCCGCCGCCGGACACGCCGGTGACGGCGGTAAACGTGCCAAGCGGGATTTCGGCCGTCACGTTCTTCAGATTGTTGCCGCGCGCGCCGACGATCTTGAGGCGCCGGTTCTTCTTGGCCTCGCGCCGCATGGCGGGTGTCGCCACTTCGAGCGCGCCCGACAGATATTTGCCGGTGACCGAATTGGGATTGGCCATCACCTGCTGCGGCGTTCCCTGCGCGATGATCTCGCCGCCATGGATGCCGGCGGCCGGACCCATGTCGACGACATAGTCGGCATGCAGGATGGCGTCCTCGTCATGCTCGACGACAATCACCGTGTTGCCGATGTCGCGCAGATGCTTCAGCGTGTCGAGCAGGCGCGCATTATCGCGCTGATGCAGGCCGATCGACGGCTCGTCCAGCACATAGAGCACGCCGGTGAGGCCGGAGCCGATCTGTGACGCCAGACGGATGCGCTGGCTCTCGCCGCCCGACAGCGTGCCGGAATTGCGCGACAGCGTCAGATAGTCGAGCCCGACATCGTTGAGGAAGCGCAGCCGCTCGCGGATTTCCTTGAGCACGCGCACCGCGATCTCGTTCTGCTTGTCGTTGAGCGAGGCGGGCAGCTCGGTGAACCATTTGTCGGCGTTGCGGATCGACTGTTCGGTGACCTCGCCAATGTGCTTGCCGGCGATCTTCACCGCCAGCGCTTCCGGCTTCAGCCGGTAGCCTTTGCAGACGGGGCAGGGCGTCGCCGACATGAAGCGCTCGATCTCCTCGCGCATCCAGGCGGATTCGGTTTCCTTCCAGCGTCGCTCGAGGTTGGGAATGACGCCTTCGAACGTCTTGGTCGTCTTGTAGGAGCGCAGGCCGTCATCATACTGGAAGGTGACCTCGCGCTCGCCGGTGCCATGCAGGATGGCTTGCTTCGCCTCTTCGCTCAGATCCCTGAACTTGTCGCCCAGCTTGAAATCATAGGCCTTGCCCAAGGCTTCCAGCGTCTGTGCGTAGTAGGGCGAGGTCGACTTCGCCCACGGGCTGACGGCGCCGGCGCGCAGCGAGACGTTTTCGTCGGGCACGATCAGGCTGGCGTCGATGGCGCGCTGGCTGCCGAGGCCGTCGCAGGTCGGGCAGGCGCCGAACGGGTTGTTGAACGAGAACAGCCTCGGCTCGATCTCGGGAATGGTGAAGCCGGAAACCGGGCAGGCGAATTTTTCCGAGAACAGGATGCGCTCATGCGTCTCGTTCTTCGACTTGTTGACGGAGTCCTCGCCGGTCTGGCTGGCGTCGAGCGGCCGGTCGGCGAATTCGGCGACCGCCAGCCCTTCGGCAAGCTTCAGCGCTGTCTCGATGGAATCGGCCAGCCGCGTGGCGAGGTCGCCGCGCACCACGATACGGTCGACGACGACGTCGAGGTCGTGCTTGTACTTCTTGTCCAGCGCCGGCACATCGGCGATCTCGTAGAAGACGCCGTCGACCTTGACGCGCTGAAAGCCCTTCTTCTGCAGCTCCAAGAGTTCCTTGCGGTACTCGCCCTTGCGGCCGCGCACGATGGGCGCCAGGATGAACAGGCGGGTGCCTTCCTCGACCGCCAGCACGCGGTCGACCATCTGCGAAACCGTCTGGCTTTCGATCGGCAGGCCGGTGGCCGGCGAATAGGGCACGCCGACGCGCGCGAACAGCAGCCGCATGTAGTCGTAGATCTCGGTGACGGTGCCGACCGTCGAACGCGGGTTCTTCGAAGTGGTCTTCTGCTCGATGGAGATAGCAGGCGACAGGCCGTCGATCTGGTCGACGTCTGGCTTCTGCATCATTTCCAGGAATTGCCTGGCATAGGCCGACAGGCTCTCGACGTAGCGGCGCTGGCCCTCGGCATAGATGGTGTCGAAGGCGAGCGACGACTTGCCGGAGCCCGACAGGCCGGTCATGACGATCAGGCTGTCACGCGGCAGGTCGAGATCGACATTCTTCAGATTGTGTTCGCGCGCCCCGCGAATGGAAAGATATTTATGGTCGGCCATCGCCGGTCGCCGCCTCAGGTCTGGAATCTGCTGGAGTGGCGGGGTTTCCCGGCCATCCCCTATGTAGGTCATTTCGCCGCCACGTCGAGAGAACTCCCGACTGAAGCGTTTAACCGTCTTTCGCGCGAGCGGGCAAGCGGAAAGAACAAAGGCCGAACACGCTCCTGACAAAAGCTGTGGGGAAGTGACCCTCACGTAACCTGACCCTCACGTAACCTGACCTTCACGTAACCTCCTGGCGATCACATTTTTAGTAACCCGGCTATTGACGGTTGACGGCGCTGACTGAGGGGCGCAGTCTCCGGAAGTCAACGAAGCTGGCCGTCTTTCGATGGCCTCGCCACCCACAGGCGGCCTGCGAGACGCCGCAGGCTGTGCGATTAGCGCTTCGGAGGACACAATGTCGCAACGGACACAGGAGCGGAGCATGACGCCACCGGATAGTCCCTTGAGGCTCCAGACATCGCTGGAGCCACGGCAGGCATAAGTGCCAGGGTAGGCGTATGCGCCGCCCGACAAACCGTGATCTGCCGATCCCCCAGAAATCAGAGACCACTAGTCGGATCGTCGGCTGAATGCCGCGAAGCATCCGAAATCAAAAGCCGGTAAAACATTCCCGGCGATTTGGATTTGATATCCATAAAAGCCCCGTCCGTTTGCGG
The DNA here is from genome assembly GCF_000359125.1 of Mesorhizobium sp. STM 4661. Classification (GTDB taxonomy): domain Bacteria; phylum Pseudomonadota; class Alphaproteobacteria; order Rhizobiales; family Rhizobiaceae; genus Mesorhizobium. The sequence continues at coordinate 71,625 of NZ_CAAF010000061.1, read as the reverse complement.
AAGCTACGGCGGGGCTGTTCGTTTGAGGCGGCACGGAAACGCATCGGTTGACGTCCTCAATCGCGTTGTAGGTCGCCGCGGTCCGCCATCTCCGACAATGAACGCATGTTCAATCCTTGTCGGAGATTTCCATGCTTAAACCTCTTCTCACCCTAGTCCTGCCTGCCATGTTCTCGATCTCTATCTCTGTCGCACAGGCGGCCGAGGCCATCGGCTTTCGTGAAACCGAGCTGCCGGATGCAGTGGGCGATCGGCCGCTGCATGTCAGTATCTGGTATCCGACCAGCGACGATGGCCCGATCGTGGCTGTCGGCGAAAACCGCGTCTTCTACGGCATACCGGCTATCAAAAACGCCCATCCGACAAAGGATGCGCATTCGCTCGTCGTCCTGTCGCACGGCTATGGCGGCAGTTGGAGAAACCTCGGCTGGCTCGCAAGCGAGCTTGTCCACCGGGGATATGTGGTCGCGGCACCTGACCATCCTGGAACCACGACCTTCAACAAAAGCCCGGCGGAAGCGGCAAGGCTTTGGCAGCGCCCCCACGACCTCAGCCGCGTGATCGACGCGCTGGTCAAGGATCCGTCATTGGCAGGAACCATCGAACCGGCTCGCATCGCAGCAATCGGCCACTCCCTTGGCGGATGGACCGTCACCGCGCTTGCCGGGGCACGCTTCAGCACCGGCCTGTTTACGCGGGACTGCAAGACGCATTCGAGCCCGCGCGCCTGTGCCCTTTCCGCCGAACTGGGCATTGTTCCCGGTGGCGGCAGCGAGCTCGATGGCGATTTGAGCGACGCCAGGATTGGCGCCGTCGTTTCGCTCGATCTTGGGCTCGCGCGCGGTTTCACGCCCGAAAGCCTCGCTGCTTTTCATGTGCCGGCACTGATCATTGGCGCGGGCGTCGACATTGGCGACATGCCGGCCAGACTGGAGTCGGGCTATCTTGCCGCGAACCTGCCCACGGCAACATCCAGCTATGTCGAAATCGCCGACGCCATGCATTTCAGCTTCATGCAGCTCTGCAAGCCGGGAGCTGTCGCCTTGATCGAAGAGGAAACGCCCGGCGATGGCATCGTCTGCAAGGACGGAGGAACACGAGACCGGGAGGCCATTCACCGCCAGGTTTCGGACCTGATCATCGCGTTTCTGGCGCGGGCAATCCCGCCGAAATAGGCGCAGCCTCACTGGGATTGTGTATGTTCGAGCGGCGAAAGTCGCTCGGACTGGTTCCTGTCAGCCGAAGGAATTCCCGATTGAAGTTCGACTTGGTCTGGAATCCTGCCTCGAACATGATGGTGGTCACCGGCAGGTCGGAATTGGCGAGAAGCCGTTTCGCGTGCTCAATTCGATATTCGTTGACCACCTGCGATACGTTGCGGCCACGCACGCGATTTATGGCGGCTGAAATCTGTCGCGATGGAATGCCGGCCCTTCTGGCCAGACGGTTCAAGGTCAAATCCGGGTCGCGGAACATCTGTCTTTCGCGCATCAACCCATCGACGGTTTCGACGATCCTCGCGTCGTTTGCCGTTGCGAGATCGGATGGCTCAGGTCGGTTGGAAGCCATCGTCCTGTCGGTCAGCCGATCTTGTGCGGCGTCGTTGGCTTCCGAGGCAGATACGCTGTTCCCGACGGCCGCCACGGCATAGGCGATGAGCGGCAGGGTCAACAGATTGGCGATGGCAATGATCGAAGCAGCATGGGCGCCCTGGTAGAAATCAAAATCGCCGGCGATCAGAAGGTCGACGACGCCGGAACTGACCAGGACCAGCCCCGCTATCACAGTGGCCTTGTGAGCCTTTGCCGCATCGGCAAGTCGCGCCGCGCCGAGACCATCAGGCCCAGCCGCTGCGAGGCGCAGCAAGGCAAATCCATAGCCGAAGAACACAGCCGTCAAAATCAGATCGATCGGCGGGTGCCATCTCATCCACGCGGTGGACAGGATTGCCACAATACCGACCGGAATGGCGTGGAGCCACAGCCGCATCGAGCTTCGTGCTCCCGTCAGCCCGGCAAAGCAGAACCAGGCGATTGGCGGCAGCAAGCAGGCTACGATGGGTTGGATGAACCGTATGGCCTGGACATCGAAGCTCCAGCGCAGCCCCACGATCGTGACCAGCGTCGCGCAGGCGCCAACGAAAGCGATTTCTGGACGCAATGCCGGCTCCCGCTGACCGATCAGTCTCACGAGAAGAATGATCAGCAAGAGCGAGGTAACGAAGGGAAGGGGGATACCGGGCATCATTTGCCGCGGTGACGGTTTGGCGTGCTCACCGGTCTAACGATTGGGCGGCTTGATCGCGCCGGCGCCGACATCGATGGTTATGCTGCCGGAAATCCTGACATCGGTATTGCCGATCTTGAACTGGCCATTGCCACCGGCCGGCAACGCGTCGTCGGGTTCTGGCTGTGGGGCCGGCCTGGCGATGCGATAGTCGCTGGTCACGCCGGGCAGGGCGCCCTTTTGCGGCGAACTCTCATCGGCAAAGGCATTGCCTGCCAGCAGGCAGGCACCGGCAAAGGTAGCGGCGGCACGGCGCAATGGTCTGGATGAACGGCTGTCGGTCATTTCGCGGACTATAGTGTCACGCCGCGTGCGAGGCCAGACCGGCTGCAGTCAAATTGCCGCGTGTCAGCCGGCTTGCTTCACGCCGCCTTCTTGCGGGTGCCGAAAACATGGTCGACGAGGCCCCATGCCTTGGCTTCCTCGGTGGTCATGAAAAAATCGCGGTCGAGCGTGCGTTCGACCTCCTCATAGGTGCGGCCGCAATGATGCGCATAAAGCTCGGTCATGCGGCGCTTGGTGCGCAGAATACCCTCGGCGTGGCGCTGGATGTCGGAAGCCTGGCCCTGGAAGCCGCCGAGCGGCTGATGCAGCACGATGCTGGTGTTGGGCAGCGCGATGCGCCGCCCCGGCGTGCCCGCCATCAGCAGGAAAGAGGCCATCGAGGCGGCAAAGCCCATGCAGACCGTCGACACCGGGCAACTGATATATTGCATCGTATCGTAGATGGCGAAGCCGCTGGTCACCACGCCGCCCGGCGAGTTGATGTAGAGCGAGATCTCCTTGTCGGGATTGTCCGATTCCAGCGACAAAAGCTGGGCGCAGACCAGCGCCGACATGCCATCGTCGATCTGGCCGTTGATGAAAACGATGCGCTCGCGCAGCAGCCGCGAAAAAATGTCGAAAGCGCGTTCGCCGCGGCTCGATTGCTCGATCACCATCGGCACCAGATTGGCAAGCCCGCTCATCTTTTCTCTCCGTTGGTTGTCGTTCAGGCCGCGCGCAACAACAGGCGTGGTGCGTTTGCGGCGAGAGGCAGATTGGGTGTGGGGTTGTGTGCGCCCAGCGAAAGGCGGCAGCCGCTCGCCGCCATTGTGACCGAAGGGAGGGCTATGGCGGGCGCCGCGGCATGCGCGAAACCACTATGGACGATGCGCAGATGCGTGCCGCCGGAAACCGTGCGGTCGAGCGTGAACGTGACGATGCTGTCCATTGGGCTGTCCAACGGGCTGTCGAGTGGCTCCGGCCGGGCTGCATCCCGGGTCTTTAACTGCTCGCGCCAGGAATAGCGCAGCAGCCGTCCGGGTTCGGCCTCGAGGATTTCGCAGTCGATCCGCGCATCAGGCCCGGCAAAGGCAAAGCGGCTGCCGATTTCCGGCTCGATGTCGTTGGGCATCAGCCAGGCCGCGAGCAGCTTCGGCTCGGTCAGCGCTCGCCAGACTTTCTCTGGCGGATCCGGAAGCTCGCATTGGAATTCGAGCGAGTCAGCAGCACTTTTCGCATGTTCTTCTCGTGTCATTGATCCATGTCCTTCAAAACCGTCTTCAGCCTCTCAATGCGCTCCGGCCAGAACGCACGGTAGCGTTCGATCCAGCCGAGCAGCGGCTCAAGCCCTTGCGGATCGGCGCGGTAATAGGCGTTGCGGCCGGTCCGCCGCTCGGTGACCAGGCCTGCGCCGCGCAGCACCGCGAGATGCTGGGAGACGGCCGGCTGCGACACCGTCATGCCGCCGCGCAATTCCGACACCGTCATCTCGCCGGCGGCGAGGCGCTCGTAGACGGCGCGGCGTGTCGGGTCGGCCAGGGCGCGAAAAATCTCTGCTTCGATCATGGCGAAAGCATAAGTCGATACTTATTGGTTTGGCAAGTGCCGTTTTACGAAGCCGCTGGAAGCCAGCGCTTCACCGGCTCAGCCGATCCTTCAAAGGTGGCCTCGAAGATCGAGGATGCGAGCACGGCATAGACGTGAAGCGTATCGGAGCCGACATTTCGGAAACCGTGTTTCCTGAAGGCGGGAACAACGAGTGACTGTCCAGCCGTCAGGCCGCTATATTCTTCGTCGATCCACATCTCGGCATTGCCGGTGATGACGGTAAGCACCTCCTCGACCGGGTGCCAATGCGTAGGGGCACCCGCCGCGGGCTCCACCCTTTGCTCGAACAGGCAAAGCTGAGCTGCGCCATTGCGGGCCGAAATAAGCATCCGGGTTTGTACTCCCGCGCGCCATTCTTCCCATGGCTGGTCCTCATGCGCGAGCGTCTTCATTGCTTGCCCCTTTTGGCTCCTGCTCCAGATGTCGTGGAAATTTCCAGACCCGGATACTACTTGTTGCTGACAACTATTGACAGCGCAGGCCCTTCAACATAGAACGAAAAGAGAACAAAAACCTTGTGGGAAAAGGCAGCCACAGCAGGCGGGGATTGTCCGCAGCCTGTAAGGTGCGTGCGACAGAAATTTGGTTTCGGATGAGCGCGGAGAAATGTGATGGCGGGTAGCGTCAACAAGGTCATTCTGGTCGGCAATCTCGGGGCGGACCCTGAAATCCGCCGCCTGAATTCCGGTGATCCGGTCGTCAACATCCGCATCGCCACGTCGGAAAGCTGGCGCGACAAGACTTCCGGCGAGCGCAAGGAAAAGACCGAGTGGCACAATGTCGTGATCTTCAACGACCAGCTCGCCAAGGTGGCGGAGCAGTATCTGAAGAAGGGCATGAAGGTCTATGTCGAGGGCCAGCTGCAGACGCGCAAATGGCAGGACCAGACCGGCAATGACCGCTATACGACCGAGGTCGTGCTGCAGAAGTTCCGCGGCGAGCTGCAGATGCTCGACGCGCGTGGCGAGGGTGGCGGTCAGGTCGGCAACTATGCCGGCGGCGGCAACAGCCGCGGCTCCGATTTTGGACAGTCAAGCCCGAGCGAGAGCGTCAACCGCGGTGGTGGCGGCAGCGGTGGTGGATCAAAGGGCGGCGGCGGTGGTTCGTCACGCGAATTGGACGACGAAATCCCGTTCTGAGTGAATACCCGGGGCATTTGAGAAGAGGGCGAGATGTCTCTCGAACCGCTGCTGTCCGCGCGCCCTCCCATCCCGTGGCATGCGTTTGCGGCCTTTGCCGCACTGGCGATAGGCGGGGCGCAACTGGCCTTGCCGAAAGGCACACTGCGCCACCGTGCCTTGGGCTATGTCTGGGCGGCGCTGATGCTGGTCATCGCCATCAGCAGTTTCTGGATACAGGAGATACGCCTGATCGGTCCTTTCAGCCCGATCCATCTGCTGTCGATCCTGGTGCTGGTCACCGTCCCGCTGGCGGTCTGGCATGCGCACGGCCATCAGGTCGCAAGGCATCGCGGCGCCATGATCAAGCTCTATTTTTTCGCGCTGGTCGGCGCCGGCGTCTTCACGCTGCTGCCCGGCCGGATCATGCATGCGGTCGCGTTCGGTCAGTAAGGTGGTCTCGCAAGGAAGAATGCAGTGAAAGCACGCGTCAAATGGGTCGAGGAACGCACCTTTGTCGGCGAGTCCGGCAGCGGCCACAAACTGGTGCTGGGAACCGCTTTCGGCCCGGAAGGCAAGACGCCGGGGCCGAGCCCGATGGAACTGGTGCTGATCGGCACTGGCGGCTGCTCGGCCTATGACGTGGTTCATATCCTCGAAAAGGGGCGTGAGGCGATCGAGGACTGTGTGGTCGAACTCGACTGCGACCGGGCGGAAACCGAGCCCCGAGTGTTCACCCGCATCCACATGCGTTTCATCGTCAAGGGCCGGGCGCTGTCGCGCGACAAGGTGAAACGGGCGATCAACCTGTCGATCGAAAAATACTGCTCGGCCTCGGCAATGCTGGCCAAGACGGCGACCATCACTCACGATTTTGAAGTCGTCGACACGGCGAAGTAGGACCGGGCAACGGGTCGTCGCCCTGGCTAGCTGCGGTCTTCAGAGGCCCCTTCGGGGGTGGCCCGAGTCCCCTGATGGAACACCAATCGCCAATGCCCGTCGATGCGCTTCCACACGGAGCTGCGCAGTGATGCAATTGCGGTTTCTTTCCTTGGTTTTAGCCGATAAATCAGAAGCACCACTTCGGGCGCCAATTCGACTGTTCTGATGTCGGTCATTTCCAGCTGATCGTCCGGGGCAGGTTCCTCCTTCGATGCGACAAGCGCCTCCAGGACCGACCGTTTGTTGTATTCGCTGCCGGATTTTCCGAATTCGATCATGCTGTCGTCGAGCACGGCTTCGAGAAAATCCGGATCATGGCGGGTTGGCGCCCTCAACAACGCGAGCTCCAGTTCCACAACCTTGGGATCAACAGCCATTCTTGACGTCAGCCCGCCATCAGCGCCTTGATGCCGTCGGCGACGAACTGCACGGCAAGTGCCGCCAGGATGACGCCGAGCAGCCGGGTCAGGATCGAACGGCCGGTCTGGCCGAGGATGCGGTCGATACGCTCGGCCAATACGAACACCAGATATGTGATCGCAAGGCAGATCGCTATGATGCCGACAAGGGCTGCCTGCGCGGCAAAGCCCTGGAACGAGCCGGACAGCAGGACAGTCGCGGAAATGGCGCCCGGACCGGCAATCAGCGGGATCGCCAGCGGAAAGGCGGCGATGTTGTGGATCATGTCCTTGGTAATGGCGACGTCGCCGATCTTTTCCTTGCGGTCCTGCCGCCGCTCGAACACCATTTCGAAAGCGATGAAGAACAGAAGAAATCCGCCGGCGACGCGAAACGCCGGCAGGGTGATGCCGAACACCGACAGGATCGACGCGCCGGCGACCGCAAACAGCGCCATCACCAGAAAGCCGATGATCGAGGCGCGGACGGAGACCTGCTGACGTTCCTCGCGGTTCATGCCGCGTGTCACGGCAAGGAAGAGCGGCGCCAACCCGGGCGGGTCGATGGTCACCAAAATGGTGACGAAGGCGTTGAACAGGCTGTCGAAGCTCGGCATCTCTGGCCCCTCCCGCCGGGCGATGCCCGAACCCTACAATTGGTAGAGCAAAGCAGGGGCGCTGGAAACAGCGGGCGAGGGGATTTGAGCCGGCTAGCTGGCGGCGCTGCAATAGGCTTCGATGCGGTATCCATCCGGATCGATGACGAAGGCGGCGTAGTAGTTTTCGCCATAAGACGCTCGCAGGCCGGGCGGGCCATTGTCGCTACCGCCTTCGCGGAGCGCCGCCACGTGGAACGCATCGACGCTGGCGCGCGTCGGCGCGACGAAGCAGAAGTGCAGGCCGGACTCCGCATCCGCCTTCACCGGCCGCGGCGCCTCGTTCACCCAGAGCGCCACCGTTTCCCCGCCATAACCGAGCGAGCCGGGTGACTGGCTGAGGCATGTGTAGCCGAGCGGCTTCAGCGCGGCATCGTAGAAGCGTTTCGCGGCGTCGGTGTCGCGGACCCCGATCGAGACATGGTCAAGCATATTTTTCTCCATATTTTCAATGTTCTGGTTGATCAGGCTGGAGTCGGGCGGCGCGCCAGGAACTCGACTTCGAGGCGCCAGTCCGCGCTGCCGTCATGCGAACACTCGCCCAGCCAGCGGAACGAGTTCTCAGTGATCCGGAAAAAGCTCCAGCGCACGGAGCAGCCGCGGGCGTCTACACCTTGCTGGACGATCGTGTCGCCTTCGGCGCGGCCAAGCTGGCGGCTAAAATACTGGTTGCGCGGGTCGCTCCAGAAAATGTGCCATGCGTCGAGGCCAGGATCGTAGACGCGCAATGTCGTGCCGTGGAACGTCCACGTGCCGAGGGAAACCTGTGCGCCAGTGTTCCGCGCGGGCAGAATCCATACATCCTGGATTGCCCTGCCTTCCAGAACCCAGCCGAAATGCACTTCGCCGCGCCCGGTCAGAACCGCGCCGTCTTCGAGATGGCGCGTGGCATCGAATGTCCAGGCGCCGACGAAGCGGCCGTAAAGGTCCAGCCTTTCGGCCAGGCCGGGGTTGGGTCCGTCATTGTGCAGGGCTTCGGTAAAGGAGGACGGATCTGTCATGGTTGCTGCCTTCGTGCTGTCAGGAGACTGCAAGTGATAGGCCCCGGGCAGGGTTCCGCGCTTGGGAAAAATTGCTATCTTTTGGACCATGGCAACGAGCGAACAGAACCTTGCATCGGGGCAGGGTTGGCAGGTGTGCGACGTGGTGTGCACGGCTGGCGCCGGCGACAGCCCGTTCGAGGAAGAGCACCGGACTTTCTGTATCGCCGCGGTGACCAGCGGCACCTTCCGCTACCGCACGCGGCAGGGCATGGCGATGCTGGCGCCGGGCGCTATCCTGCTCGGCAATCCCGGCGCCTGCTATGAATGCGGCCACGAGCATGGAGCCGGCGACCGCAGCCTCTCGTTTCATTTTGCCCCGGCCTACATGGAAGGCATCGTCTCTGAGGTGCCTGGCGCGAGGCGACTGGGCTTTGCGGCGCCTCGCCTGCCGCCCTTGCCGGTGCTGGCGCCGCTGCTGGCGGAAGCGGAGGCCGCGCGCGAGACGGCCGACAGCGATGCGTTCGAGGAACTTGGCCTGCGCATCGCCGGCGCGGTGGTCGCCGCCGCCTCGGGTTCCACACAGGCCTGCAGGGCGCCGAGCCGCCGCGACCAGAAGCGGGTGGCTGAAGCAGTGAGGCTGATCGAACTGGACGCCGATCGGCCACTTTCGCTCGCCGAGCTTGCCGACGGGACGGCGACCAGCCCCTATCATTTCCTGCGGACGTTCCGGCAAGTGGCGGGCATGACGCCTTACCAGTTTCTGCTGAAAACGCGGCTGCACAGGGCGGCGATGCGGCTGCGCATGTCGAACGATGCGATTTCGGCGATCGCCTTCGAGGCGGGTTTCAACGATCTGTCGACCTTCAACCGCCGTTTCCGGCGGGTTATGGGCGAGGCACCCGGCACCTATCGTGCTCGTGGATCGTCAGCTTAGCATCCGCAGCTACTTTCTACGGCGGGCGCGCGGGATGCCATGCGGGCTTTGCTTCGGTCGCCTTGAAAGGCACATCGGCCATATCGTCGCAATCAGCGGTATCCTTTTGAAATCACCACAAAAATGGACACTGGAAAAGTCTTGCGGACATTGGAGTTCCGGTCCTGCTTCCTATATAAGCAGCAAGTGATTCCTGACTGGATTGTGACCTGTTTTGACTGACCAGAAGACACCGCGCGGCAGCGACGGCGGCCCAACCGGCATCGAGCCGATATCCATCATCGAGGAGATGCAGCGCTCCTATCTCGATTACGCCATGAGCGTGATCGTCAGCCGTGCGCTGCCCGACGTGCGCGACGGCCTGAAGCCGGTGCATCGCCGCATTCTCTATGCGGCGCATGAGAGCGGCTACCACTGGAACCGCAAATATGTGAAGTCGGCCCGCCCGGTCGCCGACGTGATGGGTAAATACCATCCGCATGGCGACGCCTCGATCTATGACGCCTTGGTGCGCATGGCGCAGGACTGGTCGCTGCGCGTGCCGCTGATCGACGGGCAGGGCAATTTCGGCTCGATCGACGGCGATCCGCCGGCGGCGATGCGCTACACCGAGTCGCGGCTGACCAAGGTCGCGCATGAACTGCTGGAGGACATCGACAAGGAAACCGTCGATTTCCAGGACACATATGACGCCTCCGACACCGAGCCGAAGGTGCTGCCGGCTCGCTTCCCCAACCTTCTGGTCAACGGTTCCGGCGGCATTGCCGTCGGCATGGCCACCAACATTCCGCCGCATAATCTCGCCGAAGTCTGCAATGGCGCCATCGCCATCATCGACAATCCGGCGATCGATCTGCCGGCGCTGATGGAAATCATCCCGGGACCGGACTTCCCGACCGGCGGCATCGTGCTTGGTCGTTCCGGCATCTACAGCGCCTATTCGACCGGCCGCGGCTCCATCGTCATGCGCGGCCGCGTCAATGTCGAGCAGCGCGGCAACGACCGTGAATCGATCGTCATCACCGAGGTTCCCTACCAGGTGAACAAGGCCTCGATGATCGAAAAAATGGCCGAACTGGTGCGCGACAAGCGCATCGAAGGCATTTCCGACATTCGCGACGAGAGCGACCGCCAGGGTTACCGCGTCGTCATCGAATTGAAGCGCGACGCGGTCGCCGACGTCATCCTCAACCAGCTCTATCGCTTCACGCCGCTGCAGACCTCCTTCGGCGCCAATATGGTGGCGCTCAACGGCGGCAAGCCGGAAGTGCTGACGCTGATCGATATGCTGAAGGCGTTTGTCTCCTTCCGCGAGGAGGTGATCAGCCGGCGCACTAAATTCCTGCTGCGCAAGGCGCGCGACCGCGCCCATGTGCTGGTCGGTTTGGCAATCGCCGTCGCCAATATCGACGAGGTGATCAAGCTCATCCGCACCGCGCCGGACCCGCAGACGGCGCGCGAACAGTTGATGGAACGGCGCTGGCCCTCGGGAGACGTCGAATCGCTGATCCTCCTGATCGACGATCCGCGCCACCGTATCAACGAGGACGGCACCTACAATCTGTCGGACGAACAAGCCCGCGCCATCCTCGAATTGCGCCTGCAGCGCCTGACCGCGCTCGGCCGCGACGAGATCGCCGATGAGTTGAATACGATCGGCGTCGAAATTGTTGATTATCTTGACATTTTGTCGTCCCGCGCCCGTATCCAGCAGATCGTCAAGGACGAGCTCATCGCCGTGCGCGACGAGTTCGGCACGCCGCGCCGCACCGAGCTCACCGACGGTGGGGCGGACATGGAAGACGAGGACCTGATCCAGCGCGAGGACATGGTCGTGACCGTCAGCCATTCCGGCTACATCAAGCGCGTGCCGCTGTCGCTCTACCGGGCGCAGCGCCGCGGCGGCAAGGGCCGCTCCGGCATGTCGACCAAGGAAGAGGATTTCGTCACCCGGCTGTTCGTCGCCAATACGCACACGCCGGTGCTGTTCTTCTCCTCGCGCGGTATCGTCTACAAGGAAAAGGTCTGGCGGCTGCCGATCGGCAACCCGCAGTCGCGCGGCAAGGCGCTGATCAACATGCTGCCGCTGGAGCAGGGCGAGCGCATCACCACGATCATGCCGCTGCCCGAGGACGAGACCAGCTGGGGCGAGCTCGATGTGATGTTTGCCACCACGCGCGGCACCGTGCGCCGCAACAAGCTGTCGGACTTCGTCCAGGTCAACCGCAACGGCAAGATCGCCATGAAGCTGGAAGAGGAAGGCGACGAGATCCTCGGCGTCGAGACTTGCACAGACAATGAAGACGTGCTTTTGACCGCAAGTTCCGGCCAATGCATCCGCTTTTCGGTCAGCGACGTGCGCGTGTTCCAGAGCCGCAATTCGGTCGGCGTGCGCGGCATTGCCATGGCCGATACCGACAGGGTGATCTCGATGGCGGTGATCGAGCATGTCGATGCGCCGCCGGCCGAGCGTGCCGCCTTTCTCAAGCGGGTGGTGGCCGAACGGCGGCTGGCCGCCGGCATCGCGGTCGGCGAGGAAGAAGACATCCAGCTCACCAATGAGGAGGTTGGCGAGGAGACGGAGCTTTCCGACGAGCGCTACGAATTCCTCAAGGCGCATGAACAATTCGTGCTGACGGTGACGGAATATGGCTACGGCAAGCGCTCGTCTTCCTATGATTTCCGCCTGACGGGACGTGGCGGCAAGGGCATCCGTGCCACCGACGTGTCGAAGACGGCCGAGATCGGCCGCCTGGTGGCGACCTTCCCGGTCGGCAATGACGATCAGATCATGCTGGTTTCGGATGGCGGCACCGTCATCCGCGTGCCGGTCCACGATATCCGTTTCGCCAGCCGCGCCACCAAGGGCGTGACCATCTTCAACACGGCCGAGGGCGAGAAGGTCGTGTCGGTGGAGCGGATTTCGGAACCGCAATCGGACGAGGAAGCTGAAGAGAACGTCGAAGCCGGGGCGGATACCGGTGTTGAAGACGCCGGTACGGACACCGCCGAATAGGCCTTGAAATGGCGACGCCGGCCCATGGGCCGGCGCGAATGCAATCTATGGGTTCGTGACTTAGAAGTGTCGGTAGGGCTTGCGCACACCAAAGCTTTCGAAACGCTTGGTGTTGGCCTTGGCGCGAACGCGGTCCGCCTCCTGATGTAGCCCAAATACGGTGGCGATCAGCATGGCGACGGTCATTGCGGTGGCTAGCATGTAGATCAGCATGTGCGTGTTCTCCTGCGCCTAACAACGGTTAAATGGGAATTTGGTTTCATCTTGTGAAGCTGCAACCTAGTGAACGCTGCGTGAAGCGTTCGTGATCAACGCATTCATCTGTCGTTCATGTCCGCGAAAAGGTTCACGTACGTTGCATCAATCGGATTTGCCTTCCGCCCGTGTGCCCGCTAGAAGCCTGCCATGACCGAACGCATCGCCCTTTATGCCGGCTCTTTCGATCCGCTCACCAACGGCCATCTCGACGTGCTCAAAGCGTCGCTCGCCGTGGCCGACACAATCTATGCGGCGATCGGCATCCATCCCGGCAAGAAGCCGCTGTTTTCCTTCGAGGAACGGGTGAAGCTGATCGAGACTGTTGCGAAAGCGGAGTTCGGCCGCGATGGTGCCCGCATCAAGGTCGTCGCCTTCGACGGGCTGGTCATCGACGCGGCCAGGAAGCACGGCGCCTCGATCATGATCCGCGGCCTGCGCGACGGCACCGACCTCGATTACGAAATGCAGATGGCCGGCATGAACGAAACCATGGCGCCGGACTTGCTGACGGTTTTTCTGCCAGCCAGCCCCTCGGTGCGAACCATTACCACCACACTTGTGCGCCAGATTGCCTCGATGGGAGGTGACACCCGCCCCTTCGTGCCGGCGGCCGTGGCCGGCGCGCTCACCACCAAATTCACAAAATAAGATTCCGGAGATAGATATGCAGCTGAAAAAGCTCGCCTCGTTCCTTGTCGTGCTCGCCGGTCTTGTGACCGCCTCCGTTTCGGCCTTCGCCGCCGATCCGGAAAACACCATGATCATCACGCTGAAGGACGGCGACGTGACCATCGCGTTGAGGCCGGATCTCGCGCCCAAGCATGTGGCGCAGATCAAGAAACTGGTGCGCCAGGGGGCCTACGACAATGTCGCCTTCCACCGCGTCATCGGCGGGTTCATGGCTCAAACCGGCGACGTCAAGTTCGGCAACATGAAGAGCGGCTTCAACGCCGACGCCGTCGGCACTGGTGGGTCCGATCTTCCCGACCTGCCGGCGGAATTCTCCAAGACCGAGCACTATGAGCGCGGCGTGGTCGGCATGGCCCGTTCGCAGGACCCGAATTCCGCGAATTCGCAGTTCTTCATCATGTTCGCGCCGGCGCCGCCGCTCGATGGCCAGTACACCATCGTCGGCAATGTCGTCAGCGGCATGGAACTGGTGGATAACATCAAGAAGGGCGACGAAGCGCAGAACGGCACGGTCACCGATCCCGACCGCATGATCAAGGTGCGCATCGCCGCCGACAAATAAATCTGTTTTCTCAAAAGGATATCTGACATGGCCGAGATCAAGGACCGCGAGAACGCGCTCATCATGGAAACGACCAAGGGCAAGGTCGTCATCGAACTTTTGCCCGACCTGGCGCCCGGCCATGTCGGCCGCATCAAGGAACTGGCGCGCGAAGGCGCCTATGACGGCGTCGTGTTCCATCGCGTCATCGACGGTTTCATGGCGCAGACCGGCGACGTGAAATTCGGCAATTCCAGCAAGCCCTCCTTTGCTCCGTCCCGCGCCGGCATGGGTGGCTCGGAAAAACCCGACCTGAAGGCCGAGTTCTCCAACGCCAGTCACGGCCGCGGCACTTGCTCGATGGCGCGTTCGCAGAACCCGAACTCGGCCAACTCGCAGTTCTTCATCTGCTTCGACGATGCCGCCTTCCTCAACCGCCAATACACGGTCTGGGGCCAGGTCATCGAAGGCATGGACAATGTCGACAAGATCAAGCGCGGCGAGCCGGTGCAGGATCCCGACAAGATCGTGTCGCTGAAGGTCGCTGCCGACGTGAAGTGACCAGCCCTAAAGCGCGTCGCGCTTGAACGGATTCATGCGACGCGCTTTAGGTTCTTGTTTTTATGCATGTCGTTACCGCAAAACCGCTGCGCACTTTTGCGCGACATGCATTCGGCGCGGCATTTCGATAGTATTTGTCGCGACGGCCGGGGGCCGGAATGAAGGTCGCTCTGTTCGATTTCGAATTGCCGGAGGAGCGCATCGCGCTTCGCCCGGCCGAACCGCGCGACAGCGCCAGGATGCTGGTGGTCAGGCCGGGCGAGAGGCTTGAGGACCGGACCGTGCGCGAGCTGCCGTCCTTGCTGAAGCGCGGCGATGTGCTGGTCTTCAACGACACCAAGGTCATTCCCGCGCAACTGAAAGGCATCAGGCGGCGCGGCGAAGCGGCGGCGCAAGTGGAAGCGACGCTGCATATGCGGATGGCACCGGACCGCTGGCTGGCTTTCATGCGGCCGGGCAAGCGCATCGCCGCCGGCGACCGCATCCATTTCGGCCATGACGGCAATTCCTGCTTTCTCGGCCAGCTCGACGCCACGGTGATCGAGAGAGGCGAAGGCGGCGAGGTGCTGCTCGGCTTCGACCTCTCCGGGCCGTTTCTCGACGAGGCGCTGCATGCTGTCGGCCACATCCCGCTGCCGCCCTATATCGCCTCGAAGCGCGACGACGACGAGCGCGACCGCAGCGACTACCAGACAATTTATGCCAGGGAGGAGGGGGCGGTCGCCGCTCCGACGGCCGGCCTGCATTTCACGCCGGAGCTGTTTGCCGCGCTCGAAGCGAAAGGCATCGAGCGCCGCTTCGTCACCTTGCATGTCGGCGCCGGCACCTTCCTGCCGGTGAAAGCCGACGACACCGCCGACCACAAGATGCATGCCGAGACCGGTTCGGTCAGCCCGGAAACCGCCGAGGCGCTGAACGCGGCGAAGGCGCGGGGCGGGCGCATTGTCGCCGTCGGCACGACCTCGCTGCGCTTGCTGGAGAGCGCGGCGAGCCCCGACGGCATGCTGGCTGCGTGGTCTGGTCCGACCGACATCTTCATCACGCCTGGCTACCGTTTCAAGACCGCCGACATGCTGATGACCAATTTCCATCTGCCGCGTTCGACGCTGTTCATGCTGGTTTCGGCCTTCTCGGGGCTCGAGACGATGCGCGGGGCCTATGCGCATGCCGTCGAGACCCTTTACAGGTTCTATTCCTATGGAGACGCAAGTCTTCTGTTCAGGGAGGAGAACGATGGACGATGATCTGGAAAGCTTCGACCGCGACGCCTTGATTGCCGAGGTCAGGAAATTGCGCGCCGGCATTCGCCAGCACCGCGACGCGACCGGCCATGATCTGTGCTGGCATCACCCCGACCTCTGGTCGCTGTTGCCGGAAAGGACCGAGCCGGCAATCGCCGTGCCACCCTGGCCGAAATTCATGCGCGGCTGCATCCGCTACCGGCAGTCGCTCGACAGGCAGGCCGCGGGTGCGCCGGTATTCGACAAGGAGTTCAATGACTAGGGAATTCAATGAGTAAGGCATTCACCTTCAAGATGCTGGCGACCGACGGCAGGGCGCGGCGCGGCGCCATCACCATGCCGCGCGGCGAGATCCGCACGCCGGCCTTCATGCCGGTCGGCACCGGCGGCACGGTGAAGGCGATGTATATGGAGCAGGTGCGCGGTGTCGGCGCCGACATCATCCTTGGCAACACCTATCACCTGATGCTGCGGCCCGGCGCCGAGCGCGTGGCGCGGCTCGGCGGCCTGCATGAGTTCGCCCGCTGGCCGCATCCGATCCTCACCGACAGCGGCGGCTTCCAGGTGATGTCGCTATCGAAGCTGAGGAAACTCACGGAAAAGGGCGTCACCTTCCGCTCGCATATCGATGGCGCCGCCTATGAGATGTCGCCCGAACGATCGATCGAGATCCAGGGGCTACTCGATTCCGACATCCAGATGCAGCTCGACGAATGTACGGCACTACCGGCTGAGGAGAAGGAAATCGAGCGCGCCATGGAACTGTCGCTGCGCTGGGCCGAGCGCTGCAAGACGGCGTTTGGCGACCAGCCGGGAAAGGCGATGTTCGGCATCGTCCAGGGCGGCGACGTGCCGGACTTGCGGCTGCGCTCGGCGCAGGCGCTGAGGGCGATGGATTTGAAAGGTTATGCGGTCGGCGGGCTGGCCGTCGGCGAGCCGCAGGCGGTGATGCTCGACATGCTCGACATCACCTGTCTTGAACTGCCGGCGGACAGGCCGCGCTATCTGATGGGCGTCGGCACGCCGGACGATATATTGAAATCGGTGGCGCGCGGCATCGACATGTTCGACTGCGTGATGCCGACGCGCGCCGGTCGCCACGGCCTCGCCTACACGCGGCGCGGCAAGGTCAATCTGCGTAACGCCCGCCATGCCGACGATCCGCGCCCGCTGGACGAGGAGAGCGACTGCCCGGCGGCGCGGGATTATTCGCGCGCCTATCTGCACCATCTGGTGCGCTCGCAAGAGGCGCTCGGGGCGATGCTTCTGACCTGGAACAATCTTTCCTACTATCAAAAGCTGATGCAGGACATTCGCGCCGCGATCGAGGCTGGCGCGTTCGAGACGCGCGCGGCGGAAATTTCCGAGGGCTGGGCGAGGGGCGATATTCCGGCGATGTGACCGAGCGCTCAGGTGCTCAGCGCGTTGGATGCGCGCAGGCTGCAGCCGGTTATCTGGAAGGTCCCGTCAGGCTGCTGTTCGAGCGTATAGACCGCTTCGTAGTCCTTGCCGTCCGGTCCGACGATCAGCACCTGCTGGATAATCGATGTCGGGCTCATCTCCTGCACCTTGCCGAAGGAATAGGTCCGCGGCTTGCGTACCGGCGCATAGCCATTGGCCACCATGTTCATGAAGGTGTCGACGGTCGGAAAAATGCGTTTCACATTCGGCGCGGCGAAGCTGTAGGCGGCGGCGCCATCATCGGCCATGAAGGCCTTCAATTGCCCGTCGATGGTTGCCTGGCCTGCCTTGATTTCCGCATCGCCGGCCAAGGTCGGGGACGCCAGGATGAGTGGAACGATTGCGAATGCGAAAACCGCGCGGCGCATGGCCTGTCTCCGTTATCCCCGAGGAGCCGTCCGAAGAGGCTCAGCATACCATACGCTCGACGGTGCTTCATGGTTTCAGCGACGGCAAACATTCAGCGTCGCACATGCGGAACTCAGGCGAGGGCGGCCTTAGCGCGCCCTCATGCTTGAAAGCCGGGCGGCAGTCTGCCACAAGGGCCGCTTATACGTGGAAGCTTGAGCAGGATCGGCAATGAAGGCATTTTTCGTGCAGATAAAGTGCGATCTGGGCAAAGCCTATGAGGTTGCCTCCGCGCTGGCCGATGCCGAGATCGCTTCCGAAATCTACTCGACCGCCGGCAACTACGATCTGCTCGCCAAATTCTATGTCGACGACGAGGAGGACATTGGCCACTTCGTCAACGAGAAGGTGCAGATTCTTCCCGGCATCAAGGACACGTTTACGGTCGTCACCTTCCGCGCCTTCTAACGAGGCAAACCCTGATTACGGCCATATTGTTGCTGCCCTAATTTTAGGCAGCGGTGACATACTGATCGCTGACACCCTCCAAATCACCGATTGCGCTTGATTTTCTCCGGCGACGCCAGTGAAATGGTGTCACAGGGGAGTATGCGATTGGCAGCGTTCGACGAAATGCTTCCGGAAGTTTCCGGATTGAGAAAACCATATTCGGCTTACGACCGCTGGCTGAAGGAGCAGGATCCGGCCAGGCTTACCGAGAAGATGCAGGACGCCGAACGCGTCTTTCGCAAGACCGGCATCACCTTCGCCGTCTATGGCGAGCAGGATGCGTCCGAACGCCTTATCCCCTTCGATATCGTTCCGCGCATCATTTCGGGCAATGAATGGCGGCGGCTGACGCAAGGCATCGAGCAGCGCGTCCAGGCGTTGAACGCCTTCCTCGACGACATCTATCATCGCCAGGAGATCTTGCGCGCGGGCCGCGTTCCCAAGGAGCTGATCGCCAGGAACGAGGCGTTCCTGCCCGAGATGATCGGGGTCAGGCCGCCGGCCGGCGTCTACACCCATATCATCGGTGTCGACATCGTGCGCATCAGCGAGAACGAGTTCTATGTGCTGGAGGACAATGCGCGCACGCCGTCGGGCGTCTCCTACATGCTGGAGAACCGCGAGACGATGATGCAGCTCTTTCCCGAGCTGTTCCAGCAGATCAAGGTGCGGCCTGTCGAAAACTACCCGCAGCTGCTGCGCCAGTCGCTGGCGGCGGTGCGGCCGCAAAGCACGAAGGGCACGCCGACCATCGCCGTGCTGACGCCGGGCAGCTTCAACTCGGCCTATTTCGAGCACGCCTTCCTGGCCGACCAGATGGGCGTGCAATTGGTCGAGGGACAGGATCTGCGGGTCGTCGACGGCCATGTCGCGATGCGCACCACCGAAGGCTACAAGCAGATCGACGTGCTCTACCGGCGGGTGGATGACTCCTTCCTCGATCCTCTGACCTTCCGGCCGGACTCCGCCCTTGGCGTGCCTGGAATCATGGATGTCTACCGCGCGGGCAACATCACCATCGCCAATGCGCCGGGGACCGGCATCGCCGACGACAAGGCGATCTACTCCTATATGCCCGAGATCGTCGAATTCTACACCGGCCGCAAGGCGATCCTCGGCAACATCCCGACTTGGCGCTGCTCGGAACCGGACAGCCTGAAATATGTGCTCGAGCACATCGACGAACTTGTCATCAAGGAAGTGCATGGTTCAGGCGGCTACGGGATGTTGGTCGGGCCGGCGGCGACCAAGAAGGAATGCCAAGATTTTTCCAAGAAACTCCAGGCAAAGCCGTCGAACTATATCGCCCAGCCGACGCTGGCGCTGTCGACTTGTCCGATCCTGACCGAGAAGGGATTGTCGCCGCGCCATGTCGATCTCAGACCCTATGTGCTGGTTTCCGACCGCATCCAGATCGTGCCCGGCGGGCTGACGCGCGTGGCGCTCAAGGAAGGCTCGCTGGTGGTCAATTCCTCGCAGGGAGGCGGGACGAAGGATACTTGGGTGTTGGATGATTAGAGAGGGAAGTAGCGAGTAGGGAATAGCGAGTAGCGAATAGGGGAAAAAGGGGGTGTACGACGGCAATCAATTCTTACAGGGACCTGATTGTTTGGAAGGCAGCCATCGAATTGGCGGTAGATTGCTATTCCGCGACGACAGCGTTCCCAAGCAAAGAAGCATACGGAATGACCTCTCAGATAAGGCGCTCGGCGGCGTCAATCGCAGCAAACATCGCGGAGGGTCACGGACGAGAAAATACGGGAGCCTTCATTCAGTTTCTGCGCATTGCGCAAGGTTCTCTCAAAGAATTGGAAACGCACCTGATCTTGTCCGGAAGAGTGGGCTTGATGGTTGAGAAAGAGGTGGGTTGCTTGCTTGGCCAAACCGAGGAGATAGGGAAAATGTTGCGTTCGATGATCAGGAGCTTGCAACAAAAGTCATGAAGTCCTTTTTCCCCTATTCGCTATTCGCTATTCGCTACTCGCTCGACATCGAGGCAAGCTGACATGCTTCTCGGCCGCACCGCCAACGGGCTCTACTGGATGAACCGCTACATCGAGCGGGCGGAAAACATGGCTCGGCTGGTCGATGCCGGGTTGCGGATGGCGCTGACCCGGACCCAGAACGCCTCGGAGGAGTGGAATTCGGTGCTGCTCAGCGCCGGTTCGGACGCTGTCTTCACGCAGAAATACTCCGACTATACCGCGGCCAACGTCGCCGACTTCCTGTTGCGCGACACGTCGAACCCGTCGAGCACGATGTCGTCGATCGAGACGGCCCGCAGCAATGCCCGCATGGTGCGCACCGCATTGACGCGCGAGACCTGGGAAAGCATCAACGAAGCCTGGATGGCGCTGAAGCGGATGCTGGCCAGGCCGATAGACGAACGCGACCTGCCCAGCGTCCTCGACGCGATCAAGCGCGAGACGGCACTGATCCGCGGCTCGTTCTACGGCACCATGCTGCGCAACGAGATCTTCGATTTCTCGCAGCTCGGCACCTATGTCGAGCGCGCCGACAACACGGCACGCATTCTGGACGTGAAGTACTATGTGCTGTTGCCGTCGATCTCGTGGGTTGGTTCCACGCTCGACAACTACCAGTGGGAATCGATCCTGCGTTCGGTGTCGGCGCACCGCTCCTATCGCTGGGTCTACGAAGCCGACTATAAACCGACCAACATCGCCGATTATCTGATCCTCAATGTCCGCATGCCGCGCTCGCTGACCTTCTGCTACCGCTTCCTGACAGAGCATCTGAAATTCCTGGGCGACGACTATGGCGAGCGCCATGCCTGCCATGCGACGGCCGGCAAGACCCAGGCCATGCTGACGGCAGGCTCGATCAAGGACATATTCGACGCCGGCCTGCATGAATTCCTGGCCAGTTTCATTCGCGACAATACCAGGCTCGGCGACGAGATCGCGCAGGATTACAAGTTCTATTGAGCATGATCCCGCAAAGTGGAAACCGGTTTGCGGACAAGATCATGCTCACAAACGGAAAATGAAGCCATGCGGCTGAAGATCACCCACCGGACTGAATACCGCTACGATGCGCCGGTTCAGTATCTGTTGCAGCGGCTGCGGCTGCTTCCGGCCAGCGGATCCACACAGACTGTCTTGTCCTGGGCCCTGCGGATCGAAGGCGCGCGCGAGGAAGTGCGCTTCACCGACCATTTCGGTAATGACACGCGCTTGTTGAGCGTCGAAGGCGAGCGCGATTTCATCACAGTCGAGGCATCAGGCGAGGTGGTAACGCGCGACACCGCGGGCGTCTCCGGGCCGCATCAGGGTTTTGCGCCGCTCTGGCTGTTCGGCCATGAGACGCCGTTGACGACGATCGGGAGCGGCATTCGCGAACTCGCCGCATCGGTTGGCGAGGGCACCGACATCGAAAGGCTCCACCGGCTGATGGCGGCGATCAGCGAGCGCGTCGCCTATACGCCGGGCACGACCAACGCAGCGACGCCGGCCGAGGAGGCGCTGGCGCTCAAGACCGGCGTCTGCCAGGACCATAGCCACATCTTTGCCGCCGCCGCGCGCGCCATGGGGTTCCCGGCCCGCTATGTCAGCGGCTATCTGATGCTGGATGTGGCGGTCGAGCAGGCGGCAAGCCACGCCTGGGCCGAGGCGCATGTTTCCGGGCTCGGCTGGGTTGCCTTCGATGCAGCCAACGGTATTTCTCCCGACGAACGCTATGTAAAGGTGGCGACCGGCCGCGATTATCGCGACGCCACGCCGGTGTCGGGAATTCGACTGGGACAGGCGGAAGAACAGCTTGCGGTCACCGTCACGGTGGAGCAGTAATCCTCGGCAAGATTGCTGCCAAAGAGATTCGATGACCTATTGCGTCGGCTTGAAGATCGATCGCGGGCTCGTGTTCATGTCGGACACGCGCACCAATGCCGGCATGGATTCGATCTCGACCTTCCGCAAGATGCATGTCTGGGAGGAGCCGGGCGAGCGCGTCATCGTGCTGATGTCGGCCGGCAATCTGGCGACGACGCAGGCCGTCGTCAGCCTGCTCGACGAACGCACCAAGGCAATTGCCGATCGCCACGCGACGCTGCTGGAAACGCCCTCCATGTACCAGACGGTGCGGATGGTCGGCGACACCGTCAAGGAAGTCATCGCCAGTTCGTCGCCGGCTGGCGAAAAGGCGGATTCCTATTTCAACGCCTCCTTCATCCTCGGCGGCCAGATCAGGGGCAGCGAGCCGCGGCTGTTCATGATCTATCCGGAAGGCAATTTCATCGAGTCGACCGACGACACGCCGTTCTTCCAGATCGGCGAGACCAAATACGGCAAGCCGATCATCATCCGCGCCTATGAGAGGACGATGAGTTTCGCCGAAACGGTGAAACTGTTGTTGGTATCATTCGACTCGACACTGAAATCGAACCTGTCGGTCGGCCTGCCGCTCGACCTGCTGTTCTACGAAAAGGACGCCTTCAAGATCAGCCTGAAGAAGCGGATAGCCCAGGACGATCAATATTACCGCACGATCTCGGACGGCTGGTCGAGCGCGCTGAAAGCTGCTTTTGCGAGCCTGCCCGATTTTTCCGAATGAAAGTCGCCTATTCGTGATCTTTGATCCGTTCGACGAGGCGCAGCGGAGAGGGAAATGAAAGGCAATGAATTTCGCGAGTGGTCGCTGTACGCGGCTGAATGGGGTGCCGACTACCGCGATACGTTGCGAGAAAGGCCGGTGCGGCCGCTCGTCGAGCCGGGCGAGATTTTCAAAAGCATCAATGCCTCGCCACCGGAAGATGGTGAGACGATGCAGGCAATCTTCGCCGATTTCGAGCAAAAGATCCTGCCGGGCATGACACACTGGCAGCATCCGCGCTTCTTTGCCTATTTTCCGGCCAATGCCGCACCCGCTTCGGTGGTGGCTGAATATCTGGTCTCGGCGATGGCGGCGCAATGCATGCTCTGGCAGACCTCACCGGCGGCGACCGAACTCGAGACGCGGGTCGTCGACTGGATGCGGCAGGCGCTTGGCCTGCCGGAGGGGTTTTCCGGCGTCATGCAGGATTCGGCGTCGTCTGCGACGCTTGCCGCCGTGCTGACCATGCGCGAGCGTGCACTCGACTGGCAGGGCAACAAGAAAGGCCTGCAAGGCCAGCCGATATTGCGTGTCTATTCCTCCGACCAGGTCCATACCTCGATCGACCGAGCGATCTGGGTGTCGGGTATCGGCGAGGAGAACCTCGTGCGCATTCCGGTTGCCGGCCGCTTTCGCGCCATGGATGTCGCCGCCCTTGAAGCAGCGATCGTTGCCGACCGGGAGGCGGGCATGCTGCCGGCCGGCATCATTGCCAGCGTCGGCGGCACCAGCACCGGTGGTACGGATGATGTCGCCGGCGTTGCCGCGGTGGCCAAGCGTCATGGACTCTATCTGCATGTCGATGCGGCCTGGGCCGGATCGGCGATGATCTGCCCCGAGTTTCGCCATTTCTGGGCCGGCGCCGAGCAGGCGGATTCCATCGTCTTCAACCCGCACAAATGGCTGGGCGCGCAGTTCGACTGTTCGATGCAGTTCATCCGCCAGCCGGACGACCTCGTTCGCACGCTGGCGATCAAGCCCGAGTTCCTGAAAACGCATGGTCGTGACGGCATCATCAATTATTCCGAATGGTCGGTACCGCTTGGCAGGCGCTTTCGCGCGCTGAAACTGTGGTTCCTGCTGCGGGCCCATGGGCTGGAAAATCTGCGGACCATGATCCGCAACCATGTCGCCTGGAGTGAACGTCTCGCCGCGCGGCTGGCCGGAGAGCCGGATTTCGAGATCGTCACCGAACCGATGCTGTCGCTGTTTTCGTTCCGGCACGTGGCGGACGAAGGCGGAGATGCGGACGACCACAATCTTCGCCTGGTCAACGCGATCAACGACGATGGCCGCATCTACCTGACGCAGACGCGCGTGGATGGGCATGTCGCGATCCGTTTTCAGGTCGGCCAGTTCGAGACGACGGCGGCGGACATCGACACTGCTTTCGAGACCATCACGGAAATCGCCCGCTGCCTGGCTTGAATCGACCTCGGAAAGGTTGCGCCGGGGTTTGCCTTCGCAATCATGTGGTTTTCATTGGCCGGGCTGTGCCTTTTCATCACTTTCGTTTTGAGCTATGGACAAGAAAAACGAAAGGGAGGCTTCCCGATGTATCTGTCGCCACGGCACGCCGAAATCATCCAGATGGCCAAGGACCATGGCCGTGTTCTGGTCGATGATCTGGCAACGCATTTCAACGTGACGCCGCAGACCATCCGCAAGGATCTCAACGATCTGTGCGACCAGAGGCTGCTTTCGCGCATCCATGGCGGGGCGCTGTTTCCGTCCGGAATCGAGAACATGGAATATGAGGCGCGGCGCAAGATCGCCGCCGATGAGAAGGAAGCTATCGGACTTGCGGCGGCGAGGCTGATCCCTGACAACGCCTCGCTGTTCATCAACATCGGCACCACGACAGAGTCGGTCAGCAAGGCGCTTCTCGATCATACAGGCTTGATGGTCATCACTAATAATATTAATGTTGCCAACAGGATGCGCATATATCCTTCGATCGAGGTGGTGATCGCAGGCGGCGTCGTGCGCGGGTCCGACGGCGGCGTGGTCGGCGAGGCGGCGGTCGATTTCATCCGGCAGTTCAAGGTCGACTATGCGGTGATCGGTGCCTCGGCGATCGATCATGACGGAGCGCTGCTCGATTTCGACTTTCGCGAGGTGAAGGTGGCGCAAGCGATCATCGCCAATGCGAGGCATGTCATCCTGGTGTCCGACCAGACCAAGTTCGAGCGCACGGCGCCGGTTCGCATCGGTCATCTGTCGCAGGTCAACACCTTCATCACCGACCGCTGCGACATTCCGTCGGTGCGCAAGATCTGCCAGGAGGCAGAGGTTCAACTGATCGAAACGTCGCTTTCCTAGTGGGTTTGGCTAAGGCAATTGCCGCCGTTTTATATTTCGTTTGACATTCGTTCTCATTTCGAAATAATCCCGCCACGGTTTCGCAAAAGATCAAAAATGCTGCAATGCGAAATCGTTGGAGGACTTTGTGGAAGCATCCCCGATCCATGACATCTTCGTCATCGGTGGCGGCATCAATGGCTGCGGCATTGCCCGTGACGCTGTTGGGCGCGGCTTTTCGGTCTTCCTTGCCGAGATGAACGATCTGGCGAGCGGAACCTCCTCCGGCTCGACCAAACTGATCCATGGCGGTTTGCGCTATCTCGAATTCTACGAGTTCCGTCTCGTGCGCGAAGCGCTGATGGAACGCGAGGTCCTGTGGAGGAACGCGCCGCACATCATCTGGCCGATGCGTTTCGTGCTGCCTTACGCCAAGGGCCTGCGTCCGGCCTGGTTGATCAGGCTCGGTCTTTTTCTTTACGACCACATTGGCGGGCGCAAATTGCTGCCGGCGACGAGAACGCTGGACATGGCGAAGGATCCGGCCGGCAAGCCATTGAAGCCGCTGTTTCGAAAGGCCTTCGAATATTCCGACGGCTGGGTCAACGATGCGCGGCTGGTGGCATTGAACGCTCGCGACGCCGCCGACCGGGGTGCTACGATCCGAACCCGCACCAAGGTCGTCGCCGCACGCCGCGACGGCGATCTCTGGACGGTCAGGCTGGAAGATGTCCGGACCGGCGAACATGAGGAGGTCAAGGCGCGGCTTCTGGTCAACGCGGCCGGTCCGTGGGTCGACCACGTGCTGTCCGGCACGGTCGGCTTGAACGACGTGCACAACGTCCGCCTGGTGAAGGGCAGTCACATCGTCGTCGGCAAGAAGTTCGACGACCCGCGTGCCTATTTCTTCCAGAACAAGGATGGGCGGATCATCTTCGCCATTCCCTATGAGGAAGAATTCACCCTGATCGGCACCACGGACCAGGATTATTCCGGCGATCCTCACGACGCGAAGATCAGCGATACCGAGATCGACTATCTCTGTGCCGCGGCAACCGAATATTTCGCGCAAGCCGTCAAGCGCTCCGACATCGTCTGGACCTACTCAGCCGTGCGTCCACTCTATGATGACGGCGCTTCGAGGGCGCAGGAAGCGACCCGCGACTATGTGCTGAAGGCGGATGGCGGCGAGGGTGTCGCGCCGATTGTGAACGCCTTCGGCGGCAAGATCACCACCTATCGCCGGCTAGCGGAATCGATGCTCGACAGGATCGAGGATTTTCTCGGCAAACGCGGCAAGCCGTGGACGGCGAACGCGCCGCTGCCGGGCGGCGATTTCCCGGCCACGGGCTTCGATGCCGAAGTGGCGAAACTGAAAGCGGCCTATCCGTTCCTTGACGCGCGCCTGGCCCGCCGGCTGACCCGGCTCTACGGCACCCGCGCGCGCATGCTGCTGGGGCTGGCCAGATCGAATGCCGATCTTGGCCGTCACTTCGGCGCGGATCTGTACGAGGCCGAGGCGCGCTATCTCGCCCAACACGAATGGGCTGTCACCGCCGACGACGTCTTGTGGCGCAGGACCAAGCGTGGCCTGCATCTCAGCCGCGAACAGGCGGCGGCGCTGGAGGAGTTCATGCGCGGAATAAGCCGGCGTCATGCGGCGGCGGCCGAGTAGGATGGCCAAGTGATGCGGAAAGCCCGGGAGGAGGCATCATGCTGGAATTGAGAAACGTGACGAAGACGGTCGGCGCGGCGGAGCATATACGCGACGTGTCGCTGACGCTTCAGCACGGCTCGCTCAACGTTCTGCTCGGGCCGACGCTTTCCGGCAAGACCAGCCTGATGCGGCTGATGGCCGGCCTCGACGTGCCGGCCTCCGGCTCGGTCTGGTTCGATGGCAAGGACGTCACCGGCATGCCGGTGCAGAAGCGCAACGTCGCCATGGTCTACCAGCAATTCATCAACTATCCGGCGATGACTGTCTACGAGAACATTGCCTCGCCGCTGAGGGTCGCCGGCGCCGAACAGGCAAAGATCGACAGGGAAGTGCGCGATACCGCCGCGCTTCTGAAGTTGACGCCCTATCTCGACCGCACGCCGCTCAACCTGTCGGGTGGCCAACAACAGCGCACCGCGCTGGCGCGCGCCATCGTCAAGAACGCCGGCCTTGTCCTGCTTGACGAGCCGCTCGCCAATCTCGACTACAAGCTGCGCGAGGAATTGCGCGCGGAATTGCCGAGGATATTCGCGGCGGCCGGCACCATCTTCGTCTATGCCACGACCGAACCGCATGAGGCATTGCTGCTCGGCGGCAATACGGCGACGCTCTCCGAAGGCCGCATCACCCAGTTCGGGCCGACGATCGACGTCTTCCGCAAGCCGAATGACCTCGTCACGGCCAAGACTTTTGCCGATCCTCCGCTCAACACGATCGTGCTGAAGAAGAGCGGTTCGAGCTTCCTTCTCGATGGTGGGGTGAACCTCCCGGTGCCGGCTGACCTCGCTGGTATTGCCGATACGAGTTATACGATCGGCTTCCAGCCCCACCATCTCTCCCTTGCCCGGCCGAGCCCCTCGGCGGTGTCGGTGAAAGCCAAGGTCTCGGTCACCGAGATCACCGGTTCGGAGAGCTTTGTGCATCTCGACTTCGCCGATGTGCGCTGGGTTATGCTGGAGCACGGCATCCTGGTGTTCGAACCGGACCAGGTCATCGAGGTGTTCATCGACCCGCGGCATATCATGGTCTTCGACGCGAGCGGCCGATCGGCTACGCCGCCACAAATGCTGGCGGCTTGAGGAGGGGCACATGGCGCGCATCGACTGCAACCACATCCGCCACGCCTACGGTCCGCATCCGAAGTCGGACAAGGACTATGCGCTGAAGGAGGTGCATCACGCCTTCGAGGATGGCGGCGCCTATGCGCTGCTCGGGCCGTCGGGCTGCGGCAAGACCACGCTGCTCAACATTATTTCGGGGTTGCTGCACCCGTCGCATGGCGAGCTTTTGTTCGATGGCAGGGATGTGACCAATCTGTCGACGCAGGAGCGCAACATCGCCCAGGTGTTCCAGTTCCCGGTCATCTACGACACGATGACCGTCTACGACAATCTGGCGTTCCCGCTGCGCAATCGTGGTGTTCCGGAGACTGACGTCGATCGCAAGGTGCGCGAGACGCTGGAGATGACCGGTTTGGCCGATATGGCCCGGAGAAAGGCGAGGGGGCTGACCGCCGACCAGAAGCAGAAGATCTCGCTCGGGCGCGGGTTGGTGCGCTCCGACGTCAACGCCATACTGTTCGACGAGCCGTTGACCGTCATCGACCCGCATATGAAGTGGGTTCTGCGCTCGCAGTTGAAGCAGTTGCACAGACGTTTCGGTTTCACCATGGTCTATGTCACGCACGACCAGACCGAAGCGCTTACCTTCGCCGAAAACGTCGTCGTCATGTATGAGGGCGAGATCGTGCAGATCGGCTCTCCCGCCGAACTGTTCGAGCGCCCCAAGCATACATTCGTCGGTTACTTCATCGGCTCTCCGGGCATGAACGTCATGCCGGTCGCAGTCGAGGGCAGGAACGCGCGGCTCGGCAGCCAGACGATCGAATTGCCGGGCGCACCCAAGGCTGGAACCGCAGGCGCGATCGAACTCGGCATCCGCCCCGAATATGTCAGGCTTGGCCGCGACGGCATGGCCGTCAAGATCAGCAAGGTCGAGGATGTCGGCCGCCACAAGGTGGTCCGCGCCAGTCTCGAAGGCCGCGAGATCGCCGCCGTCATCGGCGAGGACGGGACCGTGCCGGCCGAGCCGAAGGTGCGCTTCGACCCGGCCCGCATCAACATCTATGCCGATTCCTGGCGTGTCGAGATGGGGGCGTAGATGGAAAAGACCTGGAACAACAAGGCGTGGTTCCTGGTGCTGCCGGTGCTGGTGCTGGTGGCGTTCTCGGCCGTCATCCCGCTGATGACCGTCGTCAACTATTCGGTGCAGGACACGTTCGGCAACAATGTCTTCTTTTGGGCCGGCACGGAATGGTTCGAGGAACTGCTTTCCTCCGACCGCTTCTGGCAAGCGATGGTCCGCAACCTGGTCTTTTCCTTCATCATCCTGGCGATCGAGATTCCGCTTGGCATCTTCATCGCGCTCAACATGCCGAAAAAGGGCTGGGGCGTTCCGGTCTGCCTGGTGCTGATGGCGCTGCCGCTGCTCATTCCGTGGAACGTCGTCGGCACGATCTGGCAGGTGTTCGGCCGCGGCGACATCGGCCTGCTCGGATATTCGCTGCGGTCGCTCGGCTTCGACTATAACTACGTCAACGATCCATACGACGCCTGGGTCACCGTCATCCTGATGGATGTCTGGCACTGGACGAGCCTCGTCGTGCTTCTGTGCTACGCCGGCCTCGTCTCGATACCGGACGCCTACTACCAGGCCGCCAAGATCGATGGGGCGTCGCGCTGGGCGATCTTCCGCTATATCCAACTGCCCAAGATGAACCGCGTGCTGCTGATCGCCGTGC
Source organism: Mesorhizobium sp. STM 4661 (assembly GCF_000359125.1). Classification (GTDB taxonomy): domain Bacteria; phylum Pseudomonadota; class Alphaproteobacteria; order Rhizobiales; family Rhizobiaceae; genus Mesorhizobium. The sequence continues at coordinate 42,381 of NZ_CAAF010000061.1, read as the reverse complement.
TGTTGCGTTTCATGGACAGTTTCATGATCTACACAGAGCCGTTCGTCGTCACCGGCGGCGGGCCCGGCAATTCGACCACTTTCCTGTCGATCGACCTCGTCAAGATCGCAATCGGCCAGTTCGACCTCGGGCCGGCGGCGGCGATGTCGATCGTCTACTTCCTGATTGTCCTCCTGATGTCGTGGGTATTTTACACCGTCATGACCAACTACGATTCGGGGCAGTGAGATGACGCGCCTCGACGAAACAACGGCTGACCGGCGGGATGGACCGTTAATGCGGCAATCGCAATCCAGCGCGGAAACGCAGATGGCGAACGCCGCGCTGGCCCGCAAGATGCGCCGGCGCGGCGAGGAATCGCGGTTCTGGTGGCTAGTGCCGACGATCTACATCATCTTCCTGATGCTGCCGATCTACTGGCTCGTCAACATGAGTTTCAAGACCAACCAGGAGATCCTTGGCGCCTTCTCGCTATGGCCGAAGAACCCGACGATAGCCAACTACATGGTGATCTTCACCGATCCGTCCTGGTACAAGGGCTACATCAACTCCATCATCTATGTCGTCATGAACACGGTGATTTCGGTCGCTGTCGCTTTGCCCGCCGCCTATGCGTTTTCGCGCTACCGCTTCCTCGGCGACAAGCACCTGTTCTTCTGGCTCCTGACCAACCGCATGGCGCCGCCGGCGGTGTTCGCGCTGCCGTTCTTCCAGCTTTATTCGGCATTCGGGCTGATCGACACGCATATCGCCGTGGCGCTGGCGCATTGCCTGTTCAACGTGCCGCTGGCGGTCTGGATTCTCGAAGGCTTCATGTCCGGCGTGCCGAAGGAAATCGACGAGACCGCCTATATCGACGGCTATTCGTTCCCGCGCTTCTTCGTCAAGATTTTCATGCCGCTGATCGCCTCCGGCATCGGCGTCGCGGCTTTTTTCACATTCATGTTCTCGTGGGTCGAGCTTCTGCTCGCCCGCACGCTGACGACTACGGACGCCAAGCCGATTGCCGCCGTCATGACCCGCACAGTGTCGGCAGCTGGAATGGATTGGGGGGTGCTGGCCGCGGCCGGCGTGCTGACGATCATTCCGGGCGCGCTCGTCATCTGGTTTGTCCGCAACTACATCGCCAAGGGCTTCGCCCTGGGGAGGGTCTGATGTTGAGTTTTGCACCGAGGGGTGCTGGACGGATCGCAGGCCGTGGAGGATCGAGGCGATGAGCTTTACCTGGATGGCGTGGACGCTGCCGACGGCGCTCTTTTTCATCACGATCCTGGTGCTGCTCTGCGGCATGGCGATCTGGGAGTACGTCTCGCCGGGCGGCAATCCCCGGGTCGGCGTCCTGCGCTTCGAGACGACGCGCGGCGACCGTCTTTTCCTGTCGCTGCTTGGCAGCGCCTTTATCCATCTCGCTTGGCTGGGTCTTGTCGGACCCAACCTGTGGTGGGCTCTCGCTCTCTCCGTAGTCTACGCCGTCGGCGTGTTCCGCTACGTATAGAGGGGGAAACTGTTGGAGCGGCCGCGTGCCGACGGACGCTCCAGATCGCACTTGAAACCTGAAAAGTGGAGGAAACGAAATGCGAAGGCAATTTTTAACATCAACGACTGCGCTTGTCCTGCTCTGGGGAGCAGGCCTGGCCTACGCCGGAATGGATGAAGCCAAGACCTTCCTCGATACTGAAATCAAGGACTTGTCGACGCTCGATCGCGGCGCCCAGGAAGCCGAGATGCAATGGTTCATCGATGCCGCGAAGCCGTTCGCCGGCATGGATATCAAGGTCGTCTCCGAGCCAATCGCCACCCACGACTACGAAGCGAAAGTGCTCGCCCCGGCCTTTACCGCCATCACCGGAATCAAGATCACGCATGATGAGATCGGCGAAGGCGACGTCATTGAGAAGCTGCAGACGCAGATGCAGTCGGGCGAGAACGTCTACGACGCCTATGTCAACGACTCCGACCTGATCGGCACCCATTGGCGCTACCAGCAGGCGCGCAGCCTGACTAAGTGGATGGCCAACGAGGGCAAGGACGTCACCAACCCGAACCTCGATCTCGCCGACTTCATCGGCACCAAGTTCACCACCGCTCCGGACGGCGACCTCTACCAGCTGCCCGACCAGCAGTTCGCGAACCTCTACTGGTTCCGCTACGACTGGTTCAACGACGAGAAGAACAAGGCCGATTTCAAGGCCAAGTACGGCTACGACCTCGGCGTTCCCGTTAACTGGTCGGCCTATGAGGACATCGCCGAATTCTTCACCGGCCGCGAGATCGACGGCAAGAAGGTCTATGGCCACATGGACTACGGCAAGAAGGATCCGTCGCTCGGCTGGCGGTTCACTGATGCCTGGCTATCCATGGCCGGCAATGGCGACAAGGGCCTGCCGAACGGTCTTCCGGTCGACGAATGGGGCATCAAGGTCAACGAGAAATCGCAGCCGGTCGGCTCCTGCGTCGCGCGCGGCGGCGACACCAACGGCCCGGCTGCCGTGTATTCGATCCAGAAGTACCTGGATTGGTTGAAGGCCTATGCGCCGCCGGAAGCCCAGGGCATGACGTTCAGCGAATCCGGCCCCGTCCCGTCGCAGGGCATGGTCGCGCAGCAGATGTTCACCTACACCGCCTTCACCGCCTCCTTCGTCAAGGACGGGCTGCCGGTCGTGAACGCGGACGGCACCCCGAAATGGCGCTTTGCTCCATCGCCGCACGGTGTCTACTGGAAGGACGGCATGAAGCTCGGCTATCAGGACGTGGGTTCCTGGACACTGCTCAAGTCCACGCCTGACGATCGCGCCAAGGCAGCCTGGCTGTATGCGCAGTTCGTCACCTCGAAAACCGTCGACGTGAAGAAGAGCCATGTCGGCCTGACGCTGATCCGCGAAAGCACGGTCCAGCACAAGAGCTTCACGGATCGCGCTCCGAAGCTCGGCGGCCTGATCGAGTTCTACCGCTCGCCGGCCCGCGTGCAGTGGTCGCCGACCGGCACCAACATACCCGACTATCCGAAGCTCGCCCAGCTTTGGTGGCAGGCGATCGGCGACGCGGCATCCGGGGCCAAGACGCCGCAGGAAGCAATGGACTCGCTCTGCGCCGAGCAGGAGAAGGTGCTGGAACGCTTGGAAAAGGCAGGCATCCAGGGCGACATCGGTCCGAAGATGGCCGAAGAGCATGATCTTGCCTACTGGAACGCTGATGCGGTCAAGAAGGGCAATCTCGCTCCGCAGCTGAAGATAGAGAACGAGAAGGACAAGCCGATCACCGTCAACTATGACGAACTGATCAAGAGCTGGCAGAAATAAGACTGTTGATGCGGGCGTTCGCGCCGCGCAGCAATATTGGGGGAGGCGGCATGTTGCCGTCTCCCCTGTTTGTATGGACAATTGCAGTGCCGTGCGCCCTGTTTGGGCATACGCCGAGGGAGAGATTATGAGCGGATACATCCTGGCAATCGATCAGGGAACGACATCGAGCCGGGCGATCCTGTTCGACGACAAGATGAAGGTAGCGGGCAGCGGGCAGCAGGAATTCGCGCAGCACTATCCGGCCTCGGGCTGGGTCGAGCATGACCCGGAAGAGATCTGGGGAAGCGTCGTCGCAACGGTGAAGGCCGCGCTCAAGAGCGCCGGTCGTGCGGGGTCGGACGTGGCCGCCATCGGCATCACCAACCAGCGCGAGACCGTCGTCATATGGGAGAGGGCGACCGGCAAGCCGATCCACAATGCGATCGTCTGGCAGGACCGGCGCACCGCGCCGCTTTGCCAGAAGTTGAAGAAGCAGGGCCTGGAGAAGACATTCACGAAAAAGACCGGCCTGCTGCTCGATCCCTATTTCTCCGGCACCAAGATCGCCTGGATGCTGGACAAGGTGAAAGGCGCCAGGAAACGCGCCGAGACGGGCGAATTGCTGGCCGGCACCATCGACAGTTTCCTGATCTGGCGGCTGACGGGCGGCAAGGTTCACGCCACCGACGCCACCAACGCCTCGCGCACGCTGGTCTACAACATTGAAAAGAACATCTGGGACGACGAGCTGCTTTCCATCCTGCGCATCCCGGCGGCGATGCTGCCTGAGGTGAAGGATTGCGCCGATGACTACGGAGTGACGGAGAAAAATCTCTTTGGCGCGGAGATCAGAATTCTCGGCGTGGCGGGCGACCAGCATGCGGCGACCATCGGCCAGGCCTGTTTCGAGCCGGGCATGATGAAATCCACCTATGGCACCGGCTGCTTCGCATTGCTCAACACCGGCGGCGATCTGGTACGCTCGAAGAACCGGCTTTTGACCACCATCGCCTACAGGCTGAACGGCAGGACCACCTATGCGCTGGAAGGCTCGATCTTCATAGCCGGCGCCGCCGTGCAATGGCTGCGCGACGGCATCAAGGTGATCGGCAAGGCCGAGCAGAGCGGCGTCCTGGCGGCGTCCGCCGATCCAACACAGAATGTCTATCTGGTGCCGGCGTTTGTCGGGCTCGGGGCGCCGCATTGGGATGCCGATGCGCGCGGTGCGATCTTCGGGCTCACGCGCAATTCGGGTCCGGCCGAGTTCGCCCGCGCCGCGCTGGAATCCGTCGCCTACCAGACCCGCGACCTGCTCGACGCCATGCGCAAGGACTGGAAGGGCGCGTCGGCCAGGACCGTGCTCAGGGTCGATGGCGGCATGGTCGCGTCCGACTGGACCATGCAGCGGTTGGCCGACATTCTCGACGCGCCGGTAGACCGTCCGACCATTCTGGAGACCACAGCGCTGGGCGCTGCGTGGATGGCAGGCTCGAAGGCGGGTGTGTGGCCGAAGGCAAAGGAGTTCGCCAAGAGCTGGGCGCTCGACCAGCGCTTCAAGCCGGCCATGGATGCGGCCACACGGTCGGCCAAGCTCGCGGGCTGGCGGGATGCTGTGCGCCGGACACTGAGCGTGCAATAAGAGGTGAGAAGACCGCGCTGGGGTGAGGGGAATGAATCCAGACCGGTATACTGCCTGGCGCGAAGAGGCTTTCGAACAGCTGAACGCGAAGAATAAGCGCTTGCAGGACGATTTTGGCCTCGGCAGGTGGCCCCGTTACGACTACGATCTCAAGGCTGGAAAGCTTCTTTTCTCGGAAGGCAATATCGTCAAGGTCGTCGCCGAGATCCAGATTGCGGGCTCCACGAGCGCCAAGGCCAGCAACTGGCTGTGGTCTTGGGCAAATTCAAACTTGCCTGGCGAGTTCCTTAGCGACGCAAAACTGGTTCGATCCTTCGGAGAGGAAAACGGCATTGACGAACTGGCTCAGGCTTATGTGACGGATGCGGACAATGACCTGGAGGCGCTCGGTTGGGAGCTGGCCGGGGCAATGGTTCGAATTTGCAACGCTCTCGGCGCCTACCGTTCTCCGCGTGGTGAAGGCGATGGCCTATATCTGACTATCAAGACCATCAGCTGGGCCGGTTGATCGACGCGCCTCAGGTTCCATCGAGGCGCCAAGAGAGAACCCGTGCCTATGGAAGCAACGGGCTCTCGACGATCGCTGTACAGGCTGGAGGCCGTCAATAAGGCGAATAGCACTGCTGACGCGGGCCGTTATAGGGCTGGAAGGTGTTGTCCGAGGCGCGGTAGGACCGGTAGCGGTCATAGCACCACTGCACGTGGTCATTGCCTCGATAGACGCGGTTCTGATTGTTGATGACCGCGCCGGTGATCAGCGCGCCTGTCGCGAAGGCAGCCAGCGGGAACCAGTAGTCGCCATGACGGCGATAGCCGCGGCGCCATTCGCGCGAACCGCGATGGCCGCGCCAATAGCTGCCGTCGTTACGGGCGAAGTTGCGACGGGAGAAGTCACGACGAGAGAAATCGCGATTGCGGGAGAAATCGCGATTAAAATTGCGCTTCCGCCACGGCTCGTACTGGACGGTCTCGACATTCGACGAGAGGCCCTGGCCCAGCGGCACGTAGGTCGGCTGCGCATTGACCGGCACGATCTCCGCAACAGCGAACGAAAGCGAGAGAGTGGTCGCCAGCAGACCCGACATGATCCTGTTCATGGTCTTTCTCCTTGAAGGGTGGTTGACGTCCCTTGTGGCGACAAAACGGACAAGGCGTTCAATTGTTCCGCGAAAAATTGCAACCCGCTGATTTATAATGCTTCTCTAAAATGCCCTCCCACTCGGCCTCTACGAGAAAGCCGGCCTTCCGCTTCTTTTCGAAGGCCGTTCCCGCCCTTGCCGACGCAACGCGCGAGACGCTGCGAGGGCGCGAAAGAACCTGGCTTGCGCACCCTCTTTTTCCGGTTGACCGGCCGAAGCACTCTCCCTATGTTCCGCGCAATTTCGAGGGCGGCATTTTTGAGCCCGCGGGAGCGCGTAGCTCAGCCGGTAGAGCAACTGACTTTTAATCAGTAGGTCTCGGGTTCGAACCCCGACGCGCTCACCAACAAAACGATGGTCCGCGATTGAGGCCTTCCGCGATCACGCCATAGCAAGTCTCGCGAACTTAGCCTTTATACACAGGCGGCGGACCTGGTTTCCGCTTGGCCGGCGCCCATCAGGCAATCTACCCCAACGCCCCCCAAAGTGGCGCCGGCCATTCTTCCCAATGACAAATCGACAACAATTGCTTCGCCAGCGAGGACGGGTAGCCGGTGACGCGGCTCCGGCCCAAAGCCAACGCACATATTAATCCGCCGGCGCGTGTTGGCACGAAACTCTCCTTCGTTTGATCGATGCACTAACAAAGCTTCGTCCCGTAAGTTCGAGCGCTATATATTAGCGGGTGCTGTTATGATGTTTTTGACCGTTCAAGAGCCTACTGGCACATGGGCCGTCTTTGATACGACCGTGGATGCGCCTGCGGATTTCGCCGGTACTTGCCTCATCGGTTTGACGCGGGACAGAGCGGAGTGGCTTGCAGCAAGAGCCAATCAGGATGCATCGGTGAGAAGCATCTGCCGGTCGTCGCCCTTGGAGCCAGAGCAAACTTTGATTCCTATGCGCAAAGCCTGCAATGACTTGGACCGCAGAGGGCCGCACGTGATAGCAGTTCTCCCAACCGCCCGTCCCATCGTGGTAAGGGCCTCGTAGCCGAGACCACCCGGAAAACCTCGATCAAACCAGCGACACGTTCCCGCCCGCATGACGCTCCAGCCGGCCTGCGAGGTCGAGTTCCAGCAGCACCATGAAGACCTGGGCCGGATGCAGGCCGGTGTGGCGGATGATCTCGTCGACCGCCACCGGCGTCGGGCCGAGCGCTTCGATGACGCGGGCGCGATCGTCCTCGCCGGGCGGTGGCGTCACAGAGAAGTCGGGCGGTTCTTCGAGCGGCGCCCTTGGCATCTGCGTACCGACCAGTGGCGCGATCGCGCTGGAAATGTCCGACGCCTCGGTGACAAGGGTGGCACCGTCCTTGAGCAGGCCGTTGGTGCCGGCCGCGCGCGGATCGAGCGGCGAGCCGGGGACGGCGAAGACCAGCCGGCCCATCTCGCCGGCAAGCCTGGCGCTGATCAGCGAGCCGGAGCGTTGCGCGGCCTCGACCACGACCAGCCCCAGGGCAGCGCCGGCGACAAGGCGGTTGCGGCGCGGAAAATCCTGGGCGCGCGGTTGCCAGCCGAACGGCATTTCCGAGATGATGGCGCCGCCACGCTCGGCAATCTCGTCGCACAGGCCGGCATTCTCGGGCGGGTAGGGCATATCGATGCCGCCGGCCAGTACACCGATCGTGCCGGTCGCAAGGCTGCCCTGGTGTGCTGCCGTGTCGATGCCGCGCGCCAGGCCGGAAACGATGCCGTAGCCGTCGCGGCCGAGTTCGGCGGCGAGCGTCCGCGCCATCTTGATGCCGGCCAGCGAGGCGTTGCGGGCGCCGACGATGGCCACGGCCGGCAAGCGGAACACCGCGCCTTCGCCCCTGACCGCGAGCAGCGGTGGCGGATGATCCATGCTCTTCAGCAGCGACGGGTAGTCGGCCTCGCCGATGCCGACGAAGCGGGCACCAGCTTGGCCAGCGGCTTCCAGCTCGGCTTCAACCTCTGCAATGGACGGGATGCGGGCGATGCGGTTGGCGCCGCCCGAGATCATCAGCTCTGGCAATATCTCCAGTGCTGCTTCGGCCGAGCCGAACCTATTGATCAGATCGCGAAAGGTCGCCGGGCCGACATTCGGCGTTCGTATCAAACGAAGCCAGCTCAGCCGCTGCCGGTCGCTGAGGCGCGGCCCGGCGGAACGCTGGCTCATCCCTTGGCCCCGATCTTGCCCTCGGTGCCGGCAAGCAGCCGCGAGATGTTGGCCCGGTGTTTTATGATGACGATCAGGCTCATCACCGCCAACAGGCCGGCGATCTGAGGCGTGCTGAGAAAATAGAGCGCGATCGGTACGACGATCGCAGCCGTCAGCGCGGCCAGCGAGGAGTAGCGGGCCAGGAGCGCGATCGCCAGCCAGACGACGGCGAAGATCAGCGCCACCTGCCAGGCCAGGGCGATCAGCACGCCGAGATAGGTTGCCACGCCCTTGCCGCCCTTGAAGCCGAGCCAGACTGGAAAGAGATGGCCGAGGAAAGCGCCAAGCCCGGCCCAAAGCCCAAGCTCCGGAGCAAAGCGGCCGGCGATCAGCACGGCTGCCGTGCCTTTCAGCGCGTCGAGCACCAGCGTGGCGGCGGCGAGGCCCTTGTTGCCGGTGCGCAGCACATTGGTGGCGCCGATGTTGCCGGAGCCGATCTTGCGAACGTCGCCAAGGCCGGCGGCACCGGTGATCAGAAGCCCGAACGGAATCGAGCCGAGCAGATAGCCGAACACCAACGCCAAGACGGGACCGTAAGCCATTGTTTCCCCCCGTGTTTCACCAGCCGACCGGATTGCCGCGCAACGCGCTGCGGTCGGCCTAGGCCGAAAACACTGTGCGTCCCGATACCATCGTTTGCAAGACCTTGCCTTGCAGCCGCGCGCCTTCGAAACAGGTGTTCTTCGAGCGCGAACGAATGCCGCTTTCGCTGACGATCCATGGCTCGTCGAGATCGACCAACGCAAGATCGGCCAACGCGCCCGGCTTCAGCGTTCCGCCGGGCAGGCCAAAGAGCCTTGCCGGAGCGGTGGACAGCACCTCGACCAGCCGGAGCAGCGGCACATCGCCGTTGTGATAGAGCCGCAACGCGGCACCCAGCAGCGTTTCCAGCCCGATGGCTCCAGCCGCCGCATCGGCGAAGGGCAGGCGCTTAGTGTCGACGTCTTGCGGGTCGTGCGAGGAGACGATGATATCGATGGTGCCGTCCTTGACCGCCTCGATCATCGCCAACCGGTCTTCCTCGGCGCGCAATGGCGGCGTCAGCCGGAAGAAGGTGCGGTACTCCCCGACATCGTTCTCGTTGAGCGACAGATTGTGGATCGACACGCCTGATGTGACATTGGCGCCGTCGGCCTTGGCCCGCGACACCGCTGCCGCCGCCATCGCCGTCGAGATCTTGGCCGCGTGATAGGCGCCGCCGGTCAGCCGCGCCAGCGCCAGATCGCGCTCCAGCGGGATGGATTCGGCTTCGCGTGGAATGCCGGCAAGGCCGAGCCAGCTTGCATAGAGGCCCTCATTCATCACGCCTGATGAGGCGAGGTCGGCATCCTGGGTTTCATGCGCGATCACGCCGCCGAAATCGCGCGCATAGGTCAGCGCGCGGCGCATCACCAGAGCGCTCGATATGGTGTGGCGCCCGTCGGTGAAGGCGACCGCGCCGGCCTCGAGGAGCAGGCCGAACTCGGTCATCTCGCGGCCTTCGAGGCCCTTGGTGATCGCCGCCGCCGGAAAGATGTTGACGCTGGCCGTATCCTTGGCGGTGCGCAGCACGAATTCGACCAGCGCGACATTGTCGATCACCGGGTCGGTGTCGGGCATCATGACGAGGGAAGTCACGCCGCCGGCTGCCGCCGCCACGCTGGCCGAAGCGATGGTCTCGCGGTGTTCGCCACCGGGTTCGCCGATGAAAACACGGGCGTCGATCAGGCCGGGGATAACCGCCTTGCCGGCGCCATCGATGATTGTGGCGCCTTCGGGAGCGCCCTGGTTGAGCGCTGCCTTGCCGGCAGCAATGATCTTGCGGCCTTCGACGATGACCGCGCCGACCTCGTCGGTGCCGCGCGATGGGTCGATGATGCGAACGCGTTCAAAGACCGTCGTGCTCATGCGCCACGGCCCTCTTGGTTGCGGCGGGGGTCGAGCAGCGCTTCCATGACAGCCATGCGCACGGCGACGCCCATCTCCACCTGTTCCTGGATGACGCTCTGCGGGCCGTCGGCTATTTCCGAGGCGATCTCGACGCCGCGATTCATCGGGCCTGGATGCATCACCAGCGCGTCATCCTTGGCCGCCTTCAGCTTCTCGGCGTCGAGGCCGAAATAGCGGAAGTATTCGCGCACCGAAGGCACGAAGGCGCCTTCCATCCGCTCGCGCTGCAGGCGCAGCATCATCACCACGTCGGCGTCCTTGAGGCCTTCGGCCATCGAGCGGGTGACGATGACGCCCATTTTCTCGATGCCGGCGGGCAAAAGCGTCGACGGGGCGACGACGCGTACCTGGGCGCCGAGCGCATTGAGCAGCATGATGTTGGAGCGCGCCACGCGCGAGTGCAGGATGTCGCCGCAGATCGCCACGATCAGCCTCGACAGCGGCCCCTTGGCACGGCGGATGGTCAGCGCGTCGAGCAGCGCCTGCGTCGGGTGTTCGTGCGCGCCGTCGCCGGCATTGACCACCGAGCAGCCGACCTTCTGCGCCAGAAGTGCCGCGGCACCCGCCGACTGGTGGCGGATGATAAGGATGTCGGGACGCATGGCGTTCAGCGTCATCGCCGTGTCGATCAGCGTCTCGCCCTTCTTCACCGAGGAGCTCGCCACCGACATGTTCATGACGTCGGCGCCGAGCCGCTTTCCGGCCAGCTCGAACGACGATTGCGTGCGGGTCGAGGCTTCGTAGAAAAGGTTGATCTGGGTGCGGCCGCGCAGCGTCGAGGTCTTCTTCTCCGGCTGCCGGGAGATCGCCACCGCTCGGTCGGCCCGGTCGAGCAAAAGCTCGATGTCGGCGGGGGAAAGATCGCGGATGCCCAGAAGATGGCGGTGGGGATAAAGCGGCAGGGACGAAGCGTCGGTCATCTCAAGGCGCTGCTATAGGGGGGAGATTCCGTGGCTGCAAGCACCAGCTTTGGATTGCGGCCATTCTCCCCGGTTTTTCGTCGCGCGCGCAGCAACGCTTGAGCTATAACCGCCAACGGCTTCGGATTCGTAGCCTTCAGACAACTTCGTGGCCTTCAGACAACAGGGACAGTGCGTGACCGACGACGTGACGAACCAGCCGCCGCCGCTGACGGGCGGCAATGCGTGGCGAGGCGATCCGTTGCTGATCCAGCTTGCCGAGCGCTTCTCCGATCCGGTGCGCAAGGATCTCGACGCGCTTGGCCGTTTCGTGCTGACGCAGGAGGCGCAGGAACTGGCCCGTCTCGCCAATGTCGAGACGCCGAAGCTCAGGACCCATGACCGGCAAGGCCGGCGCATCGATCAGGTCGAGTTCCACCCGGCCTATCATGCGCTGATGCGCCGTTCGGTGGCCAACGGACTGCATTCCTCGGTCTGGGAAAATGGCGATGCCGAGATTGGCCGCCGTCATCAGGTGCGCGCCGCCCGTTTCTATCTGACGGCCGAGCTCGAAACCGGGCATCTCTGCCCCATCACCATGACCAGCGCATCGCTGGCGGCGTTGATGGCCAGCCCGAAGCTGTTTCGCGAATGGGCGCCCAGGGTGACGACGCGCAAATACGACCAAAGCCAGAAGCCGCCGGTCGAAAAGACCGGGCTGACGCTCGGCATGGGCATGACCGAGAAGCAGGGCGGCACGGATGTGCGCGCCAACACCACAAGGGCTGAGCGCGCCGGCAGCGGCTTCTACCGGCTCACCGGCCACAAATGGTTCATGTCGGCGCCGATGTCGGATGCCTTCCTGGTGCTCGGGCAAGCGCCGGAGGGGCTTTCGTGCTTCCTCGTTCCCCGCATTCTCGGCGACGGGTCGGGCAACGGTTTCCGCTTCCAACGGCTGAAGGACAAGCTCGGCAACCGCTCCAATGCGTCGTCAGAGGTGGAGTTCGTCAACGCCATCGGCGAGATGGTCGGCGAGCCCGGCGCGGGCGTAAAGACGATCATGGATATGGTGACGCTGACCAGGCTCGACTGCGCCGTCGCCTCGTCGGCGATCATGCGGGCAGGGCTGGCCGAGGCCGTCCACCACACGCGTCACCGCCAGGTGTCCGGCGCCAATTTGATCGAGCAGCAGCTGATGCAACGCGTGCTGGCCGACATGGCGCTCGACGTTGCCGCCGCCACCGCGCTGTCGTTCCGGCTGGCGCGTTCCTTCGACGAGGCGGCCAGCGACCGCGGCGAGGCGGCCTTTGCCCGCGCCATGACCCCGGTCGTCAAATACTGGGTCTGCAAGATCGCGCCGCCGCTGCTTTACGAGGCGATGGAATGCCTCGGCGGCAATGGCTATGTCGAGGAAGCGCCGCTTGCCCGCTATTACCGCGAAGCGCCGGTCAATGCGATCTGGGAGGGTTCCGGCAACGTGATGGCGCTCGACGTGCTGCGCGTGCTCGGCCGGGCGCCCGGCCTGTTCGAGGAGGTGCTGACCGGCATCGACCGCGATCTCGGCGCCGGCGGGCGTGGCACCATCGGCGTGCTCAAGGCGGCGATGCAGGTGGCGGCAACCGACGAGGGCTCGGCGAGACTGCTGACAGAGCAACTGGCGCTGTCGGCGGCGGCGGCGGAGCTGCGCCGGCTGGGAGCAGGGCGGATCGCCGATGCTTTCGTCGAGACGCGGCTCGCCGGCCAGTGGCGCAACACCTATGGCATGCTCGATTCGCGTCACGATGCCCGCATGATCATCGACACGCTCTATCCGCCGGTCAATTGAGAGGGTTTTGACAGGGAATTCGTCCTTTGTCGCGTCCCTGTGGATGACCGTTAACCTTAACAAATGGTTTCCATTGCGGCGGCAAGCTGCAAAGCCCACTGTCCTGTTTACCAAAGCAGGAACGCCATGCGGTATCGATTGACCTCCTTTCTGGCCTTGCACTGGGCAGTGGCTTTCGCCCTGCTGGCGTTCATCTGCATTGACGGAAATCGCGGCGTTGCGGCAGCGCTCGGCGTGTTGGGCGTCGCCATTCAGAATGCCCATATCGCCGATCTCGAAAACGCCTTCGTCGTGGCGCCGCTTGCCGTCGCATTGCTTGTTGTCGCGGTGCTGTTTTGCTGGGCCTTCGTCGAAACCCTGATCAGCGGCGTGCCAGACCCGCAAGCTGTCGACAGCGTCGTGCGCACCGCCTTCATCTCGGCTTCCGGCGTGTTGTCGCTGATTCTGGTCGGTGGCGCCGCGCAAGGCATCAACGGGCTGTTCATGGCTGTCGCCGTGCAACTGGCCGCACTTCTGGCTTCCTATGTCGCCATGCTTGCGGAGCGGCGCTCGGCCTTTGCCGCGGCGGTTCCGGCCAGAGCCGACATCCGGGCCGCCGCGCATCTGATGGCGAAGGACGCGGCGCACGGTTCCTTGCTGTCGCGCATCTCCGGTCGATCGGACACCAAACCGAGGGATGGCAGCTGATGCGTTACCTGTTCGCACTCTGGGCCGCTCCGCTCGTCCTGTTCTGGGGCTGGTTCTTCCTGTCGCTCAACGACATCAATTTCGGCTATGTCATGCTCAGCCGGCAATTGCATGATCTCGTCTTCCAGCTTTACGGGCAGATGCTTGGCGTCGATCCGGCGATCATTCCCGGCATGGTAGCGAAGGCCTGCGTCATCGACGGGTTGCTCTTGATGGCGTTTTGGGCGTTTCGCCGGCGCCGGGCGATCGGCGGCTGGCTAAGGACAATGCGCGACCGCTATTTCGACCAGGCATCGACGCCAAGCGTCTGAAGCCGGTCGAGAACGCCCTGCAAGATAAAGGCGGCCGCGGCCGAATCGATCTTGCCGGCGCGTTTCTTGCGTGAAAAATCCATCTCGATCAATGTCCGCTCGGCCGCCACCGTCGACAGCCGCTCGTCCCAAAAAACGAAGGGCAGGTCGGTCAGGCCAGCCATGTTGCGAACAAAAGCGCGGGATTTTTGGGCACGCGGACCCTCCGACCCGTCCATATTGACCGGCAGGCCAAGCACCACCGCCCCGGCATTCTCCTTCTGCAGCAAGGCCAGCAGCGCGGCGGCATCGAGCGAGAATTTCCGGCGCATGATGACGGGGCGCGGATGGGCGAAGGAAAAACCCCGGTCGGAAACCGCCACGCCGATCGTCTTGTCGCCGAGATCGAGCCCGGCCAGCGTCTTGCCGCCGCCGAGCCGCGCCGGCAACTCCTCGATCGTGATGACGCTCAACCGCTTTCCTTTTGACTATGGCGCGGTGCGTCCTGTACGCGCAGAGGACGCAGCAGCACTTTAACTTTGCCGTCGGCGTTCTATCCTCTAGCGAAGCAAAAATCGAGGAAGCATTCATGAAACTGACCTGGTACGGCCATTCGGCATTCCGCATCGAGACCGCGGACGCGAAAATCCTCATCGACCCCTATCTGATCGGCAATCCAACCTGGACAGGCGGCTGGGAAGGACCAGCGGAAGGGGTCACGCATGTATTGTTGACGCACGGCCACAGCGACCATGTCAGCGGTGCGCTGGAGGTGCTCGGGAAAAGCGGCGCCATGCTGGTCGCCAATTTTGAGATCTGCATGTACCTGGTCGGCAAGGGCGCCAGCGAGAAGAAGATCAACCCTGGCAATATCGGCGGCACTGTCGATTGCGGCGGTTTCACCACCACCTTCGTCCAGGCGCTGCATTCCTCATCGTTCGGCATCGAAGGTGGCCAGAACGTCTATCTCGGCAATCCGGGCGGGCTTGTGCTGCATTTTCCGGAGGACAAGACGCTCTACCATATGGGCGACACCGACATTTTTTCCGACATGGCGCTGATCAACGAATTGCACGAACCGAAGATCGGCATCGTGCCGATCGGCGATCGCTTCACCATGGGCGGCGCGGTGGCGGCCCTTGCCTGCCGGCGCTTCTTCGATTTCGATACGGTCGTCCCCGGTCACTTCGGCACGTTTCCGATCATCGACCCGACCGCCGAAAAGTTCGTGGCCGGAATGGACGGGTCGGATGTGAAAGTGGCATTGCCGAAGATCGGCGAGATGATTACCTTGTAGACGATACTGGGTAGAAGATACCAAAACGGAATGAAAACATGGCCTTGAGGAGTTCTCTTTGCATTTCGATGCTGGTTGCGGCATCGCCTGCGCCGGCCGCGGAGGATTTCATCGAGGGTGTCTATCTCCAATCCGAGGAGCTTTGCGCTCAAGCCAAGAAGGATACGCTGCAGACGGTGATCGAGGCCGGCAACATTGTGCTGTCGGCCCGCGGCCTGGAAAGCATCGAATACAATTGCGAATTCCTTGAGATCACCAAGGCGACACGTTCGCCGAGCTGGGCGGTGACCGCCATCTGCCAGGAACCGGGCTATCTCTTTCCGGACGTTCTGTCGGTCACGCAAATGAGCCCGAAGCAGGTCGACCTGGTTTCCGTCCGGCCCGTCGATGATGAGAGCGAGGCAAGCGGCAACAGCGGCAGCTATTTCCTCTGCGACGGCGTGGCGCTGCCATGAGGCTTCCGGCCGCGTTGTCGGCATGATGCATGTTGCGCGGCACGCGCCGCGCCGCTATAGCGCGACCTGGTTTTCCCGAGGCGACAAATATGTCCGTTGATGTCAAGACTGTGAAGCGCGTTGCGCGTCTCGCCCGCATTGCGGTGAGCGAGGAGGATGCCGAGCGCATGACCGGCGAGTTGAACGCCATCCTCGGCTTTGTCGAGCAGTTGAACGAGGTCGACGTTTCCGGCGTCGAGCCGATGACCTCGGTCACCCCGATGGAGATGAAGAAACGCCAGGACGTTGTCACCGACGGCAACAAGGCGGCGGATATCGTCGCCAACGCGCCGGCGACGGAAGAGAATTTCTTCCTCGTTCCGAAGGTCGTGGAGTAGCGGCCGATGGCAATCGAAATCGCCATCGAGACGCCATTGCAGGACGATGTGCGCAGGCTGATCAACGAGCTCAACACCACGCTGCTTGAGCTGACGCCGCCGGAGCATTGCTACCACCTGACCGTCGAGCAGATGGCAGGCAAGGACACGACTGTCTTCATCGCCCGCGACAACGGCCTTGCCATCGGTTGCGGCGCGCTCAAGCGCCACGACGGCGCCATTGGCGAAGTCAAGCGCATGTATACGCGGCCGTCGCATCGCGGCCAGAAGATCGGCGCGAAAATCGTCGAGCGGGTCGAGGCGCTGGCGCGCAGCGAAGGGTTGAAGCGCCTGGTGCTGGAAACCGGCGACCGCCACCCCGCCGCCTGGACCGTCTACGAGCGCGCCGGTTTCTCGCGCTGCGGTCCGGTTCTGGATTATCCCGATACCGAGTGGTCGGTGTTTTACGAAAAGAGCCTTGCCCGATGAGCGACCTGACGCAACTCACGATTTCACAGGCCCGCGCCAAGCTGCGCGCCAAGGAAATCACCGCGACCGAGATCACCGAAGCCTATCTCTCGGCGATCGAGCGGGCCAATCCGGCGCTCAACGCCTATGTCGCGGTTACCGACGACAAGGCGCGCGATATGGCCAAGGCCTCGGACGCGAAACTGACCAAGGGTGAGGGCGGTTCGCTCGAAGGCATCCCGCTCGGGATCAAGGATCTGTTCGGCACCGAAGGCATTCACACCCAGGCCTGCAGCCACGTGCTGGACGGGTTCAAGCCGCGCTACGAATCGACCGTCACCGGCAATCTGTGGGCCGATGGCGCCGTCATGCTCGGCAAGCTCAACATGGACGAGTTCGCCATGGGCTCGTCCAACGAGACGTCCTACTATGGTCCGGTCGTCAATCCGTGGCGGCGTTCGCGCCTCGACACTGTGGTGATGCCGACCACGCATCAGGGCGATGGCGGTTTCGTCTCGGCCGGCGGCACCAGGACCGCGCGCACGCTGGACAATGCCCAGCTCGTGCCGGGCGGTTCGTCCGGCGGTTCGGCCTCGGCCGTCTCGGCGTTCCTGTGCGCCGGCGCCACCGCCACCGACACCGGCGGCTCGATCCGCCAACCCGCCGCCTTCACCGGCACGGTCGGCATCAAGCCGACCTATGGCCGCTGCTCGCGCTGGGGCATCGTCGCGTTCGCGTCGTCGCTCGACCAGGCCGGGCCGATCGCCCGCGACGTGCGCGACGCCGCGATCCTGCTCAGATCCATGGCTTCGGTCGATCCGAAGGACACCACTTCGGTCGACCGGCCGGTGCCCGACTACGAAGCGGCGATCGGCAAACCGATCAAGGGCATGAAGGTCGGCATCCCGAAGGAGTATCGCATCGACGGCATGCCCGAAGAGATCGAGACGCTGTGGCAGAAGGGCATTGCCTGGCTCAGGGATGCCGGCGCCGAGATCGTCGACATTTCCTTGCCGCACACGAAATATGCCTTGCCGGCCTACTATATCGTGGCGCCCGCCGAGGCCTCGTCGAACCTCGCCCGCTATGACGGCGTCCGCTATGGCCTGCGCGTGCCCGGCAAGGATATTGTCGACATGTATGAGAAGACCCGCGCCGCCGGCTTCGGCCGCGAGGTCAAGCGCCGCATCATGATCGGCACCTATGTGCTCTCGGCCGGCTATTACGATGCCTACTATCTGCAGGCGCAGAAGGTGAGAAACCTCATCAAGCGGGATTTCGAGAACGTGTTCGCGGCGGGCGTCGACGTCATCCTGACACCGGCTACGCCGTCGGCGGCCTTCGGCATCGCCGACGAGGACATGGCCGCCGACCCGGTCAAGATGTACCTCAACGACATTTTTACCGTGACGGTGAACATGGCCGGGCTGCCGGGCATCGCCGTACCGGCCGGCCTTGACGCCAAGGGTCTGCCACTCGGCCTGCAGCTGATCGGCCGTCCCTTCGACGAGGAAACCTTGTTCCAGACCGCCCATGTCATCGAGCAGGCGGCCGGCAGCTTTCAGCCTGAAAAGTGGTGGTAGTCCTTTAGGCATTGCGTTTGAATGATGCGGGGCGCTTTCCCCCCGGTCTATGTATGTAGTTACCCCAGAACCGCTAGGCGCTTTTGGGCGGCATGCATTGGAGCGACATGCGTCCATCTGGACGCATAAAAGCACACTCCAACGCGCTTGAATCTACGCATCGTGCTTTCCGGAAATCGATTCCGGTTTTCGGACCGATGCGGTGGGGGTGAGGGATGTTCTTCTATCTTTCCAAATTTCTCTGGTTCTTTGTCCAGCCGTTGAATTTTGCGATCTTCCTGTTGCTGGCGGGGCTGGTGGCGGCGATGTTCGGCCGGCGAGGATTGGCGACCGCCGGCACCGTCCTTGCCGTTCTGATTCTTGCGCTTTCGACATGGACGGAACTCGGCGCAATAATGATCAGTCCACTGGAGGACCGCTTCCCCAGGCCGCCGCTGCCAGCAAGGGTCGACGGTATCATTGTGCTGGGCGGCGGTTTGGAGAGTGCCATCAATGCCGTGCGTGGCGGCTATGAAATCAACGGCGCCGGCGACCGCATCGTCGAGGCGGCCGTGCTGGCGCGGCGTTTTCCGACAGCGAAAATCGCCATCTCCGGTGGCACCGTTGAAATGGTGGTCAAAGGTGAGGGCGATGCAGACTCCGGGCCACGCCTGCTCGCCGCGCTCGGCGTGACAGCCGATCGGCTGATCCTCGAGAACAAATCCCGCAACACCTATGAAAATGCGGTCTTCACCAGGGAACTGGTGACGCCGAAACCGGGCGAGACCTGGCTGCTGGTGACATCGGCCTTCCACATGCCGCGCGCCACGGCGCTGTTCGACAAGGCCGGCTTTCCAACCGTTCCGTGGCCGGTCGACTACATGACCTCCGGCACCGAAAGCATCGGCTCGTTCCCCCCCTATAACGGGCTGGAGGTCACCACCACCGCGGTCCGCGAATGGATCGGGCTGATGGCCTATTGGCTGTCGGGCCGGATCGATCGGCTCTTCCCCGGACCAGCAGATGGGCCGGGCGGCTGACCGATCACCGCCTGCCGCGCGGCGGAAAAGAACTGGCGGCGGACCAGCACCGCCAGAAGCAGCAGTGTCGACAGCACGAACACCATCGGGTCGATGAACCAGCCGAGATAGCCGATCGAGAAGAAGACGCCGCGCAGACCGGAATTGAAGTGCTTTCCGGCCAGCATGTTCATGCGCGCCGCCCGCCACACCGCCGTTTCGGTAACCGGGTTACGCGAGGCCTCGCCATGCGGGATCGGCACGGCGCCGATCAGGATCGAGCAATAGTTGAACAGCCGGTAGGCCCAGCCGAACTTGAAGAAGGAAAAGGCCAGGATCAGCACCAGCCCGAATACCTTGATCTGGAAGGCCGCGCGCGACGCTGTCTCGCCGAAGGGCAAGTCGCTCAGCACCGCAAGAACCTGGTCGGAAGCACCGAGCAAGGCAAAACAGCCACCCAGCGCAATCAGCGAACTGGAGGCGAAAAAGGCGGTTCCCTGTTGCAGCCCGCTCATGATGGCGGTGTCGACGATGCGGATCTCGCGCTCGGCCATGGTCCGCATCCAGGCTTCGCGCTGGGCGTTCATTGCGGTTGTCAGCGACACGCGGCTGACCAGTCTTCCGTCAGCGGCGAGCGTATGCAGCACCCATGCGACAAGGAAGAAGGCCAGTGCCGCGAGATCGGCCGTCGACAAATGGAAGGAATCGCCCATGCATTGCCTTTTACCACAGCCGGAGGGGTCGCTTCGATGGCTGAACGCGGCCATGTCGCTGCCGGAGCAAACAAGGTCGGCAGGCGCTGCGCCGCGACTTTCAAAAGAGCAGAAACATCATGGGAATACCTATATGTAGGTTTCGGTACGGAGACAGCGGCGCGTGTTCCTTTCGGTTTTCGACCTGTTCAAGATCGGCATCGGACCATCAAGCTCGCACACGATGGGGCCGATGACGGCGGCGCGGCGGTTTCTCGACGAGGTCGCGGGAGACGACTGGCCGCGTCCGGCCGGCGCCAAGGTGGATCGCATCGCCGCCAGCCTGCACGGCTCGCTCGCTTACACCGGCATCGGCCACGGCTCCGATCGGGCGGTCATGCTCGGCCTTGCCGGTGAGACTCCGCAGACCGTCGATCCCGACCGGGCCGACGGCATTGTCGCGCGCGTCGCCGCCGAGAAGCGGATTTCGCCGGCCGGCCATCCATCCTATCGCTTCGATCCGGCCACGGACCTGGTGCTGGATCGCAAAACGCCGCTCACCGGCCACGCCAACGGCATGGCTTTCTCGGCCTATGATGCCGGCGACCGACTGCTGCTCAAGCGCATCTATTATTCGATCGGCGGCGGCTTCGTGGTTTCCGAGGAAGAACTGCAGCGGATGAAGGCCAAGGGCTCGGTCACGACCGAAGGCAAGAAGGTTCCTTATCCGTTCAAGAATGCCGCCGAGATGCTGTCTATGGCGGCGAAAAGCGGCCTTTCCATCGCCGACATGAAGCGCGTCAACGAGGAAACGCAGATGTCGCGCCCAGAGCTCGACACCGGTCTCGACGGCATCTGGAACGCCATGAAGGGCTGCATCGATCGCGGCCTGTCGCAGGACGGCATCATGCCGGGCGGGCTCAAGGTGCGCCGTCGCGCGCGGCAATTGCATGACAAGCTGCAGGAGCAGTGGCAGCAGAACCGGCCCAATCCCTTGCTCGCCAATGACTGGCTGTCGATCTACGCCATGGCGGTCAACGAGGAGAACGCCGCCGGCGGGCGCGTCGTCACCGCGCCGACCAATGGCGCTGCTGGCACATTGCCAGCGGTGCTGCGCTACTGGCTGCATTTTCATCCCGAGGCCGACCAGCCGAGCATCCGCGATTTCCTGCTGACGGCTGCGGCGGTCGGCGGCATCATCAAGACCAACGCCTCGATCTCGGGCGCCGAAGTCGGCTGCCAGGGCGAGGTCGGTTCGGCCTCGGCGATGGCGGCGGCGGGTCTGTGCGCCGTCATGGGCGGCACGCCCGAGCAGGTCGAGAACGCGGCCGAGATCGCGCTCGAACATCATCTCGGCATGACCTGCGATCCGGTTGGCGGACTGGTGCAGGTGCCGTGCATCGAGCGCAATGCGCTGGGCGCGGTCAAGGCGGTGACCGCCGCGTCACTGGCCATCAAGGGAGACGGCATTCATTTCGTACCGCTCGACGCGGCGATCGAGACCATGCGCCAGACCGGCCTCGACATGAACGAGAAATACAAGGAAACCAGCCTCGGCGGGCTGGCCGTTAATGTCGTCGAGTGCTGAGGCGCAAGCTTGGCACTGTGGAGAAGTCGATCAGGCCGTTGACGCATCAGCGCGCCGGACTAAACCTTACGCCATGTCTCTCAATCTTATAAAACTCTGCGTCGGCTGCGACAGCGTCGAGGATCTCGAGGAGTGGATCGCCTTCCGTCTTGACGAGCGGCGGCGTGCCGGCGAACCGGTCGAGCAATACCACACCACCCGCATGGTTCCGACGCGCGGCGCCGAGGTCACCGACGGCGGCTCGCTCTACTGGGTGATCAAGGGCAATGTCCAGTGCCGTCAGTTGATCACCGAAATCCGGCCCTTCACCGACGACGAAGGCATCGGCCGCTGCCACCTGATCCTCGATCCCGAGGTCGTGCGCACCGACTGGCAGCCGCGCCGCGCCTTTCAGGGCTGGCGTTACCTGAAGCCGTCCGATGCGCCCGCCGATCTCGGCAAGGGCAAGGCCGGGCTGTTCGAGATGCCGCCGAAACTCAGGCGCGAGCTTGCCGATCTCGGCCTGCTCTAGGCCGGCGGCGGATAGATCGAACCCTTGTAGTCTTCGATATAGGTGGTCTCCACGCCTGGAACGCTTTCGAAGCGCACCTCCATGCTGTCTGCCACGAATGTCAGGAAGCTCACGCCGAGCAGAGCCGCGCCGGGCTGCGGCGGCATGGATTCGTCGCGCGCCAGAAAACTGGACGCCGCGGCCCAGACGATCAGGGGTTCGCCCGGCCGGCTTTGAAAGAGCGTTCTGTGTATATGGGCGCTGACAATGGCGGCGCCGGATTCCTGCATGAGCGCTCGCAACCTCCGCCGAGCCTTGCCAAGGATTGTCCAATAGGGCCGATCTTCTTCATCCCAATGCTCCAGGAACAGCGGCATGTGTGTGAACAGCGCGATCTTTCGAGCACCGGCCTGCTCGAATGCAGCCGCGATATCTTGCCATTGCGCTTCCTCTTCCGGCAGCCCCGTCTCGAACAGCTGGCTGTTCACCCCGATCAGCCGCCAGCCTGGAATTCTGTCGCAGACCCAGCGGTCGCTGCCAAAAAACTGCTGCCAGCGTTTGATGCGCTCGGCATTCACCGGCTGCCGGCCCTGGCGTGAAACATCGCCTATGTCGTGGTTTCCAGGAAGAACCAGAACCGGTGCCTCGAGCGCGGCCAGTGACTGACGCGCAAAAATGCAATCCTGCGTCAGGTTCGCGCCATCGAGGGTCAGATCGCCCAGGACGACAGTGAAATCCACATTCGCCGCGTTGACATGCGCGCGGCAGATTTCCCAGTTCGCAACGAAATTGTTTTTCTGTGTGCCGATGTGGGGATCAGCGATGATAGCGATCTTCAAGGACCCGGCATCCAGATTGCAATAGGGGATGCGCGCCGAGGGGGTACCAGAGCGGTCATCGACCGGCCACCTACTCTCCTCGCATTGCAACCACGTGACAGCCCGCCATTTTGATTTCCCGGAAAAGACAAAAAATCAGTTGGATACCGGAAGAGCATTGGCGATTCAGCGAGCCAGTCGCCGTTACAAAATTCGCAAATCCGTCACCACGGCGTCATCGGCCAAGCCTATTGGGCCCTCGCTCCCAAGGCACGGCATGGCCCGTCGGATCATGCAATCAACTCTCTCAGAGGGATACTCCCATGACGCATTTCAACCTCAATCGCAGAACGCTGCTGCAGGGCGGTTCGGCCGCCCTCGGCGCTTCGCTCGTCAACCTCAACATGCCCACATTCGCGCATGCAGCCGCGTCAGTCCCGGCTGAAACGCTTGTTTCAGCCGCCAAGCAGGAAGGCGCTCTCAACGTGATCGCGCTTTCGCCGAACTGGGTGTTCGGCAAGATGATGACCGATTTTGAGAATAAATACGGCATCACGGTCAACCCGACCAACCCGGAAGGCTCCTCCGCCGAAGAGCTACAGGCCATCCGCAGCCTCAAGGGGCAGGATCGCGGACCTGACAGCGTCGATCTCGCCCCGTCCTTCGCCCTACAGGCCGTTGCCGAAAACCTCCTGCAGCCTTACAAGGTGGCGACATGGGCCGACATTCCGGCTGAAGCCAAGCATGCCGACGGCTTGTTCCAGGGCTGCTACTACGGCATCATCTCCTTTGCCGTGAACAGGGACGTCGTGAAGAACGTTCCCAGAAGCTGGGCCGATCTCCTGAAGCCGGAATACAAGGGCATGGTTTCCATGGGCGGCAATCCGTTGCGCGCCGGTGACTCCTTCGCCTCCGTCATGGCGGCAGCACTGGCCAATGGCGGCAGCTTCGACAATATCGCGCCGGGCGTCGAATTCTTCGGCACGCTGAACGCAGCCGGAAACTACAACCCGATCCAGAGCGACAAGGGCACCATGGTCAGCGGCCAGACGCCGATCGCTCTGCGATGGGACTATCTCAATCTGACGATCCGTGACGATGAAGCGGGCAAGGTCGATTTCGAGGTCGTCATTCCCAATGACGGAGCACCTTTCGGCAACTACTATGTCCAGGCGATCAGCGCGCATGCGCCCCATGTCAATGCCGCCAAGCTCTGGCAGGAATATCTTTACAGCGACGAGGGTCAGTTGAGCTTCCTCGCCGGATATGCGCATCCGATTCGATTTGCCAAGATGCTGAATGCAGGTGCGCTGCCGGCCGAGATCCTTGCCAAACTTCCATCGCCTGAAGCCTACAAGGACGTGGGCTTCGCAAGCCAAGCCCAGATCGACGCCGCCAAGAACATGGTGGCCGAGATGTGGCCGAAGACCGTGAAGATCAACTGAGCGGTCGCTTCCGTGCCTCTCACCGAAAGGCCTGGCGTGAGCCGGCCGCATTGTCGCAATGGCTTGCTCCGTCTTCTTTCCCGTTGGGCCCTGCCGGCGGTGATGATGGGGCCGTTTCTTGTCTTTGCCGCAGCTTTCATGGTCGCCCCCACGATCATGTTGGCCTGGCAATCGGTGAGTGGCGCCGATGGTTTCACGCTCGACTACATCTACGCACTCGGCGGCGGGACGTTCCGTTCCGCCGCCTACAACTCCGTGATGCTGTCGGTCGCTTCGGCGACGGTGGGTGTCGTCTGCGGCGGTGCAATCGCCGCCGTCGTGTTTCATCGAAAGGCGCCACCGGTGCTCGGAGCCATCGCGACAAGTTTCAGCGCGGTAGCGGCCAACTTTGCCGGCGTTCCGCTGGCATTTGCCTTCATTGCCAGCCTCGGCATGTCCGGCCTGCTGACACGCGCGCTGAAAGCACTCGGCATCGACATCTACGCGACTGGTTTCACACTGTATTCGCTCGGCGGCCTTACCATTATCTACGCGTATTTCCTCATTCCGCTGATGGTCATCATCATTACGCCTGCCATTCAGGCACTGCGCGTCGAGTGGTCCGAAGCGGCGGAAAGCCTAGGCGCAACGCCGTGGCAATATCTGCGGCTCGTGGTGGTTCCCATCTTGGCGCCATCGCTGGTTTCCGCCTTCATATTGCTGTTCGGCTCGGCCTTTTCCGGCTATGCGACGGCTTACGCGCTCACCTCCGGCAACCTGCTGCTGCTGACGACCGAGATCGGCAACGTGCTTTCCGGCGATGTCATGAACTCCCCGCAAACCGGGGCGGCGCTTTCAGTCAGCATGATCGCCGTCATGGTCGGCGTCGTTGCGGCAAGCAACCTGTTCATGCGTCGCGCCAGACGATGGCAGTCCTGACATGGGGCAGAATTCTTTTGTTCGCTGGAGCGTTCTCGCCGTCGCGGTCGTCTATTTTGTCATGCCGCTCGCCATGACGATGCTGTTCAGCCTGTGGGAAGGACAGACATCCTACGGGCTTTCGTCCTACGTCAACCTCCTCTACCGGAAAGATCTCTCAGCTCCCCTTATCCTCTCGCTGCAGCTCTCGGCCTGCACGAGCGCGCTGATCCTCCTGATTCTGACGCCAGCCGTGATCGCCAGCCATCTTTACGCGCCGCGCATGCGCATGGTGATCGAGTTGATCGCGATCCTGCCGTTCGTCGTTCCGGCCATAGCTTTTGTCGGTGGGCTTTCGGCGCTCATCGCCGGCCCGACATGGCTCATCGGATCGCCCTTCTATCTGACGATTCCCTATTTTTTCCTCGCGCTGCCCTTTGCATTCCGGTCGCTGGATGTCGGTCTTGCCGCACTGGATCTGAAAACGCTGAAGGAAGCTGCCGAAAGCCTGGGCGCGGGCGTCTGGAAAACCATGACGCTGGTCGTTCTTCCCAATCTCCGCGCCGCCCTTGTCAGTTGCATGCTGATGACATTTACAGTCGTTACAGGTGAATTCACCGTTTCCAACATCATGCTGTTTCGCACTTTCCCTGTCTCGATCAACGAGGTCGGCAAAAGCGCTCCCACTGAAGCTGCCGCGCTCTCCATGATCAGCTTCGTCTTGACGTGGTTCGCCATGTTCGGCCTGATGTTCCTGACGAGGAACGGAAGTCCCCGTGACAAGGTCCGGTTGGGGTATGGGTCGAGCAGAAGCCGCAAGGTGCAGGGCTAGGACTGCTGGCCCTCAAAGTCGCCTCATGATGGACTTGCAAGCGGCGCGGCAACGCCACATCTTGAATCGCATGAGCGACAAGAAGCCGCCCGTGCCCGCAAGGGCCGATCCTGCGCCGGTCAAGCCTCAATCGAGCACCGGTGAAATCGATGCCTTTGTCCGCCAAGCGAGGACGCTTGCTGCGTCCGCGACGGGTTCAGGCAGGCTGATCCTTTCCCTCGACGCCACGATGAGCCGCCAGCCGACCTGGGATCTCGCCTGTTCGTTGCAAGGCGAGATGTTCGACGCCGTCGGCAAGGCCGGGGCGCTGAAGGTTCAATTGGTCTATTTTCGCGGCCTCGGCGAGTGCCGTTCGTCCGCGTTCGTGACCAATACAGACGCGTTGAAGCAACTGATGACGCGGATAGAATGCCGCAGCGGCAACACCCAGATCGGCAAGGTGCTTGCCAATGCACTGAAGCAGACAGCGGCCTCCAAGGTCAATGCGCTGGTCTATATCGGCGACGCGATGGAAGAAAATGTCGACGACCTTGCCACCAAAGCGGGCAGCCTCGGCCTGCACGGCGTTCCTGTCTTCATCTTTCAAGAGGGTCATGATTCCGGCGCGGAAAAGGTCTTCAAGGAGATCGCGCGGCTGTCCAAAGGGGCATGGTTCCGATTTGATCGGCGGGCAGCCGCGACCTTGGCCAGCCTGCTTTCGGCGGTTGCCGTGTTCGCGACCGGCGGGCTGACGGCATTGGAAGCCAGAGGCAGGCCGGAAGACCGGCTGATGATCGAGCATCTGCGGGGCGGCAGGAAATAATGGGCGCGATTATCCTGTTTTTAGCACTCGTTCTGGTGCTTCTCGGCGTCGCCACCGTCTTTGTCCGCGCCGACCCCGGGCGACTCGCGAGCGGGATGAGGACGCTCGGACCTCTGCTGTTGGCGCTGGTCGGCGTCGCCGTGCTGCTGGTCGGACGCCAAGGTGTAGGCGGTTTGATCCTGTCGGCGGCGCTCGCCTGGTATGGCTCCATGCGGATGAAACGACCGCCAGCGAAGTTGTCGCCGGGCAAGCATTCGACGGTGCGCACCGCGGCACTCGAAATGGAGCTCGATCACGATAGCGGCAGCCTGGAAGGCCTCGTTCTGGCCGGTCGCCATGAAGGCAAGATGCTCGGCGCGATGGGACTTGCGGAATTGCAGCAGCTTTACCGCGAGCTTTCCGGCGACCCGGAAAGCCGCCAATTGCTAGAGACGTATCTTGACAGCAGATTTCCCGTCTGGCGCAAAGACGCTGAGGCGAATGGTGGCGAAGGGCTGGGTGTTGCGCCAGGTTCGGGCGCCATGACTAAGGAGGAGGCCTACAAGATCCTTGGTCTTGAAGCGGGGGCCGCCGCGGCGGATGTCCGCAAGGCGCACCGCCGCCTGATGCAGCGCCTGCACCCCGATATCGGTGGCACGTCTTTCCTTGCGGCGCGGATCAACGAAGCCAAGGATGTCTTGCTCTCCAATCACAACTAGTCTCCTTCGACGCAGAATTCCCGGGAGGCGTTCTTCCACACCGCCTATTGCTGGACGGCGTAGCACTCGATCTTCTTTTTCTTCAGGGCGCTGCAGGCTTTCCAGGCGGCGTTCTTCGAACCAAAGCCACCGAACCTGGCGCGGTAGTAGGTGACGCCGTCCTTGTCGAATGCGACGGTGAAACCGGATGCGTCGGCGAGGACCGAGGGGGCCTGCTTCGTCGTCTTGTCGAGGAAAGCCTGGGCTTCGGACCGTTTTGGCGAAGAAGCGACCTGTATTGCCCAGCCCGACGGCACCGATGCGGTATTGACGGGATCGACCGCCTCCGGTTCGGCATAGGCCGCGGCAACCCGGGCTGTCGCAACGTCGTCCACTGTCGCCACGGCCACCGTCTTGACCTTTCTGGTCTGGACGACGGGAGTGGTCTCCTCAACGACGGGCGCGTTTTCCTCAACAAGAGAGGCAACGGCATCGTTGCCCGGCTTTTCGTCCGGCGTCGGCGCGTCGTGCTTAGGCAGGAACACCTTGGCCAGTGCCGTGATCGGGTTGCCGCCGCCAGCCCTGGCGATCAGCACGCCGCTGCCGCGCGACGACGCCTTCGGCATGTAGGCGTTGATCAGCCCGGCCATCTGGTTGTCGCGGCTGCCGCCCGATTTCCCGCCCATGACCACCGCTACAATGCGGCGATCACCATCGGAGACCGAGGAGACGAGATTGTAGCCGGAGGCCCGCGTGTAACCCGTCTTGATGCCATCGACGCCCTTGATGCGCCCGAGCAGGCGGTTATGGCCGTTGATGCGCTTGCGGCCATACAGGAACGAGCGCTGCGAGAAATAGCCGTAATACTGGGGAAAATGCTCCCTCAGCGCGATGCCGAGCATCGCCATGTCGCGCGCGGTCGTGAACTGACCCGGGTCCGGCAAACCGTTGGCATTGCGGAAAACGGTCGACTTCATGCCCAGCGCCCGGGCCTTGGCGGTCATCATGCGGGCGAAATTGGCTTCATTGCCGCCGAGGAGTTCGCCGAGCGCCGTTGCCGAGTCGTTTGCCGACTTGGTCACCATCGACAGGACCGCGGTCTCTACCGTGACCGCGCCGCCGGGCCGGACGCCGAGTTTCGTCGGCGGTTCGGCAGCAGCACGGGCCGAGAAGACGACCCGGGAATTCTTGGCGATCCTGCCCTTCGCCATCGCCTCGAAGGTCAGGTAAAGCGTCATCATCTTGGTGAGCGAGGCGGGATAGCGCCGGCCGTCGGCATCCGATGAATAAAGCACCTTGCCGGTCTTGGCGTCGATGACGATGGCGGCCGACCTGGCCGCCTGGGACGAAGCTGCCTCGCCAACGACGAATGTCATCGCCAAAGCGAGGATCATAATCGTTTTCAAAGAGGACGCGGATTTGGAAAGAATGCCCGACAACGCCTGACGCACCGATAGTTCCTTTGAATTTTTTGTTGCGCTGGAGGCGGCAAAGGGTCCTGCCTCACTTCCGGTCACGCTAACGCGGCCAGCGTTACCAATCCGTTTATGGTAACCGCCGCGTTCACCGTTTTCTTCGGGATTGAGCTTCTCTTTATTCGAATCTTAGCCATTGCCGGCGTGGCGGGGTCGCCGATGTTGGCTAAATCTTGACTTTTGTGCAGCGCACAATATATTGACGTGCATTGCACAACGCGGCCGGATAGGGCGCGCCCATTGTTGATGGGCGACCGTCAATGACCACCATCAAGGGCCACCATCAAGGGAGTACGGGAAATGACCCAAACCTACGAAGATTTCAGCAAATACGGCAAAGAGTTTGCCGACACCGGTTTGAAGAGCTTTGCGTCCCTTTCCAAGAGCGCTCAGGCCATTGCCGCCGAAGCGGGCGAATACACCAAGAAGAGCTTCGAAGCCGGCAGCGCCGCGGTCGAGAAACTCTTCTCGGCCAAGTCGCTGGAGAAGGCGGTCGAAATCCAGTCCGACTACGCCAAGCAGTCCTACGAATCCTTCGTCACCGAAGCCACCAAGATTGGCGATCTCTATGCCGAACTCGCCAAGGAAGCCTACAAGCCGTTCGAATCGATCGTCGCAAAGGCGAAGTAATTTGTCTGTATGATGCCAAGACGGCCCCGAGCCTGTAAGACAGACCCGGCCGCGGAAGCGCGGCCGGGTTTTTTCATGGCAATCTCAAATCAGGGGCTCCGCCGGCTTCACGATTGCGAAAATCCGTGAAGTTTGCCCACCTAGCCATATTGTCAGCTAAACAGAAGGGCTTAAAATCGTCCATCGAACACCTACATGTCGAACTCGCATGGGGATTCGAAAAAGGCAGGACTGCGTGACGATCGGTTTGACTGCCACGAGAGACGTGGCGCGTATGCAAAACGGCAGCGACGGCAACGAGGCCGGTCGTGGTACGGCCGTCATCACGCGCACCAAAACCAAGACCAAGAAGCCCAGCCTTTACCGGGTCCTCATTCTCAACGACGACTACACACCCATGGAATTCGTGGTTCACGTGCTGGAGCGTTTTTTCCAGAAGGACCGTGAAGCCGCCACACGCATCATGCTTCATGTTCACAATCATGGAGTGGGCGAGTGCGGGGTCTATACATTCGAGGTGGCCGAGACCAAAGTGTCCCAGGTCATGGATTTCGCCCGACAGAATCAGCATCCGCTGCAATGCGTGATGGAGAAGAAGTGAGGTAACATGCCGGCTTTCTCCCAAGGCCTGGAAAAGGCGCTTCACCAAGCGCTGACGCTCGCCAATGAGCGGCACCATGAATATGCAACCCTTGAACACCTGTTGCTCGCGCTCATCGACGATACCGAGGCGGCCGCCGTCATGCGTGCCTGCAATGTCGATCTCGACGAGCTGAAGCACACGGTGCTCACCTATATCGACACCGAACTCGACAACCTCGTCACCGGCTACGACGAGGATTCCAAGCCGACGGCCGGCTTCCAGCGCGTCATCCAGCGTGCGGTGATCCATGTGCAATCGTCCGGCCGCGAGGAAGTGTCGGGCGCCAATGTGCTCGTTGCCATCTTCGCCGAGCGCGAGAGCCATGCCGCCTATTTCCTGCAGGAACAGCAGATGACCCGTTACGACGCGGTCAACTACATCTCGCACGGCATCGCCAAGCGCCCCGGCGCATCCGAAACGCGGACGCCGCGCGGCGCCGATGACGAGCAGGGTGGCCAGAACGGCCCCGAGCCGCAGGAGGAAAACGGCAAGAAGAAGCAGCAGCAGGATGCGCTGACCGCCTATTGCGTCAACCTCAACAACAAGGCCAAGGCCGGCAAGATCGATCCGCTGATCGGCCGCGAGAGCGAGATCAACCGCACCATCCAGGTGCTGTGCCGGCGTTCCAAGAACAACCCGCTCTATGTCGGTGACCCCGGCGTCGGCAAGACGGCGATCGCCGAAGGCCTCGCCAAGCGCATCGTCGAGGGCGACGTGCCGGAAGTGCTGCTCAATGCCACCATCTTCGCGCTCGACATGGGCACGCTGCTCGCCGGCACCCGCTACCGCGGCGATTTCGAGGAGCGGCTGAAGCAGGTCGTCAAGGAGCTCGAGGATTATCCCGGCGCGGTGCTGTTCATCGACGAGATCCACACCGTGATCGGGGCAGGGGCCACATCGGGCGGCGCCATGGACGCGTCGAACCTGTTGAAGCCGGCGTTGTCGTCAGGCGCGATCCGCTGCATCGGCTCGACCACCTACAAGGAGTTCCGCCAGTTCTTCGAGAAGGACCGCGCTCTGGTGCGGCGCTTCCAGAAGATCGACGTCAACGAGCCGACCATCGAGGATGCCATCGAGATCATGAAGGGCCTGAAGCCCTATTTCGAGGAGTTCCACAAGGTCCGCTACACGAGCGAGGCGATCAAGGCTTCGGTCGAATTGTCGGCGCGCTACATCAACGACCGCAAGCTGCCGGACAAGGCGATCGACGTGATCGACGAGACTGGCGCCTCGCAGATGCTGGTGCCGGAGGCCAAGCGCAAGAAGACCATCGGCATCAAGGAGATCGAGGCGACGATCGCCACCATGGCCCGCATTCCGCCTAAGACGGTTTCGGCCGACGACGAGAAGGTGCTGCAAGGCCTGGACGTCGAGTTGAAGCGCGTCGTCTATGGCCAGGACACCGCCATCAGCGCGCTGACCTCGGCGATCAAGCTGGCGCGTGCCGGCCTGCGCGAACCGGAAAAGCCGATCGGCTCTTACCTGTTCTCAGGCCCGACCGGTGTCGGCAAGACCGAAGTGGCAAAGCAGCTCGCCGCCTCGCTTGGGGTCGAACTGATCCGCTTCGACATGTCGGAATACATGGAGCGTCACACCGTCTCGCGGCTGATCGGCGCGCCTCCCGGCTATGTCGGCTTCGACCAGGGCGGCCTGCTGACCGACGGCGTCGACCAGCATCCGCATTGCGTGCTGTTGCTGGACGAAGTCGAGAAGGCGCATCCGGATCTGTTCAACATCCTGTTGCAGGTCATGGACCACGGCAAGCTGACCGACCACAACGGCAAGCAGATCGACTTCCGCAATGTCATCCTGATCATGACCACCAATGCGGGTGCATCGGATGCGCAGCGCGCGGCGATCGGTTTCGGCTCGACCAAGCGCGAAGGCGACGATGTCGAGGCGATCAACCGGCTGTTCACGCCGGAATTCCGCAACCGTCTCGATGCGATCATCCCGTTCGGCTCGCTGCCGGTGCCGGTTATCCATCAGGTGGTGCAGAAGTTCGTCATGCAGCTCGAGGCCCAGCTTTCCGAGCGTGGCGTCACTTTCGACTTGTCGTCGGACGCGATCGCCTGGCTGGCCGACAAGGGCTATGATGAGCGCATGGGCGCGCGGCCGCTCGGCCGCGTCATCCAGGAGCACATCAAGAAGCCGCTGGCCGACGAGGTGCTGTTCGGCAAGCTCAAGAAGGGCGGCACGGTGCGCGTCACCGTCGAGAAGAAGGAGACCGGCGAGACCGGCCTGAAGCTCGAATCGCTCGCCGACGAGGCGCCGGTCAAGCCGAAGAAGGAACAGCTGGACGATGCGCCGAAGGTCAAGAAGGCTGCCGTGGCGAAAAAGCCCGCCGTGAAAAAGGCTGTGACGCAGAGGCCGGAGTCCAAGGGCAAGGATGGCGGCAAGCGCAGCCTGGTGCCGCAACTGCCCCGCAAAGGGTAACCAAATTGGAAGTCAAAAAGCCCCGGAAACGGGGCTTTTTTCATGGGAATAGAGGAGGCACCATGCGCTTGGCACCGACC
This sequence comes from Mesorhizobium sp. STM 4661, assembly GCF_000359125.1. Classification (GTDB taxonomy): domain Bacteria; phylum Pseudomonadota; class Alphaproteobacteria; order Rhizobiales; family Rhizobiaceae; genus Mesorhizobium. The sequence goes on along the minus strand of NZ_CAAF010000061.1, from coordinate 9,849 downwards.
TCAGCTTCCCAGGGCCGCCCGGATCTTGCCGGCGTTTTCCGCCAGCACCTCGGGCTTTTCCATCTGTCCCGTATGCGGCTTGAGCGGCACGCCGTCGAAGCGTGGGATGACGTGGACATGTAGGTGATAGACACTCTGTCCGGAAGCCGGCTCGTTGAATTGCAGGATAGTGACGCCGTCGGCAGAGAAGACCTTCTTCACGGCGAGAGCCACCTTCTGCACGGCGGCAAACAGTGGACCAAATTTCGTCGGATCGGCGTCGAGCAGGTTGCGCGACGGCGCCTTCGGCACCACCAGCGTATGGCCCGTTCCCTGCGGCATCACATCCATGAAAGCGATGACCGCATCGTCCTCATAGACGCGATGCGACGGGATTTCACCGCGCAGGATTTTGGCGAAAATGTTGCCAGGATCGTAGCTGGCTTCGGCCATGGCGCGCCCTCCAGATATATGTTCAGCCCCCGTGTAGCGAAGCCGCCTTCGCGCGGCAAGGCGTCAGGCAACGTCGACCAGGCTTCAGCCTACTCCTCCAGATCCTTGCGGAACGGGGTGTGCTCTTCGAGGTAGTCGCTCATGCGCTCCACTTCGCGCCGCTCGCGCCTGAGATAGTCGGCCACCGCGTTGCGCAGGCCGGGATGCGCGATGTAATGCGCCGAATGCATGGTCACCGGCCTGTAGCCGCGCGCCAGCTTGTGTTCGCCTTGCGCACCCGCCTCGACCACCTTCAGCTTGCGCTCGATGGCGAAGTCGATCGCCTGATGATAGCAGACCTCGAAATGCAGGAAGGGATGGTCCTCGATGCAGCCCCAGTTGCGGCCGTAAAGCGCGTCCGAGCCGATGAAATTAATGGCGCCGGCGATGTAGCGTCCGTTGCGCCTGGCCATCACCAGCAGGATGTCGTCGGCCATGCGCTCGCCGATCATCGAGAAGAATTCGCGGGTGAGATAGGGCCGGCCCCATTTCCTGCTGCCGGTGTCCATGTAGAAAGCAAAAAAGTCGTCCCAGACTCTTTCGGTCAGATCCTTGCCCGTCAGCCAGTCGATCGAAATGTCGTGAGCGAGCGCCTCGCGCCGTTCCTTCTTCATCGCCTTGCGCTTGCGCGAAGCCAGCGTGGCGAGAAAGTCGTCATAGGTTGAAAAGCCTTCATTGAAGAAATGGAACTGCTGGTCGGTGCGATGCAGGAAGCCTGCCGCCTCCAGCGTCTCGACGTCTTTCTCCTGGGCGAAGGTGACATGAGCGGAAGACACGCCGAGCTTTTCCGTCACCGCCTTCAGGCCAGCAGCCAGCCCGGCCTTCACGGTGTCGCTATCCTCGCCCTTGCGGACCAGCAGGCGAGGGCCCGTGACGGGTGTAAACGGCACCGCGCATTGCAGCTTGGGATAATAGCGCCCGCCGGCGCGCTCGAACGCGTCCGACCAGCCATGGTCGAACACATATTCGCCCTGGCTGTGCGATTTGAGATAGCAGGGAAGGGCGCCGAGCAGCCTGCCTTGCGCCGTTTCCAGCCTGAGGTGATGGCCCTGCCAGCCGGTGCGCCGAACGGCACAGCCGGAATCCTCGATCGCGCTCAGAAAAGCGAATGAAACAAGGGGGTTGTAGCCGTTTTCTTTATCGCCGCGCGCAGTGCCGCCAAGACCGTCCCACTCGTCGCAGGTGAAGGCACCGATGCCGGCGGCAACGCGGATCGAATACTGCCCGTTCGCCGTTTGCCCGTCGCATTCATCACCCTGATCCATGCGGCTAATTTAAGCTCCAAAGTGGGCCGTGCAAGCCCGCTTCAGGCCACCTTCACGTGATCCGGCTCGAAGCCTTCGAACGTCATCTGGTCGGCGTATTTGAAGGTCAGGTCCACCGCCGGCTGGTCGTGCACGGTCCAGGTGATGACAGGCATTTTGAGCTTGCCACGCACGAAGGAGACGAACCGGTTCGGCAGGTCGCCGGCGGCGTAGGAGGTGAAGGCGAGATCGTGCGCCAGCATGGCGAAATGCGCCTCGATCAACGGGTCGTCCTTGCCATAGGCGGTCAACCCGCCGGGGATGCCAGGCGCATGTTTCGGAAAGTCGCGGATCAGCCAGTGGTCGAACGACATGATCGCCGCCTTGCCCTTGTAGCGCTTGAGCATCTTGCCGACGCTTTCGACCAGGCCTTCGTCCCGGCCGGGAACGCCTTTCAGCTCGACGACCATGGGCACGCGGCAACCGACCAGATCGAGCGCCTGCTGCAGCGTCGGCAGATGGTCCGATGTGCCACCAACCCTGAGCGCCGTCAGTTCGGCCGCCGTGCGCTGCCAGACGAAGCCGTCCTGGCCGGTCAGCCGCTTGAGGTCGCCATCATGGATGATGACGGGAACGCGATCCGACGACAGATGCACATCGCATTCGATCGCATAGCCGCGCTCGGCCGCGGCGGCAAAAGCGGAAAGCGTGTTCTCCCAGCGTGTCTTGTTCATGTCGTGGAAGCCGCGGTGGGCAACGGGCCGGGCGGTCAGCCAGGAAAGGTCGGTCATGTCTGGCTCACTCGACTTCAAAGATCGCTTCGATTTCCACTGCGGCATTAAGCGGCAGGGAAACGGTGCCTACAGCGGAACGGGCATGTTTGCCGCGATCGCCGAGGACAGCGACCAGAAAATCGGAAGCGCCGTTGGCCACCAGGTGCTGTTCGACAAAATCCGGCACTGAAGCAACGAAGACGGTGATCTTCACCAGGCGGCGGATTTTATCGAGGTCGCCGAGGGCTGCCTTGGCCTGCGCCAATATGTTGATCGCGCAATATCTTGCCGCTTCCTTGCCGCTTGCAGTGTCGACCTCGCGGCCGAGCAGACCGCTTGCCTGCAGCTTGCCTTCCCTGAGGGGCAACTGCCCGGCGGTGAAGAGCAGGTTGCCTGACCTGCAATAGGGCACGTAGTTGGCGGCGGGGGACGCGGCGACCGGAAGCGTCACGCCGAGATCGCTTAGCCGCTTTTCGATTGTTTCACTCATGGTATTTCCCTATTGCTTGATGTCGCCGCGCAGGCCGGGCCGAAATTGCTATTTTTGCCTCGCTTCCGCCATGACTTTTTTTAAGCTGGACCATCTTTCCCTGCGGCCTGCCATCGGCCGCGATGATCGGAGCCTCTCATGCGCGCAACGCGCCTTGCATTCCACGCTGTTCTGCTGCCGGCGCTTTTCGCGGTGGCTCCTGCTTTCGCCGTGCCGGCGCTGCAGGCGCATCGCGCCGTTTACGACATCACCCTGGACAAGGCATCGGATCGTTCCGGCATCACCGGCATTTCCGGCCGCATGGTTTATGAGTTCAACGGCTCGCCCTGCGAAGGCTATACGGTGAAATTCCGCATGGTCACCCAGATCGTCACCGGCGACAACACGCGTCTGACCGATCAGCAGACGACGACCTTCGAGGACGCCGAAGGCAAGACTTTCTCGTTCGTGACGAAATCCTTCGTCGATCAGAACCTCGACAAGGAGGTCAAGGGCACGGCAACGAAGGAAACGAAGGGCCTCAAGGTCGATATGGACAAGCCGGAGAAGAACAGCATCGAGCTGGCTGCCACCCAATTCCCGACCCAGCATCTGGTCGAACTGATCGGCAAGGCCGAAAAGGGCGAGAATTTCTACGAAACCAATCTGTTCGACGGCTCGGAAGATGCCGACAAGGTGATGGCCACCACCGTCGTCGTCGGCAAGAAAACCGATGCCGACAAGGCCGATCCGGAAGCGTCGGCGCTGGCCAAGCTCGCGACCGACAAATATTGGCCTGTCGATATCGCCTATTTCGACGACACCGACAAATCAGGCGAGGAGGTGCCGGAATACCGGATCAGCTTCAAGCTGCACGAGAACGGCATCACGCGCGACATGGTCATGAACTATGGCGAATTCTCGATGACCGGCAAGCTGGTGAATCTATCGCTGTTCGATCAGTCTAAGCCCTGCCCAACGAAATGAGCCTCCGCTTAACCACGACGCGGTGCTGTCGCGGCCATGACTTGAACGCGCCGCAATTGCGTCTCACCCTTTCCCCAGCGTCTACCTTGGGGGATCAGGTTGAGCAGAATCGATGTGTTCGTGGCGCCGAAGCCCAGTCCGGCGCTGATCAAGATCATGACTTTCGTCAACCGGGTTGTCATGCTGCACGGCGTTCCGGGGCTTCGCGACCTGCTGCCGTTCAATCGCCTGGCCGGCTTGCGCGGCGTCGCCAATGTCCGCCACATCGACTTTCCCGATGACGACCGGCAGCGGCTGAAGGCTTGCAGCGGCGCAGGCAAGGCGACATTCATCACGCCCAACCATCCGGAATTCTTCACCGATTGGATGATCGACAAGGAGATCGTCTCTCAGGTCAGCCCGCTCGCGGCATCGTGGGCCACGCATGGCGTCGTCAACGGCCTCGGCCGGGCCATGCAGAAATTCTGGCTGGCCAACAATCTGATCGCCCAGATCCCCGGCAACAGCGGAGCGGCCAAGGAACATTCGGTCGCCTGGGCTCTGAAAGGGCACGGCGTGCTCCTGCATCCCGAGGGCGGCGTCGGTTGGCATGCCAATGTCGTCGCCCCCTTGCTTCCGGGGGCCGTCGAGATGGGGTTCGAAGCACTCAAGCGCGGTCGCGCAACGGACGGGGATTTCAAGGCGTGGATCGCGCCGGTCGTCTGGAAGCTGGCATTCACCAGAGATGTCGAGCGGGCGTTGGCTCAGGAATGCGGCTATGTCGAGAAAAGCCTGAAGATCGAACGCCATGCCGCCGATACGCTGCCGGAGCGCGTCCACCATATTTATGCAACGCTTTTGTCGCGCGATGAGAGCGCGTGCGACATGATGCCTGACGCGCAGACCCCCTATGCCGCGCGTCAGGAGCGGTTGCTGATCGAGTTGAGCCGGCACCTTGGGAAACTCATTCCAGTCGAATCCGGCGCCCTGGTCGAATCCGGCGCCGGTGAGATCGCCGAGCTTTTGCGCCGGTCGCGCCGTTGGCTGCGGGAAGGGGCGGGCGATGCCGAAGAGCAGAAGCAGGTCCGGACGCTGGCGGACACCATCCAGCGTATCCAGCGTCTCGGGCCATGGGCATGGGCCAATCCGCGCATCACGCAGGAGGAGATCGCCGAGCACCTGAAGCGCATTCGCAACGATTACTGCAAGGGCACGCTGCGCGACACGATCAACCGCTTCGTGCCGCAGCCGGCCGGGCCGCGTCGCGCCCATATCCGCGCGCCGGAGCCGCTGGGACTGCATGCCTGGCAGGGCTCGATCGATGAGGCGCTTGCCGAATTGCACCGCCGCATGCAGGACGCCATCACCGCAATCGTCGGCCAGGTCGAGGCCGGCGGCGGCTTCATTTTCTATCCGAATCCCTTCTATCATCGCTGATGCCGCAACCTTGGCCTATCGCATCGGCCCGAAAATCGGAATCGATTTTCGGAAAGCACGATGCGTAGATTCAAAGTGTTAGAGCGTACTTTGTGCGTCCAATTGGACGCACGTCGCTCTAACGACCGGGCATGCGAACCGGGTGAGGGAGTGCGGCAAGCCTGATGGCGGTCTATGTCGACGCGGCAATCTGGAAGTGGGTCGGCCACCGCTGGTGCCATCTGCTTGCCGACGATACCGACGAGTTGCATCGCTTTGCCGCCCAGCTCGGCATCAAGCGCTCATCCTATCAGGGGCCGCCGAAGACATCGGCGCCGCATTATGACATAACCGGCTTCGAACGCGACCGCGCGGTGCGGCTTGGCGCCATCGAGTGCAGCCGTGAGGAAATCGTCGCGATTTTCCGGCGTGTCCGGGTGCCGAAGGGCAAGATACGGTGATGACAGCGGTGCGCCGATCGCCGCACCCTGAACGGCAGCGCTTGCGTTTACAGCACTTCCCCTCTATATGCGCGCTCATTCCACACACGGACTTTGGTGTCTGCCCGGGAGAAATCCGGCTGAAACCTCCGGTGGCATTCGAGGACATCCGTCCAAAATGCCTGTGTCCGTGGAGGCTAACCGGAAAGGAACTTGAGAATGGCTCTGCCTGATTTCAGCATGCGCCAGCTTTTGGAAGCTGGCATTCACTTCGGCCACCAGACCCACCGCTGGAACCCGAAAATGGCGCCCTACATCTACGGCGCCCGCAACAACATCCACATCATCGACCTGTCGCAGACGGTGCCTTTGCTGCACCAGGCGCTGAAGCAGGTGTCCGACACCGTTGCCAAGGGCGGCCGCGTGCTGTTCGTCGGCACCAAGCGCCAGGCGTCCGACATCGTCGCCGATGCCGCACAGCGCTCGGCCCAGTATTATGTCAATTCCCGCTGGCTCGGCGGCATGATGACCAACTGGAAGACGATCTCGAATTCGATCTCGCGCCTGCGCAAGCTCGATGAGATGCTGGCCGGCGAGGCCCAGGGCCTGACCAAGAAGGAGCGCCTCAACCTCGACCGCGAGCGCGAGAAGCTCGACAAGGCGCTGGGCGGCATCAAGGACATGGGCTCGACGCCGGACCTGATGTTCGTCATCGACACCAACAAGGAAGCGATCGCCATCCTCGAGGCCAAGCGTCTCGGCATACCGGTCGTCGCCATCATCGATTCCAATTGCGATCCGGACAAGATCGACTTCCCGATCCCGGGCAATGACGACGCGGCCCGCGCCATCCAGCTCTATTGCGACCTGATCGCCAAGGCTGCCATCGACGGCATCGCTCGCCAGCAGGGCGCGCTCGGCGTCGATGTCGGCGCGGCGGTCGAGGCCCCGGTCGAGCCGGCGCTGGATCCGACGCCGGCGGCCGAAACCCCGGAAGCATAATAGCGAAGGCCGGTTCCGGCCTTCATCTTTCCAATATGTTGGCGCGCTAAGCGCTGGTGCCGGGCGCGTCATCGAACTTCGATGGTGCGTCGGCGCATTTGAAACAAAGAGGCGACAATGAGCATTTCGGCTGCACAGGTCAAAGAACTCCGCGACTTGACCGGCGCGGGCATGATGGACTGCAAGGCGGCGTTGAACGAGACCAACGGCAACATGGAAGAGGCCGTCGACTGGCTGCGCAAGAAGGGCATCTCCAAGGCCGACAAGAAGGCCGGCCGCACCGCTGCCGAGGGCCTGATCGGCGTCGATTCCGGCGTCCGCGAAGCAGCCGTCGTCGAGGTCAACTCCGAGACCGATTTCGTTGCCCGCAACGCTGCCTTCCAGGAGATCGTCGCCAACGTCGCCAAGGTCGCGCTCGCCTATGGTAAGACCGAGGCGGTTGCCGCTGCCAAATATCCGGGTTCGGACAAGTCGGTCACCGACGTCATCAAGGATGCCGTCGGCACGATCGGCGAGAATCTGGGCTTCCGCCGCTCGGCCAAGCTCACCGTTCCGCATGGCGCTGTGGCGACCTATGTGCATAACGCGGTTGCCGATGGTCTGGGCAAGCTCGGCGTGCTGGTGGCGATCGAGACGACCGGCAACGAGCATGCGGCCAACGCCTTTGCCCGTCAGGTCGCCATGCATGTCGCCGCCACCAGCCCGATGGCGCTGACCACCGAAGAGCTCGACCCGGCTGCCATCGAACGCGAGAAGGCGATCTTCTCCGACCAGGCGCGCCAGTCCGGCAAGCCGGAAGCGATCATCGAGAAGATGGTCGAGGGCCGCCTGCGCAAGTTCTACGAAGAGGTCGTGCTCCTGAAGCAGGCCTTCGTGCTCAATCCCGACGTCACCGTCGAGAAGGCGCTGAAGGATGCCGAGAAGGAAATCGGCGCGCCGGCCAAGATCACGGCCTATCTGCGCTTCGCGCTCGGCGAGGGCATCGAGAAGGAAGAGACCGATTTCGCGGCGGAAGTCGCGGCGGCGGTCAAGAAATAGCCCGAAAACAAATAGCCCGGAGACGGGTTTCTCAGCTCAGGCAACTCGGCCGGGCGTCCGCGAGGATGTCCGGCCGATCTCTTGTGCGGTGTCGATGAAGGCTCTGAGCTTCGGCGCCATTGCCGACCGCTTGGGAAAGTAGAGGAACAGGCCCGGCTCCTCGATCGCCGACTGCGGCAGCACCTGGACGAGCCGGCCGGCTTCTATGTCGGCGCGCACCAGCGGCTCGAACACATAGACCAGCCCCGTTCCCGAAAGCGCCAGATCGATCGCGACGAGAGAATCGGTGACGACAGCCGTGCCGCGCGTCTCCACGACCACGTCCTTGCCGTCCTCCGTCAAATCCCAGCGATAGACCGCGCCGGAGCGCACGAGACGGTAGCCGATGCAATTATGGGCGGCGAGGTCGGCCAGCCTGCTCGGGCGGCCTCGCCGGCCGATATAGGCTGGCGAGGCGACGATGACCACCTGGAACGGCGGCGTCAGCCGGATCGCGATCATGTCCTGCGCGATCATCTCGCCAAGCCTGATACCGGCGTCAAAGCCTTCGCCGACGATATCGACCAGCCCTTCATTGGCAAAGATCTCCACCGTTACATCGGGGTAGCGCTCCGCCATGACCGTCACGACCGGTGTCACCGCCATCGGGATGGCGACATGCGAAACATTGAGTCTGAGCAATCCGGACGGGCGGCCCTTGATGCCGCGAATACGCTCCATCCGCTCGGCGATATCCCGCAGCGCGGGCTCCGCCGTCGCGACAAGCGCCTGACCGGCCTCGGTCAGCGACACGCTGCGCGTTGTGCGGGCAAACAGCGGCTGGCCGATCCGCTCCTCCACCAGCCGCACCGCATGGCTGACCGCCGACGGGCTCATGCCGAGCTCGGCGGCCGCCAGCGCAAAGCCGCCGCGCCGGGCCACGGCGACGACGACTGGAAGATGGCTGAGCAGGTCGCGATCCATTCATGAACAATATCGCATAGTCTGTGCAGACAATGCAATCTTCTCGATGCCGGTGCGCTGCCCCACATTGTCGTCAACACATCGGCGGCGGGCTGAAGCGCAAAGGAGATGGAGACATGAACGCGTTGAAGCACATTACATTCGCGGCAGGCCTTACGTTGGCGCCCGTCGATGCAGGCGGAGCAGAACCATCCGACTGGCAAGCGCTCGCCGACGAGCGCGCCGTCATCCGCATCGCCGATGCCATCGATCGCGCCGTCGATGCACGGGACTGGAAGCGCGCTCGCGGCTATTTCGCCGATCGCGTCACCGTCGATTTCAGCAGCCTCTCCGGACAGCCTCCGGCCACGATTGCTGCGGACGACCTTATCGGCACCTGGTCAGCCAATCTCAAGGGCAGCAAGACCAGTCTGCATCTGCGCACCAACCACCAGGTCGCCATCGAGCCTGACGCCGCGATGGTCTCCTCCAATGGCTATGCCTGGAACCGGATGGAAGGCAATGGCGACCCGCTGTGGGAAGTCTGGGGCACTTACGAGCATCACCTGACGCGCTCCGGCGCCGGCTGGAAGGTCGATGGCTTCACGTTCCGCATGACGCACGAGCGCGGCAATCCCTGGGTCAAGACCACCCCCGGCCAATAAGCCGGCATCAACCAAATCAGGACCGGAAAGACACCATGACCATGACCTATTACACGCTCGGCAACAGCGGGCTGCGTGTCACGCGGCTTGCGCTCGGCACCATGACCTTCGGCACGGAATGGGGCTGGGGCGCCGAAAAGGAGACCGCCCGCGCGCTGGTCGATGCCTATGTCGAGGCCGGCGGCAATTTCTTCGACACGGCCGACGCTTACACCGGCGGCACGTCCGAGACCTGGCTCGGCGAATTCATTGCCGAGCGCGGCCTGCGCGACAAGGCTGTGATCAGCACCAAATTCAGCATGAATCTGGAACAGGGCAACCCGAATGCCGGCGGCAACGGCCGCAAGAACATAATACGCGCCGTCGAAGGCTCGCTGAAGCGTCTCGGCACCGACTACATCGACCTCTACATCCTCCACGCCT
>NZ_CAAF010000062.1 GCF_000359125.1 Mesorhizobium sp. STM 4661 | reverse complement strand
GGTTGAGGGGTGCTGGACGGAGTGCCGGCAGTGTCTAGCTGGAACACCCCTCATCCGACCGAGCTTCGCTCGGCCACCTTCTCCCACAAAGGGGAGAAGGGAAGGCCGCTGTCCGATTCTATGCGTCTTCCTTGATCGACGCAGCCGCCTTCTTCCAGTCGCCCGTCGTGTTCCACCAGCGGTTCGGGTTGGAGCGGTCGTCGAGACCCTTCGTGCGGCTGGCGAGCAACGGCTGGATGCGGATCACCGGCTCCTGATAGGAGTGCGCCTGATGGATCGCCTCGACGACGCGCTCGGCCAGCCGCTGGTCGTCGGGCAGTTCGAACGACACTTCGACGGTGCCCGGCCGCTCCCGCAAAACCGTCTCGGCGCCGGCGGCGGCGCCTTCGAGTGGCCGGTAGCGCTCGATGCCACCCGCCGACTGGAAGGCGTTGCTGTCGTAGTTGCCCATGCCGAGCGGGGTGATCGCGATCACCGCTTCCATGATGCGGTCGACGTCGGCGGGGGGCGCCTGAAAGCTGACAAGCAGCAGCAATTCCATCCGCACCGATTTCGTTTCAAAACCACTGTCGATCATCTGATGTCTCCCTGCTGAGGGTGGTTTGGAGCGCTGATATAGCAGGGGTGCTACTGACACGGTGATGTCAGCAGCCTGTCGCGGTGCGTGGCGAAGAAGGGGATCGGCGACGGCGTCGCGCTACAGGATTTTCCGCACGAGCCTGAAGGCGACCAGGGCGATATAGGCGGCGAAGAACAGGCCGAGCGACCAGCCGAAGCCGGATGGGCCGAACGCATCCATGCCGATACCGATCGCTTGCGGACCAAGCACCATGCCGACGCCGTAGCAGAGCACGAAGGCGGCATTGGCCTTGGCCAGTTCGTGGCCGGAAAGCTGCGAGCCGAGATGGGCAAGCCCGATCGTGTACATGGCGGCGACCACGCCGCCCCAAACGAACAGAAGTGCTGCCATCAGATGCCAGTTCTGAGCAAAGAAAGGCATGAAGATCGTGCCGGCGAGCCCGACGATGGCGCAAGCCAGCAGCAGATAGCGACGGTCGCTGACGCGGTCGCTGATCATGCCTATGGGGATCTGCAACAGCACGTTGCCGAGACCGATCATGGTGAGGAGAAGTGCGGCATTGGCTTCGGAGTAGCCGATGCGGTTGCCGTAAATCGGGAACAGTGCAAAGCCGCCGGTTTCGACGGCGCCGAAGACCAGCACGGCCGCCGTCGCCGTCGGCACCAGCCAGATGTAGCGCAGGAAATTGCTGGTTTCGCCGTCGGAGACGATTGTCGGGCTCTCGTTGCGCGCCGCGAGCACCGGTATTGCGGCCAGCGTCACCAGGCCGATGATGACGCCGAAGGGCCTGAAGCCGGAGCTGCCGAGATGGGCGAACAGCCATGGCCCGGCAGCAAAGCCAAGCGACAGGACCGTGGCGTAGATGCCGAGCACAAGGCCACGCCGGTGCGGCGGCGCCGACGTGCTGATCCAGAATTCCGACAGGATGAACAGCACCGTCAGTGCGATATGCAGCACGACGCGCAGCGGAAACCACATCCAGAAATCCGGCGCGAAATGGAAGCCGACAAAGGCCAGCGCACCGGCGACAATCATGGCAATCATGGTCCAGGCGACGCCGAACCGCATGGCAAGCGGGGTGGCAAGCGGTGCACCGGCGATCGAGGCCAGGCCGGCGACCGCGGTGTTGAGGCCGATCATCGACGCCGAATGACCGCGCGTTTCCAGGATGACGCTGAGCAGCGGCATGCCGAGGCCGATGGCGATGCCGACGACGCTGATCGACGAGATCGCCGCGACCATCGGCAACCAGTGTACGCGTTCCTCGCCCTTTTGCTGGGTATCGACCGTCATGGGATGTGGATGCTCTATGCTCTACAGAATTTCGCGGACAAAGCGATTGCGGACAGACCGGTAGAACGGCACGGAACCGCCGGGAAGCAGGAGCGGATCATCGGCGAGCCGACGCTCCAGTTCCTCCAGCAGCGTCCGCGTGATGTCAGGAACATCGGCCTCCCTGGCTTTGGCAAGCGGCAGCCAGACCAGTTCCTCCAACTCGTTGGTCGGGCCGCCATCAGGCAACTCCACCGCGACATCGCCGCGCCAGGCGCTGAAAAAGCGTGTGTCGAAACGGCGCACCCGGTTCGGCGGCGTGATGGCGCGTGCAATGAAGCGCAGTGCGTCCAGCGACGGTCTTACGCCATGCTCGACGAAGCCCTGCCAGTCGCGCGTGGTCGTCGCCAGGGCACCTTTCTGGCCGATAAGCAGGCCAGCCTCCTCATAGGTCTCGCGGATCGCCGAAAGCGCGATGGCGCGGGCGCGGGCCGGACTCGTGCGGCCAAGACCGGCGGTGAGGCCCGCTTCGTCCTTGGGGTGAAGGGCAGTGGCAACGGGAATATGGCTGTCGGCCGGATCGGTGCGGCCGCCAGGAAAGACGAACTTGCCCGGCATGAAGGCGTGACGGGCGTGACGCCGACCCATCAGCACCAGGAACTCGTCGCCCTTGCGGTCGAGCAGGATCAGCGTTGCGGCATCGCGCGGGCGAATTGGGCTTGTGCCAAGTACAGCCGCACTCCGCTCGACCTTGTCGATGTCCGCCTTGGTCATACCATCCATGCGCACGACCTAGCGGAATCTTCTGCCATGCGAAAGTGGCGTTCAGCCATCGCCGATTGCGCCAGTTTCTGTTTCAAGCCTCGGGATGAGATTCGATCCTGTCCTCTTCGCCACCGAAGCCGTGCATATAGAGCGCCCATTGCAGGCCGATGACAGCGCCCTTGACCGGCTGCAGCAACGCGACTGCCAGAAGAATGGTCAGCGGCACCCAGATGGCGATATGCTGCCAGGTGGAGAGGGTGGAGGTCGCCTCGACACCCATGAAGGCGCCGAGCACTATGTGGCCGACGATGACGATCACCAGATAGGCGGGCAGGTCGTCGGCGCGGTGGTGGTAAAGCTCTTCGCCGCAAACCTCGCATTTATCGACGGTCTTGACGAAGGCGCGAAACAGCTTGCCTTCGCCGCAATGCGGGCAGCGGCCGAGCAGGCCACGCTTCATCGCGGTCCAAAGCGGCCGGGCGGTCCGGCCCGAGTGATGTTCGCCGCCGAAAACCTGCGGTACCATTCCCAGTTCTTTTGCCATTACCGTCTCCTGCCGCGCGGGCCGGGACGCGATTGCGACGCCCGGGCGCGGCCCTTGGCCTTGTGAAACGACCGTTTGGAGCCGGGCAGCGGCTTTGGGTCGGTCAGCATCTCGAAACGCATTGCGCCTGCCATGGGCGCCACCTCGATCAGGCGAACCTCGACGCGGTCGGCAAGCTGATAGCCCTTGCCGGTGCGTTCTCCGAAAAGCGATCGGGCAGTTTCGTCATATATATAGTAATCGCCGTCCAGACTGGACACCGCGATGAAACCATCCGCGCCAAACTGCGGCAATTGGACAAATAGTCCCGATTTGGTGACGCCCGAAATGCGCGCGTCGAAACGGTCGCCGACGCGCTCGGCGAGATAGGCGGCGATCAGCCGGTCGACGGTGTCGCGCTCGGCGGCCATGGCGCGGCGTTCGGTACCGGAAATCAGCACCGAAACCTCTTCCAGCCGTTCCGCCTCATTCTGCGTCAGACCGCCCGGACCGAGGCCAAGTGCTGATATCAGCCCGCGATGCACGATCAGGTCGGCATAGCGGCGGATCGGCGAGGTGAAATGCGCGTAGCGTTTCAGATTGAGGCCGAAATGGCCGATATTCTTGGGCGAGTATTCGGCCTGGCTTTGCGAGCGCAGCACCACTTCGTTGACCAGCCCTTCATTGTCGGCGCCGCTGACGCGCTCCAGAATGCCGTTGAACTGGGCCGGCCGCATCTGCGCGCCACGCGCCAGCGACAAACCGAGCGTCTGCAGGAACTCGCGCAGCGATTCCTGCTTGGCGAGCGAGGGCGCGTCGTGGATGCGATAGACCAAGGCCTGCCGCTTCGCCTCCAATGTTTCGGCGGCGGCGACATTGGCCTGGATCATGAATTCTTCAATCAGCCTGTGGGCGTCGAGCCGCTCCGGCACGACGACGCGGTCGACGGTGCCGTCCTGCTTGAGCAGGATCTTGCGCTCCGGCAGGTCAAGTTCCAATGGCTGGCGTGCATCGCGGCCGCGCTTGAGGATGGTGTAGGCATCCCATAGCGGCTTCAGCACGGTGTCGAGGATTGGGCCGGTCTTGTCGTCGGGCGCGCCATCGATCGCGGCCTGCGCCTGCGGGTATGCAAGCTTGGCCACCGATTTCATCATGACGCGGTGGAACGAATGCCTGAGCTTGTGGCCATCGGCCGAGAACGTCATGCGCACGGCCAGTGCCGGGCGGTCCTGGCCTTCGCGCAGCGAACACAGATCGTTGGAGATGCGCTCCGGTAGCATCGGCACGACGCGATCCGGGAAATAGACCGAATTGCCGCGCTTGAGCGCCTCGCGGTCGAGCGCCGTGCCATAATTGATATAGGCGGCGACATCGGCAATCGCCACGGTGACGACCATGCCGCCGGGGTTCTTCTCGTCGGGGTCCGGTATGGCGAACACCGCGTCGTCATGGTCCTTGGCGTCGGCCGGATCGATGGTGACCAGCGGCAGGTCGCGCCAATCCTCGCGGCCGGCCAGCGTCGCCGGCTTGACCGCTTCGGCCTCGGCGATGACATCGGCCGGAAAGATGTGCGGAATGTCGTGCGCATGGATGGCGATCATCGAGACCGCCTTCTCGCTGGTCAGCGAACCCAGCACCGTCAGCACCTTGGCGCGCGGCAGCCCGTAGCGGGAGGCCCGCGCCGGCTCGACTTCGACCAGGTCGCCGTTCTTCGCGCCGTTCTGGAACTCCTTGTCGACGATCAGTTCGGGCTGGCGCCTTTCCACCGGCTCGATGCGGAAGGTACCATCCTTCAGCACGCGAAAAACCCCGAGAACGGCATCGGTACGCTTTTCGAAAATCTTCATCACCCGCCCGGTGTAGGCAGGGCCACCCGGGGCGGCACTCGCATCGTCGGTCGGGAAGGTCTTGGCCAGCACGCGGTCGCCGATGCCCGGCGCCGGGCCATTGCCGCCGCGTGATACGCGGATCGAGACGACTGGAGGCTCGCCACTGCCTACCGCTTCGGCCGGATGCGCCAACAGCACGCCGTCGCCGTCGCGGCCAAAGATGTCTAGCACGGCGACATGGGGCAGGGCGCCGACGCGGGCAAGCCGCTTGCGCTCCTTGGTCAGCAAGCCCTCGTCCTGCAGGTCGCGAAGCATGTCCTTGAGCCAGATACGGTCCTCGCCGCGCAGCGCAAAGGCCTTGGCGATGTCGCGTTTGCCGGAGCGATCCGGGTTTTCTGCGATGTAGCGCAGGATTTCGTCGCGAGAGGGCCGGTAATCGTCCTTGACCCTGGCCCTTGTGTCGGCGGTGCGCGGATCGCCGTGGCTTCGTCCGGTGATCTTGCGCGCCACGCCGGCCTATCCTTTTTTCTTGGCGGTCGGCTTCTTGGCCGCTGCCGGCTTCGCGGCCGATGCGGCCGCCCGGCGGAATGGCTTCTTCCCGCCACCGCCCTTGGCTTCCTTCTCGGCAATCAGCGCCACGGCGTCCTCGATGGTCACGGACTGCGGGTCCTTGCCCTTCGGCAAGGTGGCATTGACCTTGCCGAAATTCACGTAAGGCCCGTATTTGCCGTCGCGCACGACGATCTTGCCGCCGCCGTCAGGATGGTCGCCAAGTTCTTTCAAGGCGGCGGGCGTGCCACCGTTGCGGCCGCCCTTGCCCTTCAACTGCTTCTCCGCGATCACCGACACGGCGCGGTTGAGTCCGATCGAGAACACGTCCTCGATGCTGTCGAGATTGGCGTAAGTGCCG
This sequence comes from Mesorhizobium sp. STM 4661, assembly GCF_000359125.1. Taxonomy (GTDB): domain Bacteria; phylum Pseudomonadota; class Alphaproteobacteria; order Rhizobiales; family Rhizobiaceae; genus Mesorhizobium. Next base: position 20,775 of record NZ_CAAF010000062.1, on the reverse strand, counting down.
TCGTGCAGCACGAAGGGACCATAGCGGCCGAGCCCGGCGGAGATCATCTTGCCGCTCTCCGGATGCTTGCCTACGTCGCGCGGCAGCGCAAGCAGGGCAAGCGCCTTTTCATGGTCGATCGAGTCGACCGTCCAGCCCTTGGGCAGGCTGGAGCGTTTGGCTTCCTTGCCGTCGCCGCGCTGGATATAGGGGCCGAAGCGGCCGCTGCGCAGCGTGATTTCCTCCGCCGTGTAGGGGTCCTTGCCGAGCACCTTGGTGCCGTCCTCGCCATTGCCGTTCTCACCGTTGGGATTGGCGGCGTCGCCAAGCTGGCGGGTAAACGAGCATTCGGGATAGTTCGAGCAGCCGACGAAGGCGCCGAACTTGCCGAGCTTCAGCGAGAGGTTGCCGCTGCCGCATTTCGGGCAGATGCGGGGGTTCGAACCGTCTTCTCGCGCGGGAAACACCAGCGGCGCCAGTTCCTCGTTCAAGGCATCGAGCACGTCGGTGACGCGCAGTTCCTTGATGTCGGCGACCGCGCCGGAAAAATCCTTCCAGAAATCGCGCAGCACGTCCTTCCAGGCGAGCTTGCCGTCGGAAATCTCGTCGAGCTTCTCTTCAAGCGAGGCAGTGAAGTCGTACTCGACATAGCGCCGGAAGAAGCTTTCGAGGAAGGACGACAACAGCCGACCCTTGGCCTGCGGCACCAGCTTGCGCTTGTCGATGGTGACGTAGTCGCGGTCCTCGAGCGTCTTCAGGATCGCCGTATAGGTCGAGGGACGGCCGATGCCGAGCTCTTCCAGCTTCTTGATCAGCGAGGCTTCCGAGTAGCGGGGCGGCGGCTCGGTGGTGTGCTGGGTGGCCTTGATTGCCTCGCGGGCGAGCTGTTCGCCGGCCCGGATCTCGGGCAGACGGCGATCTTCCTCGTCCTCGGAATCCTCGTCCTTCTGCTCTGTGTAGGCGGCGATGAAGCCGTCGAAGCGAACGACCGAGCCGACGGCGCGAAGCTCCGCGGTGCGCGCGCCGTTGACCGCCTCGATCTCCACCGTTGTGCGCTCGATCTCGGCCGGTTGCATCTGGCTGGCAATGGCGCGTTTCCACACCATCTCGTAAAGCCGTGCCTGGTCGGCATCGAGATATTGCCTGACCGAAGCCGGGGTGCGCATGAAATCGGTCGGGCGGATCGCCTCGTGCGCCTCCTGGGCGTTCTTGGCCTTGGTCGTGTAAAGACGCGGCTTTTCGGGCAGATATCTTGGCCCGAACTCCTTAGCGATGGCGTCGCGTGCGGCGTCAATCGCTTCCGGCGCCATCTGCACGCCGTCGGTTCGCATATAGGTGATCAGGCCGGTGGTCTCGCCGCCGATCTCCATGCCTTCATAGAGCCGCTGCGCCACCTGCATGGTGCGGCTGGCCGAAAAGCCGAGGCGCGAGGAGGCGGCCTGCTGCAGCGTCGAGGTGGTGAAGGGCGGGCCGGGGTTGCGCCTGGTCGGCTTGGCTTCCACCGACACCGCTTTGAAGGTCGCGCCCTCGAGCATCGACTTGATGTCGTCGGCCTGCGCCTTGTTCGAAATGTCGAGCTTTTGCAGCTTCTTGCGCTCGAAGACAGTCAGCCGCGCCTCGAAGTTTTCCTTGCGCGGTGTGCCGAGGATGGCGGCGATCTGCCAGTATTCCTCCCGGATGAAGCGCTCGATCTCCGATTCGCGGTCGCAGACGAGACGCAATGCCACCGACTGGACGCGGCCGGCGGAACGGGCGCCCGGCAGCTTGCGCCACAGAACGGGCGACAGCGTGAAGCCGACCAGATAGTCGAGTGCGCGGCGGGCGAGATAGGCGTCGACCAGCGGACCGTCGATCTGGCGCGGATTTGCCATCGCTTCCAGAACCGACGACTTGGTGATGGCGTTGAAGACGACGCGGCTGACCGGCTTGTCCTTCAGCGCGCGCTTCTGCTTCAGCACTTCCAGAACATGCCAGGAAATGGCCTCTCCCTCGCGGTCGGGGTCGGTGGCCAGAATCAGGCCGTCGGCGTCCTTGACCGCCTTGGCGATGTCGGCCAGGCGCTTGCCCGAGGCGGTGTCGACGGCCCAGGACATCGCAAAGTCCTCATCCGGGCGCACCGAGCCGTCCTTGGCCGGAAGATCGCGGACATGGCCGAACGAGGCCAGAACCTTGTAGTTCTTGCCGAGGTACTTGTTGATTGTCTTCGCCTTGGCCGGCGATTCGACGACGACGACGTCCATGAGGTCTCATATCAGCTGTGGTGCGGCAGAAGGATTCCGCTGCGCGCGACGAAATCTCGTATAATTTGTCGCTCACATGGCCGCGCTTTTGCATCCGGTCAAGGGCAAGCGCTCAAAATGCATGTCTTGCACCGGCTATGCAATCCAGGAATGTTCACCGTTTTAACAGCCAATTTTGGCGAAGGAGCGCCTCGGCCAGTCGCATCGTCTACTGTGCGCGGGACGCAGGACCACAGGCAAGGAGGAACTGGCCGCCGGGGGGTGGTGGGGTGAAAACCCGGCGACCAGCCGCGTTCCCGCCCGTTAGAGCGGGATTCGAAAAGTGGGTCCGGGGCTCAGTCGGCCTTGGCGATATGCCAGACCTCGCCGACGCCGTCGCCGGTCACATCGCCGGCCTTCTTGTCCTTGATGAATGTATAGAGGGGCTTGCCTTCATAGGCCCACATCTTGGTGCCGTCGGTGCGCTCGACGACGGTCCATTCGCCCTCGGCCTTGGCGTCGGCCTCGGCCTTGAGCGGCGGCCAGTTGGTGGCGCATTTGTCGTAGCAGTTCGACTTGCCCTTCTCGTCCTTGTCGTAGGTGTAAAGCGTCATGCCGTTGGCGTCGGTGTAGATCTTGGCGCCTCCGACATCCGCTTCCTTCCAAGCTTCGGCGGCATGGGAGGCGGCGGTGGCGAGCAAAAGCACCGCCAGCCCGACTGTGATCGTTTTCATGGAAATCTCCTCGGGTGATCCAGGAAGCGCGCGCAAAATCGCGGCCTCTTGCCAATCAACGCTGCCTGCCGGTGCTTTCTTCCCGCAATTCTGTTGACCAGGTCCTCAGAACAGGGCGACGACTTGCCACGCGATGGTAATTGGCGGACCGACGTGGTCGCGGCTATATGGCAGCGCAAACATACATAAGGATACCGAAGTGGTACTGGATATCGGCTATGTCAGCGCGATCGGCGCGGGGGCGATCTCGTTCTTGTCGCCTTGCGTATTGCCGCTGGTGCCGCCCTATCTCTGCTACATGGCCGGCGTCTCGGTTGACGATTTCCGGGGCGAGGCCGGTGTCACGGCCAAGGTGGGCGCGCGCGGCGCGTTGATTTTTTCCTCGATCGCCTTCGTGCTCGGTTTTTCCACCGTCTTCGTGGCGCTCGGCGCCGGCGCTTCGACCATCGGCCATTGGCTGCGTGTCTGGCAGGAACCGCTGGCGATGGCGGCCGGGGTGCTCATCATCCTGATGGGATTGAATTTCCTCGGCATATTGCGCATCCCGCTGCTATCTCGTGAGGCGCGCTTCCAGTCGCAGGGAAAACCGGCCAGCCTGATCGCCGCCTATGTCATGGGGCTGGCCTTCGCTTTCGGCTGGACGCCCTGCATCGGACCGGTTCTGGGGCCGATCCTGACGCTGGCCGGCGGCCGCGAGACGGTGGGCGAGGGTGCGCTGCTGCTCGCCGCCTATTCGCTCGGCCTCGGCATCCCGTTCCTGATCGCGGCGCTGTTTTCCGGCGCTTTCATGCGTTTCCTCGGCAAATTCCGCGTCCATCTCGGTCGCGTCGAAAAGGCCATCGGTGCGCTGCTGGTCGTCGCGGGGGTGTTTTTCCTTACCGGCGGCGTCCAGACCGTATCCTACTGGCTGCTGGAGAATTTCCCGGTGCTGGGCCAACTGGGGTAGGTCGCCCAGATGCACGCCCTTGCCAGTGCCTTGGATCGAACCCGTAGACCCGCTGATTAAGAGTCAGCTGCTCGACCATCTCACCGGAATTTAACCGCATTGGTGCAGCATGGCGCCAATGCTATCTATTCTCCGATTCCCACCCCTTTTTCATATGGTTGCCGTTCCATGAGCCAGAGATCCTGCCTGTCCGTCATCCTCGCTGCCGGTGAAGGCACGCGTATGAAGAGTGCGTTGCCGAAGGTGCTGCATAAGATCGCCGGCCTGCCGATGGTCGCCCATGTCGTGAAGGCTGCGGAGGCCGCCGGCGCCGGCGATCAGGCGCTGGTCATCGGTCACGGGGCGGAAGAAATGCGCAAGGCAGCGCAGAAATTCGCGCCGAAGGCCGAGAGCTTCGTCCAGGAGAAACGGCTCGGCACCGCGCATGCCGTGCTGGCGGCTCGTGATGCGATATCAAAGGGTTACGACGACATCCTGGTGATGTTTGGCGATACGCCGCTGATCGATCCAGAGGTTCTGATCGCCGCGCGGCAGAAGCTGGCCAAAGGCACTGCCGTCGTCGTGGTCGGCTTCCGCACGTCAAATCCTTCCGGCTATGGCCGCTTGATCGAAAAGGGCGGCAAACTCATCGCCATTCGCGAGGAAAAGGACTGCACGGACGAAGAAAAGAAAATCACCTTCTGCAATGGCGGGCTGATGGCAATCGCCGGCAAGCAGGCGCTGAAGCTGCTCGATGCCGTCGGTCACAAGAACGCCAAGGGCGAATACTACCTCACCGACATCGTCGAGATCGCCGCCGCGCAAGGCCTCGATGTCGTCGCCACGGAGGCCAGTTTCGAGAATGCGCTCGGCATCAACAACCGCGCCGAACTTGCCGAGGCCGAAGGCATCTGGCAGACGCGCCGGCGTCGCGAGGCGATGCTCTCCGGCGTGACGCTGATTGCGCCGGAAACCGTATTCTTCTCGCACGACACCGAGATTGGCGCCGACACGATCGTCGAGCCCAATGTCTGGTTCGGGCCGGGCGTGAAGATCGCCGCGGGCGCGAAGATCCATGCCTTCAGCCATATAGAAGGCGCCACCATCGCTTCCGACTGCGATGTCGGGCCGTTCGCCCGGCTGCGGCCAGGCGCGGACCTGAAGCAAAAGGCCAAGGTCGGCAATTTCTGCGAGGTCAAGCAGGCGACGATCGAGGAGGGCGCCAAGGTCAATCATCTGACCTATATCGGCGATGCCCGCATCGGCGCCGGCGCCAATATCGGCGCCGGCACCATCACCTGCAACTATGACGGCTATTCGAAGTTCTTCACCGATATCGGCGAAGGGGCCTTCGTTGGTTCGAACTCCTCGCTGGTGGCGCCTATTACCATCGGCAAGGGCGGTTACATCGCCTCGGGCAGCGTCATCACCGAAAGCGTGCCCGACGACGCGCTGGCCTTCGGCCGCGCCCGCCAGAGGACGCTGGCCGGCAAGGGTAAGGAGCTGCGCGAGCGTTTTGCCTCGGCCGCGGCAGCCCGGAAAAAAAGCTAGCCCAAGGACATTCGTGCCAGCGCTGTTTCGCCGCCGACCGCCTTGTTGAAGGCACTAGCCGATTGTTCGTTCATAATCGCGTCATGTCTTTGACGGATTTCAGGAACCGCCGAGGCAGATAGGATAGGGGTAGGGAGAAACCGAGCGATCATGGTAACCGGATTGCAAGAGCGCCCTGTCATGGTGCATCTGTGCAAGAACAGTTCCGGCTGATACGGGACGAAACGCAATGTGATTTTCGCGGCAGCCCGGCCGTCCCTAAATAACGCTGGGTTTATGCGGGCAATCGGGGGCAAGCGGCAATGTGCGGTATCGTTGGAATTGTTGGTCACTCGCCGGTGGCGCCGCTCATCGTCGACGCGTTGAAACGGCTGGAATATCGCGGCTATGATTCGGCCGGTATCGCCACGGTCGAGGGCGGCCAGCTCGGGCGCCGCCGCGCCGAAGGCAAGCTGATCAATCTCGAGCGCCTGCTGAAGGACGAACCGCTCGACGGCATGATCGGCATCGGCCACACGCGCTGGGCAACGCATGGCGTGCCGAACGAAACCAACGCGCATCCGCATTTTTCCGACGGCGTCGCCATCGTCCATAACGGCATCATCGAGAATTTCGCCGAATTGCGCGATGAACTGATGCGCGACGGCTACACATTTTCATCGCAGACCGACACCGAGGTCGTCGCCCATCTGGTGGCGCGCGAGCTGGCCAAGGGCTTGAAGCCGGTCGAGGCCGCGCACCAGGCGCTGAAGCGGCTGGAAGGCGCCTTTGCGCTGGCCATCATGTTTAGGGGAGACGAGGACCTGATCGTCGGCGCGCGCAACGGCCCGCCGCTGGCCGTCGGCCATGGCGATGGCGAGATGTTCCTGGGCTCCGACGCCATCGCGCTTGCCCCGTTCACCAATTCGATCACCTATCTGGAGGATGGCGATTGGGCGGTGGTGCGACGCAACGAGATTGCCATTTTCGATATGGAGGGCAACAAGGTCGACCGCAAGCGCCAGCAGTCGCTCAGCACGTCCTTCATGGTCGACAAGGGCAATCGGCGCCATTTCATGGAAAAGGAAATCCATGAACAGCCCGAAGTCATCTCGCACACGCTGGCGCATTATGTGGATTTTGTTGGCGGAGTCTCGAAGCCGCTCGACCTGCCTTTTGACTTCGCCAAGATCGACCGGCTGGCGATTTCGGCCTGCGGCACCGCCTATCTGGCCGGCCTGATCAGCAAATACTGGTTCGAACGCTATGCGCGGCTGCCGGTCGACATCGATGTCGCCTCGGAATTCCGCTACCGCGAAATGCCGCTGTCGAAGAACGATGCCGCCTTCTTCATCTCGCAATCGGGCGAGACCGCCGACACGCTCGCCTCGCTGCGCTATTGCCGCAAGGCCGGGATGAAGATCGGTGCGGTCGTCAATGTGCGCGAATCGACGATGGCGCGCGAATCCGACGTCATCCTGCCGACGCTGGCCGGCCCGGAGATCGGCGTCGCCTCGACCAAGGCTTTCACCTGCCAGTTGTCCGTGCTGGCGTCGCTTGCCGTGCGGGCCGGCGTGGCGCGGGGAACGATTTCGCGGGAGCAGGAAAAGACGCTGGTGCGTGAGCTGTCGGAGGCGCCGCGCTATGCCAATCAGGTGCTGAAGCTCGACGGGCAGATCGAAAAGGTCGCGCGCGACCTCTCACACTACAAGAACGTGCTCTATCTCGGCCGCGACACCAATTTTCCGTTGGCCATGGAAGGCGCGCTGAAGCTCAAGGAGATTTCCTATATCCACGCGGAGGGCTATGCCGCGGGCGAGTTGAAGCATGGCCCGATCGCGCTGATCGACGAGAACATGCCGGTGATCGTCATTGCCCCGCATGACCGCATCTTCGAGAAGACCGTATCGAACATGCAGGAAGTGGCGGCGCGGGGCGGCAAGATCATCCTGATCACCGACAGCAAGGGCGCGGCGCAAGCCAGCGTCAAGACGATTGAGACGATCATCCTGCCCGACGTGCCGGAAATCATCTCGCCGATCATCTACGCGTTGCCGATCCAGATGCTCGCCTATTTCACCGCCGTGTTCATGGGCACCGACGTCGACCAACCGCGCAATCTGGCGAAATCGGTGACGGTGGAATAGGCTCTCGCCGCGAAGTCCAGCGGAGATTTCGTATCAGTAATTGATACTTCATGTTGCAAATCATTTTGTATCGGTGTATGATACAAAATGAGGGGTGCAACTTTGATCGTTTCGTTCAAAGGCAGGGCGGTGGAAGCGGTTGCGGCGGGTAGGGCGCCGAAAGGGTTTCCGCCGGATTTGGTTGCTCGCGCTGAACGCCGTCTTCGGGCGATCGACAATGCCGCCCAACTGAACGACCTTCGATCGCCGCCCGGAAACCACCTCGAAGCTTTGAAAGGAGGCCGCGCCGGGCAGCATTCGATACGCATCAACGACCAATGGCGTATCTGTTTCAGATGGACCACTGCCGGTGCCGAAGACGTGGAGATCGTCGACTACCATTGATACCTTTGAGCGGGCATTCGCCCCTAACCCTTTGAGGATACTGAGCTATGCTCAAGTTCGCACGCCCCATCCACCCCGGAGAATTCCTGCGCGAGGAGTATCTCGTTCCTCTCGGTATGAGTGCCGGCGCGTTGGCAAGAAAACTCAATCTTCCGCGCACCCGTATCGAGCGTATTGTAAAGGAGGAGATCGGCCTGACTCCTGATACGGCTCTTCGTCTTGCCAGGTTCTTTAACACGTCGCCCCAGTTCTGGATGAATTTCCAGCAAGCATTCGAGCTTGAAACCCAGGCGAGGAAACTCGCGCCTGAGCTGGAGAAGATCGAGCCGCTCGAAGCTGCGGCATAACGGGCGTCGTTTAAAAACTTCGCAATTCCAAAGTGCCTTCCGGTTCATTAATGTCGCGCTGCAATCTGCGCCGCGGTGTGAACCATGTCCGATGCTCTCAGAACTTCAGGCATGACCCGGCTGCGGAATTATTTCCTGACGGGCTTCATCGTCTGCGCGCCGCTGGCGATCACCGCCTACATCGCCTGGTCCTTCATCGGCTGGGTCGATTCCTGGGTAAAACCCTATATTCCCGCGCGCTACAGCCCGGACACGTACCTGCCGTTCCCGGTTCCAGGTTTCGGGCTGATCGTCGCTCTGGTCCTGATCACGCTGATCGGTTTCATGACCGCCAACATTGTCGGCCGCGCCATCGTCAATTTCGGCGAGCGCCTGCTCGGCCGCATGCCGCTGGTGCGCGGCATATACGGCTCGCTGAAGCAGATCTTTCAGACCGTGCTGTCCAATAAGGGCGACATGTTCCGGCAGGTCGGGCTGGTCGAATATCCGCGCAAGGGCGTCTGGTCGCTGGTTTTCGTTGCCAGCGAGAAGGAAACAGAGATCAACCAGAAGCTCGACCAGGAAGGCGATCCGCTGGTCGCGGTGTTCATGCCCTGCACGCCGAACCCGACCACGGGCTTCCTGATGTATGTGCTGAAATCCGACATCGTGCTGCTCGACATGACGATAGAGGACGGCGCCAAGCTGATCGTCTCGGCCGGCTTGGTGGCGCCGGAGGTCAAGGCCAAGATGGTGACGTTGAATGGCGAGCGGATTGAAGGCCCGCTTGCCAATCCGTCGGTCGGCGCCGGGCCTCAGCCGGCGCGCAGCAATCGCACCGCCTCGTCGCGGCCGAACAAATAGAGCAGCAGCCGAAGGGCTGAGCCGCGTTCGGATTGCAGTTCCGGATCGCGTGACAGGATCAGGCGCGCGTCGTCACGGGCGGCTTCAAGCAGGTCGGCATGCGCCTCGATGCGCGCCACCTGAAAGCCCGGCGTGCCGGATTGGCGGGTGCCGAGCAATTCGCCCTCGCCGCGCAGTTTCAAATCCTCCTCGGCGATGCGGAAGCCGTCCTCGGTCTCGCGCATCACCGACAGCCGGCGTTTTGCCGTCTCGCCGAGCGGGTCCTTGTAGAGCAGCACGCAGGAGGATGGCTTATCGCCGCGTCCGACCCGCCCGCGCAGCTGGTGCAGCTGGGCAAGCCCAAAACGCTCGGCGTGTTCGATGACCATGATCGTCGCATCGGGCACGTCGACGCCGACCTCGATGACCGTGGTGGCGATCAGGATGCGTGTCTCGCCTGCCTTGAAAGCGCGCATCGCCTCGTCCTTTTCGGCGCCCTTCATGCGGCCATGCACGAGGCCGATCCGGTCGCCGAACAACTGATACAGCGAGGCAAAGCGGTCCTCCGCCGACATCAATTTGATCTCTTCGGATTCCTCGACCAACGGACAGATCCAGTAGATCTTCTGTCCGTCGGCGACGGCGTCGAGCATGCGGCCGATCAGTTCGTCGAGCCGTTCCAGCGGCAAGGTGACGGTGCGGATCGACTGGCGGCCGGCCGGTTTTTCGGTCAGTTTCGACACATCCATGTCGCCGAAGGCGGTCAGCACCAGCGTGCGCGGGATCGGCGTCGCCGTCATCACCAGCATATCGGGCGCGTCGCCCTTGGCGGTGATCGCAAGCCGCTGATGGACGCCGAAACGGTGCTGTTCGTCGACGACGGCGAAGACGAGGTCGTGGAACGTTACGGTTTCCTGGAACAGCGCGTGGGTGCCGACGACGATGTCGATGTCCCCGCTCGCCAGACCGGCCAACGTGTCTGTGCGCTCACGGCCCTTTTCACGCCCGGTGAGGATGGCGACGCGCAACCCGGCGCGCTCAGCCAGAGTTGTGATGGTTGCAAGATGCTGGCGCGCCAGGATTTCGGTCGGCGCCATCAAGGCGGCCTGGCCGCCAGCCTCGACGGCGCGCGCCATGGCGAGCAGCGCCACCACCGTCTTGCCGGAGCCGACATCGCCCTGCAGAAGCCTCAGCATGCGTTCGGGATCGGCGAGATCGGCGTTGATCTCGGCCAGGGCGAATTCCTGGCTGGCAGTCAGTGAATAGGGCAGGGCCGCGCGCAGTTTGTCGACGATGCGGCCGTCGCCAATCAGCGGCCTGCCCGACAGGCGGCGGACTTTTGCCCGCACCAGCGCCAGCGATACCTGGCCGGCCAGTAGCTCGTCATAGGCAAGCCGCCGCCACGCCGGTCCCTCGATGGCCACATCGATCGGATCTGTCGGATAGTGGATCCGGGCGAGCGCGTCACCGAAGGCCGGAAAAGTCTGGCGGCGCATGAAGGCGTCGTCCTGCCATTCCGGAAGCTCCGGCAGACGGTCGAGCGCCTGGCCGATCGCCCGGCGCAATACCTTGCCGGAGAGACCGGCGGTCAGCGGATAGACCGGCTCGACCAGCGGCAGGTTTTCTGCATCATTGGCCAGCGCGATATGGTCGGGATGGACCATGGTCGGGCGGCCGTTGAACCATTCCATGCGGCCGGAGACCACGACATGCTCGCCCTCGGGCATCGCTTTTTCCAGATAGGCGGCGTGCGCATGGAAGAAGGTCAGCGCGATCTCGCCGGTGTCGTCATGGGCATAGACCCGGTACGGCACCGACCGGTTGCCACGCGGCGGCGGCTGGTGGCGGTCGATGCGTACGTCGAGGGTGACGATGGCGCCTGCCGGCGCCAGAGCGATGCCGGGCCGGTTGCGGCGGTCGATGACGGTGTTGGGCAGCACGAACAAGAGGTCGCCGGCGCGCGCGGCGCGGTCGCCAAGATCGGCGGCCACCACTTTCTCGATCAACGCCCCTACCTTCGGCCCGACGCCGGCAAGCGAGGTAATCGGGACGAACAAAGGGTCGAGGATGGAAGGACGCATGATGTCAGCTTATGTCGCGACAGCCTCAGCGCAAGGCTGACACCGTCCTCTATCCACGCTATATGCGCCGCTTCAGGCAAGGATGCGGCACGATGACCGGAACGAGACGATCAAGCGAAGGGCTCGATGCCCGCCGCCGCAAGCTTCTGTTCCGCTCGTGGCATCGTGGCATGCGCGAGATGGATTTGATCCTCGGCAGCTTCGCCGATGCCGAGATCGGTGTCTTGACCGGCGATGAAATCGACCAATATGAGAGGCTCCTCGACATTCCCGACACCGAATTCCTGCCCCTGATCACCGGCGAGCGCCCGGTTCCGCCCGATATCGACTGTGCCGTCCTGCAAAAAATCCTGGCATCGCGCCGGGCGATGAATTTCTAAAACGACGTGATTTCATGAGCCTCATTCCTTCCATCGGCCTGCCAAAGGGCCGCGCCGGCCGGTTCATCGTCGACGGCGTCGCCGACGGCTACGAGGCCTTCGCACTGGTGCAGGCAGCGCACGAGATCGCACCCGACAAGCCGGTGTTGTTCGTGGCGCGCGACGGCCAGCGCCTGCCGGCGATCATGGAAGCGCTGGCCTTTGCGGCGCCCGGCCTGCCGGTGCTGGAATTGCCGGCCTGGGATTGCTTGCCCTACGACCGCGTTTCGCCCGGCTCGGATGCCGCCGCCAGGCGGCTCGATGCACTGACGGCGATGATCGCGCTGGCTAGGAAGCCGCATCGCGCCGTCATCCTCACCACCGCCAATGCGCTTTTGCAGCGCATTCCACCAGCCGGACTGGTGGAAGCGCAGACGTTTCACGCCAGGCCCGGCAACCAGATCGACATGAACGCGCTGGTGTCGCGGCTGGAGATTTCCGGCTTCGAGCGGGTGCCGACAGTGCGTGGCGTCGGCGAGTTCGCGGTGCGCGGCGGCATTCTCGACCTGTTCGCGCCCGGCTGGACGGAAGCATTGCGGCTCGATTTCTTCGGCGACACGCTGGAATCGATCCGCGTCTTCGACGCCGCTACGCAGCGCACCACCGGGCAGCGCAGATCGATGGCGCTGCAGGCGATGAGCGAAGTGGCGCTGACGCCCGAAACCATCCGCCGCTTCCGCCGCTCCTATATCGAAGCCTTCGGCGCGCCGCAGCGCGACGACGGGCTCTACGCCGCGGTCAGCGAGGGCCGACGCTTTGCCGGCATGGAGCACTGGCTGCCGTTCTTCTACGAGCGGCTGGAGACCGTGTTCGACTATCTGCCTGATACGCCTGTCGTCTTCGATCATCTGGCGCATGAGGCGCTGGCCGAGCGCCATACGCTGATCCTCGACCACTATGAGGCGCGCCGGAAACAGGCAGATGGCGCGCTGAAGGACGCAGTGCCCTACAAGCCGGTGCCGCCGGATCTGCTTTTTCTCTCGCCCGAGAACCTGGTCGCGTCGCTCGGGCCGCGCGAGGCAATCGACTTCACCGCCTTCGATGCGCCCGATGCCGGTGCAAAAAAGGTCTACCACGCCGGATCGCGGCATGGCCGCAGCTTCGTCGAGGAGCGCGCCGACCCCAGCATCAATGTCTTCGACGTCGTCGTGAAGCACATTGCCGACGAGCGCGCGGAGCGGCGGCGCGTCGTCATCGCCGGCTGGACCGAAGGCTCGCTCGACCGGCTCGGCCAGATCCTGGCCGAACATCATCTTGGCAACCTCAAACCCGTTGCAACGCTGGCCGAGGCGGAAAGGCTCGAGCCGGGGCAGGCGGCTCTCGCCGTGCTGCCGCTTGAATCCGGCTTCGAGACCGAAAGACTGGTCGTCGTCGCCGAGCAGGACATTCTGGGCGACCGGCTGATCCGGCGCTCGAAGCGCAAGAAGCGCGCTTCCGACTTCATCGCCGAGGCCTCGTCGCTGTCCTCCGGCGACATTGTCGTCCACACCGATCACGGCATCGGCCGCTTCATCGGCCTGCGCACCATCGAGGCGGTCGGCGCGCCGCATGACTGCCTCGAAATCCACTATGCCGGCGACGACCGGCTGTTCCTGCCGGTGGAGAATATCGAGCTTCTATCGCGCTATGGTTCGGATTCAGCCGAAGCGTCTCTCGACAAGCTCGGCGGCGGCGCCTGGCAGTCGCGCAAGGCGCGGCTGAAGCGGCGCCTGCTCGACATGGCCGGGCAGCTGATCCGCATTGCCGCAGAGCGGCAGATGCGCGCAGCACCCGCTCTGGTGCCGGCGGATGGTCTCTACGGTGAGTTCTCGGCGCGTTTTCCCTATGAGGAGACCGACGACCAGCAGACGGCGATTGATTCGGTCATGGACGATCTGGCCGCCGGCAAGCCGATGGACCGGCTGATCTGCGGCGATGTCGGCTTCGGCAAGACGGAGGTGGCGCTGCGGGCCGCCTTCATTGCGGCGATGGAAGGGTTCCAGGTCGCGGTCGTGGTGCCGACAACGCTGTTGTCGCGCCAGCATTTCAAGACGTTTTCGCAGCGTTTCTCCGGCCTGCCGATCCGCGTCGCCCAGGCCTCGCGGCTGGTCGGCGCCAAGGACCTGGCCGAAACCAAGAAAGGCATCGCCGAGGGCCAGGTCGACATCGTCGTCGGCACCCATGCGCTGCTCGGTTCCGCGATCTCGTTCAAGAATCTCGGCCTGCTGATCATCGACGAGGAACAGCACTTTGGCGTCAAGCACAAGGAGAGGCTGAAGGACCTGAAGACCGATGTGCATGTGCTGACGCTGTCGGCAACGCCGATCCCGCGAACGCTGCAACTGGCGCTGACCGGCGTGCGCGAGCTGTCGCTGATCGCCACGCCGCCGGTCGACCGCATGGCGGTGCGCACCTTCATCTCGCCCTTCGATCCGCTGGTGATCCGCGAAACGCTGCTGCGCGAGCGCTATCGCGGCGGCCATTCCTTCTATGTCGTGCCGCGCATTAGTGATCTTGCGGAAATCCATGATTTCCTGCGTGAATCTGTGCCCGAGTTGAAAGTGGCGGTGGCGCACGGCCAGATGCCGCCCGGCGAACTCGACGACATCATGAACGCTTTCTACGACGGCCAGTACGATGTGCTTTTGTCGACCACCATCGTCGAATCCGGCCTCGATATCCCGACCGCCAACACGCTGATCGTGCATCGCGCCGACATGTTCGGCCTGTCACAGCTCTACCAGTTGCGTGGTCGTGTCGGCCGTTCGAAGGTGCGCGCCTATGCGCTGTTCACGCTGCCGGCCAACCGCAAGCTGACCGACACCGCCGAGCGCCGGCTGAAGGTGCTGCAGTCGCTCGACACACTTGGCGCCGGCTTCCAGCTTGCCAGCCACGATCTCGATATCAGAGGCGCCGGCAATCTTCTCGGCGAAGAGCAGTCCGGCCACATCAAGGAGGTCGGCTTCGAGCTCTACCAGCAGATGCTGGAAGAGGCGGTGGCCGAGGTCAAGGATTCCGGCGAGGTGCAGGATGGCGGCTGGTCGCCGCAGATCGCCGTCGGGACGGCGGTGATGATCCCGGAAAGCTATGTACCGGACCTGCAATTGCGCCTCGCCCTCTATCGCCGCCTTGGCGATCTCGAAAACACAGAGGAGATCGACGCTTTCGGCGCCGAACTGATCGACCGTTTCGGCCCGCTGCCGGAAGAGGTGAAGCATCTGTTGAAGATCGTCTTCATCAAGGCACTCTGCCGCAAGGCCAATGTCGAGAAGCTCGACGCCGGGCCGAAGGGCGTCGTCATCCACTTCCGCAAGCGCGAGTTTTCCAACCCGGTCGGGCTGGTCAAATTCATCGGCGAGCAGGGTTCGCTGGCCAAGATCCGACCAGACCATAGCGTTGTCTTTACCCGCGATTGGCCGACGGCCGAGAAGCGGCTTGCTGGCTCGGCGGTCGTCATCACGCAGTTGGCGCGGCTGGTGGAGAAGGCCGCGTAGCGGATTCCGGACATGCGGATCACCCTTGCCTTCGTTTAGGATGCTGCCACGCTCACCCGTGGCGACACCCCACGGCCGAACTCCACGTCCCAACTCCGCTCCGCCGGAGCCGATTCACCTTTCAGGCCAAGCTTGGGAAAGAGAAGCTCGGCGACGTTGAACACCTCCTCGAGGTGCGGATAGGCGGAGGCGATGACCGTCTCGATGCCGATCTCCTGATACTCGCGGATTCGCGCAGCGACATTGTCTGGGTTGCCGACCAGGGCGGTTCCCGCACCCCCGCGCACCAGGCCCGGTCCTGCCCACAGGTTCGGACCGACGACCAGCCGGTCGCGTCGGCCCTGATGCAGAGCCGACATGCGCTTCTGTCCAACGGATTCCGAGATATGAACGAAGCCGTTCTGGGCTTCAGCGATCAGGTCGTCGGTGACGTGGCTGATCAGCCGGTCGGCGGCGGCCCACGCCTCATCTTCCGTTTCCCGTACGATCAGATGAATGCGAAGGCCGAAGCGGATCGTGCGGCCCTGCGTCGCCGCCGCCTTTTTCACGCGATCGATTTTTTCAGCGAGCTGGTCGACCGGTTCGCCCCAGCTCAGATAGGCGTCCACGTGCTTGGCGGCGATTGCAATACCGGCATCGGAAGAGCCTCCAAACCAAAGCGGTGGATGGGGCCGCTGAACCGGCGGGAAGGAAATGTCGGTGCCGTGGGCAGAAAGATACTTGCCCTCGAAGTCCGCCGGCTCACCCGAAAGGATTCGCCGCCAGATGGTCAGGAACTCGTCGGTCTGCGCATAGCGCTCGTCATGGCTGAGCCTGTTGCCGTCACCGGCGAGGTCGGCCGGATCCGCACCGGTGACGACGTTGAGCAGGACGCGGCCGCGCGAAATGCGGTCCAGCGTGGCCGCATGACGAGCAAACAAGGCCGGGGTTCCGCTGCCCGGCCGAAGTGCCACGAGGAACTTGAGCCGTTCGGTGAGCGGGATCAGCCCGGCCGCCACGATCCAGGCGTCCTCGCATCGCGTTCCGGTGGGCAAGAGCACGCCCTTGAAGCCAAGCCGGTCGGCGGCTTGAGCGATCTCCTTGAGATATCCGAAGGTTGCCGGGCGGTGCCGCTCGTCCGTGCCGAGGTAAGGTCCATCGCCATGGGTCGGCAGGTACCAATAGAGGTCGAGAGGACGGCTGTTGTCGGACATTGGATTGTTCCTTCAGCGATACGGAATGTGTTGACCGGCAAGCGTCAGAGCTTGCCTTTCCAGGGGACGAGACGGCGCTCCAGCCAGCGCATTCCGCTGGTGAAGGCGAAAGCGAAGACGGCGATGACAATGAGACCGACGAAGACGATGTCGGTGGCGAGGAAATTGGCCGCCGACATGATCATGTAACCGAGGCCCGACTGGGCCGCGATCAGCTCGGCCGCGACCAGCGTGGACAATCCGGCGCCGATGGCAATCCGCAGGCCGGTCATGATTTCCGGCAATGCAGACGGAAGGATGATGCTCTTGAACAATTGCAACCGGTTGGCGCCAAGGGAGAGCGCGGCATTGATCCGTTCAGCAGGCACGGACCGGACACCGGCCTGTGCCGCAAAGCAGATCGGGGCAAAGGTCGACAAGGACAGCAGCACGATCTTGGAGGTCTCGCCGATGCCGAGCCAGATGATCAGCAGCGGCAGGTAGGCCAAGGGCGGCAAGCCCCAATAGAGATCGATCGGAACACTGAAGATACCCTTGACCCAGCGATTGAGCCCCATCAGCAGGCCGAGCGGAATGCCCAGCACAATGCCGACGCCGAGAGCCGCGGCGATGCGGCCAAGGCTTGCCAGCATGTGGTCGAGCAGCGTGCCGTTGGCATAGCCGTCGGCCGCCACGGCGCTGAACTGGGTCAGCACCTCGGCCGGCGACGGCAGGAAAAGCGGCGACGCCCAGCCGAAGTGCGCGGCGAAGAACCACAACGCAATCAGCGACGCCAGCGTGACCAGGCTGATGCCGAGCGTGCTTGTCGATGCAGGCCGGCGCGGCCGAGAAGACGGCTCGCGCGGAGCCGTGGCGGGCGGGAATGAAGTTCGGGAATTGGCGGCAAGCGTCATTGCAAGTTTCCTGTTCGGGCGCCTTCGGGCTTGTGGATGAGCGAGCGGATTTCCTGCCGCAGTTCGATGAAACGCGGGTGGGATTGGATCGGCCCGATGTCGCCGCTCTCCGCGAAGTCGCGAACGAAGTCGGCTTCAAACCGGGCAACGATACGGCCTGGCCGAGGCGACATCACAACGATGGTCGTGCCGAGCGTGAGGGCTTCCTCGATCGAATGGGTAATGAACAGGATTTGCTTGCCGGTCTTGGCCCAGACCGAGGCCAGAAGCTGCTGCATCGTCTCGCGCGTCAGGCTGTCGAGGGCACCGAACGGCTCGTCCATCAAAAGGATCTTCGGATCGGTGGCCAGCGCTCGCGCGATGCCGACGCGCTGGCGCATGCCGCCGGACAGTTCGTAGGGCGGCTTTTCGGCAAAATCGGCGAGCCCGACCAATTCCAGCAGACGCCTTGACCGCTCCCGGCGTTCACTGCGCGGCACGCCCTGGAATTTCAGGCCGAGAGCAACATTGTCCAGCACGTTGGCCCAGGGCAGCAAGGTATCCTTCTGGAAGACGACGCCGCGGTCGCCGCCGGGCGCTTCGATTTTCCGTCCGTCCAGCGTGATCGTGCCTTCGGTGAGCGGCAGGAAGCCGGCGATCGCACTGAGCAATGTCGACTTGCCGCATCCGGAAGCACCAACCGCGACAACGATGGAAGCGGGAGCGATGTCGAGCGAGATGTGATCGAGCGCGTGTACTTCCTCGCCGTCCGAGGCCGGAAAGGTGACGCTGGCGTCGCGGATTCGAAGCATGATGGTCTCCGGACAGCCTGGTTGGAGGATTTCCACCAACCAGGCCGGGTATCAGAAAATTCTAGGTCGAGGCCATTTCTAGTTCGACGCCTTGGCAGCGTCCGCATATTCCGGATCGGCGAACGCGGCGTAGCTGTCCTTGATAGCGGTGATCTTGTGCTGGTCCTTCAGAAAGCCTGCTGTGTCCTTGAGGATTTTCGCAACGGCGCTTTTCTCACCACCGCCCAGCCATTTGTCGGACACCTGATCGTCGAGCGGCGGAACGACCGTTGTCTTCAAGTGCTCCGAATTCTCGGCCGCCGTGCCGCCCTGCAATCCGGCGATCAGCTTGGCGTTCTCGGACTCCGGCCCCCAGGCGGCCGGGTTGGCCAGATAGGTTGTGTTGTAGCCGTCGATCAGCCGGACATACTGGCCGAGGAAGTCGGGATTGGCCTTGGCGAACGCGCCGGTCACGACCAGCGCGCTGAAGGTCGGCGCGCCACGATCGGCGACCTGGCCGGCCGTGAGCAGGACTTTGCCGTCCTTCTTGAGTTCGGAGAGTGCCGGATCCCAGACAAAGGCCCCGTCGATGTCGCCGCGCTTCCAGGCCGCGACGATCTCAGGCTGCGGAATGGCGATGACCTGGGTTTCCTTCTCGGAAATGCCTTCCTGCTTGAGGACGGCGAGAAGCTGATAGTGGTCCGTCGACACCGGCGCGGCGGCGAGCTTCTTGCCCCGCAGGTCGGCCGGCGACTTGATATCGGGGCGCACCACCAAGGCCTCGCCGTCACGCGAAACCGAGGAGATGTAGAACGCCCTCACGTCGATGCCCTTGCTGACGGCCGCGGCGAACGGGCTCGATCCGACGTCGCCGATCTGGACGTCACCGGATGCGATGGCGGCAAAAATGTCGGCGCCGGAATTGAAGCGGCGGAATTCGATATCCCAGCCGGTCTTCCTGGCGAGATCGCCATTGGCGATGCCAAGATTATAGGGATTGGCGCCGGTCTGGTAGGCGATGACGACTTTCTTGTCGTCGGCATGCGCTGCCGCGGATGTGGCGGCTATGGCAAGCCCGACAAGGGCGGCGGAAATCAGTTTTCGCATGGGACCTTAATCCTTTTGAACAGAGGCGCAGCCTCGATTGCCAGCCCTACCCGAGGGGCTTTGGATTAAAGTCAACTGATATTATAGACTTAGATAGCAATGAAATTCTGAAAAGCCGCTCATGGGTAAAAAAGAATTCGGCTTGAGCCCTTGATGGTCATTGCCCAACTCGGGTGCGAGGACGTGAAATGTCACGAGGCACCTCTTGGCCAAGAGCCTGCGATGGACAACCTGCATGGCAATGACATCCAGGCTATGCCATTCGCCAGGCAGCCAATTCCGGTCTAGAATAGGAAATCGGCTTCGTGTATGGAGCTCGATCCCATATAGGGCGGAAACGGCGGGCGATGGCGCCTGCTTGAAAGAACGTTGGTGCAACGATGACGAAATGGTCGCCGAATTCGTGGAGAGCAAAGCCGATCCAGCAGGTTCCTGCCTATCCGGATCTCGATGCGCTGAAGAACACGGAAGCCCAGCTTGCCAGCTTTCCGCCGCTGGTTTTTGCAGGTGAGGCGCGCAAGCTGAAGAAGCAGCTTGCAGCTGTCGCCGCCGGTGACGCATTCCTCCTCCAGGGCGGCGATTGCGCCGAGAGTTTCGCCGAGCATGGCGCGGACAATATCCGCGACTTCTTCCGCGTCTTCCTGCAGATGTCCGTAGTGCTGACCTTCGCCGGCGCGCAGCCGGTGGTGAAGGTCGGCCGTGTCGCCGGCCAGTTCGCCAAGCCGCGCTCGTCCGATAGCGAAACCAAGGGCGGCGTGACGCTGCCGAGCTACCGCGGCGACATCATCAATGGCATCGAGTTCGACGCCAAGTCGCGTATTCCCGATCCTGCACGGCAGGAAATGGCCTACCGCCAGTCGGCGGCGACGCTTAACCTTTTGCGAGCCTTCGCGCAGGGCGGCTATGCCAGCTTGGAGAACGTGCACCGCTGGATGCTCGGCTTCGTGTCCGACAGCCCGCAGGGCGAGAAATACGGTGCGCTCGCCAACCGCATCACCGAGACGATGGACTTCATGAAGGCCGTCGGCATCACCTCGGAGACCAACTACGCGCTGCGCGAGACCGATTTCTACACCAGCCATGAGGCGCTGCTGCTCGGTTACGAGGAGGCGCTGACCCGGGTCGATTCGACCTCCGGCGACTGGTACGCCACCTCGGGCCACATGATCTGGATCGGCGACCGCACGCGCCAGCCCGACCATGCCCATGTCGAATATTGCCGGGGCATCAAGAACCCGCTCGGGCTGAAATGCGGTCCATCGCTGACGCCGGACGGCCTCTTGCAGCTCATCGACCTGCTCAACCCGGAAAACGAGCCCGGCCGGCTGACGCTGATCGCGCGCTTTGGTTCCGAGAAAGTCGCCGATCATTTGCCGAAGCTGGTGCGGGCGGTGCAGAAGGAAGGCCGCAGCGTGGTCTGGTCGTCCGACCCGATGCATGGCAACACCATCGAAGCCGCCGGCTACAAGACGCGGCCATTCGACCGCATCCTCAAGGAGGTGCAGACCTTCTTCGAGGTGCATCGCGCCGAAGGCACGCATCCGGGCGGCATCCATGTCGAGATGACCGGCAAGAACGTCACCGAATGCACGGGCGGCGCCCGCGCCATCACCGCCGAGGAATTGCAGGATCGCTACCACACCCATTGCGACCCGCGCCTCAATGCCGACCAGGCGATCGAGCTGGCCTTCCTGGTGTCCGACCTCTTGAAGAAAAGCCATCCGGTGCAGCACAAGCAGGCCGTCAACGGCT
>NZ_CAAF010000063.1 GCF_000359125.1 Mesorhizobium sp. STM 4661 | reverse complement strand
AGGCGACGGGTCGATCAAGCGGCCTGCAGCGCCAGCTCGATGGCCACCGGCACATGGTCGGAGGGTTTTTCCCAGGCGCGCACATGCTTTTCGATCGAGGCTGAGGAAAAGCGGTTGGCGGCTTCCGGCGACAGCAGCAGGTGATCGATGCGGATGCCGTTGTTCTTTTGCCAGGCGCCGGCCTGATAGTCCCAGAACGTGTAAGTGTCCGGCGCGTCGGTGACCGCGCGCACGGCTTCGGTGAAGCCGAGGTTAGTCAGCCGGCGGAAGGCTTGCCGCGTCCGCGGCTGGAACAGCGCGTCGCCCAGCCAGTTCTCCGGGAATCTGGCGTCGATCGGTTCGGGAATGACATTGTAGTCGCCGGCCAGCACCAGCGCCTCTTCGAGCAGAAGCCTCTGCTCGGCCCAGCGTTCAAGCCGCGCCATCCAGGACAGCTTGTAAGGAAACTTCTTCTCGTCATCGATCGGATTGCCGTTCGGCAGATAGAGCGAGGCGACGCGCAAACTTCCCTTGTCGGTCGAGAATACGCCCTCGATAAAGCGTGCCTGCTCGTCGGCGTCGTCGCCGGGCAGGCCTCTGATAACCTCGTCGAAGCGCAGTTTCGACAGGATGGCGACGCCATTGAAACCCTTCTGGCCATGGGTTTCGACATTGTAGCCGAGCGCCTCGACCTCGGCGCGCGGAAATTGCTCGTCGACCGTCTTGATCTCCTGCAGGCAGGCGATGTCAGGCGCGCTTTCGCTCAGCCAATGGGTGAGATTGCCGAGGCGGGCGCGGACGCCGTTGATGTTCCAGGTGACGATCTTCATGACGGCCTCATTGCTGTTGCGGCTTCTGGCGTTCGACGAGGCCGATCGTATTGCCTGCCGGGTCCTTTAGGAAGGCCATCCATTCGCTTTCCCCCGCCGCGCCGAACAGGCCTTCGGTGTCGCGGTGGACAAGCATTGGCGGCGCGGTAAAGGGAACGCCGGCGGCCTTTGCCGAGGCGTGGAAATCTTCAAGGCCGGCTATGTCGAGATAGACGGTGCCGGCCGGCACGCCGTCGGTGAACAGCAAGCGCACGTTGCCGGCCATGATGAAAGCGATGCCGGGCGGATCGAAGCGCGCATGCAGTCCCATGCCAAGCACGTCGCGCCAGAACGCCAGCGTCGCATCGAGATCGCGTCCGGCCGAAAGCGCGACCTGACGGACCGCGCCGATGGTGGGCATGACCTAGATGGAGAAACTGGTGCCGCAGCCGCAGGAGGCGACCGCATTCGGATTCCTGATCTGGAACGACTGGCCCATCAGGTCGTCGACGAAATCGATCACCGAGCCGCCCATATAGACCAGCGAGAGGTCGTCGATCAGCACGGTGGCGCCGTCCTTCTCGATGGCGACGTCGTCATCGTTGCGCGTGTCGACCAGGTCGAACTTGTAGGAAAAGCCGGAACAGCCGCCACCTTCGACCGAAACGCGCAGCGCCGTCTTGCCGGCTTCGCCGGAGACGATCTTGGCGATCCTCCTGGCGGCGGCGTCGGTCATCTCGACCTTCATGGCAGTCTTGGCATCAGCGCCCATGGCCGTCACCTTGCTTTCGGTTTCACATGATAGGTATGAAGCGCGAGGGGGCAAGTCAACTGCGGCTTTGGCCATGATGAATGAGTTAGGGCCATGATGAATGAGTTGGGGCCATGACGAATGAGTTGGGCGACATCGGATTCGGCTATCGGCCGCGCGCGGCCTATGCCTGCGATCCGGCCAAGTCGCGCGGGCGGCTGTTCGACGAGGTGGAAAGCCCGACCCGCACGCCGTTCCAGCGCGACCGCGACCGCATCATCCATTCGACGGCCTTTCGCCGGCTGAAGCACAAGACGCAGGTGTTCGTCGCGCATGAGGGCGACCACTACCGCACTCGGCTGACGCATTCGATCGAGGTGGCGCAGATTGCACGCGCCCTGGCGCGGGCGTTGCGCGGCGACGAGGATCTGGCCGAGGCCGTGGCGCTGGTGCACGATTTCGGCCACACGCCCTTCGGCCATACCGGCGAAGAGGCGTTGAACGAGAAGATGGCCGATTGGGGCGGCTTCGACCACAATGCGCAATCGCTGCGCGTGGTGACGCGGCTGGAGCGGCGCTACGCCGAATTCGACGGGCTGAACCTTACCTGGGAAACGCTTGAGGGCCTGGTCAAGCATAACGGGCCATTGACCGATGCCCAGGGGAAGGGCCTGAAAGGCCCGGTTCCGCAGGCGATCCGCGATTATTCAGAGTTGCACGACCTCGAACTCGACCGCTTCGCCGGCATCGAGGCGCAGTGCGCGGCGATCGCCGACGACATCGCCTACAACACCCATGACATCGACGATGGCCTGAGATCCGGTTTCCTGACGCTGGATATGCTGGAAAAGATCTCGTTGCCCGGGTCGATCCTGGAGGGCGTGCGCCAGCGCTATCCGGCGCTGGACGATGTGAGGACGGGGCACGAACTCATGCGCCGGCAGATCACGATGATGGTCGAGGACGTCATCGTGTCGACAAATGCAAACCTTGCGCGCATCGAGCCCGACAGCGCCGAGGCGGTGAGGGCGGCAGGCGAGACGATGGTGAGTTTTTCCGCCGAAATGGCCGCGCTCGAGAAGGAATTGAAGGCCTTTCTCTACAAGCATCTCTACCGGCACAGCGAGGTCATGCGCGTGCGCGCCGACGCCGAGCAGATCGTCAAGGACCTGTTCGACGTCTATTTCGCCGATCCGCGTGCCATGCCGGACGGCTGGCGCGAGGGGCTCGATCGAGCCGACGATCGCGTCAAGGCACGCAGCGTTGCCGATTTCCTGGCGGGCATGACCGATACCTACGCGCTCAAGGAACACCGCCGTTTGTTTGACCATACGCCGGATTTGAGCTAGGGCGGGCACGATTTTGCCGGCCAACGAGCCGGATTCCCTTAAAGCCGCCAGAGCCACACCAATGAATATCTTCGCCGATTTCAACGTGCGAGTCGTAAGAGCTGTCGAAGCGCTTGATCTGAAGGACAGCGAGGGCGGTTCGCCGGATCTGTCGCGCATCGCCGTCGAGCCGCCGCGCGATGCCAGCCATGGTGACCTCGCGACCAATGCGGCGATGGTGCTGGCCAAGCCGACCGGCCAGTCCCCACGCGCGCTGGCTGACAGGCTAGCGCAAGCGCTGCGGGCAGATCCCGATATCGCCGCCGCTGATGTCGCCGGTCCTGGTTTCGTCAATCTCAGGCTCAAGGATGGGTTCTGGCAGGCGCATCTGACCGCACTTCTCGGCGAAGGCCGCAATTATGGGCGTTCGACGGTCGGCGGCGGCAGGAAGGCCAATGTCGAATATGTCTCGGCCAATCCGACCGGACCCATGCATGTCGGTCATTGCCGTGGCGCCGTGGTGGGTGATGCGCTCGCCAATCTGATGGCTTTCGCCGGTTACGACGTGACCAAGGAATATGTCATCAATGATGCCGGCGCGCAGATCGACGTGCTCGGCCGCTCCACCATGCTGCGCTATCGCGAGGCGCTCGGCGACGACATCGGCGAGATTCCGGCCGGGCTCTATCCGGGTGACTATCTCATCCCGGTCGGCCAGGCGCTGGCCGGCGAATTCGGTCGCTCGCTGCTGCAGATGCCGGACGAGGAGGCGCTTGCCATCGTCAAGGATCGGACGATCGATGCGATGATGGCGATGATCCGCCAGGATCTGGCGCTGCTCAACGTGCATCACGACGTCTTCTTCTCCGAGCGCACGCTGCATGCGGACAACGCCCGCAAGATCCGCTCGGCGATCAACGACCTGACGCTGAAGGGCCATATCTACAAGGGCAAGCTGCCGCCGCCCAAGGGCGAGAAGCCGGACGATTGGGAAGATCGCGAGCAGACGCTGTTCCGCTCCACGGCGGTCGGCGACGACCTCGATCGGCCGCTGGTCAAGTCGGACGGCACCTTCACCTATTTCGCCGCGGACGTTGCCTACCTCAAGGACAAGGTCGATCGCGGCTTCGTCGAGCTGATCTATGTGCTTGGCGCCGATCACGGTGGTTACGTGAAGCGGCTGGAAGCGCTCGCCCGGGCGATCGCCGACGACAAGGTCAAGCTCACCGTGCTGCTTTGCCAGCTGGTGAGGCTTTTTCGCGACGGCGAGCCGGTGCGGATGTCGAAGCGGTCGGGCGATTTCGTGACGCTGCGCGAGGTGGTGGAGGAGGTCGGCCGCGACCCCATCCGCTTCATGATGCTCTACCGCAAGAACGACGCGCCGCTCGATTTCGACTTCGCCAAGGTGACCGAGCAGTCGAAGGACAATCCGGTGTTCTATGTGCAGTACGCTTCGGCGCGCTGCCATTCGGTGTTCCGCCAGGCGAGCGAGCAATTGGGCGAGGCCAATTTCGATCGCAATCGGCTGGCCGCCGCGACCGCCTCGCTGACCGACGTGGGCGAGATTGGCCTGATCAGGAAGCTCGCGGAATATCCGCGGCTGATTGAAGCCGCGGCCCTTGCGCTCGAGCCGCACCGGCTGGCATTCTACCTCTATGATCTCGCCTCCAGCTTCCACGGACACTGGAACCGGGGCACCGAGAATCCCGACTTACGTTTTGTTAAGGTTAACGACCGAGAATTGACGCATGCCAGACTAGGGCTGGTGCAGGCTGTTTCGGACGTTCTGACGTCCGGCCTGACGCTGATCGGGGCCGAAGCGCCCACCGAAATGCGTTAGGTTTGACTAAAAAACCTGTCACCTTTTGCCCACATTGCGCTGGTAAGGGCCAACCCTGCGCGACGTCCATGGCGTCCGAATGAGTGCGAGTTCGGGAACGATAATGGCAGACAGAACCCATCTGAGAGCAGCCGCCAACAACGATATCGCTGAGGATGATCCCTTCGCGGAATTGACCAGGATCATGGGGTTCGACCCGCGCCAGCCAGTCCGGCCACAGACACCCGCGCAGCCGAAGGCGGCTCCCGCCGGTCAGCCGGCGGACGAGGCCGATTTCGACATCGATCTCGAGAAGGAGTTGATGGGCGAATTTGGCGCTGACGACGACAACGGCGCCGCCGAGGTTCGCGAGCCGGCTTTCGCGGCCGCCGACCCGATGGACGACGAGCTTGCCGCCTCGCTCGAACAGGATTTCCTGCTGGACGACGATGCAACGGACGAAGCCGCCCATGCCGTTGCAGCAGCCGACGACATTGATCTTGGTGTTTCCGATTTATCCGCGCCGGCCGTTGAAGCTGTTTTCGATCATGATTTCGAAGATGCGATCGCCAGTTCGCTCGAAGACGTGTCGCCATTCGAAGACGATCTGGCAGTGGCCAACGATCTTGGGGGCGACCGGCGTCAGGACGATCAGCTTGCCGCCTCGCTCGAACAGGATTTCCTGCTCGATGACGATGTGACGGAAGAACCAGGCGCTGCCGCTGCCGAAGCTCTTTTGCCGACCATGCAGCCTGACCTCGACGAGGACTTCGACAATGCCATGGCAAGCTCGCTCGAAGACGAACTGATGCTGGACGCGCACGTGCCGATGGAGCGGGTCGCCGCTGCCGAAGTCCCTGCGCCGGCTGCCGAGCCCGACTTCGATGATGAATTCGACGACGCCGTCTCAAGCTCGCTCGAAGACGAGCTGATGTTGGACGAGCATGTGTCGATGGAGCAGCCCGCCGCTGTCGAAGCCGCTGCCGCGCCGGTTCAGGCCGTTTCGGACGAGTCCGACGAGGATTTCGCCGGCCATTTCGACAAGGCCATGGCCGATGTCGACATGGATTTCGACGTTCGCACGGATGAACTCGCCGAAGTTGAAGAGCCTGAAATTGACGAGCTGAAATTTGCTGGGGACGAGCCTTCCGCTGCCGCCTCGGAAAATACGTTCGACGACGATTTCGAATTGAATTTCGATGATGCGCTTGTGGACGAGACCGAAGAGCCGGTTGCACAGGCCGCCAGCGTTGCACCCCAGCCGACCGCGCCAGCCGTTGCCGCGGTCCAGCCGGCGGCCGTTGCTCCCATCGACGGCGAGCGAAGCCTGGAAGACGAGTTGAACGCGCTGCTGGGCGCCATGAGCACACGTACTGCCCCCTTGGCTGCCCCTTTGGCTGCCCCCGCGGCAGCGCCCGCGCCCAGGGAGCCGGCCATGGCTCAGCAACCTGTGGCAGCGGCTGAAAGAGCCACCGGGAAGCCGGCGGACCCTGTCAGCGAACTCGACTGGGACCTTGATGAGCATGATCCCGTGGAGCCGGCGCACCCTGACATGGTTCAGGCCGCCGACGCCGATCTCGACACGTTTCTCCTTGATGGACTCAAGGGCCAGGATTTTGCCGGCCAGGATGCCGGCGCTGAAGATGCCGCCGGATCGGAAGATGCCGATTTCGACAATGATGACCTCAATGCCGCTTTCGCCAGGGATATCGGCCTCGATCACGATGCCGCCGGCGATGACATTGCGGCTGACGCCGAGAAACAAGAGCCACATGATTCGTTCGGCTGGCGGACGACGCGCGCCACACCACCGGAGCCGGCTCGCTCGTGGAGCCGCGTGACGCCGGTCGCGTATTCGCAGCCTGCCTTCGCAAGCCAGCCAGCGCCTTCGGCGAAGCCCGCGGCCACGCCGCCACCAATGGCCGCGGAACCGCCCCGTCAGGAAGAGCCGGCCGTGACTGATACCGCCTATGCAGCACCGGCGCCGGCTGAGCAGCCTTCGGCGTATGACGAGATGCCCGATGTCGAGACCGTCGATGTGCCGGAGCGCGTTGTGGCGCTGGCGGACGATCTCGATATTCCGGAGCTCAACTTCGATGAAGACGAGCCAGCGGCGCCTGCCTATGACGATCTCGACTCCGATTTCGCCAGCCTGCTCACGGAAATGAACGCCGTGGACGTTGCTCCCGCCCCGGTGCGGAGCGCGGCATATGACGATGAATCCTACAATGCAGGGTTCAACTCGGGCTACCAGCGCGACCGCGTTGAAACGCGGACCTATGCGGCGAGGCCCGCAGAGGCGCCCGCTAGTGCGTCGGCCTATGCCGATGCGGCCGGCGGCTTCGATCTGGGCGAATTGCCTGGCGGCGGCAAGCCGGTTTCGCCGGCCGATGACTTTGCCCTGGACGAACTCGACTACGATCCCGAACTGGACGAATCGATGTCGGTTCCGGGCCTGGGCGAGCAGGACAGGCAGCCACGCAGCCGTGGCCTGCTGATTGCAGCGGTGGTCGGCGCGGTGGCGATCGCGGGGGGGCTCGGCGCCTTTGCGCTGTCGTTCGGCGGCACGGGCAGCGGCGATGCGCCGGTCATCGTCAAGGCCGACAATGCACCGATCAAGGTCAAGCCGGAAAACCCGGGCGGCACCGTCGTGCCGAACCAGGACAACAAGGTCTATGACGCGGTCGCCAAGGGCGCGAAGCCTGCCGAGCCGGTCCAGGAGAAGCTGGTCACCAACACCGAAGAGCCGGTGGATGTGACGGCCAAGGAGCCGCAGAGCCGCGTCGTCGATCTGGGCGACACCAACGCGGTCGAAGGCACCGATGCGGCCGGCGACACGCAAGCGGCCGGCGACACGCAAGCGGTCGGCGACACGCAAGCGGTCGGCGACACGCAAGCGGTCGGAAATGCCGATGTTGCCGCTGCTCCGGCACCCAAGTCCGAGGATCGTATCGCCCAGGTTCTGCAGGAGGCTGACAAGTCCGAGAATCCCGACGTTGTTGCGGTTGCGCCGCGCAAGGTGAGGACCATGGTCGTCAAGTCAGATGGCTCGCTGGTGGCGCGCGAGGATCCGGCGCCCGCGGCACCGCAGGTGGCCGCCGCCGAGCCTGTCGATCCCGAGCCGCAGCGTGTGGCCCCGTCGGCCGAGGCCGACGACGCGGCGCAGACCGGCACCGTGCCGCCCGCAACCGGCCAGACAACCGGCGACCAGGCAACTGGTGACCAGGCGAGCAACGACCAGGCCGAAACCGCCGAGCCGGAAACGGCCAAGGCGACGGCCAAGCCGGCCGCCGCGCCCAAGGCTGAAGCCAAGGCCGAATCTGCCGACACCCAATCTGGCGACACCCAGTCCGCCAACACGCCGGAAACGGTTCCGCTGGCGCCGCAGCGTCCGTCCGACCAGCCGGTCGATGTCGTCGGCGAGGTCAAGCCTGACCAGGTTGCATCCATCCCGGCGACGGCCTCGACGGGCGGCGGCTCCTGGTCGATGCAGATCGCGTCGCAGCCGACGGTCGAAAGCGCCCAGTCCAGCTATGCGGATCTGCAGCGCCGCTTTGGCAGCGTGCTGGCCGGCCGCACCGCCAACATCGTCAAGGCCGAAATCGCCGGCAAGGGGACCTTCTACCGTGTTCGCGTCCCGGCGCAGTCGCGCAACGATGCGATCAGCCTGTGCACCAGCTACAAGGCCGCCGGCGGCAATTGCTTCGTGTCGCGCTAGCTGCTCGAAAGCTCCAGTCAAAAACCGGCGCGGCCACAAACCGCGCCGTTTTTTGTGTGACCGGCGAGCCGCGCCCAAACGCATATGGCTGGATGCGATTCCATTTGTCCGCGTGAAGCCCTAAACTGACGGACATGACCGAATCAAAATCCATGATCCTCGGCTGTGCCCGGAAGTCGCTGACGCGCGATGAAATCAATTTCTATCGCAACGAATGCCCGTGGGGCTTCATTCTGTTTGCGCGCAACATCGGCGAGACAGAGCAGATCCGCGATCTGGTCGCCGCGATGCGCGATTGCATCGGGCGCCCGGACGCCCCGGTATTCATCGACCAGGAAGGCGGCCGGGTGCAGCGCCTGCGGCCGCCGCTCGCGCCGAACTATCCGGCCGGCGGCGCGCTCGGCGCGCTGTGGCGCAACGACCATGATGCCGGCACTCGCGCCGCCTGGCTGATGGCGCGGCTGCATGCTTTCGACCTGCTGCGCTACGGCATCACGGCGGACTGCCTGCCGGTGCTCGACGTGCCGATCGAAGGCGCCAGCGACGTCATCGGCGCGCGCGCCTATGGCAAGGAACCGCGCGCCGTCATCGAGCTTGGCCGCGCCGCGGCTGAAGGCTTGATGTCGGGCGGCGTGCTGCCGGTCATGAAGCATATTCCCGGGCACGGGCGGGCTTTTGCCGACACGCATTTCGAGCTGCCGACGGTCGATGCCTCGATGAGCGACTTGCAGCGGCATGATTTCGCCCCGTTCAGGGAGCTCAACCATTTGCCGATGGCGATGACGGCGCATGTCGTCTACAGCGCGATCGACCCCAAGAACCCGGCGACCACTTCCGGCAAGGTCGTCGACGAGATCATTCGCGGCGAAATCGGCTTCGACGGGCTGCTGATGAGCGACGACACGTCGATGAAGGCACTTTCTGGGGATTTCCCGACAAAGGCGGCCGCGATCCTTGCGGCGGGCTGCGATCTGGTCCTTCACTGCAACGGCGTATTCGAGGAGATGGCCGGCATTGCGTCGCGCACCACGGGGCTTGAGGGCAAGTCGCTGGAGCGTGCCAAACGGGCGCTGACCTATATAAAGGATCGCGACGCAGCTGAAGAAACCGAGATACGCGCCGAATTCGCCACGTATTTCGACGCTGTGGCCTAGCACCAAAGGGAAACGGGAAGTGGCGGAAACATTGGACTTGAAGGCCGGAAAGGCCGCACCGATGGACCACCTGTGGGCCGAGAACGACGATTCGCGGCTGACCGGCGATCCCGCGCTGGTCGTCGACGTCGCCGGTTTCGAAGGGCCGCTAGACCTTCTGCTGCATCTTGCCCGCAACCAGAAAGTCGATCTGTCGCGCATCTCGATCCTGGCGCTGGCCGAGCAATATCTGGCCTTTGTCGAGACGGTGAGGGTGCTGCGGCTCGAGCTTGCAGCCGACTATCTGGTGATGGCGGCGTGGCTGGCTTTCCTCAAGTCGAAGCTTTTGATCCCCAAGCAACCGGGCGACGACGGCGAAAGCGGCGAGGAGCTGGCGGCGGTGCTGCAATTCCGGCTGAAGCGGCTGGAAGCCATGCGCGACGCGGCGGCGCGGCTGGTCAACCGCAACCGGCTCGGCCGTGACGTGTTCGCGCGCGGCATGCCGGAAATGGTCATTGTGGAAAAACGCAACGCCTATTCGGCCTCGCTCTACGACCTGTTGACCGCCTATGCCCAGCAGCGCCAGAAGCAGGCGGTCACCAATGTGACGATCGCCAGGCGCGGTGTGTGGTCGCTCAAGGACGCGCGCGATATCCTGATCAGGCTGATCGGGTCGCTTGCCGACTGGACGGCGCTCGACAGTTTTCTGATCGAATATTTGTCCAGTCCCGAAGAACGGCGCACCGCGGTTGCCAGTTCCTTCGCCGCAACGCTGGAACTGGTGCGCGAAGGCAAGGTGGAAATGCGGCAGGACGAGGTGTTCGCACCGCTCTATCTGCGCGGCCGCGCGCAAGGCATCAAGGCAGTCGAGGTGGCATCATGAGCGAACGCGCCAACGCTTCGGTCATTCCTTTCAAGGTCGATGAAGAGACCGAGGAGGGGCTGCCTGCCGAGACACCGGCAAAGGATATAGCCCAGAACCTGCCCCAGAATCCTGGCGAGCGGCTGCATATGGCGGAAGCCGTGCGCATGGCCGAGGCGATCGTTTTCGCCAGCGCCGAGCCGGTCAGCGAAAAACAGCTTGCCGCGCGCCTGCCCGACGGCATCAACATTTCAGCGGCGATGGCCGATTTGCAGCAGATCTATGCGCGGCGCGGCGTCAATCTGGTGCGCGTGGGCGATGGCTGGGCGTTCCGCACCGCCGGCGACCTGGCCTTCCTGATGAGCCGCGATACGGTGCAGCAGAGGAAATTGTCGCGCGCGGCGCTCGAAGTGCTGGCGATCATCGCCTACCACCAGCCGGTGACGCGCGCCGAGATCGAGGATATCAGGGGCGTCGAGACCTCGAAGGGCACGCTGGATACGCTCTTGGAGACAGAATGGGTGCGCATGCGCGGCCGCCGGCGTACGCCCGGCCGTCCCGTCACCTATGGCACGACCGACATCTTCCTCGACCATTTCGCGCTGGAGGAGATCCGCGATCTTCCCGGCATGGAGGAATTGAAGGGCGCTGGATTGCTTTCCGGCCGTATGCCGTCGAATTTCTCCATTCCGCTGCCGCCCGCCGATCCGGACGCGCTCGCCGACGACGAGGATCCGCTGACCGACATCGACCTCGAGGAACTCGGCCTGTTGACGCCGCGCGTCACGGAAGATTGACTGCCGGCCTGGCGTGGCGTTCGAAATTCGCCATACTTTGGAGCAACGCAATGAGCGCAGACTGGGGCTGCGCGGATTGGTAGCGGGGCAATCGCGCCGAAACTGCGTGACTTCACGCCACTCATTCATAAACTCTTTCGCGGTTGTGTTTGAATCCCAACGCGAAAACGCATAGATCATCGTCAGGGAAAACATGCGAGAGAGATTTGCTATGGGTTCATTTTCGATTTGGCACTGGATGATCGTGCTGGTGATCGTGCTGCTGGTGTTCGGCCGCGGCAAGATTCCAGAGCTGATGGGCGACATGGCCAAGGGCATCAAGAGCTTCAAGAAGGGCATGGCCGACGACGAGGTTGCCGAAGACAAGCGCACCGTCGAACACCGTGCCGACGAAACCGTTTCGGCAGTGAAGGAAAAGGCCAGCAAAGGCTGAGCCCAAACTTTTAGTCGGAACGTATAGCCATGTTCGAAGTCGGCTGGACCGAGATGCTGGTGATCGCGATCGTCATGATCGTGGTCGTCGGGCCCAAGGATTTGCCCAACATGCTGCGCACCTTCGGCCGCACGACGGCAAAGCTGCGCGCCATGGCGGGCGACTTCCAGAAACAGTTCAACGAGGCGCTGAAGGAAGCCGAACTTGATGATGTCAAGAAGTCGGTCGATTCGCTGCGAGGCCTTAACCCGGCCGCCGAGATCAGGAAGCAGCTCAATCCGTTCGAGCAGGCGGCGGCCGACGTTCGTTCCGGGGTGGACGCGGCGATGAAGCCAAAGCCGGCGGCCGATCCCGCCCAGCCTGCCGCTTCGACGCCGCAGGCCGCCGAGCCGCTGAAGAATGGCGCAACGGTGCTGCCGGGCACGGATGCGCCGGAAGCGGCGCCGGCGGCGCCGGTCTTTCCGGTGATGACCGACAGTTCGGTGGTGGTACAGGCATCAGCGGTCGAGCCGCCAAAAGCCTCGGCGAAGAAATCAGTGAAGGCGGCGACGCCAAAAGCCGCCAAAGCTGCTGTGCCTGCAAGGGGCTCGGCCGCGGCGGTTGCCAAGGCGACTGCGGCTGTGAAGGCGACTGGGGCGGTGAAAGCGGCGCTGCCGGCCAAAACCGCTGCCAAGCAAGTGTCGACAACAGCCAAGACGGCAAGGGCGATATCGAAACCAGCTGTGGCCGCGCCGAAGACACCGGCTGCAGCCACCAAGAAAACGGCGGGCAAGTGAGCGTTTCGGACACGGAAAAGGACGAGATCGAGAAATCGTCGGCTCCGCTGATGGAGCATCTGATCGAGTTGCGCCGGCGGCTGATCTGGTCGATCGGCGGTTTCTTCGTTGCCTTCCTCGTCTGCTTCTTCTTCGCCAAGAAGCTGTTCAACCTGTTGGTGATCCCGTTCAAATGGGCGACCCAGTGGGCTGGGCTCGATCCCCTTAAGGTCGAGCTGATCTACACGGCGCCGCAGGAATTCTTCTTCACCCAGGTCAAGCTCGCCATGTTCGGCGGCATGGTCATCGCCTTTCCCCTGATCGCCACGCAGATCTACAAATTCATCGCGCCCGGCCTTTACAAGACTGAACGCAACGCCTTCCTGCCGTTCCTGTTCGCCTCGCCGGTCCTGTTCCTGATGGGCGCGTCGCTGGTCTATTTCTTCTTCACGCCGATGGTGATGTGGTTCTTCCTGGCGATGCAGCAGGCGGGCACCGACGACCAGGTGCAGATTTCGCTGCTGCCGAAAGTGTCGGAATATCTCAGCCTGATCATGACGCTGATCTTCTCCTTCGGCCTGGTGTTCCAGTTGCCGGTGGTGACCAGCCTGATGACGCGGGTGGGCATGCTGTCGTCGAAGGCGCTGGTCGAAAAGCGCAAATGGGCAATCGTCATCGCTTTCGTGGTGGCGGCGGTGCTGACGCCGCCCGATCCGATGAGCCAGATCGGGCTCGCCATTCCCACCATCATTCTCTACGAGGTTTCGATCTGGGCCGCCCGGCTGATCGAGCGGGACCAGGAGAAGCAGCGGGTGGCGCGCGAGAAGAAGGACGCCGAAGAAAAGGCGGCTGAGAAATCGGCGGAAGCGCCTTCGGAGCAGGTTCCTTCGTAGGCGGGTAGCTCTCTTAATCTTTCAAGATCCGCGGGACAGCGCCCCCCTCTGTCCTGCCGGACATCTCCCCCTCAAGGGGGGAGATTGGCAGCTTCACCAACGGCCCAATTCTTGAACGCTGGAGATTGGCGAAAGTCGTGATGACAGCCAATCTCCCCCCTTGAGGGGGAGATGTCCGGCAGGACAGAGGGGGGCGCGAAGGAACTCGGCCTTGACATCTTGCATCGACCAAGGATGCGGTTTACGCCCTCGGACCTAGCTCAGGAGCGTTCAAGACCATGCTTGACATCAAATGGATTCGCGACAACCCGAAGGCCCTTGCCGAGGCGCTCAAGAAGCGCTCGTGGTCGGCTGAGGATGCGCAGTCCACGGTCGACGATCTGATTGCCAGGGACGAGGCGCGGCGCGAACATCTGACCGAGCTGCAGACCAGGCAGGAGCGCCGCAACGCCGCGTCGAAGGAGATCGGCAACGCCATGCGTTCGGGCGATGCCGCACTCGCCGAAAGGCTGAAAGCCGAGGTCGGCGAGATCAAGGCCTTCATCCAGAATGGCGAGGCGCGCGAACGCGAACTCGACAAGGCGCTGAACGATGCGCTGGCCGTGCTGCCCAACGTGCCGCTCGACGACGTGCCGGTCGGCAAGGACGAGCACGACAATGTCGTCAAGCGCACGGTCGGCAAGGTGCCGACCCGGCCGAACTGGGTGAAGGAGCATTTCGAGATCGGCGAAGCGCTCGGCATGATGGATTTCGAGCGGGCGGCGAAACTGTCGGGCTCGCGCTTCACCGTGCTGAAGAGCGGGCTGGCGCGCATGGAGCGCGCGCTCGGCCAGTTCATGCTCGACCTGCACACGATTGAGCACGGCTATGAAGAGATCCGGCCGCCACTGATGGTGCGTGATGAGGCTCTCTATGGCACCGGGCAGTTGCCGAAGTTCGAGGAAGACCTGTTCTTCGCCCCGCACGGAGACGGCAGGCTGGGCTTGATTCCGACTGCCGAAGTCCCGCTTACCAATCTCGTTCGCGAAGAAATCACGGCGCATGAAAAACTGCCGCTGCGCTACACCGCGCTGACGCCGTGCTTCCGCTCGGAAGCCGGCTCGGCCGGGCGCGATACGCGCGGCATGCTGCGCCAGCACCAGTTCTACAAGGTCGAGTTGGTCTCGATCACCGACCAGGACTCTTCGCTCGCCGAACATGAGCGGATGACCGCGTGCGCAGAGGAAGTGCTGAAGCGACTGGAGCTGCCGTTCCGCACCATGACGCTGTGCACCGGCGACATGGGTTTTGGCGCGCGCAAGACCTACGACATCGAGGTCTGGCTGCCCGGCCAGAACGCCTATCGCGAGATTTCGTCATGCTCGGTGTGCGGCGATTTCCAGGCGCGGCGCATGGATGCCCGCTACAAGGACAAGGAAGGCAAGGGCAACCGCTTCGTCCATACGCTGAACGGTTCGGGCACCGCCGTCGGCCGCGCGCTTATAGCTGTCATCGAAAACTACCAGAATGAAGATGGCAGCGTAACCATTCCTGAAGCGCTGCGGCCTTATATGGGTGGCCTTGCAAAGATCGAATCGAAGTAATGCGCATTCTCCTGACCAATGACGACGGTATCCACGCCGAGGGCCTGGCGTCGCTCGAACGCGTCGCCCGAACCTTGTCCGACGACGTCTGGGTGGTGGCGCCGGAGCAGGACCAGTCCGGCTACGCGCATTCGCTGTCGATCTCGGAGCCGTTGCGCCTGCGCAAGATCGGCGAGAAACATTATGCCGTGCGCGGAACGCCGACCGACTGCGTCATCATGGGCGTGAAGAAAATCCTGCCCGGCGCGCCCGACCTGATCCTGTCGGGCGTCAATTCCGGCGCCAATATTGCCGACGACGTCACCTATTCGGGAACCGTCGCCGGCGCCATGGAAGGCGCGCTGCTCGGCATCCGCTCGATCGCGCTCAGCCAAGGCTACAGCTATGTCGGCGAGGACCGCGTCGTCCCCTACGAGACCACAGAGGCGCTGGCGCCGGCGTTGCTCAAGAAGCTTGTCGCGACGCCATTGCCAGATGGCGTGTTGCTCAACGTCAATTTTCCGAATTGTCTCCCTGACGAGATCGCCGGCACGGTGGTGACCTCGCAAGGCAAGCTCGTCCACAGCCTGTGGGTCGACGAGCGCCGCGATGGGCGCGGACTGCCCTATTATTGGCTGCGCTTCGGCCGCGAGCCGGTCGAGGGCAAGCAGGGCACGGACCTCCATGCCCTGCGCAATCGGCTGGTGTCGGTGACGCCGCTGCAGCTCGATCTCACCGCTCACGAAATCCGCGATCAACTGACCAAGGCGCTCGCATGAACCTGAACCACGGTCCGGCGGTCGACGACCGCGAAGGCTTTGCCGCTTTCCTGCTTCGCTTGCGTGGCAGGGGAACAGTGCCGAAGGCGCTGATCGCCGCCTTCGAGGCGACGCCGCGGCGTGGTTTCCTTTCCGCGCATTTCCATCCGATCGCCTGGTCGGACCGCATGCTGCCGATCGAATGCGGCGAGGCGATCGAAGGCGCCGACCTGCAAGCGGCGGTGATCGCCGCACTCGCCATCGAGCCGGGCAACCGCGTGCTCGAGATCGGCACCGGATCCGGCTACACGGCGGCGGTGATGTCGCGGCTTGCGGCGCGGGTCGTCACCATCGACCGCTACAAGACGCTGGCCGAGCAGGCCAAACAGCGTTTCGAGGCGCTCGGCATCGGCAATGCCATTGCGCGCCAAGCAGACGGCTCCAACGGGCTGGCCAATGAAGCGCCGTTCGACCGCATCGTCGCGTGGGCGGCCTTCGACAGCCTGCCGCGTTTCCTGCTCGACCAGCTGTCGAGCGGCGGCATCGTCATCGCGCCGATCGGCCCCGAAGAGGGCGAGCAAGTGGTGGCCAAGCTGACCAAGGTCGGCAGCCGCTTCGAACGTGAGGATATCGGCATCGTGCGCCTGCAGCCTATCCTGCGCAGCGTCGCTGCCGTCATCTAGGGTGTGTTGAGATTCAGGTGAGGCCGGCCTGCAAATGGCGGTTTCCTGCGCTTGCCGACAGCGCCGCGCGCCCTATTGGGCGTGCAAAGGACGCTGTAGAACTTTGATTTCGCGCATGATCCTTTCCGAAATCGAGATCGATTTCGGGGTCATGCGCGGGCTCACGTACCCGAAAGTACGCTCCGCTCCGGTTCTCGGAATCCACCTTGTTTGGTCGCTTCGCGCCCGTCTTCGACTCCGGCTCGGCCTGACCTGAATCTCAACACACCCAGCGCTCGATCCTCGAAATATTTTAAGAAAATTTGCGTCTGATTCTAGAGGTTTAACCGACCAGTAACATTAACGCGCTTTAATCACGCTCAGTTTGTACCGGGTCTGTGCGGGTTAGTGCGATGCAATTCAGTGTTTTGAAGGCAAACGGACGCAATCTGGCGCGTGGCTGCGCCGTCCTCATGGTCGCGGGCGCCGCGGCAGGGTGCAGTTCCCAGGTGGCGCGGTTCAATGGCGTCGACGACGTCTTCACCGCCTCGACCAACAACCAGCGCGCCATCATCGACAAGCAAGACGCTGCCCAGCCTTATCCGGGCGACGCCCCGGTGGCGGCAGCACCGGTCGACGGCACCTACACCCAGTCGGTCAGCCGCTCCAGCCTCGAGCCGGTGACGACGCGGCAATTGCCGCCGGTCAGCCACGCGCAGCCGGCTCCGGCGCTGGCGCCCGCCGAAAATCCGGTGCGCACTGCTTCAGCGCCGGCCCTGGCGCCTGACGCGCCTCGTGTCGACCGCACGGCAACCGGCACCGTCGCTCCGGCGGCAAGGCCGTTCAAGGACGCCGAGCCTGATGCGCCGCGCATGGCGACGGCGGGCGGCAAGCCGCATGCCACCGAGATCATCGTCAAGGATGGCGAAACCATTTCCGGCCTGTCGCGGCGCTATGGCGTGCCCGCCGACGCCATCATGAAGGTCAACGGGTTGAGCGAGACCAAGGGGTTGAGGAGCGGCCAGAAGCTGGTCATCCCGGCCTATGCCTATTCGAGCAAGGAGGCCGCGCCGAAGCTTGCCGACGTCAAGCCCGCGAACGGCACCAAGCACGATGTGCCGGCCAGTGCGCCGGAGAAGGTGGCCGTGTTGCCGCAGCAGCCGAAGCTCAAGGAGGGCAAGTCCGCCGCGCAGGTGGATGCGTCGGCCGCGGCAGGCCAGCCGAAAGACGCAAAGGCCGCGCCCAAGGCGACCGGTGCCGGTGGCACCTACACGGTTCAGCAGGGCGATACGCTGTCCGCCATCGCCAGGAAGACCGGCGTTGGCGTTGTTGCGCTGAAGCAGGCGAACGGCATGCAGGACGGTCTGCTCAAGATCGGCCAGACGCTGAAGGTTCCGGCCGGCGGCACCGCTGTCGTCGCCAGCGCCAAGCCGGCGAAGGTCGATCCGGTGACGACGGCCACCACCCCGCCGGCGGCCAAGACCACGCCGACCGAAACGCTCGCCTCCTATACGCCGCCAAAGAAGGATGCCAAGGTCATCCAGCAGGCCGAGGACGACGACGCGGTGGCGCCTGACGCCACCGGCATCGGCAAGATGCGCTGGCCGGTGCGCGGCCGCGTGATCTCCGGCTTTGGCGGCGGCAAGGACGGTGTCGACATTGCCGTGCCCGAGGGAACACCGGTCAAGGCGGCCGAGAACGGCGTCGTCATCTATGCCGGCGACGGCCTCAAGGAATTCGGCAACACGGTGTTGGTGCGCCACGAGAATGGGCTGGTCACGGTCTATGGCCACGCCAGCTCGATCGAGGTGCAGCGCGGCCAGAAGGTCAAGCGCGGCCAGGAAATCGCGCTGTCCGGCATGAGCGGTACGACCGACTCGCCGAAGCTTCATTTCGAAGTGCGCAAGAACTCGGCGCCGGTCGATCCTTCGACCTATCTTGAGTAAAAGGAAGAGCCGATCCGTCGACCTATCTCGAATAGAAGAAAAAACGATTGCAGGCCGCCTGACCTCCAGTCCGGCCCGCCGGCTTAGCCCGCCCTGCCTAGGGGCGGGCTTTTTCAGTCGCTGGCTCTCAAGCCTTCGTCGATCCGGTGAAGAAGCCCTCTAGTTCCGCGAAGCCCATGGCTTCTTCGGAAAACCGGAAGGTCCCTGCGGATCTCATCTCCCGCGCGGCGCGGACGAAGTTGCCAAAAGCAAGCCGTGCCAGCGCCGAGCCGACGCTGATCCGCTTGACGCCGGCGTCCGCCAGTTCGGCCACATCAAACGTAGCGCCGGGCATGCCCATCACGACATTGACCGGTTTCGTCACGGCGCTGCAAACGGTGCGGATCATGCCGAGGTCATGGAGGCCGGGCGCGTAGAGCACATCGGCTCCAGCCTTCTCGAAAGCCTGCAGTCTGCGAATGGTGTCATCCAGATCGGGACGCCCCCACAGGAAGTTCTCGCAGCGCGCCGTCAGGACGAAATCATCAGACAGTGCGCGGCGCGCCTGCGCGGCCGCCTCGATCCGCTCGACCGCAAGTGCAAAGCTGTAGATCGGATCATCGCGCCTGCCGGTGTGATCCTCGAGGGAACACCCTGCCAGGCCGATGCCGGCAGCGGCCTTGATCGTCTCGGCAGCACTTTGCGGACTGTCGCCGAAGCCTTTCTCGAGATCGGCCGAGACGGGGAGCGGTGTCGCCGCCGCGATGGCCCGGCAGTGGCCTAAAGTGTCCTCTCGCGAGACTTGTCCCTCGGCAACGCCGAGAGAGAACGCCATGCCGGCGCTGGTGGTGGCGAGGGCACGAAAACCCATGGCTGCGAGGATCCGCGCCGTGCCGACGTCCCAAGGATTGGGAATGACGAACGCGCCTGGTTCCTCATGAAGCTTGCGAAAAGCTGCGCCCTTGTTTTCCAGTTGCATTCCCCTTCAGCCTTCGAGTCACCGGAGCTTGACAAGAAAAAATGACACAAATTCGAGAACAAAGAAAGAACAGAGCTGCGGCGCAGGCGTTTTGCGAAAGCCGGGCCATATGCCCGACGGCTTCGGACGACAGTTGCTAGTCCTTGAGCGGCCTGCCCAGCCTGCCAGCCAGATCCTGGGTGAATTGCCAGGCGACACGGCCCGATCGGCTGCCGCGCGTTGTCGCCCATTCCAGCGCCTCGGCGCGCAGCGTCTCGGGATCGATGGCAAGGTCGTGATGGCTGATATAGCCGTCGATCATGTCGAGATATTCGTCCTGCGAGCATTTGTGGAAGCCAAGCCAGAGGCCGAAACGGTCGGACAGCGAAACCTTCTCCTCGACCGCCTCGGACGGATTGATGGCGGTCGAGCGCTCATTGTCGATCATGTCGCGCGGCAACAAATGGCGCCGGTTCGAGGTGGCGTAGAAGATGACATTGGCCGGGCGGCCCTCGACGCCACCTTCGAGCGCCGCCTTCAGCGACTTGTAGGAGGTGTCGTCATGGTCGAAGGAGAGGTCGTCGCAAAACAGGATGAAGCGGTAAGGCGCCATCTTCAGCAACCCCATCAGCTTCGGCAGCGTGTCAATGTCCTCGCGATGGATTTCGATGAGCTTGAGCGGCAGGTCGATCTTTGCCGATCCATTGACGGCGGCGTGCACGGCCTTGACCAGCGACGATTTGCCCATGCCGCGCGCGCCCCATAACAGCACATTGTTGGCGGCATAGCCGGCGGCAAAGCGCTCGGTGTTGTCGACCAATATGTCGCGGACGCGGTCGACGCCGCGGATCAGGCCGATGTCGACGCGATTGACCTTGCGCACCGGTTCCAGATAGCCCGGATCGGCCTGCCAGACGAAGCAATCGGCCTCGCCAAGGTCGGTTTGCGGCACCGGCGGCGGGGCAAGGCGAGTGACTGCCTCGATCAGGCGGTCGAGCTTCTGGTTCAGGGCTTCGAGGGTGCTGTCGGTCATTTTTTGTCTTTTTTGTTTCGCTTTCAGGGAGGCATGGCGTGGAACCTATTTGATTCCAGCAGTTTCGGAACCTGTTCCAACCTTTTGTTAGAGCATGATCTTTTCTGGAAACCGGGCTTCATTTTTCGAGATCACGCTCTAACACGGCTCAACAAGCCGGAAAAGCAACTGAAATGCCCGGCAGCGCAGTTGCATTGGCAACTTTACCGACTATATTCCGGCCAAATTTCGCGGGACCGCCTTGTGGCGGCTTTTCACCATTCAGGAGTACCTCGATGTTCGTTACACCGGCATACGCCCAAGGCGTCGGCGCCTCTCCGGATATGTTCATCAGCATTTTGCCGTTTGTCCTGATTTTCGTGATCATGTATTTTCTGATCATCCGGCCGCAGCGCACGCAGTTGAAGAAGCGCGGCGAGATGCTGGCGGCCG
Source organism: Mesorhizobium sp. STM 4661 (assembly GCF_000359125.1). Lineage (GTDB taxonomy): Bacteria > Pseudomonadota > Alphaproteobacteria > Rhizobiales > Rhizobiaceae > Mesorhizobium. The sequence continues at coordinate 122,510 of NZ_CAAF010000063.1, read as the reverse complement.
TTCGCCGCGGCGACACGGTCGTCACCGGCGGCGGCTTCGTCGGCAAGGTGACCAAGGTGATCGACGACAATGAGCTCGAGATCGATCTCGGCGCCGGCATCAAGGTGACGGCGCTGCGCTCGACGATCGCCGATGTGCGCGTCAAGGGCGAGCCGGTGGCGAATCAGAACGCCAAGAAATAACCGAATTGTCGGCGGAACGATCCGCCAGCATGCCCTGACGGACGACGCTATATGCTTTATTTTTCGCGCTCCAAGATGATCCTGATCTGGCTGGCCGTGGCCGCCACAGTGATCCTCGCTGCGCCCAATCTTTTCCCTGCAAGCACGCTCGCCAAGCTTCCCGATTGGGTGCCGAAGCGACAGATGACGCTCGGCCTCGATCTGCAGGGCGGCTCGCACATCCTGCTCAGGATGGATCCGAACGATCTGATCAAGGATCGGCTGGAGACGACGCGCGACGAGATCAGGACGCTGCTGCGCGACGCCAAGGTCGGCTATACCGGCCTTGCCGGATCGGGCCGGACCGTGCAGGTCCGCATCACCGATCCTGCGCAGATCGATGCCGCCAAGACGGCGCTGAAGCCATTGACCGCTCCGGTGGCCGCGGGCCTGTTCACCGGCGGCTCCGTTCAGGAGATGGCGCTGGATGATTCCGAGCCCGGCCTGCTCAAATTCACCGTCACCGACGCCGGCATCAAATACCGCACGTCGACGGCGTTGACGCAGTCGATCGAGGTCGTCGACCGCCGCGTCAACGAACTCGGCACCACCGAGCCGATCGTGCAGCGCCAGGGCGACGATCGCATTCTGGTCCAGGTGCCGGGTCTGCAGGATCCGCAACGGCTGAAGGAAATCCTCGGTCAGACCGCCAAGCTGACGTTCCAGATGGTAGACCAGTCGATGCCGGTGCAGGATGCGCTCAACGGCCGTCCGCCGGCGGGATCCTCGGTGCTGTATTCGCAGGACGATCCACCGGTCCCTTATCTGATCGAGAACCGCGTCATCGTTTCGGGTGAAAACCTGGCCGACGCGCAAGCGACATTCAACTCGCAGACCAACGAGCCGGTGGTTTCGTTCACCTTCGATTCCAAAGGGGCGGCGCGCTTCGGCCAGGCGACCTCGCAGAATGTCGGCAAGCTGTTCGCCATCATCCTCGACAATCAGGTGATTTCGGCGCCGCAGATCCGCGAGCCGATCCTGGGCGGCTCCGGCCAGATTTCCGGCAGTTTCACTGCCCAGAGCGCCAACGACCTCGCCGTGCTGCTGCGCGCCGGCGCGCTGCCTGCGACGCTGACGGTGATCGAGGAGCGCACGGTGGGTCCAGGCCTCGGCCAGGATTCTATTCAAGCCGGCAAGGTCGCCGGTGTGATTGGCTCCATCCTCGTCGTCGTCTTCATGTTCGTCGCCTACGGCTTCCTCGGCTTCCTCGCCAACCTTGCGCTGGCAGTGCATGTGGCGATGATCATCGGGTTGTTGTCGCTGCTTGGCGCGACGCTGACCTTGCCCGGCATTGCCGGTATTGTGCTGACCATCGGCATGGCGGTCGATTCCAACGTTCTCATCTACGAGCGCATCCGCGAAGAGCGACGAGCCGGCCGCTCGGTGATCCAGGCGATCGACACCGGTTTCACCAAGGCGCTGGCGACCATCGTCGATTCCAACGTCACGGCGCTGATCGCGACGGTGGTGCTGTTCTGGATCGGCACCGGGCCGGTCAAGGGTTTTGCCATAACCTTCGCCATCGGCATCCTGACCACCGTCTTCACCGCCTTCACCTTCACCCGGCTGCTGGTGTCGATCTGGCTTCGCCGCGCGCGGCCGAAGGAGTTGCCGCGGGCACCGGTGACCTTCATTCCGCCGGGTACGAAAATTCCGTTCATGGGCATCCGCCGCTGGACATTCGCGCTGTCGAGCATGCTTTCGATCCTGTCGGTGGTGCTGTTCATGACGATGGACCTCAACTACGGCATCGACTTCAAGGGCGGTTCGTTGATCGAGGTGCAGGCCAAGAATGGCAACGCCGATCTTGGCGACATCCGCGGCAGGCTCTCGGAACTCAACATCGGAGAGGTGCAGGTGCAGCAGTTCGGCGAGCCGACCGATGTGCTGATCCGCGTCGGCACGCAGGACGGCGGCGAGAACGCCGAACAGACCGTCATCGACAAGGTGCGCGGCGAACTGCAGGACAACTATGACTTCCGCCGTGTCGAAGTGGTGGGGCCGACGGTTTCCGGCGAACTCGCCAAGCAAGGCACGATCGCCATGCTGGTCGCGCTGCTCGGCATCCTGGTCTATGTCTGGTTCCGCTTCGAATGGCAGTTCGCGGTCGGCGCGATCATTGCGACCGTGCACGACATCGTCATGACCATCGGCTTCTTCGTCATCACCGGGCTCGAATTCAACCAATCGTCGCTGGCGGCGATCCTGACCATCATCGGTTATTCCTTGAACGACACGATCGTCGTCTATGACCGTGTTCGCGAGGATTTGCGAAAATACAAGAAGATGCCGCTGCCGCAATTGCTGAACAATGCCATCAACGAGACTCTGTCGAGAACGACGCTGACCGCGGTGACGACGATCCTGGCGCTGTTGGCGCTGGTGCTGTTCGGCGGCGAGGTGATCCGCTCGTTCACGCTGGCGATGCTGTTCGGCGTTGTCTTCGGAACCTATTCGTCGATCTTCATCGCCGCGCCGTTGCTCATCCTGTTCAAGCTGCGGGGCGAGAGCGCAACCTCCGACGAGGAAAAGCCAGTGAGCGGCGGCAAAGCCGTGGCGACCTGACGGCCGCTGCGGTAGTGGCCAAAGGCATCGTCATCCGCGAGGCGCATTTCCCCGGCCGTGCACCGATCGAGGCCTATGGCAATGGCGGTTTTCGTTTCGCCGACATGTCGCATCGCGGCTCGCTTCTGTGCCTGCCGTCCGGCATCCACGGTTGGCAGCCGGCCGACGCTACAGCGCTTACGGCGGCGGATTTCGAGAAACTGCTTAGCGAGGCCGACAAGGTCGAGATCCTGCTGGTCGGCACCGGCAACGATCTGAGACCATTGCCGGCCGCGCTGCGTGCCGCATTGAAGGCGGCGGGCATTTCCTCCGACCCGATGTCGACTGGTGCGGCGGTGCGGACCTACAACGTTCTACTGGCGGAAAACCGCGCGGTGGCCGCCGCGCTCATCGCCGTCGATTGAGATGATCGACAACGCAAAAATCGTCATGGACGCGGTGCGCGCCGCCGACCACGACCGCTATCTCACGGCGCTCTATGCGCCCGCGGACAAGCGCGGCGCGCTGTTTTCGCTCTATGCCTTCAACGCCGAGATATCAGGTATCCGCGACCGCATCCATGAGCCGCTGCCCGGCGAGGTGCGGCTGCAATGGTGGCGCGACGCCATTGCAGGGGAGGATGGGGCAGCAGATGACGGGGCAGGCGTCGGTCATCCCGTCGCCGACGCCTTGAAGGCCACGATTTCCACCCACCGCCTGCCGAAGCCGGCATTCGACAACATGCTCGATGCGCGTATCTTCGACCTTTACGACGATCCGATGCCGTCGCGTACCGATCTGGAAGGCTATTGCGGCGAGACGGCGGCTGCGCTCATCCAGCTCGCGGCGATGGTGCTCGACCCCATTGCAGCGCCGCGTTTCGCCGAGCTGGCGGGCAGGGCAGGCTGCGCGCAGGCAATGACCGGTCTTCTGCTGCTGTTGCCGCTGCATCGCAGGCGCGGCCAATGCTTCGTGCCGGCGGATGTTCTTGCGGCCGCCGGCTCCTCGCCGGAAGAGTTCGTCAAAGGCGATGGCGGCCCTGGCGCGCAACGCGCCGTGGCGGCGATGATCGCGCTGGCGCGCGAGCATTTTTCAGCCTTTGAGCAAGGGGCATCGGCCTTGCCGGCCTCGCTGCGTCCGGCGTTCCTGCCGCTGGCTCTGTCGCGCGCCTATCTCGGCAAGATGGAAAGCGTCCGTCATTCAGCTCTGCGCAGCGTGGCGCGGCTCTCGGCTGTGCGCCGGCATTGGCTGCTGTTGCGCCGCGCGACGCGCGGCTGGGTTCCGTCAACGACCTGATCGATCCAACTGGTTCGAGCGACGACAACCGAGACAAAGTTGCCGTGCCGTCATGCTGGCTCGCTCGAATCACCATCGCGCATCAGCGTCTCGTAATCGCGACCGCCATAGAAGATGTTGACGATGCGGACGAGACCGTCATCGATGATGTAAGCAATGACGGCAGAATGCTCGAACGGAACTGTTCGCAATCCTGGCACGATGTCGTCGCGGGAACGACCGCCGCGAGGCGCATTGCCGATGCTCTGGCAGCGGTCTTCGATGCGAAGAACGAATTTCAGTGCGACGTCAGGACTTCCGCGGGCCTCGACGATGTGTCTGAAAATTGCTGCCAGATCATTGCTGGCGCTTTCGCGATACTCGACCTCAAGCCGCCGAATCATCGGCGCGGCTCGAATACTGCGCGAAGAAGCCCTTAAGTCGGTCGCGAACCTCCTCCCCAGAAAGGTTCGGCCTCTCATCCTCGATCGAGGCCTTCACGCGCGCCCTTATCGAGGCCATGCGCTCGGCGTGTTCTTCCTCTTCACGCTGGAAGGCGCGAAGTGCAGCGCGGATGACCTCGCTTGCCGATCCGAAGGAGCCTTCCTCGACTTTTTTACGGATCATGCGCGCCATGGCGGGCGTGACGGTGACTGACAGTTTCTCGGCGGCTTCCATAATACAGCTCCCCGTATGGTTTGGGGTAGGATAGTATCCTACTCTATCCAAGATTCCAATGGAAGCTTCCGCGGCCGGACTAACCGCTGATGCGTTGACCCGAGCCAATGTAACGCCCAGATTGACCGTCGCCCGCAAAGCGGGCGTCAACTCGATGAGTGCGTCGACGACTGCCGGCGCCTCTGAAGCCGGCGTCTCCCGTGAGAAATGACCGCAGACATACACACCAAGAGGATGTGATGTGTTCAGACGGGCTTGGATGGTCCAGGACGGCGACAGCGAGTAGAGCGTCTTCATGAAATCGAGGAGGAACTGCTCGGTGTAAGAACTTTCAAGTCGCTTTACAGCAACAATCCTCTTCAAGCTTCGGTCGCGGTTCTCATTGTAATTCTCGTTGTCGATCACCCAGCCCCTGCCGTCGTGGGGTTGGCCGATCAACGCTTCAAGCGCTGGTATATGAACGTCGCGCAATTTCCGCAGGTTATTGCATCTAATGTAGATGCTCCAGACAATTTCGTAGTCGCCAGCGTAAGGTTCTTCACTCGTTGGCCAGCCCGGTGGCACAAGCTGCGGCAGAATGGAGAAGTCAGGCATGGCTACGCGGCCGCTTGCGCCTGTGAGGGCAGCCTAAGCCACTCGCGGCAATCCGCCAGCGCGCGCGACGTCACCGCGTGCCGCTTGGCCACTGTCTTGTCCTTGCCGCGCAGGCGTTTGCCCTCGGTCTTCGGCGCTTCCACCGGCGGAAACAGGCCAAAATTGACGTTCATCGGCTGGAAGGAGCGCTTTCCGGGTTCGTCATCGGAGATGATGTGGCCGCCGGTGATGTGGTTGAGCAGCGCGCCGAAGGCGGTGGTCAGCGGCGGCAGCGAGGGTGCATGGCCCAGCCGCTCGGCGGCGGCGAAGCGACCGGCAAGCAGGCCGATGGCCGCACTCTCGACATAGCCTTCGCAGCCGGTGATCTGGCCGGCGAAACGCAGGCCTGGTCGCGACTTCAATTGCAGCGAGGCGTCGAGCAGCGTCGGTGAATTGATGTAGGTGTTGCGGTGCAGGCCGCCGAGGCGGGCGAAATCGGCATTTTCGAGGCCGGGGACGGCGCGGAACACGCGCACCTGCTCGGCATGCTTCAGCTTGGTCTGGAAGCCGACCATGTTGTAGAGCGTGCCCAGCGCATTGTCCTGTCGCAGTTGGACGACCGCATAGGCTTTCACGCCGGGATTGTGGGCATTGGTCAGCCCCATCGGCTTCATCGGCCCATGGCGCAGCGTCTCGACGCCGCGTTCGGCCATCACCTCGATCGGCAGGCAGCCGTCGAAATAGGGCGTGCCTTCCCATTGCTTGAACTCGGTCTTCTGGCCGTCGACAAGCGCCTGCACGAAGGCGAGATATTGCTCCTTGTCCATCGGACAGTTGATGTAGTCCTTGCCGGTGCCGCCGGGACCGACCTTGTCGTAGCGCGACTGGAACCAGCAAATGTTCATGTCGATCGTGTCGAAATGCACGATCGGGGCGATGGCGTCGAAGAAGGCAAGCGCGTCGGCGCCGGTCGCTTCGGCGATCGATTGGGCAAGCGACGGCGCCGTCAGCGGGCCCGTGGCGATGATCGCCTGGTCCCAGTCCGCCGGCGGCAGGCCTGGCACTTCCTCGCGCTGGATAGTGATGAGCGGGTGCGCTTCAAGCTTGCTGGTCACAGCTTGCGAAAACCCGTCGCGGTCGACGGCCAGCGCGCCGCCGGCCGGCACCTGGTTTGCATCGCCAGCGCTCATGATCAGCGATCCGGCCAGCCGCATTTCGGCATGCAGCAGGCCGACCGCGTTGGTCTCAGCGTCGTCGGAGCGGAAGGAATTGGAACAGACAAGCTCGGCCAGGCCGTCGGTTTTGTGCGCATCGGTGCCGCGCACCGGCCGCATTTCATGCAGCACGACAGGAATGCCGGCCTGGGCCGCTTGCCATGCGGCTTCCGAGCCGGCGAGGCCGCCGCCGATGACGTGAATGGGGTTTTTGCTCATGAGCGCCGGAATAGTCGCTCGGCGCGGCGATTGCAATTGGGCAAGCCTGCCTCGGAAACAACAACACCCGCCGGGGGAGGAGGTCCGGCGGGTGTCGTTTTGGTGGTCGATCCTCGGGAGGAGGTGAAGATCGACCGTATTCGTCATCGCCGGGGAGGAGGTCGGCTTTGACGAAATCTCTTTCGCCTGGTGAAGGGGGCGAAACCCCTGGGGACGAAACTCGTGTCGCCCGGGACGAAATTCTTTCGCCCTTGGGAACAGCGCCCGCCGCGGGAGGAGGTGCGGCGGGCGCCGTTTTGATGGTCAACCCTCGGGAGGAGGTGAAGGCTGACCGTATCCGTCAGGGTCGGGGAGGAGGTCGACCCTGGCGAAATTCCTTAACTTCAGATGGCCTTGCGGGCGATGATCTTGATCTCGTCGCGGATGATGCCGAGATCATGGAGCTGGCGGTTCGAAAGGCGACCCAGCTCGTTAACGGTGTCGCGGTAAACGCGCCAGTTACGATAGTTACGGATCAGGTTCATTGTCGTTCTCTTTTTCAAAACTGGTTCGGACCATTTGCGGTCCGAAAGGATTAGACCGCCTTGCGAGCGACGTAGTGGATGTCGCTGCGGCTGATGCCGAGGTCGGTCAGTTCACGGTTGCTCAGGCGGCTCAGCTCGGAAACGGTGTCCCGGTAGCGGCGCCAGTTGCGGTAGTTGCGGATCAAGTTCATGGTATTTCTCGTTTCGTCTTTCTTTCGGATCATTCCGTCTTTGTGTACGCCATGAAGATAGGTGGGGTCATATCGATTTAAAAGCGCTATTGGTGCATGGCAGCAATGCAAATTGTGCAATGCAACATCACGACACGCTCACGGCTTCGTCACAAAGAAGCCCAAATTGGAAAATGCCGTGGCGTCAACGGTTTGCCCGGTTCGGCTGAAAAAAAGACCAAGCAAGGGGGAAGGACATGGCGAGCTATTCGTCACGGGTCAGGGCCGATATCGCACGATGGGTAGAGGCCGGCCTGATCGATGCGCCGACGGCCGGCGCGCTGACGCGCGACGTCGAGGCCAATGAACGCAAATCGCTGAGCTTCGGTTCGATCCTGGCGATGATGGCGGCGCTGCTGCTTGGCGCGGCCATCCTGATCTTCGTCGCCGCCAATTGGGAAGCCATCCCGCGGCTGGCGCGGGTGGCGGCGCTCTTCGCCATCATCCTCGCCGGCTATGTCGGCGGCGCGGTGCTGAAGACACGCGACCATGCGGCGATCGGCGAGGCGCTGTGGATCGTCGCCGCGGCGGCATTCGGCGGATCGATCGCGCTGATCGGCCAGATGTATCATCTGTCCGGCGACGAGGCGTCGGCCCTGGTCACCTGGGGCGCCGGCACGGCAATGGCGGCGGTCGCGCTGCGCTCGAACCCGCTGACCGTCGCTGCCGTCGGCATCGCCGATGCCTGGCTGTTCCTGAAAGGGTTCGACTATTTCAGGCGCGCGGAATTTCCGCATTTCTTCGTCGTCATGGCGTTGGTGCTGTTCGCCATTTCGTTCTGGACGCGCAGCCAGGCGGCGCGGCACCTGATCATCCTGTCGGTCATCTTCTATCTCGTGCTGCTGGCCATGGATCACGACACGTTGCAGGTCGCTGTCCCACTCGTCATTGTGTCGGCGCTGCTGTTCGCGGCGGCGATCTTCGCTGCCGGGCCTGTCGATAGGATCCTGCGGCTTGGCGGCCGGCTGCCGCTGCACGCGCTGATCGGCTTTCTCACCGGCCTGGCGCTGATCCAGTTCCAACTGGCGGATGAAGCGAGCTACAGCAGCGGCTTTGCCATTGCCTCGGCCATAGCGCTTGCCGGCATTGTCGCGGCGATCGTGCTCGGCGGCCGCGAGAGCAGGGGCTTGCGCTGGGTTGCCTATGCCGGCTTCGCCTTCGAACTCGCCATCATCTATGTGGTGATGCTGCAGTCGATGCTCGACACGGCTGGCTTCTTCCTTGCCGCCGCGGTGCTTCTCGGCGTCCTTGCCCTCGTCATCATCCGTATTGAAAAACGCATGAAGGCGCCGAGCCTGGAAGGAGCGACGGCATGATGACCGGGAAAAGACTTGTCATCTCGGCGCTGGTGCTGGCGCTCGTGCAGATCGGCTTTTTGAGCTGGATCATCGCCGGCCGGGCGGCGATCCTGCGCGATGGCAGGCAAGTTCTGCTCAAGGTCGAGCCGGTCGATCCGCGCGATCTCCTGCGTGGCGACTATATTCGCCTCGGCTACGATATCTCGCGCATACCGGTGAAGCTGATCGCCAACATCCCGGCCGGCAAGCTATCGAGCGACAACACGCCGATCGTGGTCAGGCTGAAGCCGGGCGCCGACGGCTATTGGCAGCCGACCGCCGCCTGGTTCGGGCAGGCGCCGGCACCGGCCGCAGCCGACGAGGCCGATATCGTCGGGCACATCGCCGAAGGCTGGAATCTGAGCGAGGCAGGAACAGCGATCACGCCGGACTACGGCATCGAGCGGTTCTATCTGCCGGAGGGCGAGGGGATAGCGATCCAGAACGACATGCGGGTGCGGCCATTCGGCATCCGCGTCGCGATCGCCAAGGACGGCACCGCGCAGATCAAGGCGCTGATGGACGGCGACAAGACGCTGTTCGAGGAACCGCTTTATTAGAATTAGATCGACGGCCTTGGCATTGATTCTCCTTCGCCAAGGCTTCGGAGGACACTCCTGTTCGCAACAAGTCTTCTCCGGGTCGCAAGCGACCCTGCGAAGCCTCGGCGAAGCAGGGTGGTGCGGATGAAGGGACTCGAACCCCCACGCCTTTCGGCACTGGAACCTAAATCCAGGGCGTCTACCAATTCCGCCACATCCGCATTGCCCGGCCAATCCCATGTAGCCATCATTCTGTCAATGTCGCAGGCCACATCGGGGGGTCATTGGCCGGCGCATGATCCCGAAAATCGAAAAATCGATTTTCGGGAAGGGTCATGCGCCAAAATCAGGGTGCTACGGCGTCCTTTGCGCGTCCAAGAGGACGCGCGGCGCTGTGGATGCGAAGATGGTTGAAAATCGGCCGCGCCTGTGACAAAAGGCGTGTCGAATGTGACGGGACGCGACGATCCGCTTCTGCTGAATGTGATAAGAAGTAGGAAAAACAAAGACTTATTCACATTTTGGAGCGTATTTCTGGAGGATTTGAGCCGCGTTGGGCGGGCAAACCCTGAAGTTCCGCACCAAAAGCCATTCCCGGCAAGATCATACCGGCAGGCAGTAAACGGCAGGAGCCGTTTGGCGGTCTCATTGGTGGAAACAAAGGTTTTATGATGCAGGTCACCGAAACGCTCAACTCCGGTCTCAAGCGCGAGATCAAGATCACCGTGCCGGCCGGTGACATGGAAGCCAAGCTGATGGCGCGGCTTTCCGACGCCAGGAACAAGGTCCGCATCAACGGCTTCCGTCCCGGCAAGGTGCCGGTGCAGCACCTGCGCAAGGTCTACGGCAAGTCGTTCATGGCCGAAGTGGTCAACGAGATCCTCAATGATTCGACCCGTTCGATCATCACCGGGCGCGGCGAAAAGGCCGCCATGCAGCCCGAAGTGATCATGACCGAGGACGAGAAGGAAGCCGAGAAGATCCTGGCCGGCGGCGCCGACTTCGAGTTCCGCCTGAACTACGAGATCATCCCGGCGATCGAGATCAAGGATTTCTCCGACATCAAGGTGACGCGCCAGGTTTTCGACGTGCCGGATTCAGAAATCGACGAGCAGGTCCAGCGCGTCGCCGAATCGGCGCGCAGCTACGAGCCGAAGACCGGCAAGGCGGCCGAGGGCGACCGCGTGACGATCGACTATGTCGGCAAGATCGACGGCGAGGCCTTCAATGGCGGCGCCGGCACCGACCAGCCGCTGGTGCTTGGCTCCAAGGAATTCATCCCGGGCTTCGAGGATCAGCTCATCGGCGCCAAGGCCGGCGACGAGAAGCAGGTCACCGTCACCTTCCCGGAAAACTACCAGGCGGCGCATCTTGCCGGCAAGGAAGCCACCTTCGACGTCACCGTCAAGGAAGTCTCCGAGCCCGGCGCGCTGGAGATCAACGACGAAACGGCCAAGAATCTCGGCCTGGAGTCGCTCGAGCGCCTGCGTGAAGTGGTGCGCACCCAGATCGAGAACCAGTTCGGTTCGATGACGCGCCAGAAGGTCAAGCGCCAGCTGCTCGACCAGCTCGACGCGGCCTATTCGTTCGAGGCGCCGTCGAAGCTCGTCGAGGCCGAGTTCTCCAACATCTGGAACCAGGTCACCCGCGATCTCGAAGCCGCCGGCCGCAGCTTCGCCGACGAGGAGACGACGGAAGACGAGGCGCGCGCCGAATATATGCGCCTTGCCGAACGCCGCGTGCGGCTCGGCCTGGTTCTGGCCGAAATCGGCGAGAAGGCCGGCGTCACCGTGTCGGACGAGGAATTGCAGCGCGGCCTGTTCGAGCAGGTGCGCCGCTATCCGGCCAACCAGCAGCAGGAAGCCTTCGAATTCTACCGCGGCAACCCCGAGGCGCTGAACACGCTGCGCGCGCCGATGTTCGAGGAGAAGGTCGTCGACCATCTGCTCGGCCAGATCTCGGTCGCCGACGTCAAGGTCAGCAAGGAAGAGCTGATGGCCGACGACGAGGATGACGACACCGCCAAGGCGAAGCCGGCGAAGAAAGCGGCTGCCAAGAAGGCTGAGGCCAAGACCGACGACGCGGAAGAGCCCAAGAAGAAGGCCGCGCCGAAGAAGAAGGCCGCCAAGGACGACGAATAAAACGCAGCATTGCGACGAACGCGAAAGGCCGCCCTTGAGGCGGCTTTTTTGTTGTCGTCGATGCTGTGGCGCCTTCGGTAAATCACTGAAATCACACGGCATGATTGACTTCTGCTATCTGACGGCCAGATTCTGTGGTATATAGGTGCCGCAATTACAGGGAGGAGAAGCGGATATTCCGCTTCGTCGAGCAAGGCGCATGCCGGCTCAAGCATCGGTACGCGCGGATCGTCCTAGGCATATTGGCGATCAGTGAGGAGATGCCATGCGCGCAATTGCGTTTTTCGCCGTCGTGTCCGTTGCGACCTTCATCACGGGCCAATGTCAGGCACAGGATGCCGCGGCGGGTGAGAAGGTCTTCACCAAATGCAAGGTCTGCCACATCGCAGACGAGGACAAGAACAAGGTCGGTCCATCACTGAACGGCGTCATTGGCCGGACGGCCGGCACGCATCCGGATTTCAAATATTCTGAAGCCATGGTGGCGGCCGGCAAATCGGGCATTGTATGGGACGAGCCCACGCTGACGACCTATCTTAAAGATCCCAAGGCCATGGTCAAAGGTTCGAAGATGGCGTTTCCCGGCCTCAAGAAGGACGAAGACGTCGCTAATGTCATCGCCTATCTCAAGCAATTCTCAAAGTAACTTGGCTCTTTCGTCGTTCAACCCGCCAGGTTGCCTGTCTCCATCGGTGGTCGCCTGAAATGTCGACTAGGGAAAGCCGCCTCAACGATACCGGCATCCGCCTCTCGGAAGCGACGGCCGCGGATTTTTTCGCGCTTCTGAAACCACGGGTCATGGCCCTTGCTGTCTTTACCGCTTTCGTCGGGCTGATGGTGGCGCCGGATGCGATGAATCCGGTCATAGCCTTGGTTGCAATCGGCGCAATTGCCGTTGGAGCAGGAGCGGCCGGCGCGCTCAACATGTGGTACGACGCCGATATCGACGCGTTGATGTCGCGCACGTCAAAGCGGCCGATCCCGTCAGGCCGCGTCACGCCAGGCGAAGCTCTCGGCTTCGGCCTGGTGCTTTCCGCACTTTCGATCATGACGCTCGGCGTGCTGGTGGACTGGCTTGCCGCATCGCTGCTGGCCTTCACCATCTTCTTCTATGTCGTCATCTATACGATGTGGCTGAAGCGCTCGACGCCGCAGAATATCGTCATTGGCGGCGCCGCGGGCGCCCTTCCTCCGGTCATCGGGTGGGCCGCGGCCACCGGCGGCATCGGGATTGAAAGCTGCATTCTGTTTCTGATCATTTTCCTGTGGACGCCGCCGCATTTCTGGGCGCTCGCGCTGTTCAAGGTCGGTGATTACGCCACCGCCGGTATCCCCATGATGCCGAACGTCGCCGGAGAGGCTTCGACCAGAAAACAAATCCTTGCCTATTCGCTGCTTCTGGCGCCAGTCGCCGTGCTCCCCTGGGCGCTCGGATTCGCGAGCGGATTCTACGGGATCGTTTCGGCTGCTTTGGGCGCGGGTTTCATCTGGCACGCCTGGAAGCTTCTGGTCATTCCCGACCAGGAGATGAAACTCGCCAAGGCGCTGTTTGCCTATTCGATTTTCTATCTTTTCGCGATCTTCGCCTTGCTGCTTGCCGACACCATTGCGATGCGCGCGGTCATGTCTGCCGGAAATTGACCGCACGACCAGCGGTCTCGGAATACGTCATATTGGCAGCGCACAGAATCCCAGCAGCAGCAGAATAACGATGCCGAGGCCCATTATGAGAACAGTCTTTCCGTCCATGAATTCTACCTTCGACCCGTGAAGAATATCGAAGAAAGGCCTCCAGAGCTAGCCTGAAGGCATCAACCCTCTCTGACAAAGGGCGACAAATCTCCGGCAAGAGAGTATGTTGATCATGGTGCGGTCGCGGTTTTGCGTGGCCAGTCACGCTGAACGGCAGCACCGTGAAACCGCGATCCTACCGGACCTGGTCTGGAGAAATGGTCATGGCAAGCTTTCACGTGATAGCAGGCGCCAGCGAGACGCTGGAGCATACAAAAATTCGAAAAATCGGTGTTTCCGACCTTTTCGACGCGCTCAGGCGTGGCGTCGACGATTTCATGGTCAAACCATCGCACATCGTCTTTCTCTGCCTGATCTATCCGCTCGTTGGCGTTGTGCTTGCCGCCTGGACATCGGGCGCCAACGCATTGCCGCTGCTGTTTCCGCTGGTGTCCGGCTTTGCGCTGATCGGTCCGTTCGCGGCGATCGGCCTCTATGAGATAAGCCGCAGGCGGGAGGCCGGGCTCGATACGTCCTGGCGGCACGCTTTCGAGGTCAGGCACTCTCCGGCGTTGCCGGCGATTGCCGCGGTTGGAATCATGCTGTTTGCGATCTTCATCACCTGGCTTTTGACGGCGCAGATGTTCTATCAATATCTCTTTGGCCCGGCGCCGCCGGAATCGATATCGGGCTTCATCAATGGGATATTCGCCACCGGACGCGGCTGGACGCTGATTATCCTCGGGCACGCCATCGGCTTCGTCTTCGCCGTGGTGGTGTTGTGCACAACGGTCGTCGCCTTCCCATTGTTGCTCGACCGCGACGTCGGCGCCTACGAAGCCATCCACACCTCGGTGCGGGCAGTGCTCGCGAACCCGATCACCATGGCCTTCTGGGGACTGATCGTCGCCGTCGCCCTGATCATCGGCTCGGTGCCGGTTTTCGCAGGGCTGGCGGTGGTGCTGCCGATCCTCGGTCACGCCACCTGGCACGTCTACCGCAAGGTCGTGGAGCCCCCCGCCAGACCGGCGAGCTGAAAAGTCCTGCCTTGCCGCATCGGCGAGAGCGCCGGTGCGGCAGGTTGGTCAGAGCGTTCAGTAGGCCGGGTGGCTGAAGCGGGCCTGGCGTGCATCCATGGTCAGGTTGCGGAAATCCTTGCCGCTGACATGCACCAGCGTCCTGTGGTCGCCACCTTCGAAATAGATGTCGGCGGCATCGCCGAGGCTTTCGTCGAGGATCACCGGCACGTCGTAGGCCGCGCCGATCGGCGGAATGGCGCCGGTGTCGCAATCCTGGAAGAGCAAAACCACCTCGTCTTCGGAGGCGAGGCCAAGACGCTTGTCCATGATGCTCTGCAACGCACCGAGTTCGATCCTGTGGGTGCTGGGAACCACGGCCAGCGCATAGCCGAGTTCATGGTGAACGACCACAGATTTGGCCATTATGCTGCCCGGCACATGCGCGGCAATGGCGGACTGTCTGCTCGTGGACGTGCGGTGGTGTTCGACGGTGTCGTAGGAAATGCCCTTTTCGTCGATAAAGTCCTTCAGTCTGGTTGCGATGGTCATCTTTGGCGTCCCTTGCTGGAGTTAGCGACGCATTGCGGAAACGAGGCGATCATTCTCCTGCCGCCGTTTCCGATACGAACAAAATGGATCAGCCGCCGATTGTTTCAAGGCGAGGGCAGTCGGGCAGCAAACGATACTTTTCGGCGCCTGACTGGAGCGCCGACACAGGCCGGAACCGGGTAGCGCGTCAGGGGCCGGGGCCGAAGAACGACATCCGCGTGAGAAGCGTGTAATCCGCTTCGAAGACCATCATTGCCACGAACACCAGCACCAGCACCGGCGGCAGGATGATCGCATATGTCAGCGCCAGCCGCTCCCAGGCCATGTGCATGAAAACGGCGACGATCAGCCCTGCCTTGAGCATCATGAAGATCAGGATCAGCGACCATCTGAGATAACCGTGGACGCCGAAATAATCGACCATGTAGGAGCAGGCGCTGAGGATGAACAGCCATGCCCAGACCACCAGATAGAGCTTGATCGGATGCTCCTGATGGACGTCCGCATCGGCGACTCCGGTCGCTGGTGCTTCATGCGCAGCGTGAAGTGCATGTTGCCCCAGGCCGTTTGCGGTTGCTTCAGCCATATCTGCCTCTCACCAGAGATAGAAGAATGCGAAAATGAACACCCAGACCAGATCGACGAAGTGCCAGTAGAGCCCCATGATCTCGACGTTCTCGTAGTTGCCCTTGCGGCTGGTGAAGAAGCCGGGCCGCCCGGTTTCGTAATCCCCGCGCCAGACCTTTCGCGCCACGATGATCAGGAAGATCACGCCGAACGTCACATGCGTGCCGTGGAAGCCGGTGATCATGAAGAAGGACGAGCCGAACTGCGCGGCGCCCCAGGGATTGCCCCACGGCCGCACCCCTTCGGTGATCAGCTTGGTCCATTCGAAGGCTTGCATGCCGACGAATGTCGCGCCGAGTGCCGCGGTCAGAAGCATCAGGATTGCCGTCTTGCGGCGATCGCGGCGATAGCCGAAATTGACCGCCATGGCCATCGTTCCGCTGCTCGAGATCAGCACGAAGGTCATGATGGCGATAAGGATCAGCGGGACGTCCGAGCCGCCGATCTGAAGGGCAAAGACCTCGCTCGGATTGGGCCAGGGCACTTGTGTAGACATGCGCGCGGTCATGTAGGAGAGCAGGAAGCAGCCGAAGACGAAGGTGTCGCTGAGCAGGAAGATCCACATCATGGCCTTGCCCCAGGACACGTTCTTGAACGCGCGCTGATCCGACGACCAGTCGGCGGCGATGCCTTGCCAGCCGGCGGGCCGCGGGTCCGTTTGGCCGGTATGCGTCAGTGCTGTCTCTGCCATCGGCCTCATCCTCCTAGGTCAGCAACTGCCGGCAAATGTCGATGAACGCCGCGGCCCAGCCGTTCAGAAGAGCGAAGATGCCGAGCCAGACGAAAAGCAGGAAATGCCAGTACATGGCGCACAACTCGACGCTAAGGCAAAGCCGCTCCGGCCGTGCGCCGTTCCAGGCGCCGGCGATTGTCCTGCCCAGGCCCACCAACCCTCCCAGTATGTGCAGGCCATGCATTCCGGTGATCAGGTAGAAGAAGCTGTTGGCCGGATTTGAGGCCAGCAGGTAGCCGTCGGCAGTCAGGTCGCGCCATGCGATGAGCTGCCCGATCAGGAAGGCGAGGGCCGTGAGCCCAGCCGTGGCAAGGCCGAGCCTGACCGTGGCGATCTGGCCCTTGCGCGCAGCGACAGAGGCGCATTGCAGCGCAATGCTGCTCAGCACCAGCACCCCGGTGTTGAACCAGAGCAGGCGCGGGACGGGTAGCGGCTGCCAGTCCGACAGCGCCATGCGCATGAAGTAGGCGCTGGCGAACAGCGCGAACAGGCAGCCGACGACGGCGAGGAAGACGCCGAGGCCGATCTTGGCGGTCGGCAGCGCCGAGCCTTCCATGCCGACAGCGTCCCCGATCACACCTTGCTCCAGCCAAGGCTTCGTCATCAGCCGCTGATGGGAGAGCCACCATCCGGCAAAGCCGGCGATCACGAGCAGGAAAACCAGAATGACGCTCATGTCGGTTCCTTGGAAAGACCGAAGGACCCCGGCACGTTTTGCGGGATGAAGTCCTCCTTGGCGCCCGGCACGCTGTAATCGTAGGCCCAGCGATAGACGATCGGCAGTTCCTTGCCGAAATTGCCATGGGCCGGTGGCGTCTGCGGCGTCTGCCATTCGAGCGTCGTCGCGCGCCACGGATTGCCGCCGGCCTCCCGGCCATGGCGAATGCTCCAGATCAGATTGAACAGGAATACGATCTGCGCAAAGCCGACGAGGAACGCCATGATGGAGATGAACGAATTCAGATGATTCGCCGACTCCGTCATGACGGTCATGTCGGTCAGTTCGTTGTAGCGCCGCGGCACGCCCATCAGGCCGAGATAGTGCATGGGGAAGAAAATCAGATAGGCGCCGAGGAAGGTGACCCAGAAATGGAACCGGCCGAGCGTCTCGTTCAGCATCCGGCCGGTGACCTTCGGGTACCAATGGTAGATCGCGCCGAAAATCACGAGGATCGGGGCGACGCCCATGACCATGTGGAAATGGGCGACGACGAACATCGTGTCCGAGAGCGGAACGTCGACGACGACGTTGCCGAGGAACAATCCGGTCAACCCGCCATTGACGAAGGTGACGATGAAGGCCATGGCAAAAAGCATCGGAATGGTGAGGTGGATATCGCCGCGCCACAGCGTCAGCACCCAATTGTAGACCTTGATGGCGGTCGGAATGGCGATGATCAGCGTCGTGGTGGCGAAGAAGAAACCGAAGTAAGGATTCATGCCGCTGACATACATGTGGTGCGCCCAGACCACGAAGCTCAGCGCGCCGATGCCGATGATGGCCCAGACCATCATCCGGTAGCCGAAGATGTTCTTGCGCGCATGGGTGCTGATCAGGTCGGATACGATGCCGAAGGCCGGCAGCGCGACGATGTAGACCTCGGGATGGCCGAAGAACCAGAACAGGTGCTGAAACAGGATCGGGCTGCCGCCGCCGTGCTGCAATTGTTCGCCCATCTCGACGATCGCCGGCATGAAGAAGGAGGTGCCGAGCACACGGTCGAACAGCATCATCACGCAGGCGACGAACAGCGCCGGGAAGGCAAGCAGCGCCATGACGGTCGCGGTGAAGATGCCCCAGACAGTCAGCGGCAGGCGCATCAGCGTCATGCCGCGCGTGCGGCCCTGCAGCACCGTCACGACGTAGTTCAGGCCGCCCATCGTGAAGCCGATGATGAACAGGATCAGCGAGACGAGCATCAGGATGATGCCCCAGTCCTGGCCACCCGGCGTGCCGGTCATGATGGCCTGCGGCGGGTAAAGCGTCCAGCCGGCGCCGGTCGGCCCGCCGGGCGCAAAGAAGCTCGACACCAGAACCAGCACGGCGAGCAGATAGATCCAGTAGCTCAGCATGTTGACATAGGGGAAAACCATGTCGCGAGCGCCGACCATCAGCGGGATCAGATAGTTGCCGAAGCCGCCCAGGAAGAGGGCGGTAAGCAGGTAGATCACCATGATCATGCCGTGCATGGTGATGAACTGGTAGTAGGCTTCCGGGGTGATGAAGTCGAACGTGCCGGGGAAGCCGAGCTGCAGCCGCATCAGCCAGGACAGCACCAGCGCGACCATGCCGATCGCCGTCGCCGTCGCCGAATATTGAATGGCGATGACCTTGGCATCCTGCGAGAAGACGTATTTCGTCCACCAACTGTGAGGATGGTAGAGTTCCATTTCCGCGACTTCGGCCGGCGGGATGGCATCTGCAGGCGTGACATCGACCATAGGAACACCTCCGTGCCCTTTTCAGCGAGACCCGACCGTTTCGAGCTTTGCTGCAATTTCCAGACCTGACGCGATCGTCTTCTCCGGTGTCTGGTCCGCCGAACCCGTTTGCTGGGGCGCCGACAATTGCGCGAAAGTCTGCTGCTCACCGAGCCAGGCCAGATAATCCTGCTCGGTGTCGACCATGACCACTCCACGCATCAAGGAATGTCCCTGGCCGCAAAGTTCGGCGCACAGAACCTGGAAGGTTCCGGTCTTGGTCGGGGTGAACCAGAAATAGGTGACCGAGCCGGGGATCATGTCCATCTTGGCGCGGAATTCCGGCACATAGAAATCATGCAGCACATCGATCGAGCGGAGCAGCATCTTGACCGGCTTGCCGACCGGCAGATGCAGATCGGCCGCCTCGACGATGACATCGTCCTGGCCATTGGGATCGCTGGCGATTACGCCCAGCGGATTTTCAGGCGTGACGTCACGGGTGTCGGATGTGCCGAGCTTGCCGTCCTTGCCGGGCAGGCGGAAACTCCACTGCCATTGCTGGCCGACGACTTCGACCTCGGTCGCGTCGCTCGGAACATTGACGAAGCGGCTCCAGACGAACAGGCCGGGAACCAGCAAGGCGGTGACGCCGGCCGCGGTGACGACCGTCAGCCACCATTCGAGCCGTTTGCTCTCCGGTTCGTATGCCGCTCGGTTCCCTTCCCGATGACGGAAGCGAAAGACGCAATAGGCCATGAACAAGACGACGGCGGCGAAGACGACGCCGGTGATCCAGAAGGTAATGATGATGGTGTTGTCGATATAGTCCCAGTTCGAGGCAATCGGCGTCCACCACCATGGGCTCAGGAAGTGGAACAACACCGAGCCCACAACGATCAAAACGAGTACAAGCGCTATGGCCATGTCCCGTTCCTCCCGGCATTCCAAGGGGCGCGAAGCCGTCCCGGTAGATGCCGATTGCATCATAGCTTGATTTGCCGTCGAAATTCTAGTGCGGTCTTCCGGTCGACCGAAAAAGCAATAGCAATGATGTGGGAGAACCCAGAAAGGCTACATCGAAGAACAGGTTGCCAAGGACGCCGAACAAACGCGGCGTTGTGACGAACGCGAAAGGCCGCCCTTGAGGCCGCCTCTTTTCGTTGTGGCGTCGCGGCAACAGGCATCCGGGCAAGTGAGGGCTGGCGACTGGCGATACGAAGCCTTGATCATTATCTGCGCTGTGTTGCAAAGCGCAGGATTGCTGGAGGCGTCGTTGAGGCTACTGGTTGGTATCGGAGGCGCGATCGCCACGGCATTGCTGCTTGCCTCGGTCTGCGGCATCGCCCAGGCCGGAGCCGCGCTCGACAATTGGCGCTTCGACGAGGGCAGCGATGGTCTGGTCACCGCCTCGCTCTATGCCACCAACAAGCTGATCACCGGCGGCGGCGCCCTGAGCTACAGCCCGGTGCTGACCATCGCTTGCCGCAAGGACGGCGAACCGCGCTGGAGCGAATGGCTGCATTTGAACGATGCCGTCTCCGCCAGAGGCACGATCACCATGTCGGTGACCGCCGACCAGGGCAAGAAGGTCAGCGAAAGCTGGTCGGTCGGCACGCGCGGCAGGATGCTGGTTCGCGATGGTGCCGACGGCGTCAAGCGACTGGTGTCGGCGAACCGGTTGCTGCTGTCCTGGCGGTTCGGGCTGTTGTCGGGACGAGGCGAGGCCGATTTCGACCTTGCCGGCGTCAACGAGGCCGTCGGCCAGATCGCCGGCACCTGCAATGCGGAATTGCCTTGATGAGGTCGGCAGCGGGCAGGGCCGCGTGAGGAACGACAGTCGTCCGTATGCTGAAGGTGATGAGCGAAGCGGCGCCGGCTTTTACACCGTGCACGTTGTTTTGCCGCGCATAGAACTTGCCAGGCTCAAGGGCCTGACCTTAGCGTCCGGTATGCCTGTCGAGGTGTTCTTTTCGACCGGCAACCGCACGATGTTGTCCTACCACGTAAAGCCCATGGCCGATCAGATCGAGCGGGCTTTCAGGGAGGAGTGAAATCTGACGGCAACAAAGCCGTCACGGGCGCAATCGCAGCGATTGATAGTGGTAGGCCGGGCGACGACCCGACGGCCATGATTGATGTCTTTAACTTCCTGTTAACCGCATGCTCGGTGAAAATATCCGATTAACCGCGGATGCCTATTTTCGCGGCTATATATCAGTGGTTGCGGTTCACATGAGTCTTGGGAATGTGCGGATTCGGGGGCTATTTCGGTTCGATCCGTGATGCGGAAGCTTTGCTCTCGCGCATGATAGCGGCGATCGCCCATCGTGGACCGGATGAGCAGGGGAAATTCGTGGCGCCCGACGCCGGGCTCGGGCATGCGCGGCTGTCCGTGATCGGAATTGGTGATGGCCAGCAGCCGATGTCGGACGTGACCGGCGATCTGACGATTGCGTTCAACGGCGAGATTTTCAACTACGTGGAACTGCGCGAAGGGTTGCTGGCCAAGGGCCGGCGCTTCCGCACGTCGAGCGACACGGAAGTCATCCTGCAGCTTTATGACGAGATGGGCGAAGACTGCCTGTCCATGCTGAACGGCGATTTCGCCTTCGCGCTGTGGGACAATCGGCGCCGGCGCATGGTGCTTGCACGAGACCGGATGGGTGTCCGGCCGCTGTTTTACACCAGCAAGGACGGGGTGCTTTATTTCGCCTCGGAGATCAAAGCCCTGCTCGAGGTGCCCGGCATCCCGGCCGAGATCGATCCGATCGCACTCGACCAGATCTTTACGCTCTGGGCGCCGATCGCCCCGCGTACGGCTTTCCGCAATATTAGCGAGTTGGAGCCGGCGAGCGTCATGATAGCGGCGCAGGGGCAGGTCACGGTCAAACCCTATTGGCAGCTGGACTATCCGCATCTGGATGCGCAGTCGGAGATCACGAACGAGGACCAGGCGGCTGAGGAACTGCAGGCGGTTTTGACCGATGCTGTGAGGCTTCGCATGCGGGCGGACGTGCCGGTCGGCTCTTATCTTTCGGGCGGGCTCGATTCATCGGTTGTTTCGGCGCTCGCCGCTGGCATGACTCCTCGGAGACTACAGACATTTTCTGTAGCGTTCGACAGCGCCGAGCACGACGAAAGCGCCTTCCAGACCGAGATGGCGTTAGCAATCGGCGCTGATCATCGAGCCATAGTCAGCCGTGCCGGCGATATCGCCCGTGTCTTCCCCGAAGTCATCCACTTTACCGAGCGGCCGATCATCCGCACAGCGCCGGCGCCCCTCTATCAATTGTCCGGCCTGGTTCGCCAGGCCGGCCTGAAGGTTGTGCTGACCGGCGAGGGCGCCGACGAGGTGTTCGCAGGGTATGACATCTTCAAGGAGGCACGTGTTCGCCGGTTCTGCGCGCGTCAGCCGGCATCGCGCATGAGGCCAAAGCTGTTCCGCAAGCTCTATCCCTATCTGCCGGGTCTGCAACAGCAATCCGTCGAGTATCTGTCCGCATTCTTTGGCGTCGACAGCGCTTCCCTCGATGACCCGCTGTTCTCGCATCGGCCACGCTTCAAGACCACGGCGGCGGCAAAGATCTTCTTTTCAGGTGACCTGCGTGCGACGTTGAAGGGTTACAACGCGGTCGAGGAGTTGGCCGACCGGTTGCCCGAGGCATTTTCGCTCTGGCACCCGCTGCATCAGGCGCAATATCTCGAGACCCGTTTCCTTCTGCCGGGGTACATCCTCTCCAGCCAAGGCGATCGCATGGCCATGGCGCATGGTATCGAAGGACGTTTCCCTTTCCTCGACCATCGTTTGGTGGAGTTCGCGGCAAGGCTTTCGCCGGAAATGAAGCTGAAGGGATTGGTCGAAAAGCACATACTGCGCAAGGCAACCAGGCACCTGCTTCCGATGGCGATCGGGGAGCGCACCAAACAACCTTACCGAGCCCCGGACGCCCGCTCCTTCGTGGGAGCCGGAGAACTGGATTACGTCCGCGACTCCTTGAGCGAAGCGAGCATCGCCGCCGGCGGACTATTCAACGCCAAGGCGGTGGCAAGTCTTCATGAGAAA
Source organism: Mesorhizobium sp. STM 4661 (assembly GCF_000359125.1). GTDB lineage: Bacteria > Pseudomonadota > Alphaproteobacteria > Rhizobiales > Rhizobiaceae > Mesorhizobium. Next base: position 99,866 of record NZ_CAAF010000063.1, on the reverse strand, counting down.
TGCCGCACGCAGCCGGCGTCCGGGTTCCGCGACAACGCGGCCTTCGTCGGCATCTTGTCGACGCAACTGTGGCAGAAGAATTTCACCGGCCAACAGGTCGGTGCAGCACGAGCAGCCTGAGAAACCCAGGGAAGGAAAGAAGAATGGCTACAATCAAGGACAAGGTCAGAACCTTTATCGTCGACAACTTCCTGTTCGGCGACAAATCATACCAGCTTGCGGATACAGATTCGCTGATCGAGAACGACATCATCGACTCGACCGCCGTGCTGGAACTCGTGGCTTTCATAGAGGACGATTTCGGCATAGCGATGGTCGATTCCGACGTCGTGCCGGCCAATCTGGATTCGATTGAACGCCTCTCAACCTTCATCAATGCGCGAGCAAAGGCGCTGGCAGCGTAGGTGCGGTCGGCGAGGAGTGGTTCATGCGGATCGAATATTTTCTGGCTGCCAAGGCCGCTGCCCATCCCGCCAAAACGGCATTGATCACCAAGGACAAAAGGCTGTGCTACGAAGAACTGGACGATCTCTCCAGCCGCCTGGCCGCCGCCCTTTTTACGAATAGCGTCAGGCGCAACGACCGGGTCCTGATCTTCATGGACAATTGCTGGGAGGCCGCGGTTTCGATTTTCGCGGTCCTCAAGGCAGGGGCGACGTTCAGTCCGATCAACGCATCCACCAAGGCCGAAAAGCTCGCCTACATAATCGGCGACTGCGACGCTGCGGCGATCCTCACGCAGGCAAAACTGATGCCCGTGGTCGCCGAGGCCTGCGGATCGAGCGGCAGGACCGGCATCTTCGTGGCTTCCACCGTTGGTGCCGATGACCAATGCCCGGCAGGGGCGACATCGCTGGCCGACTGCCTGACGCTCGAAGCCAGGGAGATAGATCACCGCGGCATCGACGTCGATCTTGCCATGCTGATCTACACCTCGGGCTCAACGGGCCGACCCAAGGGCGTGATGATGACGCACCGCAATTGCGACGCGGCCGCGGAGTCCATCACCACCTATCTGCGCAACTCGCCGGACGACATTATTTTGAATGTTCTTCCCCTTGCCTTCGACTATGGCCTCTACCAGTTGCTGATGGCCGTCAGGCTCGGCGCCACGCTCGTGCTCGAAAAGTCCTTCGCTTTTCCTCAAGCGGTCTTTGAACGCATCCGCGAGGAGGGCGTCACCGGTCTTCCGCTCGTGCCCACGATGGCAGCGATGATCCTGCGGATGCGTGACCTGACGCCGGGCTTCCTGCCCAGCCTTCGCTATATTTCCAACACGGCGGCGGCCTTGCCGCAGGCTCACATAGAACGCCTGCGCTTCCTTTTTCCCAGTGTCAGGCTCTATTCGATGTATGGCCTGACGGAATGCAAGCGCTGCACCTATCTACCGCCCGAGGAGCTCGATCGCCGGCCGGGATCGGTCGGAATAGCCATTCCGAACACCGAAGCCTTCGTGGTCGACGACCACGGGCAACGCGTGCCGCTGGGCGTAGCAGGTGAGTTGGTCATTCGCGGGCCGCATGTCATGCAGGGTTACTGGCGAAACGAAGCTGCAACCGAACGCACCCTGCGGCCGGGCCCAAACCCCTGGGAGAAGGTTCTCTACACCGGCGATCTGTTCAGAACCGATGAGGACGGCTTTCTCTATTTCGTCGGACGCAAGGACGACATCATAAAGACACGCGGAGAGAAGGTGGCCCCGAAGGAAGTGGAAGCCGTGCTTCACGCCCATCCGGGCATCGCGGAGGCCGTTGTCGTCGGCGTGGCGGATCCGGTGCTTGGGCATGCGATCGGCGCACTCGTCATACGCTCGGACCCAAAGCTCAGCGAAAAGGATGTCATGCGCCACTGCGCGCGTCATCTCGAGGATTTCATGGTTCCCAAGGTCATCGAGTTCCGCTCGGAATTGCCAAAGACGGATACGGGCAAGGTCAGCCGCCGGCTTGCGGCGGAAATGATGGAGGCCGCGCAATGAGTGTTCGCCCGAGCGAGGACGCGCAGACCATTCTGGCGCAGGCTCTGGCGATCGACCCCGCCGCCGAAACGGACAGGATCGTGACCGCCTTGCGCCAGCAGTTGCGCGGTGTTCGCAAGCGGGGCCTGACGCTCGGTCTTTCGGGCGGGATCGATTCAAGTGTTTCGGTCGCGCTGGCAGCGCGCGCCGCCGGCCCTCGGAATGTATTGTGCCTGTTCATGCCGGAAAACGATTCCGATCCGGAAAGTCTGCGGCTTGGCCGCCTTGTCGCCGACACTTTCGGTGTCGAGGCTATTGTGGAGGATATCGGGCCGGCCCTGCGCGCCATGGGCTGCTATGAGCGTCGCGACGCCTTCATCCGCGAATTGGTCCCGGAATACGGCGAAGGCTGGGCCTCGAAGATCGTGATCGCGAACGCGCTTGAGAGCGAAGGCTACAATATTTCGTCGCTGGTGGTCCAGGATCCGGAAGGCAAGCAGACGAAAGTAAGAATGCCGCTGCCGGTCTATCTCGGGATCGTCGCCGCCACCAATATGAAACAGCGCACCCGCAAGCAGATCGAATATTATCATGCCGATCGCCTGAACTTCGCCGTTCTTGGAACGCCGAACCGGCTGGAATACGATCAGGGGTTCTTCGTCAAGAACGGTGACGGCGCGGCCGACGTCAAGCCGATCGCACATCTCTATAAAACGCAGGTCTATGCGCTGGCGGCCTATCTCGGTATTCCCCAGGAAATCCTGAACCGGCCGCCGACCACCGATACCTACTCGCTGGCGCAGACACAGGAGGAGTTCTACTTCTCGCTTCCCTATGACCGCATGGATATTTGCCTTTGCGGCCTCAACAAGGGCATGGCGGCCGAAGTGGTGGGACAGGCGGCGGGACTGGACGCCTCGCAAGTGGAGCGTGTCTGGGCCGACATCACCGCCAAGCGAAAAGCCACGCGCTATCTCCATCTGCGCCCGCAACTCGTTGACGAAGTTAAGGAAGTCGGAACCTGACCTGCTTCGAACCGGGCCACGTGCTGAACAGCTCGTCAGGTGAAGCGGCCACCGATCAGCTGGCTCCACTGCTCGCCCGCAAGCCCATTCAGGAAGACTTGCGAGTTCTTCATGGCATCCATAAGCGCGGGATCGCGTGAATGCACGACGGTCGAGGCAACGGGTACGAAAGCTATGCGCCTTCCGAGCATTGCTTCCAGAAGTGCGGGTTGGATGCGGCCGCGCAGGCCGCAGACGCGGCGCGCGGCCGCATGATCGATCAGGCAATCGATCACTGAGCCCACCTGGCCGGGGAGGGCGAGGATCTGCAGCACGCGACCGATTCTATCCGGTCGTGCGTAATAGGCAAAAGCGCCGACATTGGCGCCGGCCGGAGATGCCACGGAAACATAGACAAGATCGCCCAGATCCGGCTTTTGCGCTGCGTCGGTCAAGATATGATCGAGTTGGCTTTCCGTCCAATCAGGGCGCAGAGCGAAGTGAGCGGTAAACGGCTCGATGAGTTTGGCAAATACGTCGCTGTCGATGTCGGCCGTTCGAAATGCTCCATGGCCTGCTCCGTCCGCAGCCACGCCAGACCAGCGCCGCTCGTTGTGCTGCATTCTCTTGCAGTAAAACCGGTCGAAGGCATGTGCAAACGGATTGAGTATCCGGGCAAGCCCGGTGCGATTGGCGAGAAGGCTGACCATGAAGGTCGACGGCCGCATTACGCGTACCCAGTCAAGGCTGTATTGCGGCAGGACCACGCCGCGCAGCCGGGTCCACAATTTCGCGGAAATGTCATTGGCCGTCTCGCTGAAGGAGATGTCCTGCGGACCATCCAGGAATGCCTTCAGCAGGCGGGCACCGGCCATGGGGTCGCGCTCATGATCCTCGACCATCAGCGAGCTGCAGGCCGCGGCGCGTAGTTGTCGGCCGTTGAACGTCATCGGCAATGTATGAACGCCGACAAATCCGGAAACGCGACCGGCGTCGTTGACGTGGACATGCGACCGGAGGTCGCCGCCGCCACCGGGCGCGTCCAGATAGAACCGTTTCATATACTCGACGAGGGAGGCCGGGGCTTCGGTCCGGTCCTTGCGCAGCACGCGTTGAAACATGCCCGCGACGGCCTGAAGGTCGCCACCTTCCAGGGCACGAATGATACTCAAGCCCAGCTCCCGGCGCCGGAGACCCGTCCACCGCACTTTCGGACCATGGCAACCCAGGGTTCCCCACTGGCTATCGCGTCGGACGTCAGGCGTTCGCAGGAAAAGCGCTGCAATATCAACGAATTGCATTCGCTCCTGCGGCCGACGAGTGAGTTGTGATGCTGCAGCAAGGCAGGCCCTTTGCTTGACGGGTGGAAACCAGGGTCCTTGCTGTTATCAACTTCGGGTAAACCGAAATTAAAGTTCTTGTAGCGAATTGAGTTTTGTCGGCTCGGATCACATCCTCGCTATTGCTGCCCTGCCAACGGCGAAGTTCCCGATATTCCGACAAGGGGCTTCACGTCCTGGCTAGAGGAACGCTTCGTATTGATCCCCGATCTTTTCAATTTCGAAATCCGCCGCTCTGCTCTTCAGGATGGCAACGGGGGTCGGATGGTCCAGCATCTCGGTCATCGCCTTTGCCAAGGCAGCGGCATCGCCAACCGGCACCAAGGCGCCGAAACGGCCGTCGGCAAGGATTTCGCGCGGGCCGTGTGGCGCATCCGTGGAGACTACGGGGACACCGGCAGCCATCGCTTCGACCAACACATTGCCAAAGCCCTCGCTCGTGGATGAAAGGACGAACAGATCGGCCGCGGCATAACAGGCCGCGGGATCGTTGACATAGCCGGCAAAGAGCACGTCGGCACGGACACCGGATTGTTCAGCTTGGGCGCGCAACTCGGCGGCCAGCGGACCGTCGCCGAAGATGACAAGTCGGGCGCGGCGGCTGGCGCGCAGGAGAGCGAAGGCCCGCAGTAAAGTCAGATGATCCTTGACCGGCACCAGGCGTCCGGCGGTGGCGATGACCGGACCATCGCCCATCGTCGCCAATTCCGCCTGCCAGGGATATGCCTGTGGCGCCGCGGCCGGCGGCAGCGGGTTGTTGATGACGACAACCTTGGATTTGGGGAAGCCGCGGGCCATGATATCGCGGCCAACACCCGCCGAAACGGTGATGGCTTTGGTCGCGCGCGCTGCAACCAGCGCGGAAAGCCAGATCGCCATTCTTGCGCCGAGGCTGCCGGAAGGCAGCGAGGCGGCTGCGTGGAAGCTCGGAAAGAACCTCGCCCGGCTTCGCGCCAATGAAAGCGCCAGCGCCACGACCAGATTGGCGAATTCGGGAGCGCTATAGACCGCATGGGGATCGAGCGATTTGAACAGACACGCGCTTCGCACGAGGCCTTTCAGCGTTGCCAACTTGCCGTAACCCTCACCCCGGATGGGAAGGCCGAAATCGACCAGATGCACGGCAGGGGAGCGCAGCACGGCGTTAGGCCCTTCCGCGTTCCAGGTAAAAAGTGTGACATCGTGCCCGCGGGACGCCAGTTCATTTGCCATGAGGACGAAGACACGTTCGGCGCCGCCGCCCCTCAGGCTGGCGATATGGAAAACGATGCGCTTCGCCATGCCTCGGTTCAGGCTTGGCTGGAGGCAATGCCTGATCGGTTCGGCTGCCGGCGCATGTCGCGAATGATGCCCATGCCAATGGCCAGCAGCATGCCCAGGCCAAAGCCTGCGAAAGCGCCCGCGCCTGCTACCAGGGGAGTGCGCGGCGGCCACGAGCGCCGTTGTGGCGGTACTGCGGTCGAAATCACCTGTACATTCGTGGTGTCGATCTGCTCGCGCTCGGCGATTTGGCGCGCACGTGACAGGAAGCTCTCATAGACCGCTCTCTTCGAAGCGGCGTCGCGTTCAAGCTCACGCAAGGCTACTTCGGACTCGCTGTCGGTGAAAACGTTGCCCCTCAGATCGTTCATCCCAGCGCTGAGAGAAGCCAATGAAGCCTTGGCCTTGTCCAGGTTGGCTTTTGCCGTGCCGACGGTGCGGGCGAACTCCGCCCCGAGTTGAGAACTGACGGTTTCGAATTCCGTCCTGAGCCTGACAATCGTCGGGTGACGAGGACCGAAAGTCATGGACTGTGAATCGATTTGCTGCCGCAGGCTGTTTGCCTTTTCGCGTAGCGCCGCGAGCGCTTCCGAAACCGTGGGGTCCGGATTGGCCCCGTTGACACCGGAGGCGATCAGGGCGTCGTAACTTGATTGCGCAGCGATGACGCGCGATTGCGCGTCCACAATTTCGCTGTTGAGCTGCGTCATCGTTTGCGAACTGACAAGCTGACCATTGCTGGTGGACAGGTTATTGCTGCGCCTGTAGGCCTCGACCTTTTCCTCTGCCGTTTGCACACCGCTTTTGAGCTCGCCGAGCCGGCTGTCAAGAGCAGCCGCAGCACGGCCGGCGCCGGCAGATTCCGCCTTGGCCAGCTCTTCCTGGAAGGTCTTGACTATGGCTTGCGAGATCAGGATCGCCTTGCCGGCGGTTTCGGCCGATACCGACAAGGTCGTGACAAACGACGTCGGGTCCGCGGTGACATCGACCCGCTCCGCCAGGTTCTTCAAGGCGACAAGCTTCGGGTCGGACTTGCTGCCATCCGCCACACCGCCAGATGTGGATGCGCTCCGGTCCGGGTCGAAAAACTCCGGATCGTTGGTCAGATCGAGTTCGTCCACGACACGGGAAAGCACATTGCCCGAGGTCAAGATGCGCTGCTTGCTGCGCGCGTTGAGTATTTGGCTGTCGACCTGGCCCGGTTGCGAATAGAGATCGTTTTCCACAACCTGCAAATTGGCAGGATTGATGAGGACGTCGGTGGTGACGGTATAGCGCTGTTTGCTCAGCAGGGCGTAGGCGCCGCCGACAATGCCGCCGATAACTGCCAGCATGCATGCCACAGCGAGCCCGGCCCGCAGCCAGACGAACAGGCGTCGAAAATCGAGCTCGAGGAAATCGCCGATCTTGTCCAGCGTCACCGTCGCGACTGGCTCGGATGCATGCGGTGTCACGACGGGCGCGGCGGCGCGTGCTGTGGCTGGGGCGCCTTGTTGCAGCATCGCCCTGCGCCGCGCATTGGCGATTCGTTCGAGCGCGCTGATATCGGAATCCGCCGCGGACGGGGAGGATGGGCCGGAGGCGGCAGGCATGGTGCAACCCTATTATTCGTTACGCGTGCCCTGCTTACAGAAACATCGTTAACATCTCATTTTCCAAGTTGGCTTATTTACCATTTCACGCGCCAGGTACGTTCATTGAATCTTGAATGAACGTCGTTGGCCAGAATGCCTTTTGAATACCCGCTGGGATGGCCATGAGCTCTACCGCCGCCGGATCGGAACGATTGTTGTCCAGCCAGGCTCGCCGTCAGAACGCGCTGTCGCTTCTGTTTTTCCTGTGCGCGGCGTTCGCGTTCCTGCTTCGCTTCACGGTGTCGCCGCAGATAATGAACATGGTCGTCGACTATACGGCCCAGGGCGGCTCGTTCTACGAGAAACTGCATTTCGGCACCTACGCGATCTTTCTGCTGCTTCCCGTCGTCCTCTTCAGCCGGCCGTTTCTGCTGCAGGGGGACGAAATTGGATTATTCAAAGCGTTGATGCGCTATTCGGTGCTGATTTTCGCGCTGGTGCCTTATCTGTTCGTTACCGGCCGTGCGGGCTCCTCCGGGTTCATCATCGATACCTATCTGGTGGCGGGCGCCGCAGGCCTGTTGATGCTGGCATTGAATGCGGATGTGCGGCGGGCGTTGGGCGACGTGGTGCTTGGCATGGCGATCCTGAGCGCAGTGATCGGCACGATCGAAGCGCTGACGCAACATCGGCTTCTGCCTTACGGCCTGAATGAACTGCAGTTCAGGCCAACCGGCCTGTCGGCGCACCCACTGGCACTGGGCGCGCTCTGCGCCACGGCAATCGGATTCGTGCCGCTGACGCATTGGCGCATATGGGTGCGGGTGATGGCGATCCTGGTATTGCTCGTCGGTTGTGCTGCGTCAGGCGCTCGTGCCGCCCTGATCCTCGCTGCCATGGAAACCCTCATTCTGCTGCTGTTCGTGCCGTGGCCGCGCCTGACGCCCAAGCACCAGCGGCAGGCCAAGTCCGTCGTCCTGCTATTCGCTCTGGCGGTTGGCGCGGTGCTGGTGACCGTGCTGGTTTCGGGCGGGCTGCTGAACCGCTTCAGCAATACGATCTTTGACGAAAACTTCATGGCGCGGGTGACGATCTACCAGGTGTTCGGACTTGTCAGCTGGAAAGACATCCTGTTTGGCATGAACGTTGACGACCTCCTGGCGATCGTCAGAGCGAAGCTCCATCTGCCCTATATCGAAAGTGCGCCGGTGGTCATCACCCTGCTCTTTGGCTTGCCCATAGCCCTGTTCTTTACCGCGCTGATATTCTGGTTTGTTTTTCGGCTGCTGCGGGGGGCGCCGCTGCCGGCGTGGATCGGCACCATAACGTTCTTGCTTGCCGCGCTGTCGAACAACGCGCTTTCGTCAAAAACGCCGGAGATGGCGATCATCGTGGTGCTGCTGCTTGCCTATAGGAACCAGCCCTACACAGGCCAGCCGGAGAGCAGGTCTACGGTCGCTGTCGCAGCCAAGCCAAAACTGGATCGGGTCCGGTAGGCGCAGCCTCTAAAGCGCGTCGCGTTTGAGCGGATTCATGTGACGCGCTTTAGATTCTTGTTTTTATGCATGTCGTTATCGCAAAACCGCCGCGCACTTTTGCGCGACATGCATTAGACGCAGTCAGCCGGCGCTGTCCACAACTTCGACATTGCCGGCGCGATTGAGCGTGTGGATGCCCGTGCGAGCCCATGCCGGCCCCGGCCCGATCGGGCGGGGTGGCGCAAAACGGACATCGAAATCGTCAAGCCGATCCAGCCGCATCAGCCCCAGGCCGCCGCCATAGGCTCTCGACCCGTTTTGCACTGGCAATACCAGAGCGTCGCCGTGGCGGATAAAGGCGCCGCCGGGTCGAGTGGCCGAGTGATCGATGGCGATGGGATTGAGCACATGGGCTGCCCATGGCCCGCGCAGCGAGGGCGCGGAATAAGCGGCCATCGTATCCGACGCGCTGCCGTAGCCGAACCGCTCCGTCCCCAGCAGCCAGAAGCGCCCCTCGGATTCGAGCAGCGTGGCGTCATTGAAATCCCTGTCCGTCATCAGCACCGTGTCGCGTACCCAGCGATCTGGAAATTGCGCGGCACGATAGAGCACGAGTTCGCGCGCCGCGCCGCTTTCGGGGATCATGAAAATTTCGCCAGCGTGCGCGAACACCTGCGGATACGACAGATGGTGCGCTGCTTCCAGCACCACCCTCGGCACACCGAAAGTACCGTCGGCACCAAGTTCAGCGACAGAAATCACGCCGCGACCCGTGGCATAGGGAAATTCCTCGACAAACAGGTGGTGGCGGCCGTCGCGCTCGAAGACGAACGGGTCGGCGTAGAATCGCTGGCCGTCGTCCGCAAGCACAGTGAACGGCGTACCGTCGAGTTGTCCGGTTTCGGCTACGCCTGGCCCGTCGATCAGCCGATAGGCGACCTGCCAATAAAAGGGACGCCGTCCAAGTCTGATTTTTTGCATGGCGCGGTCGACCAGCCCTCTGCAGAAAAAGGACAGATAGTTTCGGAAAAAACCACCGCTCTTCAGGATCGGAGCCGGGCTGTCGGCAATTGGCACAAGTTCGCCCGCGGAAAAGCGGGCGACGCTTTGAACAACCAGCGAGATGGCCCCGGCGAGCAGATCGTTGCAGATGCGAGACAACCAGAGCCGATCGCTGAGCATGGGCCGTCCCCGGGCGACGGTAACGCCATCGAGGCGAACGGCAAGTTCGGGCAATCGGCTGCTCGCCAGCATCTCGGTGATACCGGTGGAAAAGCTGCTGTGGCCGCAAAATTCGAGCGTCAGGACCGGCGCGCCTCGTCCCGCGGCAGTGGCGGTAAGATCGACTATAAGGTCGACGGGACCTGGATCGCCAGACGGCAACGGCCCGGAGCGGCTTGCCAGTGAGGGACCGAAGCGTCGGCCCTCGATATCAAGCACATTGTCCAGCCCGCGCGCGGTTGGTGCGGGCGCCTGCGCGTGGCCACTCGAAACCACGTGACCAGCCGCGTTCAATCGCATCAGAAGTTCATTTTCCCAGCGCCGAGATCCGTCGGCGTGGCCGATGATTAAAATATTACTCAATCGAATATGTTCTTTTTCAAGACTACCCTCGTAGACTACCTATCAGCCTAGACTTTCGCAAGGCTTACCAGCAGAGAATACGGGGTCTTGGCTGTTAATCATATATTAAGATTTGGCACCACGAGGCTGCTTTCTACCGCTACTATGGGTCTTGCGGCCGACCAGGATCAGCAATGAACGTCCTTTCACATCCAAAATTGCCGTCCAGGCAAAAACTGCTGATCGTGTTCGGCACGAGGCCAGAGGCGCTCAAATGCTTTCCGGTGGTGCGTGCCGCGCTTGCCCATCCAGGTTTTGTCACCGAAACATGCATCACCGCTCAGCACCGCGAGATGGTCGACCAGGTTATCGAGCTGACCGGCCTGCCGGTGCATCACGACCTCAACATCATGCAACCCGGCCAGACGCTGTTCGACGTGACCTCGCGCGTGCTCCTGGGCATGGCCGAAGTGCTGGAGAAGTCAAAGCCCGATATCGTCCTCGTACAGGGCGACACGACCACGGCGATGACCGCCGCTTTGGCTGCCTTCTACAAGCGCATTCCGGTTGCCCATGTCGAGGCGGGATTGCGCAGCCATGACATCAACTCTCCCTTTCCGGAGGAACTGAACCGCAAGATCGCCGGCAATATCGCCACCTGGCATTTCGCGCCGACCGTTCAGGCGCGCGACAATCTCATCGCCGAAGGAAAGGCTGAAAACACCATCTTCGTGACCGGCAATACGGTGATCGACACGCTGTTGCATTTTTCCGGTGCGATCGACGCCGACGGGCTGATGAGCGCGAAGCTCGCCGCCCGGTTTCCCTTCCTTGATCCCGCCAAGAGAATGATCCTCGTCACCGGTCATCGCCGCGAAAATTTCGACGGCGGCATCCACCGCATCTGTACGGCGCTGAAGGGATTGGCGGTGCGCGGGGACGTGCAGATCGTCTACCCGGTTCATCCCAACCCCAATGTGCGTTCGGTGGTCAACAAGGAATTGGAAGGCGTGCCGAACATCCATCTCGTCGACCCGCAGGACTATCTGCCGTTCCTGTATCTGCAGAAGCAAAGCTATCTGGTGCTGACCGATAGCGGCGGCGTGCAGGAAGAAGCGCCTTCGCTCGGCAAGCCGGTGCTGGTGATGCGCGAGAACACCGAGCGACCCGAGGGGATTGTGGCGGGCACCGCGCGTCTCGTCGGCACCGACATCGAAAAGATCCTGTCCAATGCCAATAGTCTGCTTGATGACCAGGCGGCCTATCGCGGCATGTCGGAACGACACAACCCATATGGCGATGGCCGGGCCGGTAACCGGATCGTTGAGGAACTGCTGCATCATGGCTGACATCAAGACCGTTTCCGTTATCGGCATGGGCTATATCGGCCTGCCGACCTGCGCCATTTTTGCCAGTCGCGGGCTCGACGTGATCGGCGTCGACGTCAACGAGGCGGTGGTCGAGAAGGTCAACCGCGGCGAAATCCATATCGTCGAGCCGGACCTCGACGGTTTGATCCAGAAGGTCGTCGCGAACGGCAAGCTCAGGGCATTCAACACGCCGCGGCCGGCGGATGCCTATATCATCGCCGTGCCAACGCCGATGACCGAAGACCACAAGCCGGACGTGAGCTACGTGCTTGCGGCGGCACGAAGCATCGCCCCGGTGCTGAAGCGGGGCGACCTTGTGGTGCTGGAATCGACATCGCCAGTCGGCACGACGCGCATCATGACGGGGTTGCTTGCCGAGTTGCGGCCCGATCTCAAGTTTCCTCTCGCGCATGGCGAGGAGGCCAATGTCCTGGTCGCCTATTCACCCGAGCGCGTGTTGCCGGGAAAGGTACTGACCGAGCTGATCAACAACGATCGTTCGATCGGCGGACTGTCCCGCAAATCATCCGAACGGACCGCGGCACTTTATTCAACCTTCGTTGCCGGTGACCTGTTTATGACCCAGGCCGAAAGCGCGGAACTGGTGAAGCTGACCGAGAACGCATTCCGCGACGTCAATATCGCCTTCGCCAATGAGCTTGCGGCAGTGTGCCAGGATTTGTCGCTCAACGTCTGGGAGGTGATCGATCTTGCCAACCGGCATCCCCGTGTCAACATCCTCCAGCCGAGCCCTGGCGTTGGCGGTCACTGTATTGCGGTCGATCCGTATTTTATCATCGACGCCGCGCCCAACAGCACGCGGCTGATAGCTTCAGCACGCCGGATCAATTCCGAGCGTCCCTTGTCGGTGGTCAGGGACATCCAAGCCTTGCTCGACCCTTCCCGCAAGCAGACGATCGCTTGCCTTGGCCTGAGCTTCAAACCCAATATCGACGATATGCGCGAGAGCCCGGCTGTCGAAGTGGTGAAGCTTCTGTCCGATATCCCCAACCTGAAGATCATCGCGGCTGAACCCAATGCCCATGCGCTGCCGCATGAGCTGGAGGGCAAGGGCATCGTCTTTACCGACGCACTTTCCGCCATCGACAAATGCGACATCGTCGTTCTTCTGGTCGATCATCGGCAGTTCAATCTGGTCGATCCCGAAGCGCTCAAGGACAAGAAGCTCGTCGACACCAGGGGACTGTGGACCTGGCGCAAGGCACGCAAGCCCGACGCCCGCATCGAGGGGAAGAAATCACAGGTCGAGCGCCTGGCACTTTCTGCAAACCGAGAGGAGGCAGCATGAACGCGCACGACTCCGCATGGGCACAGCATTCCTTGTTGGCCTCACGGCGCCGGGAGTTCCTTGGCGCGCCGCTTCATGCCTTGACCATGGCTGAGACGCTGGCAATCGCCGATGAAGCGATGGCCCTGCGGCGGCCGCTGCATCATGTTGTCGTGAATGTCGCCAAGCTTGTGAACATGCGCAAGAATGCCGAATTGCAAGAGGATGTTGCGACGGCGGATGTGATCAACGTAGACGGCATCGGCGTGCTTTGGGGCGCGCGTCTTTGCGGCGTCGAGTTTCCGGAGCGGGTAGCCGGCGTTGACATCATGATCAATCTGCTGGGCCTCTGCGCGAAGCGTGGCTATAGGATCTTCCTCCTGGGCGCCGAACAATCCGTCCTCGAGGCGGTCAGGATGCGACTTGCCAGGGATCATCCGGGGCTCGTTGTCGCAGGTATGCGCAATGGCTATTTCAATCCGGAAGACGAGGCCGCAATTGTCGAGGCGATCAATGCTTCGGAGGCCGATTGCCTGCTGGTGGCGATGCCGACGCCGCGCAAGGAGCGCTTTCTCAAGCGCTATCGCGACGAACTCGCTCCGAGTTTCGTCATGGGCGTGGGCGGTAGTTTCGATGTCTATGGCGGTAAGGTTGCCCGGGCGCCGAAACTGATCCAGGCGGCCGGTCTGGAGTGGTTGTTTCGCGTTGCACAGGAGCCGCGACGCCTGTGGCGCCGCTACTACGACACCAACACTGCTTATGCAGGGCTGCTGTTTCGGGAGCTCTGGGACCGTCGGGGGCGCCGAAACGTCGATTTGTAAGTGCCGGCCCTGGACTGCCGCGCTCGCACAATTGCACGCGCCATGGCCATCTATGCGATCCGTAGCCGCGCCCGCAATTTGACTGCGAATTGCATCGTGGCGACAGGGTAGAACAGCCAGGTCAGCCCGAAGAAAGCCACCGCGCCAGCGGTCCCGCCCGCGACGAGCGAGAAAATGGCCGGCACATCGCCGAGGACAGCGCTGGCAAGGCTGGCGGCCAGCCCCGTGCTGCCCGAGATGACGATCGAAACCCCGATGTCGCGCCATGGCACCGGCACCGGCGTGAGCCGCTCGCTGATGATGATGCAGGCTACAAGGCCTACCAGCGATCCGCCCGCCAGCGCCAAAGCAGCGCCGACCTCCGCCATCGGTGGGATCAACAGCACGGACAGTGCGATTGTCGCCACCGAGCCGAAGGAATTGGCGATGATCAGCAGCCACGGCCGCTTGTGCGCGTGCACCACGGTGCCATAGACGAAGCTCGCGAGGTTGGCACACAGCACGCTGAAGGCGATGATCGGAAAGAGCAGGCCGAAACGGCCGTGATATTGCGAGGGCAGCAGGAGCTGCGTGATATCACTGCTGAGTGCGACCAGCATCGCTGCAACCGGCAGGCAAAGGCGGATCATCAAGGCCATCAATTGCGACAGCAGCCGGCCCGAAGCCGCAGGTCCGTCCTCGTCGAATCGGCTGACCACCTCGGGAAAGGCGCCCATGTTGATGGAGTTGGCGACCATATCGATCGGCTGGCGGGCCAGCGCGTAGGCTGCGGCGAAGACCGCCACGGCGCCGGCATCGTAATAGATCTTGAGGAACAAGCGCTCCGCGCTGTTGAGGCCGAAGCCTACCAGCGCCATGATGACCAGGGGCACGCCGAGGGCAAAGAACTCCTTCTGGGTGAAGCGTGGCGGACCGGCAACTACGCGTCGGGACGCCAAGATGCCCGCCACGATACCGGCGATCAAAACGCCGAGGCTCGAGCCAAGCGAAACCGTCAGAAAGGAATCCTGAAACAGGACGATGGCGCCGATCGGCAGCGCGAGTTGCAGCACGGCGCGCAGGAATTCGAGCATCGAATAGACAGAATGACGCTGCTGCATCTGCAGCACTGTCAACGCGAAGCGGCCGACGGCGCCGGCGATCAGGTAGCTGCCGACGGCGATCGAGAACTCGACCCAGCGCTCCGGCACGATCAATGCCGAGGCGACCACGGATACAATTAGCGCCAGCGTCGTGGAGGCAAGCAGCACCCGTCCGGCCAGCATCAGGCTGCCGCGGCTGACATCGCCCTTGCCGCCAAGCCTGAGCAAGGCAATGCGCAGCCAGTTGGTGACGGCAATGTCGGTCATTTCGCCAACGGTCACCACCAGGGTCAGCAGGCCGTATTCGGTCTGGTCGATCAGACGCGTCACGATGACCAGCAAGAGCAGCGCGGAGATTCGCGTCAGCAGGATCGCCGGGGCATAGATGAGCGTGGAGCGGAGCAGCAAAGGGTTGTCCCCGGAAATTCACCTTCGACTAACCGTCGACCGGCGGAAAATCCAGTGCGATGACGGCAAAGGGTGAACAGATTCAGTTTGAACTAACGGATTCGTCGTAACCTCATTTGAAACCTTTGCTTGTAGTTCCGAAATGGGGTCATGTTGCAGCGTCTGGTTCACAATCGAAAAGTGCATGTCCTTGTCGCGACGCCCTCGGGCGTTTCGGGGCAAGGAGGCATCGACCGCATCATGGGGGCGCTGAAGCAGGAGTTCGAGCGGCAGGAGATCGCCGACATCGATGTACGCTTCCTTGCCAGCCGCGGCCCGGGGCATGTCGGGCTTTCGATCTTCTACATGTTTGACTTCTGTTTGCGGATGCTCGCGGCGCGTTTGGCGAAGCGTGCCGATGTCATCCACATCAATATATCAGTCTCCGGCAGCACCTATCGCAAGATGGTGATCGCCGCCTGCGCACGGTTGCTGTCGATACCTTATGTCCTGCATTTGCACGGGGCGCAGTATGAGACATTCTGGAAAGTCGATCGTAGTTTCATGAGCCGCCGCATCGAAGCTCTGTTCGAGCGTGCCGGTCGGGTCATCGTCTTGGGTAGGCTTTGGCGCGACTTCGTCGCCAGCCGAGCACCGGGGGCGGCCGGCAATATTGTCATCGTTCCCAACGCCACCGCGGTTCCCACCTTGGCGCATGTCGGCGGCGGCGACGATGTTCATATCCTGTTCCTTGGCCGCATCGGCGACCGCAAGGGCGTACCGCAATTGATGGATGCGCTGCACCGCATGGAGCCGATCAAGAATTGGCGCGCCACGATCGCCGGCGATGGCGAAGTCGAGGCGGCACGGATAAGAACGGCCCAACTGGGCCTTGCCGAGCGCGTTACCCTTCCAGGCTGGGTCGGGCCCGACGAGGTCGCATCGCTGATCGCTTCGGCTGATATTCTGGTGCTGCCCTCCTTTGCCGAAAACCTGCCCGTCTCGGTCATCGAAGGCATGGCCGCGGGTCTTGCGGTAGTGACGACGCCTGTCGGCGCCGTTGAGGATATCATCACCAACGAGCAATCCGGGTTGCTGGTGCCGCCCGGCGATGTTGCGGCGTTGACCGAGGCGCTGACACGGCTGGTCGAGGATACGACGTTGCGCGAGCGCCTGGGCGCTGCCGCCATGGCGGTGCATCGGGAACGGCTTGATCTCGCACCATTTGTCGGCGCGATCTGCGATGTCTGGAGGTCGGCCGCGTCAAAGGCCTGATCGGTCAAGCGCTAACCGCCGGATTGAAACCGAGCTTGCCCGCGAAGCGAGGTGACGCCTGCTATGGCAGGCCCAGTGCTTGCAACATCTCGGAGTCCGGGACCGCGGGCCCATCGGGCTGGATGAGCGTCATTCCATAGGGATTGGAGAATTCCCAGACGGACCACGGGATGGCGAAGCGTTCCGCCTGCTGGCGCACCGCTGAGAGATAGCGCAGACGGTCGGCATCGAACGCGCCCATGCGACCGTCCGCGGACATCAGGATGACGCCGAATTCGCCCATGAAGAGCCGCCGGCTCGGAATGCCATGCCCCCGGGCCCAGTCGACCGCCTGACGGAAGCTCGCCTCGAGCTGGCTCTGGCCCCAATTCTGCTCGAAATATCGGGTGATTGCTTCTCGGGCCGTGGCCATGTTCATCACCTGCTCGACCGTGCTCAGGCCGGCCGCCTCCATGCGCGCTTTAAGCATTTCTGTCACCACTTCAGGCGTACTGCTGTCGGCCGGCCAGGGAAGGCCCGAGGCAAAGGTGTTTGCCTCGTCGGGCCGCTGGTGCGTGAAACTGTGCGGCTCGTACATATGGAAGCTGTAATAGAGGTTCGGATCGTCAAAGCTGGGAGTGAGGTTGACCAATCCGGCAATGCTGCCGCCACAGGCTCCGGTTGCAACGATGGTGAGTTCGCTGCTGACCGCGCGAATGTCGTGAACCGTGCCGGCCATGATCCGCTGCCAGTCATCGCTTCCGCTCGAATCGCAAGGGTAGTATGCCGGCTCGTTGTAAGGTTCGAGGGCTACCTTGTCGGTGCCGATCTTGACCAGCATGGTGGCGACCGCCACGACCATTTCGCGATAGCGGGCAACGCCCTCGCTGTCGGCACCGCCATAGATCATCTCCATGCCGTAGGCCGGAACCTGAGTGACGCCATGCAGGTCGAAAACCACCTTGAGGCCGGCCGACGTTACCCGCTCGACCGCGGCGGCAAGTATGTCCAGCGCCTGCTGTCGTTTGGCACCCTCGCTGGCAAGCAGAGGACCGGGGTCGACGCTCAGCCGGACGAAGTCGAAACCCATAGATCGAATGCGCGTAAACTCGTCCCCGTCCGGCCAATCGGTGAGCGGCCTGTGTCCCGCAAGCCATTCCTGCTCGCTACGGTACGGCGGCCAGTTGTAGGATCCATCTTTCCCTACCGGCGACCAGTTGAGCCATTCATGCACGCCAACGCCGCGCTCGAGGTGAATCGGCGCAGCCTCGGCCGCTATCGCCATGGCGAGCACCCAGGCTAAAACGCTTACCACTCTTCTCATCGCCACTCTCCCCATCATGGGTCAAGATATTAACCGCGGGTGCGGAAAAGAGGATTGCCGCGGCGCGGCTTTTCGACAGCATGGTATACAAGGATCAAAACCTTGGCGGAACGCGTATGAAGATCGGCTGGTACATCAACCGATTGCGCAGCATGGGGCCGGCCGAGATGTTGCACCGGCTGGACGAACAGCGCGGAAGGATCGTTTCGCGACGCCGTGACGACGGCTGGGAGCGCTATCCTTCGCCCCAGTTGCGTCAGGTACTGCGCGGATTGCGCGATGCTGCGCTGGCCGCAACACCGGCGCAACGGCAAGCCATAGCGGCGGCGGCGCAAAATACGCTTCGCGGCCAGTTTTCCGCACTTGGGCAGACATGGCCACGGCGCAACCACGATCATTTGTTTGCTCCCGAGCTTTGGCGTCTCGATCCGGTGACCGGCAAGCTTTGGCCAGGCCCCGAGAGCCATACTTTCGATGTCGATTTTCGCCATCGCGGTGACCGCGGCGACGTAAAATACGTCTGGGAGATCAACCGGCTGCAGCAATTGCCGCCACTCGCCGCCCACCTGCTTCTCGCCGGCGACGATCAGGCCAGGGCGGCCATCGAGGCGGCGATCGACAGTTGGCATTCCGCCAATCCGCCGTTCCGGGGGATTGGCTGGGCCTCCGGCATCGAAGTAGCGTTGCGCGCCATCAGCCTGATCGTCACCCTGGACCTCGTCGGCGACCGGCTTGGCGCGGCGACACGGCAGCGCGTTGGTGAAATACTGGCGGCAAGCGCCTATTGGCTGCCGCGGTTTCCCTCCCGGTTTTCCTCCGCCAACAACCACCTCGTCGCGGAACTGGCTGGCCAGTATCTGATCAGTCTGGCGTTCGGGACCGAATCCGATGCTGCCCGCAATGCCCTTCTGGCCGAGGTGCACAGGCAAATTCTTGCCGATGGCGCCGGTGCCGAGCAGACCCCGACTTACGCAGCCTTCACGGCTGAACTCATCTTGCTGTGCACTGCCGCGGCGCGACAGGCAGGGACGCCGTTTCCGCCGGCAGCCGAAGCTCGTCTGGCGGCATTCGCCAATTTCGTGGGTTGGCTGCCACGGAAAGCCATCGGCTTTGGCGACGACGATGAAGGCCGTGTCCTGACGTTGGGAGACGGGCCGGGCTATGTCCGATCCGTCGCAGCCGCCATCCATGGCTTGCTAAGGATGCCCGGCAATGTGCCTGAGCCTGACGATTTCCGTTCGCTTTTCTTTGGGGCGCCGCCGGCTCCGGCGCCGGCGACGCACGGGTTGCAGACATTCGCGCAAGGCGGGCTTTCCGTTTGGCGCGGAGAGATGAATGGCCGCAGCGTCGAGCTGACATTTGACCACGGCCCGCTTGGCTATCTCTCGATAGCGGCTCACGGCCATGCCGATGCGCTGTCGCTCACCCTGTGCATCGATGGCGACCCGGTGCTGGTCGATCCCGGCACCTGGCTCTACGGTTCGGGTGGGGGCTGGCGCGATTGGTTCCGTTCCACGCCGGCGCACAACACGCTGAATATCGAGGGCAAAAGCCAAAGCATCATGACCGGGGCGTTCAACTGGTCGCACAAGGCGATCGCGGCATTGGCGGAGAGCGAGCGGGGACCGCACTGGAAGCTGCGTGCCCGGCATGACGGATACAAGAGCCGCTTCGGTGTCGTGCATCAGCGCACCGTTGCGCGGCAAGCGGACGGCTTCCTGGTCACCGACCAACTGCTTGGCGGCAGGCGCGTGGCCGAAATCGTCTTCCAACTCGCCGCTGGCCTCCGCGCCGACCGGGACGGACCCACGGTCATGGTGTTGCGCGGCGATGAGCCGCTGTTGGCGATCCGCTTTCCGGACGCGGCGGTCGACATCCGCGCCGGCGGCGACGGGCCGGGGCAGGGCGGCTGGGTTTCACCACGCTTCGGCACCAGGCAGCCAGCCGAACGCCTCGCCTGGCATGGCGAAGTGGGAGAAGACGGCATCAAGATACACCTCGCCGCGATCACCCCGTCGCAGCGGTAGGACCGGCGTCCGACGCAGGGTTGGTTGTCGGATGTCCGGCCGCATTCGATATTAATTACGTTGGGACATTTAGCGGTTTTGTTAGGGTTGATCTGGTAGTCTGGCGCAAATAATCCGGCATGCTTTGCCCGTTGCATCCGCGGAAGCCACCTGGTTGCAGGCAACATGCAGTGAGTTTGGCACCTTTCTTGCTTCGCAGTTTCGCCGGATCGCCATCTCACGGACCCAGGGACCACCGCACCGATGTTTTCTGAATTCGCCAGAGTGATTGTCGAAAAGCTCTCCAGCCTCAATCTGTTGACGCTCGGCCTGCTTTTTTTCACGGCGCTGGGGAGCGCGGTGATCGCTTACTGGCGAACCGTCGAACATAAATCCTTCAGGGACTTTTTCGATTTCGCTTTCCCGGCGGAAGTCATCCTGCACCCGTCGGCGCGAGCGGATGTTCTATTTTGGGTCACGAAACGGGCGATTATGCCTTTCCTGCTCATTCCTGCCGGCGTTACCTTCGTTACCGCGGTAGGCTATGCGACACATGAGGCAATCGGCTGGCTCCTTGGCATCCAGGCGCCGCTCATCGGCGGCCCGGCCGGACCGGTGACGATCGTCATCTTCACCGCAACCATGCTGATAGCCTATGATATTTCGTACTATCTCTACCATGTCGCCCAGCACCGCTTCCCATTCCTGTGGGAATTGCACAAGGTGCATCATTCGGCCGAGGTGATGGTGGGGATCACCAAGGATCGGGTTCATCCGCTGGACGATCTGATGAACCGTATGTGGGACGGTGTCATCCCGGGGGTCTGCTTCGGCATCTGGAGCCTGATCGCGCTCGATCCGGTGGAGATCGCCATCTTCGGCATCAATGTCTACGTCATCCGCAACATCCTGATGATGGACTTCGTTCGCCATACGCATCTCAAGATTTCCTTCGGCCCGCTGAACAACGTCATCTTGTGTCCGCATTGGCACCAGGTGCATCACAGCATCGATCCTCGCCATTACGACAAGAATTTTGGCCTGCTTTTTTCGTTCTGGGATCGTCTCTTTGGAACGCAGTTTGTCCCGGATCCGGATGAAGATATGAGATTTGGCCTGATAGATCGCGATGTGCGCGATTATCAATCGCTCTTTGGGCTCTACATCCTGCCGCTCAAGAAGATGGGGAGGCACGTCATCCGGCTGTTCCACAGGCGGCCTAATGTCGTCGCACAGCCACAGGACAGTTCACCGTCATGAACACCTTTGTTTCGATCGACGCCGTGGGCACGGAGCGCCTGGAAATTATCCGTTCGGCGGATCGCCTGGCGGCGGTCGAAGCCGAGTGGATGCATCTTTGGCATCGCACCGACGGGCTGATCTTTCAGAGCCATGCCTGGGTTTCGGCCTGGTGGAGCACCGTCGCGGACCGTGACCAGCGCGCGTTGCGCATCGGCCTGGTCTGGAACGGTGACAGGCTCGTTGCCGTTGTTCCCCTGGCGATAGGCAAGCGCAAGGGCTTGCGTTTTCTTGAATGGGCGGCCAGCAGCTATACCGATTATGGGGATATTGTCGTTGCTCCGGAATGCTCACTATCGGCCCTGCGGGATCTATGGGCGCAGCTCTGTGATGCCGGTGGTTTCGACCTTGCCTTTCTCAATCGTCTCTTGCCGGATGCGGCGGCCCGCAAGATCTTTGCTCCGGGCGCTTCCAGCGGCATCAGGCTTCGTCCCAATCACAGGGAGGAAGTCAGTTATCGCGTCGCCGGATCGTGGAAGAGCGGAGCGGCATGGTTTGAGGACCAGTCCAAAAAGACACGCCAGAACTATCGGCGCGGCATCAAGACATTGGAAGAAGCCGGGGAAGTGAAATTTCGCCTGCTTGCGCCCGACGAGCCGCTGCAGCCGGTACTGGACCGGCTCTCGGCCCTGAAGCGCGGATGGCTGACGGAGCGCTCGCGTGAATCCCAACTTTTCGAGGAGGGAACGCCAGTACTCGCCGCACTCGTCGACGTGCTGGCGCGCGCCGGCGTGCTGCGCATTTTCGTACTGGAATGCAATGGCGCGATGATCGCGGTCTCCATCAACTTCGTCCAGCGCCAGGTCATGATGGCCTTCGTGACCACCTACGATCCGGATTTCAGCCGGGCGTCGCCGGGCATAATCCTGATCATGGACTACGTACAGTGGTCGATCGATCACGGCCTGAGCCTGGTCGATTTCCTCTGTGGTGGAGAGTCTTTCAAGAACAAGTTCGCAACGCAGGCCGTTACCCTGCAATCCGTCCTTGGGACGCGCACGGCGCAAGGCACGCTCGCTTCGGTTGCTGATCGTATCCGTCAGAGGATCAGGCATGCACGCCAGCGTAAACTGGTTCCATCACAGGACGCGGCTTGATCGGCGCCACAGCGCCCCAGAGACCTCAGCCAATATGCATAGGCTTTAGATCAGCAGCAGACCCTTCATGCTGGAATGGCCTTTCTTGCCGATGATAAGGTGGTCGTGCACCGAGATGCCGAGCGGTTTGGCCGTCTCGATGATCAACTTGGTCATCTCGATGTCGGCGCGCCACTGCGTCGGGTCGTCTCACGGATGGTTGTGCACCAGCGGGATGGAAAGAAGACATTGCCTGCTCCCATGCCTGTCGGCATTATTCGGCTGCCGGTCTCTGAAACTCTGGTCTCACCTGCTCGAGCGGTGCATTCAGGCCACTACGAAACACGCGCGGCGGCTGCCCCATGACGCGCTTGAACGCCGTGCTGAAGGCGCTTTCGGATTCGTAGCCAAGATCCGGCGCGATAGAGGAAATGGGGTCGTCGGAGTTTTCCAGCCGCTGGGCCGCGAGCAGCATCCGCCAGCGAGTAACGTAGTCCATCGGTGTCTCTCCGAGCTTCTCCTTGAATCTGTGGGCAAAGACCGACCTCGACATGCCGACCTGCCCGGCCAGGTCCAGCAGATTCCAACGCCTTGCGGGTTCGGCATGGATCGCGGCAATTGCGGCGCCAATCTGCCTGTCAGCCAGGGCAGCGAACCATCCAACGTCCGTGCTTTTCTGCTCGGCCAGATGTAGTCTCAACGCTTGAACCAGCATCATATGGGCAAGATGCTGTGCGATCAGATGTCCGCCAGGTTGCGCATTCCGCATTTCCTCGCGCATGCGCTCCACCGACCAGCGCAACGCGGCTTGGTCCATCTTGCAGTGAAGATGGACCACCGGCGGCAGCATCCTGAGCAACATGCCCGCATTCCTGCCGCTGATGGCGAAGCGGCTGCCGACAAGGAGTAGCCCTCCACCACCGTTGATGGTGACGACTCCGCCCGGCACCGCCGGAGGGAAGGCGGATTTTGAATCCATCGACTGCAAGGTGAGATCGCTAGTCAGCCGGAAAGGGCGGCCGCTTGGCAGAACAAAGCAATCCCCGGCCTCCAGCCGGACCGGCACGTCAGTTTCATCGACCATGAGCCAGCATCCGCCCGAGATCACGGCATAGCATTTCATCACGTCATCGTGGATGGCGAAGTGTAGCGACCAGTCTCCTCCAGCATCGAAGCCGGAGGAGATATGACTTTGCGGTTTTAACAGCGACAGAATTTCAGACAGCGGGTCCATGAGCCTTCGGATGATTGATGGGATATTTGCGGACCGTTGCAGATGGATCGTGGCCATAAGCTTCCGGACGATCGCGAAGATATTACGGATGCTAGCGCATGGATCGTGCTGCAACAACGCCATATCGTCAACTGCATGATTGGTTTTCAGGATCACAGCAAGGATAGGGCACTGCATGTTCGCGGGATTTGGACGTATTTTTCTTGGTGGTGTCTGCGCCTTGCTGGCGCTCAGCGGGGTCGTGCTCGCGCATCATGGGGTCACGGGCAGATATGACGCTTCTGCGCCGATCGTCCTCGTTGGAACGGTAGCCGCGGCCACGTTCGCGCCGCCGTGTTCCCGAGCGGCCCATCCTTCGATCCCCGGCAGCCGGAACAGATGGAGCAGAGAACAGTGAAGACGACGAGAAATACGATCCTGCCAGCCGGCGGCACGCCAGGCATAGGGCGCGGGCTCGCAATGCAGCTTCTCCACACATTGCGGGTCATGCACGAGATCTTCATCGAGCAGACGGAGGCGCCCCGTTTCGGCGATCGCGCTGCGGAGGCCATGGCATGACCGGGAGCGATGACATGCCCGAAGACGGCAAAGCCGATACGGACAACAGGACGGCCCGTTCAGGGTTCTTCACCCTATCCCGCCGAAGCGCGCTGGAAGGGGGCGCCGCTATCGCCGCCGCCGCCATTTTCGCGGATGCCTCCAGTCCCGCGAAAACGGCGACCGCCGCGCAATCGGCGCCGCTGCCTGTCGCGTCTGATCAAGCCCTGACGATCAGCGCGACGATCAACGGCCAGCCCGTTGCGGCCGAGATCGACGCGCGCACCTCCCTTCTGGACCTTCTGCGGGAGCGCCTCGCGCTGACCGGTGCGAAGAAGGGTTGCGATCACGGCCAGTGCGGGGCGTGCACCGTGCATGTCGACGGTCGGCGCGTCGCTTCCTGCCTGACGCTGGCCGCCAAGATCGAAGGCCGAGAGGTGCTGACGATCGAGGGTCTGTCGGACGGCGCCGCGCTGCATCCGATGCAGCAGGCATTCATCGACCACGATGCGCTTCAGTGCGGTTACTGCACGCCCGGCCAGATCATGGCTGCGGTCGCCTGCGTGGCGGAGGGCAATGCAACGTCGAAGGAGCGTATCCGCGAATATATGAGCGGCAATATCTGCCGGTGCGGAGCCTATGTCGGCATCGTCGCCGCCATCGAGGATGCTGCCTCCAAGATGGAGAGAGGTTGATGCAACCGTTTACCTATATGCGGCCCACGACGGCTCCCGACGCGGTGAGCGCCTTCGCGAGTGCGGGCGCCGACGCCCGCTATATTGCCGGAGGAACAACGCTCTACGACCTGATGAAATTGAATATCGAGCAACCCCGCCACCTGATCGACATCACTGCGATTGCGGGCCTCGACAAGATTGAGACTGACGGCGACCGGCTTCGCTTCGAAGCGCTCGCGCCGATGAGCGCGGTCGCCACCAACGATGTCATCATCCGCGACTATCCCGTCCTGGCCGAAGCATTATCGAAGGCTGCGTCGCAGCAACTGCGCAACATGGCGAGGGTCGGCGGCAATCTGCTCCAGCGCACCCGCTGCATGTATTTCCGGAATGGGGCTGACGGCGTCTACCCATGCAACAAGCGCGAGCCGGGCAGCGGCTGCGCCGCCCTTCGCGGGCTTGACCGCGGCCAAGCCGTGTTCGGCACAAGTGACGCCTGCACCGCCGTCTCGCCCGGCGACTTTCCGGTCGCGCTGGTGGCGATGGACGCG
Source organism: Mesorhizobium sp. STM 4661 (assembly GCF_000359125.1). GTDB lineage: Bacteria > Pseudomonadota > Alphaproteobacteria > Rhizobiales > Rhizobiaceae > Mesorhizobium. The sequence goes on along the minus strand of NZ_CAAF010000063.1, from coordinate 74,787 downwards.
CAGCTCGAAATCCTTGGGCCTGCCGGATCCCGCACGCTGCCTATTGGCGATCTGTATCGGTTGCCCGCGGACACGCCGCATCTCGAGTTCACGCTCGCGCCCGGCGAGATGATCACCGCGATCGTCGTGCCGAAGACGGCGGCCGGCCGGGGTTCGACCTACCACAAGATCCGGGATCGCGAATCCTACGCCTTCGCGCTCGCATCGGCTGCGGTGGCGCTGGAAATGGACGGCGACCAAGTCAGCCGTGCGCATATCGCGCTAGGCGGGGTCGCGACGAAGCCGTGGCGGGCTCCCGAAGCCGAGCTGAAGCTGGCGGGCCAGAGACTGACACCGGAGGTCGCGCTTGACGCAGGCCGCGCCGCCTTCAGTGGCGCGAGCCCCGGTAAATACAATGGATTCAAGGTCGAGCTCGGCGCGCGAACCGTCGCCGATGCGCTTCTCATCGCCGCTGAAAGGAGCCGATCATGAGCACTGCGCCGTTCCCCGACCGTGCCCGTATCGATGCCTTCGACAAGGTGCGTGGTGCGACCGAATATGCCGCGGACATCCAGTTCCCTGGGTTGCTCCACGCAATGACGGTGACCGCGCGCATCGCCAAGGGCACGATGACCGAGCTTTCGACGGACGCAGCAATGCGCGTGCCGGGCGTCGTGCGCGTGCTTACGCCGGACGATTTCCCGCCACCGCCGCCAACCGGCGGTGAAGATGGTCCGCCACCTCCGCCACCGACACTGGAGAAGAGGATCGCCTATCGCGGCCAGCCGGTCGCCGTTGTCGTTGCGGAAACGCTGGAAGCGGCGATCGCAGGGGCCGAGGCGGTCCGTCCCAACTTCGCCGACGAGCAGTTCTCTTGCCGGATCGACAGCGCGGGCGCCGAAAGCGAATCGACCGAGGATTGGACGGCGGGCGATGCCGCGGAGGCGATGGCCGGCGCCGCTACAGCGATCGAAGCCACCTACGAGTCGCCAACGCAGCATCACAATCCGATCGAGTTGCTCGCGACCACCGCGGTCTGGGCGGATGGGAGGTTGACGATCCACGAGTGCTCGCAGGGCGTGAACGTGACCAAGGGTTCCGTGGCGGGCGCCCTGCATCTCGATCCGGCGCTCATAGATGTGAAAAGCGCTTATATCGGCGGCGGCTTTGGACAGAAGGGGTTGGCGCAGCGCCAGACCGCGCTGGTCGCCCACGCTGCGATGCTAACCGGTCGCCCGGTGAAGCTGGTCTTGCCCCGCGGACAGATTTTTCATGTCGCGACCTACCGCCCGAACAGCCGGCACCGGATCCAGCTCGGTGCGGATGCCACTGGCAAGATGGTCGCGGCGCGTTATCACGCCGAGCATGAGCAGTCGCGGACGGGATTCTTTTCCCCTGCCGAGTATCACGAATCGCCGATCCGCATGTATGGGATCGAGAACTACCTCGGCACCGCCGCCAACATCCGCATCGACCGGCAAGCGCCCGGCTACATGCGCGCGCCACATCCGCAGGCGTCGTGCTTCGCGTTCGAGAGCGCGGTCGATGAACTGGCGTACAAGCTCGACCGCGATCCGGTCGCCTTCCGGATCGAGAACGACACGAAGGTCGACCCGAAGACCGGCCACCCCCTCTCTTCTCGCTTGCTGAACGAATGCCTGACGGAAGGGGCCCGCCGGTTCGGCTGGTCGCGCCGCAGCGCTGCGCCTGGATCGATGACGGCGTCCGACGGGACGCAGATCGGCTGGGGCGTGGCGGCGGGTTGCTATCCGTCGATGATGCCACCTGCAATCGCAACGCTGCGGATCGGCGCCAACGGCAGCACGCGCTTCGCAACCTCAGGCCACGAGATGGGCCAGGGCATCCGGACCGCGATTGCGGCCGTCTTGCTCGAGGGGCTGGACATCAACGCCGACAAACTCGATATCGTCATCGGCGACACCACGGCAGCGCCCCAGCATATGACAGCCGGATCATGGGGTACGGCCGGCGCCGTTCCCGTGGCGGCCAAGGCGGTGGAGCGGATGCGCGCGGCGGTTTCGGAGTTGCTGGCGGGCCGTACGGTCGCGGGCAATCTCCACCGGCAGCTCGCTACCGTTCGCCGCCCGTACATCGAGATCGAGGTGTCGCAGGTGGGTGCCGGGCAGAACGACGATGCGCTCGCACAGTTGCGCGAGGGCGGGTTCGTGGTCGCCGGCCCCGAATATCCGGAATTTACGACCATGAGCTACATCGCCCATTTCGTTGAGGTCCATATCGAACTCCACACCCGGCGCATCCGCATGCCGCGGGTCGTGAGCATCGCCGATTGCGGACGTGTCATCAGCCCGCGCACCGCCGCCAGTCAGGTACGTGGCGGTGTTGTCTGGGCGTTCAGCGCCGCATTGCGCGAGGCGACCGAGATTGACCGCCGCTATGGCGGATATCTCAACAATGACCTTGCCGACTATGTCGTCGCGGTCAACGCCGATATCGGTGAGATCGAGGTCGGCTTCGTCGACCAACCCGACCCACTCGCCAATTCCATGGGCCTCAAGGGTTTGGGCGAAGTCGCGATGGTCGGTGCATCGCCGGCGATCGCCAACGCCATCTTCCACGCGACGGGCAAGCGGATGCGCGAATTGCCAATCCGAATCGAGCATCTGCTTTGACGTTACGCCCCGAGCGGGGGCGGTCCGAACGCAAAAGGCACCGTGCCGCCGCGATGTACTTCGTTGGGGCAAGCTCGCCCGGGGGCATCGGATTTCTCACGCTCGACCGGAGCAGCTTGAAGAGATCATCGCTGAAAAAGGCAGCAAAAACCGACTTCCATTTTTTCGCGGTCGCGAACCTTCGGCTCGGGAATTCTTTGCTCAAATCAGCAGCAGGCCCTTCATCGAGGCATGGCCCTTCTTGCCGATGATGATGTGATCGTGGATGGCGATGCCGAGCGGTTTGGCCGTCTCGATGATCAGTTTGGTCATCTCGATGTCGGCGCGCGACGGCGTCGGGTCGCCCGAAGGATGGTTGTGCACCAGAATGATCGCCGTGGCGGAGAGTTCGAGCGCGCGCTTGACCACCTCGCGCGGATAGACCGGCGTGTGGTCGACGGTGCCGACTTGCTGCACCTCGTCTGCGATCAGCGCGTTCTTCTTGTCGAGAAACAGGATGCGGAACTGTTCGCGTTCCTCGAAGGCCATGGCCGACCGGCAATATTCGAGAAGCTGTGTCCAGGTCGACATCAGTTCGCGGTCGATGATCTCGCCGCGCGCCATGCGCTGGGCCGTCGCGGCAACGACCTTTAGGTCAAGCGCCACCGCCGGGCCGATGCCCTTGACCTCCTCAAGCCGCGCGGCAGGCGCACCAAGCACTTCGGCCAGCGTGCCGAAGCGCGCCAGCAGTGCCTTGGCGACGGGCTTGGTGTCGGCACGCGGGATCAGCCGAAAGAGCAGGAGCTCGAGCAATTCGTAGTCGGGGAGGGCGTCGGGCCCCGCGGCGGCAAAGCGCTCGCGCAAACGGTCGCGATGGCCGTGGTAATGCGGTTTTTCCGCCGATTTGGCTTTAGCGATCGATTGTGTCGGTCGTTCGGGAAAGAAGATCCGTTCGTCGTCGTCGCTGGTTTTCGCCATAAGCCGCCCGCATTCCCCTGGCCCGCATTCCCTTGGCCGAAAAGATCCGGCGCAGAAAGACTATGCCGGCAGGCCGGGGCGGTCGAGGTTTTTGGGCGACAGCGTGAAAATCTCGCATCCGGTTTCGGTGACGCCGATCGTGTGTTCGTACTGCGCCGACAGCGAGCGGTCGCGCGTCACCGCCGTCCAGCCATCCGACAGCACTTTAACATGCGGCCGGCCGAGATTGATCATCGGCTCGACGGTGAAGATCATGCCTGGCCGCATCTCGACGCCCTCGCTGGCGCTGCCATAGTGCAGGATATTCGGCGCATCGTGGAAAAGCTGGCCGACGCCGTGGCCGCAGAAATCGCGCACCACCGAACAGCGCTCACCCTCCGCATAGGTCTGGATGGCGGCGCCGATGGCTCCGGTGCGGGCGCCGGGCTTGATGGCCGCGATGCCGCGCATCAGGCATTCATGGGTGACCTCCAGCAGGCGTTCGGCGGCGCGCTTGATGGTGCCCACCGGATACATGCGCGAGGAATCGCCATGCCAGCTGTCGAGGATGTAGGTGACGTCGATGTTGACGATATCGCCCTCCTTCAACGGCTTGTTGTCAGGAATGCCGTGGCAGACGACATGATTGATCGAGGTGCAGGATGACTTGGTGTAGCCGCGATAATTGAGCGTCGCAGGCAACGCGCCGTTGTCCATGCCGAACTCGAAGACGAAACGGTCGATGGCTTCGGTGGTGACGCCGGGCGCGACCATCGGCACCAGTTCATCGAGGCAGCGCGCGGTGAGGTCGCAGGCGTTGCGCATGCCGGCAAAACCTTCCTCGCCGTAGAGGCGGATCTGGCCGGTGTTTCTGAGCGGTGCCGTGGCGGCGTCGAGATAGGTGACCATTTTGTCCGTTTGCCGGGTGTGTGAGTGGGCTCCCGATATAAGCCCGCGCGAAAAAAATCCCACCAGATTTGGCACCGGACGGCGCAAGGTTCAAGGACGAACTGCCGGCTAAGGGCGAACGCCCGCGATATTCATGCGTTGTGGCTCATCTTGTGCTTGCGCCCGCGACAGCCGTTTGGTCGCGATGCTTTCCTTTTTCGGCTGGACACGGTAGGGCGGTGACAGAGTTCGGAGACCTCGCCTCTTGATGGCATCGAAGCGCGCCAGGCCATTCACTTCGCCGATAAAAGCAGCCTGTTCGGGCCTGATGGCTCTGCTGCTGCTGTCGCTGTTGTGCCTGGTCCAGTCGGAGGCGACTGCTTCCGCGACCGCCGCTTCGGGTGGCGCTGGCATCACCACGGCGCGGCAGGGCGACGCGGTCGCGCTGCCGCGTGGCAAGGCGCAGCCTCTCGAAATTCGCTCCGGCCGGCTGCTCCCGATCAAATTCGTGAGCGGCAATCCCGGTGCGCTTCCGCCGGAATCCGCCTTCTTCCTGCTCAATCGGGTTTCGCCGGTCCGGGCGTCGGGCGTGTATGCATTCGTGACTGCGCCGCAGGCGAGTGCAAACCAGCCCCGCGCACCGCCATCCATCTGACCTGAGCGGTCTCGGACCGCGCTTATCCAGCCCATTCACGTCTTTTTTCGCGTCGCGACCTGCGCGGCGGCTGTCGGCCGTCCACTAGCCGCGTGGCGCTTCATTTCCGGAATATTTTCAATGCAACGCATCAAAACAGTCAAAACGCTCACGCGCGCGGCCTCGGCCGCCTCGTTCCTCTCGGTGCAGGCGCTCATCTGCATCGGGACCGTCTATTGGGCGATCGCCGAGACGCTCGGCATGGCGGGAACCGCGGCGCTGGTGCTCGGAGCCATTTTTGCCGTGCCGTCCTTATACGTCGTGATCATAGCCGTCCGCATGGCTTATGAGGCGGAAACCGACCCGGCGAACCAATAGACCTTCTTTGCGAGCTTCATCGATGCTCGGCGACCGCACTGGCGACACATTTCTGAGCGAAAAAGTCGGTCAAAGCAACTTTTTCCGCGACGAACGGCGCTGGTGCAGCAACGCCGTTCGGGAGAGAAGCGAATGGACAGATTGCAATTCGAGGTGCCTGTGCGCATCACGACTGCGCCCAGCCTGCCGGTCGAGGAAATCTACAGCGTCGAACAGGCGCTGGATTTCCTGCAGGGCTGGCCGGTCCGTCGGCAAGGCCCGGTCTATCAGGCTGCGTTCAACGCCTGCTTCGGCGCGACGGTCGACCTGGTCAAGACCGAGGATGCTTGCCGGGCGTTCATGGCGTTCTGCCGCGTCAGCCGCCTCCTGGCCCGGGATATGATGGTTCGGGGCAAACGGGGTAGCGAGGCGAGAGGGTTGAGGGCTTAGCGCCAGCCGGGCTCCAGGCTTTTCAGGAAACGTTCGAAGATCGGGTCGAACCGGTCCGGTGAATCCCAGAACGGCGCATGGCCGGAATTGCTGATCAGGTGCTTCTTGCCTTCCCACAGGTTCGAGAAGGGGATCGTGTCGAGGAAATCGGTGTCGACGAATGGTTCGTCCGCACCGTTGAGCACCGCGATCGGCGGTGTCCTGCCGAGGATTATCTGGCTCTGGTCCCCGCCAAAGCCGGCGGCGAATTTGCCGAGCATCAGCGCGCGAGCACGACCATCGGTGCGCGCAACGGCATTGCGGAGCAACTGGTCATAGGGCTCGCCGCAGGTGGAGTGCGCATAAGCGTCGATATCCGCCTCGGTGAAGATCTCCTGGCCTGCAAGGTTCATATGCGGGCTGGTCTTGAAGCCCTTGCCAAGATCGGCGGCGGCGATCGGCGGCGTTCCGGTGATCATCAGACCGAGCATGCCGAGATAGCGGTCGATCATCTCCAGTCCGATGTGACCGCCCAGCGACCAGCCGAAGACTGCTGCTTTTTCGATGCCGAGCCTGTTCATCACCTCGGTCATTGCGTCGGCATAACCAGGCATGGAATAGCTACGTTCCGGATCGACCGCGTTGCAGGACTGGCCATGGCCGGGAAGATCGGCTGCGATCAGATGGTAGGTCGCGCCGATCCTGCCGTCGAACTGATTGCGGAAGACGGCGCCTGACGACGAATTGCCGTGGATCATCAGCACCGGCATGCCGGTGCCGCCACTCTCGCGCACGGCGATTGTACCATGACTGGTTTCGATCGTCCTGACCGTAGCCGCCATCCCTGTCTCCATTCGCACTGTCTGCCTTCGCTTGTCCGCTGCATCCCAGCGAACTGCCTAGAAATGCATCGCACGGTTTCGCGCGGTTAACGAGCAGGCAAATCTGCTTGCCTGCTCATGAAAATATCTTTTCAAATTGGCCCGCCTGTGCATTATTTGTCAATCATCCAACCATCGCCAGGACAAAACAGGGGAACAGGGACAATGAAAACAATGTCGATGAGAAGCCATTTCAGGCACATCCTGCTCGGAACCGCGCTTGGCGTGATGCTGAGCGCCGCGCCAGCGCTGGCCGATGTGGTGAAGATCGGCCTGCTGGCGCCGCTGACCGGCCCCGCGGCAGCCGACGGCCAGGAATTCCAGCGCGGCGCGCAGATGGCCATCGACGAAGCAAACAGCGCGGGCGGCATCGACGGGGATACGTTCGAGCTGGTCGTGGGCGACGTGAAGGACCAGTCGGCGGCGAACGTCACCAGCGCGGTCGAGCGCCTGCTCGGCGACCAGGACGTGCATTTCATGCTGACCGGCTATGCCAGTCTGACCAATTTCGAGATTGACAATATGGCCGAGGCGGAGATGCCCTATATGCTCGCCGCCACGTCGCAGCAGACCAAGGACATCATCGCGCCCGATCCGGAAAAATACGCCTGCTGCTGGTCGCTGACCCCGTCCTTCGATGCCTACAACACCGATGTCACCAGTTTTGTCGAGAAGCTGGCGGCTGAAGGCAAGATCGCGCTGCCGACCAAGAAGGTCGCGATCATCTCGTCCGACAATGCCTATTCGAAGACCATCTCGGAAGGCATGAAGAAGACCTTCAAGGAGAAGGGCTGGACCATCACCGTCGACGAACTCGTGCCCTTCGGCGAAGTGACCGACTGGCGTTCGATCCTGGCCAAGGTGCGCGAGGACGTGCCGGACGTGGTCATCAACACCGACTATCTGCCCGGCAATTCGGCCTCGTTCCTCAACCAGTTCCTGGAGCAGCCGACCAAGAGCCTGGTGTTCCTGCAGTATGCGCCGAGCGTGCCCGAATTCGTCGAACTGACGAAGGAAAAGTCGAACGGCGTCATCTATGACTTGCTCGGCGGCGCGCTGACCACGCCGAAGAACCCGCGCGCCGACGAAGTGGCCGGCAAGTTCCAGGCCAAATACGGCGTCGAGAGCGGCACTTACGGCGTCGCCCTCTACGAGATGGTCAATGTCTACTTCGACGCCGTGAAGAAGGCCGGCGATCCGAAGGACCATGCCGCGATCATGAAGGCGCTGTCCGAGACCGACAAGCAGGTCGCCGAGGGCCGGCTGAAATTCGATCCGGCGACGCATCTTGCCCTGCAGGGCGACGACTACATCCCGATCACCTTCTTCCAGATCTGGGACGGCAAGCGCACCCTGATCTCGCCCGCCAAATACGCGACCGGCGAGTTCCAGCCGCAGCCCTGGATGAAATAGCGGCATGCCGCTGCTTGAAGTCGAGGGCGTATCGAAGGCGTTCGGTTCCCTCAAGGCGGTCGACGACGTTTCGTTCGCCGTCGAGGCCGGGGAGATCTTCGGCATCGCGGGGCCGAACGGCAGCGGCAAGAGCACGTTGTTCAATGTCATCACCGGAATACCGTTCGGCCCCGACAAGGGCCGGATACGGTTCGATGGGGCGGAGATCCAGGCGAGGTCCGGCAATGCCATTGCACGGCTCGGCCTTGCGCGGACCTTCCAGCGCGAGACCAGTTTCGACGGGCTGACCGTGTTCGAAAACGCGCTGATCGGCGCAAGCTACGGCAAGCCCGGGCGAGGGGCGGCCGAGGCACGGAGCCGCGCCGCCGAAGTGCTGGAGTTCGTCGGTCTTTCGAGCCCGGCCTTCGGGCGCCTCGCCGGTGAATTGTCGGTGTTCGACCGCAAGTGCCTGATGCTCGCAACGGCCATCGCCACGGAACCGCGCATGCTGCTGCTCGACGAGCCGGCATCGAGCCTGACCAAGCCGGAGATCGAAACCTCGATCGGATTGATCAGACGAACGGCCGAACGCGGCATCACCGTGGTGCTGATCGAACATGTGCTGACCTTCCTGATGAGCCTGTCGCAGCATCTTCTGGTGCTGAACCAGGGCCGCGTGCTGGCCGCTGGCGAGCCAAAAAGCGTGATCGCCGACCAACGCGTTGTGGAAGCCTATCTCGGCACCAGGAGATCGGCGGCGTGAGCGAAAGCCCGATCCTGAGCGTCGAGGCGGTCACTGCCGGCTATGGCCGCGTGACCGTCCTGCACGACATAACGCTGGAAGCCGGCCGGTTCGGCAATGTCGGACTGTTCGGCCCGAACGGCCACGGCAAGACGACGCTGCTCAGGACCATTTCCGGCCTGGTCGCGCCGAAATCCGGTCACGTCGTCTTCGACGGCAAGGACATTACCGGTTTGAGTGCGCGCGCCATCGTCGCCACCGGCCTCATTCATGTGCCGCAAGGCAACAAGCTGTTTCCGGATCTGACGATCGGCGACTGCATGGCGCTTGGCGCCTATTCACCGCGGGCGCGGCCGCATGAGAGCGAGAACCGCGAAAAGGTGGTGAAGCTGTTCCCCAAGCTCGCCGAGCGCTGGCGGCAAAGGGTGCGCACGCTTTCCGGCGGCGAGCGCCAGATGGTGTCGATCGGCACGGCGCTGATGAGCCATCCGCGCCTGCTGATCCTCGACGAGCCGACCCTTGGGCTGGCGCCGAAGATCAAGGACGAACTCTGCGCCGCCGTCATGGACATCTCCAGGGGCGGCGTGCCGCTCGTCGTCGTCGAGCAGGACATCGAGTTCCTGCTCGAACTCAGCCGGCAGCTCTTCCTTGTCGATCACGGGGTGGTCAAGACCGAGATCCGGCCAGGCGAGAGCATCGAGCACAGCGAAATCATGGCCATGTATTTCGGACATTGAGGACGGACAGGGATGAGTGTGTTTTCGGACATCTTCTTCGGCGGTCTCTTCCAGGGCTCGCTCTATGCCATGATGGCGGTGGGGCTGGCGCTGGTCTGGACGACGATCGGTGTGTTCAATTTCAGCCATGGCGTGTTCATGATGCTGGGCGCCTATTTCGCATGGCAGCTCGTCGCCTTCGGCCTGCCGGTGGTGATCGCCTTCCCGCTCGCCGTCATCGTCATGGCGGGCGCGGGCTGGATCCTGCAGGCCTCGGTGGTGCGGCCGCTGATCGGTCGTCCGAACATCGTGCTGGTCGTCGTCATCACAACGCTGGCGGCGGGCTCGCTGATCGAAAACGGCGCACTGACGGTCTGGGGCCCGCGCTCCAAGCAGCTGCCCAGCCTGATCGAGGGCAACACCACCATCGCCGGTGTCGGCGTGTCGCTGCACCAGATCGCCATCATCGTCATCACGCCGCTCGTACTGGCGGCCCTATGGTCGTTCCTCAACCGCACGCGGCTCGGCCTGGCGCTGAGGGCGGTGGCGCAGAACGAGGATGCGAGCCAACTTGTCGGCCTCAATGTCACGGCGCTCTACGGCCTTGCCTTCGCCATTGCCGCGTCGCTGGCGGGGCTCGCCGGGATCTTCATGGGCGGCTACCGCTTCATGAACCCGTCGATGGGCGCCGATCCGCTGCTCAAGGCGCTGATCGTGGTGGTTTTCGGCGGCATTTCAAGCATTTCAGGGCCGATCTTCGCTGCCTACCTGATCGGGTTCTTCGAGGCGGCGAGCAACTACTATTTCGGCCTCTACTGGACACCGGCGCTGCTTTTCCTCGTGCTCATTGCAACGCTCATGGTGCGCCCGGAGGGTATTTTCGCCAGCCGTTCGAGGGGGCTCGCATGACGCTCCTCGACATTGCCATCCCGTCCGCTCCCGGCCGTGTCACCTGGAACCGCGAGGCGATCGGCTTCGTCGCGGGCTTCCTGTTGCTTGCCCTGCTGCCACTCGTTTTAGGCGACAGCTACAGCCGGCATGTGCTGATCATGATCTTCATCTACGCCATCGTCGCCTCGAACTGGGATCTCAGCCTCGGCTATGGCGGTGTCTTCAATTTCGGCCACCTCGCGCTGTTCGGCATCGGCGTCTATGTCTACAGCCTCTTGGCCAAGGTGGCAGGGATCGATCCGTGGATCGCACTTCTGGCCAGCGGCGTGACATCGACGCTGGCGGCCGTGCTGGTGACCATTCCGATCCTGCGGCTGAAGGGCATCTATATCATCCTGGTCACCTTCGGCTTCGCGCAGCTTGTCATGCAGGTCATCATCAGCCAATCGGACCTGACGGGCGGCACGCAAGGTCTCGTGCGGGTGCCCGGTCTCTATCTCTTCGACCACAACATGATCCGCGACGGCAAGCTCGCCTATTTCTACATCGCGCTGGCGCTGCTGGTGGCGAGTACGCTGTTCCTGCGCCTGTTCGTGCGTTCGCGCGCCGGGGCCAGCATCGTGGCGCTCCGCGACAATGAGGAATATGCCATCAGCCGCGGTGTCTCGCTGGTCAGGCAGCGTATGGTGACGCTGGCGGCAAGCGCCTTCTTCACCGGGATTGCCGGCGCTTTCTATGCCGCCTACCAGCGCAACGCTTCGATCGACGTGTTCGGCATGAGCCTGGCGACCATCATCCTGTCGATGGTGCTGCTGGGTGGGACGAGCACGATCTACGGCGCCATCATCGCATCCTTCGTGCTGACCGTCTTTTCCGAGGCGATGGCCGATTTCGGCGCGTGGCGGCCGATGATCACGGCGCTGCTCATCATCGTCATCATGCTGGTCTATCCGAGCGGCCTGGTCGGCATGATCCGCGCCGCCTGGGCATTGGTGACCGAGCGGATCAAGCGCCCGGCCTGATGACAGCCGAAATCAGCGGACGCCGCACCAGTCGATGACGGAAGCGGCGATGACCTTGGCGGTCTCCACCACCGAGTCGACCTCGACATATTCGTCGGCGCCGTGGAAGCCGTCGCCGGACGGGCCGAAGATGACGCCGTCGACGCCGGCGCCGGCATAGTGCGCGGCATCGCAGACGGCGACGAAGCCCTTTACTTGCGGTGTCTTGCCGATACGAGCCTTGTTGGCGACGAGCGACTGGACCAGCGGATGGTCCGGCGAGGTGTTCATCGGCGGAAAGTAAAGACCGCCGAGCTCCCACTGGATGGTCGGCGGATTGTCGCGCAGCCAGGCGTCGGCGGCGGCGAAATGATGCACGAAAGTCTCGAAATCACGGCGATAATCGGCTGAGTTCTCGTCAGGCAGGAATTTCATGTCCAGATCGAGAACCGCCACGTCCGGGATGATCGCCGGATTGGTCATCACCGTCGGCAGGCCGTTCTCGCCAAGTCCGGTGCCGCCATGCATCACCCCGATGTTGATCGTGTTCATGCCGATCGGCAGCAGCGGATGCGATCTGGCCCGCGTGCGGTCGAGCTCGTACTGGCGCACGGCCGTTATGAAACGAGCGGCCAGCTCGATAGCATTGACGCCGGGCTCCAGCCGGTCCTTGCCATGGCGCTGCGGATAGATTTCATTGTAGCGCAGCGCCGAATGCGCGTTGCGGCCGCGGATCGTCACCCGCGCCCATTCGAGCCCGCCCTCGACCGGCAGGACGTCGCCCCAGGTCGGTTCGGCGACCAGCACCGCCTTGGCGAGCTTGCCCCTGGCGACCGCGTCCATGGCGCCGAAGCCGCCGGCTTCCTCGTCGACCACCGTATGGATCGCCAGCCGGCCCTGGAGCGTGATGCCGGCCTTGCGGATGGCATGCGCGGCCGCGATGCAGGGCGGCGACGCCGCCCTTCATGTCGACCGCGCCGCGGCCGTAAAGACGCCCGTTGGTGATATTGGCGCCGAACGGATCGGCCGACCAGTTCTTCATTTCACCGACCGGCACGACGTCGACATGGCCGCACAGGATCAGGCTGCGCTCCTCATCGCCCGCCCATTCGCCGGCGAGATTGGGCCGCCCCGGCAAGGCGTCCCATTGTTCGGTCGAAAAGCCGTCCGCCTTCAGGATCGGCTCCAGCAGCGCCTGCACATCGGCCTCGCGGTTCAGACCCTGCCGGGTTTCGAATTTGGGGTTTACGGAGGGAATCCGCACCATGTCGCTGGTCAGCCCGATCACCCAGTCGCGATCCTTGTCGATCTCGGCTTGCGCGGCGGCGACGGCCGCATCCCTGTCCTGCATTTCGGTGTCCTTTCGTGCCTCGGCGGCGTTTGTGATTGTCTCTTGGTGTTGCGGGTGGCCCGGCAAATCAGCCGCTCATGCTGCGCCGATCATGTCGGCCCCGGCTATGTCGATTTGGGTTTGCCCCTCACGAATGGTGCCGCCCACTTTGCCGGATCGCCAGCGGCGGCGCTCTTGGGGCCGGCGCCGATGAAATCCGAAGCGTCGAGCGTCACGCCATTGGCGCGGCGGATTTTTTCGATGTCCTCGATGCGTTTGCGCACCGTCAGGCCTTCACTCTCCAGCGCATGGGCGAACACGGTTTCCATCTGGACGACAGCCGTCGCCAGTGTGTCGAAGGGCGAATTGGCTTCTATTGCGGCGATCAACGTCAGGTCGGCCTGTTCGGAAATGGGCGAGAGCCACGGATCGGTGAAGAGCAGGATGCCCATGCCGCGCTCGCGTGCCTGGCGGGCGAAGTTGACCACGTCCGACTGGTAGCGGCGATAGTCGAACACGACGAGCAGGTCGCGCTTGCCGAGATCGATCAAGAGGTCGAAATCCGTCGGCGCCAGCGAGCCGATGTCGTGCACACCGGGACGGAACTGCACGAGATAGCCGGCGAGCATCGAGGCGATGTGGCGGCTGAAGCGTCCGCCGAGCAGCACGACCTGGCCCTTGCAGTCGAGCACCATCCTGGCGGCGCGGCCATAGCTTTGGGAAGCCACCGCCGTGCGCGTCCGCTCAAGGCTGTCTGAAACCGAATGAAAATAGTCGTTGACCATGCCTTCGCTCGAATTGGCGGGGCGCTTGGCCTCCATCATCAGCAACGGGGAGTGCAGCCGGGATTCGATTTCGGCCAGAAGCTTGCTCTGGAAGGCGCCGAAGCCGCCATAGCCAAGCTTGACCATGAGGCGCATGACCGTCGGATCGCTGACGCCCGCTGCTTTTGCCAGGCGCGTGGCGGTTCCGAGGCCGGACATCGGATAGTCGGCAAGAAGAACCTGCACGATCTTGGCTTCGGCGGATGTGAGGACCAGGGTGGTATGCGCCAACTCTTCGCGGATCGACACCGGACCTCTCCCTTTCCGCTTCAGTCGATGATAGAGAAATTACAAATTCTGTTCCTGATGTCAATTTTTGGAAGGGTTTCTACAAAGATCGAGAGCCCGGACTCCCTCTGTCCCGCCCAGGTGGTGTGTCGAGGCCACCCTGTGCGAGCGCAGCCCGAATCGGCTATGGCTCCGGCATGCAGGAGACGTCTCTTTACAGCCCGGTGAAGCGGTTTCTCGAGAGCCTGGAATTCACTGTCAAAGGCGAAGTCGGCGGCTGCGATGTCGTTGGATTGCGCGACGGCGAGCCGCCCGTGCTTGTCATTTGCGAACTGAAACTGCAATTCAACCTCGAGCTCGTGCTTCAAGGCATCGATCGCGCCGCGGCGTGCGATGAGGTCTGGCTCGCCGCGCGCATGTCAAGTCGGGGCAAGGGCCGCGAGCACGATCGCCGGTTCCGCGCACTCTGCCGCCGGCTCGGTTTCGGCCTTCTGGCGGTCGGCTCCTCCGGCAATGTCGAACTGCTGCTCAGTCCGGCCGCTCCGCCGCCGCGGCGAGATCCCAGGCGAAGATCGCGCCTGATGGATGAGCACCGGCGCCGGCGTGGCGACCCTGTGGTCGGCGGCGGCTCCCGCACACCGATCATGACGGCCTACCGGCAGGATGCGCTGGCCTGCGCCGCGGCGATGGTGGACGGTCCCAAGCGCCCGCGCGACCTGAAAGCCATTTCGCCTCGCGCCGCCAACATCCTGCTTCACAATGTCTATGGATGGTTCACCAGGGCCGAGCGCGGCGTCTATGCGCTTACCGAAATTGGCTATGCGGCCTTGCAGCGCTGGCCGCAGCCGGCGCCATGACGAGGCGGTTTGCCACTTGCCGTCGAAGGATTGTTGGAGGAAGCGAAACGTGACAGCCTCTTCCAGATGAGAAGACCGCTCCGACGACAGCGGCCGGACAACCGATCAAGTGGTGACCGCTATGGAATCCCGGCGAAAATGAAGGCGATCTCCGCCACCGCGCTCCTGCTCTGCAGCCTCATGACTGGCTGCGCATCGCCTTTGCGCGCCTCCGTCGATGCCGCGAAATACGACACGATGAGTTGCGTCGAACTCAACGTGGCAATGGGCACCGTCGCCAGCGAGATATCACAGACGGCGATCGCCCGGGGCAAGGTCGCTCATGCAAATATCCCGACCTGGCTATGGGGCGGCCAGCGCGTCGCTTCCACCATCGCTGCTCGCGAAAGCGCGAAGATCGAGCGGCTGCGGCGGCAGCAGGCTGCGATTGCAGCAGCCAGAAGCAGGAAATGTTGATTCCGCCGACGCGCGGCGTTTGGCCAAGGCAGTTAACAGGCGCATAATCCAAGATCCGAGGATCCACCCATTGTAAAACTTTTCTGCTCGTAAGCGCGCGGTCAAGTTCGGCGTGATGACGACCTGCGTTTTTTCGGGAGCAGGAAACCATCCTTTAGCAACTCCAAGGCGTCGAGTGCCTCCTCATCCTGCAAATTGGTCAGGGGTACTTCGTCCACGAAGACGACCTTTTCGTCGTCTATGTCGTAGACTTCCCAAAGCCCGTCCTTGACCCTTCGGATGGCGTGCCGGCGTTCCATGAGCGGAAGCTAATTGAGTCTCGCAAACGACGGGTAGAGAAAAATCGAATGAGCTAATATTAGCAGTGGAAAACTTAAGAGCGCTCTCACGCACGGTGATTGGTCTTGAAGGTATTCTTGGGAGATGGACGGCCCAGCGGCTTGGTAGAGTACTGGCAGCGGTAGGCCGCTGGGCCTGACCAGCGGCCATGGGGGAGGCTCGCGCCGGCTGCTGAATACATGCGCTCAAGCCGGTTGGAGCGAAACATGCGAATGAATTATGACAGCACCTGAATTCTTCAGCACGGCGCGTTTCTCGCTCTGGGCCCACCAATGTGATGGATCGCAATTTCGCGCGCTTCGCTGCTCCAAAATGGTCCGAGTTTTGGGTTGGCCACATTATCCTGTTGCACTTTCGTCAATCACCGCCACGAAACGGTTACAAGGAAGGGTGATGCTGCTTTGTCTTAATAAGGAGGTAACCATGAACTTGACGTATAAAGCGGTTCAGGACGTGCTCCGAAAAGCAGGCATTGTCATGAGCAAGAAAGGGGAGGTCCACCGCATAAACTTCTTCAGCGGTCTGGAGGACACCGCCTACTACACGACAGATCTTCAGGATGTCCTGGACAAGGGCTTGGCGATGTCGAAAGGAAGGCCGCGATCAAGCGGCTTTGCCAGGTCGGCCGAAGAGCGGCGGATGGCGACGAGGGCACATTTGGCAAATCTGCCCCAGTTGGTGCGCCTTGTAGTGAATCGCGAAGGCGGGATCGCCGACTGATCCCGAGGCTCACGCTGAGGTCAGAGAGAATTATGTGCGTCTAAGGCGAGCGCTGTGTCTTTGGGAATCGGAGGCACGATTACGACAACGAAAGTTCGCCGCCGTCGTAAAGTTGCCAAAGATGCAGTGGTTTCGGCTAGCTATCTGGTACGCCCAAGGGGAATCGAACCCCTGTTACCGCCGTGAAAGGGCGGTGTCCTGACCGCTAGACGATGGGCGCGCTCAGATGAGAGCGGTTTATAGTTGCGTTGTTTGAAACCGGCAACCCGTCTGCCGCCGCCTGCGACAACTTTTTTCGGGCGGCCGCAAACCGCGTCTTTCCGGCGCATTGGTCCCGTTCGGCGCAAACGCGCGACGCTGCCAGCCAGCGCGTCCGGCGGATTTCCCTTGCGTAGGAGAACTAGTTGGCGCGCCGGCGGCAGCGCCAGTTCCAGTCGCGCTCCGGGCCGACGTCGACGTGAACGGATTCAGTATGGCAGTAGGTGCCGATGCCGCCGCGGCCGGGCATGGTGCGGATATAGCTCGCCAGTTCCCACTTCGAGACGCCCGGAACCTGGATGTCGGTTGCGGCGCAGTACATGTGCAGCGAATTCTTGGCGCCGTTGGCGCGGCGGTTGCGGGCCGGGTCGCGATAACCTGAGGTGACGATCATCTTCTTGCCGTAGTGACCCTCGATCGTCTTCATCACGCGGACCAGCGACGGCTTCAGGCAAGCGACGTCGACGCTCTCGTTCTGCTTGAGGAGGCCGTTGGGCGCCAGCCGGGCAAGACCGGCGGCGGACGCCACCTGATAGGAGCCGCCCGAACCTTCGTCCTCGTTGAGATCGACGTCGCTCTCGTCGTCGAGGCCGGATTTGCGCTTGATCTCGAACAACGCCGTCTGACGCACGCCAGGCAATGCGTCGCTGGTGTAATTGCTGGTATCGGTCGAAGCCAGTTGCACCGGCTTTTCGGCCGGAGTGGCCGAGGCCAGCGTCACGGCCGCCTTTGCCGGCGTCGGCGTGGCGGCCTTGGGCTGCGCGGTGGCGGCCTGCGCGACAGCGGGTTGCTCGCCTGACCTGGCGCTGATCTGCGGAGCCGGTGCGGCAGAGGCGGGCGTGGCGCTGAAGAATGAGGCAAGGAAGCTTTTCTTCGGCGCTTGCGGCTGCGGCTCGCCGGCGGTCACATAGACCGGATTGTTCATGACCGAAGCGGCACCTTCCGGCTTCGGCGCGGCGGCGGCCGCATCGGCCGTTTGTGTCTTCTGCGCCGCGGCGTCAGCCTGTTCAGCCGTCTGCCCGGATTGCTCCAGTGGTTGCGGCGTGTGGCCTGCAATCGTCTCGGCGCCTGTGGGAACGGCAACCGGGAAACCGGCGTCGGGCTTGGTCCCCGGCCTGGCTACCGGCACATAGGCGACTTGTTCGGGAAGGGTCGCGTCGCCCTCGGCCGTCATCGTTATTTGTGAAGTCGCCACCTGCGACGACGAATCGACAGCGGCGACCGGGTTGGCGCCAGAGGCGGTGCTGATATCGGCTGATGTGGCGTTGTAGCCCGGCATGCCAACGGCCAAAGTGGGGTCACCCGCGGAGGTGCAGGACGCCAGAAGCACGGAAAAAAGCGCTGCCACAATAGCGCGGCTTTCTCCCTTCGCGAGGCGCGATCCTACTGATTCCAAAACAAAATTCCCCCTCGATGTCCGACCGGTACGTCATTGGCGCGGCGTCTGGAAGTCGCGCCGAAATAATCATTGTCCCCGAACCGGAAACGAGACCTGTGTCAAATCCGCAAGCCTCAAAGTAATTCGACGGCTAGAGCTGAATCGAGGCCGCTTGAGGGTTGACGACACCATTTCGCCCTCTTTTGGCGGCGCGTCAACTCACCACACGTTACAGAAGGTTACACGCGCACCCTGACATAGGTGCCGGGAGCATCGCCCAAGGTTTTCATATGTTTGCCGGGTTTGCGGGCGGGAACTCTGGTGTTGTCCCTGGCCTCGATCCAGCGTTGCCAGTGCGGCCACCAAGAGCCGGGATGGTCGGTGGCCTTGGCGACCCACTGGTCGAAGTCACCCATCGGTGTGCCGCCCGTCCAGTAGTGATACTTCTGCGCCGCCGGCGGGTTGACGACGCCGGCGATGTGGCCGGAGCCGGCCATGACATACTCGACCTCGCCGCCGAAATATTTCGAGCCGAGGAACACCGAAAGCGCCGGCGCGATATGGTCTTCCTTCGAGGCGAGGTTGTAGACCGGGATGGTGATGTCACCGAGCGAAATCATGCGGCCGGCCAGCTCCATCATGCCTTGCGACAGATTGTT
Source organism: Mesorhizobium sp. STM 4661 (assembly GCF_000359125.1). GTDB lineage: Bacteria > Pseudomonadota > Alphaproteobacteria > Rhizobiales > Rhizobiaceae > Mesorhizobium. The sequence continues at coordinate 56,241 of NZ_CAAF010000063.1, read as the reverse complement.
CTCGAGATAGCAGTTGCGCAGGTAGAAGGAATGGTTGGCGGCGCCCATGCGGGTCGAATCGGCGTTCCAGTAGAGCAGGTCGAAGGGCAGGGGATCCTTGCCGCGCATATAGTTGTTGACGACATAGGGCCAGATCAGGTCGCCCGAGCGCAGCATGTTGAAGGCAGTCGCCATCTTGGTGCCGTCGAGATAGCCCTTTTCGCTCATCGACTTCTCGACGGCCGCGACCTGCTCCTCGTCGACGAACACTTTCAGGTCGCCGGCATGGGTGAAGTCGACCTGCGTGGTGAAGAAGGTGACCGATTTGATGCGGTCGTCGCCTTCCTGCGCCATCAATGCGAGCGCCGCCGCCAAAAGCGTGCCGCCGACGCAATAGCCGATGGCGTTGACTTGCTTCTCGCCGGTAGCCTTCTCGACCGTGTCGAGGCCGTATTGCAGGCCCTCCCGGATATAGGCCTCCCAGCTCTTGGTGCCGTGCCGCTCATCCGGGTTGATCCAGGAGATAACGAAAACGGTATGGCCCTGCTCCACCGCCCAGCGGATGAAGGATTTTTGCGGGTTGAGATCGAGGATGTAGAACTTGTTGATCCATGGCGGGCAGATCAAAAGCGGCCGCTTGAGCACGGTCTCGGTCACCGGGTCGTATTGCAGGATCTCGGCGACATCGCTGCGGCCCACCACCTTGCCAGGCGTCGTGGCGAGGTTCTTGCCGATCTCGAAGGGCGAGTAGTCGGCCTGCCTCAGTTTCAGGTCGCCCTTGCCGGCGGCGATGTCCTCGGCCAGCATCTTCATGCCGCGCACCAGGTTTTCACCATTCGAGGCGATGGTCTCGCGAAACAGTTCCGGGTTGGTCAGGATGAAATTCGACGGCGAGATGGCGTTGGATACCTGCTTGACATAGAAGCTGGCCTTGTGGCGGGTGTGCTGGTCCAGGCCATCGGCGTGATCGACCAGTTCGGCCGCCCAGCGCGAGGTGACGAGATAGGCCTGCTTCAAAAAATCGAAGAAAGCGTTGCGGCCCCATTCGGGGTCCTGGAAACGCTTGTCGCCACGCTCGGGCTTGACCGCGTCGTCGGCATCCTGGCCGTCGGCGCTGATGCGCTGGATGGCATTGGCCCAGACGGTCATGTAGCCGGAAAACAGCCGCGTCTGCGCTTCGAGCGCCCGCTGCGGGTCGGAAAGCCAGTATTCGCTGAGCTTGGAGAAGGTTTTCACCATGTCGACGACCGGCTCGGCGACATGATCGCGCACATCGCCTTTTTCGCGCGGCTCAGCCCAGGCGGAGGCCGCCTTGCCGGCCTGCTCGATCATGCGCGCCATGTTCAAGGCGAAGCGTTCCGGGTCCTTCACCAGATATTGCTCAACGGTCGAAGGCTGATCATCTTCCGCTTTGCCCGAATCGGGTGTTTTGGACATGGTGCGCGGGGTTCCTCCCGAAGCGTTTTCTTGACATATTATCATGGGACATCCGACAGGGTCCAACGCGCTCTACCCCGGATGCCAAGGAAACAATATGACAATTAATATTGGCAAAACTGTTTTTTCCGGCACTGGTCGTTTTTGCCGCATCGGCGCGGCGGTCGTCTTGCTGGCGATCGCCGGCTGTTCGAGCACCAACATCGAGGGTGCCACGCCCGTTGCTACCGCCGATGGGCCGAAGGACACCGGCACCTATCCGAACCTCAACGTTCCACCGCAGGTGGCGGCGGAGCAATTCACCGACGCGGAAAAGAATGCCAAGCTCGCCCAGTTGAAGGCTGACGAGCAGGGGCAGGGCTCGAAGGGTGGCGCGGTCAAGGTGACCAACCCGGCGACGCTGAACGCGCTGGCAAAGCAGCACGGGCCCGATACGCTGAAGCAGATCGGAGCCAAATGCGACCCCGCTCTCGACCCTGACTGCAAATAAGCCTATATCGCGCGACCGAAAACCATCTTTGCCAATTGTCTGGAACCGCCATGGAAGAATTTCACAAGGTCCGCCGGCTTCCGCCTTATGTTTTCGAGCAGGTCAACCGGCTGAAGGCCAGTGCCCGCTCGCGCGGCGCCGACATCATCGACCTGGGCATGGGCAATCCGGACCTGCCGACGCCCAAGGCGATCGTCGACAAATTGTGCGAGGTCGTGCGCGATCCGCGCACGCATCGCTATTCGTCGTCGCGCGGCATTCCTGGCCTGCGCCGCGCCCAGGCCAATTACTATGCCCGCCGTTTCGGCGTGAAGCTCGACGCGGACACGCAAGTGGTGGCGACGCTGGGCTCGAAGGAAGGCTTCGCCAACATGGCGCAGGCGATCACCGCTCCAGGCGACGTGATCCTGTGCCCCAATCCGACCTATCCGATCCATGCTTTCGGCTTCATCATGTCGGGCGGCGTCATCCGCTCGCTGCAGGTCGAGCCGGATGACGGCTTCATTCCGGCGCTCGAGCGCGGCATCCGCCACTCGATCCCGAAGCCGCTGGCGCTGATCCTCAACTATCCGTCGAACCCGACGGCGCTGGTCGCCTCGCTCGATTTCTACAGGGATGTGGTGGCCTTCGCCAGGAAGAACGACATCATCATCCTGTCGGACCTTGCCTATTCGGAAATCTACTTCGACGGCAATCCGCCGCCCTCGGTGCTGCAGGTGCCGGGCGCGATCGACGTAGCGGTCGAGTTCACCTCGATGTCGAAGACCTTCTCCATGCCCGGCTGGCGTATGGGATTCGCGGTCGGCAACGAGCGGCTGATCTCGGCGCTGACGCGTGTAAAATCCTATCTCGACTACGGCGCGTTCACGCCGATCCAGGTGGCGGCCGCACACGCGCTGAACGGCGACGGCGCCGACATCGCCGAGGTGCGCGACATCTACCACAAGCGCCGCGACGTCATGGTCGACGCCTTCAGCCGCGCCGGCTGGATCATTCCGGCACCAGCGGCGTCGATGTTCGCCTGGGCGCCGATACCCGAACCGTTCCGCCACCTCGGCTCGCTCGAATTCTCCAAGCTTCTGATCGAACACGCCGATGTGGCGGTGGCGCCGGGCGTCGGCTTCGGCGAGCATGGCGACGATCATGTGCGCATCGCGCTGGTCGAGAACGAGCACCGGATCCGGCAGGCGGCGCGCAACATCAAGCGCTTCCTGGCGTCCAGCGCCAAGCAGCCCAACAATGTGGTGCCGCTCGCCGCGCATCGCTGAGTTTGCCTGATATCACATCGATCAAGTTCTTGAGGGGCGTCGCCGGACATGGCTGAAGCGTTGCGTGTTGGAATTGCCGGTCTTGGCACCGTCGGCGCCTCGGTGGCGCGCGTGCTGCACGACAAGGCGGCGGAACTGACGCGGCAATGCGGACGCGACATCGTCGTGTCGGCTGTTTCGGCTCGCGATCCAAAGCGCGACCGCGGCGTCGATCTCGGCGCGGCCAAATGGTTCGACGACGCTGTAAAGATGGCGCAGACCGCCGACATCGACGTCTTCGTCGAGCTGATCGGCGGCGACGAAGGCGCCGCGCGATCGTCGGTTAAAGCGGCGCTCGAGGCCGGCCGCCATGTGGTGACCGCCAACAAGGCGCTGCTCGCCAGGCACGGCGTGCAGCTTGCCGAGATCGCCGAGAAGAAGGGCGTGCTGCTCAACTACGAGGCGGCGGTGGCCGGCGGCATTCCGGTCATCAAGACGATGCGCGAGGCGATGGCCGGCAATTCGATCACGCGCGTCTTCGGCATCCTCAACGGCACCTGCAACTATATCCTGACCCGCATGGAGGCCGAGGGGCTGTCCTTCGACGCTTGCCTGAAGGATGCGCAACGGTTGGGTTATGCCGAGGCCGATCCCACCTTCGACATCGAAGGCCAAGACACCGCGCACAAACTGTCGATCCTGACCAGCCTTGCCTTCGGCACGAGGATCGCCGCCAACGACATCTACATGGAAGGCATCTCCAACATCAGCCAGGCCGACATCCGCGCCGCCAGCGATCTCGGCTACCGGATAAAACTGCTCGGCGTCGCCCAGCGCACGGAAAGCGGCATCGAACAGCGCGTGCATCCGACCATGGTGCCGACGGCCTCGGTCATCGCGCAGGTGCATGGCGTCACCAATGCGGTGGCCATCGAAACCGATATTCTGGGTGAACTGCTGCTCTCCGGTCCGGGCGCCGGCGGCAACGCCACCGCTTCGGCTGTCATCGGCGACATTGCCGACATCGCCAAGAGCCGGCCCGGTTTCCAGCACGGTCCGGTTTTCGGCCGGCCGACGAAGGAGCTCAAGCCCTACAAGAAGGCGCAGATGCGCAGCCATGCCGGCGGCTATTTCATCCGGCTGACAGTGCATGACCGGATCGGCGTCTTCGCCGCAATCGCCAAGCGCATGGCCGACAACGAGATTTCGCTGGAATCGATCGTGCAGCACGCCGCCGGGCCGGAAACCGCCGTCGAGAAGACGGTCATCCTCGTCACCCACGAGACGACCGAGGCGGCGGTGCGCAAGGCCGTCGACGGCATCACCAAGGACGGCCATCTCACCGACAAGCCGCAAGTGATCCGTATCGAGCGGGCGGGTTAATCCATCCGGACGTTGCGGCTGCGGTCGCGGTCGGAACGAATTTCAGCTCGCGCCGTTCTCCTCAGGTCTCCAACCCTGAGGAAATGCACAATGGCCGAAGCATCGAAGCCCGACAGCTCCAGCATCGACGACATCCAAAAGTCGCTCGAAAAACAGATCGCCGACCTGCGCAAGGAGGTCGCCAAGATCAACAAGAGCATCTCGGAACGCGGCGCCGAATTGGTCGCCGATGCCGAGGAACAGGCGTTCGGAATGTATGACAGCGCCGCGGCCCGCGCGACGCGCACCGCGCAGCAATTGCGCACCCAAGCCCAGGCGGTATCGGAAGTGGCGCGGGAGAACCCCGGCACGACGACGGCAGTGGTCGGGGTGATCGGCTTGCTTGGCTTTCTGGCGGGAATGGCTGTCGGGCAAGCCATGAACGACACGCCGAGGCGATGGTATTGATCCAATTTTGGGAAAGGCCGGCTTCGCCGGTTTCGTTCCGCATGTCTTTTTCAGGAGGGCGTCATGGCTTTATCCATGCTGATAAGCATTCTGATCACGTTCCTGGTGATCATCCTTGTTCTCTATCTGGTTCAGCGTCTTCCGCTTGACGCCAGGATGCGACAGATCGCCCAGATCATCGTCATCATCATCGGCATTATTTCGCTGCTGAAATACCTCGCGGTGTTCTAAGGCGCGACGGCGGGGCGGCCGACGCGGGGCTCGAGGCTCCGCGCAGCGGCAACTCTATTTCATCCACTGAAACACGTCCGGCTCGGCGCAGCCGGGTGTGTATCGTCATGCCTTCAATCGATTGATATCCTTGCCTTTTCGAGAAATCCTCGAACAGGTCTTGTCCTTGTCATGCTCGTTTGACAAAACGGATGCGCCTCTGGCGGGAGGCGTGTCAACGAGGATTTTCCACCGATGAATGTGGCCCAGAACATTGTCGCCGGCCTTGACCGGATACTCACCATGGAACTGGTACGCGTCACCGAACGCGCCGCGGTCGCGGCCGCCAGATTGCGTGGGCGAGGCGACGAAAAGGCCGCCGACCAGGTCGCGGTCGATGCGATGCGCCAGGAACTCAACCGTCTCGCCATCAAGGGCACGGTGGTGATCGGCGAGGGCGAGCGCGACGAGGCGCCGATGCTCTATATCGGCGAGGAGGTCGGCACCGGCAAAGGTCCGGCGGTCGATATCGCGCTTGATCCGCTGGAAGGCACGACGATCTGCGCCAAGAACCTGCCCAATGCGCTGGCCGTCATCGCGATCGCCGAAAAGGGTAGCCTGCTGTTCGCGCCCGATGTCTACATGGACAAGATCGCCATCGGCCCGGGCTTCGCTGACGGCGTCGTCGATATCGACGCCTCGCCGGCCGAAAACATCGCCAGCCTGGCCAAGGCCAAGGGTGTGCCGGTATCGGAGATCACCGCTTGCATCCTCGACCGGCCGCGCCATGGCAAGTTGATCGAGGCGGTGCGCGCCACGGGCGCCGCGATCCGGCTGATCGGCGACGGCGACGTCGCCGGCGTCATCCACACCACCGACCCGGACGAGACCGGCATCGATATCTATCTCGGTACCGGCGGGGCGCCAGAAGGTGTGCTGGCGGCGGCGGCGTTGCGTTGCACCGGTGGCCAGATGCAGGGAAGGCTGATCCTCGACACACCGGAAAAAGTGGCGCGCGCGGCAAAGATGGGCATCTCCGATCCCAAGCGCGTCTATCGCACGCAGGACATGGCGCGCGGCGACGTGCTGTTTGCGGCGACCGGCGTGACCGATGGCAACATGCTGGCCGGCGTCAAGTTTGGCCGCAATTCCATCACCACGCATACGATCGTGCTGCGCTCGTCATCACGCACCGTGCGCGAGATCAAGGCGCGCCACCAGGATCTGGAAAAGTTTTGATTTCGCCAGATTTAGCCGTCGCATATTGTGAGAAATGACAATTTGCAGACGGCGCGTCGCGTGACGGGCGAAAGACGTATTTTCCTCGATGTCAGGCAGTCGGCCACCGGTGTCTCCTGGGAGCACCGGTTGACCGAACGGCAGGACATGACCGCGCTCGCCATCGCGCAAGGCCATGGCGTGCCGGACATTGTCGCGCGGGTCCTTGCCGGGCGCGGCGTGAGTGCCGAGCAGACCGAACGGTTCCTCGATCCGACCATCCGCGACCTTTTGCCGGACCCGGCCTCGCTGACCGACATGGACAAGGCCGCCGCCCGCATCGCCGGCGCCGTCATGGCCAGGGAAAAGGTGGCGATCTTCGGCGACTACGATGTCGACGGCGCGGCCTCGTCGGCGCTGCTCAAGCGGTTCCTCGCGCATTTTTCGGTGCCGTCGGAGATCTACATACCGGACCGTATCTTCGAAGGTTACGGTCCCAATCCGGAAGCCATGCGCGAACTCGTGTCGCGCGGCGCAACGCTGATCGTCACCGTCGATTGCGGCACCAACAGCGCCGTTTCCATCGATGCGGCGAGGCAAGCCGGCGCCGATGTCGTGGTGCTCGACCACCATCAGGTCGGTGGACCGTTGCCGGCGGCAAATGCGGTCGTCAATCCCAATCGCGAGGACGACCTTTCGGGGCAAGGTCACCTTTGCGCCGCCGGTGTCGTTTTCCTCTGCCTGGTGCAGACGGCGAGGATCCTGCGCGGCCTGTTGCCGGACGCCGCGCCGCCGGACCTGCTTGCCCTGCTCGATCTCGTGGCGCTGGCCACTGTTTGCGATGTGGTGCCGCTCACCGGGGTCAACCGCGCTTTCGTGGTCAAGGGGCTGCGGATGGCGCGCCAGCAGCGCAACGAGGGGCTGGCCGCACTCGCGCGGGTCTCGCGCATCGGCGAGCCGGTCAGCACCTTCCATCTGGCCTATCTGATCGGTCCGCGCATCAACGCCGGCGGGCGCATCGGCGATGCAGCGCTTGGCAGCCGTCTGCTGGCGACAGACGATCCGGTCGAGGCCGGCGCCATCGCCGAGACGCTCGACCGGCTCAACCAGGAGCGGCAGTTGATGGAGCAGGAGATGCTGGCGGCGGCACGCGTTGAGGCAGATGCCGAGCTTGCCGGCGGCAATGGTCCGGCCATCGTCGTCACCGCCAGTTCCAATTGGCATCCGGGCATCGTCGGCCTGCTCGCCTCGCGGCTCAAGGACCATGCGCGCCGGCCAGCCTTCGCCATTGCCTTCAACGCCAATGGCGTCGGTACGGGTTCGGGCCGCTCCGTGTCCGGCTTCGACCTGGGACGGCTGGTGCGCGAGGCGGCCGATGCCGGGCTGATCGTCAAGGGCGGCGGTCATGGCATGGCCGCCGGCATCACCGTTGAGCGGGCGAAACTCGGCGTGCTCAGGGCGTTCTTCGAGGAACGCGCGGCGGCGGACGTGTTCCGGCTGCAGGGCGAGGAAAGCCTGGCCATCGACGGTGCGCTATCGGCCGAGGGCGCGACGCTCGACCTGCTCGACGCGCTGGAGAAGGCGGGTCCATTCGGGGCGGGGCATGTCGCGCCGGTCTTCGCGCTGCCGCGCCATCGGCTGGTCGATGCACGGGCGGTCGGCACCAATCACATCCGCGCCGAACTGCAGTCGGAAAGCGGCGGCCGCATCCAGGCGATCGCCTTTCGCGCCGTCGATACCGCACTCGGCGAATTCCTGTTCAAGAACAGGGGCAAGACGGTGCATGTCGCCGGCTCGCTGTCGGGCAATCATTGGAACGGCAATCGCACGGTGCAGTTCCGCATCATGGATGCAGCGCGTGCCTGAGGATGTATCGAGTTCAGGTCAGGCGAGGACGGTCTGCAGCCTGGTCAATTCGCCGATCTGGGCCATCGTCGCCTGATAGCCGATGCGGATCGCCTCGTCGGCGCGGTGGAATTCGGTCAGGCCGATATGGCTGAGCTTCGGCTGCAGCGACATGTCAGGCGGATCCCCGGCAAGCCGCGCGCGCGAAATGCGGTCCTGGATGATGTTGAAGGCTTCGACCATGACGCCGGTGATGCCGAGCCGTGACTGGTACCCGGTGTCGACCTGGCCGGCTCTCGGCGCATCCTTCTCGATGACCAGTTCGCCGGCGCTGTGCTTGATGACGGCGGCGCGGCCGAACAGATCGTAGTGAAGGTTGACCGCGACCACCAGCGGCTGCTCATAGGCACGGCATACCGAAACCGGCACCGGATTGACCAGTGCGCCATCGACCAGAACGCGACCGTTGCAATTGACCGGTTCGAACACGCCGGGCAAGGCGTAAGAGGCGCGCATTGCAGTGGTCAGCGAACCGCTCGACAGCCAGATTTCATGGCCGGTGCGGATCTCCGAGGTGACGCAGACGAACGGCTTTGGCAGATCCTCGAAACGAACCCCGGCAATGTGCTCACGCAGCCTTGCGTCGAGCTTCATGCCACCGAACAGCCCGCTGCCGCGCAGATTGAGGTCGAGAAGACCAAAGATGCGCCGCCTGGTCAGGCTTCTGGCGAATTCTTCCAACTCGTCCAGCTTGCCGGCAAGATAACAGCCGCCGACCAGCGCGCCGATCGACGTGCCGGCGATCATCGACACTTCGATGCTGGCCTCATCGAGCGCGCGCAGCACGCCGATATGGGCCCAGCCGCGGGCGCAGCCACCGCCCAATGCCAGTGAGATGCCGGTTCTCTTGGCAGGCTGCGTTTCGGATGCGCCGCCGGACGAGGAGGGGCCGTTGGCCTCCCTGACATCCGGTCTGTTGCGCAATGACGCCCATTCGAGCATCACAATCTCCCTTGTCCCACAGCTAAGATAGAGGCGGGCCGTATCGAAATCATGAATATACGTGACGGCAAGTCGGCGAATGGTTCATATGGATGGTTCATTTGGGCTTTCGATACGTTTTTTGCGCATCGAACAGCGACTTGCTGCCGTCGCCGGCAAGCGTCCCCTTGCCGTCGATCAGCCCCACCGTCCGGTAAAAGCAGGAACGCCGGCCGGTGTGACAGGTTGCGTCGTGGCCCAACACTTTCACGCGCAGCCACAATGCGTCCTGGTCGCAGTCGGTGCGGATCTCGACGACATTCTGCACATTGCCGGAGGTTTCGCCCTTCTTCCACAGCGCCTTGCGCGAGCGCGACCAGTAATGGGCGATGCCGGTTTCAAGCGTCAGCGCCAGCGCCTCGGCGTTCATGTGCGCGACCATCAGCAGCATGCCGTCTTCGGCATCGGTGACGACGACGGTGACGAGGCCATTGGCGTCGAAGCGCGGCGAAAAGACCGCGCCTTCCTCCAGTGCCTGCTTGTCCGATGGAGCTTTCGGGAATTCCAGTGCCGACATCGCCGGTCTTTCTTGTTTGACCATGATCTTTTCCGAAAACCGGTTTCCACTTTTCGGGATCATGGTCTGGCGAAGCCCGGTCAGGCTCCGCCGCCGCGCACCATGGTGACGAAACGGACCTGCTCTTCGGGCGTGTCCTTGAAGATGCCGGTGAAGGTCGAGGTCAGCGTGGTGGAACCCTGCTTGCGGATGCCGCGCATGGCCATGCACATGTGCTCGGCCTCGAGCATGACGGCAACGCCGCGCGGATTGAGCACGTCCTGGATGACGCCGGCGATCTGCGCGGTCATCGCCTCCTGCGTCTGCAGGCGGTGCGCGAAGATGTCGACGACGCGCGCGATCTTGGACAGGCCGACAACCTTGCCGTCCGGCAGATAGCCGACATGCGCCTTGCCGATGATCGGCACCATGTGGTGTTCGCAATGCGAGTGGAAGGTGATGTCCTTGACGATGACGAGGTCGTCATAGCCGGCGACTTCCTCGAAGGTGCGGCCGAGTTCCTCGGCCGGGCACATGTCATAGCCATTGAACATTTCGCGGAACGCCTTGGTGACACGCTTCGGTGTGTCGATCAGGCCCTCGCGGTCCGGGTTGTCGCCGGTCCAGCGCAAAAGCGTGTGCACCGCAGCCTCGACCTCGGCTTCGCTCGGCCGGTCGGTAACCGGCTTTTCCATATAGGCGGACTGGGGCATGAGCTTCTTGATGACGGCATCCATTAAAGGCGTCTCCCGTAGTTCCTCTCTCAGGAGGAACGAGTTGAACGGACCACGACCTTTCGTGCTTGGAAAATCGCCCGGTTTCCAGCCCGCAAGCGGCGTGAACTGATTTGAGCAAAGACATGGCCATTGGTTGCCTTGTCGATGCCCGACTGCCAGCATTATATATGGTCGTGCCGAGCGAATGAAAGACACATCAGCGGCAATCGCTGTTCGCTTGGCGGCGACGGATTGGAAAAAAATGATCGACGACGTCTACAATGCGAAAATTCTGGGTTTTGCCGGAAACATCGCGCGGATCGGCCGGCTCGAACATCCCGATGCGACGGCGCGAGCGCATTCCAAACTGTGCGGCTCGACGGTGACCGTCGATCTGAAGATGGATGACGGCATGGTCACCGATTTCGCGCATGACGTGAAAGCCTGTGCGCTCGGCCAGGCGTCGTCCTCGATCATGGCCGAGCATGTCGTCGGCGCCAGCGCGGACGAATTGCGCAGCGTTCGCGAGACAATGCTGAAGATGCTGAAGGAAAACGGCGCGCCGCCGCAAGGCCGTTTCGCCGACCTCAGATATCTGGAACCCGTGCGCGACTACAAGGCGCGCCACGCCTCGACCATGCTGACCTTCGATGCCGTCGTCGACGCCATTGGCCAGATCGAGAAGAAGCGGGCGGAACAGGCCGCTTGAATCTATCCATCCAGGGCGCGCCGGCTTTCGGCAAATTCGGCCCGGATCCAGTCGGCAAAAGCCTTGGCTGGCTCGGAAAGGTCATCCAGGTTTCTGGCGACGAGCCAGTAGGCGCCGGATGCGACATCGATGTCGAACGGCTTGATCAGCGCGCCGGACGCTATTTCCTCGCCGATCTGCAAAAGATCACCCAGCGCCACGCCGTGTCCGAGCAAGGCTGCCTGTTTCGAAAGCGAAGCATCCGCCAGCATTGGGCCGCGCGCGGGCACAGTGTCGGCGGGCACGCCAGCCGCTTCGAACCAGCGCGCCCAGCCCTGACGGTTTTCTTCGTGCAGCAAGGTATAGTGACCAAGGTCGACCGGGTTTTTCAGCGGAGGCCCGGAAGCAAGAAGCACCGGCGACAGAACCGGTGAATCGACCATCGAGGCAAGCCGTTCGGCCTCGCTGCGTGGCCACGAGGTGGCGTGCGCGCTGAAGCGCAAGGCAAGTTCGGGCTGGTCGCTGCGGAATTCGATCAACCTCGGGTCAACCTCGAGGGAAATGTCGATATCGGGTCGCAGCTCGCGAAATCGATTGAGCCGCGGCACCAACCATACGGAGGCAAGCGACGGCTCGACGCTGACACGAACCACAGACTGCGCCGGGACCGAGGCCAATTCTGACAGTAGCCTGTCGATGTCGTCGAAACTTCTAACCAGTTGATCGAGCAGCCGCCGGCCGGTGTCGGTCAGTTCGACGCGGCGATGATGGCGGAAGAACAAAGGCTGGCGCAGGAAGGTTTCGAGTTCGCGGATCTGGCGGCTGATCGCCGCCTGCGAAACGAAAAGTTCTTCGGCGGCGCGGCTGAAGCTCAGGTGCCGGCCGGCTGCCTCGAAACTTCTCAAGGCCGTCAGTGGAAGCCGTCCGCGTTTCATTCGCATAACCCAGAGTTATCCGAGGCGGAAATTATACTCGTTTGAGGACGAAGGCCAGCAGCGGTCTAATGGGCATTGAAAGGAGATACAGCCATGAATGAATTTCTGAATATTTTCGGCGACGTGATGCGGATCGCGACATTTCAATACCGACTGCCAAGATCGCCGCGCAGTGAAGCCGGTGGAAGTTGGAGACCCGAACCAGGTTCGCCTCCGCGGGCCCACCCAACGGGCCGCGCGACCCCGCGCGATCGTTGAAATGCCTGTCGCAAAACGGCTGTGAAATCGAGAAGACATTGCTTTCCCTGTCCAATGTCCACATCTATCGGCGATAGGAGATGACCTGGGTTTGCGATGGGCGACCAGCACCGACATGTACATGCTGCGCTGGCCGCACAGCGCGGGCGCAACTGGCCCGGCCCGTGGCGCAAGACGCCGGGCCGTCTCCTCGGCACGTCGCTCGTCCGCTTCTATCAACTGACGCTGTCCGGTTTTGTCGGCAATTCCTGCCGGCACCTGCCAACCTGTTCCGAATACGCGCATGAAGCGATCGCCCGCCATGGCCTGTGGGCCGGTGGCTGGATGGGACTTTTCCGGGTGCTGCGCTGCGGGCCGTTCGGCACGCATGGTATCGACCGCGTGCCGGAGGCGCTGGAAGACCGCTATGTCTGGTTCGCGCCATGGCGGTATTGGCAGGTCGGCAGGAAGCGCGGCGAATCCGAGATCTGACTGGATCCACCTGATATCAGCGCCGGCCGGTCTTTACGAACTCGTAGGGTTAACATCAGCCTGCACAAAGACTGCGCATTTGAGACAAAATCGAGACAAGACGCCTCGCTAAGCCGCTCCTGACACCTTCAGGAAAGAGCTTTGCATGCGCCAGATAGACCGCCGTCCATTCGTTTTCGCGATCGTTCTTTTTCTTCTGGCCTGGTTGCTTGGCTTTCCGATGCGGGCGCAGTCGGCGCCGCTCGGCGACGTCGAATGCACGCTGATCCAGGATGCGGTGAGCGGTGAGACACTCTATCGGGATGGTGTTTGCGACCAGCGCTTCAGCCCGGCGTCGACCTTCAAGGTGCCTTTGGCCCTGATTGCGTACGACTCCGGCATTCTGAGCGACGAGCACACGCCGAGCTGGGACTACAAGCCCGAGTTCAAGGCGGTGAAGCGGGATCGGAAAACCGTCGACCCCACGATCTGGGAACGCGATTCCATCCTCTGGTATTCCCGTGAAATCACGCGCCGGCTCGGAGCCAAGCGCTTTGCCGGATATGTGACGAAGTTCGGCTATGGCAACATGGATGTCTCCGGCAATGCCGGCAAGAATGACGGCCTCACAAATTCCTGGGTGAATTCCTCGCTCGATATATCGCCGGTCGAGCAGGCTGCTTTCCTGCGCCGGCTGCTTGCCGGCAACATGCCGGTTTCGGCCAGGGCGCATCAGATGGTCAAAGCGATCATACCGAGCTTTCAGGCTGGCGGTTGGACCGTGCAGGGCACGACCGGGAGCACCAGGCTCGGCGAGGGTGGTAAGGACAAACGCTCGCTTGGCTGGTTCGTCGGCTGGGCCGAGAAGGACGGACGTCAGATCGTGTTTGCGCGGCTCGTTGTCGATACCAGGCGGACCGACATGCCGAAGGGCCTGGCGACGCGGGCGGCATTCCTGAAGGACCTGCCTGGCTTGATCAAATAAGCGGTATGAGCGCTTTACGGCACCGGAATCTGCCCATAAAAGACTGCCGCCGGACGCATCCGGCATTTCACCACCCGCGCTCGTTTGCGGGACTGGATAGGAGAAGAACATGCTGAATTCCGTTTGCCTGACATTTCCCGATGGCTCCGTCCGCGACTATGACGCGGCGATGACTGGCGCGGGTCTCGCCGAATCGATCTCGAAGTCGCTGGCCAAGAAGGCGGTCGCCTACTCGATCGATGGCGTGGTGCGCGATCTCGGTGATCCGCTCGGCAAGTCCGGCAAGGTCGAGATCATCACCCGCGAGGATCCGCGCGCGCTCGAACTCATCCGCCACGATGCGGCACATGTGCTGGCTGAAGCCGTGCAGGAACTTTGGCCGGGAACGCAGGTGACCATCGGCCCGGTGATCGAGAACGGGTTCTATTACGATTTTGCCCGCAACGAGCCGTTCACGCCCGACGATTTCCCGGTGATCGAGAAGAAGATGCGCGAAATCATTCAGCGCAACAAGCCATTCACCAAGCAAGTCTGGTCGCGCGAAAAGGCGAAAAAAGTCTTTGCCGACAAGGGCGAGCGCTACAAGCTTGAACTGATCGACGCCATTCCCGAAGATCAGGAGCTCAAGATCTATGCGCAGGGCGACTGGTTCGACCTCTGCCGCGGCCCGCACATGGCCTCGACCGGCCAGATCGGCAGCGCCTTCAAGCTGATGAGGGTGGCCGGTGCCTATTGGCGCGGCGACAGCAACAATCCGATGCTGACCCGCATCTACGGCACGGCCTGGGCCGACCAGGCGCAGCTCGACGCCTATTACACGATGCTGGAGGAAGCCGAGAAGCGCGACCACCGGAAGCTCGGCCGCGAGATGGACCTGTTCCATTTCCAGGAAGAGGGGCCGGGCGTCGTCTTCTGGCACGCCAAGGGCTGGAAGATGTTCCAGAACCTGGTCAACTACATGCGCCGCCGCCTCGACGAGCAAGGCTATCAGGAGGTCAACGCGCCGCAGGTGCTCGACAAGAGCCTGTGGGAGACGTCGGGCCACTGGGGCTGGTATCGCGACGCCATGTTCAAGGTGACGGTCGCCGGCGACGATACCGACGACGACCGGGTTTTCGCGCTGAAGCCGATGAACTGTCCGGGCCACGTCCAGATATTCAAGCACGGGCTGAAATCCTACCGCGATCTGCCGGTAAAGCTTGCGGAATTCGGCAATGTGCATCGCTACGAACCGTCGGGTGCGCTGCATGGGCTGATGCGCGTGCGCGGCTTCACGCAGGACGACGCGCATATCTTCTGCACCGAGGAACAGCTCGCGTCGGAGTGCCTACGCATCAACGATTTGATCCTGTCGACCTATGCCGATTTCGGTTTCGATGAGATCAGCGTGAAACTGTCGACGCGGCCGGACAAGCGCGTCGGCACCGACGAGGCGTGGGACCATGCCGAGGCGATCATGGGCAGTGTGCTGGAGACGATCAGGGCTAAATCGGGCAATCGCATCACGACCTCGATCAATCCGGGCGAGGGCGCCTTCTACGGGCCGAAGTTCGAATATGTGCTGAAGGACGCCATCGGCCGCGAATGGCAGTGCGGCACCACGCAGGTCGACTTCAACCTGCCGGAACGCTTTGGCGCCTTCTACATCGGCTCGGATTCGGAGAAGAAGCAACCGGTGATGGTGCACCGCGCCATCTGCGGCTCGATGGAGCGCTTCCTCGGCATCCTGATCGAGAACTATTCCGGCCATTTCCCGCTGTGGTTCGCACCGCTGCAAGTTGTGGTGGCGACGATCACCTCCGATGCCGACGACTATGCCCAAAAGGTCGTTCAGCGGTTGAAGGCGGCCGGGCTGTTGGCGCAAGCCGATCTGCGCAACGAGAAGATCAACTACAAGGTCCGCGAGCATTCGCTGGCCAAGGTTCCGGTCATCCTTGTCTGCGGCAAGCGCGAGGCGGAGGAAGCGACGGTCAACATCCGCCGCCTGGGTTCGCGCGATCAGGAATCGCTCGGTCTCACGGAGGCCGTGAAGCTGCTTTCCGATGAGGCGGTGACGCCTGACCGCAGGCGCCGCGTGGCCTGATTTACTCAGAGTCTCAACGAAATGGCGGTGGAGCGATCCACCGCCATTTTCACATCCCTGTCATGGCGTGAGTTTAACAAATCGCGATGCTGAAGCTGAAACTGCGCGAAAGACCGTTTCCCGAACTTTCCTATGCCAGTCCGCATCAGCCGGCCTTGACGCGCTGGTTCATCCATTCGATCGAAGGCCTGTCCGGGCGCGACCGCTATGCCGCGCTCTACGATTTCTGGCGCCGTCACGTGGTGCCGACCGGCGAGCGTGTGTTCAGCCGCATGCTGGAGCTGATCGACGTCCGGGTGCGGACCGCCGATCAATGGCCGCCGGCAAGACTGCCCGATACGCCATTGGTGATCGTCGCCAACCATCCGTTCGGCATCGGCGACGGCATAGCCGTGCTCTCGCTGGCCGAGCAGCTTCAGCGCCCGTTTCGCGTCATGATCCACAAGGATCTGCTCAAGATCCGCGAGATGGAGCCCTATTCGCTGCCGATCGACTTTTCCGAAACCAAGGACGCGCTCAGGAACAACATGGCGGTGCGGCACGAGGCGGTGCGGCTGTTGAAAGAGGGAGTCACCATCGTCGTCTTTCCAGCCGGCGGCGTTGCCACCGCGCCAAAGGGGTTCGGCCGGGCGCGCGACCTGCCGTGGAAGATGTTTCCGGCCCGTCTCGTGCAAGACGCCAGGGCCTCGGTCATTCCCATGCATTTTTCCGGTCAGAACGGCCGGCTGTTCCATCTGGTCAGCGGTCCCATGAACATGGCCGAACGTGACGGACGCGTGGCGAAATTCGTCGGCAAGGCCTCGCTGACGCTGCGCACATCCCTGCTTATCCGTGAATTCGCGCGGCTCTCCGGCAAGTCGATAGAGGTGCGTGTCGGCGACGCGCTGAGCTGGGAAGAGCTGGAGCCTTTGCGTGACCGCAAGGTGCTGCTCGACCGCCTCTATCGCGGCGTGTTCGATCTGGCGCCGGCCGCACCGCGGCGTCGCGTGCAGTTACTCCAGCGGCGCATGCGCAAGGCGGCCTGAGGGGCAGGCCATGCGCCGGAACCAAATCCTTAGGGTGATGTCCGGACCGTTTAGTCAGCCCCTTCCTCGGGATCGATGGCCGAGGCTTCCGAGGCCAGAACGTCGATCTCCTTGTTCTGTCCGGCCACGACCGTAAAATCCTTCTGGTAGATACGGTCGCGGTTTTTGGCGATGATGGTGTAGTCGCCCTCGGCCAGCACCATCGAGGCAAAGGCGCCGACGGTTTCCTTGATGGGATCTCCGGATTCGTTGAGCAACGACCAGGAGGTGTCGGCGATCGCCTCGCCGCCGGCCTCGCGCACCAGCTTCATGGTCATCTCGGCCGCGCGATGCTCGACGGTCGCTTCGGTCAACTTGCCGGCCTCGACGCGGATATCGGAGCGAATGACCGCATTCACTGCGCCATAGGTCGACACGACATGGTAGATGCCGGCGTTCAGCCGCACGACGCTGTTCGGCTCGACGTCGGGTATGATCAGCGCGCGGTCGGCATTGGTTTCGGTCTGGCCCTCATAGATTGAAAAGCGCAGCTTCTTTGGCGGGATGCGCACACCGCCCGACAGCACGGCGTCGAGCTTGAGGCCGCCGGCATCGAGCACGAGGCTTTCGCGCTTGGCGTCCTTGGCGACGGTGATGCGCTTGGTGGCGCCGGCCCGCCCATAGGAGGCGTGGACAAGATAGCTGCCGGGCTCGAGTTGGAACACGGCGGTGCCGCCATGGGCGGAAGCGACCATCGGCAGCTTGCCGTCGCTGGCCGCTTCGGGCTTGAAGACGCGCCAGACGATGCCGCGGGTGATGTCGGCGCCCTTGTCCGTCAGTTGGGCGGACAGGGTGATCGCGCCGCTGCTTCCCAACGCCAATGGTGTTTCGCTTTTCGGCGTCGCGTAGCTGGAAATCCCGGGAAGTTTCAGATCGCCGATGCCGTCCGCATCCTGCGCGCCGGCGGATGAAGCCGGCACCGCCAGCAACGCGGCGGCGAGCCAGATCAGGAAAAGACGCAGCATCCCCTCAAACATGCCTTGCGTTGAAGCCCAAGGCGGTGGCAATTTCAAGGCTTAAGAGTCCGATCCGCTTCTGCTGGGCCATGTTTCGGTCTAAAGGACTCTTGCCGCCGGCGCGTCCGCGCCACTGCCCAAGCCGCCCGATGTCGCGATGGCGTGCTTCAGCTCAAATTCCAGGAGACTTGCGCCCATGGCGTCCCCCATCATCGACTTCCTGCTGACCCGGAACTCCGCGCCAATCCCGGAGCTGAAGGAGCCGGCGCCCAGCGACGCCGACATCGCGATCATGATTGCCGCTGCCTCACGGGTGCCGGACCATGGCCGGCTCGAACCCTGGCGCTTCATCCTCTACCGGGGCGAGGCCCGCGTCGAGATCGGCAAGAAACTGGCGGCCCTTGCCGAACAGCGCGAAGGGCCGCTGCCCGAAGGCCGCCGCAACCAGGAACTGGCGCGCTTTTCGCGCGCGCCGCTGGTGATCGGCGTGGTGTCGAGCCCGAAGGAGAATCCGAAAATCCCGCAATGGGAAATGTTCCTGTCCGGCGGCATGGCGGCGATGAACCTGATGATATCAGCCAATGCGCTGGGTTACGGCACCAATATGATCAGCAACTGGTATTCAGACGTGGCCGAGGGCAGGGCGATGCTGGGGCTGGCGCCGCATGAGCGCGTTGTCGGCTTTGTCCATATCGGCTCTTATCAAGGGCCGGCGCCGGAGCGACCGCGCCCCGACGCGGCGAAATTCTATGCCGACTATCAAGGACCCTGGGTGGGATAGAGATGTTCTACGAGCCGTCGAAAGGGCATGGGCTGCCGCACGATCCGTCAAAGGCGATCGTGGCGCCGCGCCCGATCGGCTGGATCTCGACTGTGGACAGGGAAGGCAGGATCAATCTCGCGCCGTATTCCTTCTTCAATGCCTTTTCGACCCGACCCTTCATTGTCTGGTTCTCGTCCGAAGGCGAGAAGGACAGCGCCACCTTTGCCGAGGAAACGGGCGAGTTCGTCGCCAATCTGGTCAGTCGCGAACTGGCGGAGAAGATGAACCGGACGGCGGTGGACGCGCCGCGCGGCATCAGCGAGTTCGGCTATGCCGATCTGGCCATGGCGCCGTCGCGGCTTGTCGCGCCGCCCCGCGTGGCGGCAGCGCCCGCGGCGCTCGAATGCCGGGTGACGGAGATCTTTCGCCCGAAAGCGCTGGACGGGACACCGACGAGCGCGGTCGTCGTTGCCGGTGAAGTCGTCGGTGTCCATATCGACGATGCGTTCCTGAACGACGGCAGGTTCGATATCGTCAAGGCGGGCAATGTCGGCCGCCTTGGCTATATGGACTACGCCAGTGTCGATGAGATCTTCTCGATGCGCCGCCCCCGTTGGGAAAAAGAATAGGGCTGGGGAAGGATCAGGCCAAAACGCCAGCCGCCCTGGCTCGCGCCAGAATCCGTTCGGCGAGCCTGAGATGCGGCCGGTCGTACATCTTGCCATCGATGCCGACTACGCCGGGGTTTCCCGCCGCCTCGAATGCGGCAACCACGGCAGCGGAATGCTGAACCGCCTCGGTCGACGGTGTGAAGGCGGCATTGATGATCGGCACCTGCGCCGGATGGATCGCCATCTTGCCGGTGAAGCCGTCGAGCTCGGCCTCGGCGCATTCGGCCTCGAAAGCGGCCATGTCGCGAAAACCGGGGAAGACCGTGTCGATCGCGGCGACCTCCGCCGCACTCGCGGCAAGGATGGTCATGGTTCGGGCAAAGCGAAAGACATCGGTGTAGCGGCCATTCCCGTCGCGCGCTGTGCGGGCACCGATCGCCGCCGACAGATCCTCCGCCCCCCAGGTGATGCCGACAAGCCGCGCGCTGGCCTTGGCGTAGGTCGCGGCCGCCAGCACGCCTGCCGCCGTCTCGGTGATGATCGGCAGAATTCTTATCACGCCGTCCGGCATGCCGCTTTCGGCTTCGTGCACCCTCAGTTTTGCCGAAAGCTGCTGGACATCCTGGCCGCTGTTCGACTTCGGCAGCATGATGCCGTCGGGTTTGGCCGGAACAAGTGCCGAGAGATCGTCGTCGGTCAGTCCGCTCGACAGATCGTTGACCCGGACATAGATCGCGGCTGCGGTCCGATGCCGGTGGGCGGCAATGAAGCGCGCCGCGATGTCGCGCGCTTCCGGCTTGTTTCCAAGCGCCACGGAATCCTCAAGGTCGACAATGACCACATCGGCGCCCGCGCCAAACCCCTTCTCCAGCTTCTTTTCCGAATCGCCGGGAACAAAGAGCAGCGAGCGCATCCGTCACGCTGCCTTCTTCATCATCATCGCTTGCCTCAGGCATTTGGCGACGAGCACGTCATTCTGGTTGTAGGCGCGGTGCTCGAACTCGACGATGCCGCGGTCCGGCTTCGATTTCGACTCCCGGGCTGAGATCACAGTGGTCTCGACGCGGATGGTGTCGCCGTGGAAGACTGGATGCGGAAACACCGTCTCCTTCATGCCGAGATTGGCAATGGTCGTGCCGACGGTGATGTCGTTCACTGAAATGCCGATCATCAGGCCAAGCGTGAACAGCGAATTGACCAGCGGCTTGCCCCATTCGCTTTTCGCGGCGAAGTCGAAATCGATATGCAGCGGTTGCGGGTTGAGCGTCATCACCGAAAACAGCATATTGTCGCTTTCGGTGACGGTCTTGCGCAGCGTGTGCCGGAATAGCTGGCCGACGACGAACTCTTCCAGGTAAAGCCCGGCCATGGTCGATCTCCCGTTTCCGGTAGCTTGATAAGCGCTGCCCACCGCTCCATCAAGCCGGTTAATGAACATGGTGAACCGTTCGTAAACCATTTCTGCCTAGGGTCTTGTCAGGGGCTAGAACGGACTTGGGCCGGGGGCGTAGCGGACGGCATGATTGTTTCGCATTTCCTGAAATGGATTGACACGGCAAGGGCCTCGGAGCGTGCCGCGGCGGCCAGTGCGCTGGCCCGCGCCTATATCAACTCCGATCTGCCTTTCGAGGATCGCTGCGCCGCCGAGGCTGCGTTGACGTTGCTGCTCGACGACGCCTCGTCGAAGGTGCGGCTGGCGATTGCCGAGGCGCTGTCGATGAGCCATCACGCGCCGCTGCAGATCATCAGCGCGCTGGCGTCCGACCAGCCGGAAGTGGCCGGCGTGGTGCTGGCGCGTTCGCCGCTGCTCACCGATGCCGATCTGATCGACCGGGTCGCGAGCGGCCAGAAGGCGACGCAGAAATTGATCGCCGACCGGCCTGTCGTCTCGATGGCGGTCGCGGCGGCGATCGCCGAGATCGGCGAACCGGAAGCCTGCGCAACGCTGCTCGCCAACAGCGGCGCGGACATCGCTTCGCTCAGCTTTCGCCGCATGGCCGAACGGCATGGCCATCTGCCTCTAATGCGCGAAGCGCTGATATCGGACGCGCGGCTGCCAGCCGACTGCCGGCATATGCTGCTGATAAAGCTTGGGGAAACCCTCAAGGGGTCGCCACTGGTGCTGGCGCTGATGGGCCCGGCAAGAGCCGAACGCGTCATGCGCGACGCCTGCGTCAAGGCTTCGGTGACCCTGATCGAAGGCACGCGCCAGGAAGAACATGCAGCCCTGATCGAGCATCTGCGCCTGCGTGGCGACCTGACGGCAAGCTTCCTCATTCGCACCATCGCGCATGGCAAGGTCGACTTCTTCGGCTCGGCGCTGGTTGCGCTCAGCCAGCAGTCCGAACAACGGGTGAGGGCGCTGCTGGCCGGCGGGCACGATGTGGCGCTGCAGGCGTTGTTCCGCAGCGCCGGCCTTGCAACGGCGATCCACGCGATCATCCTGCGCGCGCTGAAGATCTGGCGCGAGGTTGCCAATGGCAAGCGCATTGCCGGCGTGCAGGAAGTAAGCTGGCTGATGCTGAAGGAACTCGGGGGGCAGTCGGCGCAAGGCGATCTTGCCGGGTTGGTCAAGTCGATCCATCTCGATGCGTTGCGCGAAAACGCGCGCGGGCATGCCTTGGCGATAGCGGCGGCCTAGGCCTTATCCTTCGCGAAAAAATCCGGAAAGTCCTCAAGCGCCGCGGCGATGATGCGAAGAGAGGCCGCGACCTGCAACATCTCGGACGTGTCGTTGTGCTCGGCGATAGCTGTCGCATACTGCCTTGCGACGGCGATCGTCGCCGTCTGCGGGTCGCCGGGTTTTCGGAAAAGCAGTTCGCGCGCCAGCCCGCGCAGGAAATTGGTGATCGAAAGCGCTGTTTCGGGCGGGATCGCCAGACTTTGCCGCGCATTGCGAAGCCGCAGGATTTCGATGCCGACAGTAACGGCGACAATGCTGCCGCCGAGAACGGCGTCATCCTTCTTGGCGGTGCTTTGCAAGAGGGGCATCAACTGGTTGACCCGGTCGTAGGCAAGGCTCTCGAAAGCTTCGCGTTTCGGCACGCGTTCATGCAGGCAAAGACGCGCAAGATCCTCCCGCATCGACCGCACGATGCGGTTGACGGTGGCCCTGGGATCGGCCGGCAGCACGACGACAAAGACGCCGATCGCCAGAAGAATGCCGACCAGGATCGACGCCGAACCGGCGAAGAACGGCCCGGGATCGAAGATCATGGCCTGGTGCGGGTTGAGGAAGGCGAGGAAGTTGATGGCAAAGGCTGTCGCCAGGCCGACATGGCGCGGGTTGGCCATGCCCAGTGCCGCCGGCACCAGGATCGGCACCACGAAGAGCATGAACCAGCCGAACCCGGGCAGGGCGGGAAGCGCGATCTGGCCGACGAGAAAGGCAAAGGGCAAGGCGAGCAAGGTGCCCTTGAAGAAACCCCAGGCCGCTTGCACGGGATCGGGACGGGCGGCGAACAGGCTGGAGACAACGGCGACGAGGACGACCGTGCCCGCCGCTTCGGACCATTTCGTCGTCAGCCAGAAGGCGGCGACCAGAAGCGTGGCGATCGCGGCGCGTACGGCGTTGCGCCAGGCCGCATGATAGTCGCGATGGATCATCAGTGCCGGCTGCCGGCGTTCACGAGCGGCGCGGGAGGCCGGAGCGCGTAAGGCGTCCAGGCCGCGCAGTACCTGCTGCAAGGCTTCGGCGAAATCGGCCGCGATGGTGAGGCGGGTGACCGCGCCGACCCTGTCATCGCCTTTTGCCGCCGCCATGTCGGGCATCCGCCGCGCTTCGGCAACGATCTCGTCGAGCCGCGCTATCCACGGCGCCGTGTCGTCCAGCGCAGCCGGTTGTGCCGCCAATTCGCCGACGAAAGCCTTCAGTTCGGCGCGCACGGGAATGAGGGCCGCGTTTTTCGGCGCGGCATGGGCATGCAGCGCGCGCGCCGCCGACAGGGCCGACAGAAGCTGGCCGATGGTGCGCCGGACGGGATAGGCGCGGCTCGCAAAGCTTGGCGCTTCCAGTCTTGCGTAGGCGCGCATTTCGCCGAGTGTCTGGGCGTCGGCGATCAGCTTTCGGTGCAGGCCGGCGAGCATCGTCGCATCGCCGGCGGAAAAGGCGCCGCCAGCATAGACCGCGAGGTCGAGTATGCAGCGCTTCAACCTAGAGATAATGGCGTCGGCCGCCAGTTTCGGCAGGATCAGCCGGCTGGTCAGCGCGGCGCAGACGATGCCAAGCACGATTTCCGCGCAGCGTGCCACGGCGAGATCGACGACAAGATGCTGCTGCCCGAAAGCCGGCAGGCCGATGATCATCGCGGTATAGCCCGCAAGGGCCGCGCCATAGGCTTCCGGGTTGCGCAGCAGCGACGAGACGAGCGTGCAAAGGCCGATCCAGACGGCAAGCACCGTGACCAGCAGCCAGGGATTGGCACCAAAAAGGGAGGTGATACCTATCGCCGCCAACCCACCGGCAAGCGTGCCGAGCAGCCGGTAAAAGCCCTTTGCCAGCACCATGCCGGCGACCGGCTGGGCGACGATGAACACCGTCATCATTGCCCATTGCGGATGATCGAGCTCGAGCGCGTAGGCGGAAAGAAGCGCGATCAGCCCGGCCGAAACCGTGCGCAGGGCGAAAATCCAGTCCGAGCGCGTCGGCCGCGTGAGGCTGGCAAGCCTTGCGGCAAGATCGCTGCGCAGCCGGTCCCAGATCACACGCTCATCTCCGCGTTCGATGGAAGCGGGCTAATTCAGATATCCAGCACTTCCGTCTCGGCGAATTCCGCGCGTTCCTGGATGAAGCGGAAGCGGGCTTCGGGCTTGGTGCCCATCAGCGCGTCGACCGCGTCCTTGGTCGCGGTCTCGGCGTCGATCACGTCGACCCTGAGCAGCGTGCGCTTCCTCTTGTCCATGGTCGTTTCCTTGAGCTGGGCGGCCATCATTTCGCCGAGCCCCTTGAAGCGGCCGATTTCGACCTTGCCGCGCCCGGTGAATTCGGTGCGCAGAAGTTCGTCCTTGTGCCCGTCGTCGCGGGCATAGGCGACCTTGCCGCCTTGCCGGATCGAATAGAGCGGCGGCACCGCCAGATAGAGATGGCCGCCGCGGACCAAATTGGGCATCTCCTGGTAGAAAAAGGTGATCAGCAGAGAAGCGATGTGGGCGCCGTCGACGTCGGCGTCGGTCATGATGATGACGCGGTCGTAGCGCAAATCCTCGTCGCGGTATTTCGACCGCGTCCCACAGCCCAATGCCTGGATCAGATCGGAAATCTGCTGGTTGCCGGCGAGCTTGTCGTTGCCGGCGCTGGCGACGTTGAGGATCTTGCCGCGCAGCGGCAGCACGGCCTGGCTGGCGCGGTCGCGCGCCTGCTTCGCCGAGCCGCCGGCCGAATCGCCCTCGACGATGAAGAGCTCGGCGCCGGCAGCGGCATTCTGGGTGCAGTCGGCAAGCTTGCCGGGCAGCCGCAATTTGCGCACCGCGCTCTTGCGCGACACTTCCTTTTCCTGGCGCCGCCGCACCCGCTCGTCGGCGCGCGCGATCACCCATTCGAGGAGCTTGGAGGCTTCCTGCGGATTGTCGGCCAGCCAATGGTCGAACGGGTCGCGGATGGCGGTCTCGACGATACGGATCGCTTCGAGCGTCGCCAGCCTGTCCTTGGTCTGGCCGACGAATTCCGGCTCGCGGATGAACACCGACAGCATGCCTGCCGCCGAGATCATGACGTCCTCCGACGTGACGATCGAGGCGCGCTTGTTGCCGATGAGATCAGCATAGGAACGCAAGCCCCGCGTCAAGACGTTGCGGAAGCCCGCCTCATGCGTGCCGCCTTCGCCGGTCGGGATGGTGTTGCAATAAGAATTGAGGAAGCCGTCACCGCCGAACCAGGTCACCGCCCATTCGAGCGAGCCATGGCCACCTTGCCTGTCGCCCTTGCCGGCGAAGATTTCGCGGGTGACCTGAAACTCGTCGCCGAGCGAGGCTTTGAGATAGTCCTTGAGGCCGCCCGGAAAATGGAACTCGGCCTTGGCCGGCGTCTGATCCTTTTCCTTGATCAGCGACGCATCGCAAGTCCAGCGGATCTCGACGCCGCCGAACAGATAGGCCTTCGAGCGCGTCATGCGGTAGAGCCGCGCCGGCTCGAAGGCGGCGCCCTTGCCGAAGATCTGCTCGTCCGGATGGAAGCGGATCCTGGTGCCGCGGCGGTTATGCACCTCGCCGAGCTGCTCGAGGCCGGTGACCGGGATGCCGCGCGAGAATTTTTGCCGATAGAGTTGCCGCCCCCGCGCGACTTCGACCTCGAGATGATCCGACAGCGCGTTGACCACGGAAACGCCGACACCGTGCAGGCCGCCCGAGGTCTCATAGACCTTCGAGTCGAACTTGCCGCCCGAATGCAGCGTCGTCATGATGACTTCGAGCGCCGGTTTCTTGAATTTCGGATGCGGATCGACCGGGATGCCACGGCCATTGTCGGTGACCGAGAGGTAGCCGTCGGCGGAGAGTTCTACATCGATGAAGGTCGCGTGGCCGGCGACCGCCTCGTCCATCGAATTGTCGATGACTTCGGCGAACAGATGGTGCATCGCCTTGTCGTCGGTGCCGCCAATATACATGCCGGGGCGGCGCCGCACCGGCTCCAGCCCTTCCAGAACCTCGATGTCGGCAGCGCTATAGCTCTCGCTGCCATCGCGCGATGCCGGGCGCTTCGCCGCCTGCACCAGCGGATCCGCGGGGCGCGTCGAGGCGCGAACCGGTTGCGGCTGCTTGTCCATATTGCCGAAAAGATCGTTGTTGTCGTCCATGCTGGTCCTGGATTGCGATGCTGCGAATCACCCCCGATACTGCCACGCTTTTTGCGGGCAGGCGACGGAGGTTCCTGTTACGTTCGAGGAATAGAGCCCTCTTACCGCAAAACCATCCGACAACCAAGCGGCCGAAATGGGCCGAAAGCGTTGGAGCATCGCCTTGACGCTCTCACTCCACCATTTGCAGGCGCAGATCGAATTGAAGGCCGAGACCATGACCGATCCATTGACCGCGCTGATGAACCGGCGTGGGCTGACTTCACTCTATGGCGAGCGTGCCTTCGGCTCCTTCATGTCCGTCGCCATGTTCGACCTCGACCATTTCAAGAAGACGAACGATGTCTTCGGTCACCCGGTCGGCGATCAGGTTCTGTGCCGTTTCGCCGCCGTCATCAATAAATATGCCAGGACCGGCGTCGACGCCTTCCGGCTGGGCGGCGAGGAGTTCGCGCTGGTCATGTCCCGGATGACGGAAGAGAGAGCCCACGATCTTGCCAGCAAGATCAGCGTCGCCTTCGGCACCGAAATCGTGACCACCCCGCTTGGTCCATTGCGCAGCACGGTCAGCGGCGGCATCGGCTTTGGCAAGGCTGGCGGCAGCAGTCTCGACGACGTGCTGGCCGCAGCCGACGCAGCGCTTTATGCGGCAAAGCGGGCCGGGCGAAACCGCGTCATTGGCCAGAACAAGGCAAGCAGGGCCGACCAGGTCGGGCCGGCCCTGCGTTCTGCCTGATTGAGGCTTCTATCTTCTTGTTAGACCATGATCTTGTCCGAAAACCGGATTCCACTTTTCGGGATCATGGTCTACTCCGCCGCGCCCAGATATTCCGACGGCGGCGGGCAGGAGCAGACGAGGTTGCGGTCGCCTGCGACATTGTCGATGCGCGACACCGGCGGCCAGTATTTTGCCGATGTATCGGCATTGCCGGCCGGGTAAGCCGCCTCCAGCCGCGAATAGGGATGGCTCCACTGGCCGGCCAGCGCCTCTGCGGCGGTGTGGGGCGCATTGACCAGCGGATTGTCGGCCAAGGGCCAGTCGCCTTTCGCCACCTTGGCTGCCTCGCCTGCGATTGAAATCATAGCCTCGCAAAAACGGTCGAGTTCCTGCTTGGGCTCGGATTCGGTGGGCTCGACCATCAGCGTGCCGGCGACCGGAAACGACATTGTCGGCGCATGGAAGCCATAGTCGATCAGCCGCTTGGCGATATCGTCGACGCTGATGCCGGAGCTCTCCTTGAGCACGCGGGTGTCGAGGATGCACTCATGGGCGATGCGATCGTGCCTGCCCTTGTAGAGGAGCGGGAAATGCGGTGCGAGCCGCGTCGCCACGTAGTTGGCGGAAACGATCGCCGTCTCGGTCGCCTGCTTCAGGCCGGAGGCGCCCATCATGCGGATGTACATCCAGGTGATCGGCAGGATGGAGGCACTGCCGAAGGGTGCGGCCGACACGGCATGCGCCGAGCCTTCGGTGACATGACCCGGCAGATAGGGCTTGAGGTGGGCCCTTACGCCGATCGGGCCGACGCCTGGACCGCCGCCGCCATGCGGGATGCAGAAGGTCTTGTGCAGGTTCATGTGGCAGACATCGGCGCCGATGTCGCCGGGGCGAGCGAGGCCGACCAAGGCGTTGAGGTTGGCGCCGTCGAAATAGACCTGGGCGCCATGCTCATGGATGAGGGCGCAGAGGTGGCGCGCGCCTTCCT
The DNA here is from genome assembly GCF_000359125.1 of Mesorhizobium sp. STM 4661. Lineage (GTDB taxonomy): Bacteria > Pseudomonadota > Alphaproteobacteria > Rhizobiales > Rhizobiaceae > Mesorhizobium. The sequence goes on along the minus strand of NZ_CAAF010000063.1, from coordinate 28,442 downwards.
CGTAGACGCCATGCGTCGAGGGATAGGTGAACATCAGCGCCGCGAGATTCTTGGAATGCTCATTGGCCTTGGCCCTCATATCGTCCATGTCGATATTGCCGTCCTCCAAGCAACGCACGACGACAACGCTCATGCCGGCCATCGCCGCGCTCGCCGGATTGGTGCCATGCGCGGAAGACGGGATCAGGCAGACGGTGCGATGGCCTTCGCCGCGCGAGCGGTGATAGGCGCGAATGGCGAGCAGCCCAGCATATTCGCCCTGGCTGCCGGCATTGGGCTGCAGGCTGACCGCGTCGAAACCGGTGATCTCCGACAGCCAGCCTTCCAGTTCGCCGACCATGGCTCGGTAGCCGGCCGAATGGCTGGCCGGCGCGAAGGGATGCAGATTGGCGACGCTTGGCCAGCTCACCGGCATCATTTCGGCCGCGGCGTTGAGCTTCATGGTGCAGGAGCCCAGAGGGATCATGGCGCGGTCAAGTGCCAGGTCCTTGTCGGCCAGCCGGCGCAAGAAGCGCATCATCTCGGTTTCCGAGTGGTTTTCGTGGAAAACCGGCTGGCTGAGAAACTCCTTGCCGCGTGGCTTGTCGGGTAGGGTGCTGGCGCCAGCGGCACCGGCCTTGGCGCCGAACAGTGCTGCAATCGCGTCCAGATCGGCCTCGGTCGAGGTCTCGTCGAAGCTGATGCCGATATGGTCGGCGTCGATGACGCGCAGCAGCCGGCCGGTCTTTTCGGCAGCCGTGGCGATCGCCTTGGCCTTGCCTTTCGCTTCCACCGTCACCGTGTCGAAGCGGCTCGCGCCAAGCACCGAAACGCCTGAGGCCTTGAGGCCGGCTGCCAGGCGGTTGGCCAACTCGTGGATGCGGCCCGCAATCGCCTGGAGGCCCGCAGGGCCGTGCCAGATCGCATAGGCCGTCGCCATATTGGCGAGCAGCGCCTGCGCGGTGCAGATGTTGGAGGTCGCCTTGTCGCGGCGGATATGCTGTTCGCGCGTCTGCAAGGCGAGGCGATAGCCGGGGCGGCCCTTGCTGTCGGTCGACTGGCCGACGAGGCGGCCAGGCATCAGCCGCGTCAGCTTGTCGGAGACGGCGCAATAGGCGGCGTGCGGGCCGCCAAAGCCCATCGGTACGCCGAAGCGCTGCATCGGGCCGACGGCGATGTCGGCGCCGAGTTTTGCCGGCGCGTCGGTGAGCGTCAGACCGAGCGGATCGGCGATGAAGACGACGAGCGCGCCGGCGGCGCGAGCCTTTTCGATCGCTGCCTTGTGGTCGCCATAGACGCCATACGTGTCCGGCCAGGAGACGAGCAGGGCGGCGGTGTTGTCGTCGATCGTCTCGCCGTCGACTTCGGTGCCGAGCGGTTCGGCGCGGGTGCGCACGACGTCCAGGGTCTGCGGATGCGGGGTGCCGGCAAGTGCTACCTTGGTGCGCTTGTCGCGATGATGGCGCAGCGCAATGCCGACGGCCTCGGCCACTGCCGTCGCCTCGTCGAGCAGCGAGGCCGATGCCACCGGCAGTCCGGTCAGCTCGGCAACCAGGGTCTGGAAGTTGAACAGCATTTCGAGCCGGCCCTGGCTGATCTCGGCCTGGTAGGGCGTGTAGGCCGTGTACCAGGCCGGGTTCTCGAACAGATTGCGCTGGATGACCGGCGGCACGTGGACGCCGTGGTAACCGGCACCGATAAAGCTCTTCAGTACCGTGTTGTCAGCCATTGTCGCCGAAAGCTCGGCCAGCGCTTCCGCTTCGCTCGCCGGGGCGGGCAAGGCGAGCGGCTGGTCGAGGCGGATCGATCTCGGCACGGCCTGGCTGATCAGCGTCTCAACCGAGGGAACGCCGATCGTGGCCAGCATGGCTCTGATGTCGTTGGTGGCCGGGCCGATGTGGCGGGCCGAGAAGGGATAGGGTGCTGCTACGGTCATGTTCAATATCCTGATATCAACCGATGTGAGCCTGGTAGCCGGCCTCATCGAGGAGGCCCTCGAGCTGGCTTTCATTGGCGAGCTTCATCTTCCACAGCCAGCCGTCGCCGGTCGCCGCCGAATTGACCAGAGACGGATCCGACGACAGCGCGTTGTTGGCTTCGGTGATCTCGCCATCGACCGGCGCATAGACGTCGGACGCCGCCTTGACGGATTCGACCACCACCGCGGTATCGCCCTTGGCGAGCTTGCGACCGGTCTCGGGCAATTCGACGAAGACGAGATCGCCGAGCTGCTCCTGCGCGTAGTCGGTGATGCCGACAGTGGCGACGCCGCTTTCGACGCGGAGCCATTCGTGGTCTTCGGTGAAATAGGTCTTTGCCATCGGGACTTATCCTTTGCGGTAGCGATGAGGTGTGAAGGGCAGGGGATTGATATCGATCGGGATTTTCGTCCCGCGCACATCGGCGAAAAGCCGGGCGCCGGGCTTGGCCAGCGCAGTCTGGACATAGCCCATGGCAACCGGGTGGCCGGCCGATGGTCCGAAACCACCTGACGTGACATCGCCGGCCTGATTGCCGTCAGCGTCGAACAGGGCGGCGCCGGCGCGCACCGGCTGGCGGCCTTCCGGCTTCAGGCCGACGCGTTTTTGCGCCGGGCCGCGCTCAACTATTGCGCGCAAGGCATCGGCACCGATGAACGGCCCGGTGGCGCGGATGTCCTTGGGGATCGCCCACATCAGCCCGGCACTGGCCGGATCGATCTCCGGCGTGATGTCCTGGCCGTGCAGGCATAGCCCGGCTTCCAGCCGCAAGCTGTCGCGGGCGGCGAGACCAATCCAAAGCACGCGCTCATCTTCGAGCAGCCTAGTGACGAGATTTCGTGCATCCGCTTCCGGCAGGCCGATCTCGAAACCGTCTTCGCCGGTATAGCCGGAGCGGCTCATGAACCAGTTTTGCCTGGCCTCGATGCCATGCATGAACAGCAGCGATCCGGTCTCGATGCCGGCGCGGGCAAGGGCCGCCCATGCTTCGGGGCCCTGGATCGCCAGGAAGACGCGGTCGAGTGCGTCGACCTTTGCGTCGAAATCGCCCTTTGCGTCGAAATCGCCGGCCAGCGCGCGCAGGTGCTTCTCGTCGGTGGCGGCGTTGCCGGCATTGGCGACGACCATGAATCGCTGGTCGCCAAGCCGGGTGATGATAAGGTCGTCGATGATGCCGGCGGCCTCATTGAGGAAGAAGGTGTATTTGGACTGGGAGATATCGAGCGCACCGGCATCCAGCGGGCAAGTTCGGTTGAGGAGTGCGGCGGCGCCCGGACCGCTGACCTCGAACAGCTTCATGTGCGAGATGTCGAACAGGCCGGCCTGTTCGCGGGTATGAAGGTGCTCCTTCATTACGCCGGCCGGATAGGTCAGCGGCATCGACCAGCCGGCGAACGCGCCAAAGCGCGCGCCGGCGGCGGCATGCAAATCTTCGAGGGGAAGGTGTTTGGTGTCGTCGCCCGTCATGTCATCTCCAGAGTCGCACGCAATCGGCCGCTGATGGCGACCAGTCCGTGCCCCTCTGTCTGAAGCCTGAGAGACTCGCGCCCCGTAACTCTGTCGGCAGCGCTTACACCTTCGGCGCGGGGGCAAACCCCGACTTTCCAGAGTGTCTTTCCCGTCTACGGTTCTTTTGCCTGAGAGATTTCGGGCGATTTCCCCTTCGGCGGCAGCTCTCGCTGCTCTCTCCCGCAAACAGGTAGGGCTCGCAAAAGCCCTCGACTCGTCATCCATAGCTTGTCAGCGACACCTTGTCACCTGCCCGCGACATCTTCCCGACAAGTCTTCGCTAACCACGCCGTTTGGCGGTTTCTCAAGACACTGCTGATATAGGGATCGACATGGTGCTTGGGACCGGCATTGCCGGCGATGGACGGGAACGAAAGATGGGCGAACTGATCATGAGCGCGCCGGTGGCCGGGCTGACGTCGAAAAATCGCATCACGGCTGAAGATGTGGTGATGCTGCGCCGTGAGGTGTTCGGCGATGGCGTGGTGAGCCGCGGCGAGGCCGAGGCGCTGTTCGCACTCGATGCGACGGCCAAGGACAAATGCGCGGAATGGCCCGACTTCTTCGTCGAGGCCGTCACCGATTACATCGTCCATCAGGAAAAGCCGGCAGGCTATGTCTCGGAAGACAATGCCGATTGGCTGGTGCGGACGATTTCGCGCGATGGCATGGTCGACAGCCGCACCGAGCTTGAACTGCTGGTGCGTGTGCTGGAAAAGGCGAAGTCCTCGCCGAACCGGCTTTGCGCCTATGCGCTCAAGCAGGTCGCCCATGCCGTCGTCGACGGCAAGGGGCCGCTCATGCACGGCGGCAAGCTGGTTCCCGGCAGGATCGCCAAGGCGGAAGTCGAGCTTCTGCGCCGCATCCTCTACGCCTATGGCGGCGACGGCAACATTGCCGTCACCCGCGCCGAGGCGGAGGTGCTGTTCAGGATCAATGAGCGGACCACCGCGGCCAGCAATGATCCGTCCTGGAACGACGTGTTCGTCAAGGCGATCGCCAATTTCGTGATGTGCTCGGCCGGCTACGAAGCGCCAATGCGGGGCGTGGCGCTGCGCCAGGACTCCTTTTTCGAGCAGGCCGAACCGGAAATTGGCGGTTTCTTCAGCCGCATGGTGTCAGGCGGGCTTGCCGGTATCCTGGAAGCCTACCGCGCGCCGGGCGATATCGAGGCCGAGTGGGAATCGAAGAACAAGGCGGCCGAGGCTTTGGCTCGTCGTGCCGAAACGGTCGACGCCGGCGAGGCGAGGTGGCTGGTCGAACATATCGGCGGCCGGCCGCTGCATGAGAACGAGAGGGCGCTGCTGACGCTGATCAAGCACGCCTCGCCGGAAATCCATCCGGCGCTGAAGCCGCTGATCGACAAGGTCGCCTGAACAGCGCTGACATCGCGCTCTATTGTTTGGCGGGCTCGGGCTTGCCGGTGTCGAAGCGCGACATCCATTTGAAGCTGTCGAACTAGTAACGGCGCACACCAACGGTCAAATGCCGGCATACCAGTCGTAGCCATTGTCTTCCCAATAGCCGCCCCTGCCGCCGCCGATAGTGGCGAAGCCGTCGACCAGCTCGATCTTGGTGAGATATTTTGGCATCTTGTAGCCGAGCTGGCGCTCGACGCGGACACGCAGCGGCGCCCCGTTCTCGACCGGCAGCGGCTTGCCGTTCAGGCCATAGGCCAGGATGGTCTGCGGGTGGCGGGCGTCGATCAGGTCGACCGAGCCGTAATATTTGATGTCGCCGGACAGGCTACGGTCGATCGTGTCGAGGCAGTGGAACATGACGTAGCGCGCCTGCGGCTTGACCACGGCCTGGTCGAGAACCAGGGACAGCGGCGTGCCGGTCCATTTGGCGATGCAGCTCCAGCCTTCGACACAGTCGTGGCGCGTGATCTGGGTGCGGCTCGGCATGTTCATGAGCTGCTCTCGGGTGAGCGACAGCGGTTTCTCGACGAGGCCGGAAACTTCCAGCCGCCAGTCGGCGAAATCATTGGCGAGCAGGCCCTTGTAGACATCGTCGTCCGGCGCGGTTATGCCGTTCGGGCGCTGTCGCTGGCGGATATCGGCTTCGCTGAATTCCGGCGCCAGCGCGTCGCGACCGGCAAGCAATCGCTGCGCGCGATGCGTCAGGTCGTTGGCGCCTTCGAGAAAGCTGCGCAGGCCGTCACCAACGCCGAGCTGGCTGTCGAAGGCTTCGCAACCCGACAGCATGATGCCTGATACGCCGAGGCTGGCCGAGGTCAGGAATTTTCTTCGATTTATCTGTAACTTGGGGCTTATCTGTAGCTTGGGGCTGATCTGGAATTTTGGCATGTCAGGCGCTCCTCTCGGGCGATTGGCTGTCATGCGCCGGCGGATCGGTTCGGTACCAGCCGGTGATGATCGAGCGCAATTCGTTGATCGGGCCGGCAGCCAAGATCATCAGCATGTGGATGATGAAGAAGGCGACGAGCAGTACCATCACGATGAAATGGATGGTGCGCGCCGTCTGCCGGCCGCCAAGGAGATCGTTGAGGAACGGCAGCACCGAATTCATGCTCGGCGACATGGCGAGGCCGGTGATGATCATCAATGGCAAAAGCACAAACAGCACGCCGCCATAGGCCATCTTCTGCAGCGTGTTGTATTCGCGGGTGTGATGAAATTTGAGCTTGGCGTGGTCGATAATGTCCCGCGGCAGGCGCTTGAGATCATCGATGCGCGGGGCGAGATCGCGGCGCAGATGGCCGTTGACCAGGCTGGCGATCAGCCACACGATCAGCGTCGTCGACAGTATCCAGGCGAAGAAGAAATGCACGACGCGGGCGGTGCCGAGGTCGTAATAGGACGGGATTGTCGCCCAGGACGGAAAGGCGCGGGAGGTTTCCTGCCCGGCCGGCCCCGACCAGCCGAGCACGCCGGTCGTGTCGAAACGCTTGCCGAAGATTTCGGTGTAGCCGCGCGGGCCGGTAGCGGTGTTCTCGGCGCCGATGGCAAAGACGGTGTTGTTATAGTCGAAGCCGGACTCCTTGCCGATATAGAGCTGGGGTCGGGCATTGAAGATCTGCAGGCCGGAAAGCAGCATGAAGAACAGCGAGATCGCCCAGAGCCAATGTGTCAGCCGCGTCCAGCGCGACTGCCGGTAGATCAGCGTCGCATCTTTCGATGCGGCGGTGTCCGTGCCGGCGGTGGGTTGACTTCTGGCAACCGATTCCATTTGTCTCGTCCTCTTGACCGCTCAGCGGGCCTTTCCAGTCGTTCTCCTCCCAATACGCTGCCAGTCAAAGCGATGTTTCATCCGATCACGGATTTATTACGGCTGCTCGATATTACGGGCTGCCGAGACTGACGGCGAGGTTGACGGCCGCCGCGACGATGACCGTGTTGAAGAAGAACGACAGGATCGAATGGACAAGCACGACGCGGCGCATATGCGAGGTCGTAATGTTTACGTCGGCGGTCTGCGCGGTCATGCCGATGATCGACGAGAAGTAGAGGAAGTCCCAGCCTTCCGGCCGCTTGCCGCCGGGGAAGTCGAAGCCGCCGACCGGGTTTTTCTTCTTGGTTTCGGTGTCGATCGTATCGCCGTCCATCCAGTAGACATGCGCGTAATGAAGCGCCGCCATCGCATGGATGGTGAACCAGCCAAGCGGGATCGAAGCCAGCGCAAACAGCAATCCGAGGAGCTGCTTGCTGTCTTTCGTGTTGATGAGCTGGAACAAGGAAATGGTGGCGACACCGACGACAACAAGCGTGACGGCGAAGATGACCAGCACCGGCTGGTCGGTGGCGCGCGCATTCTTGCTCAGATAGTGGCCGGTGAGCCGCGGCATCTGGGCGACGACAAGGATGATGTAGACGGCAAAGAACGCATTGGCGCCGACCGAATAGGCGAGGGGCGCGCGCAACAACAGCGCGATGGCCAGCGCCACTGCACCGACGCAGGCCGACACTGCGAACTGCATGTGCCGGTGCAGGGGTTTCTTGAGGGGCGTGTCGACGGCCATGGCCTAGCGTGGTGGTGGTTTTCTTCTAGTCCGGTGTGGCGGATTTCAACGCCCGTCGCAAGATGCGATCGAGTTCACCGAGAAAGCGCGAACGGTCCTGCGGCGCGAAGCTCGCATTGTAGCCCTTGCTTTCGCCGGTCTCGCGCAGATGCTGCTTGAGGTCGCGCATCGCCACCGCCATGCCGATCGTCTCCGGCGTGAACGGGCGCCCGGTCGGGCCGAGCACATGGGCGCCAAGCGCCACCGTGCGGGCGGCGAGCGGGATATCGGCTGTCACTACGACGTCGTTGGGCCGGGCGTTGTCGACGATCCAGTCGTCGGCGGCGTTAGCCTTTCGACACCACGACATTGCGGATCATCGGATCACGCGACGGGCGCAGGCCGCCATTGGAGACGAAGGTGACGATGATGCCATGGCGCTCGGCGACCTTTTCGACCTCGGCTTTGACCGGGCAGGCGTCGGCATCGACATAGATGGCGGGTGCTGGCATCGTTGGTTCCAAAGAATATGGGGCCGGGTGAGATGCCCGGCCCCAGTGATGTCGTCGAGCTGTCGCTATGCCGGCAGTGCGCCGGACTTCTTCGCCGTCCAGGTGGCGATATAGTCCATCAGGCCGGGGTTGAGGCAGTCATAGGGTTCGAGGCCGATCTTCTTCAACTGCGCCCGGATGCCATCCATGCGGCCTGGATCGACACCGGACTCGATGATCGACGAGACGAAGGCGGTGAAGCCCGGCGGCGACCAGCCATCCTCTTCGAAACGCTCGGGATGAATGAAGGAGAGCCCCTTGAACGGATGGTCGCGTTCGACCGGCCCGTGCATATGGACGCCGCAGCCGGTGCAGGCATGGCGCTGGATCAGCGCGCTCGGATCGACGACCTTCAGCTTGTCGCCATTCTCGGTGACGGTGACGTCGCCGGTGCCCGCCACGGCCACGACCGAGAACACCGCGCCATCTGGCTTCCAGCATTTGGTGCAGCCGCAGGCATGATTGTGGGCGATCTGGCCCTTGACCTTCACTTTCACCGGCTTGCTGGTGCAGGCGCAGACCAGCGTGCCGCCGGCAAAGCTGGCGCTTTCCTTGGGTAGTCCATTGTCAATTTTCGGATGCAGTTTTTCAGGCATTTCTTTCCTCCCTGTTGTCATCTGTCAATCTCTATAATTTCTTATGGAATCCTTCAGTAGCTGTACGCTTGACAAAAATTACTGTCGTTCCAGTTCGATATGCTCAGAGCAAACTCATATTTTTCGTCATCCAACCAATCATTTGGATATTTTATTTTTAAGTATCCACCGATACCATGATTATATTCATTCTCGTCAAAGTCAGGAGCAAAACCAATCACCTCTGCATCCACCGAGAATTCTGTGTCAAAAAATTGACTGCTTAATAAAACAAAATTGCCGGACCAAGCGTTTAGCAAGTTTTCAAAATTCGCCGATTCAGCGTTTGCGACGCGGTCGTGTTTATATTTGTTGTAGTCTTGATACCACTTTAGTGACCCGGCGCTCGCCCATGCCTCAAACGGTCTGATAACGTTTTTATCTCCGGTCCACTCTGGCAGTAAAACTTCGTATTTAGATAAATGATGAGATGCCTCTACTTTAAAATAATCGTTCATATTCATATCTTTTTCGACTTTTGAATATAAATTTTCTTTTAAAATTGCCTTTAGATTACTTTCTACCTCGAAACAAGCACTAGTTAAAAGTTTTCCGATAATTTCTGAATAAACTTTCATATTGTTATCTGACGGTTCAACATATTCGAAGAAATTTCGGACTTCTCGTTGAAGAATCTCGAATCCTCTAACGTACGCTCTTGGTTTCCGCGCATAGTTGTCCATCCGCACGAACGACATTGATCCGTTACTCGGCTGGTATCCTCCATTCAAAAAGGGCCGAATTGTTCGTTTGTAAGGTGCTGTAAGTGCCATCAATACACCACGACACTCCTGATCGACTTGCCCTCATGCATGAGGGCAAAGCCCTTGTTGATGTCGTCGAGCTTCAGCGTATGCGTAATCATCGGATCGATCTGGATCTTGCCGTCCATGTACCAGTCGACGATTTTCGGCACGTCGGTGCGGCCGCGCGCGCCGCCAAAGGCGGTGCCCATCCAGGTCCGTCCGGTGACGAGCTGGAACGGCCTTGTCGAGATCTCCTGGCCGGCGCCAGCGACACCGATGACGACCGACTTGCCCCAGCCGCGATGCGACGATTCAAGGGCTTGGCGCATGACTTTGGTGTTGCCCGTGCAGTCGAACGTGTAGTCCGCGCCGCCGATCTGGTCGGCGCCGCGCTTGGTCAGGTTGACGAGGTGGGGCACGACATCGCCCTCGATCTCCTTCGGATTGACGAAATGCGTCATGCCGAATTTTTCGCCCCAGGGCTTCTTGTCGTTGTTCAGATCGACGCCGATGATCATGTCGGCGCCGGCAAGCTTCAGACCCTGGATGACGTTGAGGCCGATGCCGCCGAGGCCGAAGACGACGGCGGTTGCGCCGATCTCGACCTTGGCGGTGTTGATGACGGCACCGATCCCGGTGGTCACCCCGCAGCCGATGTAGCAGATCTTGTCGAAAGGCGCGTCGGGATTGACCTTGGCCAGCGCGATCTCGGGCAGCACCGTGAAGTTCGAGAAGGTCGAGCAGCCCATATAGTGGAAGATCTTGTCCTTGCCGATCGAGAAGCGCGAGGAGCCGTCCGGCATCAACCCTTGCCCCTGCGTGGCACGAATGGCGGTGCAGAGATTGGTCTTCCTCGACAGGCAGGACGGGCACTGCCGGCATTCCGGCGTATAGAGCGGGATGACGTGGTCGCCCTTCTTGACCGAAGTGACGCCCTTGCCGACATCGACGACGACACCGGCGCCTTCATGGCCAAGGATCGCCGGAAACAAGCCCTCTGGGTCGGCGCCAGACAAAGTGAATTCGTCGGTGTGGCAGATGCCGGTCGCCTTGATTTCGACCAGTACTTCGCCGTCACGCGGACCGTCGAGGTCGACCTCCATGATCTCGAGCGGCTTTCCGGCGGCGACAGCGACAGCAGCACGGGTTTTCATCAGGCACATCCTCCCAAACTATTTTCGTCCAAGCTCTCAGGTTTTAATGGTGCGATCAACTGGGCCACGGAAGCAAATTGGACTCGCAAATCGATTGAAGGTCAGTGAATTGCATGGCCGTCTTGACCGCACAAGCACAGACCATAAAAGGAACAGGCGACCGGAGGGGAATAGTGCCCGCATGTTCACGAAAATCCTGATCGCCAACCGTGGCGAGATCGCCTGCCGCGTCATCAAGACGGCGCGCAAGATGGGCATCGCCACCGTCTCGGTCTATTCCGACGCCGATCGCGACGCCGTGCATGTCGAGATGGCCGACGAAGCGGTGCATATCGGACCATCGCCCGCCGCGCAGAGCTATCTGGTGCCGGAGAAGATCATCGCCGCCTGCAAGGCGACGGGCGCGCAGGCCGTGCACCCCGGTTATGGCTTTCTCTCGGAGCGCGCAGCCTTTTGTGAGGCGCTGGAGGCGGAAGGCATCGTTTTCATCGGCCCGAAGCCCAAGGCGATCAAGGCGATGGGTGACAAGATCGAATCGAAGAAATTCGCCAACGCCGCCAAGGTCAGCACCGTGCCCGGTTGGCTCGGCGTTATCGAGAATGCCGACCATGCGGAAAAGATCGCCGGGGAGATCGGTTATCCCGTGATGATCAAGGCCTCGGCCGGCGGCGGCGGCAAGGGCATGCGCATCGCCTGGAGCAAGGCCGAGGTGCGCGACGGGTTCGATCGGGCGCGGTCGGAAGCCAAAAGCTCGTTCGGTGACGACCGCGTCTTCATCGAAAAATTCGTCGTCGATCCACGCCACATCGAAATCCAGGTGCTGGCCGACGCGCATGGCAATGCACTGTATCTCGGCGAGCGCGAATGCTCGATCCAGCGCCGCAACCAGAAGGTGGCCGAGGAAGCGCCATCGCCTTTTCTCGACGCCAAGACCCGGAAAGCCATGGGCGAGCAGTCGGTGGCGCTGGCCAGGGCCGTCGACTACCAGAGCGCCGGCACCGTGGAGTTCATCGTCGATAGCGAAAAGAACTTCTATTTCCTTGAAATGAATACGCGATTGCAGGTCGAGCACCCGGTGACGGAACTCGTCACCGGCATCGATCTCGTCGAGCAGATGATCCGCGTGGCATCAGGCGAGAAGCTTGCGATCAAGCAGAGCGATGTGAAGCCGAACGGCTGGGCGGTGGAAAGCCGCCTCTATGCCGAGGATCCCTATCGCAATTTCCTGCCCTCGATCGGCCGGCTGACCAGATATCGGCCGCCGGAAGAGGGCAAGTTCGGCGATATCGTCATCCGCAACGATACCGGCGTCACCGAAGGCTCCGAGATCTCGATGTTCTATGATCCGATGTTGGCCAAGCTGTGCACCTGGGCGCCGACGCGGATCGCGGCAATAGATGCCATGTCGGAGGCGCTAGACAGCTTTGTCGTCGATGGCATCGAGCATAACATACCGTTCCTGGCCGCATTGATGCAGCATCCGCGCTGGCGGGAAGGACTGATATCGACCGGGTTTATTGCCGAGGAATATCCCGACGGCTTCGCGCCGATCGTGCCCGACGGCGAGGAAAAGGCGGTGCTGGCGTCGATCGCCACCGCCGTTGAACTGCTGCGCCGCGACCGGCTCGACCGGCTGAGCGGACGGCTGGCGCCGCATTCCGGCATTCTCAAGCGGGACTGGGTGGTGAAGATCGGCGAGGATTACCTTTCGGCCTCGATTCTAGAGGGCATGATCTCGATCCCGACGGAGCTCGATCTGGCGATCGACGGCGGCAAGGCGCTGACCGTGGCGTCCGACTGGCGGCCCGGCGACCTCATTTGGCGCGGCACGGTCGGCGACCGCACGATCGTGGCGCAGATCAGGCCGGTACCGAACGGGTTGCGCATCGCCTGGAAAGGCATGTCGGTGACGGCGCGCGCCATGCTGCCGCGCACGGCCGAACTCGAAAGGCTGATGCCGGCAAAAGTGCCGCCGGACACGTCGAAGATGCTGCTCTGCCCGATGCCCGGCCTCGTCGTGTCGATCGCCGTTGCCGAGGGTCAGGAGGTCAAGGCCGGCGAGACGCTGGCCGTGGTCGAGGCGATGAAGATGGAAAACGTGCTGCGCGCCGAGCGCGACCTCACCGTGGCGAAACTCAATGCCAGGCCGGGCGACAGCCTTGCCGTGGACGCGGTGATCATGGAATTCGTCTGATCTTTTTAAGCGAGATCGAGGACTGGAAACCGCCGGCCCTCGATCTCAGTATCAAGCCGGATCCGCCACCTTGCTCTGGTCGGTGACGACGTACACGCAGGCGCGGCAGGCGTCAGCACCACGCTGGCTGTACCAGCGGCAAGTGCCGCGGATGACGCAGCGCGGCAGGTTTTCGGCAGGCGCCACCATCTGCTCGGTCATGCCGGTCAGCACCTTTTCGATGACGCCGCAGGAATTGCCGGTCCACTGCTTGCATTTGCCTTCGACGCAGCGGCCGGCAAAGCGGAAGCGCGCTTCCGGGGCGCCGGCCTTGCTCGCCTGCTCGACGAATTCGGCGTCGATTTCGAGTCGTGTCGGGATCGGCTGCACGATGCCGTCCGCCCCGACCACGCCGATCAGCAGCGCTCCCGGCTCGGCGCGAGCGCTCGGGCAGGACTTTTCGCCGCCCTCGACAAGCTTGGCGCCTACCGGAACCGTGTTAACGTCTGCCGGAGCGAACGACATGGTTCTAGCGCATCATCCCGCCGATTTGCTTGTCGAGGGCGGGAAGTTGGTGCTGGTCGATATGCGCAACCAGGCCGAGCCACTCCTTGGGGAAGCGCAAGGCGATCTCCGGCTGCGTGTAGGTTTCGGCGATCGACGTCAGCACCGCGTGCTGAATGGTCTTCGCCATTTTTTCTTCCATGCCCTTGGCAAGCTTGAGACCGCTGAGATCGACGACAAAACGGCTAGTCATGAAAACCTCCTTGTTGAAAGACGATTTCATTCACGCTGGCAGTGTGCGGCTGGCGCTGTCCCATCGACCATGAAGCACTTCACACAGGGTTGCGGCGCGAGGCCGTCGACGTTTTCCGGGAATTGGCAAGTGCAGAGGCCGAGAATGCTGGCAGGTCGAAGCGCGGCAGCCTAGATTAGAGCGGCAAGAATTGCGGATCGGAAAGCAAAGACTGGTGGCAGACGAAAAGACGACGCGCGATCCCTTGCTGCGCGAGGCGATTGCCAAGGCGGCAAGACCGGAGGTGGCGGCGCGGCCGTTCATCCATCTGCGCGTGCATTCGGCCTATTCGTTGCTCGAAGGCGCCCTGCAGCTCGGCACGGTTGTTGCCCATGCTGTCAAGGACGAATGCCCGGCCATCGCCGTGACCGACACCAACAATTTGTTCGGGGCGCTGGAATTTGCCCAGAAGGCGGTCAAAGAGGGCATTCAGCCAATCATCGGCTGCCAGACCGCTCTCGCCTTTTCCGGCGAAGCGAGCGACAGCCAGCGCGACCGCAGGCGGCAAGGCCCGGACATGAGGCCGGTGGTTTTGATCGCGGCGACCGAGGCCGGCTATTCCAATTTGGTCAGGCTGGTCAGCCGGGTCTATTTGGAAATGCCGCCCGGCGAGGCGGTTCACCTGACCACCAAAATGCTGGATGGCCATTGCGATGGGCTGATCTGCCTCAGCGGTGGGCCGCGCGGCCCGATCGGCACTGCCTTGAAGGAAGACCGCCGCGACCTCGCCGAGCAGAGGTTGCTTACGCTCAAGGCGCTGTTCGGCGATCGGCTCTATGTCGAACTAGAGCGGGTTTCCGGCTACGACCGTACAATAGAGAAGTCGACGGTAGATCTGGCCTACAGCCACGACCTGCCGCTGGTCGCTACCAATGAGGCGTTTTTTTCCTCGCGAGAAGACTATGAGGCGCACGACGCGCTGATCGCCATCGCCGAGGGCTCGGTCGTCGCCGTCGACAAACGCCGTCGCCTGTCATCAGATAATTTCCTGAGAAGCCAGGCCGATATGGCGCGGCTGTTTGTCGATTTGCCGGAAGCGATCGACAATACTGTCGAGATCGCGCTACGCTGTTCCTATTATCCCAAGACCCGCAATCCGATCCTGCCGCGCTTCACCGGCGGCGATGTCGCCGATAATGACGCCGCGGTGAAGGCGGAAGCCGAGGAACTGGCCCGCCAGGCGCATGAGGGGCTGGAGGCGCGGCTTACCGCGCATGGCCCCACGCCAGGCTATACAGTCGAGCAATACCGCGAACGGCTCGATTTCGAGCTCGGCGTCATCGAGAAGATGAAATATCCCGGCTATTTCCTGATTGTTGCCGATTTCATCAAATGGGCCAAGGCGCAAGGCATTCCGGTCGGGCCGGGCCGCGGTTCGGGCGCAGGCTCGCTGGTGGCCTATTCGACGACCATCACCGACATCGACCCGCTGCGCTTCTCCTTGCTGTTCGAGCGCTTCCTCAATCCCGACCGCGTGTCGATGCCCGACTTCGACATCGATTTCTGCCAGGACCGGCGCGAGGAGGTCATCCGCTACGTCCAGCAGAAATACGGCCGCGACCAGGTCGGTCAGATCATCACCTTCGGTACGCTGCAGGCGCGTGCGGTGCTGCGCGACGTCGGCCGCGTGCTGCAGATGCCTTACGGCCAGGTCGACAAACTCTCCAAGATGGTGCCGTCGAACCCGGCCAATCCGGTCAAGCTCGCCGATGCCATAGCCAACGAACCGCGCTTTGCCGAGGAGGCCGAGAAGGAGCCGATCGTCCAGACGCTGCTCGACATGGCGCAGAAGCTGGAAGGGCTCTATCGCCATGCTTCGACCCACGCCGCCGGCATCGTCATCGGTGATAGACCTTTGTCGGAATTGGTGCCGATGTACCGCGATCCGCGCTCGGATATGCCGGTCACCCAGTTCAACATGAAATATGTCGAGCAGGCCGGGCTGGTGAAGTTCGACTTCCTCGGCCTGAAGACGCTGACGGTGCTGGAGACGGCGGTCAAGCTGATCCGCCGCCACGGCATCGAGATCGACCTTGCCCGTATTCCGCTCGACGATCCCGACACCTACGCCATGCTGTCGCGCGGCGAGGTGGTCGGCGTGTTCCAGGTGGAAAGTGCGGGCATGCGCAAGGCGCTGATCGGCATGCGACCCGACTGCATCGAGGACATCATCGCGCTGGTCGCGCTCTACCGTCCCGGCCCGATGGAGAACATCCCGACCTACAACGCCAGAAAGCATGGCGAGGAGGAGATGGCGTCGATCCATCCGAAGATCGACCATCTGGTGAAGGAGACGCAAGGCGTAATCGTCTATCAGGAACAGGTGATGCAGATCGCGCAGGAGCTTTCAGGCTATTCGCTCGGCGAAGCCGACCTGTTGCGCCGCGCCATGGGCAAGAAGATCCGCGCCGAGATGGACAAGCAGCGCGAGCGTTTCGTCTCGGGCGCCGTCGAGCGCGGCGTCGGCAAGCCGCAGGCCGACTTCATCTTCGACCTTTTGGCGAAGTTCGCCGACTACGGATTCAACAAATCGCATGCCGCCGCCTATGCGGTGGTCTCCTACCAGACGGCCTATCTCAAGGCGCATTATCCGGTCGAGTTCCTGGCCGCGTCGATGACGCTCGACATGGGCAACACCGACAAGCTTGCCGATTTCCGCCAGGACGCGCTGCGCCTCGGCATCGAGGTGGCGGCGCCGTCGGTGATGACAAGTTTCCGCGACTTTGAGGTCGGCGAGAACAAGATCTTCTATTCGCTGGCAGCGCTCAAGGGCGTCGGTGATGCAGCCGTCGAGCACATCGTTGCCACGCGCGGCGAAAAGCCGTTCAAGAGCCTCGCCGATTTCTGCGAGAGGGTCGACCCGAAGATCGTCGGCAAGCGCGTCTTCGAAAGCCTGATCATGGCCGGCGCGCTGGACTGCTTCGGTCATGACCGCGCCGCTATGATGGCGGGCGTCGAGCGGATGATGGGGCTGGCGTCGCTGGCGCAGCAGAATGCCGTCTCCGGCCAGGCTGACATCTTTGGCGCTTCGCTCGGCGCGCAGTCGCAGGCGCTCAACCTGCCGGCGGCCGAACCATGGCTCGCCGCCGACCGCCTGCACCGCGAATTCCAGGTGGTCGGCTTCTATCTCTCGGCGCACCCGCTCGACGAATACAGAGCGGCGCTGCAAAGGATGCGGGTGCAAAACTGGGCCGAATTCTCAGCCGCGGTCAAACGGGGTGCTGCCGCCGGCCGGCTTGCCGGCACCGTCACCACCAAGCAGGAACGCAAGACGCGCACCGGCAACAAAATGGGCGTCGTGCAGTTCTCCGACAATTCGGGCCAGTATGAGGCGGTGCTGTTTTCCGAGGGGCTGGCGCAGTATCGCGACCTGCTGGAGCCCGGCCGCTCGGTGGTGATCACGGTTTCGGCCGAGGACAGGCCCGAAGGCGTCAATTTGCGC
This sequence comes from Mesorhizobium sp. STM 4661, assembly GCF_000359125.1. Lineage (GTDB taxonomy): Bacteria > Pseudomonadota > Alphaproteobacteria > Rhizobiales > Rhizobiaceae > Mesorhizobium. The sequence goes on along the minus strand of NZ_CAAF010000063.1, from coordinate 11,517 downwards.
ATCAACTCGGTGCAATCGCTGGAAGACGAGGCCAGCCGCGTCCAGAAGGCGCTGCGCATCTTTGTCAGAGACGACGGGCCAGCGTCGATCATTCAATCGCAGCTCAAACAGCGTGGCGACAGTCAGGTCAGCATTATTGTCCTCAAAGGAGAGGCGCAAGGCGAGGTCGAGATCGCTTTGCCAGGTGGGTATCGCGTCTCGCCACAAATCGCATCCGCCATGCGCGCGGTGCAGGGCGTGGTGGAAGTGGAGCTTGTTTAGAAGCGATACCATGTGATTTGTTAGCGGATTGGGGGGCGCCATGGATCCGCGAACAGCCGCTTTCGAACTGATACGAATGGTCAATGAATACCGGGTGTCGCAAGCGATCTCGGTCGCGGCGATGCTTGGCATCGCAGACCACCTCAAGGATGGCAAGCGCTCGGCTGCAGATCTGGCAAGCCTGACCGACACCCATCCGCGCGCGCTCTACCGATTGCTGCGGGCGCTTGCGGCTGTCGGCATATTTCACGAGGCAGAGGACGGGCAGTTCGCGCTGACCCCGCTTGGCGGCGCGTTGCGCTCCGATGCGGAGTATTCGGCCGCACCCTGGGCGGCCTTTGTCGGCAGGCCCTATTACCGGCAAGCGTGGAGCGAGCTGCTCTACAGCATCCAGACCGGCAAGAACGCATTTCGTCACGCGCACGGCAAAGGCGTCTGGGAATACCGGGCCGAGCATCCCGAGGAGTCCGCCATATTCGATCGTGCCATGGCTGCGAATTCGCGCGGCGTGGCGGCGGCCATTCTGGCGGCATATGATTTTTCGCCGTTTCCGGTGGTCATGGATGTCGGCGGGGGGCAGGGATCGCTGCTTGCCGAAGTTCTTGCCGCGACCCCCGGCAGCCGCGGCATTCTTTTCGACCAACCGCATGTGGTGGCGCCGGCCGCCTCGGTGATGGCGGCGAAAGACGTCGCCGATCGCTGCGAGATCGTCGGTGGTGATTTCTTCGCGGATCTGCCAGCGGGGGCGGACGCGGTGCTGCTCAAATGGATACTGCATGACTGGGACGACGAGACCAACGTCGCGATCCTGAAAAACTGCCGCCGGGCGATCCATGATGGCGGCAAGCTGCTGGTGTTTGAGGCCGTGCTTGAGCCGCCTAATCAAGGGGCGAATGCCAAATTCTCCGACCTCAACATGCTGGTCGCGCCTGATGGCCAGGAGCGGACGGCCGAAGAGTTTAAGTCGCTGCTGGCAAAGGGTGGCTTCGAGGTGACCGACATCATCGAGGCGGGACCACGCATCAGCATCATCGAGGGCAGGCCGCTGTGATGGCTTCGACTGGTATCCATAGGACCGGTTGTTCTCGCCTTGCTACAGCTTCCGTCGGCCCGCGCGCTGGACGGCCGCCGCCGCGAAGGCTAACGCGGTCATCATGAAAGCGGCAGAGAAGGACGAATTGCAGGATCGTTCGGCCTTGGCACGGCTGCGCGACATTTTGCGCAAGCTCTATCACGGGCGCACGCCCGCGGCTTTCCGGTTTCAGCTTGTGGCCATCATCATCGACCTGGCCATCATCGGCTTCTTCATCGCCACACCGGTCATCCAGCAGTCGTCCTCTTTCCTCTGGCTCGATTACTCGGTGGCGGTGCTTGTCGCCGCCGACATGGTTGCCCGGTTGCTGGCCTCCAACGACATGCTGCGCCTGATCAAACAGCCGGCGTCGTGGATCGATATCTTCATCCTGCTGACGCTGCTGATGCCTACGGCACTGGCTAATCTCGGTTTCCTGCGCATCCTCAGACTGTGGTCGCTGTCGCGCAGCGGTAGGTTGTGGCGGCATTTGGAGATGCGCGGCCTCAGGCGATGGCGCGAGGCGAGCCACGCGGTCATCAATCTCCTGACCTTCCTGTTTGTCATCACCGGCTTCGTCTACACCTTCTTCTTCCGCACCCAGGCTGGTCTCGAAGGCTATATCGACGCGCTCTATTTCACCGTCGCCACGGTGACCACGACCGGTTTCGGCGACATCGTCCTGCCGGGAATAGCAGGCAAGCTCACCGCGATCGCCACCATGATCATCGGCATATCGCTGTTCGTCAGGCTGGCGCAGGCGCTCTTCCGCCCCGCCAAGGTCTTTTTTCCTTGCCCGCAATGCGGGCTGCAGCGACACGAGCCCGACGCAGTCCACTGCAAGGCCTGCGGACATCTTCTCAAGATACCCGACGACGGCGACTAGAGCCTGTTCCATCCCGATTGAATCGGGATGGGGCTCTATCTCTTTGTTTGAGCATGATCTTTTCCGAAAACCGGTGTCCACTTTTCGGGATCATGCTCTGAGCCCCAAAGGCACTATGATACCGCGATCTCCGCCGGTTTCGTCGCCCTTCGTTGCAGATTGAGCAGATTGCCCATCAGGATCAGCAAGGCGCCTCCGGCGGTGAAGGCGTCGATCTGCTCGTGATAGAGCAGCCAGCCGATCAGCGCCGACAGCGGCACGCGCAGGAAATCCATCGGCGAGATGACCGTGGCGTCGGCATAGCCAAGCGCCCGGGCCATGCAGAAGTGCGACGACATGCCGGTGAAGGCGATCAGCACGATCCACGGCCATAGCTCGAGCGGCGGGTTGCGCCATTCGTAGAGCGCCGGCACGAGACCGATAACCGACTGGATGACCAGCATCCAGAAGATGATGCGCACGACGCTGTCCGTCCGCGTCAGCGATTTGACCATGACCACGGAGATGCCGAAGCAGACCGCGGCGCCCAGCACGACAACATGTCCAGGGTTAACGGCGCCGATGCCTGGACGCACGATGATCGCCACGCCGATCAGCCCGAGCACGATCGCCGCAAGTCTCGGCCTGGAGAGCCTTTCGCCGAGGAAGCCGACCGCCAGGATGGCCGTCCAGATCGGTGTCGTGAATTCGATCGAGATCAGCACGGCCAGCGGGATCAGCGTCAGCGCGTAGAGCCACGCAGCCTGGCCGGCATAGTGGACGACATTGCGGGCGATATGGGCGATGGGCCGCTCGGTGCGCATCGCCGCAAAACCGCCACTCATCAGCACTAGGGGCAGAAGGATGAAGAAGCCGATCACCGAGCGCAGCTCCAGCACCTGGAAGACGTTGAGCTCGGCGGTCGTGGCGCGGCCGGCGACCGACATCGCCAGGAACGAGGCGACCGACAGCGCCATCCAGAACGCGGCCTTGGAGATCGAGGGTGTGGGTGCCATGCGCGCTATGTCGCAAGCCGGGCCTTTCACCGCAATCGCTAGGCTACGCATTCGACTGGGCCAGCAGCCGCGCGTTGCAAAACAGTCATGTTGAAAGTGGAACCTGCGGCGGCGACAAGCGTTGATTCCCGGTATTGCCCGACTTCCTTGGAATTCTTTGTCTCTGACAGCACGGGGGATAGTTTTGATGAATTCATTCGCGCGATTTCTACTTGCCGGTTGCCTGACGGCAGCGGCGGGTGCAGCTCATGCCGACGACGCAGATTTCCTCCGTTCGTTCCAGGGGAATTTTGCCGGCAAAGGTATTGTCAAGGTCACTACCGAGGCACCGACGGTGAACGTTTCCTGCACCTTTAATTCCGACGCGACGTCGACCTCGCTGTCGCTGGACGGCAAATGCCGCGGGCTTGTCGTGGTGACACGCGCCATCAGCGCCGATCTGAAGTCGAGCGGGGCCAAGTACACCGGCGTCTATGTCGGGTCCCGCACCGGGCCGGCACAACTCAGCGGCAGTCGCTCGGGTAATGCCATCAATCTCGGCATAAGCTGGGCGAAGGAGGTCAACGGCGATCGCAGGGCGCGGCTCACCGTTGAGAAAACCGACAGCAACGGCATGCGGCTGACGGTTACCGATGTCGATCCCAAAACCGGCAAGACCGTGATCACAAGCCGGATCGATCTCACACGCACCTGATCGCGCGATGGACCGATTATCGCCGGTCGGTCTCAGTCCTCGATCGGCTCGGGCGGATGGGCATTGCGGCCCTTCCCGAAGGTATAGCCTGTTTCCACGGCCTTCTTGCCGAACTTGTCGCGCAGCGTGTCGATGGCGCCTTCGGCCATGGCGCGCTTGCGCGACCGGACGTCGACGAGGTCTGGCGGATCGGCCTTGTCGTCGTCCGAGAGGTCGCTGACGCCGATGCCGAGCAGCCGGTATTTCTTTCCGTCCGCTTCCCGGCGCAACAGGTCGAGACCGGTCGAAAAAATACGGTCGGCCAGCCGGGTCGGATCGCCGAGCTGGCGGTTGCGCGTGCGGGTCTTGAAATCCTGGGTTTTCAGTTTCAGCACGACGGTGCGCCCGGCAATTCTGGATTTCCTCAGCCTCGCCGAGACCTTTTCCGACAGCGCTCTCAGCACCGAAACCAATTCATCCAGGGAAGCGATATCGGTGTCGAAAGTGGTCTCCGCCGATACGCTTTTCGCATCTTGGTCGGGATGGACGCGGCGGTCGTCCTCGCCGCGCGAAAGCCGGTAGAGCCGGTCGCCCATCACGCCGTAACGCCGCATCAGGTCGCCGCGCTCCATGCGCTGCAACTGGCCGATGGTGCGGATGCCGTCCCGCTCGAGCGTGGCTTCGAAGGCCTTTCCCACGCCCCAGATCAGCGTCACCGGCTGCTCTGCCAGAAAGCTTGGCGCCTCGGCCTCGCCGATCACCGAAAAGCCACGCGGCTTGCGAAAATCCGACGCTACCTTGGCCAGGAACTTGCAGTAGGAAAGGCCCGATGACACGGTGATGCCGATCTCCTTCTCCACGCCGAGCGCGAAGCGCGCCAGCACCACCGCCGGCGGCAAGCCATGCAGACGCTCGGTGCCGGCAAGGTCCAGAAACGCTTCGTCGATGGAGATCGGCTCGACCAGCGGCGTCAGCGCCTGCATCAGCGCTCGCACCTCGCGGCCGACGCGCGCATATTTCTCCATGTCCGGCGGCATGACCACCGCTTCCGGACAGGCTTCGAGCGCCTTGAACATCGGCATGGCCGAGCGCACGCCGTGGATGCGGGCGATATAGCATGCGGTGGAGACGACGCCGCGCTTGCCGCCGCCGATGATCAACGGCCGGTCCTTCAGCGCCGGGTTGTCGCGCTTTTCGATGGCCGCATAAAACGCGTCGCAGTCGATATGGGCAAGATGCAGCCGGTAGAGTTCGGGATGGCGGGCAAGCCGCGGGCTGCCGCAGCGTTCGCAGCGTCGCGCCTCGCCGCGCTGGAAGGTCAGGCAGTCGCGGCAAAAACCGTGATGGGGATTGTTGACAGGAGCCGCCATCGCTGCGAACATAAAGAGAACAAATGCAATGGTACGTCAGGACGGAAGCCGCGACAAGGCGGCTCGCCGGGAGAGAGTTCATGAATACGACCATAGCGCCCTTGGCGCCCGAGCTTTGGGCGGATTTCGAGGATCTTTTCGGCAAGCAGGGCGCCTGTTACGGCTGCTGGTGCACGCATTTCCGGCTGGCGCCGGCAGCGCGCCGCGCGAGCGACAAGGAACGCAACAAGGACCACATAAAGGCCCGGATCGAGGCCGGACCGCCACCTGGCCTGCTGGCATTCGAGGACGGCAAGGCGGTCGGCTGGATGCAGATCGGCCCGCGCGCCGACGTGCCGGAGTGGAACAATAAGGGCAGGGGTTCCGCGCCGGTCGATCCCGCCGACGCTTTCGATCCAGACGTCTGGGCGATCTCCTGCTTCTTCATCCGGGTCAAGGCGCGAGGCAGGGGCGTGTCGCACCGGCTGGTCACGGGCGGTATAGAGTTCGCCCGTCAGAATGGCGCGCGGCTGATCGAGGCCTGCCCGATGGACCTGTCGAAAGACTCGCGCTCGATCGGCCTGTTCGTCGGCTCGTCGCGGGTCTTCGAGAAGGCCGGCTTCGAACGGCTTGTGGAACGCAAAGCGGGCCGGCCGCTGATGCGGCTGGTGCTTTAGCTGGTCGTGTTGTGGCTGTGACAGTATCTTCCTATCAATGCTCGAAGCGGCTTTGAGTTCAGTGATCGAAAATGGGGGTTAACATGAAGCTTGTTTTGCCATTTGTTTTGCTGCTTGCATTCGGTACGCCAGCCTGGGGGCAGGCCGTCGACAGTCAGGGTGCGAAGCAACTGTCGGATGATCTGTCACGTTACATTGGCAAGAAGGCGCTCGACAGCGGCATTCTGAAGATCTCGGCCGACGGCGATGCCTATCGGATAGCCTTCGACTTCAACGCACTCATTAGGGCAAATCCCAGCAAGGACTCTCTGACATTCAATCTCGCGCCCTTTGCGATGCTGGTTAAACCGCGCAGTGACGGAAGCTGGAGCGTATCGTCAGATTTAGCGCCCAACGCCTTCGTCGATGTCGAGGGACCACACGGGGTGCGTTTCTCCGTCTCCGGCTCCGCATTCAGCGGCATCTACGATCCGGGACTGGCGGTGTTCACCAGCGGAGCCGGCTCGATGGCCGGCATGCAAGTGACGTCCAGAGATCCCAAGGAGCCGATGGACCTCAGCGTCGGCGCCGGTACGTCGAGCTTGAACGCTAGCAAATCCGCAGGCGGCGGCGTCGATTTTGCCATGACGCAGACGATCGCTGATTTCGTCGAAACGGCCATTGTCGACGAAGGCGAGACGGGGCTGAAAGTGCCAGTCACGATGAAGTCACCGAGGGTGTCGGCCGAGATTACCGGGAATGGCGTGCATACGAGGGCGTTCCTCGATCTTCTCGGTTTTGCCATCGCCAATCAGGACGAAGCTTCACTAAAGGCAAATCAGGCTGAACTCAAATCATTACTGACAAGCGCATTGCCCTTGTGGGAGCGATTGCAATATTCCTATCGCTTTGATGGCATGAGCGTGGCAAGTCCAGCGGGCAATTTCGGGCTTGCGGATTTGAGCGCGACGACCGGTATCGACGGAATCTCTGACAACGGGAAGATCGATTGTCGGATCGAGGCGACCGGCTTGACCGTCCCTCAGCGTCTTCTGCCCAGCTGGAGTGCCGCGCTGTTGCCTACCGACATCGAATTGAGCTTTGGCGGCGCCAATCTCGACTTGGACAGCATGCTAAGAAAGGCGATTGAAGCCTTTGATCTCAATAGGGATCCTCCGCTGTCAGATGAATTTGGCGAGACCTTGATCGCCGATTTCATGGCCAACAATCCGAAAGTCGTCCTCGGGCACAGCACGGTGAAGAACGGCAACATCGAGGTCGCGATGGAAGGCGAGATGACGTTCCCCGGCAAGAAACCGGAAGCGCGCATGATCGTCGATGTCGCGGGCTACGACAAAATCGTGCAGACCCTGCAGACGGCGGCCAAGAGCGACCAGCAAGCGGCACAAGCTTTTTCCTTCGCGCTCGCCGTCAAAGGGTTTGGCAAGGCACTGCCGGATGGTCGGCTGGAATGGGTCATCAACGCCAAGGCCGACGGTTCGGTCACGGTCAACGGCGCCATGCTGAAGCAGGCCGATCCCGTCCAGGACGATCCCCTCACTGACCCGAGTGATGCTACCGCGGGCGACAACGGCGGCGCCGGAGCGAAGCTCCAGCCTTAAGCGTTTGATCAAAATCCAAGCGCCGCCGCGATCTTCGGTGCGGCTTCAGGCCAGTCCTGCAAGACCACGATGTCGTCCGGCGCCGGCGGCAGGAAGGCGCGCAGCGAATTGTCGGCCATCAGATGGAAGAGGTGCGCGTCGGCAACCGAGTTCTGCACCGACAGCAGATTGGACGGCTGGTCGTCGACGAAGGCGACCGGGCGGCCCTTTTTGCCGCGCAATTTGGCCACCGCCGGTCCCTTGGCCATCTCGGTGGTCAGAAGCGGGTAGGGCAGCCCGAGCGCGTCGAGATGCGCACGGCGCACCGCGCGGTGTTTGTGTGGCATGGCGGTCAGCATGACGATCTCGGCGCGATCACCAAGCGCGGCAAGGGCTTCCGCGGCACCGTCGGTGATACTTTGCCAGTCGGCCTGGGCGTCAAAGAATTCACCCAGAAGCGCTGTCACCTCGGGCTGTTCGACCAAGCGGCCGCTCGCCGTTTCGGCGATGTTGCCGGTGAGGCGGAAGGAGGCGAGCGTCAGGCCGAAGCCGCGCGATTTGAGAAAATGCGGAAAGGGCCGGATGAATTCGAGCACGACATCGTCGACATCGAGCACCAGCAGCGGCCGGTCGTCCGCGGCAAGTTCCTCGATCTGCCGCGCAGTCTCAGGATCGTCGCTCATATGGAATGCTCGTGATTGTCGTCGCCCAGCGGCAAAGCCCGCAGCGCCTTGCCGACGGAAGCTGGCGGCGTGCCGGTTTCCTCCGCAAACCGCATCAGCGTTGGCTCGTGGGCGAGGATGAATTGCAGCACGCCGGCCAGGAATCCCGGCTCACCGGCCGCCCGGCGGATCGAATGCGCCTCGATACCGGTAATCGCCAGAAAGCGGGGCAGAAGCTCCGGGTCCGCGGCGACGAAGCCCAATGCCTTCACGGCAATGGTTTCGGCCTCCTCACGCATTGACGCTGCGTTTGCCATCGCTACCTTCTTCGGGGTGGAATGAGTCTCTTTTCGCAGTAATCGCAAGTGTCGCCTGCGGCAAGCTCTTCGATGTGGCGTTCGAAGTGGAATCCGAACGGCTTTTGCGGCTGGCGGTTTGCGTTTCGTCAATCTTATTGCCGTATTGTGAAGCAGGGTTTGGTGCGTTCCGGCAGGGGCGCATGACGGCAGCCTTCGAGCGGAAGGCCGAGCCGGAACGGGAAATTGATGCCAAAGAAGGTCATGATCGTCGAGGACAATGAGCTCAATATGAAGCTCTTTCGGGACCTCATCGAAGCGAGCGGCTACGAAACGGTGCGTACGCGCAACGGTCTGGAAGCACTGGACCTGGCGCGACAGCACCGGCCGGACCTGATCCTGATGGATATCCAGCTGCCCGAAGTATCGGGGCTGGAAGTGACCAAATGGCTGAAGGAGGACGACGACCTCCATGTCATCCCGGTCATTGCCGTCACCGCCTTCGCGATGAAGGGCGACGAGGAGCGTATCCGCCAGGGTGGCTGCGAGGCTTATATCTCCAAGCCGATCTCGGTGCCGCGTTTCATCGAAACCATCAAATCCTATCTGGGCGACGCCTGATGCGCCCTTTCAGCCGAGCCGGAGCCTTATGAGATGACAGCGCGGATTCTCGTCGTCGACGACATCCCTGCCAATGTGAGGCTGCTCGAGGTCCGGCTGCTTGCAGAATATTTCGAGGTGCTGACCGCCACCAATGGGCCGGACGCGATTGAAACCTGCGAAAACGGCAAGGTCGATGTCGTGCTGCTCGACGTGATGATGCCCGACATGGACGGGTTCGAGGTTTGCCGGCGGCTGAAGAGCGATCCGGCGACATCGCATATCCCGGTCGTCATGATCACCGCGCTCGATCAGGTTTCGGACCGGGTGCGCGGGCTCGATGCCGGCGCCGACGATTTTCTGACCAAGCCGGTCAACGATCTGCAACTGATGACGCGCGTCAAGAGCCTGGTCAGGCTGAAGACGCTGACCGACGAGCTGCGCCTGCGCGCCTCGACCACCCGCAACATTGGCATCGAGGAGCTTCTGAGCCGAAATTTCGCCTCCGAAGACACGATGCCGAAAGTTCTCTTGATCGACGAGCGCAAATCCTCCTTCGAGCGCATCCAGAAAATGCTGCGTGGCAGCGCCGATCTCGACATTGCCACCGACCCACATGCCGGCTTCTTCCAGGCCGCCGAGACGCCCTATGAATGCGTGATGATCTCGACGGCCTTTGCCGATTTCGATCCGCTGAGGCTTTGTTCGCAATTGCGCTCGCTCGATCGCACCCGTTTCCTGCCAATCATCCTTCTGGCGGAGCAGGGCGAGGAGGGACGCCTCGTGCGCGGCCTTGAACTCGGCATCAACGACTATCTGATGCGGCCGATAGACCAGCAGGAGCTGACCGCGCGGCTGCGCACGCAGATCCGCCGCAAGCGTTACAACGACCAGCTCCGCGCCAGCGTCACCCAGACCATCGAGATGGCGGTGACCGATGGGCTGACCGGGCTGCACAACCGCCGTTACCTCGACAGCCATCTGCAGACGCTGTTCGACCGCGCCGTGGCGCGGCGACGGCCGCTGTCGGTCATGATCACCGATCTCGACCGTTTCAAGACCATCAACGACGCGCACGGCCATGACGGCGGTGACGACGTGCTGCGCGAATTCGCGCGGCGGCTGCGCAAGAATGTGCGCGGCATCGACCTTGCCTGCCGTTTTGGCGGCGAGGAGTTCGTCGTGGTGATGCCGGACACGGAGGGCGCGGTCGCCGAGAAGGTTGCGGAGCGCATTCGCGCCGAAATCGCCCAGATGCCGTTTGCCGTCGGTTCCGAGGGCAAGACGATCGAAGTCACCGTCAGCGTCGGTGTATCATCGGTGCTGAAGGGGGTGGACACGGTGGCGGGACTGATGAAGCGCGCCGATCTGGCGCTCTACGAAGCCAAGAGCGGCGGCCGCAACCGCGTCGTCGCCAAGGCGGCGTAGCACCGACGCCCGATTATCCAGTCAGTGCGACAGGGTTACGAATTTACCTTAATCCAAGCGATTCGCGTTACTTGGTTAAGAAACGGTTGATTTTCCTGAGGTGTTGCGCAAATGTGCAGGCCAATAACGGAACCGGCGCGAGGGTAGATCGCCGGGTCGATCCGAAAAATACCCCATGATTCTCAGGTCCGCCGCATCTCCTGGGTCCGTGGGGTCGGCCGGCCGGCGCTGGCACATAGTGGCCTCCTCGTACCGCTGCCAAACGCCGACCGGCCCCCTTTTCCAAATGACATCAGGATTCTGTGCCAAGCCCCAGAAGAGTTTTGATTTTTCGAATGGTTAAAACGAAAACGCCGCCCATGAGGCGGCGTTTCCGGTATTGCGGAGGAAACCCGATTACTTGATCTTGGTTTCCTTGAACTCGACATGCTTCTTGGCGACCGGATCGTATTTGCGGAACGACAGCTTGTCCGTCTTGGTGCGGCTGTTCTTGCTGGTCACGTAGAAGAAACCGGTGTCGGCGGTCGACAGAAGCTTGATCTTGATGTTTGCGGCTTTGGCCATGATATCAGTCCGTTAATGTTCGTGGGGTTGGCCGCTGGAGCACGGGGGAAACGCCCGGACGCGGGAAACTTGGCGCGACACATAAAGAACACGCCCGGAAAGTCAAGCCCGTGAGGCTGCGTGTCGTAAGCAGATGAGTTGTCCGGATTAGGTAGCACGCGAGTTGTCCGGTTTGATTTCCAGCGAACGGAGGCTGGGGATGAGACGGACAGCGTGGCTACAGGACCGGAGAATGCAGAAGTTTCGGGACGTTTTTAAGGGTGCCCGCGGAGGCGCTTGAGGTGATGCTGGAGCTTTATCGCCACCGCTACCTTGGCTGGAACGTGAAGCATTTCCACGAGCACCTGCTGCGCGATCACGACTTCAGCTGGCGCTACACCTTCATCAAGACGCAGCTTCATGCGGCTGGGCTAGTGGAACGAGCCAAGCGGCGCGGTGCTCACCGGCGCTGCCTCTCCCTTCTCCCCTTGTGGG
>NZ_CAAF010000064.1 GCF_000359125.1 Mesorhizobium sp. STM 4661 | reverse complement strand
GGTCGTGTCGACCGGGGGCGGCGACATGCACGGCTGGAACGGGTTGCAGGGTCTTGTTTTCGGCGATCAGCGCCGGCTCCTCGCCGTTCTTGACCACGACTTCGCCGACCAGCTTTCCCAGTCGTTGCGCCGTTGCTTGCGGCGCTGCATCACCGAACAGCATCTGCTCGTCGGGAAAGGTCGGCAGCGCGATGTCGGTGACGGCAAGGGCATCGAGGATAGCGGCTTGCGCCGCCTCACGGCCGAGCCACAGTCGCGGCCGGTAATTGGGATCGAAGGCGACAAGCGAACCGGCCGCGCGCGCCGTGTCGATGGCCGCAAGCAACGTCTTGCGCGCGGCCTCATCCAGAATTGCCAAAGTGATTCCGGAAAAGTAGACAAGCGCCTGGTTTTCAAGGCTTTTTGCCAGTGCGGCCGGATCGGAGGCAAGCTGCCTCGCGGCCGCATCGCCGCGCCAGTAGGTGAAGGAGCGTTCGGCGCCGGTCAGCATGATGGCATAGAGGCCGGGCCGTGCGCCTGATATGACCGGGCTGGCGCCGATGCCGATGCCGTTTTCAGCGAAGAAACCGATCTGGTCGCGCGAGAACGGATCGTCGCCAAAAGCCGATACATAGGTCGCCGGACGGTCGCCACTCAGCGCATGCAGCGCCCACAGCGTGTTGAACGTGTCGCCGGCAAAGCCCATGCGCCAGTTCGGCCCCGCCTGGCCTGAAAGTTCAAGCATGCATTCACCGATCGAGGCGACGCCGTTTCCTGCCATGAATCTCTCTCCTGGCGCATGTCGCCCCAAAGCTTGCCCTCGGGCCTGACCCGAGGTGCGTAGCGGTTTTGGGGTAACGACATGCACAAAACCAAAGACCCGGTGCTGTAGCTTTTTGCAGCCGGCGGCGCCATGCTTGGCGGCGGCGGATTTTGCGCCAGAAGCGCTTTCCCACAGGCGCGGCGGGACGCGATCTGCCGACCGAGACGTTATCTCTGGAGAGGAACCGGTTTGGCATCGTTATGGCGTTATGTTCTAGCAGGTCTTGGTCTGGCTGCCTTGCTGGCTGGCATTCTGGCGGTGGTCTATCTGACCGCGCCGCAAGCGCCGCAGGGTGCCGGCGCGGACATTTCCCGTTCGAAAAAGACGGCGAACGGGTTGTTCGTGGCAAGTTTCGAGCCCGAGCGCGGCGTTATCCGGCAAGGCGAGCTGCAATCCTGGCTGTTGACCCTCAAGACAGTTGCGGGAGCGCCGGTGGAAGGGGCGGCGATCGCGGTTTCCGGCGGCATGCCGCAGCACAATCATGGCCTGCCGACCAGCCCGCAAGCGACCGATTATCTGGGCGACGGGCGCTATCGCATCGACGGGCTGAAATTCACGATGAGCGGATTGTGGCGGTTGCATTTCGCCATTTCCGCGGCGGCCGGTTCGGACACGGTCGTCTTCAACGTGCTGCTGTGAGCTGGCTTTCGCGCTTTCTCGTGCTGATGGCGATGGCCGTGCTTGCCGGCTGCGGCAAGCCGGAATTCTCCGATGCCGAGAAGAAGACCATCGCCTCGCTGGCGTTGTCGGCGTTGCCCTCACTGAAGCCCGACACCACCAATCGCTTCGCCGATGTGCCGGCCGCTGCCGCTCTTGGCTCAACGCTGTTCTTCGATCAGGGGATGAGCGGCGATGGCATGGTTTCCTGCTCGACCTGCCACAAGATCGACCGGCAGTTCCAGGACGACCTGCCGCAAGCGGTGGGCGTCGGCCGCACCAACCGGCGCACCATGCCGCTGGCCGGCGTCGCGCATGATCCCTGGTTCTTCTGGGACGGGCGCCGCGACAGCCTTTGGGCGCAAGCGCTGACGCCACTCGAAAATCCGCTGGAGCAAGCCGGCAACCGAGCGGCGTTCGCGCATTACATCGAGGCGCGCTTTGGCGAACGCTATGAGCGCATCTTCGGGCCGCTGCCCGACCTTTCCAAGGTGCCGGCCAATGCCAGCCCGCTCGGCACTGACGCCGAAAAGGCGGCGTGGCGCGCCATGTCCGATCAACAGACCGAGGACGTCAATCGCGTCTTCGCCAATATCGGCAAGGCGATCGCCGCCTTCGAGCGGTCGATCGCACCGCCGCGGACGCGCTTCGACCGCTTTGCCATCGACCTGGCCACCGGCGCTGTACCGAAGAGCGACGACGCCTTTTCGCCCGAGGAAATCCTTGGGCTGAAGCTGTTCATCGGCAGGGCCAATTGCGTGACATGCCACACCGGTCCGCGCTTCACCGACAACAGTTTCCACAATACCGGCGTGCCGCCGGTCAAGGATTTGCCACCGGATCGCGGCCGCGTGGATGCGGTACGCCAAGTCGAGGCCGATCCGTTCAACTGTTTCGGCGCCTTTCGCGACGGCGACGCCGGCGCCTGCGGCGAATTGCGCTTCATGGTGAAGGATGCGCCGGAGCTGGTGCGCGCCTACAAGACGCCGTCGCTGCGCGGGGCTGCCACGCGGCCACCCTACATGCATGCCGGGCAGTTCTCGTCGCTCGACGAGGTGGTGGCGCATTATTCCAAGGCGCCGGCAAGTGTCGAAGGCGTGTCCGAGATCCATCCGCTCCAGCTTTCGGACCGCGAGCGCGGGGCATTGGTGGCGTTTTTGAAGACGCTGGCGGAGTGAATAATGAATAGACTCCGGCCAGCAATTACAGTTGAAGAAATATTGCAAAAAAGATATATCCTGACTCGATGGGCTGGGTGGTTGAGTTTCTAAATGTCGAAGTTCGGCACGAGCTTGAGGCTCAGCCGAAAGACATTCTTGCCAACTTTCTGCGGATATCGCGTTTGATCGAGGCTCATGGCCTGCAGAAAGTGCACGAGCCCTACGTAAAGCACCTGGAGGGCAGGCTTTGGGAAATGCGGATGAAGGGGCGTGACGGGATTGCTCGCGCGGTCTACGTGACGGCGGCCGAACGCCGTGTGGTTATCGTGCGGGTTTTCACCAAGAAGACGCAGAAGACGCCACGAAGTGAGATCGAACTGGCTCTGAAGAGAGCAAAGGAGGTTCTATGAGCCGGAAAGTAATACCCGTCGAGGAAGCCGCCAAGGACTGGTTCAAGGATCCAGAGTTCGTTGCCGAATACGAAGCCTTGGAGGAAGAGTTCGCGATCGCTGAAGCTTTGATCAGGGCGCGCGGCGAAGCCGACATGACGCAGGAAGAAGTCGCCACCGCCATGGGAACGACACAAGCGGTCATTGCTCGTTTGGAGAGTGGTCGGAACATGCCTTCAACCCGGACCTTGCAACGTTTCGCCAAGGCAACCGGATCGAAGCTCCGCATCAGTTTCGAGCCTGGGAAGCCGAAATCGCGCACGGGCCATTGAACTGCTAGCGATCCTTCACCGTCTCCATCGCCACGAAGGTCGAGGTCTGGGCGACGTGGGGCAGGGCGGAAATGCGCTCGCCGAGGACGCGGCGATAGGCGGCGATATCGGTGGTGCGGACTTTCAGCAGGTAATCGAAGCTCGAGGCCATCATGTGGCATTGCTCGATCTCCGGCACCGCCTGGACGGCGCGGTTGAAGGCGTCGAGAGCGGCCGAGCGCGTATCGGACAGTTTGACCTGGACGAAGGCGACATGACCTTCGCCCATGCGCTCGCGGTCGATGATCGCCTGGTAGCCCCTGATATAGCCGTCCTTCTCCAGCCGCTTGACCCGCGCCTGCACCGGCGTCTTCGATAGGCCGACCTTGGCGGCGAGCTCCGATATGGGAAGCCGCCCATCGCGGGCCAACGCCGAGAGGATGTTCCTGTCGATGCGGTCCAATTGGTCTTCGGTCATCGATTCCATGGTTAAACTGAGGGAAATCAGGCCATATGATAGGTCAACTGACCTATCCTGTCGATTTCTTTGGAACGACTGAAATCTAGCTTTGTGCTAGTTTGCGCCATTCGGTCCGGTGACCGCCGGCCCGCTCCCTGATGCTCGCTTCATAGGACCGCCATGCCAGCGCTCGATCCCATCCGCCAGCAGATCCGTGCCAATTATCTGCCCGACGAAGACGAGGCGATGAAGCGGCTGGCCGAGGCGACGGGGTTGTCGACAAAGGACCGCAACGCGATCTCGGCCCGCGCCGCCGATCTGGTGCGAGCGGTGCGCGGCTCGTCCGATCCCAGGCTGATGGAAGTTTTTCTCTCCGCCTACGGCCTCTCGACCAAGGAGGGCGTGGCGCTGATGTGCCTGGCCGAGGCGCTGCTGCGCGTGCCCGACACCGAGACGATGGACGATCTCATCGCCGACAAGATCGCGCCGCACGACTGGTCGGCGCATTCGGGCGGCTCGAGCTCGATCTTCGTCAACGCCTCGACCTGGGCACTGATGCTGACCGGCCGGGTGCTCGACGAAGGCGAGGGCGGCATCGAGGGCACGCTCCGGGCCATGGTGCGCCGTCTGGGCGAACCGGTCATCCGCAAGGCGGTTGCGGCCGCCATGCGCGAAATGGGCGAGCAGTTCGTGCTCGGCCGCACCATCACCGAGGCGGTCAAGCGCGGTCGGCCGATGACGCAGAAAGGCTATCTCTATTCCTTCGACATGCTGGGCGAGGCGGCCCGCACCGAGGCCGACGCCTTGCGCTATCTCAAGGCCTATGCGGATGCGATTTCCTCGCTCGATGCGGGGGCCAATGGTCCCGACATCCGCCAGAACCATGGTATCTCGGTCAAGCTTTCGGCGCTGCATCCGCGTTATGAAGTGGCGCAGAAGGAAAAGATGCTGCCTGTCATGGCCGACCGGTTGTTGTCGCTGGCGCTGGCGGCGCGCCATTCGCGCATGGGCCTCAACATCGACGCCGAGGAGGCCGATCGCCTCGACCTGTCGCTCGACGTCATCGAACGGGTGCTGGCAGAGCCGGAGCTTGCCGGCTGGAACGGCTTTGGCGTCGTCGTCCAGGCCTATGGTCCCCGTGCTGCCTTCGTCATCGACTGGCTCTACGCACTGGCGAAGAAGTACGACCGCACCATCATGGTGCGGCTGGTCAAGGGCGCCTATTGGGACACGGAAATCAAGCGGGCACAGATGCTCGGGCTCGACGGCTATCCCGTCTTCACACGCAAGGCCAACACGGATGTCTCCTACATGGCCTGCGCGAAAAAACTGCTATCGATGACCGACCGCATCTATCCGCAGTTCGCCACCCACAACGCCCACACCGTGGCCGCGATCCTGTCGATGGCGGGAGATCGCGACTCCTTCGAGTTCCAGCGGCTGCACGGCATGGGTGAGGCGTTGCACGAGACGGTGCGTCAGGCCGAAGGCACGCGCTGCCGCATCTATGCGCCGGTCGGCGCGCATTCCGACCTGCTCGCTTATCTGGTCCGCCGGCTTTTGGAGAACGGCGCCAACTCCTCCTTCGTCCACCAGCTCACCGACGAGGAGGTCGAGCCGGAGGACATCGCCCGCGACCCGCTCGAAACAGTTGAAAGACAGGGTCCCGCCGCCAATCCGGCGATCGCGCGGCCCGCGGCGATCTTCGGCGCCGGCCGCCGCAATTCCAGGGGGGTCGACATCACCGATACGGTGACGTTGGCCGCCATCGACAAGGCCAAAGCGGGGTTTGCCGGGCCGGATCGCTGGCACGCCAAGCCGATCACCCGCGCCGCCGGCTACGGCAAGCAGCGCCCCATCGTCAATCCGGCCAAGCCTGACGAGGTGGTCGGCACGGTCAGCGAGGCTGCCGCCAAGCAGGTCGCGACCGCCGTGCGAATCGCGGTGGAGGCGCAGCCGGCCTGGGCGAAACGTCCGGTCGCCGAGCGCGCCGCCATCCTCAACCGCGCCGCCGACCTCTATGAGGCCAACGCGGTCGAGTTCTTCGCGCTGGCGACGCGCGAGGCCGGCAAGTCATTGGCCGACGGCGTTGCCGAAGTGCGCGAAGCGGTCGACTTCCTGCGCTACTACGCCGCCGAAGCCGCCAATGCCGAAGCGGGGACACAAGCGCGCGGCGCCATCGTCTGCATCTCGCCTTGGAATTTTCCGCTCGCGATCTTCACCGGCCAGATCGCCGCCGCCTTGGTCACCGGCAATTCGGTGATCGCCAAGCCGGCCGAGCAGACGCCGCTGATCGCTTTCCGCGCCGTCGAAATGCTGCGCGAGGCCGGTGTGCCGGAAGACGTCATCCAGCTTCTGCCCGGCGACGGACCGTCCGTCGGTGGCCCGCTGACCGCCGATCCGCGCATCGCCGGCGTCTGCTTCACCGGCTCGACCGAGGTCGCCAAGCTGATCGAGAAACAACTGGCGGAGACTGCCGCGCCCGATGCCATGCTGATTGCCGAGACCGGTGGCTTGAACGCAATGATCGTCGATTCCACCGCACTTCCCGAACAGGCGGTGCGCGATATCCTGGCCTCCGCTTTCCAGAGTGCGGGCCAGCGCTGCTCGGCGTTGCGCGTGCTCTATGTGCAAAAGGATGTCGAGAAGAAGATGCTGGAGATGCTGAAAGGCGCGATGGAAGCGCTCAGCATCGGCGATCCCTGGCAGATTTCGACTGACGTCGGCCCGGTCATCGATGACGAGGCGCAAGCTTCGATCCGCGATTACTGCACCAAAATGGGCCTGCAGGGCAGGCTGATCGTCAAGCTCGAAGCGCCGAAGGATGGCCGCTTCGTCGCGCCGCATGTGTTCCGGGTCAAAGGCATCGAGGAGATGGAGCGCGAGGTGTTCGGGCCGGTTCTCCACGTCGCCACCTTCGACGCCGAGAAGATCGACGCCGTCATCGCCGCAATCAACCGCAAGGGCTATGGCCTGACCTTCGGCCTGCACACCCGTATCGAGGGCCGCGTCCAGCATTTCGTCGACGGCATCCATGCCGGCAACATCTATGTCAACCGCAACCAGATCGGCGCCGTCGTCGGCTCGCAGCCCTTTGGCGGCGAGGGGCTTTCCGGCACCGGGCCGAAGGCCGGCGGCCCGCATTATCTCAGACGCTTCCGCAAGGGACCGGAGGCCGGCACGCATATCGCCGATGGCCACAAGGTGACGGCGACGGAGCTTGCCGACAATCTGCCCGATCCCGCGCTTGGCGGCTGGTCGACACGGGCAGACCGCGTCGCCATCCTGCGCAAACATCTGCGCGGCAAGGGCGCGGCGGCGATCGGCGCTGCCGCGAGCATCGATTTCGGCCAGGTCGACCTGCCCGGGCCAACCGGCGAGGCCAACACGCTGTCGCTGTCGCCGCGCGGCCGCGTGCTCTGCCTCGGCCCGGATCAGGACACGCTGCTGGCGCAGGCCATCCAGGCGCTCGCCGCGGGCAATGCGGTGCTCGCCGTCGCGCCAGGTGCGCCGGCGGCACTGTCGGCGCTGACCGGCAAGGGCCTGCCGCTGGCGGCCATCGACGGCCGGCCCGACCCGGTCGAGGCACGCTCTCTGCGTGTCGACGTCGTCGCCTTTTCAGGTACGCAAGAGGCCGCGCGCATCGTGCGCAAAGTCATCGCCGACCGCGCCGGTCCGATCGTGCCGCTGGTCAGCGAGGTGCTCAACCCGGCGGCATATGCTCATGAAAGGGCTGTCTGCGTCGACACCACGGCCGCGGGCGGCAATGCCAGCCTGCTGGCTGCGGCGTGATCGGTTGCAAAGAAAAGATGCCGGGATAAACATGCGGGCGACCCGACCACCGGGCGAGGCTGACCTGATGCAATCCACGCCATTTGAGCTTCCGTGTGTCGGCGTCGTCATCACCTGTCACAATTATCGCGCCTACGTCGAGGACGCGATCCGCTCGGTCTTGGCGCAGACCTATCAGAGGTGGACCTGCGTCATCGTCGACGACGCTTCGACCGATGGCTCGACCGACCATGTCCGCCAGCTTCTCCAGGCGATCGGCGATCCGCGCCTCAGCCTGTTGGTGCGTTCGCAAAATGGCGGCCAACTGGCTGCGTTCCGTGATGGTCTTGCCGCGAGCGATGCGCCTTTCCTGGCGTTCCTCGACGCCGACGATATCTGGCTGCCGGATTTTCTCGTCGCGCATCTTTCCGCGCATCTCAATGCGACGCGCCCGGCGGCAATGTCCAGTTCCGACGTCTATCTGATCGACAGCGACCGCACCGTGCTCAGCGGTACCTACCTTATGTTGCGCAAGCCGCGTTCCCGGACGGATGCGTCCGGCACGGCCACGACGCCCGGCAAGCAGCTTGGCGAGATGGCGCCCGAGATCGTCTATGCATCGGAATATCCAATCACCTATTTCGGCCCCGAGGCCTATGGCTGGATGTGGGCGCCGACATCGTCGATGGTCTTCCGGCGCGGCGCGCTGGAGCCGGTTCTGGCGTTTCCGTTCAAGTCAAGGATGGGAACCGACTATATCGCGGCAACATGCGCGCATCTGGCCGCGGGCAGCCTGATCCTGTCGGAATGTCTCGGCCTCTATCGCCTGCATGGAGCCAGCGTTTCCGCAGGCACCGCCTATGCCGGCGGTCACGTGCAGCAATCACCCGGCTATCGGACGCACGAGATCGCCATGGGCAAGGATGTCCTCGACTATGTCCTGGCCGATGCGACACGGCTGGGCGCCATCAACGGCAGGCATTTCGTGCCGGGATTCCTGTCGCAGCATGTCAAAAGGTTTGGCGACCTGGGAAACGATCCGCGCCTGCTGCCGTTCCTCGATCGCCGCAGTCGCTGGCGGCGGTTGCGCAAGCGCCTCACGCGGGGGCTGCGAGGACTGTTCACCAAGGTCTGAGAAGCGGCAGGCACGGCTTCGCCGAAGTTCACACTTCCTCCGGCGCGCAGCCAAATCTCAGCAGATTGCCGTGCGGGTCCCAGACGTAAAACTCCTTCATGTTCCATCGGCGAACGGTGAAGGGGCTGAGCTTGTTGACGCCGCGCGCCGAAAATTCGGCGTGCAGCGCCGGCACCTCGCCGCCTCTGATATAGCAGGACGATACTTCGGGCAGTTTGCGGTCGTCGCTCTTCCAGAAATGAATCTCCATCTCGTTGCGGCGCACGATGAGATAGTCGTCCATCTCCGGCCCGACGACGCCGAAACCGAGCTGGTCTCGGTAGTAATCACGTGTCGCCTTGATATCGGGCGAGGGCAGGATCGGGATTGTGCGGGCAGGGTCAGCAGCGGGCGATGCCACGTCACGCGCCCTCGACGACCGAAAAGCCCTCGAACTGCGGATGGCCGAGATAATGCACCTTGCTGGAGCCGGTATTGCGGTGCGCGGCTCGAAAATTCTCGGATTTGGTCCAGGCGACAAAATCCTCATGACTTGCCCAGATCGTGTGCGAGGCGAACAGCGTGTAGCCCTCGGCTTCGTTGACCGGGCCGCGCAGCAGATGGAATTCCTTGAAACCCTGCATCTCCGAGAGGCTTGAATCGCGGTTTTTCCAGACGTCCTCGAAGGCGTCCTCCGAGCCGTTCTGGACCTTGAAGCGGTTCATGGCGATGTACATGCTGGTTCCTTTCAGAATTGGCGAACTGTGACGGTTGATGGAAACGACGAGGCGAAGACTCTCAAAACGGACCGATAGCGCCTGTAAACACCAGATTGTTGCCGACCTTTGGCGGGATGGGAGGGAAGGGAGCTGCCTTGCGCACGATGCCGAGCACGACCTGATCGAAGTTTGCCGATCCGGAGCTTTGCAGGATGCGCAATTCATTGATGCCGCCACGACTGCCAATGACGAATGTGACAACGCATTGTTGCGTGCGGTTGCTTGCACCGAAGGCGGGACGCCGCGATTGACGCGGCTGAGCTTTCTTATGACGTCGCTGCGGTAGCTGGATTCCGCTGCGGTGCCTGCTTCATTTTGTTTCTTGCCCTTGCTCGCTGCCAGAGCAGAGCGGTCCTGGCCATCTGCCGTGCCGCGCTTCTCATCTGCTTCGCTTGTTCTTGAAGGGGGCACTGCCGGACTTGGTCTGGCACTGGGGATCGGCGGCTGCCCGGCAAATGCAACAGGCGCCTCGGTGCTTTCTTTCTGAGCAGTCGGCTGTGCCGGCACCTCATTCTTCGGAACCACGCTCTGATCATCGGGAGCTCCAGCCACCAGGATGTCTGGTCTGGTCGCTGGCGGTTTGACAGCTTCCGGCGGAGGCTCAAGGGGCTGCTTCACTGCTTCCTTGGTGGGTTGCCGAGGCTCTGTTGGCTGCACCGGTTTGGCTGGCTTGGCCGTTGCCGCCTCCGGTTTGGCCGGCTGCGGGTTCGGCACCAATGTAACATTCATTGCTGGCGCTTCGCGATCCAGCGCGCTGCCAGTGACATTGGCGCCCAATTGATCGCTGCCTTCTGACTGCGTAGCATCCTGGAAATCGAATGACCCGGCCGGCGAGAACAGGAAAACCCCCGCTACGGCGGCGTGAAGCAGGCATGAAACGACGATCGCCGCGGTCCATTTGCGCGTTTGTCCTTTCGGGCGCGCCTGCGCAAGCGGCTCGGCCGGCACTATCGCCAGCTCGCCGCCGGCGTCAGGGAGGGGACTGATTTCCTGCATGTCGCGCGACGGAAATTGCGGCGACCCACGCGGAAAAGTCAAATCAAGATCATTTGCCCCGCACAGCGGCGAAGCGGCGCCGGTCAGAGGCCATGCCGCGGTGGTCTGCGTGAATGCGGGATGCAGTCCCACTCAGACCCCGAAGGCGATGCCGGTCTTGGTCTCGGTCTTCAGGCCGCGCATGCAGGCGTTAGGCTCGACGCTTGCGCCGGCGCATTCCGTCGCGCTGTTGATCAGCACCCGGCTGAGCTTGGTGCAGTCGGTGCCGGCAAGGTCGAAACGCGTCACCTTGGTCTTGCCCGCCGGCAATTCCTTGAAGTCGAGCACGGTCAACCGGTCGACGACGCCGGCCTCGTTGAACAGCGCGATCTCGAACGCCGCCTTGGCGAGATCGGCGCCAAGGCCGTTGTTGACGACGAAGGTCAAGCGGCAGCCCTTGTCCGAGGGCTGCATGGCGTTGAGCTCGAGGGTCAGCGATGGGGCCGGCGCGGCCTGTTGCGCCAGCGCCGGGCCCATCGCAAGCGACACCGCCAACGCCGAGGTCAGCAGACGAAGCGATGCCGTCAAGCCTGTCATTGTCATCAGCCTCCAAACCGCATGGTCGCCGCCAGCTTCAGCGTGACGCCAGGCTCGTAAATGACACTGGTGGCCGATACGTTCAACGGGTTGGTGTATTTCACGTTGAACAAATTGTCGGCGCGGAAGTCGACCTTGAAATTGTCGGTCGCCTGATAGCTGGCGAAGGCATTGACCAGCGTATAGTCCTTGGCAATCGCGTTGCCCTTCAGCTTGCCATTGTACTGCACTTCGCCGCCGACGGTGAGCCTGTCCTCGAGAAAACGCAGGCCGAGCTGCGCCGTGACCTGGGAGGAGGGGATGGTGGCAAGGTCCGCCCGGTCTCCGTCATAGGAGATGGTGTGGCCATCAATGAATGAGGCGGAAAGCCCGGCATATCCCCATGCGGCATCGTAGAACGCTTCCATCTCGAAGCCGTCGATCTTGGCCTTGGCGAAATTCTGGTACTGGAAGCAGATCGGGATGCCCGGCCCGAACGGGCAGCCGCTGGTCGGGTCGAACGCCGACAGTGTCACGCCGTCGATATAGTCGTCGACATTGTTGTTGAAGTAGGCGGCCTTCAACCGCAGCGCGTCGTCGGACTGGATGATGCCGTTGGTGCTGTAGTTGACACCGAATTCCACGGTCTCGCCGGATTCAGGCTTCAGATTGGGATTGGGCAGGAACGGGAAGGTGACGCCGGCCGGATGATTGCCGCTGATCAGGGTTTCCGTCAGCGAAGGAGAGCGGTAGCCCTCCGCGTAGGTGCCATAGAATTGCAGCCCTGAAAGGCTCGCGCTCTCGAACGGCGAGACGCCGACGGTGATGCGGGGCGATAGCCGGTCGCCAGAGGTTTCGCCGACATCGCTGTCGAGCTTGTAGCTGTCGTAGCGCAGCCCGGCGATGACTTCGAGCCAATCCCAGGTGAGCTTGTCCTGGACATAGGCGCCGGAAACGTTTCGCTTGCCCGAAGGCGTGTAGAAACTGTCGCCGCCTGCGGTGCCGCCAGTCTCGACGTCGTCGCCGACCCAGTCACCACCATAGGTCAGTTCATGCGCGATCGCGCTGGTCTCGAACCGCGACGTATTCCAGATATCGATGCCGGTCGTGCCGACATCGAAAGTCGATAGCGAACCTGCCGGCAGGACCACGGGAAGACCGGTGACCGGGTCGAAGCGGTTCTGAGGGACCAGGGTCGTCAGATCGAGGTTGGTCTTGTTGTAGGAGGCATTGATGTGCAGGTCGAGCCAGCTCTTGGCATCGTCGGTGATGTTGTAGCGGGCGGTGAAAGTATTCGACTTCAAGTCGGCGTCGTTCACCGGGACGCCGCCGCTGACCTCGTTCCAGCTGTCGCTCGATCCGACCCAGCCGAGCTTCAACTCGCTGTTTTCGCTCGGGCGGATGGTGGTCTTGAGCAGGCCGCTCAGCACGTCGAAGCCGGTGCCGTTGACGGTGTCGCCACCGCCGTCCTTGTAGTCGTCGTAGTCGCGGTAGACGATGTTGCCCAGCACGTCCCAGTTTTCGTTGAAGCGATAGGCGCCGGTGGCGCTGGTGGTCCAGCCCTCGCCATTGCTCTCGTAGCGTCCGGTCACGGAGCCGGCCCAGGTCTCACCCGGCTTGAGAAAATCCTCGGCATCCTTGGTGTCGAAGAAGACGACACCGCCGATCGCGCCCGAACCATAGGTGTTGGCGACCGGGCCGCGGATCACGTCGACGGATTTGATGAGTTCGGGATCGACGTAGAAGGTCGATTGCGGGCCATGGTCGGAGCGCTGGAAGTTCTGGCGGGCGCCGTCGACGATCACCTGGACGCGGCCGAAATCCTGCAGGCCACGGATGTTGATGGAGGAACTGACACGCCTTGCATCGGCCTGGACCGCCACACCCGGCACACCCAGCAACATCTCGTTGGGCGTCGTTGCCATGCGCCGGTCCAACTGTTCCTGGTCGACATGACTGGTCGATGACAGGGATTCGATCGCCGTCTCGCCGG
The DNA here is from genome assembly GCF_000359125.1 of Mesorhizobium sp. STM 4661. Classification (GTDB taxonomy): domain Bacteria; phylum Pseudomonadota; class Alphaproteobacteria; order Rhizobiales; family Rhizobiaceae; genus Mesorhizobium. The sequence goes on along the minus strand of NZ_CAAF010000064.1, from coordinate 92,916 downwards.
TGCGGCTGATGACCAGGATCTGGTCGAGCAGCGTCGCGCCCGCCGGTGCCTGGGCCGATTCAGCTTGCTTCGCCTGGTCAGTCTGCTGTTCGCCTGGTCCCTGTTGAGCTGATGCCTGTTGAGCGCCAGCGGGTGCTGTCAGCAAGCTGATCGCTGCCGCGCCGGCCAGCAATGCGGCCATTGTCCTCGCCATCGACCGATGCGCCGGACCTGCGTCACCCTTCGCCAAGTCCAGCCGTCCCCAATTCGCCAACCCCATGCCCCAACTCCAAAAATCCAGGTTCGATGCTGGCTGGCTTGGCGCTCGCTGGCATTTTTCATCGTGTCCGGCGTCTTAAATGTTGACTCATTTAGTCCGGTATTGCACTGACTAGTAAACATGATTATTCAAGTCAAGAAATGAATCGGCATCTACGCAACGCCTAGCCAGACGCCCGGCACAGGAAAGGGATCGAACCAATGAACACGCACAATCCCAGTGACTTTCGCTATCGCGTCCGCCGTTCCGACGACAATTCGGCCCGTTTCGACCGGGTTCCGCTTGCCGTCAGGACGCTGTCCAGCAACACGCTGTTCCAGGGTGAGCACGAGATCGGCATCGAGCACCACGGCGCGCTCTACCGGCTGAAGATCACTCGCCAAGGCAAGCTGATCCTCAACAAGTAGCTGCAAGTGGCCGTAAGGCGAGTGGCTGTAAGACAGGCAGGTGTTTAAGATATGGACCAGCGCGTAAAACCCGCCCCGCATGAAATCCGGCGGGCGCGGGCGGACAATCCGAAGATGCGCGAGCGCGATCTCGCCGCCCAGCTCGGCATTTCGGAGGCCGAACTGGTCGCCGCGCATTGCGGCGACGGCGTCGTCCGCGTCGAGCCGCGCGTCAACGATCTTCTGACCGGGCTGGAGGCTGTCGGCGAGGTCATGGCGCTGACCCGTAACGAAAGCGCTGTGCACGAGAAGATCGGCGTCTACGACAAAATCGTCACCGGCAACCACAATGCGATGGTGCTTGGCGAGAACATCGACCTGCGCATCTTCCCGAAAGTCTGGGCGCACGGCTTTGCCGTGGAAAAGCGCGACGGCGGTGACATCAGGCGCAGCCTGCAGTTCTTCGACGAGGCGGGCGAGGCGGTGCACAAGGTGCATCTCAGGCCCGCGTCCAATCTCTATGCCTATCAGAAGCTGGTGGCCGGGCTCGAATCGCCGAACCAGGAGCCGTCGGTCGCGGTTTCGGGGGGAGGGTTTGAAGACGAGGCCGAGGCTACGGACTCCGCTGCGAGCATTGACGATCTGCGCGAGCGCTGGAGCCGGCTGACCGACGTGCATCAGTTCTTCGGCATGCTGAAAACGCTGAAGCTCGACCGCCAGCAGGCGATGCGCATGGTCGGCCAGGATTACGCCTGGCTGCTCGACAACGACGCCGTCAGCGCCATGTTCCACCATGCCGCCGAGGGCGAGATGCCGATCATGTGCTTTGTCGGCAATCGCGGCTGTATCCAGATCCATTCCGGCCCGATCAAATCGATCAAGCCGATGGGGCCATGGGTCAACGTGCTGGACGAGACCTTCCATCTGCATTTGCGGACCGACCACATCCATGAGGTCTGGGCCGTGCGCAAACCGACCAAGGACGGCCATGTCACGTCGCTCGAAGCCTATGGCGCCGACGGCAAGATGATCATCCAGTTCTTCGGCAAGCGCCATGAAGGCGAAGGCGAGCGCGAAGACTGGCGGTTCCTTGCCGAAAACCTGCCGCGCATTCCAAGCCCGACCGCGGCCTAAGGACAATGACGATGCTTTCTTTTCTCGGGCTTGCGCGCGTTGGCAGATTGGCGCCCCTTTCCAAACGGGCGCTTGCGCCGGCGGTCGGCCTTTCCCTGGCTTTCGCGGCCCTTCTGCCGGCTAACGCTGCGGAAGACACTGCGGTCTTTGCCGACAATTCGAAGATCGCAGCCATCGGCGGCTCGATCACCGAGATCGTCTTTGCGCTTGGCGAACAGGCCCGGCTGGTCGCCCGCGATTCGACCAGCCGCTACCCCGAGGCGGCGCTCAGCCTGCCCGATGTCGGTTATATGCGCCAGCTTTCGCCGGAAGGTGTGCTTTCGGTCAATCCGTCGGGCATCCTGGCGCTGCACGGCAGCGGCCCAAAGGAGGCCGTCGACGTGCTGAAGAAGACGAGCATCCCGTTCATCGAGGTGCCCGAGCGCTACGATCGTGAAGGCATACTCGAAAAAATCCGCATCGTCGGCAAGGCGCTCGGCGCCGACGCCAAGGCCGATGCGCTGGCAGCCGAGATCGATGCCAGGCTGAAGGCCGCCGAAAAGCAGACCGCCTCGATCAAGGATCGCAAGCGCATCCTGTTCGTGCTGTCGATTCAAGGCGGCAAGATCCTCGCCGCCGGCAGCCAGACAGCCGCCGACGGCATCATCAAGCTTTCCGGCGGCGTCAATGCGATCGACGGTTTTTCCGGCTACAAGCAATTGTCCGACGAGGCTGTCATCACCGCCAGGCCGGACGTCATCCTGATGATGAACAACGCCGGTCCGGCCGTATCGGACGACCAGCTGTTCGCCAGCCCGTCCATTTCATCGACGCCGGCGGGCGTTGCCCGCAAGGTGGTCCGCATGGATGGCGGCTATCTGCTCGGCTTCGGGCCGCGCACGGCCGACGCCATCCATGATCTGGCCGTCTCGCTTTATGGCGGGCAGGTCACGGACTGAGCGGCGCCCGATGGCCGATCAATCGATCGCTGGTGCGGCGGGCACTATGGCGAAAGCATCGGACGGAGACCGTTCGGGGCGCGCCCGCATCGTCATCCTGCTTTTGTGCTTGGGGCTCGCCCTTGCCGTGCTGTTGTCGCTGACTTCAGGTGCATCGGATGCGTCGGCCATCAGCGTTGTTCATGGCTGGCTGTTCGGTGCTGCGCCCGGCAATGAGGCGCTGGACGCCCGCGACCGCCTGATCGTCTACGACATCCGTCTGCCGCGTGTCATCCTCGGCGTGCTGATCGGCGCCTCGCTTGCCGTCTCCGGTGCGGTCATGCAGGGGCTGTTCCGCAACCCGCTGGCCGACCCCGGCCTCATCGGCGTTTCAGCCGGATCGAGCCTTGGCGCGGTGGCCGTCATCGTGCTCGGCGCCACTGTGCTCGCGCCGTTCACGTCGGCGCTGGGAACGCTTGCCTTGCCGCTCGCGGCATTCTGCGGCGGGCTGGCGACGACATTGGTGCTCTATCAGGTCGCCACCAGGCATGGCCAAACCTCGGTCGCCACCATGCTGCTTGCCGGCATAGCGCTGGCGGCCCTTGCCATGGCGCTGACCGGTATCCTGATCTTCATGGCCGACGACCGGCAGTTACGCGATCTGACCTTCTGGCAACTCGGCTCGCTCGCCGGCGCGACCTGGCAGAAGATCGGTTCCGTCGGGCCGATCATCGTGCTGGCGCTGGCGGCGATGCCGTTCCTGGCGCGTGGCCTTAACGCGCTGGCACTCGGCGAGGCCACCGCCGGCCATCTCGGGATTCCTGTGCAGCGACTGAAATACACGGCAATCGTCGGCGTGTCGGCGGCGGTCGGCGCGTCTGTCGCCGTCAGCGGCGGCATCGGCTTTGTCGGCATCGTCGTGCCGCATTTGCTGCGCCTGGCTATCGGCCCGGACAACCGTTATCTGCTGCCGGCCTCGGCGCTGCTCGGCGCTTGCCTGCTGCTTTTGGCCGATGCCGTCGCCCGCACCATCGTGGCGCCGGCCGAACTGCCGATCGGCATCGTCACCGCGATCGCCGGCGCGCCGTTCTTCCTCTGGATCCTGCTGCGCAAGCGCGGCGTCGTCGACCTGTAGGAGGCGTGATGATCGAAGCGCGGGATGTTTCTGTGGCCATTGGCGGCAAGCGTATCGTCGCCAATGTCGATTTCGACATGCGGCCCGGTGAAGTCGCGGCGATCGTCGGCCCCAACGGTTCGGGCAAGACGACCTTCCTCAAGGCGTTGTCGGGCGACCTTGCCTATTCGGGAGAGGTGATCATCAACGGCCGCGATCTCTCGACGCTGAAGCCGGTCGAAGCCGCGACAGTGCGTGCCGTGCTGCCGCAGGCGACGACGCTGTCCTTCCCCTTCACGGTGCGCGAGATCGTCAGGCTCGGCCTGGTCGGTGGACGCTCCGGCGTGTTGCCCGGCGAGGACGAGCGCCTGCCCGAACGGGCGTTGGCGCGCGTCGATCTCGACGGCTTTGCCGGCCGTTTCTACCAGGAGCTTTCGGGCGGCGAACAGCAGCGCGTGCAGCTTGCCCGCGTGCTCTGTCAGGTCTGGGCGCCGGTGCTCGACGGCAAGCCGCGCTATCTGTTCCTCGACGAGCCGGTTTCCAGCCTCGACATCAAGCATCAGTTGATCATCATGGGCATTGCCCGCGATTTCGCCAGAAGGGGCGGCGGCGTGGTCGCCATCCTGCACGACCTCAATCTGACGGCCATGTATGCCGACCGGATTTTCGTCATGCATCGCGGCAGGCTTGCCGCCAACGGCTCGCCGCAGGACGTGCTGAGCGACGATCTGATCGAAAAAGTGTTCGACTGCCGGCTGAAGGTCGGCGCGCTGCCGCCGGGGAATATGCCGTTCGTGTTGCCGCAATCAGCAGCTTAGGTCTGCGTCATCACAACGATGATCCAAATTTCGATTTGAAATCAATAGTCTTCTTTAAATTGGATTTCGCTGGACGAATGTTGACGTTTTTAGATCGAAGCCAGTCAACAATCCGGGCTGGTCATCTTAAGCGCTTGATGCGCTTCTGAAGCGTCAGCGCCGTGGGAACCTGCCTAGCCACAAGATAAGACGCCAATGCCACCAGCGCATCCAGAGCCGTCGGATCCCGCCTCAATACCAATGCGTTCTCTTGGAGTGTTACGTCGAGGAGATTGACCAAAGCATCTCCGGTGCCTTTTCGATCTCGCCAATACTGTTCATGGACTGCTCCGCCGAATGATGCGGCCAGCCATTTTACGCCATCGGTCCGCAGTTTCGTCCCAGACTTCGAGGCAAGAAAGTAGGCGAACGCGGCTACATTTTCCTCATCAATCTGCAGATTGGTTTCTGCCCAGCGCTGGTAGAGTTCCCGCATAGCGAGCACAGTTGAAGCAGCGTCAGGCAGATTTGTCAGGAACGCCTCAGAACCAAATCCCAGCAGTTGCTGCAATATCCGCTGTTCATCGAACCAGTAGCCGCCCTTGGTCCACTCGCCGTCCAGTGCGAACTCGATCATATCTTGCCAGCGCGCGCAGAACGCGGTTGCATCGCAACCGTGGCTCAGTTCAATAAACCATGCGCCGACAAAATGCTCGATGAGGTGGCGCGCAGCGGGGCCAAGGCCCAGTACTCCCCGCCAAACCTCCGATGCGCGGTCCGCCTGTAGGTGCGCCGCATAGAAAGCCAGCTTGGCAATGATATTGTACCCAAACTGATCAGGCAGGCTATATTCGTCGCGCTCGTTGCGGTGCTCCGAACAAAAGGCGGCTTCATAGGACCAAAGCAACAAAATCATCTCGCCGGCAGCTTCGAGATTCTCTCCTTCTGGGCGCGAATCTTCGGCGAGCAGCCAGCCAAAGAAACTGGCAAGGAAGCCCGTATCGAGACCGTGCGAAACCCTTTCTTCGTGCGATGGTGGCAACCAGTCTCTATTTTCGTCGGATGCGCGACGACGCCAGCGCGCTCGTTCTAGAGATTTAAGCCGCTGCCAAGTGCCTAGCGGATCAAGGTGAGATCTGTCGCGTGGCACGCCCGACACGCGTCGGGAGCGCAGCCACCGCACCCAGCGTTGCCAGTGCACGGCGATGTCGGGCAGGTCATCATAGTCCGGTCCGAGCATCGACAAGGCTGACCACAGGGTGCCGAGTTGCAGCAGGCGCCACCACCGCTCACCAAGCGCCGTCCGGTGGTGGTGGGCAAGGAAACCCACCACGCCGGCCGCATGCCCATCGCCGCTAGTCAGAATGCAAAGCAGGGCCTGCTCCCATCGGGGTTCTTCGCTGCCGCCACGGCGCCACAGATGAAAGATCCCATGCGCCGCGAACTTTAGAGGTTCGTCGAACCTGACACGCCGTCGGCGTAGTGACTCGAAATCGTTTGCAATGCCATCGGCGGCAACTCGGAGTTCGGACTTGGCCGCTTCCTCCGCATCGCGCCTAGCCGCAAGCCACGCGCCAGCACAGACAACAAGTGTCGCGGCCGCCGCCAATCTGTTGAGCGCTTGGCGGCCCTTATCGTCAGAATCGTCTTCGGTCGGCGCGGCGGTCAACACGCTCGCCAGGATCTCAGCGTCTCGATCTGCCAGTTCGCCGCGCTGTTGAAGAACCTGCTCGCACCGATATGCGAGCATGAGATTTCGTAGTTTTGGAGCGCTCGCCTGCTGGAAAGCAACAGCCTCGACTTTGACTGCTTCGGGGCAATCGAACTCGACCGTTTCTTCGCCGGTATGCGGGTCGTGATTGACCCGATAATTTGCTTCATCGAGCTGGGCGCAAAGGATACTGAATTCGATGGCTTCCTTGGGTGCTTTGGGTTTTTTCCAATTAGACATCGCTGCTTTGAGGAAGGTGGCAACGCCAACGTCCCGACGTATGAGCGGACTGACGAGCTCTAGCAAATTCCGTTGTCGATAAGGCGCTGCCGCCCAATCCCGCGCTGCGTTGAAAACGGATTCTCCTGTGCGGCACCACGCGAATGCGTTGAATCGGCTGTTTTTGACCCTGCCCGCATCAAGCCAGAACACGCTCTCGCTGCTGAGCACTGGCATGAGCACGCCCGACAACAGGACAGGCCGGTACTTGGCGATGTTCACTAGCAGGCCGATGAAGGCGAGCGAATTCCCTTCGTCCAGAAGCCGTTCTAGATAGCGGTCAATGTCTGCTCCCTGATCCAACCGCAAAGTCAGCCACCGTTCCAAGCCGTTCAGTGCACAGTGAAGCTGTCCAGTCGAGTTGGATTCTTGCTGGGTCCAGTCAAAGACCATCCCGTCGCCCAGATAAGACGCCTTCCTGCCGTCGCATGGCAAGTCTGATCTGGCGCGGTTTCCTGTGGCTGCCCCTCCGGGGATGCGCCCACCTTTCCGTGGCGAAATTCACCAGACGGATGAGAGTTGTCAGCGCAATGTCAGGGTTGATTTGCAGGAAGACGAGGAATTGGCTTTTCCAGAAGGCGGTGGGATAGCTTTCGGCGTCGTATTCCAGCCCGACCTTGTCAAAATGCAGCGTGTCGGAATATTCCTCTCTAGGGTTTCCTTCAATGATAGCGGCAAGCATGATCTCCGCGACCAATTCGGGACGGAGGTTCATTAGCGGCGTCAGCGCCGCCGTATGAAGGACAACATGACGAAAATCATTCTCGACCCGGCGTTTCGGGCCCATTGACCAAGGCGGCAGCTTTCGCGAACTGGGGAAGCTCATCGGACCGCTGGATCGTTGCGCGGCCAATTCTCTCTGATGATCCCTATACTCGGGATCGGACTTCATCCGTTCCGCATGGTCTGCCGCCGCCTTTGCTTTGGCCTCAGCGATCTTCTTCGCAACCTCCTCAGCTTGAGGACGCCGCTGGATCATTTCCAACGCCCAGGTCGCCACCTCGTCAGGGAGATCCCATCCACCGGAAAACGCCGCCGTGTAGATGGGGCGCTCACCATCGCCAAAGTAGATTATATCTTTGCCCTGTTCAATCTGGAGAGATCGCGCTGTCGCTAATGCGATCTCGGCGAACTCCTTGCGATACGGCAAGGGAATATCCCCAGGCAGCCGCAGCGGGGTCGTGGTTAGCCACGCTGCGCATACGTCCGCCACGGTCGGGGATACGAGTTCCGCAACTTGCGCCAGATGCGCATGAAGAAAATTCGCCATTGCGGGCCAAAGCCCAATGATCGGGGTGCGATACTTATCTTCCACATAGAGTGCGAAGGAACGATCGACGTTTTGTAGTGCCTCCGGCGCACTGGGTAACGTGGCGATGTGAAGGAACCGACGAAGTAGGCGATTCAGCCGTTCACCACCTTTCGACAACAACAGTTCAGCGCGGTCATTCAAAAATCGGGCAGCCTGCGGATCAAGGCACAGTGCATCCAGCAGTATGTCAGCAGCGGACGTGGCTCCTTTCGCCTCCAAGACCGAGAGCACCTCATCCCATTCACTCGAGGCGCCGACGGGCTCGCGCAAAAGGAATTGACCGAAAAGGCGCAATGCTCCGCCCCAATGCGGATTGTTGGCCAAAACAGCCCACCGATCGACATCATGCGAAATTTCCTTGAGCCGTTGGAACCGGGCCCAATCCGCTGCGAGATCGTGCTCGAACTCAATCCGGTTGCGCGCGTTCTTCCGGAGCGGCAGGTGCGCTGGCCTGTTCTGGAAGATTACGGCGTCTGTCGCGTCCAACTCGCTTAGCGCGAAGCTTCGCACGAACTCCGCTTCACGTTCCGCCAGTCGAATGAGCAAGTTTTGGGACGCCGGTCGCTCTTGCGTCCAAAATGCCCAGATACGGTCCGCTATTGCCGCTGGCGACGTCAGTGCCTCACTCCCCGCCTGAAACGCGGCCGATGCTTGGACGACCCACCCGAGGGTTCTCAGGTTAGTGAGGGCCACCACCGTTTCATCCCGGTTAGCCAGCCAACGCAAATCGCTGCTTGAGCGGAGTGCAGTTCTCACGTCCTCGACGTCGATTGCCTCGACGCTCAGAGGACGTTGCACCGCTTGGCCGATTAACGGCTGGAGGCGGTCGCGCCAACCTTCAGTTTGACTGACAAACACGACGCGCCACTGTAGTGGGCTTGTCGAACTGGGAGGTGGAATGAGGCGCTGAATGAACAATTTAGTTCGAGAGAGTGCGTCGGCATCAAGCTTCTCGGCCGCGTCAATCACGAGCATATTGCCGGCGCTGGTGCTTGCCAGAAGGACGTCATGCAAGGGGTATGAAATTTGGAGCCGCGATCGATCCAACTCACTGGTCGCGGCATCGATTTGTTCCGCGCCAAGCCACACTTGGTTTTGCGCAGGGAACAACTCGTCCAACGTCACTTTGACAATGGCCGACTTGCCGCTGCCGGATTCGCCGAACACTGCCACGATTGGCTGATCCCGCAGAAGCTCCGCCAGTTTGGCTTTGTCCTTGTTGCGGTCAATGACAACGCCTGAAGGAAGCGCTGTCTCGATCCGCGCTTTGTAGTCCAAGGTCAACGCTCGGAGAGCGTTCCATGACCCCTCGAAGCTCGGTCGATCCTTGAGGCGATATTTTGCGCGGAGATTTTCCCAAATCGTGCGGAGTGTCAGCGTACCGGATCCGACTCGCGTGGTCGTAGCCATTTGCAACAAATCGGTCCAGACCGATTGCGCCTCGTTTAGGTCGCCAGTCTGCAAGAGCGTCCGGCATCTGGCGATCGCTTCCTCAACCGAGGATGATTGATCAAGCTGGAAGTCGAGCGGGATGACTGCGAGATGCCGGATCAGTTCGACGGTTTCGGAGTCCGTTGCCATGCCGGAGCCGCCCGGCGCTTGGATGCTCTCAAAGATGCGCGCGTGCTTTTGCGTTTTTCGAATGCGCGCGATAGCGAGAGCCGGGTCGTCACCTGAACACCAGCTGACGATATCGCTCCATGGCGGTGTGAACGCCGCGTGCCGCCCGCGCGTCACAAGCGCCAACACATCGGTCGTTCGCTGCATCGGGCTGTCGGGGTCTCGCCATTGCTTCCAGGCGCGCTGAACGAAATCAGCTGGTAGGCCGTTGGCCGACACCTGCGTGTTGCTCTTGCACGAGAGGGCAAGGTGGCTGCCGTCTGCTTCAGCCGTCACCAATAGGTCATCGATCTGCCAGTGCAATGCGTCAGTCTGCGACTGGATTTTTGTACCTCCGACTCCAACCCCTGGCAATTTTTCGCCGGTCAGGATCCTAGTCGCCAACCATCCAGATGAAAGATCCTCAAAGGTAAAGCCGGGGCCGGCAGTCTGGCGCGTGGTTGCAGGGCTAGGTGCTCTCTTCTTCACGGAGCTTTTCAGCGCGTCGCTTTTTTTATGGAGGACAAATTTGTGCCTAATGAAGAACGCGGTTAGCACCTGCGTCGGAAGTCAGAGCGATACAACGTACACTTACACGGCTAGGACGTTCAATAAGAGTTTGTTTTTATGTTCCCCAAACCGCTGCGCACTTTTGGGGCCACGTGCATTAACCAGAGATCAGGCGGCTGGCGCCCGCTGCTCCAGCATGTCGATGCCGAGCAGGTGTCGCACATTGGGTCGTGCGGCCACCATGTCGGCGATCGTATAGCGCGCAAGCACGGCGAAGAAGGCGTTGAGCGCCTCGCGCAGTGCCGAATTCAGCGCGCAACTGTCGACCAGCGGGCATTCGGCGGCATCGTTCTCGAAGCATTCCGCCATGGCAAAGCTCTCTTCCGTCACTCGCACGACGTCGAACAGGCTGATCGATTCGGCAGCACGGCCGAGCCTGACGCCGCCATTCCGGCCACGCACCGTCTCGACCAGGCCATGCTCGACCAGCGGCTGCAGGATCTTGAAGAGAAAAAGCTCGGACACCGAATAGGCTGCGGCGATCTCGGGGATGCGGCTCAGCCGATCGGTGTTCGCGGCGCAATACATCAAGATGCGCATGGCGTAGTTGGTCTGGCGTGTCAGGCGCATTTTGTCCTCGCGAAGCAGTGGCTTGATCCTAAAACGCACCGCGTCAAACGAGCGACGCGCTTCAGGACCTTGTCTTTGTCCATGCCGTCATCCCAAAACCGCGGCGCAGTTTTGGGCGACATGAGTGAATATGGCCTATACCTTGGAATAATTCCAGACAAGCACCGCATGATAGTTGAATATTATCGTCAACTTTGTGTGCGCGGTCGCGCAAATCGGACTGGGATGAAATGTGGCGCGCATTCGGCTGGGCGGGTTACTAAGTAAGTCCGCGAGATCCACCAGGAGCGGTTCCATGTCACAACCAGCCCAGGCTTGGGGGCCTGTCGCCCGGTCCGACGCCGATGCGGACGCCAAGCTTTCGGCGCTGCGGCGCACCAAATTCCTCGCCACGGCAGCTCTTGCGCTCTGCGTGCTCATCTTTGCGGTGGCCAAGTCGTTCGAAGGCCGCTTTGCGTGGCTGGGTTTCGTCGCCGCCTTTGCCGAGGCCGCGACGATCGGCGGGCTGGCCGACTGGTATGCGGTGGTGGCGCTGTTCAAGCGGCCGCTTGGCCTGCCGATCCCGCACACTGCCATCATTCCCGAGAATCAGAACCGCATCGCCGACAATCTAGGCCGCTTCATCGAGGTCAATTTCCTGGCGCCGGAACCGGTGCGCGAAAAACTCGCCGAGGTCGACTTTTCCGCGCTCGTCGCCGACTGGCTGTCGGACGCCGACCGGGCGGCCGGTCTGTCGCAGTTCGTCGGCCGTCTGGTGCCGCAGACGCTGGCGGCCATCGAGCAGTCCGGCCTGCGTGGCTTCGTCACCAGCCGCATGCTGGAGCAGGTCGAAAAGGTGCCGCTGGCGCCGCTCGCCGCCGAATTGCTGTCGGCCCTGACCGACGACCGCCGCCACCAGAAACTGTTCGACGAGTTCACCAAGGTGGTCGGCCGGTTCCTCAGCGATGAAGAGGCATTGGCGACGATGCGCGAGAAGATCCGCGAGGAATTGCCGTCGCTGTTCAACCTGTTTCGCGCCGACGCCTATCTCCTGAAGAAGATCGTCGCCTCCGCCGGTTCGCTGCTCGATGAGGTGAGGGCCGATCCCGATCATCCGATGCGTGCCGAATTCGACCGCTTCGTGGAAAGCTTCATCGAGCGGCTGAGGACATCCAAGCAATATGCAAGGCGCGCCGAGAAACTGAAGCGCGATTTCCTCGCCCGGCCGGAACTCAAGGCGCTGGCCGGCGACATGTGGGACAGTCTGCGCCTGTTCATCGAGCAGGACGCCAAGGCGCCTAACTCGATGATCCGCGCTCATCTCGCCAGCATGTTCGTCGAGGTCGGCCGACATCTTGCCGGCGATCCGCAGATCAGGGCCGACATGAACCAGGGCTTCGTCGTGGCGCTGGCCTCCTTTGTCGAAAGCCAGAAGAGCGGCGTGTCGAAATTCATCGCCGACCAGGTCAGGCGCTGGGATCTTGCCCAGCTCACCAGGCTGATCGAGATGAACATCGGCAGGGACCTGCAATATATCCGCTTCAACGGCATGGTCATCGGCGGCCTTGCCGGTGTCGTGCTCTATACGGTGGAACGGCTGTTTCTGGTCAACTGAGGCGCTGCGCACGGCTTTGAAACGTTCGTTGCCTGTCCGAATGGACCGCGAAGCTCCGGTGCTCTATTCTTCTCTCCAGGTGCCGCATTCGCGGCAACAGGGGAGAGAACCATCATGGCAAAGCAACCGGATTCCGACTCCTTCATGGACATGTTCGGCAGGTTCGGCCGCGACCTGAAGTTGCCGAACGTCGATGTCGAGGCGATCCTCAGCCACCACCGCAAGAACCTCGAAGCCCTGGAAAAGTCGGCCAGGGCAAGTGCTGCCGGAGCGCAGTCGCTTATGTCCAGGCAGCGCGAGATGCTGCAGGACACGCTGCGCGAGATTACCGACATGGCTCAAAGTTACAGGGCGCCGGGCAATCCGCAGGAGTTGATGACGAAACAAACGGAGTTCGCCAGGAAATCCTTCGAAACCGCGCTGAAGAATGCCGGCGAGGTTGCCGAACTGGTCAAGACGTCCGGCACCGAATCCGTCGAGATCCTGCGCGACCGCATCAAGGAGGCGATGGCCGAGATCCGCGCCGGCTACGAGAAGTAGTAGATCGATCGTAGCCAAAGCGGTCGAGCCGGATTTCTCCTGGCTGGATAAACCGCTTCCGGTGCGTGGGATAGGCCCCGGCGCGACTCCGGCCGAATATGGCGGAACGGAATCGCACAGGGCGAATTGACAGAGGCGGCCGGTTCGTGGTCCGGAGGCAGGCCAGCGATCGGGAAAGCAGGAATGACGGAAACACGGCCGAGGACGCCGCCGACCTATGAGCAGCTCAGGACCATGGCCGGGCAGGAACTTGGCGTGTCCGACTGGACGACGGTCGACCAGAACCGCATCGACCAGTTTGCCGAATGCACGGGCGACCACCAATGGATCCATGTCGACCCAGAACGGGCAAGGCGGCAAAGCCCGTTCCGCACCACCATCGCGCATGGCTATCTGACGCTGTCGATCATCGGCGCGCTGGCGCTCGACATGGGCATCGTGCCGGAAAATACGCAGGCCGCCTTCAATTACGGCTTCGACAAAGTGCGTTTCCTGTCGCCTGTCCGGGTCGGCGCGCGCATCAGGTTGCGCACGACGCTCTTGTCCGTGGAAGACAGAGGGCCGGGCCAGTACCTGATGAAGGCGGCCAATACGGTCGAGATTGAAGGCGAGCAGAAGCCCGCGCTGACGGCCGAAACGCTGGTCATGCTGTATGAGCGACGGAGGCGGGCAGGGGCCTAAGGCGGCACCAAGCCCGGACCGTCAGTCACAACGCGCCATCGCCGCTTCCAGCGTCCTGAAGATCCGCTCATCGCTGGATTGCGCGACGTTGAAGCGCATGAAACGGCTGGCCGATTGAGACAGGCTGAACGCATTGCCGGGCGCCAGCACGATGTTGGCCGACAAGGCGTAACGGGCGATCTCGGCGGCATCCATCCCCTCCGGCAGGCTGCACCACAGGAACATGCCTGCCGGCTGGTCTATCCATGGCGCGATGCCTATGGCTTGCAGGCGGGTGGTTGTTTCGGCCATGGCGCGCGAAAGCCGCGCCCGCAGCAAATCCATATGCTTACGATAGCTCCCGTCCTTCAACAGCGTCAGCACCAATTCGGAGGCGAGCCGCCCGTTGCCAAAGGACGTGGCGATCTTGAGATCGGTCAAACCCTCCATCCAGCGCCGGGGCGCGGCGATGAAGCCGCAGCGTATCGAGGCTGAAAGCGTCTTGGAGAAGCTGCCGATATAGACGACCCGGTCGAGGCCATCGAATGCCGCCAGCCGGGGGGCGGGCGTATGTTCGAAGTCGGCAAAAATATCGTCCTCGATGATCGTCAGTCCCGATTGATCGGCAAGCTTGAGCAGGCGGTGGGCAACGACCGGCGACAGTATCGCGCCTGTCGGGTTGTGAAGCGCGGAATTGGTGATGTAGAGGCGCGGCCTGTGCTCGGCCAGCGCCTGCGCAAACAACTCGATATCCGGCCCAGACGGCGTGTAGGGAACGCCGACAACCTTGACCCGGTGGGCGCGCAACAAGGCATGGAAATTGAAATAACAGGGATCATCCACCAGCACCGCGTCGCCAGGCTCAAGCAGGAACCGGCACAGGAGGTCGATGGCCTGCGTATCCGATTCCGTCAGCATGATCTGTTCGGGAGAGGCGTCGATGCCGTGCGCCGCGAGCCGCCGCGCCAGCAGATGACGAAGTGGCGGCAATCCGAGCGGGGTGCCGTAATCGGCTAGCGTAGCGGCATCGGCCCGCGCCACCGTCCGCAGCGCCCGGCGCAGGCCAGCCTCCGGCATCCATGAGGCCGGCAGCCAGCCGCAACCTGGCTTCAACACGTCCTCGCCCGCTTCCAGGGATTGGCGCGAAACCCAGAGCGGATCGACTGCCCGGTCGAGCCGGGGGCCGATCTCGGCCAATGACAAAGGCGCAATTGGCCCGGCGGCATAGTAACCCGAACCCGGCCGCGAACGGATATCTCCTTCGGCGGCAAGACGTTCATAGGCGTCGACCACGGTGGATTTGGAAACCTGCATGGTCTTGGCAAAGGCGCGGATCGACGGCAACCGTGCTCCCGGCGTCAGGATCCGTGCGGCGATCCGGTGCCTGATCGTTACCATGACGCTTTCGACAAGCGTCCTGTTGCCCTCGCTTTCCGTCGTCAGTTCATCCATCCGTACTGCTCTCTAGACCATAACAGTTTCTTAGAATTGTACTGCATTGTCTCTGGCAAAGCCACACGTCTTGGCCCGATAGTGAGCGAGAACATCAGGAGTCTTTAATGGACAAGACGGCGAGCGGCTGGGTCAGCGGGTTCATAGGCGTGCTGATTTTCAGCGGCTCGCTTCCGGCGACGCGCGTGGCGGTGATGGATTTCGACCCGATCTTCTTGACCGCGGCCCGCGCTGCGATAGCCGGACTGCTTGGTCTGGCAATGCTGCTCTTGTTCCGACAGAAACGTCCGGAGCGCGGCGATCTGATGTCGCTCGTGATTGTCGCGCTGGGCGTAGTTGTCGGCTTTCCCTTGCTGACCGCGCTGGCGCTGAAACACGTCACCTCGGCTCACTCCATCATTTTTGTCGGCCTGTTGCCACTGGCGACCGCGATCTTTGGCGTCATTCGCGGCGGCGATCGCCCAAGGCCGGCTTTCTGGCTGTTTTCGTGCCTTGGCAGCGCCCTCGTGGCCGGCTTTGCGCTGGCGCAGGGCGGATCGGCCTCGCCGCTGGGCGATAGTTTGATGCTTGCCGCCATCATCGCATGCGGTCTTGGCTATGCCGAAGGAGCCGCACTGTCGCGCCGGCTCGGCGGCTGGCAGGTGATCTGCTGGGCGCTGGTGCTGTCGCTGCCGGTGATGCTCACATTGACGCTGATGACCAAGCCGGCGTCGTTTGACGGCGTCGGCATCAACGCCTGGATCGGCCTTGCCTATGTCTCGCTGTTCAGCATGCTGATCGGTTTTGTGTTCTGGTATCGCGGGCTGGCGCTGGGTGGCATTGCCGCGGTGGGGCAGTTGCAGCTTCTCCAGCCCTTCTTCGGCCTCGCGCTGGCGGCGACGTTGCTGCATGAGCAGGTCAGTCCCGTGATGATCGCCGTCACGGTCGCCGTGGTGCTTTGCGTCGTTGGCGCTAAGAGGTTCGCCAAGCAGGCTGTGCCGCAACAGGTGGCCGCGCAGTGACTGCGCCGCGCGTTACTGGAACTTGGTCACAACGCCGATGCCGATGCCCTCGAAACCGCCCATCGCCATCAGCGCGGCCGGCGCCTCCTCGAGGCTGATCCTCTTGCCGACCAACAGCTCCGGCTTGAGCTTGCCGGTGCGGATCATCTCCATCATCGCCTGGTAGCGGTAGGCCTGCATGCCATGGCTGCCGCGGATTTCGAGTTCGAAAGCGATCACCTTGTCCATCGGGATTTGCGGCCTGGCGTGATCGCCGAGCATCAGGCCGACCTGCACATGGCGGCCGCGCCGGCGCAGGTTGGCAATCGAGTTGAACGAGGTGGTGGGATGGCCGAGCGCGTCCATCGACATATGCGCGCCGCCATTGGTGATCTGTTTGACCGCCTTGACCACATTCGGCGTTTTCGCGGCATTGATCGTCGCCACAGCGCCGATCTTGCTGGCGAAATCGAGCTTCTCGTCGGTCAGGTCGATGGCAATGACGTTGGCGCCCATGGCGCTGGCGATCATGATCGCCGACAGGCCGACGCCACCGCAGCCATGCACAGCCACCCATTCGCCCGGCGTCACCCGGCCCTGGTCGACGATGGCGCGGAACGACGTCACGAAACGGCAACCGAGGCTGGCGGCGGTGGCGAACTCCATCTCGTCCGGCAAGCGGACCAGATTGGTGTCGGCATAGTCGATGGCGACATATTCGGCGAACGAGCCCCAGGCGTTGAAGCCGGGCTGGGACTGGTGCTCGCAGACCTGATGATTGCCGGACGTGCACTCAAAGCAGCGGCCGCAGCCGACGGCGAACGGCACGGTGACGCGCTCGCCGGGCTCCCAGCGGGTCACCTGCTTGCCGGTGGCGACCACGACGCCGGCGAGCTCGTGACCCGGCACATGCGGCAGGCGGATACCGTCGTCGTGGCCCATCCAGCCATGCCAGTCGCTACGGCAGAGCCCGGTCGCCTCGACCTTGATGACGACGCCTTCCAGCGCTGGCGTCGGATCGGCAACGGTTTGGATGGTCGGCGCTTCGCCGAACTTTTCGAAGATGACGGCTTTCATAGGCAATTCCTCATGCTTCTTGCGCTGCTATTCGGCATCGATCTGGTTTTCCGGGGCCGCCTTTTTGAAGGCCGGCAACGCCATGCAAGCGGCGTGGATGCGGGTTATCGTCGGATAGGGCGTCAAGTCGACGCCGAAACGGGTATTGCTTGCGATCTGGGCGACTAGGCAGATATCGGCCAGGCCAGGCAAATCGCCATGGCAGAACATTCCTGTTTCCGGCGACGAAGCCAGGATCGTCTCAAGCGGCTGGAAACCCTCATTCACCCAGTGCCGGAACCAGTTGACGACATCCTGGTCGCCGGCGCCGAACAGGGTGCGAAGCGAGGTCAGCACGCGCAGATTGTTCACCGGATGGATGTCGCAGGCGATCATCTGCGCCAGCATCCTGACGCGCGCCCGGCCCAGCGCATCCTTCGGCAGCAGTGGCGGCTCGGGGTTGGATTCGTCGAGGAATTCTATGATCGCCAGCGACTGCATTAAAAGCGTACCGTCGCCCAGGATCAGCGCCGGCACCAGCCCTTGCGGATTGACCGCGAGATAGGCTGGTTCCAGATGCTCGCCGTGCCGCAGATGGTGTGGCACATACTCGTAGGTCAGGCCCTTCATCTCCAATGCGATCCGTACGCGGTAGGAGGTGGAGGAGCGGTAGTAATTGTGGAGGACGATGTCGCTCATCAGGTCACGGCTTCGATTTGCTGCCGCCACATTCGACCGATTTGGACCGCCGGGCAAGCTGTTGCATCGCAGAAAGGACCGGCTTGTCGGCCAGGTGTTCCCGCGATGTACTATTTGGCAATAATCTGGCCATGGTCGCGGGACTATCCTGTAGCGGAGCGAACCGAAATGAACCCAAGTGACAGCAGCAAATGACAGCCAGTGACCGTGCCCGGTTCTTGATCATCGACGACCATCCGCTGTTTCGCGAGGCGCTGCACAGCGCCGTGCAGATGGCCTATCCGGAGGTCGATACGGTGGAGGCGCGCACCATCGCCGAGGCACTCGAGCTTCTGGCTGACGCCAAGCCCTTCGATCTTGCCTTGCTCGACCTCAGCATGCCTGACGTGCATGGCTTTGAAGGGCTGCTGCAGCTTCGGACCCGTTATCCCCGCCTGCCGGTGGTCATCGTTTCGGGTTATGAGGAGCCGAAGATCATTTCCGAGGCGCTGTCCTATGGTGCCGCCGGTTTCATTCCGAAATCGGCGCGCAAGAGCGACCTGGCCGCAGCCATCCGCTCGGTGATGGATGGTGCCATCTATGTGCCCGAAACCTATGAAGGCCAGCCGCCGGACGCCGAGAGCGCCGATCGCGCCGAGATGGTGCAACGTCTTGCCAAGCTGACGCCGCAGCAGCTCAGGGTGTTGCAGATGCTGCGCCAGGGCCTGCTCAACAAGCAGATCGCCTACGAGCTGCAGGTCGGCGAAACCACGGTCAAGGCGCATGTCTCCGAAATTCTGCGCAAGCTCAACGTCTACAGCCGCACGCAAGCGGTGATCGAGGTTTCGAAGCTGGACAATGCGGAGCTGTTTCGCGATCAGGCCGGGTTTTAGCATCGGCCGCGGCTAGGCGTTCGCGCGACAGGACGGGCACGATGAAAGTCACAGCGCTCGATCATATCGTTCTCGCGGTCGATGATGTCGAGCGCGCCTGCCGCTTCTACGAACGGGTGCTTGGCATGGAGCCGCGACAGGAGCGGCCCGGCAAATGGTCGTTGCATTTCGGCGCCAATAAAATCAGCCTTCAGGACGCACGTGCCTTTCCCGACATCGCGCGCGACACGGTGCCGGGCAGCGGCAATTTCTGCGTGCTCACCGATACCCCGATCGACCAGGTTGTGAAGCAGCTCTCGGCGGAAAGCATCAAGATCGTCGCCGGGCCTGGCGAACGCTCTGGAGCAGCCGGTGCCATTCTGTCAGTCTATTTTAGGGATCCCGACGGGAACCTGGTCGAAGTCAGCAACCAGCTGTAAAACATCTAAGCCAGCAGATGCGCCAGCAGCGCCCTTAGCTGCGCTGGTTTCAGCGGCTTGCGCATCAGCTCGATGCCGGCCGCGCGGGCGGCTTTCGCAATGGCCTCCGAACCGTCGGCCGTGACGATCAGCGCCGGGACGGCGCGGCCGAGATAGTCGCGAACCTCGGCGACGGTGGCGGTGCCGAGGTCGCCGCCGTCGAGGTGCTGATCGGCAATGACGATGTCCGGTACCCAGTCGGTGTCGCCGAGCATGTCGAGCGCGTCGTCAGTCGAGGTGGCGGCGCGCACCAGGCATTGCCAGCGTTCAAGCAGGGACGTCATCGCCTGCAACACCTCGGCGTCGTTTTCGACCAGCAGCACCTTTGTGCCGAACAGACCGTAGCCGCGCGGCCGCTCCATGTCGGTGGCGTTGGCGATGGCGTCGGCCGTGGCGCCGATGCCGACCGGAACGTCGATGTGGAAGATCGTGCCGTGGCCGACCTTCGAGGAAAACGTAACGGGATGGCCGAGTGCGGCCGCGATGCGGCGCACAATGGCGAGGCCCAGCCCCAACCCGCCGCCGGCAAGCCCGGCATCGGCCGAGATGGTGCCGCGGTGGAACTCCTCGAACACGGCCTCGCGCTGGTCGTCGGGAATGCCGCAGCCGGTATCGGCGACATCGATGCGGATGGTGTCGCCGCGATGCCTGGTACCGACCAGCACGCCGCCGGAGCGTGTGTAGTGCAACGCGTTGGAAAGTATGTTCTGCAGGACACGGCGCAGCAAGGTGCGGTCCGAACGCACGACCGCATTGACCGGCCGGAACTTTAGCGTCAGCCCCTTCAAGTCGGCGACCGGCAGGAAATCCGAGCGCAGCGACGAAAACAGCGTTTCCAGATTGACGTCGCCGATGTCGGGCTGCACGACGCCGGCGTCGAGCTTGGAAATGTCGAGCAGGGTGCGGAGCAGATCCTCCATCGTCTCCAGCGACCGCTCAACCTGCCGGACCAGTTTCTTGCCCTCGTCGGAGGTCTGCACCTCGGCCAGCGCCGAGACGGACAAATGCGCGGCGTTCAGCGGCTGCAGCACGTCGTGGCTGGCGGCTGCCAGGAACCTGGTCTTGGACAGGTTCGCGAGCTCGGCGTTTTCCTTGGCGGCGCTGAGATCGATGTTCGACTGCTCCAGCCGGCGCAAGGTCGAATGCAGTTCCTCAGTGCGCGTGCGCACGCGGTTTTCCAGGGAAATCGCGGTCTGGAAGAGCGAGAAGGCGTTGCCCTGCTGGTCCATCGACCGCTCGACGCGGCTGACCAGGGCGGCGTTGATCTTCTTCAATTTCTCCAGGTCGGTGATGTCCCTGAGCGGCATGGGAAATGTCCTATTGCGCTTAAAGCGCGTCGCGACCAAAGTGATTTAGGCGATGCGCTTTAAGTCCTTGTTTTGTGCATGTCGTTATCCCAAAACCGCTACGCACTTTTGGGCGACATGCACTAGCGTTCGCCGAAGGCGATGCCGGTAAATGTCTGGTTCAGATGCATCGACCGGTATTGTTCGCCATAGGTGCCGAAGCCGATGACATTGTTGACCCGGTAAAGTTCCGAAATATCGCGAAAGACCTGCCGGTTGCGGGCGTCGAGCCGGCGCAGCACACAGTCGAAACCAAGGATCATGTCGATGCCGCCCAACCTGTCCTCGACGTCCCTCAGGGCGGCGCGCGTTGCTTCCACCATATCCTTGGGCTGGGCGATGGAAAGGACCACGCCATCGTCGATGGCGCAGAAGAACGACAGCGAGCCGTCCGGATGCATCCTCTGGATCGAGCGGCAGTAATATTCGCCGCCCACCTTCACCACCACCGGATGCGAGGCGAAACTGAGCGGCGTCAGCGTCTGCGCGACGATGCCAACCGAAGCGGCGTATTCCTCGGCGGCATTGATGGCGTTGAACTCGCGCACGATGCGATGATCGGGATCGGATGCCGTCACCACCAGCTTCTCGTCGGTGGGAACGAAATTGTCGGTCTTGAAGACGTGGAAAGGAATTTCGGTGGCGATCAGCACGATGATGGCGCTGTCGGAGGTGACCTTGCCATTCGAGATCAGCCGCGTCGTCTCGAATTTGAGATCGTCGCCGGCCGACCCCCCAATCAGTGGAATGTCGTCGAGGCCCCAATGGATGGCGGAGGTCACCGCTTCCTCGGCATAGGACAGGCCGTCGATGAGGCAGAGCGCGAAGGTGCTTTTGGCCCGCTCGGGCCCGCTTCCACGCAACGAACGCCTGAGCGTCTCGACTTCGCCGGTGATCTTGTCCATGCCCGACGAGGACAGATTCTCGACCATGGTGCTGGCCGCCGAGAACGACGCGGAGGGAAGCAGCATCGCCAGGATATGACCGTCCTCCAGGCCCTGAGGTGTGATCTCACCGGCGGTCGAGCAGCCGGCATAGCGTAGCGCCGGCGCATGGGTTTTCAGCGCATCCGCCAGGGCGGCCGCCTCGATAAGGCTTTGCGAGAAGAAGAGCAGGGCGAAGCCGGCGTCGATGGCGGCGGCTTCCAGTGCCACTGCCCGGGCGAACGCGTCGGTGTCGGGCTCGTCGGTGGTGAGCGCCAACAGGCCGCATGCATAGCGCGTCCGTGAGCTGGCCAGCGGCTCCTCCTGTCGTTTCCTCCGACGCTCTCTTGTTCGCGACTCTTTTGTTCGCCTTGGGCGCGGGGGGTCGAAAATCATTGTTGTCTTGAAGCGGGGGTTTTGGCAATGAGCCAGCGTGACCGAAAGTACAATATGCGGACTTTCGGGCGAACTGCATTCTCACGACTTCGGGATTTCAAGCCGCTTTTTCCGTGTGTTACACGGGTGGAGGAAGAGCGAACAGCCGGAGCGCCCGCGCCGCATCGGCGACAGAACGACCAAGGTAATTACCCAGGGAGGTTTCATGTCGGAAGTATCGTTGACGGTGAACGGCAAGCGGGTCGGCGGCGTCGCCGAAGACCGCACGCTGCTGGTTCATTTCCTGCGGGAGAATCTCGGCCTCACCGGCACGCATGTCGGTTGCGACACTTCGCAATGCGGCGCCTGCGTGGTCCATGTCGACGGCAAGGCGGTGAAGTCCTGCTCGATGCTGGCGGTGCAAGCCTCCGGGTCGACCGTGCTGACGATCGAAGGTCTGGCCAACGGCGCCGATCTGCATCCGGTGCAGGCGGCGTTCAAGGAGCATCACGGGCTGCAATGCGGTTTCTGCACGCCGGGCATGATCATGGCGGCGACCGATATGATCAACCGCCATCCCGAAGGTCTCGACGAAGCCACGGTGCGGGTCGAGCTCGAAGGCAATATCTGCCGCTGCACCGGCTACCACAACATCGTCAAGGCGATCCTCGCCGCGTCAGTGACGATGTCCAAGGGGGCGAAGGGCAAGGCCAGGCAGGCTGCGTGAAGTCAATGGTGAATAGTGAATGGTGAATAGTCTGGTCCAGGCTCCAATCACTCGCTAGTTCGCCATTCACTATTGACCATTCACCATTCACCATTCACCGGGAGGAATTTCTGCGATGGGCATTGAAGGCGTCGGCGCTCGGGTGGCGCGCAAGGAAGACAAGAGGTTCATCACCGGCGCCGGCCGCTATGTCGACGACATGGTGGTTCCAGGCATGAAGCATGCGGCCTTCGTGCGCAGCCCGCACGCACATGCGCAGATCAAGAAGATAGATGTCAAAAAGGCGCAAGGCATGCCCGGCGTCATTGGCGTTTTGACCGGCAGGGAACTCAAGGCCGACGGCATCGGCAACCTGATCTGCGGCTGGATGATCCATTCCAAGGACGGCTCGCCGATGAAGATGGGGGCGTGGTCGCCGCTGGCCTTCGACAAGGTTCGCTATGTCGGCGACGCGGTGGTCGTCGTGGTCGCCGAAACCAAGAGCCAGGCGCGCGACGCGGCCGAAGCGGTCGACATCACCTACAAGGAATTGAAGGCGGTCGTCGATGCTCCGAAGGCACTCGAAAGAGGTGCGCCGCAGATCCATCCGGAAGCCGAAAACAATCTGATTTTCGACTGGGAGCTTGGCGACGGCAAGGCGACCGACGCGGCGATCAAGGCCGCTGCCCACGTCACCCGCATGAAGATCGTCAACAACCGGCTGGTGCCCAACGCCATGGAGCCGCGTGCGGCCCTTGGCCACTACGACAAGGCGGAGGATCACTACACCTGCTGGACGACTTCGCAGAACCCGCACTTGGCGCGCCTGGTGATGAGCGCCTTCTACAATGTCGCGCCTGAAAACAAGCTGCGCGTCATCGCGCCGGATGTCGGAGGCGGCTTCGGCTCGAAGATCTACATCTATCCCGAAGAGATCGTCTGCCTGTGGGCCTCGAAGAAGACCGGCGTGCCGGTCAAATGGGTGGCCGACCGCACCGAGAGTTTTCTCACCGACGCCCATGGCCGCGACCATGTCTCGACCGTGGAAATGGGCTTCGACAAGAACAACAGGATCACCGGACTGAAGGTCGACACCATCGCCAATCTCGGCGCCTACATGTCACTCTTTTCGTCCTGCGTGCCGACCTATCTCTACGCGACGCTGTTGTCGGGCCAGTACAACATTCCGGCTATCCATGCGAATGTGCGCGCCGTCTACACCAACACCGCGCCAGTCGACGCCTATCGTGGGGCAGGGCGGCCGGAGGCCACCTATGTGCTCGAACGCACGATGGAGACCGCCGCCCGCGAACTGGGCGTCTCGCCGGCGGAACTTCGCCGCGCGAATTTCATCACATCGTTTCCGCACCAGACGCCGGTCATCATGAACTATGACGCCGGCAACTATGCCGCCTCGCTCGACGCGGCGATGGCGGCGTCCGACTATGCCGGCTTTGAAAAGCGCAAGGCGGCTGCCGCCAAGAGAGGCAGACTGCGCGGCATTGGCATGAGCAATTACATCGAGGCCTGCGGCCTCGCGCCGTCGGCGGCGGTCGGCAGTCTTGGAGCGGGTGTCGGCCTTTGGGAAAGTGCCGAGGTGCGCGTCAATGCCGTCGGCACGATCGAGGTGCTGACCGGTTCGCACAGCCATGGCCAGGGCCACGAGACGACCTTCGCGCAACTGGTCAACCAGCGTTTCGGCGTGCCGATAGACAGCGTCTCGATCGTCCATGGCGACACCGACAAGGTGCAGATGGGCATGGGCACCTACGGCTCACGCTCCGGCGCCGTCGGCATGTCGGCCGTCGCCAAGGCGCTCGACAAGGTCGAGGCCAAGGCCAAGAAGATCGCCGCCCATCTGCTCGAGGCCGACGAGAGCGACATCGTCATCGACAATGGCTCGCTGAAGGTGGCGGGCACGGACAAGAGCGTGCCGTGGTTCCAGATGGCGCTCGCCGCCTACACCGCCCACAATTTGCCCGGTGGCATGGAGCCAGGCCTGAAGGAGACCGCATTCTACGATCCGTCGAACTTCACTTTCCCGGCCGGCTGCTATATCTGCGAGGTCGAGATCGATCCGGAAACCGGCACGACCGAGATCATCCAGTTCGTCGCCGCAGACGATTTCGGCAACATCATCAATCCGATGATCGTCGAGGGCCAGGTGCATGGCGGCATCGCGCAAGGGATCGGCCAGGCGCTGCTGGAAGGCGCCTTCTACGATGCCAGCGGCCAGCTGCTGACGGCGAGCTACATGGACTACACCATGCCGCGCGCGAGCGACCTGCCGTCGTTCAAGGTCTCGACCTCGAACACGCCATGTCCGGGCAACCCGCTCGGCATCAAGGGTTGCGGCGAGGCCGGCGCCATCGGTTCGCCGCCGGCGGTGATCAACGCCATTACCGACGCCATCGGCATCACCGATATTGCCATGCCGGCATCGCCGTCCACGGTCTGGGCGGCGATCCGGGCGACGAAAAAGGGGTGAATAGTGAATGGTGAATGGAAAAGCGGCACGCGAACGCGGTGCCAATCTGGCCATTCACCATTTACCATTCACTATTCACCGCCACTTAGGGGAGAATCCCATGTACGCAGTCAACTATCACCGTGCCGCCTCGGTCACTGAGGCCGCCAAGCTGATCAAGAGCGGCGATGCGAAGCTGTTGTCGGGCGGCATGACGCTGATCCCCGCCATGAAGACGCGGCTCGCCGCCCCCTCCGATCTCGTCGACCTGTCGCGGATCAAGCAACTGCAAGGCGTCAAGGTGTCGGGCAAGACCATCACCATCGGCGCCGGCACCACGCACTGTGACGTCGCCAGCGACGAGAAGCTGAAAAAGGCCTGTCCGGCGCTTGCCCATCTGGCGTCGCTGATCGGCGACCCGGCGGTGCGCCACAAGGGCACGATCGGCGGTTCGATCGCCAACAACGATCCGGCAGCCGACTATCCGGCGGCCCTGCTGGCGCTCGACGCCACCATCGTCACCAACAAGCGCGAGCTCGGCGCCGACAAGTTCTTCAAGGGGCTGTTCGAGACGGTGCTGAAGGACGGCGAGATCGTGACCGCGGTGACCTTCACCGCGCCGGCCAAGGCTGCCTATGAAAAGTTCCGCAACCCCGCCTCGCGCTATGCGATCGTCGGCGTGTTCGTGGCCAAGGGCAAGGATGGCGTCAGGGTCGCCGTCACCGGGGCAGGAGACGACGGCGTCTTCCGCTCGAAGGAGATCGAGGCAGTATTGGCCAAGAATTTTGCGGCTTCGGCGCTGGACGGCATGAAAGTGCCGGCGAAGAATTTGATGAGCGACATCCACGCCTCGGCCGACTACCGCGCCAATCTGGTCGCGGTGATGGCCAAGCGCGCGGTGGCCGCCGCCAACGCCTGACGTCAGTCAGATCGCTGGCGTGTCAGCTGGCGATCTGCCTGGCGTAGTAGCGCACGGCCTTCTTGCCGCCGTGGATCACCGCGTCGCCGACCTCGGCAAAGCCGAGCGCCGCGTGAAAGGCGTCCGAGGCCGGATTGGGCGGCTCGGCATTGACCTCGCAGGTGACGATGGTCTGGCCGGCACGCGCAACATGGTCGAACAGGTCCTCATAGAGCCGGCGGGCATGGCCGCGTCCGCGCGCATGGCCGGCGACGACGACGCGGTCGACATAGACGAAGCGCTTGTAGCGTTCGCGGAACCACAGGAAATTCGGACTGTCATAGTCGGCGTCCTGGTCGAAGGTCATGATGAAGGCTTCGAGTGGGCCGATGCGGCGCGCATGGAATGCCTCGCCGAGCAGGAAGGAGAGGCGCTCGGCGTCGAGCCATGACAGTTCGGCCGCGTGCTCGTTGTTGAGAGCGAGGATGGCGGGTTCATCCTGAGGCGAAACCCTGACAATCGGCGAGGGTGTGTTCGTCATCGCGCCCGAACCGCCGCGATCGTCGCCGCCACCAGCGCTCCGTCGGTGACGGTGGTGCGGTACTCGCGATCATGGTCGGCGCCGCCCATGCCGACGCGGGGATTGCGGTAACGCATGGTGCTCGGCACGTCCTTGAGTGCGGCGAAATGCATTTCCACCAGCCCGGTTTTTCCCAGCACCTCGGCGATGTTCTCGGGGCCGAGCGCGCCGCAGCCGAGGATGATGATGCGGTCGCCGGCCTGTCGCACGAGATCCGCCAGCAATTCCGCTCCTTCCAGCGCCGTGTCGCGCTGGCCGCTGGTCAGCACCCGCCCGACCTTGCAGCGGATCAGCGCCTCCAGCGCCTCGGCCGGATCGCGCGTCATGTCGAAGGCGCGATGGCAGGTGACGTTCAAGGGCCCCGCCGCCTGCGCCAGTTCGCTCATGCGCTTTTCGTCGATGGTGCCGTCGGCGTTCAAACAGCCGACGACGACGCCGGCGACGCCGAGTTCGCGGAGCGCGCTGACATCGGCGAGCATCGAGCCGTATTCGGCGTCGCTGTAGAGAAAGTCGCCGCCACGTGGCCGCACGATGACATGGAACGGGATCGTCGCCAGTTCGAGGGCCGCGCGGACAGTGCCGAGACTTGGCGTGATGCCGCCTTCGACCAGGCTGGCGCACAATTCGACCCGGTCGGCGCCGGCTGCTTGCGCGGCGAGCAGCCCGTCCATGCCTTCGACGCAGATTTCGATCAGCGGCAGGCGAGGGCGTTCGATGTCGGTCACGGGGCGGTCCATTTGATGGTTAGAGATCGCGCAGCCCTAGCATCGGCTCCGCTGCCGCGAAAGCCGGAACCGTTGGCTCAGCGCGCTCCCTATTGTCGCTGCAGCCATCCAACGGGCTCTGGCGCTCTCGATGGTAAGGCGCTTTTGCCTTACATACGTAACTTCGACAGGAGGGCTCGCCATGAGCACGCTTACCATTACCGCCAAAGGGCAGGTCACGCTGCGCAAGGATATTCTGAAGCATCTGGGGGTTCATCCGGGCGAGAAAATTATCGTGGACAAGCTTCCCGATGGCCGGATCGGGATGAAAGCCGCGCGGCCGACAGGAAAAATCTCGGATGTTTTCGACTTTCTGAAGAGGGAGGGTGGCCCATCCCTGTCGATCGAGGAAATGAACACGGTCGCCGCACGAGGCTGGGCCGGCAAGCAGTGAAGATCACTCCCGACACCAACGTACTCGTTCGGGCTATCAAGGGCGACGACGAGCGATCCCATCCGTTTTCTGTCCTAGAGAATGTGAGCGGAACGGAGGACTGGAAGTGCCGGCTACTGGCGCAACACGGTGTTCTTGGTGCCCTGTTCAACCTGATCGATCACCAGAAGCTTGACCGGATCGGCACCGACATTGGTGGCCTGGTGCCACTGGCCGATCATCTCCACGATGAAATCGCCTGTCTTGTAGGTGTTGCTCTTGCCGGTCTCGACATTGGTGACCTGAAGCGTCCCGGCCTGGACATAGGCGTAGCGGGGGAAGGGGTGCTTGTGGACCGGCAAGGTTGCCCCCGCCGCGATGTCATAGGTTGAAACCAGGACCTCGACGTTCTTCTGCGGCAGCACTATCGGCTGGCCGGACGCCGTCTCCGTGCGTGAGGCAAGCGGCGTCACGACCACCGGCATCCCGCTGCTATCCAGCGCCAGAGCGACGCCTGCAAATAGCGCCGCCGCGAGCAGCGTCATTGATGCCAGGATGTTTCGCATGGTTCCTCCCAAGCCTCGTGACACCATCGCGCGACAAGCGTACACGCGCAAGTATCTCCCTTTCTCAGCCGGCGCTGCGGAACATGCCCGGCGACATGCCGTGCGCGGCGCGGAAGGTGCGGGTGAGATGGCTCTGGTCGGCGAAACCCGCCGCGATTGCCGCATCAGCGAGGCCGAGCCCCTGTTCGATCAAGAGGCGGGCGCGGCGCAGTCTGCGGTCGCGGATATAGGCCGCGGGCGTCAGGCCAATCGTCTTCTTGAAATCCCGGATGACCTGGAACCGGGTCACGCGCGTGGCGTCGGCAAGCCGCTGGAGGTCGAGCGGCGAGCCAAGCCTGCTTTCGATCAGTTCCTCATAGGCCGAGAATCGCCGCCGCGATCCCGCGTTTTCGACCGCCTCGGTCCGCCCGTTCCAGTCGCCATGCCGAATGATGAGACGCCCCAACGCGGCGAGCAGGGACGCCTCGGCTTTCGTTGCGTCCTGGGACGTCGAGCCCTCATGCGCCGCCGCCAGCCTTGCCGCGAGATGATGGTCTTCGATGATCGCGCGCGAGAAGACCGGGGCGCGATCCCGGCCCAGCTCGCCGGCGAGCGCCGTCATCAACGGCACGGAGGGATAAAAGGTCCGGTAGGCCCAGCCTTCATCCGCGCCTTGTTCCCCGTCATGCCACTCCTCGGGATTGACGATGGCAATGGTGCCGGCCGGGGCGATGACATTGCGGCGCCCGATGCGAATGCGCTCGCAGCCAGCCGTGATCAGGGCGATCACATAGGTCGGGTGTGTATGCAATTCGTAACGATGCCGCGTGAAGCGCGCCTTGAACAGGCCAAGGTCGGGGAAGCAGGGATGGCGCCAGTATTTGCTGGTTTCGGTCGCGTGCACGTCTTTCGTCCCGGCTGCGGTCAATCTGGTTCAAGACGCCTCTTGTCCGGCCTTCTATTCCCGAGCGATGCCAAAGGAGCGGACCATAACCGCCCTTTGCCGCCATGGAGGAGAGTATCATGCTGCACAATGATCCCATCGCCGCGCTGACGCCAGAGGTCATCGAATGGCGGCACCATATCCATGCCAATCCCGAACTCGGGTTCAACGAGCACGAAACGGCACGCTTCGTCACTGAGAAACTGCGCGCCTTCGGCTTCGACGAGGTGCATGAGGGGATCGGCGGCACCGGGGTTGTCGGTGTCCTGCGCAGCGGCACCGGCACGCGCGCCATCGGTCTTCGCGCCGAGCTGGACGCGCTTCCGGTCGTGGAGAAAACCGGCTTGCCTTATGCCTCTGGGAAGGCGGGCGTGATGCATGCCTGCGGCCATGACGGCCACACCGCCATGCTGCTCGGCGCCGCCAGGCTGCTTAGCCAATCGCGCGCCTTCGACGGCACCGTGTGCTTCGTCTTCCAGCCGGCCGAAGAAAACGAAGGCGGCGGCATGCGCATGATCGAGGACGGCCTGTTCAGGCGTTTCCCGGTCGAGGCGATGTATGCCGTGCACAATTGGCCGGGCGTCAGGCTGGGGACGATCGCCGCGCGCGTCGGACCGCAGATGGCGGCCGTCGACACTTTCGAACTGACCTTCGAGGGTCTTGGCGCGCATGCCGCCATGCCGCAGCTCGGCGACGATCCGATCCTGGCCGCCGGCGCCTTTGTCCAGGCCGTCCAGCGCATCGTCAGCCGCTCGGTCGATCCGCAAAGCGCGCTTGTCGTCAGTCTCACGCAGATCCATGGCGGCAATGTCGGCAACATCGTGCCGGGCAAGGTCTGGCTGCAAGGCACCTGCCGCTTTTTCGAGCCCGGCCATTCCGATCACTGCGAGCGGCTGATCGGCGAGATCGCCCGGGGTATTGCCGCGGCCCATTCGCTCAACGCCACGCTCGACTACAAAAAGGGTTATCCGCCGCTCATCAACACGGCGGATGCGACGGGCCGCGCCGTAGAGGCGGCTGCCGCCACTGTCGGCAGGGAGAACGTCTCGACCGAGTTCAGCCCAAGCCTCGGCTGCGAGGATTTCGCTTTCATGGTCCGCGAGACAGGCGGCTGCTACGCCTGGATCGGCGTTGGCGATGTCGGCCCCGGCGAGGGTCTGCATGGCGATCGCTACGTCTTCAACGACGAGATCGTGCCGACGGTGTTGCGCTACTACGTCAATCTGGTCGGGCAGGCACTTCCCTGCAAAGCGCTCGCGGTGCCGCAATGAAGTGGCTCGGCATGCTGGGAAGGTGGCCGGCGCCACTGTGGGGGGCGTTGGGGTAGGTTGCCTGATGGGCACCGGCCAGGCGGAAATCAAATCCGCACGGGAAGAAAGGTAGCAAATGTCACAGGACCGGGTATTGCGTGATCGCGGAAGGCGGTGGTCCGGTCCATCAGGCGACATGCGCGATGAATGCGAAAGCGCGTCGCGTTTTGCGCGACATGCATCAAGATCCGGCAAGGTTTGCGCAGGGTTGAAAATGCCTGGGATCACCCGGTGCGTCGATGAGCGGAAATATTGCTCTCCTCGTCGCCTGCCTCGTGTTGGCCGATCCGCTTTTCGGAAGCTGCCGGCGGCAATTCAAACAGGCTGGCGCCGCCCACCGGCTCTCTCTCGACATAGCCGATTACTCGAAACCATTTTGCAACGTCAGGTCCTCGGAGCCAACTGGTTGAGTGAATGGGCAGGTTGCCGGCAAGTGCCTGGATTTGGCGAATGTGCCGCTTGCAGAAGCGAACCGTCGCGGCGTTGAAGAAATCCTCGCGCGCGGCGAATAATGTAACCGCGGCGTCACTATGCTCATGCCAGGCGATGATCGCGACGGTCTTGTCATTCTGAACAAGCGCGTGGGCGCGACCTTCCTTGAGATTCATCATCAGATTGTCGTAGGCGATCTTGGGGTCCTTGCCGGCCGCGACATATTCGTCGGACATGCGCTTCGACAGATCACGAAAAACGTCTTCCAGATCGCCGACCGTGGCGGTGCGTGCTTTCATCTCTCCTCCTGAAGCCCGGCAGGGAGTTTGCCCTATGGATGCCGGATTACCAAGCAAATCAAATTCGCATCCGCCTCAATGCGAGCAATCTCGTTTCGCCGGCGAGGTCAGTCATCTAGGTATCGCTTGGCCCAGGCATGTTGTCGCACGACGTCGGGAATCGCTGTGATCCAAGGCGGCCAACGAAGCGATTCAGGCAAGGGTGTGTGCCAAATGCTTGCCGGAGCAGGGCTTGGCTGCTTGCGTGCCAGCCAAGAGCTTGATTTTGAATGGCTCCCGGGGTCGGCGAAGATGCGAACTATGAGTTTTCGACTTCCCTGCTCCCCACGACTGCGAAGGTTTGCCGAGTCGTTCAGCTCTCGGCGAGATCCGAAAGGACCGTTTTCCTTCTCATACAGATCGGAAGAATCGAGGTTGGTCGCGGCGAGTGCTGCGCGTCGGAAGCAACTCCACCAGGACTTCCGAAAGCAGCGTGCGACGCTCGATCAGTTCGTGTCCCCGATACGCGGCCGCCGGCTTTGTCCGGCGGCCTAAGTTCCCATGAGAGCAGGGGCGAACACACGCCCCCTTTCAGTTCGGTTGCACCTTTCCCAGGCCCGAGGCGTAACTCATGACATGGTAGATGTAGTTCTGTTCCACCGTACCCTGGAAGAGGTGAGCGAACGGGCCCCAGGCGTAGACGGCAACGTCGTCGCCGGCATGGGTTTCGCTGGCCATCGGCACGGTCGAGGGCTGACGAAAGTCGATGCCGGTCGTGTCGACATCGGTCAGATCGGGGCGAACGCCAGCCGGCTGGGCCTTGCTCTTGTCCTCGTCCTTGCCGACCGGCGGGAAATACGCGCCGGGACCATTGGCATAGTTCAGCGTGGTGTAAGGTTTGCCGTCGCCGGCGAGTTCGAGTTCTCCCTCGACATTGACGACCTTATCGAAGATCGGATTGCCGCGCTTCGGATAGCCGTTAATCGTCATGGTGTGGCTGTGGTCGGCAGTGACGACGACCAGCGTGTCCTCGCGCTTGGTCTTCTCCAGCACGGTCTTGATCGCCTGGTTGAAGGCAAGCGCATCCTCGAGCGCCCGTGCCGCATTGCCGTCGTGGTGGGCATGGTCGATACGACCGCCCTCGACCATCAGGACGAAGCCGTCTTCGTCCTGAGCCAAGCGGTCGAGCGCCTTGGCGGTCATCTCGGCCAGCGAAGGCTCGCCCGCGGCGTCCTTGGCGCGATCGGCCTCGTATTCCATGTGGCTCATTTCGAACAGCCCGAGGATCTTGGCACCCGAAGCCACGTCGACCTTGTCGAAGCCGGCCTTGTCGAACACGAAGACGTTGTTGTTCGACTTAGCGGTCCATTCCGCGGTGAGATCGCGCTTGTCCGTGCGACGGCCGGTCTTCTCCTTGTCTTCGGGATCGGCTGTTTCAGCCGGAAGGAAATAAGCGCGTCCGCCGCCGAGCGCGACTTCGAAGCCGTCACCGGCTGGCCAGTTGACGAGCTGGTCGGCAATGTCCTTGCAGCCGGCTGCCTTGGCGTCCTCCGGCAGCTCCTTCGAGCTCTCCCAATCGCGCACGGGGGTGTTCGCGTAGGTTGCGGCCGGGGTGGCGTGGGTGATGCGTGTGGTAGAGACCACGCCGGTGGCCTTGCCGGCCGCCTCGGCGAGTTCGAAGATCGACGTCACTTCGCCAGCGAGAGCCGCCTTGCAATCGCCGACCGCCACGGTCTGGTTGACGCCGATCACATCATTGCGGGTCTTCACACCCGACACCATCGCGGTAGCGGTCGGGGCGGAGTCGGAAACCTGGCCGTCATGGCTGTAGGTCTTCGCAAGCGCGGTATAAGGAAAAGTATCGACCGAAAGGTTGTTCGACTCGCCGTCAACGCCGCGCTTCTGGCCGTCGAGGATGCGAGAAGCCGTGACGGTCGCGATGCTCATGCCGTCACCAACCAGGATGATCACATTCTTGGCCTTGCCCATGATCGGCTGGATCGCCAGCCGGCGGGCGAGATCGGCCTCCGCTGCGGTGAAATAGCTGTCAGTCGCCTGGGGAAGCTTGTCTTGAGCGAGGGCGGGGGAAAGAGCGGCGAGCGAGGCGCTGGCGAGCAGCATCATGCTGAGTCGTTGCATAAGTGAATCCCTCCTGGTCCGTTGAGCACAGCCCTGATGAGATCAAAGGGCTATCCTTGCCTATTAGGGGCGCCGAATGACATCAGCATGACACTTCGTTGTTGTTGGATGTCTGGAATTGTCAGCCACGTTTTCCGCCTGTCACGGAGCCGTCGAAGAGGATCTCTCGACTTTTCGTTATCGGAGGCAGCGACGCCGGGCCCGCTTCGATCGCCTGCAACTGTTGCGGATCGCCAACAAGCACGACCTTCGCGCCGGCGTCTGCCGCATGGGAGAGCACGCGCTCCAACTGGCGCGTGCCGACCATGCCGGCTTCATCGATCACCAGGACATCACGCGCGGTGAGCAGATCGCGGCTTTGTCCCCAGCCGCGTTCCATGCTGGCGATGGTGCGCGAGGCAATTCCTGATCCGCCTTCGAGATTCTCCGCGGCGATACCCGAGAGTGCCGCGCCCCGGACCTCATAGCCCGCTGCCGCCCATGCCTGACGCGCAACGCCCAGCATGGCGCTCTTGCCCGTGCCGGCAAACCCGACAACAACACCAAGACCGCGACCGTCGGTGATGTGATCCAGTGCATCTGCCTGCTCGTCTGACAGAATAAGCCCGCGCTGCGCTGCGCGCGCCAAAGCGGCTTCGCGATGCGTGTCACTCACCGAGTGTCGCTCCTTCTCGGCCATCAATTCCGCCGAGCGATGCAGGCGCTGCTCGGTGTCGATCATCTGCCTGGTGGTGAAGCGATCTTCACCGCGTCCGTCCTTGCCGAGTTCGACCAGATCGGGTGCGCTGCCGATCGCGCCCATCACCTGGTTGAACTGCTCGATTCCATCGCTGTGACGATGCGAGAACTTCGCAATGTCCTTTCGGGTAAAGGTCGATTGCTGGTGCGTGATGGCATCGAGCGCCACGGATGGATCGGCAATGATGCGCGCGCCATTTTTGCGTGCGATCTCGCGATGCAGTTCGGCGCGGTCGGCTTCAATGTCGGCAGTGTCGATGCCGCTGTCCTCAATGCGTTGGGCCGGAGCACCGATCTGGGATTGCGGCTCCAAGGCAATGCCCTGCGCCTCCAGACTGCGATGATCGATGCGGGCGTCAATGTCGAGTTCGGCAAGGCGCTCGTTGGCAAGTTCCGCCCATCGCTCGCGCCAGCGCTCGACCATCTCGGTCTGGTTCCAGTCGCGCACCTTTGGACCAAAACCGTTCTCGTCCACGGACCGCATGGCAAGTATGACGTGGGCATGCGGTTTTGGACTGCCATCCTCCGCCATGTCCCAGTGCACATTGAGATCGGCGACCATGCCCTTGCTGACAAACTCCGCCTGAACAAAGTCGCGCGCCAGTTCGATGCCTTGCCCTTGGCTTAGTTCGCGTGGAAGAGCAAACTCCACCTCGCGGGCGAGCTGGGCATCCTTGCGCACCTCGAACGCCTCGACAGCGTTCCACAGCCTCTCGCGGTCGCGCCAGGCCTCCGGCGCATCCTCCGGCAACATCACCTCGGAATGGACGACACCGCGCTTGCTGGAAAAGTCGTGGCTGCGTTCGATGCGCTCGTCGCGCAGCCGCGACGCTGAACGGTAGGCAGCCGACGCGACAGCGCTTGAGCCTGCCTTGCGGCCAATGACCTTGACGTGAAGATGATAGATCGCCATCGCGACCAGATCATTTGCACATCAAAGCGCACGTCGGCACGACGTATAAGCGCGCCCTCCCTCGAAAAAATCTCGGGAGCGACCAGCCCGTCCCGAGCCGTCCCGGCAACCCTGGAGCATTCGGTAAAGTGCCCACCTATCATCATGCATCGACAACTCATGGAGACGACGATGCGCAAACCACGGGACTTTGATGCGGAACTGAAGGCGCTGGAGGACAAGGCGCGCGAACTGAAGACCCGCAAAGTGCAGCAACTCGGTGAACTGGTGATCGCCACCGGCGCCGATGCGCTCAGCGCCGAGGAATTAGCAGGTGCGCTGATCGTGCTGGCGGAGACCAAAGAAGCTGGAAAGCGGGAGGCATGGGCGAAGCGCGGGGCTGCCTTCTTTCAAGGCCGGTCGGGGCGGACTGCACAGGCGACTGACCGCGACGCTGACGGCACTCCGGCGCGATCGGACAGACCGCAACCGGCATCAGGCGGCACGGGCGCGGCATGATATGCGCACATGGCAGGTCGAACGCCGTAAGCGCACGCGGCATCTGATCGAACTGGGCGGCCTCGTGATCAAGGCCGGGATTGTGGACCTCACCGGCGATGATCGCGCCACCATCCTCGGCGCTCTGCTCTGGATGGCCGACAAGCTCAAAAGCGATCAGGGCGAACACTCCCGCGAGCTATGGGCCGCAAAGGGGAGGCAGGCGTTCGAGGCGTACGCGGCAACACACAAAGGGGAAACGGAGACTGAACCATCGGAGGCTGAACACACTGCGTTCCGCTCGTGAACGCTAAGTTGCTGAAGCAAAAGATATACGAAAGAGGCGGCAGGCCATGAGTGGTAAGGATTTGAGGCAGGCCGTGGCGTATCTCCACACCTCGTCCGCGGCAAATGTTGGCTCCGACAAAGACATCGACCGGCGCCAGGGCGAGGCCGTCTAGGTCAACCGGTTACGAAATCATCGACTACGACGCGGCGGTCAGCAGTGCCGATGCGGTCACAGCGCGCAACAAGGGGGTCGCCGGCTTCATCACGGACGGCCTCGTGCGCGATGTTGTCGGGATCGAGGCGGTCGGGTTGCCGGTTTACTGTGCTGGGGTCATCGCCAA
This sequence comes from Mesorhizobium sp. STM 4661, assembly GCF_000359125.1. GTDB lineage: Bacteria > Pseudomonadota > Alphaproteobacteria > Rhizobiales > Rhizobiaceae > Mesorhizobium. Next base: position 57,121 of record NZ_CAAF010000064.1, on the reverse strand, counting down.
CTCGCCGGCGCGCAATGGTCCAGGCATTCCCAGTTGTGCTGGGAGGAGTGACCATCTCGCCTGGAGACATAATAGTCGGTGACCGGGACGGTATCGCCGTGGTGCCCCGCCTGGAGGCTGAGACGGTGCTGGCGCGGCTCGCCGCTATCAGGACGGCCGAGCAGGCACTTGATACCCTGGTGCGCCAAGGTCTTGAAATGCCCGACTTCGCCGAGGTGGCCTCAAGTCTGACAGGACGCGCTTCGTTGACTGAAATGGGGTCGCCGAATTGCAAAAGAGATATTCTTATGCGGCGCGTCGTTGAGGGAAGTTAAGACCCGAACGGGCTCGACGAGGGTCGACGGCGCGGTCACGATGGTGTGGTGGTGATCGCCGTAGACGCGATCTGGCGAAGTTGGCCGGCACAAAAAAACGGTAACCGCCAGGTGCTGCAGTACGACCGCGTCGGGGCGACATCCTCTCGCAATGGAAGGCTGTGGGATCGGATCGCGCCGTCCCCGCTACCTCGACTGCGCGCGAAGAGAGTCAACACGCGTAACCTCGGCTACCTGCTTGCGATCATCAACGGGTCGATCGCCGATGTTACGATTTCGGTTATCGTCTCCCCAGAAGGCGAACGCCACTCGCAATCTTACGCACTCTCCGATCTGGCTCGCAGCTTGGGTCGGCGTCGATCCCGAAGCCGCGATCCCCGCTCTCGCGGCCCGTTTCGCAAGCATGATGGACCGCTCGCGCGATTTACCCAGTTCTCCACCGTAGCATACAGTTATTTACTTCCGCCCCGACAGGGAACGCGTCAACATCGGTCAAGTTAAGGATGTTCACCTTGACCCGATGACAGAGCCTCACCGACGTGAAATCTTGGAGGGACGACAATGGAGATCAAAGTTTCGGGCTGGCATGCTGGCACTGTCGCCCTCGCATATCGAGACCCGGGCATGACAGTTGATGTACAATGTTAAGACGAAGTTCACGTCTAGTTGGCGTCGGGTCTACCAGGTGGGTGAGTGCCTGCGAAATTCAACAGAGGTGGCGGAAACACCGATGCCATAGAATGCGAATGTCGCTTGTTGCGGTAGTCTCGCTTATTGCCATGAACGATAGTGTTTTCGCGACCAGCGTGGTCAACAAGGACACTGAGGTTCGAATACTAATCGTTACCGAACGCGGCGATAAGGTGCAGCTGGCACTGCACGCAGGCGAAACCGTGGAGTTTTGCGTGAACGGCTGTTTCGTCAACTGGCCCAACGGTGACCTTGAGGCCCTGACCGGGTCTGAAACTATCGAGATTTCGGGCGGTGTCGCCCGCATTAAATAAAGCCGGCGACGAGCAGGCAGTTCTGTCGCCGGGCAAAACCTGTCCTATTCAAAGCCAACAGAACCCCAAACTCGCCTCCTGCCGTAGACCCACTCGATCTCGCGGCTGTCGAGAGCGATGCCGGGGATGTGCTGACCGACGCGTTCTTTTGAGATCAGGCGGTAGGGCACGAGCTGTAAGCCGGTTCCGTCGTCGATCATCGCGAAACGGCCGCACGCGAGGTCGGCGGGCATCGGCAAGGCGGCATATTCACCTTGCTTGGCCTAATGAAGCTCAGCCGGCCCTCGGCCGCCAGCTTCTCTTGGCGCGCCTTCCTTTACCATTTGGCAGAGTGCTATGCGAAGGGGACCGCCACAAGCACCGATACAGGCCAGGAATGACGATGACCATTGTTGGGAACAAGTATGAGGCGTTGCCATCGCTCTGTCCGTCGCTCCGGCATAAGGAACTTGGGCTTTGACGTTCCCTCGGGTCACCAGTTGGAATTTCTGCATACCTAGCAGCCTGTCGGACTGAGGTCTGCGATGTCGGACGGAAATGGATAGGGACGTGAAGTTTCATGGTAGCGCGTGTTTTTGCGATGATGCGGTTTTGGCTTCCCCTGTCAGGCAGGGGCGAGGGCGAACATGGGCTTCACGTTCCAGGCCATGGTGACCAGGTTCCATTCGCCTTTGCGAACTCGATGCGCTTTTGGCGCTGCGCACGCAGCTCAACGTGGCGGCCCCGGTGAAGAGGACAGACAAGGGCGAGGTGCCGGCCTACAAACTGTCGGTCAACGACATGGTGATCAAGGCGATGGCGCTGGCGCTGAAGGCGGTGCCGGATGCCAATGCCTCATGGACCGACAGTGCCATGGTCAAGCACAAGCATGCCGATGTCGGCGTAGCCGTGTCGATCCCCGGCGGGCTAATCACGCCGATCATTCGCAAGGCGGAAGAAAAGACGCTGTCGGTCATTTCCAACGAGATGAAGGACCTCGCCAGCCGCGCCCGCAGCCGCAAGCTGAAGCCTGAGGAAAATCAGGGCGGCACGACCGCGGTGTCCAATCTGGGCATGTTCGGCATCAAGGACTTTGCCGCCGTCATCAACCCGCCGCATGCGACGATCCTGGCGGTGGGTGCGGGCGAGCAGCGCGCCGTGGTCAAGAATGGCGAGATCAAGGTCGCTACCGTAATGTCGGTGACGCTGTCGACCGATCACCGCGCCGTCGATGGCGCGCTCGGCGCCGAACTGCTGGTCGCCTTCAAGCGCCTCATCGAAAACCCGATGGGCATGCTGGTTTGAGCTAGGATGAAGGCAGCATCTGCGCCTGCAGCCAGGATGCGCAAGTCAGCGTCATCAACCGCCCTGGCCAGTTGCAGCGTGCCGATAAGCGTTGCGAAGATAGAGATCGCGACACCCTCTCGATCCGCGAGTTGCGGATCGAGTTGAGCAGCCAGCTGACGCACCAGGGGCAGCACGTGCTCCGTGTAGAGCTGACGCGTCTCGCGTGGCTCGCGGCCGAGCTCCGGCAACAGGGCCGAGGATGCACATCCCTACATCGAAGTTAGCGGCATAAACGTTGAGCGGTAAGCCAGGCAGGTCGGGCGAGAGCTTGAACCGTCTCCTCCGCCAACCGAGACCCTATTCGGCAGCCATTGCTGCGCGCAGTTCCGGCTCCTCCGTCCTGCGCTCAGGGTTTTGCGGATCATTGACCTCTCCGAAAGCGACGACATCGGGATCGTCAGCCCGTCTCGCGCCAAAGTCTGGGGGTGGCACAGACGCAGCAGCGCCCGGGCTTGGTTAGGCCCAGCCTAAGCAGAATTATCGAAAATCATTATTTGTGCATCGCACACGCCGTGCTTTGCTCCATCCGCCGGCTGAAAGAGAACAAAAAGACCGTCAGGTGGCAGCCTCCGGTGATGCATCCGAAGCGAGTTGTTTTGGTGCGGACAGCGCCTGACCTCAGAAAAAGACAGGGGAACGTGATGACGACAATAATCTCGAAGTTTCGCCATGCCGCGCTTGCGGCCGGCATTGCCCTCAGCGCCCTTTCCGTGAGCCTCCACGCCGAAGCCGGCAGCTTGAAGCTGGGCATGACGACCTGGGTCGGCTACGGCCCGCTCTTCCTTGCGCGTGACATGGGCTACTTCAAGGAAGGGGGCCTCGATGTCTCGCTCGAAGTCATCGAGGAAGCATCGATGTACATGGCGGCCGTCGCCGCCGGCGAGCTCGACGGCAGCGCCTCGACCATCGACGAAATCATGAAGTACCGCTCGAAGGATGTCTGCTTCAAATCGGTCTATGCCCTGGATGACAGCCATGGCGGCGACGGTGTCCTGGCGCCGAGCGGGATCAAGAGCGTCGCCGACCTCAAGGGCATGGAGGTCGGGCTGAACGAGGGTTCAGTGTCGCAGTTCTGGTTCAACATACTGCTCAAGCAGGCTGGTCTCACTCAGGCCGACGTGAAGATCACCAACATGACGGCGGATGATGCCGCCGCCGCCTTCATGGCCGACCGCATTCCTGTCGCCGTCACCTGGGAACCGCATTTGACGCTGGCCAAGAAGGAAAACAAGGGACAGGTGCTGATCGATTCCTCGAAGACGCCCGGCTTGATCGTCGATGTGGTGGCGCTGAACTGCGACTACATCACGAAGAACCCCGGGGATGTCGAGGCGCTAGTGAAGGGCCTCTACAAGGCCAACGAGTTCATCAAGGAAAATCCTGCGAAGGCTTATGAAGTGATGGCCAAGGGCGTCGGCGGCTGGCTCAAGGATCCGAAGGACTTCGCCTCCTCCGCCGCGGGCGTGAACTTCTACGGCAAGGAGCGCAATGCGCAATTCTTCGCCGGCGGCGAGAGTGGTGAAGCCGGCAAGCTGATCAAGCTCGGCGGCGATGTCTGGGGCGGCTTCGGTAAGCTCAAGATGGACATCAAATACGACGACCTCGTCGATCCGTCCTTCCTGACAAAGTGATCTGGCCTCGCAAAGTGAGTTCGCTGGACCGCAGGCCGAGCCTATCGCCTGCGGTCTATCCAGCCCAAAGGGTTTCCCTGTGACACTGGCACCGAATGCAACGTCTCCCATCAGCCATATCGTGACCACGAGCGTGGATAAAAATCAGCCCGGTCGATCCGCCTGGAAAGCTGTCGCCACGCCTTATCTGGCCGTGTCGCGCCCTCTCTCCATCACGCTCAGCGTCCTGGTCTGGGTCGCGGTCATCGGTGGCTGGTTCGCCTTGACCTATTCTGGAGCGGTCAAGGAAATGTTCCTGCCGCGCCCTGAATCCGTATTGTCCACTACCATCAGGATGGCGCTTGACGGGTCGTTGTGGGAGCACGTGCTCGCCAGCGTCCAGGTGGTGCTGATCGGTTTCGTCATTTCGAGCATCGCGGCGGTGCCGCTTGGCTTGACAATGGGCACCTACCGCATCGTCCAGGCGGCGCTCGATCCGCTCGTCAATTTCATCCGCTATCTACCGGTGACGTCCTTCGTACCACTGTTCATCCTGTGGATCGGCATCGGCATCGAGCAGCGCGTGGCCGTCATCATCTTCGGCATCTTCTTCCAGCAGCTGGTGATGATCGCCGACAGCGCCCGCAGCGTTCAGCGCGACCTCGTCAACGCAGCCTATACGCTTGGCACGAAACGCAGCGACACCGTCTTCCACATCGTCTTTCCGGCCACGCTTCCCAACGTGCTCGACGTGCTGCGCGTCACCATGGGCTGGGCTTGGACCTATCTCGTCGTCGCCGAACTCGTCGCCGCGCGCAGCGGACTTGGCTACATCTCGCTCAAGGCGATGCGCGGCTTCCAGGTCGACGTCATCTTCATGGCCATCGCCATGATCGGCATCCTTGGTCTTTGCACCGACCAATTGTTCCGGGGCATCCGCCGCCTCGTCGCTCCCTGGGCCAATTGAGGATTTGCAGAAATGGACGCCCTTACACTCGCGACGAAACCGAAGAGCGCCGACATCGGCGTTGACAATGTGGTGCTGCGCTACGGCACGGGCGACAACGCAGTGCTGGCGCTGGACGGCATCTCGTTCCATGTCGCGCCCAATGAGTTCTGTGTGATCGTCGGCCCATCCGGCTGCGGCAAGTCGAGCCTGCTCTATCTCATCGCCGGACTCGAGGAGCGCACCGGCGGCACGATCGCCGTCGGCGGCAAGCCGGTCACCGAGCCGGGCCCGGATCGCGGCATGGTGTTTCAGGCCTATACGCTGTTCCCTTGGCTCACCGTGGCGCAGAACGTCGAATACGGTCCAAAGCGTAAGAGCATGCCGGCGGCCGAGCGCAGGGCCATCGTCGAGCATTTTCTCCATGAGGTCGGCCTGGCGAAATTCGCCAACCATTATCCCTCGCAACTGTCGGGCGGCATGAAGCAGCGCGTGGCGATTGCGCGTGCGCTCGCCAACGATCCGCAGGTGCTGCTGATGGACGAACCCTTCGGAGCGCTCGACAGCCAGACCCGGCACTCAATGCAGAAGCTTTTGCTGAGGATCTGGGACCATTCCAAGAAAACGGTCCTGTTCGTCACCCATGACATTGACGAGGCGATCCTGCTGGCGGACCGGGTGCTCGCCATGTCCGGCCGGCCCGGCCAGATCAAGAAGGAAATCCGCGTCGGCCTTCCGCGTCCGCGCAGCATGGATCTGGTCATGGAGCCGAACTTCATCGCCATGAAGCGGGAAATCCTCGAGCTCTTGAAGAACGACGAAGACGACGAGCGTTAGAAGGCATGAGCATCGCGACCGCGGAATTCGACTATATCGTCATTGGCGCGGGCTCGGCCGGTTGTGTCCTGGCTAACCGGCTGAGCGCCAACCCCGCCAACCGCGTCTGCCTGATCGAGGCCGGCGGCAGCGACGACCGCACAAGGGTGCGCGTGCCGGCCGGCATTCTCTCGCTCTACGGCAATCCGGCTTTCGACTACGGCTACAAGGGCGTGCCGCAGCCGCTGCTCAACAACCGCCGCATACCCGTCAACCGCGGCAAGCTTCTCGGCGGGTCGAGTTCGATCAATTCCATGGTCTATATCCGCGGCGCCGCACAGGACTATGACGAGTGGGCGGCGCTTGGCTGCGCGGGGTGGTCCTATGCCGACGTGCTGCCGGTGTTCAAGAGACTGGAGCGGAACCTCCTGTCGCAGAACCCGGCCTATCACGGCTTCGAGGGCGAACTGCTGGTCGACAATCCGCGTGATCCCAACACCGTGTCCAGCCTGTGGGTGGAGGCGGGCCGGGACGTGGGCCTGCCCGAAAACCGCGATTTCAACGGCGATGGCCAACTCGGTCTCGGCATCTACAATGTCACCCAGAACAAGGGGGAACGGTTCTCGGCCTATTCAGCCTTCGTCCGGCCGGTTCTCGGCCGCCCGGACCTCCGGGTGCTGTCAGGCGTCGAGGTGCTTGATCTGGCGGTTGAAAGCGGGCGCGTCGCCGGCGTCAATGTGATCAAGGACGGATCAGCCCAAAGGCTGACATGCCGTGCCGAAGTCGTGCTCAGCGCAGGCGCGATCGGCTCGCCGCGCATCCTGCTTGCTTCCGGCATCGGCCCGGCCGAGGAGCTGAAGGCGGCGGGGGTGGAACCGGTCATGAACGTGCCGGGCGTCGGCAAGAATTTGCGCGACCACGTTGACGGCATGATCACCGTGCGGTCGAAGAGCGCCAGGACGCTCGGTTTGTCGCTTGCCAATCTGCCGGCGATGATGGCCGCACCTTTTCAGTATTTCGTCCGGCGCAAAGGCATGCTGACGACCAATTACGTCGAGGCCGGCGGCTTCGCCAAGACGAGATATGCCGGCGATATTCCCGATGTCCAATTCCACTTTGTTCCGGGCTATCGCAGCCATCGCGGCCGGCTCGTCGAATATGGCCACGGCTATGCCGTGCATACCTGCGTGCTGAGACCCGGAAGCGTCGGCGAAATCACGCTTCAGCGTGACGGCACCCGCCGCAATTTGCTGATCGATCATCGCTTCTTCAGTGACGGGCGGGATGCATTGACCCTTATCGAGGGCATCAAGCTGGCGCGCTCGATCCTGGCTTCGCCGGTCTTTGCCGATATTCGCGGAGCGGAAATCCTGCCGGGACCCGATGTCGTCACCGACGACGACATCCTCGCCTATCTGCGTGCCGAGGCCCTCACCGTCTATCATCCGGTCGGCACGGCCAAGATGGGCACCGACGCCATGGCAGTGGTCGATCCCGCCGGCCTCAAGGTGCGCGGCTTCGACAATCTGCGCGTGGCGGACGCCTCGATCATGCCGACGCTGATTGGCGGCAACACCAATGCGCCATCCATGATGATCGGCGAAAAAGCGGCCAGGGCGATGTTGTCGTAGTCTCGCGTTGGCCAGTCTCTCCAGGCATTTAGGGACAAGCTAACCACTGCCACGTGAAATCGTAATTTTCGCTAATCAGTCCCTCCAGTACACCAGCGATCTGACCTCCTCGCATCCGCAGAAACTCTTGAGGGGAAAGGACGCAGAAATGTCAGTGGAAAAAATAGACACGCTTGTCGTCGGCGGTGGCCAGGCGGGGGTGGCTATGTCTGAGCATCTGAGCAAATGCGCGGTGCCGCATCTCGTTCTCGAGCGTGGCCGGATCGCCGAGCGCTGGCGTTCGCAGCGATGGGACTCGCTCGTTGCCAATGGGCCAGCCTGGCATGACCGTTTCCCGGGCATGGAATTTCCCGTGACGGGTCCCGACGGCTTTCCCTCCAAGGAGGAGGTTGCGGACTATTTCGCCACCTATGCAAGGCAGATCAATGCGCCGATCCGCTGCGGCGTCGAGGTCAAGCTCGCGCAAAGAAATGTCGGTCGACCCGGGTTCCGCGTCGAGACGTCGGACGGCGTGATCGAAGCCAACAGCATCGTCGCGGCGACCGGACCTTTCCAGGTCCCCGTCATCCCCGCCCTTGTCCCCGGCGATGTCGGCATTCTGCAGATTCATTCCAGCGCGTACCGCAACCCCGGACAGTTGCCAAAGGGCGCGGCGCTGGTGGTCGGGGCGGGATCGTCGGGTGTGCAGATCGCCGATGAGCTTCAGCGCTCGGGGCGGCGCGTCTACCTCTCGGTCGGCGCGCACGACCGCCCGCCGCGGGCCTATCGGGGGCGCGATTTCTGCTGGTGGCTTGGCGTTCTCGGCAAATGGGACCTCGAGACCCCGGGGCCTGGCACGGAGCATGTCACGATTGCGGTGAGCGGCGCGCGTGGCGGCGAAACGATTGATTTTCGTCGGCTGGCTGCGCAGGGGCTTACCCTGGTCGGCATGACAAAAACATATCAGGACGGCGTGCTGACCTTCGCGTCCGATCTGGCGAAGAACATTGCCCGCGGTGACGCCAACCTGATGTCGCTGCTGGACGAGGCCGACGCCTATGTTGCCCGCAACGGTCTCGACCTGCCGGAGGAGCCCGCGGCCCGTCGGATCGACCCGGATCCCGACTGCTTGACCAATCCGCTTCGTGAGCTCGATCTGGCCGAAGCCGGGATAGCGGCGATCATCTGGGCGACAGGTTTTTCCGTCGACTACAGCTGGTTGAAGGTCGATGCTTTTGACGAGAAGGGCCGGCCAAGGCATCAGCGCGGCGTCTCGGTCGAGCTTGGCCTCTTTTTTCTCGGGCTTCCCTGGCAGTCGCGAAGAGGGTCGAGTTTCATCTGGGGTGTCTGGCATGATGCCAAGCATGTCGCGGACCGTATTTCGACACAGCGCAAATATCTGGCCTATCACGCTGCAGCACGGCGCGAGACGGTGGACGCCTGACCGACGCTGACAACAGCCACGAGCCCGATCTGATGGAGACCAGGATGGCGCACACAAGAATCCGTAAGTTCAACACGAAGGACACCTATCCTGAGCAGAAGCTCGACAATGATCTGTGTCAGGCGGTCGTCACGCGGGGTGGCCGGACGGTCTATCTGCGTGGCCAATGTCCTCAGGATCTCGACACAGCCAAGAATATCGACAGCCACGATCCGGCCGAGCAGACGCACAAGGTGATGCAGAACATCAGGCAGCTCATCGAAGAGTGCGGCGGCACCATGGAGCACCTGGTCAAGGTGGTCGTCTACATCACCGACGTGCGCCATCGCGAGGCGATCTATCGCACCATGGGCGAGTACATCAAAGGCGTGCATCCTGTTTCGACCGGTCTCGTCGTGCAGGCCCTGGCGCGGCCGGACTGGCTGGTCGAGATCGACGGCACCGCCGTAATCCCGGACTGATGCCATGACCTTCTCCATTGTCGCGCGGTGCAGCCGCACCGGCATGTTCGGCGTCGCGGTGTCGTCTTCCTCTCCGGCGGTGGCGGCGCGTTGCGCCTATGCGCAGGCGGGCGTGGGGGCGGTCGCCAGCCAGAACGTCACCGATCCGACGCTCGGCACCAGGGGGCTCGAACTGCTGGCGCGCGGTGCCTCGGCCGCCGAGGCGGTCGCTATCCTGAAGCGCACCGGCGCCTACAGCGACTACCGTCAGGTGCTGGCCGTCGATGCCGCCGGTACCACCGCGATCCATTCCGGGCCTAAGGCGCTCGGCATCTGGGCGGAAGCGCGTGCGGACAATGTCGCCTGCGGCGGCAACATGCTGGCCCATGACGGCGTGCCGCAAGCCATGGTCGAAGCCTTCCTCGCCTCGGAAGGGCATCTCGGCGACCGCCTGATCGCGACCATGCGCGCCGCGCTGAAGGCGGGTGGCGAGGCGGGTCCGGTCCACTCGGCTGGGATGAAGCTGGTGCGCGAGGTCGCATGGCCCGTCGCGGACCTGCGCTGCGACTGGAGCGACAGCTGCCCAATCGAGGAACTGGCGGCTTTGTGGGATCGCTACAAGCCGCAACTCGATGCCTATGTCACTCGCGCGATCAATCCGTCCGACGCGCCGAGCTACGGCGTGCCGGGCGACGAGTAGCCGGCACGCGAGTAGCCGGCACACAGGGGGAGATATCCGCATGAGCGAACTCAGTCACAAGGACTGGATCGGCAAGGCATCCGCGATCCGTTTTCGCGACAAGGCGTTCATCGACGGCAAGACGGTTGCCGCGCGGTCAGGCAGAACCTTCGCCAGCATCAATCCTGCCACCGGCGAAACGCTGGCCGAGGTGGCGTCGTGCGGCGAGGAAGATATCGATCTCGCCGTTGCCGTCGCGCGCCGCAGTTTCGAGGCCGGTGTCTGGTCACGCACGAGCCCGGCGCACCGCAAAGAGGTGCTGCTGCGGCTGGCGCGGCTGCTGCGTGAAAACCTGCAGGAGCTTGCCCTGCTCGAGTCGCTCGACATGGGCAAGCTGGTCACCGATGCGGCGACTGTCGACGTCCCCGGCTCGGCGGCGATCTTCCAGTGGTATGGCGAGGCCATCGACAAGATCTACGACGAGATCGCGCCGACCGGCGGCAGCGATCTGGTGCTGGTGCGACGCGAGCCGCTCGGCGTGGTCGGCGCCGTGGTGCCGTGGAATTTCCCGCTCGACATGGCCACATGGAAGTGCGCGCCCGCGCTGGCGGCGGGCAATTCGGTGGTGCTGAAGCCGGCCGAGCAGTCGCCTTTCTCTGCGCTCAGGCTGGCGGAACTCGCCATGGAGGCGGGCCTGCCCAGCGGTGTGCTCAATGTCGTGCCTGGCCTTGGCGAGACGGCCGGCCAGGCGCTTGGCCGCCACATGGATGTCGATTGCCTTGCCTTCACCGGATCGACCGCGGTCGGCAAGATGTTCCTGCAGTATTCGGGCCAGTCGAACATGAAGCAGGTCTGGCTCGAAACAGGCGGCAAGAGCCCGAACCTCGTCTTCGCCGATTGCGGCGATCTCGGTGCGGCGGCCGACATGGCGGCGTTCGGCATCTTCTTCAACCAAGGCGAGGTCTGTTCGGCCAATTCGCGTCTGCTCGTTGAACGCGGCATCAAGGATGCCTTCGTGGAGAGACTGGCTGAGCGCGCGGCCGCCACCCAGCCTGGCGATCCGCTCGACCCGGCCTCGAAAATGGGCGCCATGGTCGATGCCCGCCACGCCGCCAACGTCATGCGCTTCGTGGAGGCCGGTAAGAAGACCGCGCGCCTGGTCGTCGGCGGCGATCGGGTCACGGTCAACGGTCGCGGCAGCTTCATACAGCCGACCATCTTCGACAATGTCGCCCATGACGACCCGATTGCCAGGGACGAGATATTCGGGCCGGTGCTCTCGGTCATAGCCTTCGACAACGAAGAGGAGGCTGTCCGCATCGCCAATGACAGCCCATACGGGCTGGCGGCATCGCTGTGGACCGACAGTCTTTCGCGCGCGCACCGCGTCGCCGGCCGGCTCCGCGCCGGCACGGTCTCCGTCAATACGGTCGATGCGCTGAGCCCGATGACGCCCTTCGGCGGCATCAAGCAATCCGGCTTCGGCCGTGACCTGTCGCTGCATTCGCTGGACAAGTACACCGCGCTGAAAACGACATGGATCAAGTACTGAAGCAGAGCGGGCGCTTGATCGCAGCGCCCAAACCGGCAACATAGAAGCCCATGCCGTTACGCTTCACGCTCAGACAACTGGAATATTTCGTCGCCGTCGGCGAAGCCGGCTCGATTACCAAGGCGGCCGAGCAGGTCAATGTTTCGCCGCCCTCGATTTCGGCGTCCATCGCGCAGCTCGAGGCCGAATTCGGCGTCCAGCTTTTTGTGCGCAAGCATTCGCATGGCCTGTCGCTGACGGCCGGCGGGCGCGTTTTCCTCAAGGAGGCTGCCAGGCTGCTTGCCGATGCCGACGCCCTGCACGATATTGCCGGCGACATCGCCGAGAAGGTGCGCGGCCCACTGGCGGTCGGATGCCTGCTGACCTTCGCGCAGATCGTCATGCCGACCCTGCGCATGAAATTCGAGCGCGCCTATCCCGAGGTGCGGTTCCGGCAGTTCGAACGCAACCAGGGTCAGTTGCTCGAAATGTTGCAGCGAGGCGAAATCGATGCAGCACTCACCTACGATCTCGAACTGTCGCAGGACACGACGTTCGAACCGCTGATGCTGGTGCCGGCCTATGTCATGCTGCCGCAGGGGCACCGCTTCGCCGGCAAGGCTTCGATCACGACGGAAGAACTGGCCGACGAGCCGATGGTGCTGCTCGACCTGCCATACAGCCGCGAATATTTTCTTTCGGCCTTTCAGTCGCGGGGCATCCGGCCGAACATTGCCGAGCGCACCGGCGACATTGCGGTGATGCGGTCGATGGTTGCGAACGGCTTCGGCTATGGCATCGCCAACATGCGGCCGCTCAACACGCTGGCGCCAGACGGCAAGCCGCTGGTCTTCGTACCCCTGGCGGGGGATTTGCGGCCTTTGACCATGGGGGTCGCCTTGCCCAACGCCGAGCACCGCACCCAGACGGTGCAGGCATTCATCGATCACTGCCGCCGTTTCGTCGTCGAACAGGGCGTGTTCGGCAGCGGGCGGGTCGTGGAATAACAGCGGCCTCTGTCAGGCGACCTGCAACTGTTGTCCGGCAAGCCGCCGCAGCAGATTGTCCAGCATGTCGTCGCAGCGGCGCATCTGTTCGACGCTGACGAATTCGTCCGGTCTGTGCCCTTGCGCCATCGAGCCTGGTCCACAAACGACGGTCGGCGTGCCGAGGTCGCGGCTGAACAATCCGCCTTCGGTGCCGAAGGCAACCTTGATGGTGTCGTTGGCGCCGGTTAGCGACTTCACGAAGGCCACAGCCTGCGAATTCGTCGGCGTCTCCAGCCCCGGATAGGTGTTGGTGATGTCGATGTCGATGGCCGCCTCCGGCTCGATCGTTGAAGCGGCAGCGGCAATACGCTGCGCCTCCGCGCGAAGGCCCTCAAGGATATCGGCGGCATTATCGGCCGCGACATTGCGGATCTCGAAGTCGAGTTGGCAGAGGTTCGGTACGATGTTGAGCGCCACGCCGGCATTGATCTTGCCGACGTGGACGGTCGTGTAGGGAATGTCGTAGTCGCCGTCGCGCGCGCCGTCGCGCGCCAGCCGATCCTGTTCGCCGCGCAATGCGGAGACGAAGTCGCAGCCCAGATGAATGGCATTGAGCGCCAGCGGCGCCAGCGCCGAATGGCCTTCGCGTCCCCTGCAGATCGCGCGTGCTGCGAGCTTGCCTTTGTGGCCGGTCGCCACCTGCATGTTGGTCGGCTCGCCGACGATGCACAGCAATGGCCGGTGCGGCGCGGCCTGCAGCATGTCGATCAGGCTGTGCACGCCGATGCAGCCGACCTCCTCGTCATAAGAAAGCGCCAGATGCAAGGGCGTTTGCAGGTTCATTTTCGCGGCCCTGAGACAGGCGGCAAGCGCGCAGGCCACGAAACCCTTCATGTCGGCAGCACCTCGGCCGTACAGCTTGCCGTCGCGCGCGGTCATCTCGAAGGGCGGCAGCGTCCAGTCCTGGCCGTCGATGGGGACGACATCGGTGTGGCCGGACAGCATGACGCCGGGAGCGTCGGCCGGCCCGATGGTGGCGAACAGGTTCGCCTTGTGGCCGCCCGCGCTGCGGATGATCTGGCAGGCAATGCCCTGTGCCGAAAGCAACTCCGTCACGTAGCCGATGAGGTCCAAGTTCGAGTCGCGGCTAACCGTCGGGAAGGCGATCAGCTTTTCAAGGATCTGGATGCTGTCCATGCGTCGTGTGTCTCATTGGCCGTGCGCGCTATCTAGCATCGCGTGGCCACGGCCTTGAAGTCGCAATTGGCTCAGCCGGGATTCACCGGATGCTAATCCAGGCGGCGGGGGCTGATTAGGCGCGTCCTAATCGGTACAGAAGAAATCTGTAGTTTTCCGGCACGCGCCGCAACCTATGAGTAGGTTACGGCATCTGCCCACCGGGCAGACCGGCTTGCGTCAAGGTTTGAAACCATCACCGCGCATGCCGCGATGCGACGCTGGCAGGAAGGAAGCACCATGCGTGATCCACGCTACGACATTCTGTTCGAGCCTGTGAAGATCGGTCCGGTGACCGCCAAGAACCGCTTCTACCAGGTTCCGCACTGCAATGGCGGCGGCTATCGCGATCCGTCGGCAGCGGCTGAGATGCGGCGCGTCAAGTCGGAAGGCGGCTGGGGTGTCATCTTCACCGAACAGACCGAGATGCACCACACTTCGGAGATCACGCCCTTCATCGAGCTCAGGCTTTGGGACGACGCCGACATCCCGGCGCTGGCGAAGATGGCCAAGGCCATGCACCAGTATGGCGCGCTGGCCGGCATCCAACTGGCCTATTCCGGCATCAACGGCCCGAACCTCTACACCAAGGAAGTGCCGCGCGGACCGTCGGCCTTGCCGATCCGCACCTTCACCAACGACCCGGTTCAGGCCCGCGCCATGGACAAGCAGGATATACGCGACCTGCGCCGCTGGCACCGCAATGCCTTCAAACGCGCCAAGCTGGCAGGTTTCGATCTGGTCTGTCTCTACGGCGCGCATGGTTTCGGCATCATCCAGCACTTCCTGTCCACCGCCACCAACCAGCGCACCGACGAATATGGCGGTGCGCTGGAAAACCGCTCGCGGCTGATGCGCGAACTGATCGAAGAGGGTCGCGACGCCATCGGCGACACGTGCGGCCTGACGCTGCGGCTGTCACTGGACGAGATGATCGGCGAGCTTGGTTTTGCCAATTCCGAAGTGCGCGACATGATCGAGATGCATGCCGATCTGCCCGACCTGTGGGATCTGGCGCATGGCGCCTGGGAAGACTGCTCCGGGCCGTCGCGGTTCAAGGAGGAAGGCGCGCAGGAGAGCCTGGTGTCCGGCATCAAGAAACTGACCTCGAAGCCGGTCGTCGGTGTCGGTCGCTTCACTTCGCCGGATGTGATGGTGAAGATGATCAAGTCCGGTACGCTGGATTTCATCGGTTGCGCACGGCCGTCGATTGCCGATCCCTTCCTGCCGAAGAAGGTGGAGGAGGGGCGGATCGAGGACATTCGCGAATGCATCGGCTGCAACATCTGCATCACCGGCGACATGACCATGTCGATCTCGCGCTGCACGCAGAACCCGACATTCATGGAAGAGTGGCGCAAGGGCTGGCATCCCGAGCGCATGCAGGTCAAGGGTGACAGCGACAGCGTGCTGATCGTCGGCGCCGGTCCTGCCGGACTGGAGGCCGCCCGCGCGCTCGGCCTGCGCGGCTATCAGGTGGCCATCGCAGAAGCCGGCACCGAGCTTGGGGGCCGGGTGGCGCGAGAATGCCGCTTGCCCGGCCTCTCGGCATGGGGCCGCGTGCGCGACTATCGTCAGTATCAGCTCAGCCAGATGTCTAATGTCAACGTCTATTTCGAGAGCCGATTGTCGGCCGAGGATATCCTGGCCTTCGGCTTTCAAAACGTCGCCATCGCCATCGGTTCGACATGGCGCCGCGATGGCGTGGCGCGCGCGCATGTCGTGCCGATGCCGGTGGACCCGGCCATGCCGGTCTACACGCCCGACGATTTGATGGGCGGCAATGTGCCGGCCGGCACTGTCGTGCTGTTCGACGACGACCACTATTACATGGGTGGCGTTCTGGCCGAACTGATGGCCCGCCAGGGCGCGACGGTGACGCTGGTGACGCCGTCAGCGTATGTGTCCGATTGGACCCGCAACACACTGGAGCAGGGCGCCATCCATCGCCGGCTGGCCGAGCTCGGCGTCGAGATCGTGCTGAACCGGACCGTGACGCGCGTCGTGCTGGGAGGCGTTGCCACCGCCTGTGCCTACACCGGTGTCGAACGCGACATTGCCGCCAACGCCGTGGTGCTGGTGACGTCGCGCCAGCAGGACGATGGTGTCTGGCAGGAATTGAAGGCGCGGCGGGACGAATGGGCCGACAATGGCATTCGCTCGATCAAGGTCATAGGCGATGCCGAGGCGCCAGGTCCGATCGCCTGGGCGACCTATGCCGGACACCGCTTCGCGCGCGAACTGGACGAAGACGATATCGGTGATGCGCTGCCGTTCCGCCGTGAAGTGACGGCTTTGGCGGCGGGGTAGGCCGATGGCATGGCTTGAATGGGAAATGACGCCGCCCCAAGCCGATCGTGTTTCGCGCTAGCAGCCTGTCGGACTGAGGTCTGCGATGTCGGACGGAAATGGATAGGGACGTGAAGTTTTCATGGTAGCGCGTGTTTTTGCGATGATGCGGTTTTGGCTTGCCCTGTCAGGCAGGGGCGAGGGCGAACATGGGCTTCACGTTCCAGGCCATGGTGACCAGGTTCCATTCGCCTTTGACCTTTTCGAGGCCGCGCAGGGAGAACTGTCGGAAACCCATGACCGATTTGATGATGCCGAACACCGGTTCGGGCGTCTGCTTGCGCAGGGCATAGAGTTGCCGGCCCTCGGGCGAAGCGAGCCGATGCGCCATCGCCTTGAGCGGCGTCGGGTTGTCCGGGGCCGGCGGCGCTTTGGCGAAACGGTCCTGCCACGACAGATTGTGGCGCTCCCGCCCGAGCGCGATCAGCGGCGCGATCTTGGCCGCGGCGCACGCCGTCACGTTGGCGTTGCTGAAATAACCGGTGTCCGCCAGCATGGCCTCGGGCTTGCCCAGCGCCTCGGGAAGCGCGGCGAGCGCCGCCAGCGTCGGCGCGATCTGCTCCTTGTCGTTGGCGGCCTGCACCACATCGTTGGCGACCACCAGCAGGCTGCCGGTCGCCACCGCGGCTTGCGCGTTGTAGGCCTGCTCGAAGCCGCCGCCTGGCCCCGGCATGATGCGCGAGTCTTCGTCGGTCAGGTTGACCTGATCCTTGGCGCCGGGCCCTGCCGTCGGTGGCTGCGGCGGCCGACCGCCCGGCTTGCGGCCCGTCTTCCGCGCCTTCTCCGCGCGGGCCCTCATCTTCGCTTCATGATCGGCCTGCTCGCGCGCGAAGCGCTCCTTGGCCCGCGCCTCGATCTTCGCCTTGGCCTCGGCGATGCGGGCCAAGCGCTCCTCGCGCCGGGCCAGCTCTTGCGGCACCGACATGCCGTCCGGCGCATCCGCGGAATCGGCAGCCTCCGCCAGCGCCATCAGCTCCTTGATCTCGGCCTTCAGCTGCGCCTCGAGCTTGCTGGCATGCTCATAGGACAGCGCGCTGTGCCGGCTGGCGTTGGCGTGAACCTTGGTGCCGTCCAGCGCCACCGTGCCCAGCTTGAGCACCCCGGCCTCCCGGGCCAGCATCAGGACCTGGACGAACAGGCCTTCGATCTCCCTGAGAAACCGGCGCCGGAAGGTGGCGATGGTGTCGTGGTCGGGATGGTCGTTGGCAGCGATGAAGCGGAACGCCACCGAATCGTAGGTGGCGCGCTCCAGCTGGCGGCACGAGAACACCCCCGTGGCGTAGCCGTAGACCAGAAGCCCCAACAGCATGCTTGGGTGATACGAGGCCGAGCCCGAGCCGCGATAGGCCTTGACCATCGCCGACAGGTCGAGCCGCTCGATCACCTCCACAACGAAGCGCGCCAGATGCCGCTCGGGCAGCCATTCATCCACCGACGGCAGCAGCAAAAACCCGGTCTCGCGATCAACCTGGCGAAAGTTGCTCACTATGGCTCCAGTCAAAGAAGGCAGAATCAACCCATGCCACGGAATCCGAACCGCGTCGTCAGATCAAGTCCGACAGGCTGCTAGAATAGCAGCCCTTTGAGTTCTGCCAGGATTTGCTCGGCGGGCAGTGCCAAGAATACCACCGGGACGAATGGCAGCAGCAAAGCGACCCCAAGTGCGGCAACGCTTTTCATATCGATCGGGACTAGCCGCAGCGAATAGACGTTGGCGACGATCGCGTACAAATCAGTGGTCGCCGAGAAGTCTGGCCTCTCCAACGCGGAATTGTCGACGAGTCGATCGCGCCCGATCCATTTCTCTTCGAAGGCTGCCCCAACCCTGTTGGCAAGCGCTCCGTACTCGAACGAGCCGCGCTGCAGTGCCCTTATCAAAATCGGCGTAAAAGAAAACAATGGCGCGGCAAGCAGGGCGCCAACAGCGAGCAGGAGGCTAGCACTGAAAATCATCGTCTCTTTCGGCATCACGCCATCGACCAAGACAATCTGTGCTGAACGCCCGGCGACGATCATGGCAAGTGCCATCGCTATTGGGGAAAATGCCCGCAACGAATATCCGAGCACGGCAAGGCCGGCTGCGCCATCCGGATGGGAGGCCAAGAGCCTAAGATCCATCCTGGCGACCCGCCACAGGAAGCGCGCCCACAGAGTAAACCGCCACGCCCAGCCAAAGAGCAAAATGAGCAGCAGAGGGAGGCTAACCAGCACGTGCCACCAGCCGGCCGGCGAGAAGGCAGGCGCGGAGTTGCCAGTCTTGTGCCAAACCGGAAACTGGTCGAACGACAGGGAAAAGGCCACAGCAGCGACAACGAGATAGGCAAGAGCGATCACAACAATCTCTGCCCGGTTCGAATTGAGCAGCGCGCGGGTGGATGCTACTGCCGCGTCATACGCTCCGCGGTCCTTGTCGGTTACAAGCCCGGCATCGGCAAAATGCCGTACGATGGCATTGAGCCTTGGCGCGCACTGCGCTTCAGCCAAGACGAGCAATGGCGCGGCGATGAGGTACCGCGCATGGACATCCACTTCCCAAAGTATCGACGCAATTCCATTGGAGTGAAAGCCGGCCAAGACCAGAAGAGGGATCCACCCCACCACTGCGACTATCAACGCGCGACGGCCAACGTTGAACTGGCTACCCCTCACCAACCCGAGACGGCGCTGGAGACTTACCGGCGGTCCATTCTCAAACAGTGCTTCGTTTGCGTGCCGAGTTTCATTCATTTGCGTGCACTTTTGCTCCTGGTCCTCACCGCCGGCCAATTCAAGCCGGATTTGACCCGGAACCCTGATCGCATTCCCCTGGCGATCCGTCGTGGAGCCAGCAAGCGTCACTAGCAACTGCTAGCGCGATCATGACTATCCGGAATGCTCAGGCAGTGCTCTGGGATTGTGCTGGTTGTGCTCCGGGATTAGATGTCAGTGGCTTTGGGACGGCCTGAATGCCGTGTTCCTGAAATGCCTGGTGCACGGCGGTCAAAACGGCGCGGCGGATCATGAAGTTTCTGCCCGCTTTCGCCTTGAATTTGGCCCGGATGACCAGCGTGCCGTCCTCAACATCGGCAATTCCCTGGCTCTTGAACGGCTCGAGCAGATCTCCGGCAAGTTCCGGATTGGCCGAAATATCCTGGCCGATCTTCTTGAAAATCTTGCGGACTTTTTCGACATCGGTGTTGAATGCAACGCGAAAGATCAGTTTCTCGACCATCCAGTCGCGGCTGAAATTCTGGATCTTGCCAATCGAGCCATAGGGAATTGTCGCCAAGGCACCGCGCGGATGGCGAAGGGAAACCGACCGGACCGAGATTTTTTCTACGGTCCCCTTGGCGCCTGACGATTCGATATATTCGCCGAAGCGGAATGCATCGTCGATCAGGAAAAACAGCCCGGAGACCAGGTCCTTCACCAGCGTCTGCGAGCCGAAGCCGATGGCCAGCCCGAACACACTCAAGCCGGCGATCAGCGGCCAGACATTGACCCCGATCGACACCAGGATCGACAGCAGCGCTAGGGCCACGATACTCGATTTGCCGACCGCGCTGAGCAGCGGCACCAGTGTGCCCAGCCGTGAACGCGGCGCACCCAGCTCCTCCTCGTCACCAGCTACGGCGGGTAACTCCGCGCGCAAGGCGCGAGCCGTCACCGTGCCGACCACGTTCCACAGAAACGCCGCCCCCAACGTGATCAGCGCCACACCGGATGCGCCCTTGACGACCTCTCGCAGATCTATGCCGAACCCGGCAGCCAGCGGTGTCGCCCATAGCGTTCCCAGCATGGCAATCATGACAGCCACGACGGTGAAGCGGGCGGTCTGTCGCCCTGCCGCTGCCAGGATCGAGATGTCAGGAGACTCCAACCCGCGCTGTGCCCAGTTCCCGATCATTGCGTCGAGATGCGGCGCGGCGAGAAACGTCAACGCGGTGAGCAGAACGGCCGACCCACGAAGCGGTACTCCCAGGGTCAGCGCGGCCTGAGTGCTGAGAAAGGTGATTATCAGGAACGCGATCACGATTGCCGGCCACATCTTGGCGAGATGGGTGCGCCAGCGGCTTCTGGGGCGCGGACCGGCGACGGCGGCTGCCATTGTGCGTCTGTGCCGCCATACCGACCATGCAAACAGAAGGTAGATCGGAATTCCCAAGCCTGTTCGCAGCAGATCCCCCAAGGCCGGCCCGACGCTCCAGAGCCTTAATGTCGCGAACAGCGCAACGCCGATGATCGCCAAGCCAATGGCAAGCGAGAGGTGGTGCACGAGCGCCGCCAGATGGACGGAGCGCTCGGCGAACTTGGTTCGCCGCGATCCCATCAAGAGTGATCTGACGGCGGCGAGGATGATGAAGCCGAGCACGGTCACCACCGTCCAGAGCCGCAACGTCCGCAGAGGCAGGCCCGGACCAGCGAGAAGCTGCGCAACGAGCAAGCCGATCACCAGAGCCGCGACAGCCGCGGCCGAACGGTATAAGAAGCGGCGCCATCTGCTGCCCCCGGCACCGTCTCTATTTGCCTGTCGGCTTATCAACAGGAACGTGCCGGCGACGATCCCTGAAACCAGAATGATCTGGAAGCAGAGGCCAATAACTGATGTCGACGCGGCGGCCAGCGAGCTCCGCAAGCTATCGAATTCGGCTGGCGCCTCGAACCAGGCCAGGTATCGCGCATGGGCGCCCGCAACGAAGCGTTCTGCAACGTCCTCGAGGGCCGTTGTTAGAGAGGTGACATCTGCGTCCGGCGTAGGATTGTCGCTCATATTGGTCGTCCTGTTGTGGCGCCGAGATTATGAGTCAGCCGCGTCGACCGGCTGCTTACGGTGCCGCGGCTAAATGCCTTAAGTATATTATTCATGTTTTGCACAGTTTTACTTTTCCGACCGATCAAGACTTCATCTCTCGGGCCATTGTTTCTTCGCGGGCCTCCGAAATGTCTCGGTCAAGGAAATAGCTGAGAAACGTCCGAATGACGGCAATTGCCGCCAATCGTCCAATGTCATCCCAACCCGGGCGCACCATCGTCTCGATGATGTCCGCGGCGAGCTGGAAGGTTAGGCCTGCCACGAGCCAGCGGGCATACCTCAGCCAGATGCCACGCCCCGGCTCGCGCGATGAAGGCATGAGCAAGGCACGAATGGTAGCGATGAACGCCTCGATTGTGCCGTAGACGATGGCGCAGAGCGCAATCGCGTCGATCAGCAGCAGCGCGTAGGCGGTGACCTCGGCAAATCCCGCTTCCATGGCAGCCTCAAGGATCCACGTTGCGAACTATGCAACGCATACCGAGATGCCCGGTCGAGGTGTCGATCGGTTGCGACATGCGGGCCGCGGGTCGATAGCGCTGACAGTAGTTGGGGGCGCAGAGGTAGGAGCCGCCCTTGGTGACCTTGCGCGGGATCTGGACGTCCGGGTTGTTGGGGTCATAGCTCGCGTCGCGTTCGCCGCCGCGGGGATTTTCAATGGTGCAGCAAGGGCTGTCGATCCTGGAGTGCTCTTGATACCAATCCGTCGTCCACTGCCAAACGTTGCCGGCCATGTCGTAAAGGCCGAAGCCATTGGCCGGGAACGAGCCGACCGGAGCAGTCCACTCGTAGCCATCCTCGTTTCGGTTTTCATAAGGAAACTCGCCCTGCCAGGTGTTGGCCAAGTGCTTCCCGCCTGGCGCCAGTTCGTCGCCCCAGACAAAGGAGGCGCCGTCGAGCCCGCCGCGAGCGGCGAACTCCCACTCGGCCTCCGTCGGCAATTCCTTGCCGGCCCAATTCGCGTAGGCTTCAGCATCCTGGAACGCGACATGGACGACCGGATGGTCCAGCAGCTTCTTGATGGAACTGGCTGGACCGCGCGGGTGCCGCCAGTTGGCGCCTCCCACATACACCCACCAATTATAGGGGTTGCGAATGTCGACCCTCTGAGCCGGCTTCTTGAATATGGCCGACGACGGCGCCAGCAGTTCCGGCTTTGCTCCGGGATACTGTGCGGGATCCGCCGGACGCTCGGCGAGCGTCACATAGCCGGTTTCCGCGACGAAACGCTCGAACTCACGATTGGTTATCGTGTAGCAGTCCATCCAGAAGCTATTCACCCTGACGCGGTGCGCCGGCGCTTCTTCGGGATAGTGCTGGTCCGACCCCATCAGAAATGTGCCACCGGGGATCCAAACCATGTCCTTGAAGTGCGGTGGCGCGAAATCCTGGTTGCGATGGCTCAGGCCAACAGAGCTATTCATAGAACACCCCCAGCGTCGTTCCCATCGTGGCGTCCCACGATGCCAAAGTCGAAGCTCATGCCCGCAATCTTCATCTACTTTCCTCTGCCTATACCGCTCGAACAAGGACCGCGCCAAAGGCGAGCAGGCCGGTGAGCATCAGCATGATCGTCAGACCGATGATTGGCGTCTGCATTTCGTGAGCCTTAGCTCCCGCTATGGAGCGATACGGCTCGCTCCACAGGTAGCGGACACCCCAGCGATATTGAACAAGTGAGATTGCCAGCGCCAATATCCCTGCCGCGATGAGGGCGAGGCCGATATATCGTGGAGCCTGCGGGCGAAGGGCGGCAGCAATTCCTTCCATGGACCCAAGACGATCGAAGAACTGAACAATCGTGAAGCCGAAACCGATGCAGGCGATCGAGGTGCGAATCCACGACATCATGGTGCGCTCGACACTGAGCCGCGTGCGTAACCACGAAAAATGACTTTCAGCCGTGACGTGGACCTGGAACCTCGCTTCTTGGCTTTCTACGGGAGGGCTCGCCATTTCTGGTCTCCTCTATGTCACTATCACTTGGTTCTGCTTCGGCGGGAGATCACTTATGTCCCTTTCATCACTAGCCATGCGGTGCTGGACGGCCGCTCCACCAGCGCGCGATGCGAGCCGCGGGGCCTCGGATCAGGAGGTAGGGAACGAAGGCGAGAACAAACGCCACGACCAAGGCTTCGCCGGGATAGAAGGTGCCGAGTTCGATGAACTGATAGACCGTGTCCAGGATGACGGCGAGTACGATGATCTTGCCTGTCGACCTCAATCCTTCGTTCAACCGCTGGCGGCGTTCGTCGGGCTTGGATAGGACCGTCCAGAAATACGGCGAGCGCCCGGCACGAGCGTCCTTGATGCCGTCGCGTATTGCGAAAAGAGTAGCCATTGCAGGCTGGAGCAGGAACCTGAGCGCAAGTGGCCCGCTCGGCCGATCGAGAATGTTCTCCCAAAAGCGCTGCAGAATATCGGCGATTACCATTTCCTCAGTCCCTTTTGGAGAAGACGTGTGCGCGGGACCGGCGATGCTTTTGCCGGTCCCGCCTGCGCCCGGCCCTTACTGCCGTGCCATCGCTACGCGGAGAGCTTCCTCCGGCGAGACCTGATGGTCGGGATGATTGGCGTCGTCCCCGATCGCAAGTTGGATACCGCGGATCTTACCGTTGAACTCGTTGCCGCGCGGTCCGTAATCGGGCGACACCGGCGCGCCGGTGTCGGAACCGACGTCGGTGCCGTCGTCGGCTGAGAAGACGGTCGGCGCCGTGGCATCGACCCGCCCTTCGCCGACCTTCTTGCCGTCGATGAACAGATTCGCTTTGCCACCTTTGGCGACGCCCCCACCGTCGTAGTCGAACTCCATACGGACCTGGTGCGAGCCCGACGGTATCTTGTCTTTCGATTCGGCGAAGAAGTGCTTCACGCCGATCAGATTGTAGCAATACTTCAACTTCCCGTCCTTCACGTAGAGCGTCCAGCCACCAATATTGCCGCCCTGTGCGATGATGACGCCCTCCGCCCCGCCTTCGGGCACGTCGATTTCCGCCGACACTGAGTGCGACTTGTTCTTCATGTTGAGGACAGAATTCTCCGATAGACGCCCCATCCCGCCGAACAGAATCTGGGTATTGCCCTTGATCAGCACCGGTCGGCCGGCCATATCGGAGTTCATGCGCTCAGCCACCCGATCGTCCAAGGGCAGCACATTGTAGCGTGTCGCTTCGATCAGCCAGAGCCGCTGCAGCTCGTGCAGTTTGTCCGGCATTGCCTTTGCGAGGTTCTTCGCCTGGCTCCAGTCCTTGGTGGTGTCGTAGAGCTCCCAGACATCATCGTCGAAGGCCGGCACCTTTTCGCCGTGAAGCATCCACGGCGTCTTGTGCCGCGTCACCGCCGTCCAGCCCTTGTGGTAGATGCCGCGATTGCCAAACATCTCGAAATACTGGGTCTCGTGACGGTCCGCTGCCTTCGCGTCATTCATCGAGTAGACCATGCTGGTGCCCTCGATCGGCGCCTGCTGGACGCCCTCGACCGACACCGGATGCGGCAGGCCCGCCGCCTCGAGAACGGTCGGCGCAACGTCGATCACGTGATGGAATTGTGAGCGGATCTCGCCCTTGGCCTTGATGCCGGTCGGCCAGCTCACGATCGTGCCGTTGCGCGTGCCGCCCCAGTGGGAAGCAACCTGCTTGGTCCACTGATAGGGCGTGTTCATAGCGTGCGCCCAGCCGACCGCGAAGTGGTTGTAGGATTCCGGCCCGCCCAGCTTATCGAGACGCTCCATCAGGAATTCCGGCGTCTCGAGCGCGGCGAGGCCATTGAAGTTCGCCATCTCGTTGTAGCACCCGATCAACGTACCTTCCGCCGAGGCGCCATTGTCGCCAATAATGTAGTAGATCAGTGTGTCGTCGGCGATTTTGAGCTGGTCAAGCGTGTCGAACAGCCGGCCGACATGATGGTCGGCATATTCGAGGAAGCCGGCATAGACTTCCATCTGGCGACGCAGCACGGGCTTCATCTTCTCGTCCATGCTGTCCCAGGAAGGAATCTGTTCGTGCCGAGCGGTCAGCTCGCAGTCCTTGGGTATGACGCCCAGCTTCTTCTGGCGCGCGAAGGTCTCCTTGCGCACTTCGTCCCAGCCCTGGTCAAACTTGCCCTTGTATTTATCGGCCCATTCCTTCGGCACATGATGCGGCGCATGGGTGGCGCCGGGCGCGAAATAGATGAAGAAGGGTTTGTCGGGCATCAGCGCCTTCTGCTGGCCGATCCAGCCGATCGCCTTGTCGGTCATATCCTCCATGAAGTGATAGCCCTCTTCGGGTGTCTTCTTCACTTCAATCGGCGTCGTGCCCTCGTAGAGCGACGGATACCACTGGTGTGCCTCGCCGCCGATGAAACCGTAGAAATACTCGAAGCCGCCACCGCCGGTCGGCCATGCCGTGTACGGGCCGGCCGGGCTCGTCTCCCACACCGGCACTTCATGGCATTTGCCGAACTGCGCGGTGCCATAGCCGTTCAGCTTCAGCGTCTTGGCGAGGGGGGCCATCGTGTTGGGCAGCACGGAGCAGTAACCGGGCGAGCCGCTGGCGATCTCTGTGATGCCGCCCATGCCGACCGAGTGATGATTGCGGCCGGTGAGCAGCGCCTGGCGCGTCGGCGAGCACAGCGCCGTCGTGTGGAAGCGATTGTATTTCAGGCCCCGCGCGGCGAGGCGCTCGGCGTTCGGCGTGTTGCACGGCCCGCCGAAGGCGCTGGAGGCGCCGAAGCCGACGTCGTCGATCAGAATGACGATGACATTGGGCGCCCCCTTAGGCGGGCGCAACTGCTCGATCGGCGGAAATTTGGTATCTGGATCTTTGGCGTCATAGGTGATGAGGCCTGTTCGCGGCCGTGACGGCATCGGTAGGACTGTGCGGTTGATCTTGTCGTTCTCATTGGTCATTGCTGATCTCCTCTGAAGTGCTTCGTTCTCAGTGGTGACTCACCACCAGCATTCGATAAATCCGGTAGCCGACCGACCGCATTCCGAAAGGATGGTCACGGCGAGCGTGGTCCTTATGCCGAGATATCGATGCCGAGATATCGCGGCGCGGCTTCGGGCAGCTCATGCTCAGGGGTACACGACCACGTAACGGCCGCCTGTCGCCTGGTAGTAGGTGTGTCCGCAGTGCCAGACGTGCACGCCGTTGATAACGACCTTGCCGCAACTGGCCGGAAGCCTCGCGACGTAGATTGTCGATCTGCGTATGACGCGGCGCGTGGTGCGTCTGCCAACTCCGGCAACGCTTCTAGGGGTCAGTGGTCGACCAACTCTTGCTTGCGCCTTCGATACGACAAGACCGGAGATTCCGAGTGCGCTGCCGTCGAGCGCCAATCCGGCAACAACCGCCAGGATAGCGAGACACCACTTGATTGTTTTCACGTCCATTCTCCCATTTTTGTTTTATCTGCCGCCAGACGCGCCTTCGACTTTTGCGCAAAAAACACGCCCTATAGAGGGCTGAAGAAAGACTTCTGTATTAGGGTGTGTTGAGATTCAGGTGAGGCCGGCCTGCGAATGGCGGTTTCCTGCGCTTCCGGTGCTCACGTACTTTAAGTACGCTCCGCTCCGGTTCTCGGAAGCCACCATTCTCGACGCGGCCTGACCTGAATCTCAACACACCCTAGGGCGACTTAGGATCGTTGACCGTCACCAGACGGGGGCAGATTACTGCTCGGGGCCAGCGGCGGAACGTAAGTTACGTGGGGTAATGTGTAAGACAGCGACCGGCAGCGGGTTAGTTACAGGATGGCCCGCAATGTGACGTTGCCGGTGCTACAAATCGCGCGCTGGCGAACATGACTGCAGCGAGGACGCCAACCGCCGCATCACATTCAACGTGTGTGCTTTTCTACCGTTTTCTGGCGTCCAGCGATGGACGTGCGCAGGAGAGCTTTGTCATTTTCAGAGATGTCAGTCCAAGCCGATCTCAAGGCAGGTCAGGCGCTGACAAGATCGTTGTCTGCTACTTTTTGCAGTTTGCCATCTTCGCCGTGCCTGTGCCGCACCCGGCCTTGGCTGCTGTCTTTGATTTTGAACTGTTCGAGCCTGCCAGTGCCTCGACCTCATTGCCGTAGTTTTCTCTGGTGTTCTGATCGACCACCGCAACGGGTGCCGAAATCACCAACCCTGCAGCGCTGCCAGCAGCCGCCGCCGCGCCGGTCGTCGCTTGTACGATCGTGTCGCCCAAACCTATCCTGTTGTCAGTCAATGTCTGGCCGTTGGCCATCCGCGCCCCGATCAGCCGAACGATCTGCGGAGATGAGGCGAACTTGCCATGGTTCAAGCTGTCTCCGGATTTGATCTTTGTCAGATCGATGACGGTCACGTTGTTATCGGCGAGTTCTTCCTTGAAGGGAGCTTGCTCTGGATCGATGGATCCGAGCCTGGGGATATTGCCCCAGACCCGCCGCGAAACCTTGAGCGCGCGATCGTCCTGCGAGACAAAGAGGGTGAACTGCGGGTGCTGTTTGCCCATGTCGGCAATCTGCGTGCGAAACACGTCGACATCGACGTCAGGCGCCGCCAGCATGACGTTCTTGAATTTCGCCGGCAGGCCGCCATTGCGGATGGCCATCTGGCGCAAGGATTCCAAGGCAAGCCAGTTGCCCATCGAATGAGCGAGTATCGAGACTTCCTTTATCTCAGGATCGCGCGCAAGGTATTGGAAAAGGTTCTCAACGCCGTTGCGGGTGTAATTGGTACTTTCCCGATCATAGCCATAGGCAAGCGTACTGCCACGAGAAGGCCACGTGACCAGGATCGGAGCGCTATCCGTGCCCGTGTCCTTTGCAATCTGGGCAAAGCGATAAAGAGAGTCTTCGAACCGATTGTTGAATCCATGAATGAAGACCAGGACGCTATGGTCGGGGCTCTTTTTCACGGAGGCATTTAGCCACGCCTTCGCACCCTCCACCGACAATTCCTGGGCTTTCAGAACCGCGAAATCCGTAGCCGGGTTTGAGGGCAGCTTCTTGGGCCAGGCGACCTCGCCGACCTTGCGGACCGAATCCGGAGGGATCGACACCGTAACATCCGCAAACGACGGGGCCAGTCCTCGCTCGCCCGTATACATCTCGGCCGGATTGGCGGAGCGCGCGCGGGTCGTCGCTACCAGCATCTCCACCTTGCTGGACGTAGGAGAGGTATCCGCTACAGGCAGCAGAACGTTGGTCGGCCTGGAGGCACATCCGGCGACCGAAAGCAGCAGGACAGATGCCAGGGAGCATCTCGCCAACAAACCGATCCGCCAATTCAAGCGATGCATATCAGGTTGGCTCCACGGATTTGACATTGCCGTCGGTATCCACCAGGCAGCTTGTCTTTTTGCCGCCGGCATCGAGTTCGACCTGATAGGTCTTGGAGTCGATTTTGCTCGAGGAGACCGGAAGCAGCTTGGCACTGTCGATGCCGCTCGCCTTCGCGACTGCGCTGGCGCAAAGAAGCTGGAGGTCGGCCGGAGCCGTCTCAACCGTGGTCCTCGACATCTGTTCTGGCTGAGGTGGAGGTGTGCTGGTGCAGCCGCTCAAGGCACCTGCGAATAATCCGAGGCCAACGCCCAGGATCGATCTTCTGACTGCATTTTTTGCCGACATTGCCGGTCCTCCCCAAACGTTGCCTCACACGCCCTTGTATAGGGCGGCGCCCTGCATGAGGACGATAACTTTGGCTCCAACGCTGACACGAGACGCGAGATCGGTGACGTCGTCGTTCCTCATCCGGAAGCACCCCGATGACACGTCCAGCCCGATCGTCCATGGTTCGGGCGTGCCGTGTATCCGATAGATCGTGTCCTGATCGCCCTCGTATAGATAGAGCGCCCTGGCACCGAGCGGGTTGTCGGGCCCTCCCGGCATGCCTGCGGCGTATTTCGCGGCATTCGGATCACGAGCGACCATTTCGGCCGGAGGCGTCCATGTCGGCCATTCCGCCATGCGCCCGACGCGCACGATGCCGGCCCATCCAAACCCTTCCCGGCCGACACCGATACCGTAGCGCATGGCCTGCTGACCCGGTTGCACAAGGTAGAGAAAATGCTTGTTGCCATCGATGATGATCGTACCGGGCACCTCAGCGGTGCGGAACTTGACCATCTGCGGGCGAAATGCCTCGGGCACCTCCTTGTGAGCGGCGTAGTATTTTCGCGCTTTCTTCTTGTCGTAATCGACCCACTTATGCGTCTGCGGATCGAATACCTGCGTCTGAGCATACGCCAATGTCGCGCCGATCGCGGTCATGACAAGGACCGTGCCAACGACCAGGCCAGCGGCCCTACGATCATTGCTTTTCGGAGCGGCAGACCGGTTTGCGAGCGAATAGGTCATGGTCGTCCCCTGTCCCTATTTCGACCAGGCGTTCAGCCGGTCTTGATGTTTCGCGACCCAGGTCTGTGCGTACTTGGCAGGGTCCTGTCGATCGACCTGCACGGCGTAGCTCATCTCCGTGACCTCCTCTGGAGTGAAGTCGATGTTGGAGAGGAAGGCCGCCACTTTCGGCAGGCGCTTCGCCGTCGAGGACCCAAATCCGATATAGAAATGCGATGCGTCCCACCCCACCGGCGCCTCCGATTTCGACAGCCAGTCGGGGTCGTCACTCGGCATAACGATGTGCCACTTGGCGGGATCGTATTTCGGCTCCGTCAACTGGACGAGATCATGGAGCCTGAACATGTGATGCGGACTGTAGCAGTAGAAGGCGATTGGTTGCCCGGTTGCCGCGGCGGCGTCGACTGCAGCCATTGCCATATCTTCCGGCATTTGCAGGAGCGTCATCGTCTTTTCATAGCCGTAGCTCTTTGCCCGGATCTTCTCGATGCTCGTCGACGACCAGCCTAGCGCGCCGATCCATATTTCGCCCTTGCCGTCGCCATCGGTGTCGAACACGGATGCCTTTTTCGGATCGGCCAGATCCGAAATATCCTTCACGCCATATTTGTCCGCCGTCTCGCGCGTAACGCAGATGCCCTGCGTTGCCGGTACACCCTTCGGGCTGAGGTCGACGGTCTTGCTCCCCTCGACGTATTTCTTGACGAGTGAATCGAAGTTGGGAACCCAGACTTCCGGGTAGACGTCGACCTCGCCGGTATCCATTCCGGCGAATGCCGTCATGGTGCCCATCTCGCGCACGTCGGCGTCCAGATTGAGTTTCTCCTTTATGCCGTACTTGATGATATTGGCCGCCGCCTGGCCTGACGGCCAGTTCGGCATTGCAATGAGGAGGTCGGCTGCATGGGCCGGCGCGTATGCTGTCAACAGTGTCAGTGCGGCCAGCGACACGTTCCGCAGACACCGCCGAAATCGAGTGTCCATTTTCTTCTCCTCGCCTTGGGACTGACATGAACCGCGGTGCGCCGGTCTCCCAGCATTGCTCTTGGGTAGACTGGAGAAGTGCCTTCTCGTGAGGAAGGTAACTAACTGTATGCTACTGGCAGAACCGCATCTCTCGGCGCAAAGTCGACTTTGCCGGCTGTCTCCAGGATCAGCAGCAATCGCCACCCTAGAAACGCATGACCAGACCCATTATCGGGCCCTGCTGCACGACATCGAACACAAAGCCGTCCTTATCGTAGTTGACGCCCAGGGCGCGATAGCCGGCGACAGCCGAAACCCGGTCGTTGAACCTGTAGCCCAGGGCGGTTGCGACGTCCCAGTCGACCTTCGCGCCGCCTGCGCCAATCATGCCCCAACTGGTCAGATAGACTTCGGGCGTGAACGAGTAGTTCGCGCGAACGCCGACCAACCCATCCACCCAGGTCTTTCCATCGCTGGCAGAGACGCCGTCAAGGATACCGCCATGGAAGTCCAGGTCGTTGTTTACGGACCAAACCTTCATACCTCCGACAAGATCGAGCCGTCCGGCCTCACTCTGGAAGACTGAATAGCCGGCTCCAATCAGACCAGAGAATGTTTCGGACGTAAGATCGACGCTGGTGGCGACGACCCCTCTCGGTGTGCCGTTGCCCGCGGATATCTTGACATACTGGATGTCGCCGAAAATGCTGTAACGGTCGTAGCGTGCCTCGGCGGTGGCCATCGCCGCGAAGTCCAGATTCTTCAGGATGTCGCCGAAGTTTGCATCGACCTCGACGGTGGGGAGACCGAACGACCCCACGTCACCGGAGAGCCCGGCCGCCCAGAAATACGGCGCAATAGCGTACGTCCACCCTTGTTCGGTTTCCACCGGCTTCAGCTCCGGCGTCACCGGTGAAACCAGATCGGCGGCTGCCGCCGGATGCGCAAGGCAAAGCAGCCACAGAATGGCACAGCCGCGAGTTACTGTCCGATAGAAGGTCTTCATGGTCTGGCTCGCTTCCGGGTTTGGCTTGCAGTGCCGGCGTCATTGGTGATGAGCAGTGTAATCATCAATCGACATACACCACAACGTAACGACCGCTGTATGGCTGGTAATAGACTCCGCCGCATTGCGACAGCGTCATGCCATTGATGTTGACCCTGACGCAGGACGCCGGCAGCGCGGCTACGTAAACGGTGGACCGTCGAACCACGCGGCGCGTGGTGCGACGGGCAACGCCGGCAACGCTGCGAGGCGTCGCCGGCCTGCCAACCCGCGCTTCGGCGCTGGAGACGAACGAGCCGAGGGGTACAAGCGTATTATCCACCACGTCTTCAGTGACAAAGAGTGCCGTGACGAGGCCCAGGGCCAATGCAAATCTCCGATATTGCGTCAGGGTTTTCATTCTGCGTCCTCCAGAGACAGTTCGCCAGTCTCGTCCGAATTAATCTGTTCAATCTTTTTCGCGTCCGCCGGCGGCGTGAAAGAAAACAGCTTGGCGTCGACCTTGGGGGCGACGTTCCAGTTGCTGAGCCTTAGGGCGTACTGGGGCGCTCCGGTCACCCACTTGGTGGTGATGACATATTTGAGCGGCAGAGGCTGGTCGCCCTGGCGGATCCAGATCTGCCAGTCGACGGTGTCCGTCCGGAACGCCAAATGATCGCTGACTTCGCCGCCGATGAAGGCTTCGCCGACCAGTGTGCCTTCGGTGACTCCCTCCGTGAGGACCGAATAGGGGTCCGAGGACATCAGGTCCGCGCCGGCAGCATCCAGTCCTGTCGACACCCTGAATTCCTCGACCGCCTCATCGATGCTCGGACCTGGGCTGTCAATCTGGGCGAAGGCATTGAGGGTTTTGCCGTAAAGCGAGATGACTTTGCCGTCGAAGGTGACCTCGACATCCGCAAGGGGACCCTGCCGGGTCATTCGAAATCCTTCGCCGCGCGAGGCCAGGAGGGATCCCGAGGCGCTGTACTGGAGCTTCTGGCCGGCCTTGTCGACGATCTCGTGGTCGGTATCGTAATCGACGCTGAACGCCTTGAGGCCTTTCAAGTAATTCATCGAGGCGACAAGGATGTCGTTGGCGTCCTTGTCTATGGGGCTCTGGCTCCAGGCCGGAGCACAGGAGAGCGCCAATCCCAAGGATGCCGCCAGCAGGCTTCTGCCCATAGGCTGCAGTCTCGATGGCAATCTGGAATAAAGCTTGGTCCGGTTCATCTTCTTCACCCGCTGTGTGATTGCGATGCATTTACAAACGATGCCAAGCGACCATTGAGGCGTCGGGCACATGGTTATTCTTCGGCCTGCCATTCGCCTCCGGTCTCATGTCTTCGGAAAGAGGAACGTGATCGCGGTGCGGAAGCCGAAACCGTCAGGACCGCTGTCAGGGCTTTCAGCCCAGTAGCGCACGCCCGCTGTCAGGCTGATCGGCTGCTTGTTGAGGACCACCAGCTTCGAGACCTGGAAGTTGACCGGGACCGACCACTGGTGCGCTTCCCAATTGTAAGTGCTCTCGGTGTTCAGCGTGAAGGTCCAGGCATCCTTCGTCGTGTAAGAGACGAAGGGCTGAAGGAATGTGGAGTTGATGTCGTTGCGATCGCTGTCGCCGGCAAACGACCAGATGTGGTTGGCCAGCATACCGACCGTCCACCCATCGAATTGCTTCAGGACGACGGCAGTCGGTCCCGCTCCCCATTTTTGCCCGCCAAGCAACGCGTCGGTCGCCGTAGGCAAAAGCAGGACCGGGCCGATGCCCCAGATGATCCCGCTTGCCGTTGGCTTGGAGGGCGAGAAGAACAGGCTCTCGGATATGTCACCGAGACCGAACTGGTCGCCGGACGGTCCCGCGATGTCATTTTGCCAGGCGATCGGCACGATGGTGCGCGATATCAGGTTCCAGTCGTCGTTGAGCGTAAACGGGATGACCGGCTGAACGTTGACATAGGCCTTTTCGCCATCGTTTGGCCCATAGCCGCTGTCGTAGTTGAACTGAATCGGCACGCTGATCAGCGAGGCAATCGGGTTGGACAGCTTCTTGGCAAGGTCTTGGCTGTCCTCGGCCCGGGCTCCCGTGCCGACGAGCGACGACGCGAGCAGCGTCACAGCCATCGTCAGGTGTCGATCGCGGAACAGAACTTCCAAAGTCAACCCTCCATTCGACAACGCAAATTGCTGATACTCAGCGCTGCGACCCGGGATTGAAGCCAGCTCTCCGGGCAGCCTCCGATTCCAGGACGACTGCTCCGACTTCACCGATCAACCGATCCACCAGTTCCTGCCATTCCGTTCGCCTGGCCTCGCGTAATTCCGGCGCGACCAGCTCGACCCTCGAAAGCGCAAACTCCGCGTCCGCAAGTTCCTCGCACATGTCCCGAAAGCTATCGTTCCGATCCATCAGACGATGGATCGTCAGTTCGAATTGCGGAAAGCGACGCACCACCGCCGAGGCCGCACTATGTTTTCTGGGCTGTCCGTTTTGCGTGGCCATGACACAATTCAATGATCTGGCCGAATTATATTGGTGCGAGGTTGCGGCGGAATGTAAGTTACGTGGAGGAGTGTGTAATTGCCCGAGGAAAAAGCGGGCAAAAGGCGACCTGGAGGAAAGCATCTGGCGGTACAACCTTGGACAACCATGGCGAGTGATAAGGCCCCGTCTTGAATGCCGCTTCACCCGTATTACTCTGATTTCGCTGAATCATATTGCCATGAGCTAGCTGTGGGATGTAAGTTGCGTGAAGGAGTGCTTTGTTGCCCAGCAAAAGCCGACAAAAATGGCATTTGGGCAGGCGAGGGATACGGTGATACAGCCGGCGACAACCACAGAGAGAGAAGAAGATCCCTTTCTTCTAGATTGCCGCGCCCAACTTGATCTAATAATAAATAGTATAGATTTTGCTGCCACGGACCGCGAACATCGATTTTTTCGCTACGTCGTTGAGGAGACGCTGGCGGGACGCGGCGACCGCATCAAGGCCTATTCGATCGCGGTCGAAGTGTTCGGTCGCGGTGAGGCCTTCGACCCTCAGTCCGATCCGATCGTACGCATCGAGGCCGGCCACCTTCGACGCGCGCTCGAGCGCTACTACCTGACATCCGGACAAAGCGACCCAATCGTCATCAACATTCCAAAGGGCGGGTATGTTCCTGACTTCGTGCGCCGTGAGCAAATCCCAGCGGCCCAGTCTCCAGTACTCCAGGTGCCCCCAAAAATTACCGAACCTGAACGGCACTGGACGGTGTCGCCGCTGCTAATGCCGGCCATGGTCCTGGCCCTTTTCGTGGCCGGAGCATCTGTTTTTGCGTGGTGGTGGACTTCCGTCAGGTCGAGTGCGCCGTTGACACCCCGCGTGCTTGTGGAGAAATTCGACGATCTAACTGGCACTCAGAACGGGGCTGCGATCGCGACTGGACTAAAGCACGAAATTATCAGCCAGCTTTCCAAGTTCAAGGACGTCGTCGTCATGGAGACGCGCGTCAGTGACGGCGATAAATCGGTCTCGCCGCCACGATTCGTCCTTGCAGGAAGCGTCCACCTTTCCGCCGACGCATTCCGCCTACGCGTCAGGTTGAAAAACCAGGCCGACGGCTCGGTTCTTTGGGCGAACAGCTATGACGGCCAGATGAAGGTCGCAGAGCTTGTCAAAGCTCAGAGCGACATCGCTAGCAACGTATCGACGAGTCTGGCGCAAACCTATGGCGTCATCTTCCAGGCAGACGCCAACGTCAAGGTCGAAAGTCCGCCCGAGGATTGGGCCGCCTATTCTTGTTCGCTTTCTTACTATGCATACCGGGAAGACCTGGACCCGGAAAAGCGTTCATCGGTGCGGGCGTGCCTCCAAGCGGCCGTCGATCGCTTCCCGAACTACGCCACCGGATGGGGTCTGCTTTCGCTAATCTATATTGATCAATATCGGTACGGGTTTGCCGCCGATCCCGCTGCGAGGGCAGCGGCGCTCACGCGCGCCTTGGCGGCGGCAAGGCAGGCCACAGGCCTTGACCCTCTCAACATCCGGGGACGCCAGGCGGAAATGCTTGCGCTGTATTTCAATAGGGAAATCGAAGCGGCGTTGCAGGTGGGCAAACAGGCTTTGGCAATCAATCCAAACGACACCGAGTTCATGAGCAACTATGGAGAGCGTTTGTCGCTGTCCGGAAAGTGGACAGAGGGCTGCTCATTGATTGAAGAAGCGCGCCAACGGAATCCGGGTTCCTCCGCCGACTATCAGGCGGACCTGGGTCTTTGCTCCTATTTCAGCGGGGATTATTCGCAGGCGATTATGTGGATCAGCAGGACGCCTTCTGACAAGAACCCGCTCTATCACTTGTTGCGCGCTGCCTTTTACGGGGAAGCAGGAATGAAAGTAGAAGCTGATCGCGAACGTGCCTGGTTGGAACAAAATCAACCAGATTTGGTCAAGGACATTCGCAATCAACTCTCCATGCGTTTGGGCCGCGAGAAAGACGTCGAGTTCTTTATCGGGTCGCTGAGGAAAGCCGGGCTGAAGATCGCCGATTGATCCTTCCCATAGGGCCGAAAGGTAGTAGCTTCGGCGAGTGCTAAAACTCCACTCGCGCCCCATGGGGCGAGGATCCCGCGGCCACCCCCTACCACCAATCCGTGACAGGCTGACAAGCCCGCTGAGTGCTCCCGTGCCTGATGCCGTCAAGCGCCTTTGCCGTGTGTATACCCCGCGTAAGTTACATCGCCCTCGCTGGTCTTAGGATCGTTGCGAGCGCATCTTCCGCCGCAATGTGCAGGAGGGAGATGAGGTCGATCAGGCACAGCCGCCCGCGCGGCATTACTCTCGGTCTCATGGGTTCAGAACAGATACTCCCACCACACTTAGGGCGACGCCCAGACGGATGAGGCTCTTCGCAGAGCCATTTGCTTTGCTGTTTCCGAAATGGACGGACGGGAGGATCGAGATGTCGATAACGTCTTTCAGGCGCGCGCTGGCTAGAGGCGTCGCAAGCTTGTTCGCGATTTTTGCCTGCTTTGGCGCGACTGGGGCTTCGGCACAGCAACCACCGCCAAAGTACCAGGCCGATGTCCCGCAGTCTGTCACTACACCGAACACGGTGGCGACGAGGATCGGAACGCTCAAATTCTTCGACGGCCTGCCGGACGAAAAGACCGTTCAGATGGCCTACGACAACCTCGACCTGGGGCGCGGCGTCGAAACGTTTCTGTCGGGCATCCCGGCAACCTCGGTTTACGCCTTGTGCGAAGGCTTCAAGGAAGCCGGGTACAAGCCCAACGAGGGCATCGGCATTACCGAGAACCTGGCGGACGCCCGTGCCTTGTTTCTCACGCCGAACTCGACCGTGGTCTATGTCTGGTTTTGCGCCGACCTCAAGGAAGGACCAATGGTTGTCGAGGTGCCGCCAGGAGCGCTGGGCATGATCGACGATGCCTACTTCCGTTACGTGACCGATCTCGGCGTTGTTGGGCCGGATCAGGGAAAAGGTGGCAAATACCTGCTTGTGCCGCCCGGCGACACCGGCTCGGTGCCGAGCGAAGGCTACTTCGTCCAAAAACCTCGTACCTACAGCAACCTCTTCATCATCCGCGCCTTTGTGAAAGACGGTGACGTCGCGGGCGCGGTTGCCAGCATCAAGGCCAACGCGCGGATGTACCCGCTGTCGGTCGCAGCGAACCCTCCGGCGCAGAAATTCGTCAACATCTCCGGCGTGAAGTTCAACACGGTCCACGCCAACGATTTCCATTTCTATGAAGAATTGAATGCGGTGGTACAGCACGAGCCGGCCGACTTCCTCGACCCGGAAACGGCCGGGCTGTTTGCCGCCATCGGTATCAAGAAGGATAAGCCCTTCGCGCCGGATGCGCGCATGAAGGCGATCCTCACTGATGCTGTTGCCGTGGGCAACGCCACTGCGCGCGCCATCCTGTTCTCACCGCGCGACCCGCGCCTCAGGATCTTTCCTGACCGGCAATGGTTCACGACGTTCATTGGCGGCAGCCACGAGTTCATCGACGGGGGCGCCCGGCTTCTCGATGCGCGCGCGATGTTCCATTACTACGCCACCGGCGTCACGCCGGCGATGACCGCGGCAAAGCCGGGCACGGGGTCGACCTATGCCATCGCCGCGCGCGACTCGCAGGGCCGCTACTTCGATGGCGGCAAGATCTACAAGGTCACCATGCCCGCGCCTGTCCCCGCCGCCCGGTTCTGGTCGTTTACGATCTACGACAACCAGACCCGCTCGATGCTGGAGACCGACCAGGCGACCGCTGGTCTCGACAGCACTTATCCTGCCCTGAAGGCGGACGCTGACGGTTCGGTGACGGTGTGGTTCAGCCCACAGCCACCCGCCGGCCACGAAGGCAACTGGGTGCAGACCATGCCCGGCAAGGGCTGGAACACGCTGCTCCGGCTCTACGGACCGCTCGAGCCGTGGTTCGACAAGACCTGGAAGCCGAGCGATTTCGAGCTGGTTGAGTAGCCGTCCAGACCACTATCGATGACAGGGAGGCTAGTCATGCAGATCACCCGAAAGCACGGCATTGTTGCCGCAATCGCCGCAGGAGGGCTGAGCGTTATGAGCGCATATGCGCAGAACACACCGGGCTACAACCAGAAAATACCTGACCAGATCATGACGCCCTCCAAGGTCGAGACCACCATCGGCACACTCGACTTCTTCGATGGCATGCCTTCCCCAGCGACCGCTGAAAAGGTCTATGACTTCATCGACCTGGCGCGGGGCGTGGAGACATTTTTGAACGGCATTCCCGCGACCTCGATCGAAGGACTGAGGCTCGGGATGGTCGAAATAGGTGCAACTTCGTCCAACAAGGCCATGATCTTCGACAAACTGGCCGACTCCAATCCACTCTTCCTGACCGCCAACACCGAGACCGTCTATCTCTCAGTGTTCCTCGACCTGAAGACTGACGGGCCGACGGTAGTGGAGGTACCGCCCAAGACGGGTCCCGGCACCGTCAACGATGCCTTCTTCCGCTTTGTCGTGGACATGGGTGCTCCGGGTCTCGACCGTGGCGCTGGCGGCAAATATATGATCCTGCCGCCGGATTACGAGGGCGCTCTAAATCCGCCTGTCGGGGGAATGGAGGCTGATGTCGATAGGCAGAAGTATTTCGTCGCCAGGTCGCCGAGTTATGTGAACTGGCTGATCCTGCGCGGGTTCCTTGTCGACGGCAAGCCTGATGCCGCAACCGAACTGTTCAAGAACGGCCTCAAGGTCTATCCGCTCGCAAGCGCCGACAAGCCGCCGGCCATGGAGTTCATTAGCGCGTCGGGAAAGGTGTTCAACACGATCCACGCCAACGACTTCCAATTCTACGAAGAACTGCACACCGTGATTGACCGCGAACCGGTAACGATGCCGGACGCAGAACTCCGCGGTCTGTTTGCCTCCATCGGCATCCAAAAGGGCAAGCCGTTTGCACCCGATGCGCGCATGAAGGCGATCCTCACTGACGCCGTCGCCATCGGCAATGCCACCGCCAGAGCCACTGTGTTCCGGCCACGCCTCGCGGATGCCGCTGTCTATCCGGGGAGCGCATGGACTTACACCTTCGTCGGCGGCAGCCACGAGTGGCTTGGAGCCGATCAGGGCAGCCGCAACCAGGATGCGCGCTCGCTCTTCTTCTACCAGGCGACGGTCAACACGCCCGCCATGGTGAAGAAGATGATCGGTCTGGGCTCCCAGTATATGTATTCGGCCAAGGACAGCCACGGTGACTTCCTCGACGGCGCTAAGAACTACAAGCTGAACATTCCCGCCAATGCGCCCGCCAAGGACTTCTGGTCGATTGTCGTCTACGACCCGCAAACTCGCTCCGAGTTGCAGACATCACAGCCGTTCCCGAGCAGGAACAGCCGCCGCGACAAGCTGATTGCCAATGCCGATGGATCGGTCGATCTCTTTTTCGGACCCACGGCACCGGACGGCAAGGAAACCAACTGGATCCAGACGGTCCCGGGTAAGGGTTGGTGGACCTATTTCCGCCTCTACGGCCCGCTTGAGCCGTGGTTCGACAAGACATGGCGGCCCGGCGAGATCGAGTTGGTGAAGTAAGCGCACGACACATTCCAAGTCGCAGGAGCACGATCATGAAGATGACCCGCAAGCATGGACTCATCGCCACCGCAGTCGCCTGCGTTCTGACCCTGGCGGGCGCTCACGCGCAGGTTCCCGATAGTGTTGAGACGCGCATCGGCACGCTCAAGTTCGAGCACGGCTATCCCACCGAAGAGACGTCGCGAAAGCTTTATGACGAGTTGGACTTCCAGCGGGCTGTTCAGGCCTTCCTGTGGTCCTTTCCTGCCGTTTCGTTCGAATCCATCCGGGTCGGGGTAAAGCGAGATCTGGGCGCCGATCTCAACGACCTGGTCATCGCCGACAACTTCTCCGACACCAAGGGCGTCTGGCTCACGGCCAACGACACAACGATCTACGGGATGGTCAATGTCGATCTCAGCAAAGGGCCGGTTGTCGTCGAGATCCCGGCTGGGCCCGCCGTCGGCCTGATCGATGACTTCTGGCAGCGCGCTATCAGCGATGTCGGCTTGCCTGGCCCCGACAAGGGTAAAGGGGGAAAGTATCTTCTCCTGCCCCCTGGTTTCGAGGGTAAGGTTCCCAAGCAGGGATACTATGTTCTGCATGGCACGATGAACAACTACAACCTCCTCAATCGCGGTCTCGTGCAGAACGGCGACATTGCGGCCGCGGTGAAGCTCATCAAGCAGATGAAAGTCTACCCGTGGAGCGAGCGCAAAAATCCCAAGCCGAACAAAGTGATCTCGATGTCGGGGCCTAAGATGGATACGATTCCGCCGGACGGCATTGAATACTGGGCGCGGCTCTCCGCATTCATCAACAACAACCCGGTTCACGAGCGTGATCGCTTCTTCATGGCCATGCTCAAGCCCTTGGGCATCGAGAAGGGCAAGCCGTTCCAGCCCGATGCGCGTCAAACGACCATCCTCGTGGACGCCGCCAAGGTCGGGCACGCGATGGCGCGAAACCTGCTCTTCAATGCCGACCAACGCATCAGCGGCGCCACGACCTTTCTCGGCAAGAACTGGCACTGGGTCGTGCTCATGAAGGCGGATCAGGAGACCGACACGTACACCCAACTCGACGAACGGCTGCACTATTTCTACGGCGCGATCTACATGTCGCCCGCCATCGGCGTTAAGAAAGCCGGCCCCGGCGCGCAGTATATCCAGGCATTCAAGGACAAGGACGGCAATCACTTCGACGGCAGCAAGTCCTACCGGCTGCACGTGCCCGCAAATGTCCCGGCATTGGCCTTCTGGTCGCTGACGCTGTACGACACCGAAACCCGCTCGATGATCCAGAACGCCGGCAACGACTCGGCCCGCTCGGGCAACGAAAAGCTCAAAGCCAACGCCGACGGTTCGGTCGACCTCTACTTCGGCCCCGCCGGAAGCGCCCCCGCGGGCTCGGAAAGCAACTGGATCGAGACAGTTCCCGGCAAGGGCTTTTATCCGTTCTTTCGCTTCTACAGCCCCACCGCGCCCTTGTTCGCAGGGACATGGACCTTGCCGGATGTCGAGTTGGTGCAGTGAGGCCGAGGCCCTTGAACAGCGCTGGAGCCCCAGTTCGAAACACATGGAGCCTGGCGCCGTAGCGGGCGCATATTGCCTCACGCGGAGACAACGATGCTCAATACTGTCGCGCTCATTACCCTGATCATTGTGCTTTTGCTGGTCGCCTACGGTGCGGTTGCCGTTTGGGCAATCCCCTACGAAATCGCCAAGGCCCGCAATCACCCACACCAGGACGCCATCGGTGCAGCAACCTGGGTCAGCCTCTTCACCTTGGGTGCGCTGTGGCCCTTCCTATGGATCTGGGCGATCCTTTACCACCCAGATCGCGGCTGGGGCGTTTCAACGACCGCAGTCTCAGAAAACTCCGCCGAAATCTCACAAATCGATAAACGGCTCTCAGCGCTTGAACGCGCGCAGCAGCACGTGAGGTGACACTATGGGCGCGCTCCTGCTCCTTGGCTACGCAGCGATCTGCGTTGTAGTTTTCAAGTTCCTGCGTCTGCCCGTCAACAAATGGACGGCGACCACAGCATGCCTAGGAGGTGTGTTGGTTGTGGGCGGCCTGCTGGCGACCATGAACTACAATCACCCCTTTACAACGCAAGCACGCCTCTATTTCTTCACGACCCCTATCATCCCCGAAGTGAAAGGCCGCGTGGTCGAGGTTCCGGTTGAACCGAACGTAGCTCTCAAGGCGGGGGACGTCCTGTTCAGGATTGATCCGGAACCTTACAAATTCGTCGTCGCACAGAAGGAAGCGGCTGTCGCGGAAGCAGAGCAAGGTGTCAAGCAGCTCAAGTCGACGCAGGATCAGGCCAGCGCCGGCGTTGCGAAAGCTGAGACGCAGGTTGAACTGGCCCAGCAGACATTCGATCGTCAGGCGCAATTGCTGGAAAAAAAGGTAATTGCGCAGGCTACTGTCGACACGGCGTCTCACAACCTCGAGGCCGCAAACCAATCACTGGCAGAAAGTAGGGCGGCGCTGGAGCGAGCTCAATTAGCCTTTGCATCCGAAATCGGCGGCATAAACACGACGGTCGCCAGACTGACGGCCGATCTAGGCAACGCCAAATACGACCTCGATCAAACCGTGGTGAGGGCACCAACAGCTGGCTATGTAACCCAGCTCTTCCTCCGCCCCGGCATGATGGCAGGAACAGCACCGGCCTTGATTTTCATTCATGAGGGCGACAGGGTTTTCGCAGCAGCCTTTCCGCAAACTGTCGTTCAACGCCTGATGC
The DNA here is from genome assembly GCF_000359125.1 of Mesorhizobium sp. STM 4661. GTDB lineage: Bacteria > Pseudomonadota > Alphaproteobacteria > Rhizobiales > Rhizobiaceae > Mesorhizobium. The sequence goes on along the minus strand of NZ_CAAF010000064.1, from coordinate 14,952 downwards.
TAGGCGCAGAAGCGGAGATCGCATTCGACGCTATCCCAGGGAAAGTATTTCAGGGCAAGGTCAGCCAGGTTGTCGATGCGGTTTCGCAGGGTCAGTTGCAGGCAAGCCCCACCCTCCTCAATCCAGAGGATCGCGGACAGACACAGGGTCTCGCTCTAGTCGGTATCGATATTACTGACGATGTTTCGGCTTACCAGCTCCCTGCTGGATCGACAGCGCAGGTCGCCGTATACAGCACGCATATGGCCTCGGTGGCGGTTGTTCGGCGCATCCTGCTGCGCATGAAAAGTTGGATGAACTATATTGTCTAGCTGGTCGTCCTGGAATGGCCTCTGGCCTTTCATGCCGCATAATGGCGGTTCGGTCACTACGGTGCGGGCCAATCCGGAGCAATCGAATATCGCGCCAACGTCCACAGAACAGTTCAGCCTGAACACAAGGGGAATATCCATGCGAAACGTCATGACACTCATCGCGGCAACGTCAGTAGCACTTTCGTTCGCAACGGCGGCCTACGCACAAAATCAAAATCCGCTTCCCAAGGCCAGCGATGTGCTTGTCCGATACGGTGAAGACATCGAGGGCTGGACGGTCTATGCAAACCAAACGCGCGGAGATTGCTTGATCGTACGCCAAGATGGCCCAAGTGCTGTGCAAATGGGCGTTACCGCAAATCAGGAGGTCGGGTATCTCGGCGTGTTCACGAAGGTGGATATCGGCCTCCAGAACGGCAACCAGTCGCAAATCTTCGTCTCAATGGCTGGCCATCTTTATAGCGGTGTGGCCACCAGCACGAGCGGCGAACTCAAGGGCGGATATTCTGGCGGCTACATCCTGACAGACGACCCGAAATTCAAGCGCGACGTGGCGAAGAAATACGAAATGATCGTATTTCCGGAAACCAAGGGGACCTTCGTCGTCGATCTGAAGGGCACCTTCAAGGCCATGGCAATGGGCCGCAAGTGCCTCAAGCATTGATCGCCTGATCGGCAGCTTTCCACCCACAGACGCCGGTTCACGGGTGACCGTCGTCGGGCCGCCCGACGACGCAGCCTGCCAATGGCCTGGCGGTCGACTTCGTTGTCGAGTCCGATCGTGCCAACTGAATGAGATCGTCCAGCGGGTGCGGGACGGACGACTGCGGGCGAACATCGGCAACATCTCGACCCTCGACTATGCCGTTCCCGCCTTCAACCCGACCGAGCGACGCTCGGGGGAGAAGATCATCCCCGTTCGTGCATGAGCAACAGGCGCCTATCGATGCACGCAGCCGACCGGCGCTGTCCGGTCGGCCGGGTGTCGCAGGCGATCGACGGGCGCCAAGGGCGGTATCTGAATCTATGTTACCTTCACGATTCTCGGCTTGGTCGGTCGCCGGGATTGAGCAGCGCTGTCGAGGGCCAGGGCCAGCCGCTTCTCGTCTTCGATGGCGCGATCCACTGCCTCAATTTCCTCTTGGAGCGCCTTCAGCTCGGCTCCATAGCTGGAGCCGTCGCTGTCCCCGATCTGAAAGCCACTTGCCCGCATTGCGTCGCGAGTATGGTGCACGTTGCGGACTCCTTCGCGTCGAGTCGCGACCAGGATCTCCCTGAACTCATCAAGACGTTCAACGTGATTGCGAGTCATTGCGTTCTCCTATTTTCGTCGTCATTCGTCGCCGACGGCCATTCAGAACGGCGCAACCTTGCGGCGCAGAAGGTCTAAAGGACTACAGGAGATACTCTCGACAAAGCATGAGTACGGAAGCTCAAATTTGAACGTCTTGCAACAACGTGGAGCGCGGCGGGCGGAAATTGGCTTGGGAGGTGTCGCCGGCCCTTTCCTCGGGGTAGGTGGATATTCCGGCGACGAAATGCGCTGCGCATGCGCCCATCGCGAAGAAGTGGATTCGGCTGCGGCGACCGCTGCTTTTCGGGTCCCTTATCGGGACCGCCGATTGCGGATTGGCATCAAGTGAATATCTGGTACGCCCAAGGGGAATCGAACCCCCCTGTTACCGCCGTGAAAGGTCGTTGGGCGATCCTGATGTTCATACAAAGCCTGCCGTCACGCCGATTCGCAGCCATCATCAGGTCAGGCCATAGCGAAACCAGATTCTGTAGATATGCTGTAGATCAGCCGCTTTTCGGAGATTTTAAGGACAGTCTAAGCCTCTGAAAAAGTTGGCTCCCCGGGCCGGATTCGAACCAGCGACCAACCGGTTAACAGCCGGTTGCTCTACCACTGAGCTACCGGGGAACAGAGGCTCTCATGTGAGTGGCGCAGCCTATAGCAAACCCGTTTCGGCTTTGCAAAGAAGCATTTCGTATTTTTTCGGTGCTTTTTTCGCGCGGCGATTTCTCGCAATCGCGCGTTTGCATCCTCATATCAGCCATCCGGCGGGGAGCGGAACCGAAAAGGCGGTTGCGGCTTTCGTCTTCTGGTGTCTTTATTTTATCGAGCGGATCATCAACCAGACATGAGCGCAACAAGCGACAATCAGGTGCCGGCACGGAAAATATCGGTCTTCGGCCGCGAGTTCACCATGCCGCGCTCGCGCAGCCGCAGGATCGCGATTGGGGCTGTCCTGATCTTCGGCGGCATTCTCGGCTTCCTGCCCATCCTGGGTTTCTGGATGATTCCGATCGGATTGCTGGTGCTCTCCTACGAGTTTGCCTTGGTGCGCCGCCACCGGCGCCGGTTCGTCGTCTGGTGGGAGCGACGGCGGCGGTCGAAATGAGAAGTTCGCGCCGAATTGGCAAGCCGGCAAGCGTCGAAGAAGCTCGCTCGACTCACCATGGCTAATGCGCTGAGCATTGCCCCAAGTCCTCGCAAATCTCCTTGAGAGTGGACCCTCCGGCCTACCTGACGTGAAGTTCAGGTTCTGGGCTTCCCTTCGCCATATTTGGTGTTTAACAATTAACTAATATACTAATCGCAATATGCGTATCGAAGATTCGAAACGTGGCACGACGCCTAGGGGAAACCGTCCGGAATGCACCATGGCCGCTTGACGGCATTTTCGCCGCAACCTATTGGAACCGGGTGGAACGCCGGGAGCAACGAGGCCTCGTGGCGGAGTGGTTACGCAGAGGACTGCAAATCCTTGCACCCCGGTTCGATTCCGGGCGAGGCCTCCAGGCGCCCAAGCTCCCGCGCGCCAGCGCCAGGGGCCAGGGTTCCGATCGAAATGAGCCGCCGGCGCGGCAAGCAGGTTGAGTTTGGGCGGATCAAGTTTGGGCGGATTGGTTGGAACATGAGCGCTGATTTTGCCGAACGCCGGGTGAAGATGGTCGATGGCCAGATTCGCACCACCGACGTGACCAGCGCGCCGCTCATCGATGCAATGCTTGCCGTGCCGCGCGAGGCTTTTGTCGCCTCCGGCCAAAGCGCTCTTGCCTATATCGACGAGGACATCCGCATTGCCGATGGAGCGGATGGCCCGCGCTATCTCATGGAGCCTTCGCCGCTGGCCAAGCTGGTGCAACTGGCCGAGATCGCGCCCGGTGATTCGGCGCTCGATGTCGGCTGCGGCACCGGCTATGGGTCGGCGATCCTGTCGCGGCTGGCAAAGTCCGTCGTTGCGCTGGAAAGCGATTCGACGCTGGTTGAGGCCGCTAGATCGACGCTATCGGCGCTGGGCTGCGACAATGTCACCGTGGTCAAGGGACCGCTGCCGGAAGGCCATGCCGCTGCGGCGCCATACGATGTCATCTTCATCGGCGGCAGCGTGGGGAAGGTGCCGGCGCCGCTGCTTGACCAGCTTGCCGAGGGCGGGCGTCTGGTCGCGGTCGAGGGGCAGGGAAATTCGGGCGTGGCCCGTCTATTTTTTAAAACCGGGGGGGTTGTAACGGGAAGACGCGCATTTAATGCGGCAATAAAGCCACTACCTGGATTTGAACGCATCCATGCGTTTGAATTCTGAGTGGTTTTGCCTTGCAGCAAAGGCGCTGTCATGTTCGCTTGCGTTTGAACAATCGTTGTTGATCAGCATAACCGGGCAATTCTGGGGGCTATCAGCGGGGGAACGATGAAAACGCGGCGCCGGCTGATCAGAAAGAGAGGCTGGCGTGGCGCGGTTCCCGTGCAAAACGAATGAGGGAATATAACGTGCCGTCTGTACGCAAGAGCCTTTTTGCCGCCGTCCTCGTTTCCGCGACCGCGCTTTCTCCGCTGGCCGCCTCGGCGGAAACCATCCTCGGCGCGCTTTCAAAGGCCTATCAGAACAATTCGCAACTGAATTCGGCCCGCGCCGGTGTCCGCGTCACCGACGAGGGCGTCGCCATCGCCAAGTCCGGCTGGCGCCCAACCATCAATGGTTCCGCGAGCATCGATTACTCCAGCAGCCATCTCAACGGCACCAACAACACCGCGCGTCTGACCACCGGCAATTTCGGCGTGCAGATAGACCAGACGTTGTTCGACGGGTTTCAGACCAGGAACAATGTCGCGGCCGCCGAAGCCCAGGTCCGCGCCTCGGTCGAGACCCTGCGCAACACCGAAGAGAACATCCTGTTCAACGCGGCAAGCGCCTATATGGACGTCATTCGCGACCGCCAGATTGCAGTGCTGACCGAACAGAATCTGCAGTTCCTCACCGAGCAGGCACGCGCGGCGCGCTCGCGCTTCGAGGTCGGCGAGGGCACCCGCACCGACGTGGCACAGGCCGACGCCTCACGCGCCTCGGCCGTGGCACAACTGGCCGCCGCCCGCGCGCAGGCGCTGGCAAGTGCCGCGACCTATCACCAGATCGTCGGCGACGAGCCCGGCAAGCTTAGGGGTGCTTCACCAGTGTCGAAGCTCTTGCCCCGGAGCCTTGAGGCCGCGATCGGGATTGCGGCGAACGAGCATCCGGCCATCCTTGCTACCCAGCATCTCGTCGACGCGGCGGCATTTTCGGTGAAATCGGCCGAAGGCGCGTTGCTGCCGCAGCTTTCCGCTTCCGCCGGTGTTTCAAGCGCCTATCGCAACACCGTGCCGGGCCTCACTGCGACACAGGATGGCACGACCAATTCGGCCAGCGTCGGCGCGACGCTGACCATACCGATCTATTCGGGTGGCCGCACCTCGGCGATTGTGCGCCAGAACAAGGAATCGCTCAGCCAGGCGCGGATCGAGGTCGATGTCAACCGCGATCAAGTCCGCCAGGCCGTCGCCTCGGCCTGGACGCAATACACCGCCGCGCAGCAGAGCGTCGCTGCCAACAGGCAAGTGATCGACGCCGCGCAACTGGCGTTGAACGGCGTCATCGAGGAACGCAATGTCGGCCAGCGCACCACGCTCGACGTCCTCAATGCCCAGGCGACCGTCATCACCGCCAAGATCAACCAGGCCAGTTCCGAGCGCGACGTGGTGGTGGCCAGCTATGCCATCCTCTCGGCGATCGGTCGCCTGTCGACCGAGCGTCTCGCCCTTCAGGTGACGAAATACCGGCCGGAAGAGCATTACAATGCCGTCAAGGACAAGTGGATCGGCCTGCGCACGCCGGATGGTCGCTGATTTCGCCAGCGGTCCAGATCTGCCCGCGACCGCAAAAACCGGTTGATTCATATTACTTGCATATCAACAGATTAGAGCCCGCGCGTCACAAGGACGCGCGGGCCTAAAGCGCGTCGCTTCGGTGGGATTCGTGCGGACGCGCTTTAAGTTCTTGTTTTTATGCATGTCGTTGTCGCAAAACCGCTGCGCACTTTTGCGCGACATACATAGTCTGTTGAAATCCAGCACGCCATCAGATTGGGGATTCTCGCAAGGCGATCCGTGGGTTACGCTGTCGGCATGATTCGCATCCGGCTTTGGCCGGGTGGGAAATCTGCAAGGTGTCACAAGGGCGGCGGATGTGACGATGGCGACGGCAAGCAGCGTGCAACGCGAACCTTCCATGGAAGAAATACTGGCTTCCATCAGACGGATCATCGAGGACAGCGACACCGGCCGCAAGCAGCCGGGCGAAGCGGATGACCTGCTGCAGGATTTGGCGTCTGTTCCCGTGCCGGCACCGGCAGCCGGGACGCCCCCGGAGGCAGCCGGGGCGCCGCCGGTAGTGGATGCTTTTCGCGCCGAATTGCGTCCGGGACTGGACGTCAGGAGGCCACGGGCGGAGATACAGGCCGCTGACCCTGTTATCGCACGCATGGGGCCGCCAGTGCGATCCGATCCGGCTCCGGTCAAAGCGCCGGTAACGCTTGCACAGGTGAGCGCCAGGGTTGCCGCCGAGCCGACCCCGGCGGCCAAGCCGGATGCGCCTGCGACGGCAAGGGTTGCGGAGACGGCCGTCGTTGCCGATTGGCGGCGCGAGATCGCCGCGGTCGGCGAGACCGTGGCCAAGCCGGACAAGGCCGCCGACAGTGCCCCGGACAAATCCGAGATGCGCCGCCCGCCGCCCGCCCAAGCGAAGGTCGAGGTTTTCGAGGACGAAGTGACGGCCGAACCTGCTTTCGAGGTCCAGCCGCAAAGCGTATCGGCGCGGCCGGCCGCGGTCGAGGCGCCATCCGCTCGTCCGGCGATCCTTTCCGAGCGTACGGGCCGGCAGGTTGCCGCTGCCTTCGGCGAGCTTTCCGATGCGTTTGCCAACCGCAGCAAGAAAACCTTCGACGAAATGGCCGAGGAGATGCTGCGGCCCATGTTGCAGGACTGGCTGGACAACAATCTGCCGACACTGGTCGAACGGCTGGTGCGCGAGGAAATCGAGCGCGTGGCGCGCGGCGCGCAGTAACGCCTTCGGCAATCGACGGACGAAAAGCGCTGCCGATGGGCGGCGTTTTGTTGAATTTGGACTCAGCCCCTTCCGGGCAATGACTGCGTCGACGATCACTAGGGTAATCGCTTCAGACAAAAGCAAGCGCTCGACCGGCCAATTGTCGAAGTCGGCGCTGCCCCTCATCCGCCTGCGGCACCTTCTCCCCGTATAGTGACGGGGAGAAGGGGCTTGTCGCGACCCTCGGCGCCTTGCTGCGGCGTTCGCGATGGGCGAAAGCTTTCAATGCAAGCTTCTTTCTCCCCGTCACTATTCGGGGAAAAATGCCCGGTCCACCCTCCGCAGCTGCAGCGCAGCTGCTGCGGAGGACGGGCAGGGCAATGGGCAGCGCAAACCGGAAGCGATTGCCCTGCGACAATCACTTCCGCGAGTTGCACCGAACTATCCCGGCGCTATCTATTGGCCATGCCATCCGCGGCTGGTTGACTTGCCAACTGCCTTCCGATTTACACCAAACCCAACAAATCCCGACAGCTCGGACGCCCTTTCCATGCTCGAAAAAACCTACGACGCAAAAACCGTCGAGCCGAAGATCGCTAAACTCTGGGAAGAGGCCGATGCGTTTCGCGCCGGCGCAGGGGCCGAGGAGGGCGCCGAAGCCTTCACCATCGTCATCCCGCCGCCGAACGTGACAGGCTCACTGCATATGGGCCATGCCCTCAACAACACGCTGCAGGACATATTGGTGCGCTTCGAGCGCATGCGCGGCAAGAACGTGCTGTGGCAGCCGGGCATGGACCATGCCGGCATTGCCACGCAGATGGTGGTCGAACGCCAGCTCATGGAAAGACAGATCCATCGCCGTGATCTGACGCGCGAAGAGTTCATCGAGAAAGTTTGGGAGTGGAAGGCTGAATCCGGCGGCGCGATCTTCAATCAGTTGAAGCGCCTCGGCGCCTCGGCCGACTGGTCGCGCGAGCGCTTCACCATGGACGAGGGCTTGTCAAATGCGGTGCTCGAAGTGTTCGTGACGCTCTACAAGGAAGGGCTGATCTACAAGGACAAGCGCCTTGTGAACTGGGACCCGAAGCTCTTGACCGCGATTTCCGATCTCGAGGTCGAGCAGCAGGAGGTCAACGGCAATCTGTGGCACTTCCGCTATCCGGTCGAGGGCGTGGCGTTCGATCCGGAAAACCCGAAGACCTTCATCACCGTGGCGACGACGCGCCCCGAGACGATGCTGGGCGACACGGCCGTCGCGGTGCACCCAGACGACGAGCGTTTTCGGCACATGGTCGGCAAGAACCTGGTCCTGCCGATCGTCGGCCGCAAGATCCCGGTGGTGGCGGACGAGTATTCCGATCCGGAAAAAGGCTCGGGCGCGGTCAAGATCACTCCGGCGCACGACTTCAACGACTTCGAGGTCGGCAGGCGTCACAAGCTGCCGGCAATCAACATCCTCACCGTCGAGGCGGCGGTGACACTCAAGGACAATGAGGATTTTCTTGCCGGTCTCGAAGTGACGCCGGAGCGTCAGGCGGTCTGGGACGAGCTCGACGGGCTCGACCGTTTCGTCGCGCGCAAGAAGATCGTCGAACTGATGGAGGCCGGTGGCTTTCTCGACAAGGTCGAGCCGCATCGCCACGCCGTGCCGCATGGCGACCGCGGCGGCGTGCCGATCGAACCCTTTCTGACCGAGCAATGGTATGCGAACGCGGCGGAGCTGGCCAAGCCGGCGATTGCCTCGGTGCGCGAGGGCCGCACCAATTTCGTGCCGAAGAATTGGGAAAAGACCTATTTCGACTGGATGGAGAACATCCAGCCCTGGTGCATCTCGCGCCAGCTCTGGTGGGGCCACCAGATTCCGGCCTGGTACGGGCCGGACGGGCGCGTCTTCGTCGAGAAGACCGAGGAAGAGGCGCTTGGCGCCGCGGTCGAATATTATCTGGCGCTGGAAGGGCCATGGAAGGCCTGGGTCGAGGACAAGCTCGAAAATTTTCAGCCCGGCGAGATCCTCACCCGCGACGAGGATGTGCTCGACACCTGGTTCTCGTCGGCACTGTGGCCGTTCTCGACACTTGGCTGGCCGGACCAGACACCGGAGCTGAAGACCTATTATCAGACCGACGTGCTGGTGACAGGCTTCGACATCATCTTCTTCTGGGTCGCCCGCATGATGATGATGGGCCTGCATTTCATGGACGAGGAGCCGTTCCATACGGTCTATGTCCATGCGCTGGTGCGCGACAAGAACGGGCAGAAGATGTCGAAGTCGAAAGGCAACGTCATCGACCCGCTCGACCTCATCGACGAATACGGCGCCGATGCGCTGCGCTTCACGCTGACGGTGATGGCGGCGCAGGGGCGCGACGTGAAGCTCGACCCGGCACGCATCGCCGGTTACCGCAACTTCGGCACCAAGCTGTGGAACGCGACGCGCTTTGCCGAGATGAACGAGGTCGCGCGCAACGACGATTTCTGGCTGAACGACGCCAAGCTGGCGGTCAACCGCTGGATCCTGACCGAACTGACGCGAGCCGCCAAGGATATTACGGACGGCATCACCTCATACCGCTTCAACGAGGCGGCGGGTGTTGCCTACCGCTTCGTCTGGAACCTGTTTTGCGACTGGTATCTGGAACTGCTGAAGCCGGTCTTCATGGGCACGGACGAGGCCGCCAAGGCCGAAAGCCGAGCCTGCGTCGCCTTCGTGCTCGACGAGATCTACAAGCTGCTGCACCCGATGATGCCGTTCATGACCGAAGAATTGTGGGCTGAGACGGCCGGCGAGGGCAAGGAACGGCCATCGCTGCTTTGCCATGCCGCCTGGCCGTCACCGGATTTCGAGGATGCGGCAGCTGCCGCCGATATCAACTGGCTGGTCGACCTTGTCTCGGGCATCCGCTCCGTGCGCTCGGAAATGAACGTGCCGCCGGCGGCAATCGCGCCGCTGGTGGTGATCGGTGCCAACGAGGCGACGCGCGAGAGGCTCGAACGCCAGGATTCGGCGATCAAGCGGTTGGCGCGGGTCGGCGATATTTCACTGGCGGATGCAGCTCCCAAGGGCTCTGCTCAGATCGTGCTCAACGAGGCGACCATCTGCCTGCCGCTCGGCAGCCTGATCGATCTCACCGCTGAAGCGGCGAGGTTGCAGAAGGAACTGGCCAAGGTGACCGAGGAGATCGCCCGCCTGCACAAGAAGCTGTCGAACGAGAAATTCGTCGCCAACGCGCCGGAAGAGGTGGTGGAGGCCGAGCGCGAAAAACTTGCTGAGTATCGCGAGGCGCAAGAGAAGCTTTCGGTGGCGCTGGCGCGGGTTCGCGACGCCAGTTGAACCGTTTTTTGTTTGAGCATCGGATTACCCAAACAGGGTTCCACTTTTTGGGTCCGATGCTCTGGATTCGCCAGCTCTTGAATCTGCTTCTCGGGCGGGCTTCCTGCCACGAAAATAGGCATTCCGCAGCGTAAATATTGACGTAAACGGAATGTTTTGGCCCCATTGTTGCCATAATGTAACAATGGGGCTCGACCTCGCAAAAATACGCTGTTTTCGCGTCATTTTAAGCGGTTTTTCTGATTCTTTTTGTCGATTTGCGGCCAGAGGACCGTTTTTCCGGCCTCGTGGCGAAGGCTGTCACTTTGTCGAAAATGCGTTCGACCGAGGCGTACATGTACGCGTCACGAATTCGTTGTTGCACCGTTAACCCGAATTGGTTCTAGCTTGATCCACTAATATTCGGGGAGGACACCATGGACAATTTGCGTCTGAAAGCACTGCTGGCGGCGGGGTGCTTTTCGCTGGCTTTGATCGGGATGGCGCATGCCGGCGGCCTCGAGCGCGGCGGCTACAACATCGATCTTTTGTTCGATCCGGCGCAGGTCACCGGCGAGGTTTCCGGCACCTATGTCATGCCCGACCGGAAGGTCAAGAATGCCGTGGACACCGACACGACCACCGCGTTTCCCGTGGTCACGGGCCCCGGCGGCGGCAACCTGAACTATCGATCCAGCACTGCCGATGAAACAGAGGGCTATTTTGTTCCCCGCATGGGCATCAAGGTCGGAGTTGGAAGCCAAATCGACTGTATGGCCGACTATTCAGAACCTTGGGGAGCGCATACGAATCCCGGGCTCAACTGGGCAGGCGCCAACAGCAACATCGAAACCAAGATCGACAGCGAGAACTATGCCGCGACCTGCTCCTACAAGATGGATGCAGGCAAAGGTCAGTTCCGCTTCATCGGCGGTGTGTTCTACCAGGATGTCAGTGGCTTCAAGACGCGGCTGGTCCAGGACTTCACGGGATTTCCCGTGCCTTTTACCGGCATTGGCCGGATCGATCTCGAGGGCAATGGTGTCGGTTGGCGCATGGGCGCTGCCTATGAGATCCCCGAAATCGCGCTCCGTGCCAGCTTGGTCTACAACAGCGCGGTCGATCTGGGCGATGTGACCGGAACGGTCGATCTCACGCAGGTTGGCAGCAGCGTAATTCCCGTAGTTGGCACAGCGACCATGCCGCAGTCGGTTGAGTTCAAGCTCCAGTCCGGCATTGCTCCGGACTGGCTGGCCTTCGGATCGGTGAAGTGGGTCGACTGGAGTGTGTTGCAGATTGTCAATTTCTGCGCTGTTGGGGCTCCGGTTGCCTGTACCTACGGGGGTCCGAGCTTTGTCACATCTCTGGACCTGCTGTATCGCGACGGCTGGACCGTATCCGGCGGTATCGGTCACAAGTTCAACGAGCAGTGGAGCGGCGCGGCGACCCTTACCTGGGATCGCGGCACGACGACGGGTCTGAGCTCGCAGACTGATACCTGGACGGTCGCCGCCGGTGCGTCCTTCACGCCTAGCAAAAACGTCGAGGTCCGCTTCGGTGGCGCCGTAGGCATCATGACCAGTGGGTCAGTGGGCGTCGTCTATGACGAGGATGGTATTCCCCATGGCACGGACGTGTCATATGATTTTGGCAACGATCTCGTGTCCGCCCTTTCGGCTTCCGTGAAGGTGAAGTGGTAAGTCTTTAGAATTGAACGACAAAACACCGGGCTTTGCGCGGCGTTTTTGTTTTGGCCGGGCTCCTCCGAATGGCTTGCGGGGTGATCGGCATATGGCCAACGTTGCAAATACGCCGCACACCCTTCGCCTCTTGCGATTGTGACGTTTCGGCAACAGTTTCTGAACATCCTGTAATGTTGAAACCTGCCCGGGGAAATTGCCTATTTCCCGCCATAAACCCGGCGCACCTCGAATTTGTCTCGGGACACGTGCCAAAAGGCTCGGCGATGGGGCAGGCCGCACCGCCCGCGGCAAGGAAGAGTATGGACGCCAGAGTCATCTCTAAGGCCAAGCTGCCCAGCCGCCACGTGACGGTCGGTCCGGCGCGCGCGCCGCACCGCTCCTATCTCTATGCGATGGGACTGTCGGCGGCCGAGATCGCGCAGCCGCTGGTCGGCGTCGCGAGCTGCTGGAACGAGGCAGCACCCTGCAACATCTCGCTGATGCGCCAGGCGCAAGTGGTCAAGAAGGGCGTCGCCGCCGCCAGCGGCACGCCGCGCGAATTCTGCACCATCACCGTCACCGATGGCATCGCCATGGGCCACCAGGGCATGAAATCGTCGCTGGTGTCGCGCGAGGTCATCGCCGATTCGGTCGAACTCACCATGCGCGGCCATTGCTACGACGCGCTGGTTGGTCTTGCCGGCTGCGACAAGTCGCTGCCCGGCATGATGATGGCCATGGTGCGGCTCAACGTGCCGTCGATCTTCATCTATGGCGGCTCGATCCTGCCCGGTTCCTACAAGGGCCGGCAGATCACCGTCCAGGACGTGTTCGAGGCGGTCGGCCAGCACTCGGTCGGTACGATCGGTGATGCCGAACTCCTCGAAATCGAACAGGCGGCCTGTCCGTCGGCCGGTTCCTGCGGCGCCCAGTTCACCGCCAACACCATGGCCACGGTCGCCGAGGCGATCGGTCTGGCGCTGCCTTATTCCTGCGGCGCGCCGGCGCCCTATGAGATGCGCGACCGCTTCAATTTCGCCTCCGGCGAAAAGATCGTGGAGCTGATCGCAAGGAACATCCGCCCGCGCGACATCGTCACGCTGAAGGCGCTGGAGAATGCGGCGACCGTGGTTTCGGCCACCGGCGGCTCGACCAATGCGGCGCTGCATCTGCCGGCGATCGCGCATGAGGCCGGAATAAAATTCGACCTGTTCGACGTGGCCAGGATCTTCGAGAAGACGCCCTATATCGCCGATCTGAAGCCGGGCGGCAAATATGTCGCCAAGGACATGTTCGAGGCCGGCGGCATTCCGCTCCTGATGAAGACGCTGCTCGATCACGGCTACCTGCATGGCGATTGCCTGACGGTGACCGGCCGCACTTTGGCCGAAAACATGGAGCACGTTGCCTGGAATGATAGCCAGGATGTGGTCCGTCCCGCCAACCGACCAATCACCCAGACCGGCGGTGTCGTGGGCTTGAAGGGAAACCTTGCCCCCGAAGGCGCGATCGTGAAGGTCGCGGGCATGGCGGAGTTGAAATTCTCCGGTCCGGCGCGCTGCTTCGATTCGGAAGAGGAATGTTTCGAGGCGGTCACGCAGCGCAACTACAGGGAGGGCGAGGTTCTCGTCATCCGCTACGAGGGTCCGCGCGGCGGTCCGGGCATGCGGGAAATGCTGTCGACGACGGCGGCCCTCTACGGCCAGGGCATGGGTGGCAAGGTGGCCCTCATCACCGACGGACGCTTTTCGGGCGCGACGCGCGGTTTCTGCATCGGCCATGTCGGGCCGGAAGCTGCCTTGGGTGGCCCGATCGGATTGCTCAGGGATGGTGACGTGGTCTCGATCGATGCAGTGAACGGCACGATCGAGGTCGATCTGTCCGACACGGAACTGGCAGCGAGGGCAGAGACTTGGAAGGCGCGCACGACTGACTATCAGTCGGGCGCGATCTGGAAATATGCACAAACGGTAGGGCCTGCCCGCGACGGCGCGGTCACCCATCCGGGCGGTGCGAAAGAAACACATTGTTATGCGGATATCTGAGTTGTTGAGGTCGTCTGTCTTTTCGGCACTGGTCGCGATCGCCACTTTTGGCGCGACCTTGGGCGCCGTGGGCCAGGCCATGGCCTTCGACGACAAGGTGTTCGACGACAAGACCGGCGTGAAGCCGCAGTCCAGCCCGTGGGCGGTGTTCCAGTTCGGCTTTTCCGCTTACAAGAACGGCCACAAGGAGCAGGCTGCGGAAGCTTATAAATACGCGGCCGAAAACGGTCAGATCGGCGCCACCTGGAAGCTTGCGCGCATGTATGCCGAGGGCGATGGCGTGGCGCGCGACGACTATGCCGCGTTCAAATTCTTCAGCGAGATCGTCGACCAGGATGTCGAGCCCGGCTCGCCGGAAGAGAGCTATGTGTCGGACGCGCTGGTGGCGCTCGGCGACTATCTGAGGAAAGGCATTCCCGGCAGCCCGGTCGCCGAGAACGAAGTGGCGGCCCAGGAATATTACATGCGCGCCGCCGCCAACTACCGCAACCCGAACGCCCAGTTCGAGATGGGCCAGATGTTCCTGAAGGGCGAGGGCGGCGTCAAGGCCAGCGTCAAGCAGGCCGGCCGCTGGTTCCAGCTCGCCGCCGAAAAGGGCCATGCCGGTGCGCAGGCAACGCTCGGCAATTTGCTGTTCCAGAGCGGCAAGATCGTGCGCGGCCTGGCGATGATGACCGCGGCGCTCGAACGCGCTTCACCGGCAGACCAGCCATGGATACGCGGCATGCAGGAAGAGGCGTTTGCCACCGCCGGCGAAGCCGATCGCCGCACAGCGATTTCGCTGGCCGACGACATCCTCACCAAGGGCGGCGGCGACCAGTAGTCGCGACGGCCGCTTTCCAGATTATCGGAAAATCAGTTCTCGGTCGGCTCCGTGGGCACCAGGCTGGGTGCCGGTGTCGAGATCGACGTGGGGTGAAGCGCTGGCGTATTTCCCGGGCACTCGTCGTCCACTCTCGTCCACGAGGTGTTGTTGAGCACCATGTCGCAGCGGGCGAGGTGGCTCCGGCTGGAAAGCGTCAGGCAGGCGACCTGACCGATTTGGAATGATTTTCCATTAGCCAGGCATTCCGCGTCGGCGAAAGCCGGCGTCGCCACAGCCATCGCAAGCGCGCAGCCGATCGGGCAGAGAGCAAATCGAATAGTCATGGGAACCCCAGCCACCATGATGATTTCTCATCAAGCGCGCGATTTGTGGCGATAAGAGGTCAACTTATGAATGTGCCCCCAGGCGAC
>NZ_CAAF010000065.1 GCF_000359125.1 Mesorhizobium sp. STM 4661 | reverse complement strand
GGCCCTTCGGGCCACCTTCTCCCCGCTGGGGAGAAGAGACTGGCGCCAGCTTGCGTGATCTCCTCTCCCCTCGGGGAGAGGTCGGCCGAGCGAAGCGGAGGGCGGGTGAGGGGGAGCGACGGTTCGGTAGTGTCCACTACTATGACCGGAAGGTTGAGTTCACGACCAGCAGCAAAAATGGCCTCTTCGCCGCGTTTGAATTCGGTCGTCGCCAAGGCAGACAGTGCCGTCATAGCCAGCCCATGCGCTTCCAGTGCGGTTTCTATGGCCGCGAGCACGTCTTCGACGCTGACACCTTTGCGACTGCCGATGCCCGCGACCATCATGGCTTCACCCAGCTCCATTGGGTGACCGGCATGGCCGGGCGCCAGGCCTGCATCGCGCCGACGGGCGAGGCCCGGGAGATGGCAATGCGGGTGAGGTCGCCGCCAAGCTTGGTGTGCTGGGCGAGAAGCAGCGCTTCCATCTCCAGCGTCACGGCATTGGCGACCACTCGGCCGCCGGAGGGCAGAGCCTTGATGGCCGCGCTAAGTACGCCGGCATCGCTGCCACCACCGCCGATGAAGATCGCATCTGGCTGATCAAGCTTGGCCAGCGCCTTGGGCGCGACCCCTTCGACGACGACGAGGCCTGGAACGCCGCAGGCGGCGGCGTTGCGGCCGATGCGGGCGGCGCGGACCGGATCGGCCTCGATGGCGATGGCGCGCAAGGAAGGGTGCGCCAGCATCCACTCGATGCCGATCGAGCCTGATCCGGCACCGATGTCCCACAGCAATTCGCCGCGCCTGGGCGCAAGTGCCGACAAGGTGATGGCGCGGATCTCGCGCTTGGTGATCTGGCCGTCATGCTCGAAAAGATGATCGGCCAGGCCCGATGTCAGGGGCAGGGTTCGTGCATCCGGAGTCGACTCAACTTCAATCGCCAGCACGTTGAGCGGGTTGATGTTTTCGAGGTCGAAGGCGTTGGCCCGGGCGCTCCGCAGCTTTTCATTCGGTCCGCCCAGAGCCTCCAGAACCGTCAGCCCTGAGGTGCCGAAGTCAAGTTCGGTCAGCAGTCGCGCAATCGCCAGCGGCGCGTCGCCGTCGGAGGTCAGGGCAAGGATGCGGTTGCCCTGGTGCAGCAGCGGCCGGATCAGGTCGAGCGGCCGGCCGTGCAGCGAGATGTTTTCGATGTCCTGCTGCGCCCAGCCGAGGCGGGCAGCGGCCAGCGAGAGGGCCGATGGGGCAGGGACGACATGCATTTCCTGCGGCTTCACCTTGCGGGCAAGCGTGGCGCCGACACCGTGGAAGAACGGATCACCAGAGGCCAGCACGCAGACGCGCCGGCCGGCGAGCGCCAAGACATCAGCCATGTCGGCATCGAACGGAACCGGCCAGGCGCGTGGCTCGCCCTTGGCCAGGGAAGCGACCAGCGCCAGATGCCGCTTGCCGCCGAAGATGACTTCCGCCTCGGCAATCAGCCGCTTGGCCTCGTCGCCGAGACCCGCTAAACCGTCCTCGCCGATGCCGACGATTGTGAGCCATTGAGGCGTTGGCCGTTTGGTTTTTGACATGCCGCGCCGCCCCTCATCCGCCTGCCGGCACCTTCTCCCCGTATAGTGACGGGGAGAAGGGAACTGGCCGCAACGCTGGCATCCCCCTCTCCCCGTCCTTCACGGGGAGAGGGTAAGGGTGAGGGTAAGGGTGAGGGTAAGGGTGAGGGTGAGGGTGAGGGTGAGGGTGAGGGTGAGGGTGAGGGTGAGGGGCAGCTCGGCGTGGCCGATTGTGGTGCCAATGAAGCGAATTCTGATCCTCGGCGGAACCACCGAAGCCCGGCAACTGGCCGGCAAGCTTGCCGCGCGCGCCGATCTTGAGGTCACGCTGTCGCTGGCTGGCCGCACCGAGAGCCCGGTGGCGCAGGGCGTGCCCGTCCGCGCCGGAGGCTTCGGCGGTGCGCGCGGGCTGGCGGCGTATCTCAAGGAAGCCGACACGGATTTGCTGATCGATGCAACACATCCCTATGCGGCACGCATCTCCGCCAATGCAGCGGAAGCGGCACCGCAAGCGGGCGTGCCGATCATGGCGCTCAGGCGTCCGGGCTGGGAGCCTGTCGAGGGCGACCGCTGGATGCTGGTCGACACCGTTGCCGGTGCTGTGCAGGCGCTTGGAGCGGCGCCGCGCCGCGTCTTCCTGGCGCTCGGCCGGCAAGAGGTCGCTGTCTTCGAGGCCGCACCCCAGCATCATTATCTCATCCGCAGCGTCGATCCGGTCGAGCCGAGGCTGGCGGTGCCTGACGCGACCTATCTGCTGTCGCGCGGGCCGTTCCGCGAAGCGGACGAACGCGCGCTGCTCGAAAGCAATGGCATCGACATCGTCGTGTCCAAGAACAGCGGCGGCGAGGCGACTTATGGCAAGATCGCGGCCGCGCGGGTGCTTGGCATCGAGGTGATCATGATCCGCAGGCCGTCCCAGCCGGACGTGCCTTCGGCCGAAACGGTCGATCAACTGGCCGCCATGGTCGATCATGCCTTGGAACCCGACGCCGAACGCGGCGTGTAGACCAGCGCTGGCCGGTCGCCGCGCTTGATGATCCTGGTTTCCGGCGAGCCGATGATGATGCAGGTCGCCATGTCAGCCTTTTCAGCGTCGACATCCGCCAGCAGATAGACCTCGATGCGCTCGTCGGGACGGCCCGCGGCGCGGCCGAAGATGACCGGCGTGGTGCCGGGCAGGATTGCTGTGAGGCATTCGAAGGCGCGGCCGAGCTGCCAGGGACGCGCCTTGCTGATCGGGTTATAGAGCGCGATGACGAAGCCGGCTCCGGCCGCCGCGAGCAGGCGCAGTTCGATCAGCTCCCATGGCTTCAGATTGTCGGACAGCGAGATGGCGCAGAAATCATGGCCGAGCGGCGCGCCGATGCGGGCAGCAACGGCAAGCATGGCGGTGATGCCGGGCACAACAGCGACATCGACGGCGCGCCATTCGGCCGGACCGGCCTCGATCGCCTCGCAGACGGCGGCGGCCATGGCAAAGACGCCCGGATCGCCGCCCGAAACCACGGCAACGTCATGGCCCTCGGCGGCCCTTCTCAGCGCGTCCTTGGAGCGCGCGAGTTCCTCGCGATTGTCGGAGGCGACGCGGGTCTGGTCCGGGCGCAGCCCGAGCCGGTCGAGATAGGGCTTGTAGCCGTAGAAGAATTTGGCTTCCGCCATGGCACGACTAGCTTCCGGCGTGACCTGGTCGGCATTGCCGGGTCCAAGACCGATGACAGTCAGGCGGCCGCTCATGGCTTGGCTCCCGACGCACCGGGCCGGCCCGACCAGCCGGCCACCAGCACGATCGCAAAATAGGGCGCCTTGTCGTCCTGCTTGTCGGCCAGCCGCATCGAGACGCTGCCCGGCATGGTGCCGCGCTCGACATAGACGGCTTTCGCGAGCTTGCCGGTCGCCTCCAGTGCCCGCCTGATCTTGGGCAGGTTGCGGCCGACCTTCATGATCACGGCGGCGTCGGTGTCGGCGAGGCGCCGCGTCAGCTCGAACTCGCTCATCGTGCCCGGCAACACGGTCAGCACATCGTCGCCCTGGACGATCGGCAGGCCGGTCGCCGACCAGCAGCCGGACATGGCGGTGACGCCGGGAATGACTTCGGTCGGGAACCGATGCGCCAGCCGGACATGCAGATGCATGTAGGAGCCGTAGAAGAGCGGATCGCCTTCCGAAAGCACCGCGACCATTCTGCCGGCGCCAAGGTGCTCGGCCACCTTTTCGGCCGATTCTTCGTAGAAATCGGATATCTGCGAGCGGTAGTCGTCGTGATCCTTGTCTATCTCGGTCGTCACGGGATAGAGCAGCGGCAGTTCCTGCATGTCCGGCCGGAAGCGCGCCTCGACGATGGCGCGTGCATTGCTGTTGTTTCCCCGCTTGGCGAAATAGGCGACGACGTCGGCCTCGGCCAATATCCGCGCCGCCTTCAGCGTCAACAATTCAGGATCGCCGGGACCGGTGCCGACGCCAACCAGACGGCCCCCTGAACGGGCTTCGTGAAGCGCGTTCACAGGCCCGGCCTCGCCAATGCGTTGAGCGCGGCAGCCGTCATGGCGCTGCCGCCCAGCCTGCCGCGCACTATGGCGCAGGGCACACCGTAGGAATTCTCGGCCAGCGCATCCTTCGATTCCGCAGCACCGACGAAACCGACCGGCATGCCGATGATCGCCGCCGGTTTCGGGGCGCCGTCGCGCAGTTTCTCCAAGAGGTAGAAGAGGGCGGTCGGCGCATTGCCGATGGCGACGACCGAACCAGCCACGCGTTCGCCCCAGAGATCGATGGCCGCGGCCGAGCGGGTGTTGCCGATCTCCTTGGCGATCTCGGCGGTGCGCGGGTCGCGCAGCGTGCAGATCACCTCATTGCCGGCCGGCAGCCGGGCACGGGTGACGCCATGCGAGACCATTTCGGCATCGCACAAGATCGGCGCGCCGGCCGCCAAAGCGGCACGGGCTGCGGCGACGAAATCGCTGGAAAAGACAAAGTGAGTGGCTGCCTCGACCTGGCCGCAGGCATGGATCATGCGGATGGCGACATCGGCCTCAGCCTCGGAAAAGCGCGACAGGTCGGCCTCGGCGCGAATGATGGCGAAGGAGCGCTCGTAGATCGCCGTGCCGTCGTGAATGTAATCGTAGGCGGCCATGCTCATTCCCGTCGGTAAGCCTCGGTGATACCGGCCGCGCCGAGCCTTGTCAGGCAGGCAACGGTGGTTTCGCCGGTATGTCGTCTTGCGCGGATCGTGGCTGCGACGCGGCCGATGCCGCGCGCGGCGTCATAGCCCGGCCTGTATCCGGCGGGAAGGGTCTTCGCCGTCCCGTTGACGACAAGTCCGGCTCCGTTTTCGCCGCCGACCAGGGTCAACGCCGCCGGGCCGGGATGCGCGCAGCCCTTGGCGCAGCCGGAAATGTGCAATGTGAGGGAAGAATCAAGGAGGTCGCGGTTCTCCGCCGCGATGGTCTCGGCGATGTCGCGCGTCGCGATCCGGCCGGAGGCGCAGGCCGGCGCACCGGGGCAGGCGGCGATGCGGGTGCGCGGGTCGGCTGCGTCGGTGACGAAGCCGAGGGTGGCGGCTGTCTGCTGAAGGCTCTGGTTGGCGGCTGCGGGCTGACCAAGGAAAAGCAAGGCGCGGCCTGGCGCCAGGCGGATTTCAGCGACGCCAAGGGCGAGAGCGTGTCGTGTGAGGTCGATGATCTTTTCCGCCGGCATGCTGCCAAAGGGCAGACCGATGCCGAGGGCGGTATTGGCGGAGGCCAGGGCGAAGATTCCAATGGGCGAGCGAGCCGATTGTAACGGCGGCATAGGCTGGCGTTCTGTCGCGCCCCCCTCTGTCCTGCCGGACATCTCCCCCACGAGGGGGGAGATTGCGCCCTCATCACCGCCTTCGCCAATCTCCAAAGCTTCAGAGGGAGAGCCAGCGGCGAAACCGCCGATCTCCCCCCTTGTGGGGGAGATGTCCGGTAGGACAGAGGGGGGCGCGACAGAATGCCAACTGGCGAGAGAGGCCAACTGCCTGTCCGTCAAATCCCTCGCATGGGCTTCGCGGCCTTTTTCGGCGACCATCCTGAGCACCGCGACGGCGATATCACGGGCAGCATCTTCCTCAGCCATGACGAGCGGCATCGCAGTCCGACCGTCGCCGGCGACGGCCATCTGCCACTGCGTTCCCGCATCGATCTGCCTGGCGACCAACCTGACATCGGCCGTCACCGCATCCATGGTCAGCTGCCCGCCGCCGTCGACAACGACCGAAACCTTGGGGCCAAGGCGCGACGGAAGGCCAGCTTCTTCAGCCGCTGCACGAATACGCTCGGCCAGCGGACGCGGGTCGGCGATCTCTTCCGGATCCAGCCCCGCCAGCGGCCCTGTCTCGACCGGCATGCCGGTGCGCACGATGATGCCCAGTGCGTCGACCTCCGCTGCCAGCAGCCGCGCGCTTGTCGGTGCCAGGCCACGGATCTGCAGGCTGCCGCGTGCGGTGACTTCCATGATGCCGTTGCCATGCCGCAAGGCAGATTCACAAAGTCCGATCAGGGACTTCGGCGGCAATCCTCCAGCGACCGGATTGAGCCGCACCAGCAGCCCGTCGCCGGTCTGCATCGGTGTCGACAGAGCAGGGCAAGCGCCACGGCGAGAGAAGGCGTTCATGCCGCGACCCCGAGCGCCTGGGCCTCAGTGATCAATGCCGCCAGATCATCATCGATGGAATTGCGCAAGGGATGCCACAGACCGCGCCGCCGCGCCGAGAGGAAACGCTCGGCGATGACTTTGGCGGCGGAAGGGTTCTCGCGCAGGATGAAGGCGCGAACCTCGGAATCGCCGAGATAGGCGTCGTGGACAGCCTCGATCAGCGCGCCCGGTATGGCGTGGGTGGTTTCGGCGAAGCCGACGAGACGGTCGACCGTCTCGGCGAATTCCGAGGCGCCGCGCGGGCCATGGCGCATCTGGCCTGATATGAAGCGCGGGTTGACCGCGCGGGCGCGCACCACCCGCGCTACTGCTTCGCCGACCGAGCGCGGCTTCGGCTTTTGCGGGTCCGTGATGTCGAGCACGATGACGTCGGCGTTCCTGCCGAGTGCCGCGAGCGCCGCCGAAAAGCCGCCTATGAAGGCGACATCGGCGGAACCTTCGAGGATGTCACGGCCGGGATCGTCGCCGGTATGGACGAGCAGGTCGGCCTCGGCGATGCGGCCCTCGAAGGCGCCGGGCGCGGAGACGCCTTCGCCCTCGGCGCCGCCATAGGCATGCGACGTGGCGTCGAGATAGGCGCGGCCGATCTCTTCTCGCGCGGCCCAGTCGCCGCTCGATAGCAAGTCCTCGACGCCGGCGCCGTAGGTGCCGGGCGAGGTGCCGAAAATGCGCGGGCTGATTTTTCCGTCAACGCGGGTTCTGGCCGCGAGCGGGTTTTCCGAAGCGTCCTCGTCGCGGGCAGCAACGGCGTTGGCGGCCGCGTCGATCAGCGCGATCTGGGTCGGGAACATGTCGCGGAACAGGCCTGATATGCGCCAGGTGACATCGACGCGCGGCCGGCCAAGGGCGGCCGGCGGCAGCACCTCGATGCCGGTGACGCGGCCGGTGGCGGCATCCCATTGCGGCCGGCAGCCCATCAGCGCCAGGCCTTGCGCGATCTCCTCGCCGCCGGTGCGCAGCGAGGCCGAGCCCCAGAGGTCGATGACCAGCGAACGCGGCCAGTCGCCATGCGACTGCATGTAGCCGCGCACGACTTCTTCCGCCGCGGCCCTGCCCAGATCATAGGCCGTCGGCGTCGGCATGGTGCGCGGATCTGATGTGAACAGGTTGCGGCCGGTGGGCAAAACGTCGGAGCGGCCGCGCGCCGGTGCGCCAGCCGGACCGGCCTTGATATGGCGGCCATCGAGCGCCGCGAGCAAGGCTGCCTTCTCGGCCGCGGCACTTAGCCTGCGCAACGGATCGGCCTCGCCCGCGCCTTCCCCTCCGGGCGAGCGGCCATAGACATGCAGGCCGTCCTTGATGGCGAAATCCTTGAGGTCGCAGAGCCAGGCATCGATGCGGCGCAGCGCTTCGTCAGGCGCGTCGGTGCCGGCAACTCCGGCTTCGGACGCAAGGCCGGTCTTCCGCGCGGTGTCGACGATCAGCTTAGCCAGGCGGTCGCGGCGGCGGCGGTCGAGCCCGTCGGCCTGGGCATATTCATCGACCAGCCGCTCCAATTGCTGTTGGTTCTCGTCGAGCCCGGCGCCGGTCAGCGGCGGCGGCAGATGGCCGAGGGTAACGGCGGCAATGCGCCGCTTGGCTTGCGCCGCCTCACCGGGGTTGGAGACGATGAAGGGATAGATGACGGGCAATGCGCCGGTGACGATCTCGGGGAAGCAGTTTTCGCTGAGCGCCACTGTCTTGCCGGGCAGCCATTCCAGCGTGCCATGGGCGCCGACATGGACGAGGGCATGGGCGCCGAGCGACTTTCGCAACCACAAGCCGAAGGCGATCAACGCATGGCGCGGCGGCAAGGTCGGGTCGTGATAGTCGGCGCGACGGTCGGCCGAGCGGCCGCGATCGGGGGCAAGGGCCACGGTGATGTTGCCAAAGGTTGCGGCTCGGAAGGGGAATTGCCGGTTGTTTGCTGGGCTCGAAGGTTGGCGTTCTGTCGCGCCCCCCTCTGTCCTGCCGGACATCTCCCCCACAAGGGGGGAGATTGCGCCCTCATCTCTGCTTTCGCCAATCTCCAACGCTGCTGGAAGAGAGCCGGCAATGGAGCTGCCAATCTCCCCCCTTGCGGGGGAGATGTCCGGCAGGACAGAGGGGGGTGCCTCGCGCAAAGCTGTCTCATCTTCAGCCTTCCCCCAAGCGGCCTCTACCGCAGCGTTTGCAGCCGTCGGCAATTCCGTGGAGAAGGCCAGATAGTCGTTCAGGCCCAATCCTTCGTCACTGCGCTCCAGCCTCTCCAGCAATGCACGCGGCGTTTGCGGAATCCCTTCAACGGCGTAGCCCTGTTCTTTCAGGTCGTGCAGCATGGCAAGCACGCTGGACGGCACGTCGAGGCCGACGGCATAGCCGGTGCGGCCGGGGGCGCTCGGATAATCCGGGATCAGGATGGCGAGCTTGCGTTCCGCGCGCGGCGTGCGCCGCAGGCGGATGAAGGCTTCGATACGGTTGGCCACCTGCGCCACGCGATCGGGCTCTGGCCGGTTGGCGAAGGCGCGGAAGGCCAATGCCGGATCGGTCTCGCTTTCGCCCTTGAAGGAAATAGCTCCGGCGAGGATGCGGCCGTCGAGTTCGGGCAGCACGACATGCATGGCGAGGTCGGCGGGGGCAAGCCCACGCTGGTTGTTCTGCCAGATGTCGCGGCGAGTCGTGGCGACGATGACCTGGAAGACAGGCACGCCGGCGCGGTCGAACAAGGTTTCGATGCCGGGCTCGGCGCCGGAGGCGAAGGCGGTGGCGGTGATGATGGCGGCGGGGTTCAGGGCGGCCAGTGCGGTTTCGACAAAGGCGAGCGATGCCGGGTCTTTCAGGCTGGAGACGAAGATGGGGACGGGGGCCATGCCGCGCGCGCTCAGCGCTACGACAAGCGTGTCGATAGGCGCGATGTCGGCGGCAAGCAACATCGAGCGGTAGAACAGGATCGGGACCACAGGTGCGCGTTGGGCAGACGTAGGGTTTAGGCCGCGTTCTTTCGCGCCCCCCTCTGTCCTGCCGGACATCTCCCCCACAAGGGGGGAGATCGCCTGATCATCGGCGGCTTCGCAAATGTCCGACGTTGCAGAAGTCGCGATACGGCCAGTGACGGCCAATCTCCCTCCTCGTGGGGGAGATGTCCGGCAGGACAGAGGGGGGCGTGAAGGAATGCCGACATTTGAGAGGTCTGGCTTCTCTATGACCCCAAGTCCCGGCTGATAGTAGCCCGCCTTCGGAACGCTGACCGGCTCGGCAACGGCCGCATCCGAACCGGCCAACCGCGCCAGCCTCCGCACCAGCGCCGTCATATTCTCCGGCCCGCCCTCGCGGAAATAGCCTAGCAGGCCGTCCAACTCCTCGCGCGGCAGCGTCGAGCCTTCGATCAGCCGCAGGTCCTCGTCGTGGCTCTCGCCGGGCAGCAGCGCCAGTTTTATGCCGCGTGCGCGCGCAATCGTGGCAAGCTGGTCGCAGCCATAGCGCCACCAGTCGTAGCCGCCGAGGATGCGGACCAGAACAACCCTAGCGTGGCGGGCGACGCTGTCGATCCAGAGATCGACGGACATCGGATGGCGCAGATCGCGAAGTGCAGCCAGCCGCATCGAGGGCAGTCGTGCCGCATCCGCTTTCCACGCCGCCGCCAGCCCGGCCAGATCGCTGTCGGTGAAGGACAAGGCCACGACATCCGCCGGCGTCTGCCTGAGATCGACCGGCTCGGCGAGATCGTCGAGCGAGGCGGATGTTGTGGTGAGGATGTGCATCGCGGTTCCGCTCTGCCTCAGCCAGCGAGTATACGCTCGATGGCCGGGCGGTTCAGCCCTTTCAGCCCGATGACGACGAGGCGCGAGCGGCGGTCGTCCTCGACCGTCCAGGCGCGGTCGTAATAGTGATTGACGCGCGGGCCGACGGCCTGCAGCAAAAGCCGCATCGGCTTGCCGCCGACCTCGACGAAGCCTTTTACGCGCAGCACGTTTTCCTGTTCGGCCGCGGTGGCGACACGTTTTGCCAGCTCATCCGGATTGGCGATCGAGGGGATGTCGACAATGAACGTGTCGAAGTCGTCATGCTCGTGGTCGAACGCGCCGTCATGATGGGACTTGCGGTTCTCGATGTCGTCCTCGACGGCGAGACCGAGGCCGAGCAGTACGGAGGGATCGACCTTGCCATGCGAACTCGGCACGATCTTCACGGCGCGGGCGGAGTGTCCATTGATGATGGTGTTGGCGCGGGCCGAACCGGCGGCGTCCATCAAATCGCTCTTCGACAGGATGATCAGGTCGGCGCAGGCGATCTGGTCCTCGAACAGCTCTTCGACCGGGTCGTCATGGTCGAGCGTTTCGTCTTGAGCGCGCTGTGCCTGGAGGGCGTCCATATCGTTGGCGACGCGGCCTTCGGCCAGTGCCGGGCCGTCGACCACTGCGATGACGCCATCGACCGTCACGCGGCTTTTCACCGACGGCCACTGGAAGGCCTGGACCAGCGGCTTGGGCAGAGCGAGGCCGGAGGTTTCGATCAGGATATGGTCGACCTTCGGCGTCAGCGACAGGATCTGGTCGAGCGCCGGGACGAAATCGTCGGCAACGGTGCAGCAGATGCAGCCATTGGCCAGTTCGACGATGTTCTCCTCGGGGCAAGTGTCGATGCCGCAGCCTTTCAATATCTCGCCGTCGATGCCGATGTCGCCAAACTCGTTGACGATGATGGCAATACGCTTGCCGCCGGCGTTCTCCAGGAGATGGCGGACCAGCGTCGTCTTGCCGGCGCCGAGGAAGCCGGTGACGACGGTGCAGGGAACGCGCGAGACGGAAGCGGTCATGATCAGTCCTTCAGGAGGTCGAGGGGAGGGATGCGGGCAACGAGGCCGCGCTTCAGGCTATCCGGCCGGCCGCGCCAGGGGATGAGACCGTCGGTCGATGTGGCGAAGAGCTTTGCGCCAGCGACGAGATCGGCGCCGCTGGTCATGCTCAGGTCGCCGAAGACGTAGCTCCAGCAGCCGTCACGAAGGATCGCGGCGCTGAGGCGTCGCTTGCAATTGCCGAGACATTCGACGGTGCGGATGCGGATTTTTTCGCCAGAGGCGGCCTGGCGCGTGTCATCGGCGAGCCGCGCGCCGGCGCGGGGATAGGCATCGGAGCCGGTTTCGTCGCGACAGGAAGAGCAGACGATGACGGTGACGCCGGCCAGGGAATCGTCCCCGCCGGACAATATGTCCGCTGTCTCAGCCGAAAAACTGCTGTCGCGTTCCAAATCAGGCTCCTTGCCCGGAAAACCCGCCAGGCGATCGGATTCTTTAGTCCCAGACGGCAGGTCTCCTGGCTCGCGGGTCATCGCCTGGGTGCCGCCTTCCCGGGAACATCCCAGTGGTTTTCGGCCTTGGCTCGTCGCTTACAGTTGCGGGGACAGCCGCGGATTTGAAATCGAGATTTCGCACCGCATTCCCTCTTGGCTCCTCCCTTTGCCGAGAGGAGACCGTCTGAACCGGATTTAGGCTTGTGTATGCAGGCGTGTCAACGCGCGTCTACGACGTAGCGATGTCGGCGAGGGGCTGCCCGAGATCTCCGGCAGGCGTCACTTCGATCCGTTCAAGCCCGAGCCAGCCCTGCATTTGCTTCAATTCCTCGAACAGTTCGGCGGCGGTTTGCGGCGGGGCGCCAGGTTCGGCGTAGGTAGCGTGGACGCGCAACACGCTTGCCGGGCGGTCGGCCTTGAGGTCGACGCGCGCCACGATCCTGTCGCCGAGCAGGAACGGCAGGACATAATAGCCGTATTGGCGTTTTTCGGCCGGCGTGTAGATCTCGATGCGGTAGCGGAAGTCGAACAGTCGCTCGGTGCGCGACCGCTCGAAGACGACCGGATCGAAAGGGGCAAGCAGGGCGCGCGCCTCGATTTTTCGCGGCAAACGTGCGTCCCTGTGAAGATAAGCCGGCTTGTCCCAGCCCTCGACGCGCACCGGCAGCAGCTCGCCCAACTCGACCAGTTCTTCCAGCCGGCCCTTGATGTCGGCCGGCGAAAGCCGGAAATAGTCGCGCAGGTCGCCGGCTGTCGCGATGCCATGGGCACGGGCGGAAATGCGCAGCAAGTCGCGATGCGCATCCTCGGCAGCAGGCACCGGCAGGGCTAGCACGGCGGGCGGCAGCACGCGTTCGGGCAGATCGTAAAGCCGCTCGAAGCCGCGGCGCGACGCCGTGGTGATGCGGCCGGCCCAGAACAGCCATTCGAAGGCGTGCTTGGCGTCGCTCCAGCCCCACCAGCCGCCGGAGCCCTTCTGGCCCTCAAGAGCAGAGGCGGCGATCGGGCCGCGCTCGACGACCTCGCGATAGATATCCTCGATATAGGCGGCGCGTTCGCGGCCCCATTTCGCCAGACCGAGATACATTTCGTCGCCGCGCTCGGCCCGCTCCATGCGCCAGCGCATCAGCGGCCAGGTCTCGACCGGCAGGAAGGAGGCCTCGTGCGCCCAATATTCGAACACCATGCGCTTGCGCGTCACGGCGGCGTTGTCGAGCAGCGCCAGCTTGTAGGGGCCGAGGCGCGAATAGAGCGGCATATAGTGCGCGCGCACCACCGCGCTGACGGAATCGATCTGCAACAGGCCGATACGGGCAAGCACGCGCGCCAGATGACGACGGTCAGGTGTTGCGCTCGGTCTGGCGTCGGCAAAGCCCTGGGCGGCAAGCGCGATGCGCCGGGCCATGCGAAGCGAGATCTTTTCCTTCATGCGGACGGGACTCCGATGGGTGTTTGACCGAGATTCCCAGGATGATTCCCGACCATGCTAGCAGGGATTTGGCGGGATTTATGTCAGGAGAGAAAAGTGGAGTAAAAAGTGAAGGAAATCAAACAGGAGCGGATCGGACCAGTTTTTCCGGATGTGCCGTCCAGCACCGTGTTTTGAACAAGGTTTGACTTGCTTCGCCGAAAGCGCTGCGCTAACCCTCGCCGCGTTGCAGCATAGGCCCTTCAAACGGTTCAGCGGTTAATCTGTCACGCTTCCGCATTAAGGTCTGTTGCTGTAATCAAAGTGGATTGGCAACGGAAAGCCGCAGCATGAACGCACTCCTGAGTTCGTACCTGCCCATCGTCCTGTTCATCGGCGTGGCGCTGGTCGTCGGTCTGGCGCTGCTTGTGGCGCCGTTCCTGGTGGCTTACCGCAATCCCGATCCGGAAAAGCTTTCCGCCTATGAGTGCGGCTTCAACTCGTTCGACGACGCCCGCATGAAGTTCGATATCCGCTTCTACCTGGTCTCGATCCTGTTCATCATCTTCGATCTGGAAGTGGCCTTCCTGTTTCCGTGGGCGGTCTCTTTCAGCAAGATCGGCATGCTCGGTTTCTGGTCGATGATGGTGTTTTTGGCGGTGCTGACCATCGGCTTTGCCTATGAATGGAAAAAAGGAGCGCTGGAATGGGATTGAACGACAGTTCAGGCACCCTTGTCGCGCCGAGGCCCAGGGGCCTCATCGATCCCAACACCGGCCGGCCGGTGGGGGAGGATGATCCGTTCTTCCTGGAAATCAACAACGAGCTGGCCGACAAGGGTTTCCTCGTCACCTCGACCGAGGCGCTGATCACCTGGGCCCGCAGCGGCTCGCTGATGTTCATGACCTTCGGGCTTGCCTGCTGCGCGGTCGAGATGATCCACACCTCGATGCCGCGCTACGACTCGGAAAGGTTCGGCGTTGCGCCTCGCGCGTCTCCGCGCCAGTCCGACATCATGATCGTAGCCGGCACGCTGACCAACAAGATGGCGCCGGCGCTGCGCAAGGTCTACGACCAGATGCCGGAGCCGCGCTACGTCATCTCGATGGGCTCCTGCGCCAATGGCGGCGGCTACTACCACTATTCCTATTCGGTGGTGCGCGGCTGCGACCGCATCGTGCCGGTCGACATCTATGTGCCCGGCTGCCCGCCGAGCGCCGAAGCGCTGCTCTACGGCATTCTTCTGCTGCAGAAGAAGATCCGCCGCACCGGCACGATCGAGCGGTAAATCCATGAGCGCATCCCTTAGCGAACTGTCGACCTATCTCGGCGAGAAGCTGATTGGCTGGGTCAACGACCCGGTGCTTGCCTATGGCGAGCTTACCGTTTGCGTCGAACCGCGCGACCTGATCGAGGTCGTGACCTTCCTGCGCGATGATCCAAAATGCCAGTTCATCTCGATCATCGACGTCTGCGGCGCCGACTATCCGTCGCGAGCCAAGCGCTTCGATGTCGTCTATCACTTGCTGTCGCCGAAGCAGAATGTGCGTATCCGCATCAAGGTTCAGGCCGACGAGGAAACCATGGTGCCGTCGCTCACCGGCGTTTATCCCGGCGCCGACTGGTTCGAGCGCGAGACCTACGACCTCTATGGCGTGCTGTTCTCCGGCCATCCGGACCTGCGACGCATCTTGACCGACTACGGCTTCGAGGGCCATCCGCTGCGCAAGGACTTCCCGCTGACCGGCTTCGTCGAAGTGCGCTACGACGACGAGGCCAAGCGCGTCATCTATGAGCCGGTGGAATTGAAGCAGGAGTTTAGAGACTTTGACTTTTTGAGCCCGTGGGAGGGAACGGACTACGTGCTGCCTGGGGATGAGAAGGCGAAACAGTGAATGGTGAATAGTGAATGGTGAATGGACGAGACGCCAGAAACTATACGAGACTATCGCGATCTCATCGTCTGGAAAGAAGCGATGGATATCGCGGAGGAAGTCTATGTTTTGACGCGCGGGTTTCCGCGCGAGGAATTGTATGGAATGACGTCTCAGATGCGGCGTTGCGCGGTCTCAATTCCGGCAAATATCGCGGAAGGGTTCGGTCGTGCGCAGCGACGGCCATTCATTCAGTTTCTTCGCATCGCGCAAGGCTCGTTAAAGGAACTGGAGACCCATACCATGCTCTGCGTGCGGTTCAGGCTGTTGTCCCAGGACCAGGCAGCGAAGCTGGAACCGAC
This sequence comes from Mesorhizobium sp. STM 4661, assembly GCF_000359125.1. GTDB lineage: Bacteria > Pseudomonadota > Alphaproteobacteria > Rhizobiales > Rhizobiaceae > Mesorhizobium. The sequence continues at coordinate 150,091 of NZ_CAAF010000065.1, read as the reverse complement.
CTACACAAGACTAGGCAAGAGGCTGGTCTCATTTGTCCGGTCGCTGGACCGGGATGGAACGCACACTTGACCATTCACCATTCACTATTCACCATTCACTCATCGCCAAGGGCGATCCATGGCTGAAACCTCCGTCCGCAACTTCAACATCAATTTCGGCCCGCAACATCCGGCGGCGCATGGTGTTTTGCGTCTCGTGCTGGAACTCGACGGCGAAGTCGTCGACCGCGTCGATCCGCATATCGGGCTGTTGCATCGCGGCACGGAAAAGCTGATCGAGCACAAGACCTACCTGCAGGCCGTACCCTATCTCGACCGGCTCGATTATTGCGCGCCGATGAACCAGGAACATGCCTTCGCGCTTGCCGCCGAGCGGCTGCTCGGCATCGAGGTGCCGAAGCGCGGCCAGCTGATCCGCGTGCTCTACTGTGAGATCGGCCGCATCATGTCGCATATCCTCAATGTGACGACGCAGGCGCTGGACGTCGGCGCGCTGACGCCGCCGCTATGGGGCTTTGTCGAGCGCGAAAAGCTGATGGTGTTCTACGAACGCGCCTCGGGCTCGCGCATGCATGCGGCCTATTTCCGGCCGGGCGGCGTCCACCAGGACCTGCCGCAGAAGCTGGTCGAGGATATCGGCAAGTGGATCGACCCGTTCCTGAAGTCGCTCGACGATCTCGACGCGCTGCTCACCGGCAACCGCATCTTCAAGCAGCGCAATGTCGACATCGGCACGGTGTCGCTGGCCGATGCCTGGGCCTGGGGCTTTTCGGGCGTCATGGTGCGCGGTTCGGGCGCTGCTTGGGACCTGCGCAAGTCGCAGCCCTATGAATGCTATGCCGAGATGGATTTCGACATCCCGATCGGCAAGAACGGCGACTGTTTCGACCGCTACCTCGTGCGTATGGAAGAAATGCGCCAGTCGGCCAAGATCATGCGCCAGTGCGTCGACCTTCTGCTCGGCAAGGAACGCAGCGGGCCGGTGTCGAATCTCGACGGCAAGGTGGTGCCGCCGAAGCGCGACGCGATGAAGCGCTCGATGGAAGCGCTGATCCATCATTTCAAGCTCTACACCGAGGGCTACCGCGTGCCGGCCGGCGAGGTCTATGCCGCGGTCGAGGCGCCGAAGGGCGAATTCGGCGTCTATCTGGTCTCCGACGGCACCAACAAGCCCTACCGCTGCAAGCTGCGCGCGCCGGGTTTTGCCCATCTCCAGGCCATGGACTTTTTGTGCCGCGGCCACATGCTGGCCGACGTCACCGCCGTTCTCGGCTCCCTCGACATTGTTTTCGGGGAGGTCGATCGGTGATGATGGGTGCGGCTCTGCCATCCAAAGCGCTTCTGGCGGCATGTCTTGCTGCGTCTTCCGAGGTGGCTCTCGCCGCGTCAGGCGGCGGGCTTTCGTCTAGCGATCTTCTGAAGGAAGGGTTCAAGCTCGTCGCTGAAGGCGATCTGCTGACGGTGCGTGAAATAGGCGGCGATGTGCTCTTGGATGCCGGAATATTGGTTCTTGGTGTGCCGAACGGACCTCCTTGCGAACGAAATGATATCTTCGTTGCGGAAGTGCCTAGCCAGCCCCGACCTCGCTGCGGAAGAATTTGGTGGAATGACCGCTACGACGAGTTTATCCGCCTAAAGCGTGGGAATGAAGAGTTCGTTTGCGTCTTGGGGCAATCGGAAGATTGCTATCGCGCCTATAGATCAGCTCAGTAAGAAACATAAAAGCGAAGCTCCATGTCAGTCCGCCGTCTCGCAGAAGCCAGCGTCCAGCCAGCGTCCTTCGCCTTCAACCGGGCGAATACGGCGGCGGCCAAGCACTGGATCAAGAAATATCCGAAGGGCCGCGAGCAGTCGGCGATCATACCCTTGCTGATGCTGGCGCAGGAGCAGGAAGGCTGGGTGACCAAGGCGGCGATCGAGACGATCTCCGACATGCTCGGCATGCCCCGTATCCGCGGGCTGGAAGTCGCGACCTTCTATACGCAGTATCAGCTCAACCCGGTCGGCACCCGCGCGCATATCCAGGTCTGCGGCACCACGCCTTGCATGCTGCGCGGCTCGGAAGCGCTGATGGATGTCTGCCGCTCGAAAATCCATCACGACCAGTTCCACACCAACGACAAGGGCACGCTGTCGTGGGAAGAGGTCGAGTGCCTCGGCGCCTGCGTCAACGCGCCGATGGTGATGATTTTCAAGGACACGTTCGAGGATCTGACGCCGGAGCGGCTGGGCGAGATCATCGACCTCTACGGCGCCGGCAAGGGCGCGTCCGTGACGCCTGGACCGCAGAATGGCCGCATCACCTCCGAGCCGATTGGCGGCCTGACGACGCTGAAGAGCGAGAAGGCGATCCTCAAGGCGACCCGCGACAGGGAAGCCAAGGAAGCTTCTAAGGCCGCCAAGGAAGCGCCGGATGCCATTGCCGTTCCGGCCGCGCCAGCATCGGCCGCTGCCGTCGCGCCATCGAATGCCAGCAAGCCGAAGACCGATGCGCCCGAAACCAGCCCGGCGTTGAAGACGCCTTCGGCGGTCAAGGTCGCACCTGCCGTGGAAAAGGCGGCGAGCGTTTCGGCGCCGCTGCATTCAGCAGCCAATGCCAACAAGGCGGCGCCAGAGGTCGAAAAAGTCTCGAAGCAGCGTAACGGCCCGAAGACCAAAGCCGAGCCGGCGGCGGCGTTCAAGGCGCCGGAGGCCAAGGCCGCCAAGCCTGCCAAGCCTTCGCTGACAGACAAGAACCGTCCGGCCGGCATCGAAAGGCCGACACTGGTCGACGATCTCAAGCTGATTTCAGGCGTTGGCCCGACGAGTGAGGGCATCCTGCATTCGCTCGGCATCTTCACCTTCGCGCAGGTCGCGTCCTGGAAGAAGGCCGAGCGCGAATGGGTCGATGGCTATCTCAGCTTCCACGGCCGCATCGAGCGTGAGGACTGGGTCAAGCAGGCCACGGCGCTCGCCAAGGGCGGGGTCGCCGAATATATCCGCGTCTTCGGCAAGAAACCGGTCTGAGGGACGAACAATGCTTCAGGACAAAGACCGCATCTTCAATAATATCTACGGCCTCTTCGACAAGTCGCTGGCCGGCGCGATGGCGCGCGGCGCCTGGGACGGCACGCCTGGCATCATCGCCAAGGGGCGCGAATGGATCGTCAACGAGATGAAGGCCTCGGGCTTGCGCGGACGCGGCGGTGCCGGCTTCCCGACCGGGCTGAAATGGTCGTTCATGCCCAAGCAGAGCGACGGCCGGCCGAGCTATCTCGTGGTCAATGCCGACGAATCCGAACCCGGCACCTGCAAGGACCGCGACATATTGCGCCACGACCCGCACACGCTGGTCGAGGGCTGCCTGATCGCCGGCTTCGCCATGGGCGCCGTCGCCGCCTACATCTATGTGCGCGGCGAGTTCATCCGCGAGCGCGAGGCGTTGCAGCGCGCCATCGACGAAGCCTATGAGGCCAAGCTGATCGGCAAGAACAACATTTCCGGCTACGATTTCGACATCTACATGCATCACGGCGCCGGCGCCTATATCTGCGGCGAAGAGACGGCGCTGCTCGAAAGCCTCGAAGGCAAGAAGGGCCAGCCGCGGCTGAAGCCGCCATTTCCGGCCAATGTCGGCCTCTATGGCTGCCCGACCACGGTCAATAATGTCGAGTCCATCGCGGTGGCGCCGACCATCCTGCGCCGGGGTGCTGCCTGGTTCTCGTCCTTCGGCCGGCCCAACAATGTCGGCACCAAGCTGTTCTGCATCTCCGGCCACGTCAACACTCCGTGCACCGTCGAAGAGGCGATGTCGATCCCGTTCCGCGAGCTGATCGAGACGCATTGCGGCGGTATCCGCGGCGGCTGGGACAATCTGCTCGCGGTCATTCCGGGCGGCGCTTCGGTGCCGCTGGTGCCGGCCGAGCAGATCATCGACACGCCGATGGATTTCGATGCGCTGCGCGACCTGAAATCGGGTCTCGGCACGGCGGCTGTCATCGTCATGGACAAATCCACCGATATCGTGAAGGCGATCGCCCGGCTCTCCTATTTCTACAAGCATGAGAGCTGCGGCCAGTGCACGCCGTGCCGCGAAGGCACGGGCTGGATGTGGCGGGTGATGGAGCGGCTGGTGCGCGGCGAGGCGCAGAAACGCGAGATCGACATGCTGCTCGACGTCACCAAGCAGGTCGAGGGCCACACGATCTGCGCGCTGGGCGATGCGGCGGCTTGGCCGATCCAGGGCCTGATGCGGCATTTCCGCGGCGAGGTGGAGCGGCGCATCGACGAGTTTTCGCGCAACGCGCACCGGGCCGAGCCGGTGATGGTGGCGGCGGAATAGAAATATGGGCAAGTGCCCGATTTGGAATACGGGCGAAAGCCCGATTAGAAATACGGGCGAATGCCCGATTTGTGGAAACGGCGCGGGCAGACGGAAGAAACGACCAGGAGACCACCTATGTCGCTGTATTCAGGACCCGACGATTTGATGCCCGATTTGGACCCGTTCGAGAAGATGAACCAGGATCTGACCAGGATGATGCCGAAGGAGATGGCGAGCGCCGTCAATCTCCTGGCGCACCCTGTCGCGGGTGCGGTGGCGATGTCGGCGCTCAGCATCGGGCTGGCCAACCACGCCTTTGGCGTGTGGATGGGCGCGCTCTCGGGTGCCGCCGAGGCCTCGCAGCGCTTGTTCCAGCCGATCGTCGATGATTTCGAGGCCAGGGCCGAGGTTTCGGAGACAAGGACAAGCTCCTCGACCAAGGCGCGCGCCGCGACGAAAACCTTGATCGCCAAGGCGCAGTCTTTCGCCAGGGAGGTGAACGACCTAGCGGCGAGCACCAAAGGCAGTGCGGCAAACGCGGTGGATACAGGTGGCGCGCCGGCCGGCCTGATGCCGGAGGATTTCAAGCAGCCCAAGGCCATGGACCGGCCGGCTAAGCCAGCCGACCTCAAGGCGATATCGGGCATCGGGCCGAAGCTGGAAAAGGTGCTGAACGGCCTGGGCATCTGGACATACGGCCAGATCGCGGCATGGACGCCGGAAGAGATCGCCTGGGTCGACGACTATCTGTCGTTCAAGGGCCGCATCGATCGCGACGACTGGACCCGCCAGGCGGCAGCACTTGCCGCCAGGGCCAAGAGGTAGGAGAGCGGGATGGAGGTCCACGACAAACGCGATGTTCTGGATGTGCGCAACGCCATCGTCAGCAATTCGAGCTTCGATGACGTGAACATGTCGAACACCCAGTTTCACAACGTGAATTTGTCGGCGGCCAAGATCCAGCGCACCAATCTGAGCAACACCAAGGTGGAAGACGCAAACCTTTCCAACGCGTTTTTCACCAATGTGAACATGAGCAACGTGAAGATAGAAAACGCTGAGGTCGCCGGCATGATGATAAACGGCATCAGCCTTGGCGACCTCATCCAGGCATATGAGACGGCGAAGACCGCCGGGGGCAATTGATGGCAAAGCTCAAGGTCGACGGGAAAGAGATCACTGTACCCGACCATTACACGCTGCTGCAGGCGGCCGAGGACGCAGGTGCTGAAGTGCCGCGTTTCTGCTTCCATGAACGGCTGTCGATCGCCGGCAATTGCCGCATGTGCCTGATCGAGGTGAAGGGCGGGCCGCCCAAGCCGCAGGCCTCCTGCGCCATGGGCGTGCGCGACCTGCGCCCCGGTCCGAACGGCGAGCCGCCGGAAATCTTCACCAACACGCCCATGGTCAAGAAGGCCAGGGAAGGCGTGATGGAGTTCCTGCTGATCAATCATCCGCTCGATTGCCCGATCTGCGACCAGGGCGGCGAGTGCGACCTGCAGGACCAGGCGATGGCCTTCGGCGTCGATTCCTCGCGCTATCACGAGAACAAGCGGGCGGTCGAAGACAAATATATCGGGCCGCTGGTCAAGACGGTTATGAACCGCTGCATCCATTGCACGCGCTGCGTCCGCTTCACGACAGAGGTTGCCGGCATTTCCGAGCTCGGTCTGATCGGCCGCGGCGAGGATGCCGAGATCACCACCTATCTCGAAAGCGCGATGACCTCGGAACTGCAGGGCAACGTCATCGACCTTTGCCCGGTCGGCGCGCTGACCTCGAAGCCTTTCGCCTTCCAGGCGCGGCCATGGGAGCTGACCAAGACCGAATCCATCGACGTGATGGATGCCGTCGGCTCGGCGATCCGCGTCGATTCCCGGGGACGCGAGGTGATGCGCATCCTGCCGCGCGTCAACGAAGCGGTGAACGAGGAGTGGATTTCGGACAAGACCCGCTTCATCTGGGACGGCTTGCGCACGCAGCGTCTCGACCGCCCCTATGTGCGCAAGGATGGCAAGCTCCTTCCGGCAAGCTGGGCCGAGGCGTTTGCCGCGATCAAGGACGCGGTGTCGAAGACGGCGCCCGAAAAGATCGGCGCGATTGCCGGCGATCTCGCGGCGGTCGAGGAAATCTATGCGCTGAAGCTTTTGATGACGGCGCTTGGTTCGAAGAATACCGACTGCCGCCAGGATGGCGCTGCCCTTGATCCGTCGCTCGGCCGCGCCAGCTATATCTTCAACCCGACCATCGAGGGCATCGAACAGGCCGACGCGGTGCTGATCATCGGCGCCAATCCGCGCTTCGAGGCGTCGGTGCTCAACACCCGCATCCGCAAGCGCTGGCGCGTCGGCAATCTGCCGGTTGGCGTTATCGGCGATGTCGGCGACACGCGCTACGAGTATGAGCTGCTCGGCGCCGGACCCGACTCGCTGAAGGACCTGGCGGACGGCAACGGCAAGTTCTTCCAGGTGCTGAAGAAGGCGACGCACCCGCTTGTTATCGTCGGCCAGGGCGCGCTGGCGCGTTCGGACGGCGCGGCCGTGCTTGGCCAGGCGGCGAAGCTCGCCACCGCCGTCAACGCCGCCAGGGCCGACTGGAACGGCTTTGCCGTGCTGCACAATGCGGCGGGGCGCGTCGGCGGCCTCGATCTCGGCTTCGTGCCGGGCGAGGGCGGCAAGAACGTCGCCGGCATGCTGGGCGAGATGGACGTCCTGTTCCTGCTCGGCGCCGACGAGATCGACATGGCCAAGACCGGCGGCGCTTTCGTCGTCTATGTCGGCACGCATGGCGACCAGGGCGCTCACCGCGCCAACGTCATCCTGCCGGGCGCCGCCTATACCGAAAAGTCGGGCACCTATGTCAACACCGAAGGCCGCGTGCAGCAGACCAACCGCGCCGGTTTCGCGCCGGGCGATGCGCGCGAGGACTGGGCGATCCTGCGGGCGCTGTCGGATGTGCTCGGCAAGAAACTGCCGTTCGATTCGCTGCCGCAGCTTCGTGCAAAACTCTACGGGGAATATCCGCACCTTGCCCGCATCGATCAGGTCGCGGCAGGCAACGCCGATGATATCGCCAAGGTGGCGAAGCTCGGCGGGCGGCTGAACAAGGGCACTTTCACCTCGCCGGTCAAGGATTTCTACCTGACCAACCCGATCGCGCGGGCGTCGGCCGTGATGGCGGAATGCTCGGCGCTGGCGAAAAACGGCTTCAGGCAGGCGGCGGAATAAGCATGGACACCTTCTTCTCCTTCTACGTGCTGCCGGCGCTGATCATCATTCTGAAGTCGGTCGTGCTGATCGTCGTGCTGCTGATCGCGGTCGCCTATCTGCTTTATGCCGACCGCAAGATATGGGCGGCGGTGCAGTTGCGGCGCGGCCCGAACGTCGTCGGCCCATGGGGCACGCTGCAGGCCTTTGCCGATCTTTTGAAGTTCGTCTTCAAGGAGCCGATCATTCCGTCCGGCGCCAACAAGGGCGTGTTCCTGCTGGCGCCGCTGGTGTCGGCGGTGCTGGCGATCTCGGCCTGGGCGGTCATTCCGGTCAACCAGGGCTGGGCGATCGCCAACGTCAATGTCGGCATACTCTATGTCTTCGCCATCTCCTCGCTCGAGGTCTATGGCGTGATCATGGGCGGCTGGGCGTCGAACTCGAAATATCCGTTCCTCGGTGCGCTGCGCTCGGCCGCGCAGATGGTGTCCTACGAGGTCTCGATCGGTTTCGTCATCGTCACCGTGCTGCTTTGCGTCGGCTCGCTCAACCTGTCCGACATCGTGCTGTCGCAGCAGGACGGGCTCGGTACAAGGCTCGGCCTGCCCAACACCTTCCTCGACTGGCACTGGCTGTCGCTGTTTCCGATGTTCGTCATCTTCTTCATCTCGGCGCTGGCCGAGACGAACCGGCCGCCCTTCGACCTTGTCGAAGCCGAATCGGAACTGGTCGCCGGCCACATGGTCGAATATTCGTCGACGCCGTTCCTGCTGTTCTTCCTGGGCGAATATGTCGCCGTCGTGCTGATGTGCGCGTTGGCCACCATCCTGTTCCTCGGCGGCTGGCTGCCACCTTTCGACTTCGCGCCCTTCACCTGGGTGCCAGGGCTGATCTGGTTCGTGCTCAAGGTCTGCCTGATGTTCTTCATGTTCTCCATGGTGAAGGCGTTCGTGCCGCGCTACCGCTACGACCAGTTGATGCGGCTCGGCTGGAAGGTGTTCCTGCCGATCTCGCTGGCGATGGTGGTGATCGTCGCCGCCTTCCTCAAGATCACGGGGATGGCGTGATGGTCCGGGCCGACAGCTTGCCGCGCGAGTCAGCTTGCACGCGCCGCCGTGACGCTTCGATCGGCACGCCTGCGGAAAGGCAGCGAGCGATGAGAGAGCGGTCATGAACGCGAACCTGATCGGCGCTTCGGTGGGCCTGGTGGTGGCGGCGGCGGATTTCGCGCTGCTCCGGCTGCTTGCCTCGCGCGTTGAACTCGACGAGACAAAACGCGTTTTGAACATAACCGGCCTCAGCCAGTTCGTGCTGCTGCCGATCGTGGGCTGGTTCGTGGCCCCGCTGTTTGCTGGAGAATGATGATGTCAGCGCTAGCCCAAGCCGCCAAGTCGCTGCTGCTGCAGGACTTCGTCAGCGCCTTCTTCCTGTCGATGCGCCAGTTCTTCGCGCCGAAGGAGACGATCAACTATCCGCATGAGAAGGGGCCGGTAAGCCCGCGCTTTCGCGGCGAGCATGCGCTGCGCCGTTATCCCAACGGCGAGGAGCGCTGCATCGCCTGCAAATTGTGCGAGGCGATCTGCCCGGCGCAGGCGATCACCATCGAGGCCGGCCCGCGCCGCAACGACGGCACGCGCCGCACGGTGCGCTACGACATCGACATGGTGAAGTGCATCTATTGCGGCTTCTGCCAGGAAGCCTGCCCGGTCGATGCCATCGTCGAGGGGCCGAATTTTGAATTCGCGACGGAAACGCGCGAGGAACTCTACTACGACAAGGACAAGCTGCTGGCCAATGGCGATCGCTGGGAGCGCGAACTGGCGCGCAACATCTCGCTGGACGCGCCCTATCGCTGACATTTGACGCATGGACGGGGCGAGGGGCCTCGTTTAAGGAACACGCAACTTGCCGGCCGGAGGCGGTGGCAAACATCGAACAGGACGAACGTCCTGTTCGGACAGGAAACCCGGGGGAACCCATGCTGAGTGGACTAGAGGCGGCCTTTTTCTACCTCTTCGCCTTTGTCGCGGTGGCGTCGGCGTTCATGGTCATTTCGTCGCGCAATCCCGTGCATTCCGTGCTGTTCCTGATCCTGACCTTCTTCAACGCCGCCGGCCTGTTCATGCTGACCGGCGCCGAGTTCCTGGCGATGATCCTGCTCGTCGTCTATGTCGGCGCGGTCATGGTGCTGTTCCTGTTCGTCGTCATGATGCTCGACGTCGATTTCGCCGAAATGAAGCAAGGCGCCCTGCAATACGCGCCGATCGGCGCGCTGGTCGGGCTGATCCTGGCGGCGGAGCTGATCGTCGTGCTCGGCGGCTATACATTCGCGCCGCAACTGGCCTCGACGGTCTCAAAACCCATTCCGGACCTAGCCGCGCGCTCGAACACGGCAGCACTCGGCGACATCCTCTATACCGACTACCTCTACTACTTCCAGATCGCCGGTCTCATTCTGCTGGTCGCCATGATCGGCGCCATCGTGCTGACGCTGCGCCACAAGCCGGGCGTCAAGCGGCAGTCGATCGCCGCCCAGGTCGGCCGCACGCCGGCAACGGGAATGGAAATCCGCAAGGTCAAGACGGGCGAGGGCATCTGATATGACCGTCGGCATCGCACATTATCTGACCGTATCGGCGATCCTGTTCACGCTCGGCGTGTTCGGCATCTTCCTCAACCGCCGGAACATCATCGTCATCCTGATGTCGATCGAGCTGATCCTGCTCGCCGTCAATATCAATTTCGTTGCTTTCTCGGCAGCACTCGGCGATCTCGTCGGCCAGGTGTTCGCGCTGTTCGTGCTGACGGTCGCGGCGGCTGAAGCCGCAATCGGCCTCGCCATTCTCGTCGTCTTCTTCCGCAACCGCGGTTCGATCGCGGTCGAAGACGTGAACATGATGAAGGGTTGACGGAACCACCATGTATCAGGCCATCGTCTTCCTTCCGCTGCTCGGCTTCCTGATCGTCGGCCTGTTCGGCACGTCGCTCGGCGCCAAGGCGTCCGAATACATCACTTCCGGCTTCCTGGTGATCGCGGCGCTGCTGTCGTGGGTGGCCTTCTTCTCCGTCGGTTTCGGTGAGGGCGAAGTGTTCACCGTGCCGGTGATGCGCTGGATCCAGTCGGGCGGGTTGGAGGCCGCATGGGCGCTCAGGATCGACACGCTGACGGTGGTGATGCTGGTGGTCGTCAACACGGTGTCGGCGCTGGTCCACATCTACTCGATCGGCTACATGCATCACGACCCGAACCGGCCGCGCTTCTTCGCCTATCTGTCGCTGTTCACCTTCGCCATGCTGATGCTGGTGACGGCGGACAATCTCGTGCAGATGTTCTTCGGCTGGGAAGGCGTCGGCCTCGCCTCCTACCTGCTGATCGGATTCTGGTACAAGAAACCCTCCGCCAACGCGGCCGCGATCAAGGCCTTCGTCGTCAACCGCGTCGGCGATTTCGGCTTCGCGCTCGGCATCTTCGGCGTCTTCGTGCTGTTCGGCTCGGTCAATCTCGGCACCATCTTCGCCAATGCGGCGACGTTCATTCCGGCCGAAGGCGCGCCGCAGGGCGCGGCCGTGCTGACCTTCCTCGGCTATGCTCTCGACAAGCAGTCGGCGATGACCGTCGTCTGCCTCTTGCTGTTCATGGGCGCCATGGGCAAGTCGGCGCAGGTGCCGCTGCACACCTGGCTGCCGGACGCCATGGAAGGACCGACACCGGTCTCGGCACTCATCCATGCCGCCACAATGGTGACGGCGGGCGTGTTCATGCTGGCGCGGCTGTCGCCGCTGTTCGAACTGTCGCATTCGGCGCTGACGGTGGTCACTTTCATAGGCGCCTTCACCGCCTTTTTCGCGGCGACCGTCGGCCTGGTCCAGAACGACATCAAGCGCGTCATCGCCTATTCGACATGCTCACAGCTCGGCTACATGTTCGTGGCGCTCGGCGTCGGCGCCTATGGCGCGGCGATCTTCCATCTGTTCACGCATGCCTTCTTCAAGGCGCTGCTGTTCCTGGGCTCCGGCTCGGTCATCCATGCCGTCTCGGACGAGCAGGACATGCGCAAGATGGGCGGCCTCAGGACGCTAATCCCGAAGACCTATTGGATGATGGTGATCGGCACGCTGGCGCTGACCGGCGTCGGCATTCCGGTGACCGTCATCGGCACCGCCGGCTTCTTCTCCAAGGACGCGATCATCGAAAGCGCCTTTGCCGCGCACAATCCGGTCGCCGGCCTTGCCTTCGTGCTGCTGGTCGCCGCAGCCTGCTTCACCTCGTTCTACTCCTGGCGGCTGATCTTCATGACCTTCCATGGCAAGCCGCGAGCGAGCCACGAGGTGATGCACCATGTCCACGAATCGCCGCCGGTGATGCTGGTGCCGCTGTTCATCCTTGCGGCGGGCGCACTGTTTGCCGGCATCATCTTCCACAGCGCCTTCATCGGCGAGGGCTATGCCGAATTCTGGAAGGCGTCGCTGTTCACACTGCCCGACAATCGTATCCTGGATGACATCCACGAATTGCCGCTGTGGGTGAAACTGGCGCCCTTCATCGCCATGCTGATCGGCTTCGCGATCGCCTGGCAGTTCTATATCCGCGCGCCGGAAATGCCGAAGACCCTGGCGGCGCAGCATCGCGGGCTCTACGCCTTCCTGCTCAACAAATGGTACTTCGACGAGCTCTACGACTTCCTGTTCGTGCGCCCGGCAAAATGGCTCGGCCGCTTCCTGTGGAAGACCGGCGACGGCGCCATCATCGACGGGCTCGGGCCTGACGGCATTTCGGCGCGCGTCGTCGACGTCACCAACCGCGTCGTCAAGCTGCAGACCGGCTACCTCTATCACTATGCCTTCGCCATGCTGATCGGCGTTGCCGCACTCGTCACCTGGATGATGCTCTGATGACCGCCGCGCCAATCCTTTCGCTGGTCACCTTCCTGCCGCTGGTGGGTGTGCTGCTCATCCTTTTCGTGCGTGACGACAGCGAGAATGCGCGCCGCAACATCCGCGCCATCGCGCTGTGGACGACGAGCATCACCTTTGTCGTTTCGCTGTTCATCTGGATCGGTTTCGACAATTCTCAAGCCGGCTTCCAGTTCGTGGAAAAATTCGCCTGGCTGGACTCCGGCATCTCCTATCATATGGGCGTCGACGGCATCTCCATGCTGTTCGTCATCCTGACCACATTCCTGATGCCGCTCTGTATTCTGGCTTCCTGGAAATCGATCGAGAAGAGCGTCAAGGCCTACATGATCGCGTTCCTCCTGCTGGAAACGCTGATGATCGGCGTGTTCTGCGCGCTGGACATCGTCTTGTTCTACGTCTTCTTCGAAGCCGGCCTGATCCCGATGTTCATCATCATCGGCGTGTGGGGCGGCAAGCGGCGCGTCTATGCCTCGTTCAAGTTCTTCCTCTATACGCTGGCCGGTTCGGTGCTGATGCTGCTCGCCATCATGGCGATGTTCTTCCAGTCCGGCACCACCGACATCCCGACGCTGCTGACGCATAATTTCCCGGCCAACATGCAGACCTGGCTGTGGCTCGCCTTCTTCGCCTCCTTCGCGGTGAAGATGCCGATGTGGCCGGTGCATACCTGGCTGCCCGACGCCCACGTCGAGGCACCGACGGCCGGCTCGGTGATCCTGGCCGCCATCCTCCTGAAAATGGGCGGTTACGGCTTCCTGCGTTTCTCGCTGCCGATGTTCCCGCTGGCGTCGGAGATGTTCGCGCCGCTGGTGTTCACCCTCTCGGTTGTCGCCATCATCTACACCTCGCTGGTGGCGCTGATGCAGGAGGACATGAAGAAACTGATCGCCTATTCGTCGGTCGCCCATATGGGCTTCGTCACCATGGGCATCTTCGCGATGAACCAGGAAGGCGTCCAGGGCGCGATCTTCCAGATGCTGTCGCACGGCCTCGTCTCCGGCGCGCTGTTCCTGTGCGTCGGCGTCATCTACGACCGCATGCATACGCGCGAGATCGACGCCTATGGCGGGCTGGTCAACAACATGCCGAAATACGCCACGGTGTTCATGATCTTCACCATGGCCAATGTCGGCCTGCCCGGCACCAGCGGCTTCGTCGGCGAATTCCTGACCATGCTCGGCGTGTTCCGGGTCAACACCTGGGTGGCGTTCTTCGCCGCCACCGGCGTCGTCCTGTCGGCGGCCTATGCGCTCTGGCTCTACCGCCGGGTGATCTTCGGCGCGCTGACCAAGGACAGCCTGAAGGGCCTGCTCGATCTTTCGGCGCGCGAGAAGGTGATCATCTATCCGCTGGCCGTGCTGGTCATCTTCTTCGGCGTCTATCCGGCGCCGGTCTTCGACGCGACGGCCGAATCGGTCAAGGCGCTCGTCACCAATGTCACCGCATCCATCGGCACCGCGCAGACCGCGGCGGCGAACTGACCAGGGGTTTTGCGAACCATGACGCCGGACCTTCTCTCCAGCCTGTCGCTCTCGACGCCAGAGCTGATCCTTGCCATCGGCGCCTTGGCGCTGCTGATGGTGGGTGCCTATTCGCGCACGAACAACACCACCACGGTGACCGGTCTTGCCGTTGTCATCCTGGTGGTCGCCGGCGCCTGGGTGATCTTTTCCGCCGGACAGGGCAGTGCCTATGGCAACGCCTTCATCCAGGATTCCTTTGCCCGCTTCATGAAGGTGCTGGCGCTGATCGGTTCGGCGGTGACGCTGGTGATGTCGATGCGCTTTGCCAAGGCCGAGCATTTCGACAAGTTCGAGTATCCGGTGCTGATCCTGCTGTGCACGCTCGGCATGATGCTGATGATCTCGGCCAATGGCATGATCGGGCTCTATCTCGGCCTCGAACTGCAATCGCTGGCGATCTACGTGCTGGCGGCGATCAACCGCGACAATCTGCGCTCGACCGAGGCCGGGTTGAAATATTTCGTCCTCGGCGCGCTGTCGTCGGGCATGCTGCTTTACGGCATCAGCCTCGTCTACGGTTACACCGGCAACACCGGCTTCCAGGAGATCGCCGCAGCACTTGGCAGCGGCGAGCGGCAGCTTGGCCTCGTCTTCGGCCTGGTCTTCGTGCTGGCCGGCCTCGCCTTCAAGATATCGGCGGTGCCGTTCCACATGTGGACGCCGGACGTCTATGAGGGCGCGCCGACACCGGTGACGGCCTTCCTGGCGGCGGCGCCGAAGATGGCGGCGATGGCCCTTTTGGTGCGCGTCACCATGGGGGCGTTCAAGCCGATTGCGTCCGACTGGCAGCAGATCATCGTCTTCATCTCGATCGCCTCGATGGCGCTCGGCGCCTTCGCGGCCATCGGCCAAACCAACATCAAGCGGCTGATGGCCTATTCCTCCATCGGCCATATGGGCTACGCGCTGGTCGGCCTTGCCGCCAACAGCCAGGCTGGTGTGCGCGGCGTCGCCATCTACATGCTGATCTATCTGGTGATGACGCTCGGCACCTTCGCCTTCATCCTCGCCATGCGGCGCAAGGAAGGCAATGTCGAACGGATCAGCGATCTCGCCGGCCTGTCCTCGACCAATCCGGTCATGGCGACGATCCTGACCATCCTGATGTTCTCGCTGGCCGGCATTCCGCCGCTCGCCGGCTTCTGGGGAAAGTGGTACGTGTTCCTCGCCGCCATCAACGCCAATCTCTACGCGCTGGCGATCATCGGCGTTCTGGCCTCGGTGGTGGGTGCCTATTACTATCTGCGCATCATCAAGATCATGTGGTTCGATGAACCGGTCGGCGGCTTCGTGCCGATGGCGAGCGAGTTGCGTGTCGTGCTCGGCGTCAGTGGCGCCTTCGTGCTGTTCTACGTGCTGATCGGCGGACCGATCGGCACCTATGCCGAAGCCGCCGCAAAGACCTTCTTTTAGACGGGATGGCATTTCGGCTGGCTCCAACCGCGGCGTCGGACGGCTTCCGGCTCGAGGCGCATGACACGGTCGGTTCCACCAATGCGCTGGCGCTGGATCATGCGCGAGCGGGCGATCCCGGCAAGCTCTGGGTCGTTTCAAAGAAGCAGGAAAGCGGGCGTGGCCGGCGCGGCCGGATCTGGGCGACGCCCGAAGGCAATCTGGCGGCGACGCTGCTTGTCGTCACCAATGCCGAACTTCGCCTTGCCGCAACCCTCGGCTTCGTCGCCGGACTGGCGCTGGCCGATGCGCTCGACGCCGTCGTGCCGAAGGGCAGGATCTCGATCGGTCTCGACGGCGCCAGCGAGGGGAAAAACCGTTTCGAGCTGAAATGGCCGAACGACGTGCTCGCTTCCGGCGCCAAGCTTGCCGGCATCCTGCTGGAATCGGCGATGCTGGATGGCGGCCGTTTCGCGGTGGCGGTCGGCATCGGCGTCAATGTGGTGGCATATCCCGAGGATTTGCCTTATCCGGCGACATCGCTCAGCGCGCTGGGTGCTGCTTGCGATGCCGAGACGTTGTTTCTGGCGCTGTCGGATGCCTGGAGCGAGAATGCGCGGCTGTGGAACGACGGGCGCGGGCTGTCAGCCGTCAGGCAACGCTGGCTGGCGCGCGCGGCGGGACTTGGCGGGCAGGTTGCTGTCAGAATTGACGGTAATGTGGTGCGCGGCACGTTCGAGACCATTGACGAGGACTGCCGTTTCGTGATCCGCGACGATGAGGGTTCGGTTCTGACGATCGCCGCCGGCGATGTGCATTTCGGCGCGGTTGCGTCGGCCGGGGTCTAACAGGCTTGGTCTAACAGGCTTGGCCTAACCGGCCAGGAAGGGAAAAAACATGGCGAAAGCGGAAAACGCCGAACTCGTCTTCGTGCCGCTCGGCGGCGTCGGCGAGATCGGCATGAACTTCGCCCTCTATGGCTACGGGCCGGCCAATGCGCGCGAGTGGATCGTCGTCGATGTCGGCGTGACCTTTCCCGATGCCAGCCTGCCTGGCGTCGACCTGGTGCTGCCCGACACGCGCTTTATCGAGGAGAATCTCGCCAATCTGCGCGGCATCGTCATCACCCACGCGCACGAAGATCACTACGGCGCGCTGCTCGACATCTGGCCGAAGCTCAAGGCGCCGGTCTGGATGACGCCGTTCAGCGCCGGATTGCTGGAAGCCAAGCGGCAGGGCGAGCAAGGGGCGCCGAAGATCCCGTTGACGATCTACCGGGCCGGCGAAAAATTCACCGTCGGCCCGTTCGAGATCGAGGCCATCCCGGTGGCGCACTCCATTCCGGAGCCGATGTCATTGGCGATCACCTCGCCGGCCGGCACCGTCATCCACACCGGCGACTGGAAGATCGACCCGGAGCCGACCATCGGACCGAAGACCGACGAGGCGCGCTTCCGCGCCTATGGCGACAAGGGCGTGCTGGCGCTGATCTGCGATTCCACCAATGCGATGCGGGAAGGGGAGTCGCCGTCGGAAGTGGCGGTGGGCGAGGGCCTCAAGGGCGTCATCCAGAACGCCAAGGGCCGTGTTGCCGTCACCACATTCTCCTCCAATGTCGGGCGCATCGTCTCCATCGCCAAGGCGGCGCGCAACGCCGGTCGCCAGTGTCTGGTGCTCGGCCGTTCGTTGAAGCGCGTCATCGATGTGGCGGGCGAACTCGGCTATATGGACGGGCTGCCCGAATTCATCGCCGAGGAGGATTACGGTTTCATCCCGCGCGAAAACCTGGTCATCATCTGCACCGGCAGCCAGGGCGAGCCACTGGCGGCACTCGCCAAACTGTCGCGCGACGAGATGAAATCGGTGTCGCTAACGGCTGGCGATACGGTGGTATTTTCCTCGCGCACCATACCCGGCAACGAGAAAGCGATTCTCGAGATCAAGAACCGCCTGATCGACCTAGGCATGAAGATCATCGAGGACGGGGACGCGCTGGTGCATGTCTCCGGCCATCCTCGCCGCAACGAATTGCGCAAGATGTATGAATGGGTGCGCCCGCGGATCGGCGTACCCGTGCATGGCGAAGCGGCGCATCTGGTGGCGCAGGGCTCGCTGATGTCGATGTCCGGCATCGGCCAGGTGGCGCAGGTGCGCGACGGCGACATGCTCAGGCTCTATCCCGGTGCCGCCACGATCATCGACCAGGTGCCTTTCGGCCGCGTCTACAAGGACGGTCGCCTGATCGGCACCGACCAGGCGATGGGCATTCGCGACCGGCGCAAGCTGTCCTTTGCCGGCCATGTCGCGGTCAATGTCGTGCTCGACGACAAATATGAGCTCGCCGGCGATCCCGATCTGGTCGCCATCGGCGTCGCCGAGGCCGATGCCAGCGGCGAAACCCTGGAAGACCTGATGCTCGATGCGGCAATCGGCGCCGTGGACTCCATCCCCCGTCAGCGCCGAAAAGACCTGGACCTCGTGCAGGAGGCGGTGCGCCGTGCCGTGCGCGGTGCCGCCAACGAAGCCTGGGGCAAGAAGCCGCTGGTGACGGTGTTTGTCACAAGATGAGGGAGTAGGGGAGTAAGGCAGTAGGGGAGTGGGGAAGGAGGAAGTAGGAGCGCAAACAGTCTGCACTTCTCGATCCTGTTTTGCCCTACTCCCTTACTGCCCTACTCCCTTCTCCCCTAACCTGGGAGCCCTTATGCTCGGACGCCTGAACCATGTCGCGCTTGCCGTGCCGGATCTGGCCGCGGCGATCGCGGCCTATCGCGATACGCTCGGCGCTCGGGTGACGGCGCCGCAGGCGCTGCCGGAACATGGCGTGACCGTGGTGTTCGTCGATGTCGGCAACACCAAGATCGAACTGCTCGAGCCGCTCGGCGAGGGCTCGCCGATCGCGGCGTTTCTTGAAAAGAATCCCTCGGGCGGCATGCATCATGTCTGCTACGAGGTCGATGACATCCTGGCCGCGCGGGATCAGCTCAAAGCCAGCGGCGCGCGTGTGCTGGGCGACGGCAACCCAAGGACCGGCGCGCATGGCAAGCCGGTGCTATTTCTGCATCCCAAGGATTTCTTCGGCACGCTGGTCGAACTGGAGCAAGCATGAGCTGGGTTTCGTTCATCGCCCTGTTCTTCGCCACCTGGTGGGTCGTGCTGTTCGCCGTGCTGCCGTTCAGCATGCGGACACAGGACGAAGACGATGACGTGACGCTGGGCACGGTTCCGAGCGCGCCGCGCGGACCGCATATGCTGCGCGCCGCGTTCAGGACGACCATCGCCACGCTGATCCTCATGGGCATCTTCTACGGCATCACCAGAGGGCTGGGACTCGGCATCGACGACATCCCGCACATCGTGCCGGATTTCAGCCAGAGCCCTAAGCATTAGCATAGCCGGCAAGGCTCTTTCCGCTGTCCTGAAGGCGAGCGCCGCTGATGCATGTCGCCCAAAAGTGCGCAGCGGTTTTGGGACCACGACATGCACAAACAAAGACCGAAAGCGCGTCGACCGAATCCGTTTCAACGCGACGCGCTTTCGGCGCCGAAAAACAAAGCCGGCTTCCGGATTTGTCGTGCTGCCGCGAGCGCGCGTCGTGCCAAAAGGATTCATGTTACGCGCGTCAATTTCTTGTTTTATGCGCGTTAGCCGGGTAACCTCGCGCCGGGCGCATGGGCGTACTTTGAGCGACATGCGTGGGACAAAGCAGTATGGCAATAAGCTGTGCTAAGCAGATGATTGCACAAAAAAAATGCAAGGCACGAGGCCTTGCAATTTAAACGCGTCCGATCTGTTTCCGGTATCCGGCGGCAGCGAGTAACCGCGCCTAGATCGCATCCTCCCAAGACTTTGACCGCGTAGGAGAGCAGATTATTCTCCGCCCTCTCGGTTATCAGGGCACACTAGCCTAAGGCAGGTGAAATTGTCACGCAGAATTTTGCCTCGAAACAGGCAATCTCGTGCTGCACTGCACAATAGTGTGGCAGGCGTTGCTTGCGAAACGACCAGCAAGGCTTAATGCGACACCGCCGCACCCGTCGCAGCGCCATTTCGACGCCATGGGCCGGGTTTCCATTCCGTCATGAAATAGCTATGAAGCCGGGGCAAGCAAGCCAGCGCCGCGCCGATTCCGGTGCGGCAATCCTCTCTCACGGATCAGTCCATGCGTTTGTCGCGCTATTTCCTGCCCATTCTCAAAGAAAATCCGCGCGAGGCCGAAATCGTCTCGCATCGGCTGATGCTGCGCGCCGGCATGATCCACCAGCAGGGGCAGGGCAGCTTTTCCTGGCTGCCGCTCGGCAAACGCGTGCTGGACAAGGTCTGCCGGATCATTCGCGAGGAGCAGGACCGTGCCGGCGCGCTCGAAATCCTGATGCCGACTATCCAGTCGGCCGAGTTGTGGCGCGAAAGCGGCCGCTATGAGGACTATGGCAAGGAGATGCTGCGCATCAAGGACCGGCAGGACCGCGACATGCTCTACGGTCCGACCAATGAGGAAATGGTCACCGAGATCTTCCGCTCCTATGTCAGGTCCTACAAGGACCTGCCGATCAACCTCTATCACATCCAGTGGAAATTCCGCGACGAGGTGCGGCCGCGCTTCGGCGTCATGCGCTCGCGCGAGTTCCTGATGAAGGACGCCTATTCCTTCGACCTCGACTATGAGGGCGCCAAGGCAGCCTATAACAGGATGTTCGTGTCCTATCTCAGGACGTTCACGCGCATGGGCCTTCAGGCCATTCCGATGCGCGCCGACACCGGGCCGATCGGCGGCGACCTCAGCCACGAGTTCATCATCCTGGCCGACACTGGCGAGAGCCAGGTCTTCTGCCATCGCGACTATCTTTCGCTGGATGTGCCGGGAGCGAATACCGACTTTTCGAACGACGCCGAGATTGCCGGGATCGTCAAGACGTGGACAACGCCCTACGCGGCGACCGACGAAATGCATGACGAAGCGGCCTGGGACAGGCTCGCCGAGGGCGACCGCGTCTCGGCGCGCGGCATCGAGGTCGGGCATATTTTCCATTTCGGCGACAAATATTCCAAGCCGATGGGTGCCAAGGTAACCGGACCCGACGGCAAGGACCATTTCGTCTCGGGGGGCTCCTACGGCATCGGCCCGTCACGGCTGGTCGCGGCCATCATCGAGGCCAGCCATGACGACAACGGCATCATCTGGCCCGAGGCGGTGGCGCCATTCGACATCGGCCTGATCAACATGAAGGCCGGCGACGCCGACTGCGACCGGGTCTGCGATGAGCTTAATTCAGCTTTCACCGCAGCGGGCAAGGATGTGCTCTACGACGACACCGACCAGCGGCCGGGCGGCAAGTTCGCCACCGCCGACCTGATCGGCCTGCCCTGGCAGGTGATCGTCGGGCCGCGCGGCGTTGCCGCCGGCGAGGTCGAGGTCAAGAACCGCAGCAACGGCGAGCGCGAGACGCTGCCGATCGCGGATGTGAAAAAGCGTTTCGGTATCGCCGCATGAGCGAGGCGGCAGCAGCGACACCCACGGCCGCCGGGCCTTTTTCCGTCTTCGAGCGCATGGTGGCGTGGCGCTATCTGCGCTCGCGCCGCAAGGAGACGGTGATCTCTGTCATCGCCTCAATCTCCTTTCTCGGCATCATGCTGGGCGTCGCCACGCTGATCGTCGTCATGGCTGTCATGAACGGGTTCCGCGCCGAGCTCCTGACGCGCATCCTTGGCGTCAACGGCCATCTGATCGTGCAGCCGCTGGATATGCCGCTGGAGGACTACGCGCAGGTCGCCAGCCGCATCAACGGCGTGTCCGGCGTCAAATACGCCATTCCGCTGATCGACGGGCAGGTGCTGGCGCAAGGCAATATCGGCGGCGGCACTGGGGCGCTGGTGCGCGGCATACGCGGCGAGGATCTGGGCAAGATCTCGATCGTCGCCAACAACATCAAGCAAGGCTCGATCGTTGGCTTCGACACAGGCGAGGGCGTCGCCATCGGCAGCCGCATGGCCGAGAATCTCGGCCTCGTGCTTGGCGACACCATCACGCTGATCTCGCCCGACGGCGACGTCACGCCGCTCGGCACGACGCCGCGCATGAAGGGCTATCCGATCACGGCGATCTTCGAGGTCGGCATGTCGGAGTATGACAGCTCCATCGTCTATATGCCGTTTTCGGAAGCGCAGCTCTATTTCAACATGGACGGCCGCGCCCAGACGATCGAGATCTATGTCGACAATCCCGACAATGTCGACGCGCTGAAACCGAAGGTCGAGGAGGCCGCCCAGCGCCCGGTCAGTCTCGTCGACTGGCGGGAGCGCAACAAGACGTTCTTCGATGCGCTGCAGGTCGAGCGCAACGTCATGTTCATGATCCTGACGCTGATCGTGCTGGTGGCGGCGCTCAACATCATTTCGGGCCTGATCATGCTGGTGAAGGACAAGGGCCACGACATCGCCATCCTGCGCACCATGGGCGCCACGCGTGGCGCGATCCTGCGCATCTTCCTGATGACGGGTGCCGCGATCGGCGTGGTCGGCACCATCGCCGGCGTGCTGCTGGGCGTTGTCATCTGCCTCAATGTCGAGCGCATCCGCCAGTTCTTTTCCTGGCTGGCCAATGAGCGGCTGTTCAATCCCGAGCTTTATTTCCTCAGCCAGTTGCCGGCCCGCATGGACGCCAGCGAGACGATCTCCGTGGTGCTGATGGCGCTGGTGCTGTCGTTCCTGGCGACGCTGTTTCCGGCATGGCGCGCGGCAAGGCTCGATCCGGTCGAAGCGCTGAGGTACGAATGATGGCCGAGGCCATTATCGAGCTGAAGAGCGTCGAGCGGCACTATGTCCAGGGGCCGCGCAAGCTGACCATTCTCAACGGCGCCGATTTTTCACTGAGGCGCGGCGAGATCGTGGCGCTGGTGGCGCCTTCGGGCACCGGCAAATCGACGCTGCTGCACACCGCCGGGCTGCTGGAACGGCCGGACGCCGGCGACGTGATCCTGGCCGGACGCGCCTGCGGGCGGCTCTCCGATGACGAGCGCACGGCGATCCGCCGCAACGATGTCGGCTTCGTCTATCAGTTCCATCATCTGCTGCCGGAATTCTCGGCGCTGGAAAACATCATGATGCCGCAGCT
The DNA here is from genome assembly GCF_000359125.1 of Mesorhizobium sp. STM 4661. GTDB lineage: Bacteria > Pseudomonadota > Alphaproteobacteria > Rhizobiales > Rhizobiaceae > Mesorhizobium. The sequence goes on along the minus strand of NZ_CAAF010000065.1, from coordinate 127,642 downwards.
CATCAAAGGGCTGGCGCCGAAGGAGGCGGCCGAGCGGGCGGCGCAACTGCTCGACTACATGCAGATCGGCAAGCGGGCGCAGCATCGCCCGTCGGAACTCTCCGGCGGCGAGCAGCAGCGCGTCGCGATTGCGCGCGCCGTCGCCAACGCCCCGCTGGTGCTGCTTGCCGACGAGCCGACCGGCAATCTCGACCCAGTCACCGCTTCCTACGTGTTCGAAGCGCTGCAGGCGCTGGTCAAGCAATCGGGCCTGGCGGCGCTGATCGCCACCCATAATCACGAGCTGGCCTCGCGCATGGATCGCCGCGTGACGCTCGCCGACGGCAAAGTGGTCCCGCTTTAGGGCGTGTTGATATTCAGCCGGCTTGCGAACGGCGATCTTGCGCTGCCGGCCTTCGCCGGCCGTAGCCTTCACAAGCACCTCCGCCCTATGAAGGCTACGTCCGGCGTAGGCCGGTTCTCGGAGCTCACCGTTCTCAGCTCGGCCTGACCTCAATCTCAACACACCCTGGCGACTGTCTGTCAGCCTGCTGCCCTACCGCATTTTCCACATGCGTTCCGGTACGAACGAGCGGCGATCCGCCGTCTCAACCTTTTCTTAACCCTGCCGATTTGATCGCCCGAAATTTTGCGGCACGCCGGTTTGTGGTCGTTGACACTCGAACAAAATTAGAACAAAATTAGAACATACCAACAACAGGAGAGAGTTATGGCCGATCTTGTTCAGGATGTCGTGTCGCTTGTGTGCATGAGTACGTTTCTCATTTCCATGGCGATCTGGATCGGAGCGATGTGAGGGTCAGACTTCGGCTCTGAACTCGTCTGCAAGTTCATAGTGTTCGACACTTACCGACTCGATGAAGACGCGGGCCTCCTCGGGCAGTTTGAGCGGCTGGCGCCAATCGTCGCCGATAACGGCTTGGATCGCGGATATGCTTTCCCAAATCTGGACCATGCAACGGGTACGGTCACCGCTATTGGGAAGCGGCTTCCCGGCATAGAAAGCGATGAGACCCTTCTGCTCGCGTAACCATGGATGACTCTTCGTGAAAGCGAATTCCCTGAATTCCGCCTCCTTGCCCGCAACGACAGTGCAGCGATAGACGCGCATGATCATCTTACGTGCCTCTACCGTCCATCCAACGGTATGCGCCACATTGCTTGATTTCGGTCTGATACGCAATTGACCCTAAATGCGCGTCGCGTTTGAACGATTCATGCGACACTTAAGGCGGGCAGGAGGGCGCTGTTCCGTTAAGCCTTTCTTGCCGCCATGGCACTAGGGTACCCCTTGCTTTGATGCATGTCATTGTCCCAAACCGCTGGCGCGACGTGCATTAGGACCGGGAGTACATCCAAGTGTCGCCCATCGTCACGGCCATTCTCGTGGCCAGCAATCTCGGACTGATCTTTCTGCTGCTGAGCGTGCCGCTCGGTTTGCGCACGGTCAGGTTCAGCCGGCTGGTGGCGGCGGACCGGCGCCGCCTCTGGCAGGCGCTATGGCCGCTTGGAAGCGATGCCGGCTGGTCGGGCGATATCCTTTCCGCCGAGGCGCTGGACGATCAGGGCGCGGCCCGTATCGTCCTGTCCTGGGAAGGGCGCGATGGCCAGCCCATCGAGCGCAAGGTTCTGCTAAGGGATGTCGTGGAAGAGAGCCGGTTTTCCATGCGGGTCGTCGACGACACGTCGCTCGACGCCTCCTTCTGGGCGGACTATCGCACCACCACCGAACTCGTTGCCGAAGGCAAGTTCACGCGGGTTGTCCTCAGCCAGACCGATCGCTATCGCGGCATCGCCTTTCCCGTCTTTCGCTATTTCGCCATGCGCCGCGAACTCGGCAAGCTGGATGTCTGGGCCAGGACCGGTCGCTATCGCAAGGGCGGCTGGTTCGAGCATCCGGTCAGCCAGGTAGGCTTCGCGGTGCTTTCGGCACTCATCCTGTGGCCGTTCTTCGGGTTGAACCTTGGCGGCCTGGCGCTGGCCGCGATCCTGACATCGGTGGTTGCCCTGCATGAGCTCGGGCACATGGCGGCGTTCCGGCTGATGGGCCATCGCAAGGCGCGGATGATCTTCATCCCGCTGCTCGGCGGCATCGCCATAGACGGGCGACCCTATGACAGCCGTTTCGAGGTGGCTTTCGTGGCGCTGATGGGCGCTGGCTTCTCGGCTTTCCTGGTGCCATTGCTGATCGCTGCCAGCGCGCTTGCCAGTGGAGAGGGACACCGGCTCGCCGCGGCACTGCTGGCGACGCTTGCCGGCTGCTCTGCGCTGTTCAACGTCGCCAATCTGGTGCCGGTGTGGAAATTCGATGGCGGCCAGGTGCTGCGCCAGATCTGCCCCGGTCCGATCGCACTGGCGCTGGCTTCGTTTGTCCTGCTTTCCGCCTTCCTGGCGCTTGGCTGGCGGGCCGGCTTCTCGCACGGCTTCCTGTTGGTAGCAGGGGCTGTCTTTGCCATCCTCAGCCTGCTGACGATGGGCAGCGCGGTGAAACCGCGTCATGAGTTGAAGCCGATCCGCACCTTCGATTGCTTTGTCATGGCCGGCGCGCTGCTGGCGGTGTTCGCCATCCATGGCTATGGGGTTCTGTGGGCATCCGACCGGCTTCTCGGCTGGGGCCTGACCTGAACCTCAAAACACCCCAATCCAGCTAAGTATTCAGCCGGCCTTGCGAGCCGCCTCGACCGGCAAAGGCGCGGCCGGGCCGAACACATTCTCGAAAGCCGATCTCAGCGCCAGGTCAAGATCGGCCATTGTTACGGGAAGGCCGAGATCGACGAGGCTGGTGACGCCGTGATCCGCGACGCCGCACGGCACGATGCCGCTGAAATGGCCGAGATCCGGCTCGACATTGATGGCGATGCCGTGAAAGCTCACCCAGCGCCGCAACCTGATGCCGATGGCGGCGATCTTGTCCTCGGCGGGCGAGCCGTCCGATAAGGCGGGGCGATCCGGCCGCACCACCCAAACGCCGACGCGGTCCTCGCGGCGTTCGCCACGCACATCGAAGGCAGCGAGCGTGCCGATGATCCATTGTTCGAGCGCCGCGACGAAGGCGCGGACGTCCTCGCGCCGGCGTTTGAGGTCGAGCATCACATAGGCGACCCGCTGGCCCGGCCCGTGATAGGTGTATTCGCCGCCACGTCCGGCCGCGAATACCGGGAAACGGTCCGGCTCGATCAGATCCTCGACATGGGCGCTGGTGCCGGCTGTGTAGAGCGGCGGATGCTCGACCAGCCAGACCATCTCGCCGGCAGCACCACTTCTGATCGCTTCAGCACGAGCCTCCATGAACCGAAGCGCGTCGAGATAGGCGGTAAGGCCAGGTTCGATCCGCCATTCGACCGGCGCCGAACCGGGCAGGGGAAGGAATGACGTGGCGATCTGGCTGCGTTCTGTCATGGCGTGGTCGTTTTTTGTTTGTGCATGTCGTCGTCCCAAAACCGCCTTGCACTTTTGGGCGACATGCATTCGCCCCTCATATGGCCGCAATCGGCCGAAACGTCCAGTTCGGAGCGCGTTTCAGCCTTCTCGACCGATGTGCCAATTCCCGGGCGATTATTGCGCGACGCGCCCTTGTTTCGCTGGAAACGATTTGCTACACGCCGCGAGCCGGTTCGTTCCGGCTCCTACCACGTGCGGTCGTGGCGGAATTGGTAGACGCGCAGCGTTGAGGTCGCTGTGGGGCAACCCGTGGAAGTTCGAGTCTTCTCGACCGCACCACCCTTCGCTCTTCGAGCTTCGGGTGGCAGGCCACCTGAAGGCCGTTAGACGAAGGAGTGTCCTCCGAAGCCTTGGCGTAGGAGGACCGTCGTGTTCACGCGGCCTTCTTTGTCCGCGCCAGCGTTTCGGCCATTCTCGCGCGATGGCGCTCGTCAGGCGCGGGTGCTGTGCAAGCCGTCTTATGATGGCTGGACGCCTGGTCCGTTCGGCAGGTCGACGGTAACGACGAGCCCGCTTGGCCGGTTGTCTTGCAATTCGATCTTGCCGCCATGGCCCTGGATGATGTCCGCGACGATCGAGAGGCCCAGGCCGAAGCCATGCTTTGACGCAATGCCGCGTGACGTGTCCTCCTTGAAGAAGGGTTCGAAGACATCGGTGCGCGCCGCCACTGGAATCCCCGGACCATCGTCGCCGACCGCGATGCGCGCCACCGTGTCGGTCTGCGTCAATGCGACGGTGACATGGCTGGCGAATTTGACCCCATTGTCGCAGAGATTGGTAATCGCACGCGCCAGCGCATTGGGTTTGCACCAGCCGAGAAGCCGGTCCGGTCCGGAATACGAGACCGAAAACCCGACGTCGGAGAATTCGGCGCAGACGGTTTGCAGCACGCTGGCAATGTCGGCGCGTTGCAACTTCTCCGTCGAAACGTCGTTGCGCAGATAGGTCAATGTCTCGTTGATCAGATCTTCGATATGCTGAATATCGGACAGCATCGCGGTGCGGGTGGCGTTGTCGTCCATGCGCTCGGTGCGAAGCCGCAGCCGCGTTAAAGGCGTGCGCAGATCGTGGCTGACGCTGCGCAGCATGCGGGTGCGGTTTTCGATCATCGTCCGGATACGTGTTCTCATCCGGTTCAGCGCCCGCGCCAGGCCAATCATCTCGATGGAACCGCGTTCGACGAAGAGCTCGTCGCCATTCTCGATCTCGGCCGACCCGACGGCCGTCGAGATGCGTTTCAACGGGTCCGTTACGGTCCATACCGCAAAGAGCCAGATCAGCGTGGGCAAGGCGATGAAAGCCATGAACTTGTAGAACAAGGAGCGGACGAGATCTGACGTCAGTAAGGTATCGGGTACTCCGAAGTGAGCCAGGATGGTCTGCCGATCCAGGCCGATGACAAACGCGGATTGGCCATCGACAGTCAGCCACCGCCCGTCAATCGGCCTGTCTTCGAACCCGATAAGCCATTCGATGTTTCGCCACTGCACATAGGAATATGGAATACTGTCGATCCGTTCCTTCGAAAGTATCTTGAAATCCAGGCCCGTACGAGCCGTCGCCGCCAGGATCGCGTCGCGAGCCTCCGCCGGTGCGTCGCGCAACAAGCCGGCAACCACGCTGGCTCGTACGACACTGTCGTCGATAGCCGGCAGGTCGATATTCCTCGTAAAACTTTCGATGACCGATCCGGTGGACATGATCACAAACACCGCGACGAGAATGATCGCCGTGAGCTGCCCGCGCACTGACTGCGGCAGGCTGCGGCGGATGAAATTCCTCATGCTTCCTCCACTGTCGCGGTGAAGATGTAGCCGCCCAGCCGAACAGTCTTGAGAAGCACCGGATCGCGCGCATCCTTTTCGATCTTCTGGCGAATACGGCTGACATGGACATCGACGCTTCGTTCGATCGGGCCGGCGAGCCCGGCATGAGTTACGCCGAGAAGCTCCTCGCGCGACAGAACCCGGCCTGCGTTACGGCAGAACGCGAGCAGCAGGTCGAATTCATGTGTCGTGGTCGAGACCCGCGCATTGCTCGGATCATGCAATTGCCGACGGATGGGGTCGAGGCGCCAGCCGTTGAAGAGAAGCACCCTCGACCAATCCCGCTCGTCGGGAGCGTAGGCGGTGCGGCGCAGCAGCGCCCGTATCCTGGCCGTCAGTTCGCGCGCGCTGAACGGTTTCGTCACGTAGTCGTCCGCGCCGATCTCCAATCCGAAGATACGGTCGATTTCCTCGCCAAGCGCGGTCAGCATCAGGATCGGAACATTCGTTTCCGCGCGAAGACGGCGGCAGATGTTGAGGCCGCTTTCACCAGGCAGCATGACATCGAGCACAATGAGATCGAATTTCTGGCTGCGAAGCGCGGCATTCATCCGGACGCCATTCTCGGCTATTTCCACGATCATGCCGTTTTCGGTGAGTGTCTCGCCCAGCATGCGCGCGATCTCGGCGTCGTCTTCGACAATGAGGATACGCGAACCTTGCCTTGCCGATTTGGATTCGGCGGCCATCTCGCTTTGGTGCCTTTGCCGTGCGACATTTGCCATTGCCTGACCGGTACCTGTGTGGGCGTCAGAACCGATATCCGACGAGGAGCATTCCTGACGGCTGCACTTTTTCGACGACGATCGGGCTGTCCGCGGCGTCACCCACGAGAACGCCCACCCCCGCTTCGCCGCGCACCATCCAGTTCTGGTTGAGCATATATGTGGCGGAGATCGAAAAATCGGCGCGCTTCAGCCCGGCGCCGGCATCGTAGCGCGCCAGCCCAGAGCGAGCCGATTGTTCCGGCGTGACGCCGAAATACGCCTGCATATGATTTTCGTCGGCGAACACGGCGGAAGCGCTGGCGCCGATCATCAATGATTGCGACAAGGGCTGGTTGACCTCGACCCCAATCCTGCCCACCATGCCGTCGCTGCCGCCGATGGTCTTGTCCAATTGCGCGAAGATTTGAGCCGGGCCGAAATTCACCGCGGCCTTCGCGCCGACGGTTGCGCCCATGTCGACATCCCCCAACCCACGCAGGTGATCGGAGTCGTCTTCCTTGCGGCCCATTTCATAACCAAGCCGCGCGCTGAATTCGAACCGGTCTTGCTTATAGATGGCGATGTTGGCGCCTGTCGGGTCGATCGTCACCACGTCGAGGAATGTCGCCGTGACAAAGGGCACCGGCATGATCTTGAACTTGTCGCTGCCCTCATATTCCGGGACGACGATCGCGCCGCCGCCCAAGACGACATGCCAGTCGGACAGTTTTTGCTCGAAGCGCGCGAAACGGGAAGGTTCGGGCGGCGGCAGGGTGAAATCGTCCGAATTCACCGCAATGGCGTCGGCGGCAAGTGCTATTCCCGGATGCGTTGAAAACAGGATGGCCATCGCTGCAAGGGATGCCCGGCCGGCAAATATTCCACAGTCCATTTTGGCAAACATGCGCGCTCCAGTATAGCGAGGCGATAAGCCCCCGATGCTCTCACCATTTCAGAGGAAAGTGGCCGCATGCGTGAAGTGGTGTTAAGTTTTGTTGCGCAATCGTGGTTTTATCTTGGTGCCGAGGTCACCTTCCTCCCGCCCGGCAATCCAAGTCACATCGGCCTTCGCGCACGGCAGGGCAGGGCGCATTTCGTTTGATATTCCGTGCGTTGCGCGGGCCGGCTCTCGTGCCGAATCTCACCGCCGCTCTATCTTGTGTTTGGCATCGGATTTTCCCAAAACCGGTTTCCACTTTTCGGGATCATGGTCTAGACCTGACAGGCACCTTTTCCGGAATGCTGATGGCGGGAGGCGCTGGTGGAAGGCCAGGACGAACAGAACACCAGAGCCGCTGAGGACGGTCACGCCGATATCTATGGCGAGGACGGCGCCGTCCTGTCGTCGTTTCTGGCGCAGATCGGTGCCGCGATCGCCGATCGCGACACGCTGACGCTGAAGCGCGAAGCCGACGACCTGCACCAGTCGGAACTGGGCGACCTGCTTGAGGCGCTGCATCCCGAGCAGCGCCGCGCGCTGGTCGAACTCCTGGGCGCCGACTTCGATTTTTCCGCGCTGACCGAGGTCGACGAGGCGATCCGCATGGAGATCGTCGACAATCTGCCCAACGAGCAGATCGCGCAGGCGGTGCAGGAACTCGATTCAGACGACGCCGTCTACATTCTCGAGGACCTCGAAAAGGAAGACCAGGACGAGATCCTGTCGCAACTGCCGTTCACCGAGCGGATCAGGCTGCGCCGTTCGCTCGACTATCCCGAAGAGACCGCCGGCCGCCGCATGCAGACGGAGTTCGTCGCGGTGCCGCCGTTCTGGACCATCGGCCAGACCATCGACTACATGCGCGAGGACCAGGACCTTCCCGATCGCTTCAGCCAGATCTTCGTCATCGATCCGAGCTTCAAGCTGCTCGGCGCCATCGATCTCGACCAGATCCTGCGCACCAAGCGCTCGGTCAAGGTCGAAGAGGTCATGCATGAGACGCGGCACGCCATTCCGGCGACCATGGACCAGGAAGAGGCGGCGCGGGAATTCGAACAATACGACCTTCTCTCCGCCGCCGTCGTCGACGAGAACGAGCGCCTGGTCGGCGTGCTGACCATCGACGATGTGGTCGACGTCATCCAGCAGGAAGCCGAGGAAGACCTGTTGCGCATGGGCGGCGTCGGCGACGAAGAACTGTCCGACACAGTTGCTGCGACATCGCGCTCGCGCGTGCCGTGGCTGCTGGTCAATCTCGGTACGGCCTTCATCTCGGCCTCGGTGATCAGCATGTTCGGTGCGACGATCGAGGAAATGGTGGCACTTGCCGCACTGATGCCGATCGTCGCCTCGCTGGGCGGCAATGCCGGCACGCAGACGATGACGGTGACCGTGCGCGCGCTCGCCACACGCGACCTCGATATCTACAATGCCGGCCGCGTCATTCGCCGCGAGGTTATGGTCGGCATGCTGAATGGCGCGATCATTGCGACGATCCTCGGGCTGGTCGCCGGCCTCTGGTTCCACAATCCCGATCTTGGTCTCGTCATTGCCGCGGCGATGATCGTCAACATGCTGGCCGCGGCACTCGGCGGGATCCTTATTCCGCTGTTCCTCGACAAGCTCGGCGCCGATCCGGCGATTTCGTCATCGATCTTCACGACGATGATTACCGACGTCATCGGTTTCCTCGCCTTCCTCAGCCTTGCCACATGGTGGCTGCATCTGGGAGCGGGAGCCGGATAAGGCGGTTCAATTGACTTTTACGTAAATGTCGTGTGAGGTTCAGTCGGGTTGCATGCCGATTCCGGCATGATGGGCTTTGATCGGAGGGAAGGCGACGCCGCATGACGGTGACCGCCCGAGGCTCCGGTGTCGGGAGAGGCAATGCGGGAATATTATTCGATCACCGAACTGACCCGCGAATTCGAGGTGTCGACGCGGACCTTGCGTTTCTACGAGGACGAAGGGCTGGTGCAGCCGGTACGGCGCGGCCGCACGCGGCTGTTCCGCCCATCCGACCGGCACCTCATCCGCCAGATCATGCGCGGCAAAAGGCTCGGCTTCTCGATCAACGAGATCCGCGAAATCATCCAGATGTACAAGGAGCCGCCCGGCGAGGTCGGCCAGCTCAAGCTGATGATCAAGCGCATCGAGGAAAAGCGCGAGGATCTCAGGCAGAAGCGCCGCGACCTCGAGGAGACGCTGGCCGAGCTTGACCAGGCCGAGGAATCCTGTGTCGAGCGGCTGGTGGAGCTCGGCGTCAACACTTGAGCGGCCTGGCACGGCTCAAATCCAACGCCGAACTCTTTTTGCATAGTCCCGGTACTTCTTGCCGAATTTCGCCGCCAGTATTTTCTCCTCGCCCTCGACGGCGGCCTTCTGCGTTGCGAAGGCGGCGATGAATGCCATCGGCAGGAACCAGGCGATGCCCGATACGAAGGCGACACCGATCATGAGCAGCGTGTTGGCCAGGTAGATCGGGTTGCGGCTGATGGCGAAGGGGCCTGACGTGATCAGATGCTCCGGCACGCCATTGGGGTTGAGCGTCGTTTTCGCCCGGATCATGGTGCGGATCGCCGTGAACCAGAGTGCGACGACGCCGAACAGCGCCACAAGACCGGCAGCGAACAGGATGTCGCCGAGAAGGTCGCCGATCCATGGCAGTGGGTAGAACAGGCCGAGCGCGATGCTGATGGCGATCGCCGCGAGATAGATCAGCGGCGGCCATGGGATTGTTCCGTGCTTCGGCTGTGTGCCGGTCATTGTTGCCCTCCCTCCATCATCTTGCTTTCGGTGCTGGCGGTACAGGTGCTCGCCAGGTCGGCAAGATGCGACTTCCATTCGGCGGTCTGGTCGCCGCTGTAGAGCCGATCGAGCGTCGCCTCGCCTCGCAGCGTATCCAGCATGCACCCACAATAGCTGGAGCAGAATTCCTTGTCGCGCTGTTGCTCGCACGATACCTGGCAGGATTTGAAGAAGCTGACGTCCCTGTTTTCAGCGGGAGCGGGCATGATTTGCGAAAACAGCCAGACCGAGCCGATCAGCACCGGCTGGTGGATCAGGTAGAAGGCGAGGCTGTGCCGGCTGATGAACACCAGTGGATTTGACCAGCGGCCGGCCGTGAGGTTCGCCAGCAGCGCCAGCACCCTGGAGGCGGAGCCGAGTTTCGCCGCCGCGATGCCCAGCAGCACGGCGCCGAACCACGGAAACAGCGGCACATAGTCGTTGGAGCGCGGATTGGACGCCGACAGGCCGACCCACCACAGGGCCGGATGGTCGAAGATTTCGGACCTGAAATAAAAAGGTGCGGCGATGACGAGGGCCGCGACAACAAGTGTCAGCAGCGCCGGCAGCCTCAGGAACGCCAGGCCGAGCAGGCTGGCCAGCGCGATCTCGTGCAGTATGCCGAAGAAGATGAAGCCGTTCGGCGTGGCGAGCCTGGTGATAACAGATATGGCAAGTGCCGCCCCGGCGACCATGGCGAAACGCTTCCAGAAGCCGGACCAGCGGATCTGTTTACCATGAGCGAGATACAGGCTGACACCGACCAGGAACAGAAAGCTCGAGGCGATGCAACGCGCGTAGAACTTCCACCAGCCGAAGGCGGTCAGGCCGGGATCGGTGTAGCCGAAGAATTCGAGGTTCCAGGTGAAATGGTAGCTCGCCATGGCAAGCAGGGCGATGCCGCGTGCGATGTCGATGGCGACGATGCGCTTCGGCTTCGGCGAATCCTGAACGGTGGCGGTCGACGTGGGAATGCTCATGGTCTCGCAATTCTGATTCAGCGGTGAAAGACGACTATCACGATTGGGCCGGACAACAGAAGGCGGGTCATGCATGTCCTCGGTGCTCGTTCGTGCTGGTGCCGCATCAAGGCCAGCATTAGAGCGACGTGCGTCCACTTGGACGCACAAAGTACGCTCTAACACTTTTGAATCTACGCATCGTGCTTTCCGAAAATCGAATCCGATTTTTGGGCCGACGCTTTAGGCCAGCGCCGGAAAGCCTTTGGCCAGCTTCGCTTTTTGCCGCGAACGCGTCGGTTTCCTGTTACCGGGCGAGGAATTGCCACGGCAGATTTGGGCCCGCGTTCTGCTTTGGGCGATTCTGCTTCGGGGAAGGCAATGGCTACCCATGTGCGCCATCCGATCGGGCTTCCGGCCTTGCGACCGGCGGATGCACGCACCTTCGCCTCGCTCTATGCGGTCGAATCCTTCGCGCGCGCCACCGTGTCGAGCGTCATCCCGATCCAGGCCTATGAAATCCTCCGCAACGAACAGATCGTCTCGATCCTCTACACCGTCGTGGCGCTGCTCGGCCTGTCGGTGACGCTGTTCATGCCGATGCTGATCCGGCGCTTTGCCCGGCGCTGGGTCTACACCGCAGGTGCCTGCCTGCTTGCCGCCGGCTCGCTGTTCTTCGTCACGCACACGCTTGCCGGGCAATTGGTGGGCATGCTTTGCCGCGTGATGGGCGCCAGCGCGCTGTCCATCACGCTCAGCCTCTACATCATGGACCACATCCGCAAGACCGATTTCACGCAGGCCGAATCGCTGCGCATGGCGTGGTCGATGCTCGCCTGGACCAGCGGGCCGACACTCGGCATCTTCCTCTACACGCGTTTCGGCATCTATGCCGCGCATGGCGCGGTCGCCATCTTTGCCATGGCCCTGCTGGCGCTGTTCTGGACCTACCGGCTCGGCGACAACCAGTCGATCCGCCCGGGCAAGACGCGGCCGGTCAATCCGCTGGCCAATATCGGCCGTTTCGTCGCGCAGCCCAGGCTGAGGCTTGCCTGGCTGATCGCCTTCGGCCGTTCCTGCTTCTGGACGACGTTCTTCGTCTACGGGCCGCTGTTCATGGTGATCACCGGCGAGGGCGAACTCGCCGGCGGCCTGCTGGTCTCGGCGGGCAATGCGCTGTTGTTCACGGCCATCTTCTGGGGCAGAGTGGGACAACGTTTTGGTGGCCGGCGAACCATGACATCAGCCTATTTCGCCATGTCCGCCATGCTGCTGGCGGCGGGTGCCGTCGGCGAATCCGTGCCGTTTCTTACCGGCGCCTTGCTGCTGTGCGGCGCATTCTTCGCCATCGCTCTCGACGCGCTGGGCTCGACCGCCTTCATGCGCTCGGTGCGGTTCTACGAGAGGGCGCAGATGGCGGCGGTCTATCGCACCTATCTCGACTTTTCCGAGTTGACACCGCCGCTGGTCTATTCGGTCGTGCTGGCGTTTTTCGGGTTGGGCTCGGTCTTCGCCACGCTCGGCCTGCTAGCGGCGGTCTGCGGTTTTGTTACGTGGCGCTATCTGCCAAAATCCCTTTGATATTCAGGGCTTGGGCGAATGTGTTACATGGCGCTCGCGTACCCAATTGTGGAAGCGGTGCAGGTCGTACTCCTCGGGCATCAGCACGCCAGCCTTGTGGCGCATCGAGCGCAGGCCCTTCTGATTGACTTCGCAAATCGCGGCGTCCTCCTCCAGCACTTGCCTGCCGAAGGCGACGATGTTGTCAATGTCCGCCGCTGGATCGGCGAGCGCTTCGGGCGAAAAAAGCCATTCGGCGGTGAGTTCGGTCTGTTCGGGACCGAGCGGCGCCAGCCGGACTGTCCGGACATAGTCGACATGACCGACAACGAACATCGACGGCAGGCTGGTGGCGTAGGTCTGTCCCGCTGCGCGCTCTGCCGGCGTCAAATCGGTAAAGACCGGGCCATGGGCATGACCGTCTTGCGACCACGTCTCGGCTCCGGCCCTGAGGCCACCGGAGAACTCCGGCGCGTCATTGTCGGCATGGTGGGCCCATTCGGGATCGTCATGCCGGCCCATCAGGCCGCGGCCATAGATCGGCACCAGCCGCGACAGATCCTTGTGCACGCCCGGGCAGTGCAGGCATTCGTTGAAGTTCTCCCAGAAGATCTTCCAGTTGCAGTTCATCACCTTGCGCAGCGCATGGCCCGACACCAGCGTTTCCAGCGGCCAGTTGGAGAGGTCGCCGGATGCGGGATCGAAGGCGGTTTCCGCCGAACCGCCAGCATCCTCGGCGAGATTGACGAAGACAAAGCCGCGCCACACCGATAGCGCCACGCGGTAGAGTGGGTGCTCGGCCTTGTCGAAACCTTCGGGCAGAGACTTCGACGGCACGCGCACGAGATCGCCGCGCAGCGAATAGGACCAGGCGTGATAGGGGCAGGTGATAAGCCGAGCCTTCAGCCGCCCCTCGCTCTCCTGGCAGAGCTGCGAGCCGCGATGCCGGCAGGTGTTGTGGAAGGCGCGCAACGCGCCAGTCTCGTCGCGCAGCGCGACGATCTCCTGCGTGCCGATCCGGAATGTCCTGAAAGCCAGCGGCTGGGCAAGTTCGGCCTCGCGGCAGACCAAGAGCCAGCTCTTGTACCAGATGGCGTCGAGATCGCGCTGATAGGCCTCCACATCCCAATAGGCTGACGACGGCAGCGTCGGCTCGGCCCGGGTCAGGCCATTGTAGGGATCGTGCCCGCTCGGACTGGGTTGCATGACAGGCTTCCTGTGATGTGCCAGCCGACACCCCGGAAAATCGTTTGTCAATTGGGGCGACGGCATTGCCGGCTTCGGTCGTGATGCCTAATCATGCCGCGAACAACGGGATCGGGACATGACCGCACGACAGATGTCACTCACGCCCGAACTGGTGGCGCGATGCTGGCGCGAGATCGGGGATGCCGGTCCCGATCCGGACGCAGCGCATCTGGATGACCGCGACTATGACGCGATGCTCGACGAATTGCAGGCTGAACTCGCCGTCTCCGAACCGCTGTGGCTGTTCGGTTATGGCTCGCTGATCTGGAAGCCCGAAATCGACCATGTCGAGGAACGGGTCGCGGTGGCGCGCGGCTGGCATCGATCCTTCTGCATGAACATGACACGCTGGCGCGGCACCAAGCAGAGCCCGGGGCTGATGATGGCGCTGGACCGCGGCGGACAATGCAAGGGTGTCGCCTTTCGGCTGAGCGATGGCGATCGCCGCGCGCAGCTCGACAAGCTTTTTCGGCGTGAGGTGACACTGAAGCCGACGAGCTATCATCCGCGCCTGCTCTCGCGGGCAAGCGACAGCGGGCCGTTCAAGGCGCTGGCCTTCGTGATCAATCGCAAGGGAACGACCTATGCCGGACCGCTCGGGGAAGAAGAGATGGTCGAAAAGCTCGCCACATCCTGCGGGCACTGGGGATCGGGCGCCGACTACCTCTACAACACGGTGAAAAACCTGGAAGCGCGTGGCATTCACGATCGCCATCTGTGGCGGCTGCAACGGCTGGTTGCCGAGCGGATCGCTGCCTCGAAGCCTTGAAACCGCGTGGCGCATTCACGCTGGTAACGGGCGGAATTTGGTTTGCCGGGCGATGCAATTTTCCTTATAGTCTCAACCGTCGTCGGTTCCGTTTGGAGCCAAGAGGGAATGCGGTGAGGGTGAATTTCTTGCCCAATGCCGTGGCTGCCCCCGCAACTGTGTGCGGTAGTCCTCTCCATATGCCACTGAAGATTTTTCTTCGGGAAGGTGGGGAAGGGCGCTGATCCGCGAGCCAGGAGACCTGCCGGCGACAGGAAACTGACTTCGATGCCCTCGGGTGGAGGGCGAAAGGACAAGATATGAATACCGCTTCCGTCTCTCTCGGCGCTTCCGTCTCCGCGCAGTCGCGCTTAATGCAGCTCGCGCTTGCCGCGCTGCTCGGTTTTTTCGTCATGGGCTTTGTCGGCTTCTCGCATATCGAGGCCGTCCACAATGCCGCCCACGACTATCGCCATTCCATGGCGTTTCCCTGCCACTGACGAGGAATTGACATCATGACACTGTTTCGCAACGTCGTGTTCATCGCGGCGATCGCAGGGCTTGTGGCCGGCGTCGTTCTCGCCTGCATGCAAGCCTTTGCAACCTATCCTCTGATTTTCCAGGCCGAAGTTTTTGAAAAGACCGGCAGCGGCCAGGGGCCCGATCATGCCGCGGCGGCTCCGGCAGCCAATACCAATGCCATGAGTTCCGCGGCAACGGCGGAAACTGCGATGAGCACGGCTGCGCCGGCACCCGCCGAATCGGCTGCTCCCGCGGAAGAAGACGAAGGCTGGGCGCCGGCCGACGGCTTCGAGCGCTTCGCCTTCAGCGTGGCAGCCAATATCGTCACCGGCATCGGCTTCGCATTGGTCCTGGTCGCTGTCTCGGAATTCGCCGGCGGCATCGGCAATTGGCGCCAGGGCGTGTTCTGGGGCCTGGCCGGCTTTGCCGCGTTCATCCTGGCGCCGGGCCTCGGCCTGCCGCCTGAACTGCCGGCGATGCCGGCGGCCGATCTCACCCAGCGCCAGATTTGGTGGACGGCAACCGTGGTGGCGACCGCGGGCGGTCTCGGCCTGCTCGCCTTCCGCAAATCGCTGCCATTGGCATTGTTGGCTGTGGCCTTGATCGTGGCGCCGCATATTGTCGGCGCGCCGCAGCCCGACAGTTTCGAGACCGCGATCCCGGAAGGCCTGCATCACCAGTTCGTGGTGGCGGTGACGCTGACCAATCTGGTGTTTTGGCTGGTGTTAGGCGCTGTTGTCGGCGTGGTGCGTGGCCGCTTCACCGGCATGGCGACCAGCCTGCGCGACAGCTTTGCCTGATCGCAAAGGATTGACCTTCATCATCGGTGGTGCGCGCTCCGGCAAGAGCGCGCACGCCGAAACATTGGTGACGGCCTGTCGGGGGCCGTGGACCTATATCGCGACGGCGCAAGCCTATGACGACGAGATGCGCGAGCGCATCGCGCTGCACCGATCGAGGCGTGGCGAGGGGTGGACGACGGTGGATGCGCCGCTCGACCTTGCCGGCGCGCTCGCCGCATTGCCTGACGGCCGGCCGGTCCTGATCGATTGCCTGACGCTGTGGCTGACCAACCATATGCTGGCCGAACATGATTTTGAGGCCGAAAGCCGGCGGCTGGCCGATGTGCTGTCGCGGCCGCGCGGGCCGTGGTTCGTGGTCGCTAACGAAGTCGGCCAAGGCATCGTACCCGACAATGCGCTGGCAAGGCGCTTTCGCGACGCTGCCGGCCGGCTCAACCAGCAGGTCGCAGCAGTGGCCGACACGGTGCTTTTGATGGTGGCGGGGCTGCCGCTCAAGGTGAAGCGAGATGACCGATATTAATGCCAAGACCATTGAACAGGGGGACGAGGAACGCCATCGCGCCAAGATGGCCAAGCGCAAGGCGGTGCAGGACGCCGAAGTGGCGGCAAAGACGATCGAGAAGGGTCTGCTGATCGTCAACACCGGGCCGGGCAAGGGCAAGACCACCGCCGCCTTTGGGCTGGCGCTGAGAATGCTCGGCTACGGCAAGCGCGTCGGCGTCGTCCAGTTCATCAAGGGCAAATGGCACACCGGCGAGAAGGATGCCTTCGCCGCCTTCGGCGACCGTGTCGTCTGGCATGCGATGGGCGAGGGTTTTACCTGGGAGACACAGGATTTGAAGCGCGACATCGCGGCGGCCGAAGCCGCCTGGGCCAAGGCGCTCGAACTGATGGCCGATCGGTCAATCAGCCTTGTGGTGCTCGACGAATTGAACATCGCGCTGCGCTACGACTATCTCGATCTCGACAAGGTTGTCGCGGCACTGAAAGGCCGGCGCGAAGGCTTGCATGTCGTGATCACCGGCCGTAACGCCAAGCCGGCGCTGGTCGAGGCCGCCGACCTGGTCACCGAGATGGGCGTGACCAAGCACCATTTCTCGGCCGGCGTGAAGGCGCAGCAAGGGATAGAGTTCTGAGAAGTTTTTACCCTCCGTCCCGGAGAGGGTAGGTCACGCGACCAGAACGATCACCGCGATCATGCCGAACAGCGCGATCAGCAGAAAATCGGCCGTCCGATAGAGTTGTAGCGCCTGCCTGATGTCAGCGCTCTCGGCCTCACGCCGGCCGCCGTCGCCCATGAACGCATCCTCGACCATGACGCCGCCATAGCTGCGCGGCCCGGCAAGGGAGAGGCCAAGCGCCCCGGCCATTGCCGCTTCCGGCCAGCCGGCATTGGGCGAACGATGTTTTCTCGCGTCACGCCGCACAGTGCGCCAGGCATTTTTCGCATCGGCGCCTCTGACGAAAAAAGCCGCCAGCACGATCAGCAGCGCGGTCAACCGCGACGCCGGCAGGTTGATCAGATCGTCGAAACGCGCCGCCGCCCGGCCGAATGCCTCATGGCGCGGCGTGCGGTGGCCGATCATCGAATCGGCGGTATTGGCGGCCTTGTAGGCGACGCCGCCGGGGAGCCCGCCGACGCCGATCCAGAAGGCGGGCGCGACAATGCCGTCGGAAAAATTCTCGGCCAGGCTTTCGATCGCGGCGCGGCAGACGCCGGCCCTGTCGAGCGTTTCGGGGTCGCGGCCGACAATGTGCGAGACCGCGACACGGCCGACGGCAAGCCCGCCATTGTCGAGTGCGTCGGCCACACCCTCGACATGCTCGGCCAGGCTCTTCTGCGACAGCATCGACGTTGCAAGAATTGCCACGACGAGCAGACCGGAAGGAAAGATCTGCCACAGCAGGATTTCTACCACCAGGGCGATGATCCCCGGCACCAGCACGATGACCAACAGCGCCTGAACACCGCGCCGGCGACGCAGCGCGTCGGAATCAGCATCGCGGTTGAGCCGACGATCGAGAAGGGATATCAGCCTGCCGAACCAGGTGACGGGATGGCCGACATGACGGAACAGCCAGTCCGGATAACCGAGCGCGAATTCGATAACCAGTGACAGGAAGGCGATCAGGAACGACATGAAGCTTCTTGATGGAGCGGTGGCAGCAGTGGATCATGGCGGAAGCCTTGGCCGGGCGAGGGCGCTCTTTCCCCACGCGCCGCAGCCTTTTGTCGACCTCTCGACCGGTATCAATCCGCACTCCTATCCGCTTTTCGAGCTGCCCGCCACCGCCCTGTCACGGTTGCCGGAGGCCGCGCGTCTGCGCGAACTGACGGATGTCGCGGCGAGCGTCTATGGCGCACCATCGGCGGCGAATGTGGCGGCGGCGCCCGGTACGCAGATTCTGTTGCCGCGCGTCGCTTCGCTGGTAAAACCCGGCAAGGCGCTGGTGCTCGGCCCGACCTATGCCGAACACAGCCGAGCGGCGGCGATCGCTGGCCATGCGGCGGCGGAGGTCGATGATTTCGAGGCGCTTGCCGCGGCCGACATCGCCATCATCGTCAATCCCAACAATCCGGACGGGCGCGTCGTCGAGCGCGAAGACCTGCTTCGGCTTGCCGGGAAATTGCGCGCCAACGGTGGCCTGCTGGTCGTCGACGAAGCCTTCATGGATGTCGGCCCGCGCGCGCAAAGCCTTGCCGGCGATGTCGAGCAGGGCGGCATCGTCGTGCTGCGCTCCTTCGGCAAGTTCTTTGGCCTGGCCGGCCTGCGGCTTGGCTTTGCCTTGGCCGACGCGCTGACCGTCGAGCGGCTGGAAGCGCAATTCGGGCCATGGGCGGTTGCCGGCCCGGCGCTTGAATATGGCATCCGTGCACTGGCCGACACCGATTGGCAGGCCGGCATGCGGCGCCGGCTGTCCGAGGATGCGGCGCGGCTCGATGCGCTGTTTGACCGCTTCGGCGTTCCCGTCGCCGGCGGCACCACGCTGTTTCGCTATGTCAGCCTTCCGGACGCCGCCGGCCTGTTTTCGGCGCTCGGCGAACGCGGCGTCCTGCTTCGGCATTTCTCCGATCGGCCGCACGTGCTGCGCGGCGGATTGCCGGGCGAGGACGAGGAATGGCGGCGGCTCGAATCGGCTCTTGCGGACTGGGCTTCGCGGCGCGACGATGCCGCCAGGGAGATCAAGCGATGATCCATGTCTGCTCGCTGTCGAAGGTCGAGGAAACGGTGACGAAGACCGGCGCCGAGCGGCTGCTTTCGCTGCTGGCCGCCGGGACGGAGGTGACACGGCCGGCCTCGATCGCCAGGGAGAACCATCTGCACCTCGTCATGCACGACATTGCGGTGGCGCAGGACGGCATGACCATGCCGGGCGAGGAACACGTCCGCAACCTGCTCGATTTCGCGCGCCGGTGGGATCGTGCAAGGCCGCTGGTCGTCCATTGCTATGCCGGCATCAGCCGTTCGACCGCCTCGGCCTACATCATCGCGGCTGCATTGGCGCCGAAGCGCGACGAGGTCGAATTGGCTGAGACTTTGCGTGCTCTGTCGCCCTCGGCAACACCCAATCCGCGGCTGATTTCCGTCGCCGACACGCTGCTTGACCGAAACGGCCGGATGATCGACGCCATCCAGGCGATCGGGCGCGGCGCCGATGCCTTTGAAGGCACGCCCTTCGCGCTGAAGATCGACGGCTAGTTACGCGAGCCAATCGGCGAGCTTCGCCTTGCGCACATCCTTCAACAGGCCGATGAAACCGTCAGCCTGATGCTCGGCGGTCAGCCGGCCTTTTTCGGCCGTCGCAATGCTGGCGTCGCCCACCACGCCGTTCGGGTTGAGGTCGGTGGCAATCCAGGCAAAGGCGTGCGTCCCGGTGTGGCGCAGCAGCGAAAACTCTTTTTCGGCGCGAGCGACGTTGGAAACGAAATTGTCGGCCTTGCCCACATCGACGAGATCCGGCCGGAAATGCAGCATCAGCGAGGTCTCGACATCGCCGCCATGGATACCGTGACGATCCTCGAGCTCGGTGAACATGCCCGCCGGCCGGCCAAAGCGCTGCCAGTTCGTCTTCACCGCCAGCATTTTGGCGCGCACGCGCAATTCGCGCGTGACGATGCCCATGATCTCCTCGTTGCCGCCATGCGAGTTGACGACGATCAGTTTCCTGACGGCGGCCCGCGCGACCGACTGGCCGAGCTCGGTCCAGGCCTCGACCAGGGTCGTTGCCGGCAGGGTGAGCGTGCCCGGCGCATACAGATGCTCGTTCGATTTGCCCACCGCCTGGACCGGCAGGATGCGGATGTCGAGATCGCCGGGCAGGCGGGCGATCACCGTTTCCAGCATGCCGTTCATGATCGAGGTGTCGGTCGAAACCGGCAGATGCGGGCCGTGCTGTTCGATCGCCGCCACCGGCAGGATGGCGATCGTCGCCTCAGGGTCGATCGTGGCGTATTCGGTGGTCCGATAGTCGCCCCACCACACGCGTCTTTTTGCAACGCTCATGTCATGCCTTTTTCGATAGCTTGGCCTTTTCGATAGCGTGGCCTCTTCGATGCAAGGCCAGACCTAGCGCGGGAAGGGTCGCCTGTCGATTCACCCCGCCGCGATGACCTCGATCTCGACCTTGAACTCAGGCCGGGCGAAACCGGAAACGATCATCAACGTCGAGGCCGGCGCCGGGCTCGAAAACAGCCGGTCGCGAACGTCCATATAGGGCCTGAGGAAGGCGCGGTCGGTGACATAGGCGTTGATGCGGACGATGTCTTGAAGTCCAAGCCCGGCCTCGCCGAGGATCGCCGCTATGTTCTGGAAACAGAGTTCGGCCTGGGCGCCGGCATCCTCCGGGATTTGATCATCCGATGTGATGGCGACCTGGCCCGAGCACAGCACCAGCCGCTTCCCCGCGGGCACCTCGACGCCGTGGCTGTAGCGGGCGAAAGGTGGCTTGATCGACTTCGGCGTGAGGAATCTGAACATGGCAATCTCCTGTTTGCGGCCAGCGTAGGACCGGACCGGTGGGGCCTTCAAGATGTGGTGCATGCCATCGGTGCAATTGTGGACAGGCGTTCAAAAAATAGGCACGATGCATCCCATACAGCATGACCCGTCCAGTCTTCGCATGCGGTTATTGCGCAAGCGGGCGGCCTTGCTGGTGGCATGTGTCTTGCTTCTTGAATCGACGGTGTCGAGCCCGGTGCGTGGCGTGCCGGAGCAAACAAAGGGTGGTGTTCATGTACGGAAAACGGAAGATCTCGGCGAGCGCCATCGCGCTGCTTGCCGCAAGCACGCTCAGTGCGGCAGCGAACGAGAAGGTCACCTTCGGCACCAACTGGCTCGCCCAGGCCGAGCACGGCGGCTACTATCAGGCAGTCGCTGATGGCACCTATGCCGCTTGCGGGCTCGACGTAACGATCATGCAAGGTGGCCCGCAGGTCAGCGGGCGGCCGCTGCTGCTCGCCGGCAAGATCGACTTCTACATGGGCGGCAACATGCTGCAGGCCTTCGACGCCGTTCAGCAGGAGATTCCGCTGCGCGTGGTCGCCGCCTCCTTCCAGAAAGAGCCGCAGGTGATCATGGCCCATCCGGGTCAGGGGCTCGACAAATGGGAAGATTTGAAAAACGCGGACCAGTACATACTGAGCGACGAGGGTGCACAGAGCTACTTCCAGTGGATGATCACTGAATTCGGCTTCGACCCGGCCAAGCGCGTGCCCTACACCTTCAACCCCGCGCCCTTCATCGCCAACAAGAAGTCGATCCAGCAAGGTTACGTGACCTCGGAGCCCTATGCCGTCGCCAAGGAAGGCGACTTCCAGCCCAATTTGTTTCTGCTCGCTGACTACGGCTTCGACACCTACGCGACGACGATCGAGACCATGCAGGACACGATCGACAAGCGCCCGGAGGTCGTGCAGTGCTTCGTCGATGGCTCGGCCAAGGGCTGGTACAATTATCTCTACGGCGACAACGCTGCCGCCAACGCGGCGATCAAGAAGGACAATCCCGACATCAGCGACGAGCAGATCGCGTTTTCGATCGAGCAGATGAAGAAATTCGGCATCGTCGATTCTGGCGATACCGAAAAACTCGGCATCGGCGCGATGACAGACGAGCGCATCCAGAGCTTCTACGACAAGATGGTCAAGGCGAAGGTCGTGCCGGACGGCGTCGATATCAAGAAGTCCTACACGCTTGCCTTTATCAACAAGAGCGTCGGGCTTGACCTGAAGAAGTAGGCCGTGAAGCTGGAGAAAGTGGCGCAAGCGCCTGTAAACGCATCGGGTGAAGCCGCGATACTGCTGGCGCTGCGCGATGTCGGCAAGGTCTTTTCCAACGGTGTTGCGGCGCTCAGCAACGTCAATCTGACGATCCGGGAAGGCGATTTCCTCAGCCTGCTCGGACCGTCGGGCTGCGGCAAATCGACGGCGCTGCGGTTGATCGCCGGTCTGTCGACGCCGACCTCGGGCGTGCTCGACTGGCGCGGCAGTAGCTCCTTCGACCGCTCTGACATCGGCTTCGTCTTCCAGGAGCCGACGCTGCTGCCCTGGGCCGATGTCTTCGACAATGTCTGGCTGCCGCTCAGGCTGAAGGGCGTTTCGCGGGCCAAGGCGGCGCCTTCTGTCATGGAGATGCTGGCGCGGGTCCACCTGACCGGTTTCGAGAATGCCGTGCCGCGCGAACTGTCCGGGGGCATGAAGATGCGCGTCTCGATCGCGCGCGCAATGGTCAACAGGCCGCGCGTGCTTTTGATGGACGAGCCGTTCGCGGCGCTGGACGAGATCACCCGCTTCAAGCTCAACAACGATCTTCTGGAGCTGCGGCAGGACGAGCGCTTCACCGTCGTCTTCGTCACCCACAGCGTCTTCGAAAGCGTGTTCCTGTCCAACCGCGTCGTCGTCATGGCGGCGCGGCCGGGGCGCGTGTTCAGGGAATTTGCCGTCGATGCGCCCTATCCACGTGACGAGGCGTTTCGCACCTCGCCCGACTATGCCGCGCTCTGCCGCCAGGCGTCCGACGTGCTGATCGGCGCCATCAACTCAACCGCCGGATCGCATCATGACGGCCATTGAAGAACACACGCCGACGCTCGATCCCGAGGAGGCGCGCCGCCTGCGCCAGGAGCGGCTCGAACGGATCGGCAGATGGATCCTGCCGCTGGCGATCATGATTCTGGCGATCTGGCTGTGGGATCGCATCTGCGTCTGGAACGACATTCCGAAATACATCCTGCCGCGTCCCGGCGTGGTGCTGCAAACGCTCCATGACGATGCCGGGCTGTTGTTCTCCTCGCTGCTGGTGACGCTCAAGATCACCTTTCTCAGCCTGCTTCTCGCCGTCGTCGGCGGGGTCGGGCTGGCGGTGCTGTTCGCGCAATCGAAATGGGTGGAGATGTCGTTCTTCCCCTTTGCCATCGTGCTGCAGGTGACGCCGGTCGTCGCGATCTTCCCGCTGATCAACATCTATGTCGACAATCAGACGACGAAACTCCTGCTCTGCGCCTGGATCGTCGCCTTCTTTCCGATCCTCTCCAACACCACACTCGGCCTCAACTCCGTCGACCGCAATCTGCGCGACATGTTCAAGCTTAACGGCGCGACCCGCTGGCAGCAATTGCGTTATCTCAGGCTGCCGGCGGCGATGCCCTATTTCCTTGGCGGGTTGAAGATCGCCGGCGGCCTGTCGCTGATCGGCGCCGTGGTGGCGGAATTCGTCGCCGGCGCCACCGGGCAGTCTTCGGGTCTTGCCTCGCGCATCATCGAGGCCGGCTATCGGCTCAATGCACCGCGGCTGTTCGCGGCGCTGATCCTGATCTCGCTGACCGGCATATTGATCTTCCTGGTGCTGTCGCTGGTGTCGCATCTGATCCTGCGGCGCTGGCACGAAAGCGCCCTGAAGCAGGAGCGGTAGGGTGGTTGGCGCCGTTACCCCCCTCTGTCCTGCCGGACATCTCCCCCTCAAGGGGGGAGATTGGACTTCATTTTGGATTTCGCCAATTACTGACGTGGCAAGACGTGTGCCACGGGTGAAGCTGCCGATCTCCCCCCTTGAGGGGGAGATGTCCGGCAGGACAGAGGGGGGTGCGGCTTGATACCAGCCTCTGGTCCTTATCATCTTGCCAGCGTCCGTGTTCATCAGTCGCTGACGCCCGGCCTTGCCGCGGCATATGACAGCGACGGTTTCGCGCTTGCCGATATCGCCGTCGCCGACGGCAAGATCTCCAGCATTGCCGCGCATGGCCGATCCAAGGCACCGGCGGGCGCGATCGATCTTGGCGGGCGCATCGTCATGCCGTGTTTCGTCGACTGCCACACCCACATCGACAAGGGCCATATCTGGCCCCGAAAACCCAATCCCGACGGCACCTTCATGGGCGCATTGAATGCCACAGGCGCCGACCGCGCCGCCCGCTGGAGCGCCGAGGACGTCGCGCGCCGCATGGATTTCTCGCTGCGCTCGGCCTACGCGCATGGCACCAAGGCCTTGCGCACCCATCTCGACAGCGTGGCGCCGCAGGAGGAGATCTCCTGGCCGGTGTTCGAGACGATGCGGGAGACGTGGCGCGGCCGTATCGAATTGCAGGCGGCCTGCCTGCTCGGCATCGAAGGCGTGCGCGACAGGAAATGGTTCGAAGGACTGGCCAAACGCGTGGCCGCGGCCAAGGGCGTGCTCGGCGTCGTCACCTATATGGTGCCGGACCTCGAGGAACTTCTCGACCAGGTGTTCGCGCTGGCGATCAAGCATGGGCTCGATCTCGATTTCCATGCCGACGAGACGGACGATGTTTCCGCGATCTCGCTGAAGAAGATCGCCGAGGCGGCGCTGTGGAACGGTTTCGAGGGCAACATCCTCGTCGGCCATTGCTGTTCTCTGGCGCGTCAGCCGGACCTCGACGTACTCGACACGCTGGACAAGGTGGCGAAGGCGGGGCTCGCCGTGGTGTCGCTGCCGATGTGCAATCTCTATCTGCAGGATCGGCGCGGCGACAACACCACGCCGCGCTGGCGCGGCGTGACGCTGCTGCATGAGATGAAGGCGCGCGGCATTCCCGTCGCTGTCGCCTCAGACAACACGCGCGACCCGTTCCATGCCTATGGCGATCTCGACATTCTGGAGGTCTACCGGATGGCGACGCGCATCCTGCATTTCGACCATCCTGTCGGCGACTGGCCAAAGGCCGTAACAGAGACG
Organism: Mesorhizobium sp. STM 4661; assembly: GCF_000359125.1. Classification (GTDB taxonomy): domain Bacteria; phylum Pseudomonadota; class Alphaproteobacteria; order Rhizobiales; family Rhizobiaceae; genus Mesorhizobium. The sequence goes on along the minus strand of NZ_CAAF010000065.1, from coordinate 102,910 downwards.
CCGGCCAAGGTGATGCGGCTCGACGGCTTTGGTGCGCTCGCCGCCGGCGGCACTGCCGATTTTGTCGTCTTCAAGGGGCGAAGCTGGACGGAATTGCTGTCGCGACCGGAATCTGATCGCATCGTGGTGCGCGATGGCCGCGCCATCGAGCGCCAATTGCCCGACTATGCCGAACTCGACGAGCTGATGGTGAAGTAATGGATATTGCGGCGCTCAAGCGCGACCTCGACGGCCTGAAGATCGACGACCATCCGGCGATCGTTCAGCAGAAGAGCCGCGACTTCTACTGGTACAGTCCGGTGCTGAAGCAGCAGCTCGACCATGTCACCGGCGACCTGATCGTGACGCCGAAAACCGAGGAGGAGGTGATCCGCTTGCTGGCGGCCTGCCACCGGCACGGCGTTCCGGTAACACCGCGCGGCAGCGGCACCGGCAATTACGGGCAGGCCATGCCTTTGTCCGGCGGCGTGGTGCTCAATCTCGCCGAGATGAACGCGGTCAAGGCGATCGCGCCCGGGCGCGTCGTCACCGGGCCAGGCGCCGTTCTGGCCGAGATCGACAGAGCGACGCGGGCGCATTCGGGCCAGGAGCTCAGGATGTCGCCATCGACCTACAACACCGCATCGATCGGCGGTTTCGTTGCCGGTGGCTCGGGAGGCGTCGGCTCGATCCGCTGGGGTGGCCTGCGCGACCTCGGCAATGTCATCCGGCTGCGAACCGTGACGATGGAGGCGGAGCCACGCGTCATGGAGCTTACCGGCGAGGACGTGCTGAAGGTCATGCATGCCTATGGCACCAACGGCATCATCACCGAGGTCGAGATGCCGCTGACGGCCGCTTACGACTGGGTCGACGTCATCGTCGGCTTCGACGATTTCATGGATGCGGCCGGCTTCGGCGACGATCTCGCCGTCCAGGATGGCATATTGGCAAAACTGATCACGCCGATCGCAGCACCGATCCCGTATGATTATTTCAAGCGCCATCAGAAATTCTTCCGCCGCGAGCAGAGCATCGTCGTCCTGATGATCGCGCCGCATGCGATGGACGCCTTCCTCGCCTTCGCGGCGCGCAGCAAGGGCGAGATCGTCTTCCGCGCCGACAAGGAGGCCGATTTGAAGGGCCTGCCGCCGGCCTATGAATTGACCTGGAACCACACGACATTGCGCGCCATCAGGGTCGATCCCACGATCACCTATCTGCAGGCCCGCTACCCGTCGCCCGATCATCTCGCTCACGTCAAGGCGATGGTCGATCGCTTCGGCGACGAAGTGCCGTCGCATCTCGAATTCATTCGCTTCGACGGCGCGATCGGCGTCGCCGGCCTGCCGCTGGTCCGTTTCACCACGGCGGAGCGACTCGACGAGATCATCCGCATCCATGAGGACAATGGCTGCTGGATCTTCAATCCGCATCGCTACACGCTGGAAGAGGGCGGCATGAAGCAGACCGACGAGGTGCAGCTTGCCTTCAAGCGCGAGACCGACCCGCAAGGGCTGCTGAACCCCGGCAAGATGATCGCCTGGGAGAACCCGGATTACGACTACCGTTCGGGCAAGTCGTTTCTGTTCAAGGGCTTGCAGAAGGCGGGCTGAGTCGATGAAGAGCGTGTGGCGCTTTACCCCCCTCTGTCCTGCCGGACATCTCCCCCTCAAGGGGGGAGATTGGCAGTTCCATCGTCTCGACCATCTTCCAACGTCGTCAACTGGCGAAAGCGATACTGACAGCCGATCTCCCCCCTTGAGGGGGAGATGCCCGGCAGGGCAGAGGGGGGTGCCTCGCGCTGACCTGCGAGATGTTCTCCTGTGAACATCCTCGTCCTCTACGCCCATCCGGTCGAAACCAGCTTCAACGCCGGTCTGCATCGGACGATCGTCGAACGATTGACGGCCGCCGGCCACGCGATCGACGACTGCGATCTCTATGCCGAGAATTTCGATCCGCGGCTGACGCGGGCCGAGCGGCTCGGCTATCACGATATGCGCGGTGCTGATGATGCGGCAGCGCCTTATGTCGAGCGCCTGCTGCGGGCAGAAGCATTGGTGCTGTCATTCCCGGTCTGGAATTACGGCTATCCGGCGATCCTGAAAGGCTTTTTCGACCGCGTCTTCCTGCCCGGCGTGTCGTTCAGGCTGGTCGACGGCAAGGTGCAGCCGACGCTGCACAACATAAGCAAGCTGGCCGCTGTCACCACCTATGGCGGCAGCCGGTTCCGCGCCATGTTGATGGGCGACCCGCCGCGCAAATTGGTCAACCGCATGCTGCGCGCTACCATCAAGCCCGGCGCATCCGTCTCCTATCTGGCGCACTATTCAATGAATCTGTCGACCGACGGGACGCGCAAGACGTTCAAGGCGAAGGTCGCGGCCAGGATGGATGCGTTCTGATTCGGGGGAGGTTTTGCGGAAGCTTCCTTCTCTCCTTGTTTGTGGGAGAAGGAAAAAGAACTACATCCGCACTCGCTCGGCCTTCGGATCGTACATCGGCTTGAGCGACGCCTCGGCGGCGAAGCGCTCGCCGGCGATCTCGATCTCGTAGGACGACGACAACACGTCCGCCTCGCTCTCGCCCTTGCACTCGATATAGCCAAGTCCGACTGCGCCGCCGAGATGATGGCCGTAATTGCCCGAGGTGATCGGGCCGACGATCTTGCCGTCGCGCAGAATCGCCTCATTGTGGAAGAGCAAAGGCTGCGGGTCGGTCAGGCGGAACTGGACCAGCCGGCGTGACAGGCCGGCCTCCTTCTTCTTCAGTACCGCATCGCGGCCGAGAAAATCGCCCTTGGCCGTTTTGACCGCAAAACCAAGCCCTGCTTCCAGCACGTTGTCCTCATCGGTGATGTCGTGGCCGAAATGACGGAAGGCCTTTTCGATGCGGCAGGAATCGAGCGTATGCAGACCGCAAAGTTTCAGGCCGACATCGGTGCCGGCCTCCGCGATCGCCTCGAAGACATGGGCTGCCTGGTCGGTCGAGACATAAAGCTCCCAGCCGAGTTCGCCGACATAGGTGACGCGGTGGGCACGGGCCAGCCCCATGCCGATCTCGATCTCCTGGAACGTCCCGAACGGATTGGTTTCATTGGAGAAATCGTTGGGGCTTACCTTCTGGATCAGCTTCCTTGCGTCCGGACCCATCAGGCAGAGCACGGCTTCGGCCGCCGTCACATCTGATATGACGACGAATTCGTCCGCGAGATGCTTGCGCAGCCAGGCCAGATCGCGTTGCAGCGTGGCGCCCGGCACGACGAGGAAATAGGCGGTTTCCGACAAGCGCGACACGGTGAGGTCGCTCTCGATGCCGCCGCGCTGGTTGAGCATCTGGGTGTAGACGATCTTGCCCGGCGCCACGTCCATGTCGTTGGCGCAGAACCTTTGCAAGAAAGCACAGGCATCGCGCCCCTCGACTCGGATCTTGCCGAAGGAGGTCATGTCGAACAGGCCGACGCCGTTCCTGACGGCCAGATGCTCCTCGCGCTGGTTGTCGAACCAGTTCTGCCGCTTCCAGGAATAGCGGTATTCGCGCTCCTGGCCTTCGCGGGCGAACCAGTTGGCGCGCTCCCAGCCGGCGACTTCACCAAAGACGGCGCCGCGCGCCTTCAGATGCTCGTGCAGCGGCGAGCGCCTGACATTGCGCGAGGTTGCCATCTGGCGATAGGGGAAATGGTCGGCATAGAGCAGGCCGAGCGTTTCGGAGACGCGCTCCTTGAGATAGCGGCGGTTCTTCTGGAACGGCTGGGCGCGGCGGATGTCGACTTCCCAGAGGTCGAAGGGCGCTTCGCCATCATTGATCCATTGCGCCAGAGCCATGCCGGCGCCGCCGGAGGATACGATGCCGATCGAATTGTAGCCGGTCGCCATCCAGTAGCCCGACAGTTCCGGCGCCTCACCGAGATAGTAGCGATCGTCAGGCGTGAAGCTTTCGGGGCCGTTGAAGAAGGTATGGATGCCGGCGGTCGCCAGCATCGGCATGCGGTTGACGCCCATTTCGAGGATCGGCTCGAAATGATCCATGTCCTCGGGCAGCTGGTCGAAACAGAAATCCTCGCGAATGCCGTCCATGCCCCACGGTTTTGCCACGGGTTCGAAGGCGCCGAGCATCATCTTGCCGGCGTCTTCCTTGTAGTAGGCGCATTCGTCCGGCACGCGCAGCACCGGCAGGCGGGTCAGGCCGGGGATTGGCTCGGTGACGAGGTAAAAATGCTCGCAGGCATGCAGCGGGATGGTGACGCCGTTCTGGGCCCCGAGTTCACGCGCCCACATGCCGGCGCAGTTGACGACGATGTCGGTGTCGATCGTGCCTTGCTCGTCGCCTTGCGTCCAGGACACGCCGGTAACGCGGCCGGCCTTGGTGTGGACCTTGGTCACCTTCACGTTCTCGACGATGGTAGCGCCGCGCTGGCGCGCACCCTTGGCCAGCGCCATGGCGATGTTGGCCGGGTCGCATTGGCCGTCGAGTGGCAGGTGGACCGCGCCGACCACATCGGAAACATTGAGATGCGGATACATCTCACTGACTTCGCTGGGCGAAATCTCGCGCACATCGACATCGAAGGCGCGGGCGAGAGACGCCTGCCTATAGATCTCGTGCTTGCGTTCCTCGGTCAGCGCCACGGTGATCGAGCCGACCTGGCGCATGCCGGTGCCGACCTCGGTCTCGGCTTCCAGCTTGACGTAGAGGTCGGCCGAATATTTCGCCAGCCGCGTCATGTTCTGCGAGCCGCGCAACTGGCCGATCAGGCCGGCGGCATGCCATGTCGTGCCCGATGTCAGCTGCTTGCGCTCGAGAAGCACGATGTCGGTCCAGCCGAGCTTGGCCAGATGATAGGCGACCGAACAGCCGGAGACGCCGCCACCGATGATGACCGCCCTTGCTTTGGTAGGGATGGCCCTGGTGGGGATGGTCTTGGCGGTCATGCGGCCTCGCGGCGATAGCTGGAAGCGAAGCGGCGCAGGCGAGTGGCTGCTTCCTGCAGCACGGGCTCGGGCTGGCAAAGGCTGACGCGGATGTGACCGGCGGCTGCCTCGCCGAAGCTGGAGCCCGGCATGACGCCGACCTTTTCCGTGTCCAGAAAAGCCCAGGCGAATTTCTCGTCGTCCGGCTCGATGGCTGAGATATCGAGCATGGCAAACATGCCGCCTTCGGAGCCGCGTACAGTGACGTTGTTCATGCCGCGCATGGCGTCGAGGAAGAGGGTGCGCCGCGCCGCATAGCGTTCGGCGATCTCCTTGACGCCATAGCCGTTTTCGAGCGCTTCGGCGCAGGCGATGCTGATGAAGGCCGGCAGGCCGTAGGTCGTCACCAGATTGAGGTTGATCAGCAGCGAGATCATCGCTTCGGGGCCGGTCAGCCAGCCCATGCGCCAGCCGGTCATGCCGTGGCTCTTGGACATCGAATTGATGACCAGCGTGCGCTCGGCCATGCCGGGCAGAGCGCGGGGCGAGATATGCTCGCCGCCACCCAGCGTCCAGTAGACTTCGTCCGACAGCAGCCACAGGTCATGTTCCCGGCAGACCTGCGCCAGCTCTTCAAGATGCTGTCGCGAATAGACGGCGCCGGTCGGATTGTTCGGCGTGTTGATGAGGATGGCGCGCGTGTTCGACCGAAGTGCCGCGCGAATCATGTCCGCGCGGGGCTGAAAACCATCCTCGGCCGGCGTCTCGACGACGGTGAATTCCGCACCCGCCGCACTGAAAGTGTTTGGATAGGTGGCGTAATAGGGCGCGACCACGATGGCGTGGTCGCCGTGGTCGAGGACGGCCTGCACGGCAGCGTAGAGTGCTGCCTGTCCGCCCTGCGTGGCGATGACCTGGTCGGGGCTGGTCGGGACGCCGGTGCAGGCGGTCGAGGCTGCCGCCATTGCCTTGCGCAGGCGCGGAAGGCCGGGAAGCGGCGTGTAATGGTGATTGCTGCCGCGAACCGCCGTCACGCAGGCTTCGATCGTCTGGCTCGGCGTATCGAAATCATGGTCGCCGACCGACAGCATGATGATGTCCTCGCCGGCCTCCTTGCGTGCCCAGGCGGCGGAATGAACCTCCCAGCCATCCTTGCCCGAAGGCACGATGCCGGAAATACGCGATGACGGTCTGGGCATTATGCGACTCCCGAGATTTGGTAGCCGGCCTGTTCTAGCCGGTCGCGCAGAGTGGCGATGTGGGCCGGGCCGACTTCACAGCAACCGCCGACTATGCCGGCGCCGGCTTCGACCCAGCCGATTGCCTGGTCGGCATAGGCATCAGGGCCAAGATCGTGGCGGGCGTGCAGCACGTCCACGGTGGTGCCATGCTTGAGCGCCTCGATCGACGTGAAGCCATTGGCATAGGCGCCAACCGGGCCGCCGAGAGCGATCAGTTCGGGTAGTGCCGCAGTGATCGCTTCAGGCCGGCAGCAATTGATCAGCCTGGCTGCGACCGGCAGGTCGCCGAGCGCGCTCGTCGCTGCCGCTATAGCCTCGCCGCTGCGCAGGCGCGGCGTGCCGTGATCGGCGAGCGTCCACGACACCCATATTGGCTTGCCGCTTTCCGAGGCCGCGGTGACGGCGGCGCGTGCTTCCTCGGCCGAGGCCATGGTCTCGCACAGGAACAAGTCGACGCCATCAGCCTGCTCGGCGACGATACGGCGGTAGGTGTCGAGCGTCTCCTGGAAGGAAATGGTCAGCGCCGGCGCGTAGCTGCCGAACAGCGGTGACAGACAGCCGGCGATGGCCACGTCGCCGGCGTCGTCGCGCGCCTGCATTGCGAGCTCGATGCCGCGTTTTTGCAACGGCTCGAACAGCGCTTCCGCACCCTCGCGCGCCAGGCGCTCGGGTGTCGCGGAGTAGGTGTTGATGGTGATGACGCGGGCGCCCGCCCGAATGAACTCCGCATGCAGGTCGCGCACCAGATCGGGCTCGTCGATCAACACCCTGGCCGACCATAGCGGTGTCGGCTCGGATTTGCTGCGGCGGACCAGTTCCTGGCCCATGCCGCCGTCGGTAAGGATGACGGATTTCATGCGCGCAATCTTTCGTTTTTCGGATCCCACAGCGGTTCATCCTTTTGCACGATCGCCTTGAAGCGGTCGCCGAAGATCTCGACCTCGACCGCGGTGCCGGGTTCGACGAGGTCGGCGCGCAGCATGCCGAGCGCGATCGACTTGTCGATGCGATGGCCCCAGCCGCCCGACGTCGTCTCGCCGACGATCTTGCCATCATGCCAGAGCGTCGACATGTAGGGCGCATCGCAATCGCCGGGATTTTCGACGACCAGCGTGACGAAGCGCTTCTTAACGCCTTGCTGCTTTTCGTTGAGCAGCGCCGCCTTGCCGCGGAAGTCGGGCTTTTCCCACTTGACGAAGCGCTCCAGCCCGCCCTGCAGGATCGAGTAATCTGTCGACAGGTCGCCCTTCCAGGCGCGGTAGCCCTTTTCGAGCCGGAGCGAGTCCAGCGCGTACATGCCGAATGGTTTCAGTCCGTGCTTCTGGCCGGCGGCCCAGACGGCGTCGAAGACAGTAGGGGTGTCGCCGACCTTGGTGTGGATTTCCCAGCCAAGCTCGCCGGCGAAGGAGACGCGCACCAGCTTCGCCCAGCGACCGGCGATGGTCGTCTCCTGATGGGTGAGCCAGGGCAGGGCAAGATCGGCGGCGCAGACCTCCGCGAGGATCGTTCGCGAATTGGGGCCGGCGAGGATCTGCGTCGAATATTCCTCCGTCCGGTCGATCAGCTTGAACGGCGCATCCTTGGGCATGCGCGATTTCAGCCATTCGAAATCGTGCCACTGCGCCACCGCCGCGGTGATCAGCGTCATCTGGTCCTCGCCGTGGCGCACGACGGACATTTCGGTGACGATGCGGCCCTTGTCGTCGGAAAAGTAGACGAGGCCGATGCGGCCCGGCTTCGGCACCAGACCGGTGACCTGTCGGCTCAGCCATTCGGCGGCGCGGGGACCTTCGAGGTTGAACCGAGAAAAACCGGGCAGGTCGAGGATGCCGGCGGCGTCGCGCACGGCGAGGCATTCTTCGTGAACGCGTTGCTGCCAGGGGCCATCACGGCGGAAGGTCAAAGTGGCTTCTTCCGAAATGTCGTCGCCCGGCCCGGCGTACCAGGTGGCGCGCTCCCAGCCATTATAGGCGTCGAAGCGGGCGCCGAACGCCCTAGTGCGATCATGGATCGGCGACAGCTTGCGGTCGCGCCCGGCCGGCCAGGCATGGCGCGGGAACTGGATGGCGTATTCGTTGCCGTAGATCTCCATGCCCTTGGCCACGCAATAGTCCGGCGCGGCGGCGAATGAAGTCAAGCGGCGCGGGTCGCAGGACCACATGTCCCATTCCGTCTGGCCCTCGGTGATCCATTCGGCCAGCACCTTGCCGGCGCCGCCGCCTTGGGCGATGCCGAAGGTAAAGACGCAGGCCTCGAACGCGTTGGGCACACCGGGCGTCGGCCCGATCAGCGGGTTGCCGTCCGGTGCGTAGGGGATCGGACCGTTGATAACCTTGGACAGGCCGGCCGTACCGAGGATCGGCACGCGGGCGACGGCATCGGCGAGGTAGTGCTCTAGACGGTCGAGATCGTCGGGGAAGAGCTGGAAGGAGAAATCCTCCGGCATCGGATCGTTATGGGTTGCCCAATGGGCACGGCAATTGCGCTCATAGGGGCCGAGATTCATGCCGGTCTTTTCCTGGCGCAGATAGTAGGAGGTGTCGACGTCGCGCAGCAGCGGCAACTTCTTTCCCTGTTCCTTCGACCAGGCCGCCAGTTCGGGGATTTCCTCGAACAATATGTACTGATGGCTCATCACCATCATCGGCACCTCACGGCCAAACATCCGGCCGACCTCGGCCGCACGGTAGCCGGCGGCGTTGACGACGATCTCGCAGCGGATTTCGCCTTGCGCTGTTACAACCACCCATTCGTCCCCGTCGCGGCGCACGCCGGTCACCGGGCAGAAGCGGATGATCTTCGCGCCCATGTCGCGCGCGCCCTTGGCCAGCGCCTGGGTCAACTGCGCCGGGTCGATGTCGCCGTCACTCGGGTCGTAGAGCGCGCCCTTCAGATCATGGGTTTCGATGAAGGGATAGCGGCGCCTGATCTCGTCCAGCCCGACCACGTCGATGTCCATGCCCTGGTAGCGGCCCATGCCCTTGGCGCGCTGGAATTCCTGCATCCGCTCGTTTGTGTGAGCCAACCTGAGCGAGCCGGTGACGTGGTAGTTCATGGGGTAGTCGACCGCGTCGGCCAGCCCGCGATAGAGCTCGGTCGAATAGCGCTGCATGTTCATCAGCGACCATGACGAGGAGAAAGTCGGCACATTGCCGGCGGCATGCCAGGTCGAGCCCGATGTCAGCTCGTTCTTTTCCAGAAGCACGCAGTCGGTCCAACCCGCCTTGGCGAGGTGATAGAGCGAGGAGGCGCCCACGACACCGCCTCCGATGATCACCACGCGTGCCGTGGTCGGCAAACCGGCCATGTTCTTCTCCAAACCCCAAAGCGCGTTGCGCTTCTATTTTGTTTTGATGCATGTCGTTGTCCCAAAACCGCTACGCACTTTTGGGCGACATGCATTGGTTCAATAGACAGGCGGCGAAACCACCCAGATGACCACTGCCGGCTCGGCACCCGGATTGCGCCAGCGGTACGGCTTGCCCTCGAAACGGAAGGAGTCGCCTTCGCCGAGCCGGTGCCAGACGCCTGCAATCTCGATCTCGAAAATGCCGGAGGCGACATAGCCAGCTTCCTCCGTTGGCCGCCGCGCTTCGGTCTTCAGTTCCGCGCCCGGCGCGAAGATCGAGCGCACCATCTCAAAACTACCGCCGAGATCGGGCGACAGAAGCTCCTCCACCAGGCCGGATTCGCTTGTGCCAAGCGAGCGCCGGCTGCCGGCACGCACGACGACGCCACGCTCCTTCTCGATCGGCACGTCATGGCTGAAGAACAGGCTGAGCGGGACGCCGAACAGGTCGGCGAAGGCGCGCAAATCGCCTAGGGACGGGATCGACAGGCCGCGCTCGACCTGGCTGACCCAGCCGACCGAGCGGCCGAGCCTCAGGCCGATCTCGGCCAGCGTCAGCCCGCGCGCCTTGCGCAGCGCCCTGATATCGCCGGCCAGCAGCCGTTCGGCGTTTTCCTGTTCCGGTCGGATAGCGGTTGAGGGCAAAGCCAGGTCTCGATGAAAAATTGCTCTTGGTGAAAAATGCGTGACAAATTTCATGAGAGGTCAAGTCTGTGAAAAAATCAAGGGGATTTTCATGGGGTCACAAGAAACGCTTGCGCCATTTTGACGGTTCATGCAAAGGCTCGGCCGCGAACGGCGAGTGGGGGCGTCCGTCGGTATCTGGCGTTAAGGGACGGCCCATGCTGGAAGACAATACCCGGATTGCGACGGCGATCGTCGACGAGGCGATCACTTCGCGCCGTTCGGTACGAGCATTCCTGCCCGATATGGTCGACGACGACACGATCCGCGCCATTCTGGCCGTCGCGGCGCGTGCGCCTTCGGGCACCAACATGCAGCCTTGGCGGGTCTATGTGACCAAGGGCGAGGTCAAGCAGCGGATTACCGACGCCATCCTCAATTCCGGCGTCCGCGCCGAAAAGGCTGACTGGGACGAATACCGCTACTATCCCGACCAGTTCTTCGAACCCTATCTCACAAGGCGTCGGGCGAATGGCTTCGGCCTCTACGGCGTGCTCGGTATCGGCCGGCGCGAGGTCGACAAGATGCGCGCGCAGCACGACCGCAACTTCGTCTTCTTCGACGCGCCGGTGGGCATGATCTTCACCGTCGACCGGCGGCTGAACAAGGGGTCGTGGATCGACTACGGCATGTTCCTGCAGAACATCATGGTGGCGGCGCGGGGCCGGGGCCTGCACACCTGCCCGCAGGCAGCCTTCGCGCCCTATCACCGGCAGATCAGGCCGGTGCTCGACATTCCCGACGAGGAGATCGTCGTCTGCGGCATGGCGCTTGGCCACGAGGACACGTCCAAGCCCGAAAACGAGTTCCGCACCGACCGCGCGCCGCTCGAGGAGTGGGTGACGTTCGCCAAGTGAGGCGGCCTTCGGGTTCGGTTGCTTATTCGGTATTGACCGGCGCGCCATGGCCGCTGACGTGAGCACCGTCCTGCGGCGTCAGCTTGAGATAGGCGAACAGCGCGCACAGCGTGATCAGGCCTTCGATGACGAACAGGACGCGGAAATCGTTGATGCTCGCATGGCCGCCGCCGGCCAGAAGCGACAGCAGCGCGGCCGCGAGGCCGACGCTGATCGCCACCGCAAGCTGCCATAATATGTAATAGAGCGCGCTGAAGCGGGACAGCTGCTCGGGCGCGATGTCCGAATAGGAGAGGTTGCCGGTCGAGGCCCATTGCACCGAACGGAACATGCCGAAGACGAAGATGTAGGCGAGCACGATCCAGGTCGGAGCGCTCTCCTGCATCAAGGCAAAGCCGGCGACCAGGCAAGCGGCAACCGGCGTGTTGAAGATCAGCACGCGCCGGAAGCCGAAACGGTTCAAGACGCGCGGCATGAAGAAGCGCATCAGCAGCGAGCCGATCGCGGCGACGAAGGTCAGCGATCCCGCCTGCACGGCGCTCATGCCGAAACCAAGCTGGAACATCAGCGGCAGCAGGAAGACGACCGAGCTGAGGCCGATCGTGTCGAGACCGCCACCGGTCAGGAAGCTGATGCGGAACGTGCGGATGCGCAGCAGATTGAGGTCGAGCAGCGGATTGCGGGCGCGCAGGCAATAGAAGGCGGCCACGGCAAGGATGGCGATGGCGAGCCCGAGTTCGCCGGCGATGATGCCGCCGGTGGCATCCCTGGCGGCAAGCGAATCCATGCCGAAGACGAGCAGCGCCATGCCGATGCCGACGAGCAAAAAACCCGGAAAGTCGAATGAGGTGCGAACCGGCTTGGTTGTGGTTGGGAACAGCGAGGCCGCTAGCAGCGCGGCCGTCAGTGCGAACGGGACGTTGATGAAGAAGATCCAGCGCCAGGAAACGTAGGTGGTGAGCGCGCCGCCGACCAGCGGGCCGACCAGTGGCCCCGACTGGCCGGCCAGCGAAATGTACATGTTGATCCTGAGCGTGCGGTCGCGCGGAAAGCTCGAGAGGATGACGACCTGGCCGAGCGTTCCCATCAGCGCGCCGCCGAAGCCTTGCAAGGCGCGCGAGGCGACCAGCGTCCAGAGGTCGCTGGACAGGCCGCACAGCGCCGAGGCCACGGCGAAGACGAGCAAGGCGAAACAGTAGACGTTGCGCAGGCCGAAGCGGTCCGCGGCCCAGCCGCCAACCGGCATCGAAATGATCAGGCTCGCGACATAGACAGTGATCAGCAAGCCAAGCTGGCTCGGTGGCCGGGCAAGGCTTTCGCCGATGCCGGGCAGGGCGGTCACCACGACATTCTGGTCGAGGCTGGTCATGAAGACGCCGCAGGCGACCGTCGCCGGCAAAAGCATCGACGCCTCGCCCGCCGGGGCAAAGCGGGTTGTGGCTGTCGCCGAAGTCTCCGCGGTCATGGAAGGATATTGTCGAACCGGTTGCCTGAACGGGCGCTTGCCCCGACAAGGGCCCGTGATTCCTATCTATCCTCCCTGCTGGCCCGGGCTCAAGCAGCAGTTGTGTCAGTCCATAGTGCCAAGCGGCTGGGAGAGTGTTATTGCACCTCGTAGCCGACTTCCTCGCTGGCATGGCAGAGCGCCTTCCAGAACGACCGCGCGAACGAGCGGAACACATAGATGTCGAACTGGTCTGCGCCGGTGCGCTGGATCTGCGCGAAGACATCATGATGCACGGTCGAACGACCGGCGCCGACCGGGAAGGCCGGCAGGGCGAAGTCGATGGCGAAGAATTTCGCCAGCACCCATTCGGCCTTAGGTCCGGCAATGCGGATCGCGGTGCGGCCGTGCGACAGGTCGGTCACCGTGCCAATCGCCGGGGTGACGACACCGGCAAAGGCCGAGGCCAGGCCTTCCGCCTCATCGACGACGGTGAATTTTCCCGGCGCAAAGCCGAATACCGACTTGACGCCGTCAGTGCTGCCGCCGCCGGCGCCATCGGGCAAGGCAAGGCCGGTGACCGTGCGGATGCCCGATATCAGCCTCCTCTCCTCGCCCGGCCAAGCAGCGAGCTGCACGATCGATCCCGGCTGCGTTTCGGACAGGATAATGTCCACGCCATGCTCGAAATTGCCGTGCGAGCCGGCCTGCAGCACCGGCTCAAGCGGTGATTGGCGCTCAACCATGCATGCGGCTCCCGTCCGGATCGTAGAAGTGGTTGGAGACGATCTCGATCGGCCCGAACCGGTTGCGCAGCGGATCGGAGACAAAGGCTCGCGAGCCGTGCCTTGCCTTGCCGCCCTTGACCAGCGCCAGCGCGATGTGCTTGCCGAGCGCCGGCGAATAACAGCAGGCCGTGATGTGGCCGATGGAATCGTGCGGATTGGCTTCGTCGAGCACTTCCACGACATGCGCGCCGCCGTTGAGCGGCCGGTTGTCGAGCGCAATCAGGCCGACGAGTTCCAGCCGGTCGGGCGCGATCAGGCCTTCGCGATCCATCATCGCCGAGCCGATGAAGGGCTTCTTCTTGGACAGCATCCAGTCGAGATGCAGATCGCGTGCCGTGGTGCGGCCGTCGATCTCGGCGCCGGTGACATGGCCCTTTTCGATGCGCATCGTGCCAAGCGCCTCGAGCCCGTAGGCGACCAGCCCGAACGGCTTGCCGGCCTCGATCAGCGCTTCCCAGACATGGGTGCCGTAACCGGCGCCGCAATAGACCTCGAAGGCCATTTCGCCGGAGAAGGAGAGCCGGCAGATCATGACAGGCACGCCCGATATCTTGCCGCGCACGATGCCCATGAAGGGCAATGCCGCGTTGTCGACGGCGGTGCCGGTGACGCAAGCAGCAAGAATTGGCCTGGCCTTCGGCCCGCCGATGGCGGCACCCGCCCATTCGTCGGTCACCGAGGTGACATGGACCTTCAACTCAGGCCAGATCACGTCCAGGAAATATTCCAGATGCTGCATCACCTTGCCGGCATTGGCGGTGGTGGTGGTCATCAGGAAGTCCTGTTCGCCGAGCCGCCAGGTGGTGCCGTCGTCGAAAGCAAGGCCGTCCTCGCGCAGCATCAGCCCATAGCGTGCCTTGCCGACGGCCAGCGTCGAGAACATGTTGGTGTAGACCCGATCGAGGAACTCGGCCGCGTCCGGACCCTGCACCGCAATCTTGCCCAGTGTCGAGACATCGACGATGCCGGCGCTTTCGCGCGTCGCCTTGGCTTCGCGCACATAGGCCTGCTCGATCGTTTCGCCGGCGTGGCCATAGATCATCGGGCGATACCAGAGACCGGCCGAATACATGGTCGCGCCATTGGCGATGTGCCAGTCATGCATCGGCGTCAGCCGCTCGGGCTTGATGTCGCCGAAGCGTTCCGCGGCCAGCGAGCCGATCGACACGGCCGAAAAGGGTGGGCGAAAGCGTGTCGTGCCGACCTCCGGGATCGGCTTGCCGAGCGCCTCGGCCATGATGGCGAGGCCGGGAATGTTGGAGATCTTGCCCTGGTCGGTCGCCATGCCGAGCGTGGTGTAGCGCTTCAGATGCTCGACCGAGACGAAGCCTTCGCGATGCGCCAGCCGCACATCCTCCGCCGTCACGTCGTGCTGGAAATCGACAAAGCTTTTCCCCTTGGCTCTGATCTCGAACACTGGCGCCGGATCGGGATCGCCGGGCGCGGCCTCCACGGAAGGCAAGGCCGACAGCGCGCCTGCCGCTCCGGCGGCTGAAAGACCGGCGGCGCGGCCTTCGGCGATGGCCTCGGCGGTGGAGAAGCTGCCGGTGAAGGCGCCGGCGCCAATCCATTGTTGAGTTGGCCAGCGCTGCGTCGGCCTGGGTGGCAGGAAGGCCTGTCTGGCGGCATTCCATTCCGCCCTGGCGCCGGCCTGGCTGGCCAGATGTATGGTCGGCGACCAGCCGCCCGACATCAGCAGGCAATCGGCATGGATGCTGCGTGCATCGCCGGTCAGCGCGCCGCTCACCATATCAAAGCGCTGCACCTTGAGGCCGGACAGCGCCTTGCCGCCTTCGGTGGCGACCACGGCGTGGCCGGAAAGGATCTCGGCCTCCGCTTCACCGGCGAGCTTGCGCATCTCGCTCGACAGCTCCGGGCGCACGTCGATAATGGCGACGATCGCAGCTCCTGCCTTCTTCAACGCCAGGGCTGCGCGATAGGCGCTGTCATTGTTGGTGAACAGCGCAATCCTGTCGCCCGGCAGCACGCCATACTCGTTGGCATAGCGTTCTCCGGCATAGGCCAGCATCACGCCCGGCCGGTCGTTGCCCGGGAACACCAGGGGCCGCTCGAAGGAGCCGGTGGCCAGCACCACCGTCTTGGCGCGGATCGCCCAGTAGCGATGGCGCGGCTCGCCCTTGCCGGGGTTTTCCTTGTGGTCGGTGACCCGTTCGAGCGCGGCCAGCGTGTTGCCGTCATAATAGCCCCAGACCGTGGTGCGCGGCAGCAGGCGGACATTGTCATGGCCTTCGAGCTGGCCGGCGGCCCGAGCCGCCCAATCCGCCCCGGGCATGTCGTCGATCACCTCGCCCGACCAGTTGGCCGAACCACCGAAATGCGGCTCGAGCTCGGCGAGGATGACGCGTGCGCCTTGATCGGCCGCGGCCTTGGCGGCCATCAGCCCGGCCGGGCCGGAACCGACCACCAGCACGTCGCAGAAGGCGTTCATGCGCTCGTAGCGCGCCGTGTCGGGAGCGGTCCCGGCGCGGCCAAGACCGGCGGCACGGCGGATGAAATGCTCGCAGAACATCCAGAAGCGCGTGCCCTTCAGCGGGCCGAACACCGGTCCCATGAAGGTCTTGTAGTAGAAACCGGCCGACAGGAGCTTGCCGCCAAGCTGGTTGATGGCGCTGACGTCCCAGGCAAGCGACGGGAAGCGGTTCTGGCTGACGGCCGTCAGCCCGTCATGGATCTCGATCATGGTCGCGGCGATGTTGGGCTCGCGAACCTCGCCGCGCAGCACCGTCACCAGGGCGTTCGGCTCCTCGACGCCAGATGTCAGCACGCCGCGCGGACGGTGATATTTGAACGAGCGTCCGAACAGGGTGACGCCATTGGCCAGCAGGGCCGAAGCGAGCGTATCGCCGGCATGGCCGGTATAGGACGCGCCGTCGAAGGTGAAGCGTATGGTGCGCAGCCGGTCGATCCGGCCGCCGGCATCGGTGCGGCGCGGGCTCATGATTTGCCCTCCGCCTTGTGCCGCGCAGTGGATTTGTGGCCGCCGCGGGCAAAGGCGGTGCTGGAGATCTCGTGCGTCAGCGTGTTGCGCACGACCCTCAGATGGGCGCGGCAACCGCCGGAATGCTGCCAGATCTCGTTGTGGTCACCGGCCGGGTTCAGCCGGTCGTAGACATAGGCGTTCCAGGCGTCGAGATTCTGCGAGGCGGGTTGGGGGCGCTCGCGGTTGCCGTCGCCCTGATAGGTGAACTCGATGACGTCGCGCGGGCCGCAGTAAGGACAGGTGATCAGCATTTCATTCTATCTTTTTGTTTAACCACGATCTTTTCCGAAAACCGGTTTCCACTTTTCGCTAGCGCGGTCCTTCGGTTCGGGATCATGGTCTAATGTAGCCGAGGCGTTGCGCCCTGGCCTTTGTCGTCGATCACCAGGCCGCGGTAGAAACGGTCGAGCGTGAAGGGTGCATTGAACTCGTGCGGCTCGTCCTTGGCGATGGTCCAGGCAAAGCACCAGCCGGAGGCCGGCGTCGCCTTGAAGCCGCCATAGCACCAGCCGCAATTGAGATACATGCCCGGCAGCGGGCCGGTGGTGATGATCGGCGAACCGTCCATCGACATGTCGCAGACGCCGCCCCAGGAGCGCAGCATGCGGACACGGGCGAGGCCGGGGAACAGCGCCAGCATCTCGCTCATCACCTCGTCGACGATCGGCAGGCTGCCGCGCTGGGCATAGCTGTTGTAGCCGTCGAGGTCGCCGCCATAGACCAGGCCGCCCTTGTCCGACTGCGAGATGTAGAAGTGACCCATGCCGAAGGTCAGGATCGTGTCGATGATCGGCTTCAGCGATTCCGTCACGAAGGCTTGCAGCACATGGCTCTCGATCGGCATCGTCTCGATGCCGGCAAGCTGCATGACGCGCCCGGTGCTGCCGGCAACGGCGAGCGCCACCTTCTTGGCGCGGATCTCGCCGCGCGTGGTCGAGACGCCTGTGATGCGGTCGCCATCGCGCAGGAAGCCGGTGACCTCGCAATTCTCGACGATGTCGACGCCGCGGCGATCGGCGCCGCGCGCGTAGCCCCAGGCGACCGCATCGTGGCGGGCCGTGCCGGCGCGCCGCTGCATCAGGCCGCCGACAATCGGGAAGCGCGCCGAACCCGAGACGTCGAGCGTCGGTACCAGGCGCGCGATCTCGGCCGTCGTCATCAGTTCGGCGTCGACGCCGAGATGGCGCATGGCATTGCCGCGCCGGGCAAGATCATCGAACTGGCCGGGCGTGTGCGCGAGGTTCAGGCAGCCGCGCTGCGAGAACATGACATTGTAGTTGAGATCGTGCGAGAGGTTCTCCCACAGCTTCATCGAATGTTCGTAGAAGCGCGTGTTGGCGGGCAGCAGATAGTTGGAGCGTACGGCCGTCGTGTTGCGGCCGACATTGCCCGATCCAAGCCAGCCCTTCTCCAGCACCGCGACATTGGTGATGCCGTGCTCCTTGGCGAGATAATAGGCGGTCGACAGACCATGGCCGCCGCCGCCGATGACGATCACGTCATAGGATGCCTTCGGGTCCGACTTGCGCCAGGCCGGCTTCCAGTCCTTGTTGCCGGTGAGTGCGTTTTTGAGAAGCGAAAACGCCGAATATTCCGCCATTCTTTTGTCATCCGTTGCGTGCGATGCGGCAGACTATAGAGCAGGCCACCAGCGCAAAGCCAATATTGCGCCATCGCTTTTCGACTGGCCGACTCCGAAAACGCGGCGGGCGCTATGGCTTGCCCCATGATATGAGCGTCTTTATCAAGGATGCGTTTTCAGAACTGCTTTGCCGTTCGCGAGTCGCCAACAGATCATGTTCTTCAGATTGCTCCGCCTGGTTCTGATCGTTGCGCTTGTCGCCGTGTCGGCGCCGTCGTCGTTCGACGCGATGGCGCAGGCGATCGGCCAGGGCTCCGCCGTGCTGATCGCGGAGCAGCAGAAGGCGATCCAGGATCTGACGGCGAAGACCGACGATCTCGAGAAGAAAGTATCGCAAGAGGCCACGGACGACGCCGGCCTCGTCGATATCCGCCTGCAACTGGAGGAGATGTCGCGGGCCGCACTGACCAGCGCCCTGGCGTTTCGCTCGCGTCTCTCCGACATCAACAACCGTGTCGAGGTGCTGGGCGCGCCGCCGGCCGAGGGTCAGCCGCCAGAACCCGAGATCGTCAGCAGCGAGCGCGGGGCCCTGGCGTCCGAAAAGGCCGAGATCAACGCCGTCATCGCCGGCGCACAGAATCTGTCGATCCGTATCAATGGTCTGATCGAGAAGATCGGCAACACGCGCAGCGAGCTTTTCCGCAATGTGCTGACCAAACGATATGAACTGTCCGACGCGCTGAGCCCTCAGGTGTTCTCAGACGCCCAGGATGAATACGCCAATCTTTACAAAGCAGTGTCGTCCTGGCTGGGCTTCGCCCTAAAGTTCAAGTTCCAGGCGATGCTGGCGGCGACCTTGATGGCGCTTGCGCTCGCCGCCGTGCTCTTTGTCGGCGGCCGGCGGCTTTTTGGACGTATCTTCGAAGCGGACCCTTCCATCGAGGATCCGTCCTATCTCAGCCGGCTGTCGGTGGCGTTCTGGTCGACATTGCTGCCGACGCTGGCGGTCGGCGCCTTCCTGGCTTCGACGGTTTTCTTTTTCAACTATTACAATGTGTTGCGCGGCGACATTGGCGTTTTCCTCAACGCGCTGGCTGCCGTCATCGCGGTGGTGTTCTGCGTCAACCGGATGACCAATGCGGCGCTTGAGCCGCGGCTGCCGAACTGGCGCTTGATACCCGTCGAAACAGGTCCGGCACGCTGGCTGGTGCGGCTGACCACAGCCATGGCTGTGGTCATCGGCTTCAACAATTTCCTGTCGGTCGTCAACGACAAGATGGGCTCGCCGCTGTCGCTGACCATCGCCAGAAGCTTTGTCGCCACGATCATCGTCGGCGTTATCCTGATCCTGATGGCGTTGCTGAGACCGTTCAAGTCGCCCGATGGAAGCTGGCGTCCCTGGCCGGCGTGGCTGCGTTACACGGCCATAGCGCTCGGTCTTTTCACCATCGCGGCGGCGCTGTTCGGCTATATCGGCCTTGCCATTTTCGTCTCGCTACAGGTCGTCGTCACCGGCACGATCCTGGTCACCGCCTATATAGGCTTCCTTTCGGCACGAGAGATCGGCGAGGAAGGCGGTTTCGCCGGCACGTCGATCGGGCGCTGGCTGTCGGCCAATTCCAGCTATGAGGATGCAGCCCTCGACCAGCTCGGCCTGGTCGTCAGCATCGCCATCAATGTCATGATCGTGCTGGTGTTCCTGCCGCTGATCCTGCTGATGTGGGGCTTTCAGCCCGGCGACATCCAGGCCTGGGCCTACAGGCTGGCCACCGGCATCAACATCGGCTCGGTGACGATCTCGGTCACCGGCATCCTCACCGGCATCGTCGTCTTCATCATCGGCTATTTCCTGACGCGCTGGTTCCAGGGCTGGCTCGACGGCTCGGTCATGGCGCGCGGCAAGGTCGACACCGGCGTGCGCAACTCGATCCGCCTGGCCGTCGGCTATGCCGGCGTGGCACTTGCCGCCCTCGTCGGCGTCTCGGCGGCGGGTATCGATCTCTCCAATCTCGCGCTCGTCGCCGGCGCCCTTTCGCTGGGCATTGGCTTCGGTCTGCAGAACGTCGTCTCCAACTTCGTCTCGGGCCTGATCCTGCTGGCGGAAAGGCCATTCAAGGTCGGCGACTGGATCGTCGCCGGCGATATCAGCGGCACTGTCAAGAAGATCAGCGTGCGCGCCACCGAGATCGAGACGTTCCAGCGCCAATCGGTGATCCTGCCCAATTCGAACCTGATCAACAATGCGGTCGGCAACTGGACGCATCGCAACAAGCTCGGCCGTGTCGACGTCAAGGTGGGTGTCGCCTATGGCAGCGACGTCAAGCAGGTTCATGACATCCTGCTGGAGATCGCACGCAGCCATCCGCTGGTGCTGAAGAATCCCGAACCCTTCGTGCTGTTTACCAATTTCGGGCTGGCCGCGCTTGAATTCGAAATCCGCGTGTTTCTCGCCGATGTGCTGAACGGCGCCATCGTGCAAAACGACATCCGCTTCGCCGTCCTCGATAGATTCGACCGCGAGCATATCGAGATTCCGTCGCAACCGCGCGCCGTCGTCGAGACCCAGAAGCATGAGGCATGGCCGATCGACGACGACAAGATCGAGGTCGAATTCGCCGCACAGGAGCAGGCGAAGGCCGAAGCCGCTGCCGAAGCGCAGCGCCTGGCCAAGGCCGGGCGCAAAGCGCGCAAGCCGGATCCCAACTAGCGCTTGTCGAGATTCAGGGGGCCGGGCTGATCCGGCTCTCAACACGCCTTTGGAGCGTAGGTTGGAGCAGCGAAAGCAATTGCGGCATGAATGCGGCATTCAGTTGCTGTTCAGCTTGCATGTCATATAAGCTCACATGCAAAGGGCGAGAATGCCTTGCAAAAATGTAACCAGAGGCGGTGTGGAAACACCGATATTGCAAATGTGGAAGTCTGTCGTTGCCGCCATTGCTTTTCTTGCCGTGGGTGGTTCGGCTTTTGCAGCCAGCGCGGTCAACAAGGACGCCGAGACCCGCACGCTGATCGTGACCGAAGGCGGCGGCAAGACTGAGCTGGCGCTGGCCGCCGGCGAAACCGTGGAATTCTGCCCGAATGGCTGTTTCGTCACCTTACCGAACGGCGACCTCGAGGCGCTGACCGGTTCGGAAACGGTCGAAATCTCGGGTGGCGTCGCCCGCATCAAGTAATTTGACGGCTTGTCTTTGGAAGGCCGGGCAAAATGCCCGGCCTTTTATCGTTTCGGGTCATCGAACCTTAACGATGAACGGGAATTCCGTCACGCGGACTGGACCAGGCCGGGCGTTTTAACGTTCGTTACGCTGTTCCCCGCTATATCCGGACCGAAGACGCCGAGGCACGGCGCGCGGTTTTTGGATCCGCGCATGACCCCTTCCGAAAACCAGAGTTTTCGGGATCATGCGCCAGGCAGGGCAACGAAAAATGGACGCGCGGTCTGACAGGAACGCAATCCCGCTTGCGGTCGATCTCGACGGCACGCTGATCGCGACGGACCTGTTGTGGGAAGGGCTGTTCATCCTTCTCAAGAAGAACCCCCTCTACATTTTTCTCGTGCCGTTCTGGCTCGCCGGCGGGCCGGCGCGGTTGAAGCAGGCTATCGCCCAACGCATCGACATCGATCCCGCATCGCTGCCTTATCGCGAGGTGCTGCTGCAGCGCCTTCGCACCGAACATGGCGAGGGCCGCCAGGTTGTGCTGGCGACCGGCACGCCGCGCAAATTCGCCGAGGCGATCGCCGCGCATCTCGGGATTTTCGATCGCGTGCTGGCGACCGATGGTCCGCACAACATGACATCCGGCAGAAAGCGTGCCTCGCTTGTTGCCGCCTATGGTGATGGCGGCTTCGACTATGCCGGCAACAGCCGGCACGACCTCCAGGTGTTCGACGCCGCGCGCACGGCGATCGTTGTCGCGCCCGACCGCCACGCCGCGCGCTGGCAGGCCATGCACTGCGCCGAAATGATGCCGGCGCCGAAACCGACATTCAGAACCATCGTCAAGATGCTGCGCGTCCATCAGTGGTTGAAAAACTCATTGATCGCGGTGCCGATGGTGCTGTCGCACGAATACTTCAACTCCGACATGATCTGGGAATGCCTGCTGGCCTTCGTCTCGTTCAGCGCGGTGGCCTCGGCCATCTACATCCTCAACGATTTCTTCGATCTCGCGCTCGACCGCAAACACCCGACCAAGCGCAACCGGCCATTCGCCAGCGGCGCGTTGTCGATCCCGTTCGGCCTCGGTTCGATGGCGCTGCTGCTGGCAATCGGCATCGGTGCGGCATGCCTGCTGCGGTGGGAATTCCTCGGGGTGCTTTTCGGCTACATGGTCATCACCACGGCCTATTCGCTGTCCTTCAAGCGCATGCTTCTGGTCGACGTGCTGACGCTGGCCGGCCTCTACACGATCCGCGTCCTGGCGGGCGCGGCGGCGACCGGCGTCGATGTTTCGTTCTGGCTGCTCGCCTTCTCGATCTTCTTCTTCCTGTCGCTGGCGCTGGTGAAGCGTTTTGTCGAGTTGCGCACCACCGCCATTCCGGCTGGTGAGCGCATTGCCGGCCGCGGCTACCGCACCGAGGACCAGGAGATCGTCGCCCAGGCGGGAATGGCCTCGGCCTTTTCCTCGGCACTGGTGCTGGCGCTCTATATGGACAGCGCCGCGGTGCGCGAACTCTATCCGAATCCCTGGCTGGTCTGGCCGCTGGCGCCGATCGTGCTCTATTTGACCATTCGCGTCTGGATACTCGCCCGCCGCGACGAGATGCATGACGATCCGGTCGTCTTCATCATCCGCGACTGGCGTAGCCAGATCGTCGTGCTCATCGGCGCCGTGCTGCTGGTCGTTGGAAGCCTGTAGATATGGTCGGGGAGCCGTATCAGAGCTTTGGCCTCGCCACGCCGCCGGCACCCAATGTGATTTCGGCGGGTGACGGTATCGCGCTGCTGAAGCAGCGCAAAGCCAAGAAAGGCGCCTTGCTCGCCTATGGCAATGGTCGATCCTATGGCGATTCTTGCCAGAATGAGGCGGGCACGATTGTCGACATGCGGCCGCTGGCCCGAATCCGCGCCTTCAATGCCGAAACCGGCGTGATCGAAGCCGAGTCCGGCGCACTTCTGTCCGACATCATCGCCCATGCGGCGCCCTTTGGCTTCTTTCCGGCGGTCGTTCCGGGCACCCAGTTCGTCACGCTCGGCGGCGCCATTGCCAATGACGTCCATGGCAAGAACCATCATCGGCGCGGCACCTTCGGCTGCCATGTCGAATCCTTGTCTCTGCTCAAGTCCGACGGGCAGACCTATCATTGCTCGGCCACCGACAATGCACGGCTGTTTCGAGCGACGATCGGCGGCATGGGGTTGACCGGACTAATCCTGTCCGTATCGATCCGGCTGATGCGGGTGCCATCGCTCGACATCGTCGAGAAGGCGACGCCATTCCGCAACCTCGGCGAATTCTTCGAGCTTGCCGAAGCGGCCGACCTGGCCAACGAATATGCCGTCGCCTGGATCGATCAGCTTGCCGGCGGCCATCGCAGCGGCCGCGGGCTGCTGTTCACCGGCAATCATGCCGAGCATGGCTCGCATGCGGCCTCACGCGCCGGCGGCACTCTTTCGGTGCCCTTCCAGCCGCCGTTCAACGTGCTCAACCGGCCGTTCCTGACGGTTTTCAACGCTGCCTATAGGTGGAAGAAACGCCGGTCCACGGCGCCGCGCCATGTCGGTTATCAGGGGTTCTTCTTTCCGCTCGACGGTGTCGGCAATTGGAACCGCCTCTATGGACCGAACGGGCTTTTCCAGCACCAGAGCGTGGTGCCGGAAAATGTTGCGGGTCAGGTCGTGCCGGAATTGCTCGCGGCGGCCAAGCGGGCAGGGCAGGGCTCGTTCCTCACGGTCCTGAAGCGCTTCGGCAAAATCCGCTCACCGGCACTGCTGTCGTTCCCGCGGCCGGGTTTCACGCTGACGCTGGATTTTCCGAACCGTGGTCAGGCGACGCTGGCGCTGCTGAAGGAGCTGGACCGCATCACCGTCGAAGCCGGCGGCGCGGTCAATCCCTACAAGGACGCCCGGATGGGCGCCGACATCTTTGCCGCGTCGTTTCCGGAATGGCAGCGCCTCGAAGCGATCCGCGACGCTGCCTTCATGTCGAGTTTCTGGGCCCGAACGGCGAAACAGCTCGAAGAACAAGGGGACGTCGCCGAAGCCGCGGAAATAGATAAAATTCGAATAATTCGTCGTTAGTGAATGGATACTATCAAGGTTTACCGGAAACGTTCTTATTACTTCACGAAATATTTGCAGGTTTGTAATAGGACGGCTGAAGGGTTGGTGGGAAGAACATGAAATATATCGTATTCATTCTGTTCACGGTCATGACCAACGCCGCCGCGCAGCTCATGCTGAAACAAGGCATGATGTCGCTCGGTCCGGTTTCCTTCGAGGGCGTCAATCCGCTGCTCAAGCTGTTGCAGATCGTGTTCAGCCCGTGGGTGTTCCTCGGCCTGTGCACCTTCGTCGTCTCGATGGCCTCGCACCTCTATGTGCTGTCCAAGGTCGAGCTCAGTTTCGCTTACCCGTTCCTCAGCCTTGCCTATGTCGCGGTTGCGATCTTCGCCTATTTCATCTTCCGCGAAGATCTCAACGCCTGGCGCATCGCCGGCATCGCCTTCATTTGCGTCGGCACGGTGCTGATCGCGCAGAGTGGTCGAGATTTGGGCGGTCGAGAGCATGAGGACCAGACAGCTTCCATCTCCTCCGACAAGATTCACACAAACGAGATCGTTCGATGAGACATGTGATTTTCGGCGGCGACGGTTTCGTCGGCCGCCATCTGGCCCCAAAGCTTCTTGCCGACGGCGAGGATGTGGTCGTCGCCGACATCGCCAAAAGCGATCTGCCGCACTACCGCTCGGTCCGCTATGTCAAATGCGATGTCACCGATCCGGCCTCGGTCGCTTCGGTGGGGCTGAAGGCCGACGACATGGTCTACAATCTGTCGGCCAAAATGCTGTCGCCGATCCAGGTGCGCGCCAAGCGGCATGAGTTCTTCTTCCCGGTGAATTTCCATGGCACCGAGCACATCATGCAGGCGATGGACAAGGCCGGCGCTCCGAGGCTCGTCCACTACACGACCGACATGATCTACGGCCACACGGTGACGCAGCCGATGACCGAGGAGCACCCGGTCGCGCCGCTCGGCGAATATGGCTGGTCGAAGCAGAAGACCGAGGAACTGGCCGCCGAATGGCGCAAGCGCGGCATGTCGATCTCGCTGTTTCGGCCGCGCCTCATCATCGGCCCCGGCCGGCTCGGCATTCTCGAAAAACTGTTCAAGCTGATCGACTGGAATTTTCCGGTGCCGATGATTGGCTCGGGCAGAAATCCCTATCAGTTCATCTCGGTGTTCGACTGCGCCGAGGCCGCGCGCGCCGCCTGGAAGGCCGGTGTGCCTGATGAGGCCTATAATCTGGGCTCGCTCAACCCGCCGCCGGTGAAGAAATTGCTCGGCGACCTGATCAAGCATGCCGGCTCGAAGTCGATCCTGATCCCGACACCGGGCTGGGCGGTCAAGCGCACGCTCGACCTGCTCGACTTGCTCAACCTGCCAATCATGGATCCGGAACAATATCTGATTGCCGACGAGGAATGCGTGCTGGATGTATCCAAGGCCGAGCGCCAGCTTGGCTGGGTGCCGCAATATCGCGACGAGGACATGCTGATCGCCGCCTACAGCGAATACCGCGCCAAGAAGGACGGCCATGCCGTCGCCGCCAAACATGTGCCCGCTGAATAACAGCGCCTGCCGAACAAAGGATTTTTTGAGATGACAGTGATGGCCAAGCCGGAACACACAAAAGCGCGCACAGTGGTGAGCGCACCGGCCCTTTCGCCGGAGACTATCGCCAAGCCAGACCTGATCAGCGTCGAACAGGCGAAGGCCATGGATGTGGCGCGGATGACCGACCTGTTCAAGGCGCATCTCAATCCCGGCCAATTGCATTTCATGAAGCTGCTCGGCTTTCACAAGATCAAGATCGAGCGCGCCGAAGGCATGTTCTACATCGACCAGAACGGCCGCAAGATCCTCGATTTCTTCGGTGGCTTCGGTTCATTGGCCTTCGGCCACAACCATCCGCGCATCATCGAGGCGCGCCGCAAATTCCAGGAGGAGAAGCGGCAGGAGATCGCCATCGCCTTCATGTCGCAATATGCGGCGGCCCTGGCGCACAACATCGCCAAATGCTCGCCCGGCGACCTCGATATGGTGTTCCTCGGCTCGTCCGGCTCGGAAGCCATGGAAGCGGCGGTGAAGCTCGCCGAGCGCGCCGCCGGCCCCAAGCGGCCGAAGGTCGTCTATGCCGAGAATTCCTTCCACGGCAAGACCAAGGGCGTGCTGGCGATCACCGACGGTCAGCTCTACCGCGCCGACTTCAAGGTCGCCGACAATGTGGTGCGCATTCCCTTCGCCGATATCGAGGCGGTCGAGCGCGCCTTCCGCGCCGATCCCGAGATCGGCGTCATCGTGCTCGAAACCATCCAGGGCGGCGGCGGCATCATCCAGGCGCCGGCCGAATACTGGCGGAAGTTGCGCGCGCTGTGCGACCAGTATGGCGTGCTGTGGGTGGCCGACGAAGTGCAGTGCGGCTATGGCCGCTCCGGCCGCTTCTACGCCTTCGAGCATTACGGCGTCATTCCCGATGTGACGGCGCTGGCCAAGTCGCTCGGCGGCGGCAAGGCGGCTGTCGGCGCCATGATCGCCCGGCGCGAGATCTACATGAAGGCCTATGGCACGCCGAAAACGGCGATGATCCATGCCATGGCCACCTTCGGCGGCATGGGCGAGGCCTGCGTCACGTCGATCGAGGCGCTCAACGTGCTCTATGACGAGGGGCTGATCGACAATGCCGCCGTCACCGGCGATTACCTGCTGCAACGCCTGCAGGCGCTCAGGGAAAAATACCCGAAGATCATCAAGGATGTGCGCGGCAAGGGTCTTATGGTCGGGCTGGAGTTCCACGACTTTTCGCAGACCTTGCCGATGGTGCTGCGCCCCGTCGTCAGCGTGCTCGACGACAAGCTGAAGGGGTCGCTGTCCGGCTTCGTCGGAGCGCTGCTGCTGCGCGACTATGACGTGCTCGTCGCCTTCACCGAATACAACCGCAACGTCATCCGTCTCGAACCGCCGCTGATCTGCCAGCGCGAACATGTCGACCGCTTCGTCGAGGCCCTCGACAGCCTGTTGGCGCGCGGCATCGTGTCGATCGTGAAGGACTTCGTCAAAAGCCAAGTCCGCTGAATGATGTCCGCTGAGCGAAACCCATGCTGACCAGGTCTCCCGCTCCGACAAACCTGCTCGACCGGCTCACCGGGGCCGGTCTGGCGTGGGGCGAGGGAACCTATGCGCGCCTAGCCGCGCCGATCGGGGCGGCGGCCTTCGCTTTCTACATCCTGTTGACGGCGATGACGGCGTGGTTCACGCCCGACGCCAACTGGGACATGCTGCCTTATCTCGCGATCGCCGAGGAGAGCACCTATCCCGATGCGCAGGCACTGCATGACTATGCCTATGGCACTGTCAAGGCCGAATTGTCGGCGGGCGACTACAAGGCGCTGATCGACGATGGCGGCGGCTTCCGCAGCCATATGGCAGGGAATGCCGCCGACTTCCATTCGCTGCTCGGCATGTACCGGATCAAGTTCCTCTACGCCGAGATCCTGTCGACGATGAGCTCGGTGATGTCGCCGGTCGAGGCGATGCGGCTGTTACAGGTGTTCTCGGTGCTGTTGTTTGGCGCGATCGCGCTGCTCTGGTTGCGCTCAGAAGGCGCGCTGGCATTGGCGCCGGTTCTCGGCGCGGTGCTGATCATGGCCGATTTCGGCGACGCGGCACGGGCATCGACGCCCGATCTCCTGTGCTCGGCGCTGTTCCTCGGCGGGCTCTTTGCCTATACGCGCGGCAGTGAAGTGGCCACCGCGATCCTGCTCTTCCTCGCTTTCATGGCGCGGCCGGACAATATTGTTTTCCTTGCTATTTTTGCCATGCTGCTATTGGTCTTCCGGCAGAAGGCGTGGGGTGCGCTGGCCGGCTTCGCCGCCTCGCTCGTCGCCTATTTCGCCATATCGCACTGGGCGCAGCATCCCGGCTGGTGGCCGCATCTGTGGTTTTCCTCGATCGAGCAGCGCTACAATATGGACGGCTTCGATCCGCCATTCTCGGTTGTCGCCTACCTCAAGGCTTTTGCCGCTTCCTTTGTTCGCGCCATCAGCCTGAACAGTTGGGTCGGCGTCTCGGTGCTGGCGCTGGCGGGTTGGTAT
Organism: Mesorhizobium sp. STM 4661; assembly: GCF_000359125.1. GTDB lineage: Bacteria > Pseudomonadota > Alphaproteobacteria > Rhizobiales > Rhizobiaceae > Mesorhizobium. Next base: position 74,756 of record NZ_CAAF010000065.1, on the reverse strand, counting down.
GCGTCGAGCCGCGCCGGCTTCAAGCTCGACCGTCGTACCGGTATCCTGTTTGGGGCGCTCGTGCTCGGCGTGCTGGCGAAATTCACCGTCTTCCCGATCCACGACACCCGCATCTACTTTCCCAACCTGATCCCGCCCTTCCTGCTGCTCGCCGGGCCATTCATGGCGTTGTGGGCGTCGGCCAGCATCAATGGGCGTCGTGCCGCGGCATTGCACGTCATTCCTGGAGATAAGCGATGAGCTCCGTTTCCAGCCTGGCGCGCGTCGCCCTGTCGCTCGGCCTCCCCACCGGCGTCCTCGACCGCGGGCCGTCGCTGCGCGGTACGAAGTTCCTGGCGAAGGCCGCGCTGAAAGCGCGCCTCAGTAGGGCAAAAAGGCCGTTCCAGATGGTCAATGTCGGTGCCTGCGATGGCGCGCTGTTCGATGACGTGACACCGTGGCTGCAGCGCATCCCGCACGCTCGCGCCGTGCTGGTCGAGCCGATCCCGTACAACCAGAAGCGGTTGCGCGCCAACTATCCCGATACGGAGCGTTTTATCATCGAGCCGGTGGCGGTGACCAGGACCAAGGGCACGATCACGGTCCACACCTTCGATGCCGCCGCACTTGAGGCCGGCGCGCTGCCGATCGAATTCATCGGCTGCTCGTCGGTGACCGATACCAATCTCATGTCGGGCAAGAATGCCTGGGGTGAGACCGACGCCAACTTCAACAAATTCGCGCCGCACCTCAGGGATATCGAAGTGCCGTCGGAAACGCTGCAGACGCTGCTCGACCGCAACGGCATCACCCATATCGACGCCTTCCTCGTCGATTGCGAAGGCGCCGACTGGATCGTCTTCGAACAGCTCGATCTCGAGCGCTATCGTCCCGGCATGATCAAGGTCGAGGTCGGTGCGTTGCCGGCGGCCGAGATCGGCCAGGTCGTGGTCAAGCTGAAGACCGCCGGCTACCAGCTCGGCTTCCAAGCCGAGGACGTCTGGGCCTTCGCCTGAAGGATAGCTCCGGGCTCCTCGAAAGCACCTGACTTTATCGGGTCGCGCCGCACCTGTGGCGTGTCGCAAACAGGCGGTAGCGGGACGGCCGTCGCCTGCATATTGTGCGCCGATCAAACGGGCGCCGGGTGCCCGCTTTACCACTTTGGAGTCGCGGGCAATGGCAGGGTTTCCGGAAAAGGCGAAGGTGGTCATCGTCGGCCTGGGCGGGATTGTCGGCGCGTCGATCGCGCATCACCTGATCGAGCGCGGCTGGGACGATATTGTCGGCATCGATAAATCGGGCATCCCGACCGACATCGGCTCGACCGCGCACGCTTCCGACTTCTGCTACACGACCAGCCATGATTTCCTGTCCTGCTGGACGACGCTCTATTCCGTCGATTTCTACGAAAAGATGGGCCACTATGCGCGTATCGGCGGCCTTGAGGTCGCCCGCGTCGGCGACGACAGCCGCATGGAAGAGATCAAGCGCAAGATCGCCTCGGCCAAATCCTTCGGCACGCGCGCGCGTTTGATCGAACCTGCCGAGATCAAGGAAAAATTCCCGCTGATCGAAGAAGAGATGGTGCAGGGCGGTCTGTGGGATCCCGACGCCGGCCTGGTCATCCCGCGCTCGCAGACTGTCGCCGGCAAGCTGGTTGATCAGGCAGAGGCCACGGGCAAGCTCAAATCATTCGCCAATACGGCGGCGAGGTCGCTCATCGTCGAGGACGGCCGCATCAAGGGCGTGGTGACCGACCGCGGCACGATCAAAGCCGATTACGTGGTGGTCTGCACGGGCATTTGGGGCCGGTTGACCGCCGAGATGGTTGGCGAGGACCTGCCTGTCATGCCGATCGACCATCCACTCACCTTCTTCGGGCCGTACACCGAGTTCGCCGGCACCGGCAAGGAGATCGGCTGGCCGCTGCTGCGCGACCAGGGCAACTCCGCCTATATGCGCGACACCGGCGATCCCAAGACCGCCGAGGGCGGACAGATCGAATGGGGTTATTACGAAGAGACCAATCCGCGCCTTTGCCATCCGCGCGACCTCCTGGAAAAGGACCAGGCCCGGCTTTCGCCTTCGCAGCGCGACCTCGACATGGAGCAGATCCTGGCGCCGCTCGAGCGGGCCATGGAGCTGACGCCGATCCTCGGCGAACTCGGCTACAACGAAAGCCACTCCTTCAACGGTCTGCTGCAGGTGACGGCGGATGGCGGCCCGTCCATGGGTGAGAGCCAGAAGGTGCGGGGCCTGTGGTATGCCGTCGCCATCTGGGTCAAGGACGGTCCCGGCATGGGTAAGCTGATCGCCGACTGGATGACGGACGGCCGCACGTCGATCGACCATCACGCCATCGACTATTCGCGCTTCTATCCGCACCAGACGAAGGAGCAGTTCATCTGGGATCGCTGCACCGAGACGGCGATGAAGGTCTACAATCCGGCGGTGCATCCGCGCGAACCTTTTTCGAAGGGCCGCAACATCAGGCGCTCTCCGTTCTGGGAGCGCGAGAAGGAACTCGGCGGCTACTTCATGGAATTGGGCGGCTGGGAACGCGCGCATGGCTATGCCGCCAACGAGCACCTGCTCGAGAAATACGGCAACCGCGTGCCGGTGCGCGAGAATGAGTGGGACAACCGCCATTTCTGGCGCGTCTCCAATGCCGAGCACCTCGCCATGAGCGAGGATTGCGGCATCGTCAACCTCTCGCATTTCGCCATGTATGACGTCGAAGGGCCGGACCATGTCGCGCTGCTGGAATGGCTGTGCGCGGCCAAGATCGGCGGCGACAACAATATCGGCAAGGGCATCTACACCCACTTCCTCGACGAGGAGGGCATGGTGCGCGCCGACTTTACGGTGATCCGCATGGCCGACCGCTGTCGCGTGATCGATGGCGCCGACGCCGGGCCGCGCGACTTCCAGTACATGCGCCGCACCGCGCAGGACAAAGGTTTTGATGTCACCATCACCGATGTGACCGAGAAGTACGTCACCGTCGGCATCTGGGGTCCGAACGCCCGGGCGACGCTGCAGAAAGTGGTCGAAAATCCGGACGGGTTGTCGCCGGAAAATTTCTCCTTTGCCGCGATCAAGCCCGTCAGGATCGCCGGCAAGGATGTGACCGCTTTCCGCATCTCCTATGTCGGCGAGCAGGGCTGGGAGCTGCATATGCGCTACGAAGATGGGCTCGCCGTCTGGGATGCGCTGCGCTCAACTGGCGTGATGCCTTTTGGTGTCGAAACCTATGCCAACACGCGCCGCATGGAAAAGAGCCTGCGGCTGCAGAACGCCGATCTCTTGACCGAGTACAATCTGCTGGAGGCAGATCTTGCCCGACCCAAGGTCAAGGAGAACGATTTCTGCGGCAAGGCCAGGCATGTGGAGTACCGCGCCCGTGAACACCAGCCGGCGATGCTGTGCACGCTGGTGATGACGAACAATGTCGATTCCAAAGGTGTTGCCCGCTATCCCGTCGGCACGATGCCGGTGATGGACCCACAAACCGGCGAGACGCTGGTCGACGAACTCGGCCGCCGGTCCTTCACGACCTCAATCGCCTATGGTCCGACCATCGGCAAGAACATCGGGCTCGCCTATCTGCCTTGGGCGTATTGCCAGGAAGGCCGCGGACTCAATGTCGAATATTTCGGCGAGACCTATCCGGTCGAAGTGGCCGCTGTCGGCTACAGACCGCTCTACGACCCGGAGAACCTCAAGCCGCGCAGTTGAGTGCGAATTGTCCGATCGTTCCGCGAAGAGCAGAGGAACGGACTCGCAAGATGTGAGTGGATGCACCCAACCTTTGGTCGGGCTTTTCTCTTTGTCGGCGGACGATTCTCGCTTAACGTGGCGTCATGTCTGCTCTTGGCCATGCAGGACAGTTGCTTTCGAGCGCCGCCGCGCTGGCGTTCCTTGTTGGGCTTAGCTCACGAGCTGTCGCCGCGGAGCCCGTCGACATCGAGCTGGTGCTGGCCGTCGATGTTTCGCTGTCCATGTCGCCAGACGAACTCGAGATCCAGCGTCGCGGCTATGCGGCGGCGCTGACGCATGACGACGTGCTGCAGGCCATCGCCGATGGCGTCCATGGCAAGATCGCCGTCACTTATGTCGAATGGGCCGGTACGACATGGCAGCACGTCATCGTGCCGTGGACGGTGATCGCCAACCGCGCCGACGCCGAGCGGGTGGTCGAACAGCTTTCCGCCCGGCCGCCGAACAGCGCCCGGCGCACGTCGATTTCCGGCGTCCTGGAATTCTCCAGCGACCTCTTCGCCGAGAGCGGCTTTCAAGGCATCAAGCGTGTCATCGATGTTTCGGGCGACGGCCCCAACAATCAGGGTGCTCCCGTCAACATCACCCGCGACGAGCTGGTCAAGCAAGGCATCACCATCAATGGCCTGCCGCTGATGACCAGAAGCGGCTTCACCAGCGTCTACGATGTCAATGATCTCGACCGTTACTACACCGACTGCGTCATCGGCGGGCCTGGCGCGTTCATGATCCCGGTCAATGACTGGACGCAGTTTCCCGAAGCGATCCGCCGCAAGCTGGTGCTCGAGCTTGCCGGACCCGACTCGCCGCAATGGGCGGCGGACGAAGCGGCGCACCCGCCGGTGGTGCTGGCGCAGGACAGACCGGTCACCGATTGCCAGATCGGCGAAAAAATGTGGCGCGACCGAAGCTGGATGTTCGACAGCCGCTAGAGCATTTTTCAGCCAAATGGAATCATTGGCGTCCGCATAAATGCGGCAAAACAAATAGTTAGAGCATGTTACGGTACCGAGAGAACCGGAACCGGTCCAGACTTGCCTCCTTGCCCGGCGCGATGGCAAACTTGCGTGCGCCGTGCCAACAAGCTGCGCAACGCAGCCAGGGAGGAAATATTTGTATGAAAAATCTTGTGACCCTGACGGCTGTCGCGTCGGCGCTTTGTGTCGGCAGCGCGAGCGCCTATTTCGAAGAGCCTGCCTGCGTCATGTTTGAAGATACGAATTTTCGCGGGCGCTCACTGGAGATGAGTCCTGATGACAGGGTCGATTTTCGCAACGGCCAGTTCTGGAACGATCGGATCTCTTCGGTGATGGTGCGCAGGGGCTGTACGCTTGTCGCCTATCAAGATTCAAGGATGGGGGGCAGATCTATCGAAATCAATCGCGGGCTCCGCGATCTCCAGCGCGCTGGCTGGAATGACCGCATCTCGTCTGCCGAATGCTATTGCGCCCGATATTGAGATCGTCGATGGCCGGTCGTATCGGGTTGCCAGTCTTATCCGCGACGCGACCTCAGGCCGCCAGCAATTGCTTGCGGTCGACACGCTCCTGCTGCGGCGAGCGCGCATAGAGTTCGCGATAGCATTTGGAGAAATGCGAGGCCGAGACGAAGCCGCAAGCGACCGCCACCTCGACCACCGGCAGCGACGACTGGATCAGCAAGTGCCGAGCCCGGTCGAGCCGGATCTCCAGATAGTAGCGGGCAGGGGACCGGCCCATCTCGGTGCGGAACAGACGCTCGATCTGACGGCGCGACAGGTCGACATGGTCGGCGATCTCGATCAGCGACAGCGGCTCGGAAAGGTTGGCTTCCATCAGCTCGATGATGGTGAGCACTTTGGAATTCTGCACACCAAGGCGCGCGCGCAGCGGCAGGCGCTGGCGGTCGGTCGGGCTGCGCACGCGGTCGGTCAGCACCTGCTCGCACACGCGGTTGACGAGGTTGTCGTCGAAATCGTCGCCGATCAGCTTCAGAATCATGTCGAGCGCCGCGGTGCCGCCGGCGCAGGTATAGACATTCTGGTCGATCTCGAAGAGGTCGGCAAAGACATTGGCTTTCGGGAAGGCCTCGGAGAAGCCGGGCAGATTTTCCCAATGGATGGCGCAGCGCTTGTTGGACAATAGGCCGGCGGCCGCCAATATATGCGCTCCGGTGCACAGGCCGCCGACGGCAACGCCCCGGTTGTATTCCTCGCGCAGCCAGGCGAAGGCCGACTTGTTCTGGTAGCGCTCGACATTGATACCGCTGCAGACGATCGCCATCGACGGCCGGTCCGGTCCGGACATCTTCTTGCGCTCTTCCTCGAGCGAGGTGTTGACGGCGCATTCGACACCGTTCGAGGCGCGCACCGGCTTGCCGTCGATGCTGGCGAGACGCCAGCGGTAGGCCTCGTAGCCGAGCATGCGGTTGGCCGAGCGCAACGGATCGAGCGCCGTTGCAAAGGCGATCATGGTGAAATCGGGGACCAGGAAGAATACAAACGATCGTCTGATCGGATGCTTTACGACGTTCACAGGGGAACCCTCACGCTGCAATGGCGCGAACAGGATGTCGCGATCAGCATAGCTGACATCAGGAAAAACCTTTCCTGTCAATTGGCTAGGGTGCAACGGCAAGACTATATTTGCGACATGGGTCGCAAATGGGCAATCGCCGTGCAGCCACGGAGCCAACATGCTGCCGGATTGAGCAGACGTGCAGGATGTGGTCGGCGCAAACGAAAACGCCGCCTCGGCAAAACCGAAGCGGCGCTGGAATCAACTTCGAAGCGACGGCAGGGAGCGCCGCTTGGGAGTCGCTATTTCAGGCGACGAAGCCGAGGCGCGCGGCAGCCATGGCGCCGGTCTGGCCGGGCATGGTATTGGCAAGGCGCTGGCGCTCGAGCGCGGTCGTCAGGTTCATTTCACGGCGAGCGAAAAGGCGGGCAAAAAGCTTCATGATCATCTCCATTCGGTTGCTCAGACGGGTCGCCTTCGCTTGATGGAGTGGGGCAGCTCGTTTGCTGGTGGTCATATAGGCTTACGTGAGGGGAAACTAAATGACAAAAGCGAAGCACTTGATATGAAAAGCGACACTAAATGCGACAAATTTGGGCAGAATGCCCAGGATTTGCGATTATTTACAGTTGGTTAGCTCAAAAACTGAGCCGCTATGCGGCTTGCTCATGCGCGCCATGCAGCGGCGGCATGGCTTCTGAATTCGTTTGAATGCAAATAAATAGAGAAGGCCTGCCGGACGGGTTGCGCGGCAGGCCTTCAGCACTTGGTACACACGATCTACTTCGCTCCACCAGCCCAGGATCCGACGCCGTGGCGCGTGCTGGTCTTGGTGTCGGCGGCTTCAGGCCAGCCGATATCCTTCTGCAGTTCGATCGGCAGCGCGCGGATGGCGCGTTCGGTCTGGTAGCGGGCGCGGGCCTCGCTGAATTCGGTCGCGATGCGACCGATGGACGACAGGATAGACATTTCATTCTCCTCGGTGTTGGGCCGGGCTTTCCGGCCAATGGATGTGCAAAGCGCTACACCCGGTTTGTTTCAGCTTCATTTCGTGTCGAATGCAGGTTCGTGTCATGGTCGTTTCAAGACCGCTTTCGATACGCCCTGCTTCGATGGAGTTGACTATCCTCCCAAAGTGATGTTCAATCAAACGAAATGGAATGATGGTTTGCATCAGAAAAATTGAAGGTCGGTTTCCATGAACGCCCCACTCAATCATCCGCTGCCACTGCTCGATCTCGATGTCCTGCGCACTTTCGTGGCGATCGCCGAGACCGGCAGCTTCACCACCGCGGCCAATGCCGTGTTCCGCACGCCGTCGGCCGTCTCCATGCAGATCAAGAAGCTGGAGGACATTCTCGGCCGCTCGGTGTTCGCGCGCGACGCACGTTCGGTGACATTGACCACGGATGGCGAGATGCTGCTCGGCTATGCCCGCCGGCTGCTGTCGATCAACCGCGAGGTGGTGTCGAAATTCATCATTCCCGACATTGTCGGGGTGGTGCGGCTCGGTTCGCCGGACGATTATGGCGAGCGCGTCCTGCCGCATGTCTTGAAGCGTTTTGCCCAGTCGCATCCCTCGATCGCCGTCGACGTCACCATCGACCAGAGCAGCAATCTGCGCCGGCGCATGGACGACCGGGCGCTCGACATCACGCTGCTCACCAATTCCTACAAGACCAGCGCGCTCGGCGCCGAAGTGCTGCTGACCGAGCCGATCGTCTGGGCCGGCGCCAAGGGTGGCTGCGCGCATCTGCGCGAGCCGCTGCCGGTCTCCTTGTGGGAGGAAGGCTGCGCCTGGCGGGCGGGGGCGCTCGATGCGCTCGGCCGCGAGGGCCGCAACTACCGCATCGCCTATATGAGCGCGCATACCGCCGGCCAGCGCGCCGCGATCATGTCCGACCTTGCGGTGGCGCCGTTGCCAAAATCCTTCCTCGGCAACGATATGGTCGAGCTTTGCCCGAAGGACGGCATGCCCGATATCGGCACCTACAATCTCGCCATGGTCGTGGCGCCGGACGCCAGCGCGCCGGTCAAGGCGGTCGCCGACCATATCCGCGCGACCTTCGAAGTGTTCAGGGAAACCGGGAAATTTTGATCTGACCTGAGCAGCGCAGCCAGGCCGTGAGCTGTCACGTCGCGACCTGGCCTTGCAGCGACCATCCGCCGGCCTCAGTGCGGCGTGTTTTGGGTTCACCGGCCAGGAAGGCCACGATGCTGTCCCGCGCCCGCCGCGCCTCTGGCATCTCGATCAGCGGCCAGACGTGGAACATGCCCTTCTCGTAAACGACGTCCACGTCGACGCCGGCGGCGCGCGCTCTTTGCGCGAAGATCAGATTGTCGGGGCTGAGCAGATCGTGCGAGCCGGTCAGAAGCAGCGTTTTCGGCAGCACCGAAAGGTCGCCGTAAAGCGGGCTGATGTGCCAGTCGCTGCGATCGATGCCGGCGCTGTAGAGCCGGACCGCCTCCAGGCCACCCGAAATGCCCAGCCATGGATCGTTGCGTTCGGCCTCGAACACTTCGGGATTAGCGAGCGACATATCGAGGCCGGGCGAAATCAGCACATGGCGCGAGGGCAGGGGCAGGGCGTCTTCCGCCGCCATCATGGTCAGCACCACGGCCATGTTGCCGCCGGCGGAATCGCCCATGAAGACGATGTCCTCGGCTTCCGTCTCGTCGAGCATCTGCCGGTAGACTTCGCCGACCATGCCGAACATGGCGTGGAAATCGTGTTCGGGGGCGATGGGATAGATCGGTACGGTGATGCCGAAGCCCAGCCGGTTGGCCATCTCGGCGATCAGGCCCCAATGATAGGACGTGATTTGAAAGACATAGGCGCCGCCATGCAGGTAAAGGATCCGCTTCCGCTCGCCGGCCTTGGGTGCGATGTCATAGACGGGAAAACCGCTGACGCTGCGCGTCGTGACGTCGAAACGCTGATGCAGTGACGCCGGCGGCTGGTGGTCCTCGGTCTTGCGGGCATAGGCGATCCAGCGCTGCAGATTTTCCGGACTGGAAAAAGCCTGCTTGCGGCTATGCCTGAGCACGAAGGACACGACGTGGCTTTTCAAACTGGGCATGCGGACACACGGATCTCGGCCGAGCCGACTAAAGAGAACCCCTCGCTGTCCGAAGATCGTATCTTCGCCAAAAATGTCAAGATTTGCCCGGTTTCAACACGATGTGATCTGGCTGGCAGTTTGGGTCCAGCAAGCTCAACGCCGGGGCAGCAGCGCGGCACGCAGCCTGATGTCGGCTGCCGCCGGAGCCGCATGACGGCTCCGGCGCTTGCCGAGCAGTTTGCATTTATCGGCGAAGGTCATCAGCGCGCCGATCCCAGCAGCAGGGCCGACAGCTTGCCCCGCGGGTCATCGCGCTGCGACACGGGCCAGCCGATATCCTTCTGGATTTCGGGCGGCAGGCTGTTGAGCGCGCGGATCGACCTGCTTCTGCTGTGTGCATGCTTGATGGCCGCGCCATAGCGGCCGAGACTTCCGAACATCGACATCTTCTTCTTCCTTGGAGCAGCGGCTGGAAGACATTTCCTGCCTGCCGTTCAATGCCGGTTAAATGCGCCGCGCATGTATCTGAAGGATTTCGCGAAAACAGCGTTTTGGTTTCCAGATCGACCGATCCGGAAACATTTGCATGCAAATGAAATTGGAGCGAAGTGCCGCTTTCGCCGGCGGGATGCTACTCCCGCCCGCGCCTGGCCGCGTGGCCTTCACGCGAACGACGCCGTGGGGCGGCATCGCCGGCAACACCGTCCTCGCTGACGGTTTTCCTCGGCGGCAGCTTCACCGCAGCCGACAGTTTCGGGAACGGGTCGACCTTGTTAGGCAGCGCCATGGCGTAGACGAAATGCTCCTGGAATTTCGGCTCCAGCGCGGTCTCGATCTTCTCGATGCGGCTGACGGTTTCCTCGATCTCGCGGCGGTAGCCGCGGTTCAGGAGCGCCATGCGCGCACCGGCGCCGGCGGCGTTGCCGACGGCCGAAACCTTGTCGAGATCGCAATCCGGGATCAGTCCCAGCACCATGGCGTATTTCGGATCGATGAAGGAGCCGAAGGCGCCAGCAAAGTGGATGCGGTCGACATGATCGGTGTGCTGTTTTTCCATCAACAGCTTGGTACCGGCATAAAGTGCCGCCTTGGCAAGCTGGATGGCGCGCACGTCGGTCTGGGTGATGGTGATCTTCGGTTCGCCTTCCTTCAGCACATAGGAGAAGGTGCGGCCGTTGGCGACAACGCGCGGCGAGCGGGCGCTGAGCGACCCGTCGATGACGCCGTCCTCGGAGATGATGCCGGCCAGATACATCTCGGCGACCACCTCGATGATGCCGGAGCCGCAAATGCCGGTGACGCCGGTCGCCTGCACGCTGTCGAGGAAGCCTGGCTCGTCGGACCACAGTTCCGAGCCGATGACGCGGTACTTCGGCTCCAGCGTATCGGGATCGATGCGCACGCGCTCAATGGCGCCGGGCGCGGCACGCTGGCCGCCGGAGATTTCCGCGCCCTCGAAGGCCGGGCCGGTGGGCGAGGAAGCCGCCACCACTCGCTGGCGATTGCCAAGCACGATCTCGGCATTGGTGCCGACATCGACGATCAGCATCATCTCGTCCTGACGGTGCGGGCCTTCCGACAGCGTCACCGCCGCCGCATCGGCGCCGACATGGCCGGCGATGCAAGGCAGCATGTAGAGGCGCGCGCCCTGGTTGAGCTTCAGGCCGATATCCGACGCCTTGATGTGCATGGCACCCGAGACGGCCAGCGCGAAAGGCGCGCCGCCGAGTTCGGTCGGGTCGATGCCGAGGAACAGATGGTGCATGATCGGATTGCCGACGAAGACGGAATCCAGGATGTCGTTGCGCTGGACATTGCCTTCGGCGCAGACCTTGTCGACGAGGCCCGAGATCGCCTCGCGCACCGCCACCGTCATGCCTTCGCGGCCGTCGGGATTCATCATGACATAGGAGACGCGGCTCATCAGATCCTCGCCGAAGCGGATCTGCGGGTTGGAGGTGCCCGACGAGGCGGCGACGCGGCCGGACAGCAGCGACACCAGATGCATGGCGATGGTGGTCGAGCCGATATCGCAGGCAAGACCGTATGCCTCGTTCTTGAGGCCGGGCCACAGAGCGATGACCCGCGCGGTCTCTGAGTCGGCATCCTTGTGGATGGCGGCGGTCGCGGTCCAGTTGCCCTTGCGCAAGATGCCTTGCACCTGCGGCAGGAGATAGAAGTCGAAGTCGAGTTCTTTCAGCCCCCAATCCTTCATCAGCGCGATCTTCAGGCGGTCGAGATCGCCAAGGGGCCTATGCATGTCGGGCTCTTCGATCTCGACATAGCACATGTGGATTGCCGAATCGCGGGCGATGACCCTGGTGTCGGCGTCCTTGCGGATGGTCTGCGCGTTGATGACCGTGTCCTGCGGCACGTCGATGACGAGGTCACCGAGGATCTGCGCCGAGCAGGAGAGGCGTCGCCGTTCGGGCAGGCCGCGCACGCGTTCGTAGCGTTCCTCCTTGGCGCCCTTGGGGGTGATGTGGTCGTTGGAGGAGACGATCTTGTGCTTGGCGAAATTGCCTTCCTGCACCTCGATCTGGCAGCGCCCGCAAGTGGCGCGTCCGCCGCACACGCTCTCGACATAGACGCCGAGCTGGCGCGCGGCATCGAGCACCGGCGTGCCGACCGGAAACCGGCCGCGCTTGCCCGACGGCATGAACAGCACGAGCGGATCGGTGATGTTGGCGGGAGAGTTCACGATTGCGCGCTTATCCCCTGGCCATCCGCGCTTCGCGGCCACCGCGGCGGCGGCCGCCATTGTTGGCGCCTTCGCCTGGCGCGTTGACTGCCGTCGGAGCCGCGATCGCCTGGCCGCCTTCGGCCGGCTTGTAGTCCTTGTAGGTCCTGATCCAGTTGGTGCAGTTCTCGTCGGTGCCGTTCAGCACATTGGCGCCGCGCACCGCTTCCATTTCCTGCGGGCGCACCGGGTTCATGATCGCCGAGGTCATGCCGGCGCCGATCACCATCGGGATGAAGGCGGCGTTGATGCCGTGGCGGTGCGGCAGGCCGAAGGAGATGTTGGACAGACCGCAAGTGGTGTTGACCTTGAGTTCTTCGCGCAGCCGGCGCAGCAGGGCAAAGACCTGGCGGCCGGCGTCGCCCAGCGCGCCGATCGGCATCACCAGCGGGTCGACGACCACGTCATGCGCCGGGATACCGAAATCGGCACAGCGTTCGACGATCTTCTTGGCGACGGCGAAGCGCACGTCGGGATCCATCGAAATACCGGTCTCGTCGTTGGAGATGGCGACGACCGGCACATTGTATTTCTTGACCAGCGGCAGGATGGCCTCGAGCTTTTCTTCCTCGCCGGTGACGGAGTTGACCAGCGGCCGGCCCTTGGCGACCCTCAACGCCGCTTCGATCGCGGCGGTTACCGAGGAGTCGATCGACAGCGGCAGGTCGACCAACCCCTGCACGATCTCCAAAGTCTGCACCAGCAGACCGGGTTCGGTCTCGTTCGGGTTAACCGAGGTGACGCCGGCATTGACGTCGAGCATGGTCGCGCCGCAGGCGGCCTGTTCCAGCGCATCCCTGATGACGGTGTCGAAATTGCCCGCGATCATCTCGGCGGCCAGCTTCTTTCGGCCGGTCGGGTTGATGCGCTCGCCGATCACGCAGAAGGGCTGGTCGAAGCCGATGATGATTTCTCGTGTCGCCGAGGCGACGATCGTCCGGGTCATGAAATCTCTCCGTCGTGATATAAAGACTTCTTTATATCGTTTCTGATTTCGTTCAAGCGAATGGTGGCCGTCCGCGCCGTCAATGCGCGGTCTTGACCATATCCACCTGCGTTTCGGTGATCTCGTCGTGCAGTATGTGGTCGAGCCGGTCGGCGACGAGCTGGTCGTCGCGGCGGATTTCGCGCTTCCATGGCTGGCGGCCCTTCAGCACGCCGGACTCATCGACGATCTCGGCGACATATTCCTCCTGGCGGTAGGCCATCACATGGACGCCGGAAACGCCGGGGATTTCCTTCACCTCGTTGATGATGTCGATGCAGAGCTGCTTGCCTTCCTTCTTCTGGTCCTCAGCACCTTCCAGCCGTTTGACGATCTGATCGGGGATATGAATGCCCGGTACGTTGGAGCGGATCCATTTGGCCGTCTTGGCCGAGGCCAGCGGCCCGACGCCGCACAGGATAAAGCATTTTTCGGTAAAACCGAGATCGCGGACCTTCTGCATGTAGGTGCGGAACATCGGCACGTCGAAACAGTACTGGCTCTGCACGAACTGCGCGCCGGCGGCGATCTTCTTGCCCAGCCGATGCGGGCGGAAATCGATCGGCGGCGCGAAAGGATTGATCGCCGCGCCCAGGAAAAGCCGCGGCGGCGTCGTCAGCTTGCGGCCGGACAGGAATTTGCCGTTGTCGCGCATGATGCGGCAGGTCTCCAGCAGCGACATGCAGTCGAGGTCGAAGACCGGCTTGGCGCCGGGCTGGTCGCCGGCCTGCACGCCGTCGCCGGTGAGGCAGAGCATGTTGGCAACGCCCATCGCCGCGCCGCCCAGCACGTCGCCCTGGATGGCGATGCGGTTCCTGTCGCGGCAGGCGATCTGCATGATCGGGGCATAGCCCATGCGGGTCAGCAGCGCGCAGATACCGACCGACGACATGTGGCAGTTGGCGCCCGACGCATCGACGGCGTTGATGGCGTCGACCCAGCCGTCGAAAATCCTGGCGCGGTTGTAGACATCCTCCGGATCGGCGCTGTCGGGCGGGTTGAGTTCGGTGGTCACCGCGAATTCGCCGCGCCGCAAGACGCGCTCCAGCCGGCCGCGCGAGGTATGGCCGGGCAGGGGTTCGAGCGGCAGGTCGATGCCGGCCGGGTTCTCGTCGCGCTGGCGTCCGATCATGTCGGTGCCCCGGTCTTTGCAGCTTGGGTGGATTCGCGCGCGGCGGCGGTCTGCGCGGTCACCCGCAGCCAGGCCGAGGTTTCGCGCAGCGACTGGTCGACCGGCTTCTGCACGTCGAGGATCTTGTCGCCATGCACCATGTTCTGCGAGCCTTCCCAGGCCTTGACCCAGACGCAGGGCATGTCAGGCTCGACCTCGCAATTGCCGTTGGCGCGCACGCCGCCGCAAGGGCCGTTGCGCAACTGCTTGGGGCAGTTCATCGGACACGACATGCCGGTGGAGGACAGCACGCACTGGCCGCACATGCGGCAGTCGAACATGAAACCCTTGACGCGCTTTTCGACGAATTTGATCGGGCCTTCGACGCGGCCATAGCCGATGCCCTTCCACAGCGGATGCAGCAGCAGGAACATGTCGGCGAACCTGGCGTAGAACCATTCGAGCAATCGCGAGTGCCGCACGGACCACAGCCTGACCGCGAAGGAGCGCTGGACACGCCGCTGCGGCGACACGTCGGCCGGCTTGTAGTCGGATTTCGCCGCCGCCTTCTTGACGATGGTCGCCTGGGTCAGCCCGCCTTCAGCCGTTGTCGGTTGGATTTCAGGCATTTTCTTTGCCACCGGCCTTGACCAGAGCGACCAGCCGCTCGCGGTCGTATTTCGTGTCGAAGTCCTGAAAGGCCTTTTCGACCTCGGCTTCGAGGTCGTCGCCGACCGGCACGGGGTCTGCCTTGCGCCATTCTGCCAGATAGTCGTCGGTGCCGCCGGCGCCGGTGCGCATGGCGCACATGTCGATCGCCTCGGTGAAGCGCAGCGGCAGTTCGCGCTTGGCGTTCTGCCGGCCCTTCTTGACGATGATCTGGGCGGGGATATCGCGCCAGTAGACGACGATCAGATCGGCCATGAATTTCTCACTCCTGCAGGGCGCCTTGCGTCTAATTGGAAAGGACGCCCTGCCACTTTCACTCGACTGCATCGTGCTTTCCGACGATCGATTTCGATTTTCGGGTCGATGCAGCAGTTTCGAGCATTGCCGCAAGCGCCACTAGGCTGCTTGTTATGGGACGACGCGCGCGCATTCAAAAGCGACGCAATGGCAAGCGGCAAGAGAAAGGCGAGATTTCAGAAGCTGGATTACCAGACGCCGCTTTTCGCGCCGGTCCAGAGATAGAACCAGATCGTCGGATGGTACCACTGCTTCGAAGGCAGGCCGGGATCCGATGTGGCAAGCTTTCCGGCAAGCGCATCGCTGACCGCGTCGACGCAGATGTCGCGCGAGAATGCAGCCTGCCGCAGCGTGTAGCTTGAAATGGTGTCGCCCGGACCAGGCTTGCCGCGCGCCTGCCGCAGCACGCCGCCGGTGTCGACGCCGGCGTCGACCAGATGCACTGGTGCCGAAGTTCTCCGCATCGCCGGAAGCCAGCGCCCAGTAGCCGCCATTCATGCCGCGATATCTGGGCGCAATACCGGCATGATAGTTGAGGACCGGGCAAGGCATCCTGGCCAGCGTCTGCCGCGACAGCAGGCGGCAGCCGGCAAGCAGCACAACGCCGGCCGGATTTCGTCGATCGCCCGCAAGCACTCCGGCGCGTTGGCCGAGGGCACGTGGATGATCTTTTGCCCCGGTTTGGGTTCGGTTTGCAGTTCTGTTCGGCGATGATGCTTGCCGCATGACCGGCGAAAAACCGTTTTCCGAGCCGCGTCAGCACCATCGTGCCAAGTTGCCCGATGGCCTGCAACCAGCCTTGGCGGCGGGCACGCCCAAGCAGCAATTGCTTTTTGGATTCAGGCGTTTCGAGAATGACGCTGACAGGCCCAAGCCGATCGGCGATGGCGTTGACGATGGCCCAGATATGCAGGCCGCCCTCGGTGACGACGACGATCGGCGGCAGGTTTGATTTCAAGCGGTCCATGGTCGCGACGAGCCGTCCGGATAGACATGGTTTGGGCGCGCCGGACGCTAGGTGTCCGGGTTAGTCCTTGGTGATCAGCAGGGGTCAGCGCTTGAATTCGAGGATGTCGAGCTTCGATTCGTAATAGGGCGCTGGAAACTCGATGCGCCATTCACTGGCGCTGTTGCGGAAGGCGTAGCCGACCTGGTCGGTTTGCGGGCCGCTGCCATAGGGTTTTGCGGGATCGTTGTTGACATGGAAGGAGCCGAGATAGATCGCCCGCTTTTCGCCGTCGTCGAAGAAGCGGCCCTTGGTGCGTTGCGAGCCGCTGACCTTTTCCAGCATCCAGCCCGAACCGTCGTCGCTCACCTTGCATTTGAACCAGCCATAGATGACCAGCGCGCCGAGCCCGCCGGCCTTGATGGTGCGGCATTGCCAGTTGCCGGTCAAATCCTTGTCGGAAAAGGCGGCCAGCGGCTTCGCCAGCAAGGCGTCGAGCTGTTTGACCTCGGCGGGACTGCCCGCCTTCGCCTCTTCGAGCGCTGCCTTGCGCGTCTCGCCATATTTGTCGAGCCGCGCCTTGTCCGCGGCGGTGATGAGCTTCTGCACCTCGCCATCGGCCAGCGCGGGCAAGGTGAAGCAAACAACGCCTGCGGCAATCAAGAGACGAGCGATCATAAGTGCGTTTCCCGTTGATGGCTGGAACAGCCTGTTTTCTTGTCTGGCGCATAACTTACCGGTTCGCGGCGGCCTGTCATCCGTGCTTAACAGCGTCAGGTCAAAAATCGTGGTTTCATCGATGCGGATCTTGCTGACGGGATCGTCAGGCTGGCTGGGCAGCGCGCTGGCGCCGCGGCTGCGGGCGCTTGGCCACGACGTCGTCGGCCTCGATCCCACGCCGTCGGCGCAAACGCAGATGATCGGGTCGGTCGCCGATCGCAATCTGGTGATGCAAGCAGTCAGCGAAAACCGCATCGAGGCGATCATCCACAGCGGCGCGCTGCACAAGCCGAACATCGAGAACCACGGTAACAGCGAGTTCGTCGCGACGAACGTGCAAGGCACGCTCAATCTTCTCGATGCGGCGGTGGTGTCAGGCGTTCGGCGCTTCGTTTTCACATCGACGACGTCGCTGATGATCTCGCAAGCCATCCGCGCCGGCTTCATCGGCGGCGCGCGCAAGGCTGCCTGGCTGACGGAAGAGATGTCGCCCGAGCCGCGCAACATCTACGGCGTCAGCAAGCTTTCGGCCGAACATCTTTGCCGTCTCTACCATATCGAGCACGGCCTGCCTGTCATCGTGCTGCGCACGGCGCGCTTCTTTCCCGAAGCCGACGACATGGCGCATGCGATCGAGCAGTCGGACGCCAACACCAAGGCCAATGAGCTGCTGTTTCGCAGGCTGACCGTGGAAGACGCGGCAGAGGCCCATGTCGCGGCGCTGGAGAAGGCGCCGCAACTGGGCTTCGATATCTTCATCGCCTCAGCGCCGACGCCGTTCAATTCCGACGATTGCCAAGCGTTGATCGCTGAGGCGCCGTCCGTCGTCGCGCGCTACTTTCCGGACTATCCGGCGCTCTATGCGCGAAAGGGATGGACGATGTTTTCATCGATCGACCGGGTCTATGATGCTTCGCGGGCGAGAGACAGGCTGGGCTTTGTCTGCAAGACGAGCTTTGCCGATGTGCTGGCCGCGCTGGCAGCGGAGTCTGCGTAGTCAGGCGACGGCCGCAGCCTGCGCCAGCTCCGCCGTCAGATCGCCATAGCCGGTCGAGCGGCGCTCGTAGGCAAGGCCGAGCATTTTCGCGGCCTTCTCGGCAACCTTGTCGAGCTCGGGATCGTCGGTCTGGGCGAGATAGACCAGCTTCTGGTAATTGCCGAAATAGTCCTTGATCAGCTCCGGGTGCCTGTCGAGGCCGAGCGGCTTCATGAAGAAGGCGTCGAACTGCCGACACAGGAAGTCGGTCATATAGAACGACATCATGTCGTCGTCGGCGACTTTCGCATAGGCATCCATGCCCTGGTAGAAGGCAAAGCAGTGCGGCCCGGCCATGCGTTCGACGCCATGCTTCTCGCAGACGCGGTCGAGCAGGCCGCCGGTGCCGCAATCGGCATAGCCGACGAAGATGTTGAGGTAGCCGTCCGCCTTGGCCTTCACGATCGCCTTGTCCATGGCCGGCGCGATGCGATCGGGATAAAAATGGAACTCCGCCGGCAGGCAGGTCAGGTCGAGATGGTCCACCCCGAGCTGCTCCTTGACGGCCAGAACTTCGCGCGCAATCATCCCGCAGGCAATGACCAGAAGCCTGCCGCCTTGATCGGATTGCTGTTTTCGCGCAACGCTCATGGAACCAGTTTAACCGATCTTCGTTGCTGTCGGGCGAATCTATTTGTTGAGGGAGACACCATTCATGAAACTGTTACGCATCGCGCCGATTGCCATTATCGCTTGCGCCTTGGCTCTTTCAGCCTGCGCCAACACCGTTCGTGGCGTCGGCAAGGACGTCAAATCGACCGCAAATGCAGTTGAGGACACGGTGGAGAATCCCTGATCCACAATCTCCCCAGCATCTGGGAATAAAAAAGCCGCGCTGCAAGGCGCGGCTTTTTGATAAACGCCTTGCTTAGTTCAGGCCGAAGCGCGGACATTGTGCTTGCGCTTCATGAAATCCTTGGCGGTCTCGACCGCCACGGCCGCGTCGCGGCAATAGGCATCGGCGCCGACTGCCTTGCCGAATTCCTCGTTGAGCGGCGCGCCACCGACCAGCACGACATAGTCGTCGCGGATGCCCTTTTCCTTCATCGTGTCGATGACGACCTTCATGTAAGGCATGGTCGTCGTCAGCAGCGCCGACATGCCGATGATGTCGGGCTGATGCTTTTCGATGGCGTCGAGGTATTTTTCGACCGCATTGTTGATGCCGAGGTCGATGACATCGAAGCCGGCGCCCTCCATCATCATGCCGACGAGGTTCTTGCCGATGTCGTGGATGTCGCCCTTGACGGTGCCGATCACCATCTTGCCCTGCTTCGGCGCGCCGGTGGCGGCGAGCAGCGGACGCAGGATGAACATGCCGGCCTTCATCGCGTTGGCGGACAGCAGCACTTCGGGAACGAACAGGATGCCGTCGCGAAAATCCTCGCCGACGATGCGCATGCCCTCGACCAGCGCCTCGGTCAGCACCTTGTAGGGCACCCAGCCGCGCTCGAGAAGGATGTTGGTGCCTTCCTCGATCTCTTCCTTTAGCCCGTCATAAAGATCGTCGTGCATCTGCTGCACGAGTTCGTCGTCGGAAAGCTCGGAAAGGATGATCTCGTCGTCGGCCATTTTTCTCGGGCTCCTTGCCGTGTGCAATAATCACGGCAGATCAAAAAATATTGCGTCAATACCTAACCCGTGAGGGCTGCTTGTCCATAGCTGATTTGCGACTTCCCGCAAAAGGAAAGCGACCGCAAATCTATTGGAATTCTTGTCGATTTTGCGACAGGCGTTGGCGCTGGCGGGCCGTTTCGAATAGGGTGCATGGCTACGATCCGGCCAGAAGCCGCGCTATGCGGCCGCAACGGATTTCAAGTTTCAGGGAAGAAGCTCATGAGTGAGAACGCGCCAGTCGATCAGGAAGCGTCAAACGCCCGACGTGGCCGCGCTGCCAGTGGCGGCGCCGCTGCCCGGCGGGCGGCGCGCTCGGGCGGTGGCCCCGGCACCCAGCTCACCTACATCAAGCGCAAGATCAACGTCTATGAGGTGCTGGACGAGGAAGGGCTTGATCTGATCGAGAAGAACACCGACACGGTGCTCGAAGAGATCGGCATCATCTTTCGCGACGACACTGAAGCGCTGCAGCTCTGGAAGGAGGCCGGCGCCGACGTCAAGGGCGAGCGCGTGCATTTCCCGAAAGGCCTCTGCCGCTCGCTCTTGAAGACCGCGCCGTCCATCTATACCCAGCACGCCCGCAATGCGGAGCGCTCGGTGCAGGTCGGCGGCAACGCCACGGTGTTCGCGCCGGTCTACGGTCCGCCCTTCGTGCGCGACCTCGACGGGGTCAGGCGCTATGCGACGATCGAGGATTTCCGCAATTTCGTGAAGCTCGCCTATATGGCGCCGTCGATCCACCATTCGGGCGGCACGGTGTGCGAACCGGTCGACGTGCCGGTCAACAAGCGCCATCTCGACATGGTTTACTCGCACATCAAATATTCGGACAAGCCGTTCATGGGCTCGGTGACCGCGCCGGAACGCGCCGAAGACACGGTGGCGATGGCCAAGATCGTATTCGGCGACGATTTCGTCGAGAACAACACGGTGCTGACCAGCCTGATCAACGCCAATTCGCCGATGGTGTTCGACGAGACCATGCTGGGTGCGCTGAAAGTCTATTCGCGCCACAACCAGGCCTGCATCGTCACGCCGTTCATCCTCGCCGGCGCGATGAGCCCGGTGACGGTCGCCGGCACGCTGACGCAGGTTCTGGCCGAGGTCCTGGCCGGTGCGTCGTTCACGCAGCTGATCCGGCCGGGTGCTCCGGTGCTGTTCGGCACCTTCGCCTCGTCGATCTCGATGCAGTCGGGCGCGCCGACCTTCGGCACGCCGGAGCCCTCTCTAGTGTCTTATGGCGCGGCACAGCTCGCCCGCCGGCTCGGCCTGCCGTTCCGCACCGGTGGCTCGCTGTGCGCCTCGAAGATACCGGACGCGCAGGCGGCCTATGAGAGCGCCAACACGCTGAACTCGACGATCCTTGCCGGCGCCAATTTCGTGCTGCACGCGGCCGGCTGGCTGGAGGGCGGGCTCGCCTCCTGCTACGAAAAATTCATGATGGATATCGACCAGCTTGGCATGACGCAGAAATTTTCCGAAGGTGTCGACCTGTCGGAAAACGGCCAGGCGATGGATGCTATCCGCCAGGTCGGGCCGGGCAGCCATTATCTTGGCTGCGACCACACCCAGGCCAATTTCCAGACCGCCTTCTATCGTTCCAACATCGCCGACAACAATTCCTACGAGCAGTGGCTGGCCGAAGGCGAGAAGACCGCGCCGCAGCGCGCCAACGAGCTCGCCCGCCGCTGGCTGGAAAGCTACGAAGCGCCGCCTCTCGATCCGGGCATCGACGATGGGCTGAAGGACTATATCGCGACGAAGAAGGCGTCGATGGCCGACGCCTTCACGTGAAGGGAGCCCGAGTCAGGCGGGGCTAAAGTCGCCAACATCATCCACAAGGAAGTCTGGCGGAGCGCCTTCTCCGATCCGGACAAGAAGGGATGATTTGCGCGGCCTGACCGAAAGCATCGCGGCAGCGCTGGCTCGTGACGGCCTGATCCTTCGCGGCAGCTTCAACTTTGCCGATGGAGAGGAGGCAACTTTCGGCCTCTCCGGCGCCAAATCCGTGCTGCTGGTGGGGCAGGCGGGCGCAGCGCCGTGGCCGCATTTCCTGCGGTGGCGGGAAATCCAACCACTTGCAATCGCCGATCCGCTCGACACCTGGGCACGACAAGTGATCGGCGCGGTTGCGGACGAATTCGGCGCGCGTGCAGTCTCGCCCTCCGACAGGCCGTATCTGCCGTTCCAGCAATGGGCGATGCGGGCGGAGGGCTTGAGGCCGTCGCCGCTCGGCATCCTGATGCATCCGCAGTACGGACTCTGGCACGCCTATCGTGGCGCGCTGCTGTTCGAGGATGAGATTTCGGTTCAGTCGGCCGAGGCGGCTATACACCTTTGCGATGCATGCGTCGGAAAACCTTGCATGAAATCCTGCCCGGTCGATGCCTATTCTCCCAAAGGATTCGCCTATCAATCCTGCCTGGCGCATGTGCGCGGACCGAATGGCGAGCCCTGTCGCAACGGGGGTTGTCTCGATCGCAATGCCTGTCCCTACGGGACCGCCTACCGCTATCCGGCCGAAGTGCAGGCATTCCATATGGCGGCGTTCGCGGGTCTGTAGCGCGTCACGCAATCCAGGGAGCGCCTTGCCCTATCGGCTCGCGCGGGTATGTATCGCATATCTGATGAACGGAGCGGGCGATGGCGAAGCAGGACATTCAGATCAAGACCAGGGACGGTACGGCCAAGGCGGGGCTGTTCCGCTCCGCAAACGCTTCTCCGGCGAAGGCCGGTGTCATTCTCTACCAGGACGCCTTTGGTCCGCGCCTGGCGCTCGACCAGATGGCTGAGCGGTTGGCGGGCGAGGGCTATGCGGTGCTGGTTCCCGATCTCTTTTACCGCAACGTGCCCTACGGTCCCTTCGATGCCAAGACCGCCTTCGCCGAGGAAAAAACCAAGGCGGCGCTGATGGCGCTGGTGAGCGGCACGACGCAGGAGATGACCATCAGCGACGGCGGCGCCTTTCTCGACGCGCTGGCCGGCGAAGGCGTGACAGGACCAATCGGCACCGTCGGCTATTGCATGGGTGGCGCACGGGCGCTCAATGCCGCCGCGACCTATCCCGACAGGATAAAGGCCGCCGCCAGCTTCCATGGCGGCAATCTGGCCAGCGACGCTCCCGACAGTCCGCACCGCAAGGCGGCTTCGATCAAGGCGCGCGTCTATGTCGGTGTTGCCGGCGTCGACCGTAGTTTTCCTCCAGAGCAGTCAGCACGGCTGGCCGAAGCGCTCCGGGTGGGGGAAGTCGACCATACAATCGAAAATTATGTCGACATGGCGCATGGCTGGTGCGTGCCGGACCACAGCGTCTTCGATGCGACCGGCGCTGAGCGTCACTGGAAGCGGCTGACCACGCTGTTTTCGGAAACGCTGAGTTAAGGTCCGGACGGCCAGCCATCCGGCCGGCAGGTAAAAAAATCTTCCCATCACCCAAGGAATCGCCATTAGCCTTCGTCCAACAGGCAAATGATGGCGATGATGCTGGATGAAAGCGAAGCCTCCGACGCCGAATTGATCGGGCGGGCGAAGGGCGGAGACAGGGGGGCCTTCGGCAAATTGCTCGAAAGGCACTATGGTTTCGTCTATCGCGCGGCCTATCGCTGGTGCGGAAAAAAGGCCGACGCCGAGGACATCGCCCAGGAAGTCTGCGTTCGGCTCGGCCGGGCGATCCGTGACTATCATGGCAGCGCTGCCTTCACGACCTGGCTTTACACCATGACGCTGAACGCGGCGCGCGACATGATGCGCAAGACCGCCCGCGAGACGGTCAAGACCGAAGCCTATGGCGCCTACGCGCTAATCTCGGGAGAGGCCCCGGCCGAGCCCGAAGACCCGGCCGAGGCGCTTTGGGCGGCGGTGCGCAAGCTGCCGGACAAGCAGCGCGACGCGGTGCTTTTGGTCTATGGCGAAGGGCTTAGCCACGCGGCCGCCGCCGAGGCGATGGCGATCTCGGAGACGACGGTTTCCTGGCACATCCATGAAGCGAAGAAACGGCTGAAAGTGCTTATGCGCTCAGTCGGGGAAGTGTGACCATGGTCGACGACAACGAACTCAACAGGCTGCACAACGCAGCTGTACCGGCGCCGGACGCCGATGCGAAGGCGCGTGCTTTCGCGGCCGCCATGCGTGCCTACGACTTGGACGAAAAAACTGACATGGCCGCCCAAGGATCGGCGAGCGGGCTTCGTCTTACAGAGCGAGCACAAAAGCTCTGGAGCGAAATCATGCAAAAGAAACTCTTCGCCACGCCGGCCATTGCCGGGCTCGTCGCCCTGCCGATCGCCGGATACGCCACCATCTATATGCTGCAGGAGCAGCCGTTCCATTCCGGAGGGGACGAGAAGATCACCGAGACGCTGGCCGACAAGCCCGCTACGGTGAAGCCGCAGACGGCGGCCGAGCCTGACAAGCAGAAGAAAGCCGACGCCGACAGCGAGAGCCATGACGCAACCGAGGCGCTTGTCGCGCCAGGTGCGCCGTCGACATCCGAATCGACCGTTGCTGGCGGCACGGCACAGCAGGATCCGTCGGCAGCGCCGGTCTTGTCGCCGAGGTTTGATCCAAAGACGTACAAAGATACCAAAGATATGCAGTACGGCACTTTGCCGGCCGCGCCCGCGCCCAGTGATGAATTTTCACGGGAGAGTGCCGGGCTCATGCCGAGCGCGCCCAATGCAGCCCGGGTTGGCCGCATGCCAGGCGCCGAATCCAAGCTTATGGTGCAGCCGCAGGCCACGCCGGCCGACCAGATGCTGCCGCCGGAGCAAAACCGCGACCGCGTCGAGGATTTCAAGACCAATCCGGTGCGCGCCGCACTTGAAGATCCGGTCTCGACCTTCTCGATCGATGTCGACACGGCCTCCTATTCCTTTGTGCGGCGCTCGCTCAGGGAAGGTGTTGTACCCCAGGCCGACACGGTCCGCGTCGAGGAGATGATCAACTACTTCCCCTATGACTGGAAGGGTCCGGACTCTGCCTCGACACCGTTCAACTCGACCGTCAGCGTCATGCCGACGCCGTGGAACGAGCACACCAAGCTGATGCATGTCGCCATCAAGGGTTTCGACGTGAAGCCGGCCGAGCAGCCCAAGGCCAACCTGGTCTTCCTGATCGACGTTTCGGGCTCGATGAACGAACAGGACAAGCTGCCGCTCCTGCAGTCGGCCTTCCGCCTTCTGGTCAACAAGCTGAAGCCGGACGACACCGTCTCGATCGTCACCTATGCGGGTGACGCCGGCACCGTGCTCGAACCCACTAAGGTCTCGGAAAAGGACAAGATCCTCAATGCCATCGACACTTTGACGCCTGGCGGCTCGACGGCCGGCGAGGCGGGAATCAAGGAGGCTTACCGGCTGGCGCAAAAGTCCTTCGTCAAGGATGGCGTCAACCGGGTGATGCTGGCCACGGATAGCGACTTCAATGTCGGCCAGACTGATGACGACGACCTGAAGCGGCTGATCGAGCAGGAGCGCAAGACCGGCGTGTTCCTGTCGGTGTTCGGCTTCGGCCGCGGCAATCTGAACGACCAGATGATGCAGACCATCGCTCAGAACGGCAACGGCACCGCCGCCTATATCGACACTTTGGCCGAGGCCGAGAAGGTGCTGGTCGAGGATGCGTCCTCGACACTGTTCACCATCGCCAAGGACGTGAAGATCCAGGTCGAGTTCAATCCGAACAAGGTCTCGGAATACCGCCTGATCGGCTACGAGACCCGCGCACTCAACCGCGAGGATTTCAACAATGACCGCGTCGATGCCGGCGAGATCGGCTCCGGCCATTCGGTCACCGCGATCTACGAGATCACGCCGAAGGGCAGTGGCGGCGAACAAATCGATCCGCTGCGCTACGGCCAGGCTTCGGTCAACAATGGCGGCGTCGCCAACGCCGACGAATATGCCTTCGTCAAGATCCGCTACAAGCTGCCGAACGAGGACGTCTCGAAGCTGATCACCACGCCGGTGACATCGGCCAACGAAGTATCGTCCTTCGACCAGGCCAGCACTGATCAGCGCTTCTCCGTCGCGGTCGCGGCCCTTGGCCAGAAGCTGCGCGACGAGGATGCAACCGCGAAGTTCGGTTACGACAAGATCATGGAGATTGCCACTGCCGCCCGGGGAGCCGACCCGTTCGGGTACAGGTCCGAGTTCCTCTCGCTTGTGCGCCTTGCCTCGGCGCTGGGCGGCAATCGGTAGTGGCGATGATGGCCGGTTCATTGGGGTGGGGATCGTTCTGAATGCCGGCCCATGGGCGGGTGAGGCAGGCCGGCGAGGGAAACCTTGCCGGCCTTTTTTGTTGCAGCGCGGCCTGCCGCCACCCATTCTCGGCGAGATGAAAGGCAGAGCCATGACGAAACGTGTTATTCTGGTGCGGCACAGCGACGAGCCGGCGGACGACCGTGTTTTTGCCTATCTTTCACAGAACGGCTACGAACCGGTCTTGCGTCGGGCCTATGCCGGAGAGGCGCTGGATATGGATGGCGCTGTCGCGGGTGGCGTGGTCTACGGCGGCATGTACAACGTCTACGATACAGCGCTGCATCCATTTTTGCTGGACGAGTACCGGTTTATCGATTTCTGCATGAATTCCGACATCCCCTTGCTCGGTATCTGCCAGGGTGCGCAGCAGATTGCCTGGCATCGCGGCGCGCATGTCGGCCCGCCAGCGACCGGGGTGCATGAATTCGGCTATTATCCACTCTATCCGGTCGCGGGCGCGGAAGATTTCCTGGCTGCGCCGATCCATGTGACGCAGTCACACTGGCATGGCTTCGAATTGCCGGCCGGCGCCGAGCGCCTCGCCTCGAGCGCGCTGTTTCCCAATCAGGCTTTCCGTATCGGTGACAATATCTACGGACTGCAATTCCATGCGGAGGTCACCCCCAGCGGTTTTGGGCGCGTGCAAAACCGTCCAGGCGCGAACTACGACAAGCCGGGCGCACAGACGCGCGAGGAACAGGATCGTCTCATGAGCCTGCACGACGCCGCGCAAGCCGCCTGGTTCCATGGCTTCCTGCTTAAGCTTTTTCCGCCCTTGATTTAGGCGCGGCTGCGCCGGCGCTCGCGGCGGGCTTCGCTGGTCTCGGCGGTGTTTTCCGTCGCCACCTTGTTGCGCATCGGGCCGATCCGTTCGACGATCGTCTCGACGGTCGGGCGATCCGAGCGAGTGTGCGCGTCGAGCGCCTTGCGCATCGCGGCAAGGTGCTGGAACGAGGTGCCGCAGCAACCGCCGACGATCCTGGCGCCGGCATCGACGGCGAGCCTGACATAGTCGGCCATCAGTTCGGGCGTGCCGGAATAGTGGATCTCGGTGCCACGGAATTCGGGAATGCCGCAATTGCCCTTGACGATCACCGTCGCCTCCGGCTTCGCCTCGGTCATGTCGAGCAGCGAGGCGAGAATGTCGGAGGCGCCGACGCCGCAATTGGCGCCGACACCGAGCGGTGCCTGCGACAGCCCATCGACGACTCCGTGGATATCCTTCGGCAGCAGCCCCATCATGGTGCGGCCGGCGGTGTCGAAGGAACCGGTATAGGTATAGGGCAGGCCGACGCGGATCGCGGCCTCGGCGGCGGCACGGATTTCGTCCGGCGCCGACATGGTCTCGATCCAGGCGACTTCGGCGCCGCCGGCTTTGAGCCCTTCGATCTGCTCGGCAAAGGCGTCGACCGCCTCGTCATAGGTCATGGCGCCGAGCGGTACCAGCAATTCGCCGGTCGGGCCGACCGAGCCCGCGACGATGATCTTGCGACCGGCTTTGTCGGCGACGGCGCGGGCGATCTCGGCGGCGCGCTGGTTCAGCGCATGCACGCGGTCCTGCGCATGATGCAGCTTCAAGCGGTGGCGAGTGCCGCCGAAGGAGTTGGTCAGGATGATGTCGGCGCCGGCATCGACAAAGTTCTGGTGCAGGCTGGTGATCGTGTCGGGCGCGGTCTCGTTCAACAGCTCGGGAGCCTCGCCGGCCTCCAGCCCCATGGCGAACAGATTGGTGCCGGTGGCGCCATCGGCGAGCAGAACGCCCTTTTCGGCAAGCAGCGCGTCGATCGGGTTGGTCATGGTGAAATACGCCTTCCGGGATTTTCTTTGAGCCAAGGATATAAAGAATTCTTTATATGGCGTCAATGTCGAGAGCGCGTTGTCGCCTGTCAGAAGCGCATCTCGGCCAGCCTTTGCGTGAAGCTGGCGGCCTCATGCGCGTTGATGTCGGCGGCGCGGATCAGATTGTCGAAATGGCTGGTCAGGGTGCGGACCGGCTGGGTCGCATTGAGCACCAGATACATGTCGCCGACATAGATGGCGGCGCGATAGGGCCCGAAGATGGTGTAGGGGATCGAATAGCGCATCCGCCCGTCATAGAGAAAAAGGCGGAAGGTGGGGTAGAGGTCGTCGAGCAGCGTTGCCATATGGAGAAGCTGCTGGTGGCGCTCGGCCTCCGGGAAACGATCCCACACGCCCAGCCCGCGCGCGAAGATCTCCAGCGTGTGGCGTGGCATGCAGACTTCCATGTCGGTTTCCGGCCGCCGGTTATAGTCGATGCGGTACTGTGTTTCACCGGCCTGCGCCTCGCGGCTCTTGTTGGCGATGCCCGCTTCGTAGTCGACGAGCGCCTCGGTGCGCAGGAGATCCGGAATGCCGGCCGGCACGTAACGGATTTTCGTGCCGGCGGCCTCGGCATGCCATTTGGCCAGCAGCGTGCGGTCGAAACCGTCGGGCGCTTCCTCGATCTCGAGGCTCTCGCGGATCTCTCCCGTGACCCCTTCGTCCTGGCTGAGGCCGAGCAGCCAGTCGAGCGACACCTTGAATTCGGCTGCGATGTTGAGCAGCGTTTCGGCGCGGGGAAGGCGCGTCGAAGCGCCGGAGAGAAGCTGCGAAAGCGCGGAACGGTCGATGCCCACGGCCGTGGCGAAAGCCGACTGGTTCAAGTCCGACCGTGTCAAGAGCATTTTCAGGCGCTCGCGAAAGATCGTCGACAGGTCGCGCTTGTCCATCATTTTCGCTCCGTCTCCTGAAGGAAAAATTTGCGCTGAAGCCAACCAGACCCTGCCTCAGGCGTAAATGAATCCTCAGGGTTGTTCACTAAACATAACATGTGCGGCTTTAAATGCGCAATCGCAACAGTTTGTGTACTTTGTCGCGTTGCGGCAACCCAACACTCCTGACACAATGCTGTCAGGAATCAGAGGGGTTCCGGCGACTGGAAGGCAGTGGTCGATAGCATGACCAGCATGAGCAAGAGACGTAGCAGTGCACCGGCCATCGAATGGCCGACCGTGTTTCTCACATTTTTCTGCTACGGCATCTGGCTCGTCACCGGCTTCCTGATCTGGCCGTCCTATCCCATCCTCGCCCTCGCCATACTGGCCTTCACCGCCGCGCTGCAATCATCAATCATGCATGAAGTCCTGCATGGTCATCCGACCCGCAACGCACGGCTCAACGAAGCTTTCGTCTTCCTGCCGATCGGCCTCGTCTGGCCATTCCGCCGTTTCAAGACCATTCATCTGCGCCACCACGCCGACGAGCGGCTGACCGATCCGCTTGACGATCCCGAGAGCTACTACAAGGCGCTGTGGCATCATGACGAATTGCCGCCGGCGATGAAATTCCTGCTGAAGCTCAACAACACCATGGTCGGCCGTTTCGTGCTCGGGCCGTGGCTCTCCTGCATCGGCTTCTTCATCGACGATGCCAAGCAGATCGCGGCCGGCGACAAGGCTATCCGTAAGGCGTGGCTGCTACACGCCATCGGCCTCGCCGTGGTGCTGCCGATCGTACAGTTCGGCTTCGGCATCCCGCTGTGGCTCTACATTCTGGTGCCGGTGTGGCTCGGCCAGTCGCTGATCTCGATCCGCACCTTTGCCGAGCATCAGTGGTCGGAGCATCCGGAAGGCCGCACGGTGATCGTCGAGCGTTCGCCGCTGTCCTTCCTGTTCCTCAACAACAATCTGCATTTCGTCCATCACAAGAGCCCGACGGTGGCCTGGTACCGGCTGCCGAAACTGTTTGCCGACCGCCGGGACGAGTGGCTGCGGATGAACAATGGCTACGCCTATCCGAATTATTTCGCGCTGCTTAGGGCATACGCCTTCAAGGCGAAGGAGCCGATCATCCATCCCGTGCTCAGGCGCGCGCCGGAGCCGGGCAGGGCATTCAAGCCGCGCGTCAGGGCGCGCAGTCTCAATGGGCTAGGCAGCGCGCCGGTTCCGGCCGAGCCGCCGAAGGAATGAGTTTTGCAGCTTTGCCGCACTAGCGGCTATGGTCGCCACGGGCGCCTGGCGCCCGTGATCCCATCAATCCTCAGGTACAACGGTCGATTTCCGGCATGAGCGAATTCGTTGCGGCGTTGCCGATGTATGACTGGCCGGAAGTGCGGGCAGAGGTCGACGCCCAGTGGGCGCGATTGCGCGACGCTTTCCGGCAAAGAGGCCTCGACGCGCCGGAAACCATCGTTCGCCGCAATGGCGACCTGCCGCCGGTGCCGGGTGGTGTTCGCGATGCCAAGGGAAAGCTGATCGCGCCCGATCCGGCAACGCTGCCGGCGGACGAACTGGATTTTCACAGGCTCTGGCTGCACCCGGCTCTGCTCTTTGCGCAGACCTGCTGGGGACCGATGGAACTTGGCCTTTCCAGACATGTGCAGGTGGTCAGTCAGCCGAGCTATGACGCCTATGAGGGTGGGCAAGGCGAGCTCTATTCGAGCGCGCTGGTCATGCGTAAGGGCGAGGAGCCAATGGCTCGATCACCCGATGACGGCACGCCGCTCATCCCGCTCGATCTCATCAGCGGCAAGCGCTTCACCTTCAACAGCCTCGATTCCATGTCGGGCTTCATCGGGCTGACGCGCGACCTCGAAACGATGGGCGAAAGCCTGGACATCTTTGCGGCGCGAAGCGAAAGCGGCGGCCACCGCGCATCGATTGTCGCCATCGCCGAGGGCAGTGCGGATGTCGCGGCCATCGACTGCGAGAGCTGGGCGCTGGCGCAGCGCTTCGAGCTAGCGGCGCAAGCGGTGAAGGTCGTCGGTTGGACGGGGCGGCGCAAAGGCCTGCCATTCATCACCGCCAGGACGACGCCGGAAAAGATCGTCGCCGCGTTGCGCGAGGCTGTCGCGGCGGTTGGCTGAAATCCGGTCCGGAGGCGATCAGCCGCCGAGCAGTCGCTCATCCAGCGGATAGGTCGAAAGCTTCTCATTGCCGGTTTCGGTGATCAGGATCTGCTCCTCGATCTTGACGCCCTCGTGGCCGCCAAGCCGGCCGATATAGCTCTCGACGCACAGCACCATGCCGGCTTCGAGTACGCCGTCTGGGGTGTCTTCCGTCCAGTCGCTGGCATGCGGCAGCGTCGGGTATTCGTCGGCCAGGCCGACGCCGTGATAAAGCACGCCATAGCGGGTCGGGAAGCAATCGCTCGGCGGCACCGCCGAGCGTTCGACGAGGTCGCGGAAGGACGCGCCCGGCTGCATCAGGGCGGTGTTGTGGCCGATCTGGTCGGCGGCGATGCGGTAGAGGTCACGCTGTTCGTTCGACGGCTTCTTGTCGCCGCAAAGCCATGTGCGCGACAAGTCGGCGCAGAAGCCGTAAGGGCCGATCAGGTCGGTGTCGAACGCAACGAGATCGCCGGCTTCGATGACGCGGGACGAGCATTCCTGGAACCATGGATTGGTGCGCGGGCCTGACGTCAGCAGCCGGGTTTCGATCCATTCGCCGCCGCGCGCGATGTTGGCGCGGTGCAGTTCGGCCCAGAGCTCGTTCTCGGAAATGCCAGGCTTCAGCGCCTTTTCCATCTCGCCCATCGCCGCCTCGCACGCGACGACCGCCCGGCGCATGGCGAGAATCTCGTCGGGCGATTTGATCAGCCGCGCGTTCTCCATCACCGCTTCGCCATTGCCTATGGAAACACCGAGGCGGGCGAGTTCCTCGACGCCTTCGGGATTGATGTGGTCGACGGCGATACGGTTGTTGCCGCCGCCATGTTCCCTCACCAGATCGGCGATGCCCGCCGCCCAGCGACGGACCTTCAGTTCGGTCAGCTCGCCGCTGTAGAGATACATCCACGACACCGCCGGCCGCACCTCGTCGACGACGCCGGAATGGTCGGAAAGGTGCTCGCAGGAGAAATAATCGAACAGCACCACCGGACCTTCGGTGGCGACGAAGCAATGCCTGGTCGGATTGTGCGCGACCCAGAGCTGCATGTTGGTCGAGTCGGTCGCGTAGCGGATGTTGATCGGATCGTAGAGCAGGGCTCCCGCACAATCGCGGCGCTTCAGCTCGGCACGGATGCGGTCGAGCCGGTACTGGCGCATGGCGGGCAGGTCGGGAGCGGCAATGCCCGCGGTTTGCCATTCGGCTTCCGCAACAGCGCCATAGCCCAGCACATGCTGGTTAAGTTCGGCGGCCTTCTGACGCGATTGCTGACGTAATGCATCAAGGGAACCAGTCTCGCCCGGCTCGAACGGCATGATCTTGCGGTGGCGACCGAACCGCCGCTCGACGCCATGCTCGCTCATTTTGCGTCCTGCTTCTTCAACCTGGCGACGGTTACGAGCCTGCCGTCAGTCGAGCCGAAAAATTCGGGAATCCGGAGGCTGCGACTTGCGCCATCCACGTCAAAACCTGCCTGGTGGATCCGCTCCAGGATGTCCGGCTCCGGGCTTGGCTTGTCGAGCCAGACCAGAACGGCGGGTTCTTGCAGCAACGCGGCGAAACCTGGCACTTCCTCTCCGAGGACGACAAGGTCGGGATCGGCGAGCCTGAGGTTTCCGACCCAGTGCCAATCCGACGTAACCGTCTTGACCGGACCATCGGCGGTCAGGTCACGGTAGAATGTCTGGTAGTCCAGACGCGCGACGCGTCCCAGGCCGCTGCCGCCATAGACCTGATAGGCCCATGCCGCGGGCATGATCAGGATGGCCAGTGCGGACGCAACGCTGATGGTGAGGTTTTGCGCCGTCCTGCCGTTGTCGCCCAGGGCATCCATGCGGATGGCGAAAGCCACGGGCAGGAAAAGCAGGATCGGCAGCAACCAGCGATCCTGGAATCGGGTGGCGCCGCTGGCGAGCACCAGGATGATGGTGATGCAGATGCCGAAGCCGAGAATGCGCCATACGAGTTTCTCGGAATCGGGAAACCGTTGGCGGAACATCGATGGAACGACCCGCCCCGCCAGCATGGCTACCGCAAAAATCACGAGCGGCAGGATGGCAAAATTCAACGCGGCTTCGCCGAGGTCGACGATGCCGTTCCATCGGATGAGCAGAAGACCGTCGCCGTCATCGATGCCGAATTTGTAGCTGCGCGCCAGCAACTCACCTGGGTGCGTGGCGTTCCAGTACAGTGTCGGCACACACACCAGCAGTGCCACGACCATGCTGATCACGATCTGCGGACGCAGGATGACCTGCCGCGCTTCGCGCAACGACAAGGTAGCCGCCAGCATTGCGGCAATCAGGATGAAATTGTTGTATTTCGCCAGGATGGCCGCGCCTAGCGCCAGCCCGAACAAGGCATAGGTCAGTGGTGATTTGCGCTGCAAAAGCTGGATGAGCGCAAGCAGCAGCACTCCCGAAAAACACAAGGCGGCAACGCTGTGCGACAAGGTATGTTGCATTTCCCAGATCACCTGGGGAAACAGCCACAGGCCGAACATCGACGCCACTGCGGTTCGCTGGGAGTATCCCAGTTTGCGCACGGCAACGAAGACCGATGTCAAGCCAATGAAAATCAGCGAGTATTTCAGGATTTTGAGCGTGACGATGTTGGTTCCGAACACGGACGACGTCAGCCAGCCGAGCCAGGAGTAGAGCGGCGGCTGCGAGCCGCCATAGCCGGCCCATAGAAACCGCATATACATCAGCTGTTCGGAGTCATCGACGCCGACCCCGGTTCCGGCCCAGAGGCTGACCAGCGGCAGCACGACGATCTGAATGCAGCAATAAAGCGCGACCATCACGATCGCCGCGGGGAAGGGGCCGATCCTGGCCTCGGCGAGCCATTCGGCCCATTTCATGGGATACTTCAAGGAATTCTCATCGCCCGCGCCGGCATAGTGTGCCGCCGGCTCCGCTAGCATGAGAACTATGCCCTGCACAATGTGGCTGTCCTGTCCCTATGTTCGCATCTTCTCGCCGCTCGGGTCGAAAGGCGGCTCGACATTGATACGGGCGGGCCGCCGGTGGCCGAGGATCTCGATCTCGAACAGCCCGGCGCTCTCGTCCTCTGCCAAGGCCGCAGGCACATAGCCTTGCGCCATCGACTTCTGGACATAGTGCGCATAGCCGCCGGAGGTGACCCAGCCGACAACGCGCCAGTCGCCGTCGACGATACCGCGCACGGCCGAGGCGCCTTGCGCAGCCTTTGAGCCACGCACTTCCTGGCCTGATGTGTCGAAGCGCGGCGCACCATAGCCATGCGGCTTTTCCACCGTGCCATAGTCCTTGCCGACCTTGGCCCAAATAGGCTCGTCGCCCATCACATCGGCGTCGGCGGCGTCGACGAAGAAGGAGACGCGGCGCAGCTTCGGTCCTTCCGACTGTTCCTTGGCGGCGGCCTCGCGGCCGATGAAATCGTTCTTTTCCAGCTTGATGAAGCGGTCCATCGAGCCTTCGAACGGCCCGTAGATCGGGCGCAGTTCGCGGAACCAGGTCGGGAAGTTCTTTTCCAGGCGCATCGAGAGCAGCGCGCGCATGCCGAAATCGACGAGGCCGAACTCCTCGCCGGCGTCCTTGATCGCCTTGTAGACGAGGCGCTGGTAGGCCGGCGCCATCCAGATCTCGTAGCCGAGGTCGCCGGTATAGGTGATGCGGTTGACCATGCAGGGCGCGCCGCCGACCGCCATCTCGCGGAAATCCATGAAGCGGAAGGCTTTGGTCGAGATGTCGACATCGACCAGCTTCCGCAGCAGGTCGCGCGATTTCGGCCCGGCGATGGAGAGACCGACCAGCGTCTGGTCGAAGCGGTGGATGCGCACCTCTGACGCCCTTGGACCGTTCTTCGGCAGGTGCTTCTCGAACCAGCGCATGTGATATTTCTGCGCGGCGGACGAGCCCCAGATCATGAAGCGGTCCTCCCCATCCCTTGGGCCAGCCTTGGCGATGGTGAAGTCGCCGATGAGCTTGCCGAATTCGTTGATCATCGGGGTCAGCACGATGCGGCCGGTCTTCGGCATGCGATTGGTCATGAGACGGTTGAGGAAATCTTCCGCTCCCGGTCCCGACACCTCGTATTTGGCGAAGTTGGCGATCTCGGTGACGCCGACCTTGTCGCGGGTGGCGCGCACTTCCTCGCCGATCGGGCCGAAATCGTTGGAGCGGTGGAAGGAGACGATGTCCTTCGGCTCCTTGCCCTTCGGCGCGAACCAGAGCGGAGTTTCGAGACCCCAGGAGTCACCCATGACGGCGTTGTTGGCGAGCATCGTGTCGTAGAGCGGCGTCGTCTGCGCCGGGCGCGCGGCCGGCAGTTCCTCGTTGGGGAAACGGATGGAGAAGCGGCGCGAATAGTTTTCGCGCACCTTGGCGTTGGTGTAGCGCAGACCAGCCCATTCGCCGAAGCGGGCCACGTCCATGCCCCAGACGTCGAAGCCCGGATCGCCGTTGACCATCCAGTTTGACAGTGCGAGGCCGACGCCGCCGCCTTGCGAAAAACCGGCCATGACGGCACAGGCGCACCAGAAATTGGTCAGGCCCTGCACGGGGCCGACGAGCGGGTTGCCGTCGAGCGCGAAGGTGAAGGGGCCGTTGATGATCTGCTTGATGCCGGCCTTCTCGATGCCCGGGAAGTGCTTGAAGCCGATCTCCAGTGACGGCGCGATGCGGTCGATGTCGGGCTGCAGCAGCTCATGGCCGAAATCCCACGGCGTGTTGACCGGCGACCACGGCTTGCAGGCCTTTTCATAGGTGCCGAGCAGGATGCCGTTGCGCTCCTGGCGGGTATAGATCTCGCCCTTGAAGTCGAGCACGCCGATCATCTCGCGGCCGGTCGATTTGTTGAACTCCTCGACCTCCGGCATCGGCTCGGTCAGCAGATACATGTGCTCCATCGCCAGCACCGGCAATTCGACGCCGACCATGCGGCCGATCTCGCGCGCCCACAGGCCGCCACAGTTGACGACGTGCTCGGCTTTCACCGTGCCTTGCTCGGTGACGACGTTCCAGGTGCCGTCGACCTCCTGCGTCAGTTCGACGACGCGGTTGCGCAGCACGATCTCGGCGCCGAGCTTTTTCGCCGCCTTCGAATAGGCGATGGTGGTGCCGGAGGGGTCGAGATGGCCTTCGACCGGATCCCACATGGCGCCGACGAAGTTGGTTTCGTCCATCAGCGGGAACATCGCCTTGGCCTCGGACGGCGTGATCAGTTCGGTGTCCATGCCGAGATAGCGGCCCTTGGCATGCGCAAGTCGCAGAAAGTCCATGCGCTCCGGCGTATCCGCCATCATCACGCCGCCGGTCAGGTGCAGCGAACAGGACTGGCCGGAAAGCTCCTCGATCTCCTTGTAGAGCTGCACCGTATAGGCCTGCAGCTTGGCGACGTTGGGGTCGCCGTTCAACGTGTGGAAGCCGCCCGCAGCATGCCAGGACGAACCGGAGGTGAGCTCCGAGCGTTCGATCAGCATGATGTCGGTCCAGCCGGCCTTGGCCAGATGATAGAGCACCGAGCAGCCGACGACGCCGCCGCCGATGACAACCGCTTTGACGTGAGATTTCATAAAGTTAGGTCCGTTTTTGCGTAAACTGAATCAGTTGATCGGTCAGCGATGACTCCGCGCCTCGACGCCGAAGTCAACGTGTTGCCGAGTGTTGGTCAGAAATCGGTAGGCGCGCCGCCTTCGGCGCGGCGCTTTTCGACAAAGGCGTTGAGTTCCTCGCGAATGGCCGGGTCCATGTAAGGCTCGTCATAGGACGCCAGCCGTTCCTTCCACACTTTGTTGGCCTTTTCGAGCGCCGTCGGCGATCCGGCTTCCACCCAGGTCTCGAAATTGCGCCAGTCTGAGAGAACAGGCGCATAGAAAGCGGTCTTGTAGCGGTCCTGCGTGTGCTGGGTGCCGAAGAAATGGCCGCCCGGGCCGACCGACTGGATGGCGTCGAAGCCGAGCGCCTCTTCGGAAAGATCGAGCGGGGTGAGGAATTCGGCCACCATCTGCAACAGGTCGATGTCCAAAATGGTCTTCTCATAGGAGCAGCGCAGGCCGCCTT
Source organism: Mesorhizobium sp. STM 4661 (assembly GCF_000359125.1). GTDB lineage: Bacteria > Pseudomonadota > Alphaproteobacteria > Rhizobiales > Rhizobiaceae > Mesorhizobium. Next base: position 38,129 of record NZ_CAAF010000065.1, on the reverse strand, counting down.
CGAGCCAGCCCGCCGCATGCATCATAAGATTGCCGCCGCCCTGGATGGCGCCCCATAGCGAAAAGACGCTCTCATAGGCAGCCTGCGCGTCGACCGTGTTGGCGGCGCAGGTGTTGGAGGTGCGGTAGGGGATTTTGTAGCGGCGGGCGAGCTGGCCGCCGACCAGTTGCGCCTTCATGTATTCCGGCGTGCCGAAGGCCGGCGCGCCGGATTTCATGTCGACGTTCGAGGTGAAGCCGCCATAGCCGACAGGCGCTCCCCTCCTCACCATCTGAGCGAAGGCAATGCCGGACAGCGCCTCGGCATTCTGCTGCACCAGCGCGCCGGCGATGGTCACTGGCGCCATGGCGCCCGACAGGGTGAACGGCGTGACGATGACGACCTGGCCCTTGCTCGACATCTGGATGATGCCTTCCATCATCGGCACATCGAGCTTGAGCGGTGAATTGGTGTTGATGATGGTGAAGACCGACGGCTCCTCGAGCAATTGCTCGTGGCTGATGCCGCGCGCGATGCGGGTGATCTCGATGCCGTCGACATTGCGCTCCTTGCCGAGCGAATAGATGTGGAACACCTTGTCGGTCAGCGTGGCGAGATCGCGGATGCATTCGAGGTGGCGGACCGACGGATGGATGTCGATCGGCTCGACCGGATAGCCGCCGGTGCAGTTCAGGATGTTGTGCATCTGCGCGAGCTTGAGGAAATTGCGGTAGTCCTGCTGGTTGCCGGGCCTGCGACCGCGATCGATGTCGGAGCAGTTGGGCGCCGACGCCATCATCGAGATGATCAGATTGTCGCCGCCAAAGCGCACATTGTGCGCCGGATTGCGGGCATGAATGGTGAATTCCGGCGGGCAATGCGAAACCAGCTGGAGGATCATGTCGCTGTCGAAGCGCACCCGCTCGCTGCCTTCGCGGACATCGGCGCCATGCGCCTTCATGATGCCGCGGGCTTCGTCGTGCAGGACGTCGACGCCGATTTCCCTGAGCACCCGCAAGGAGGCGAGGTGGATCGATTCCAACTCGTCGTCGGAGACCAGCCTGGTCGGCGTCAGCGGGTTTCTCAACTGCCGGAACGGCGGCTGTTCGAACGCCGCCGATCCGCCGGCACGCTTGCCCGCGCGGCCGCCGCGACGGGCGCGGTCGGTTGCCAATGGCGGTTCGGCGGGATGAAGGGCGGCGGTCATGACAGGCCTCGTACGCTGCGACAATGCGGCGGCATAATGGACCGCCGGCTGTCCGGCCATTGCGGAGGCGGCGACCACTAGGGCGAGGGAAGCGACATGCCGAAAGGCCAGCTGGACGAGGCGGAGTGCCTTAGTGTGAAATGCGTTGCAGTTCTGTCTTTTACTTCTGACATACTTCCTTGTTGAGCACCTTTGAGGGGACCACGATGCCTGACGTCATCAAAGTGCGCGCTGCGACAAACAATGAAGTTGCGTTCCTGTCATGGGATCTCGACGGGATGATCCCGGGCTGTCTCGGCTTTGAGATCGTGCGCCTTTATCCCGACACAGGCGGGGAGCGTTGCCTGGCGTCGTGGGTGCCATTCAAGGGCCAGCGCAATCCAAGGTGGATCCCGCAGGACACCGGCGTGTGGCCGGTGCAAAAGATATTCTGGCGCGACCTCACCGTGCGCCGCCGCCGCGACAGCCTCGGCGTCAGGCCGCAAGGCGAGATGATCGCCTACCGTGTGCGCCCGGTCGGCGACATGAAGCCGGGCCTCGACCCAGTGCCGGTGCGCCCGGATCAGGTCGTCGACGGCAAGCCCGCCTATACCGGACCGGCGCGGCCGCTTGGCTATCTCGGCCAGGGCGCCGTCAGCCCGCCGATCTTTCTCGGGCAGATGTTCGGCAAGGCGCGAGTCGCGTTCACCAATGGCGTGCTGTCGACACAATGGATGTCGCGCGCCCTCGAGGACGCCGGGATCAAGGTCGGGCAGCGCGACAAGATCAGGGCCGAGCTCGAGCGTCCCGGCAGCGAGATACGCGCCTATCTGCATGGCGATGTGCCGGATGTGCTCACCAGCCTGATGAAACGGGCCAAGGACGAGGGCGGCACTGTCAGGCTTGCCCTTTATGAACTTGGCGACGACGAACTCTGCGACGCCATCATCGACGCCAAGGATGTCGTCGAAGTCATTCTTTCAAATTCGGGCAGGGACGACCAGACCAAGGCCTGGGATGCCGGCAACGCACCTTTCAGAAAGCGGTTGCGTGACGCGGGTGTCACGCTGACGGATCGTCTGTTCAACAACAACCATATCGGCCACAACAAATTTGCCGTCTACCGCGACGCGCAAGGCGATGCGCAGGCGGTCATGACCGGCAGCACCAACTGGACCTCGACAGGCATTTGCGGGCAGACCAACAACGCCTTCATCCGTGACGACCCTGCGATGGCCAAGGTGTTCGATGCCTATTGGGAGCGCATGAAGGCCGACGTGTTCCCGCCGCCGGCCAGCGAAAGCGCGGCCGGTCGTGTCGCGCAGACGCAAGGTGTGCCGTTCCGCAGGGAAAACCACATGCCAAACCCGCTGAACGGCGCCACGGTAGCGCTGGACGGCATGACGGTATGGTTTTCGCCGAACGATCCCGACCGCAACAAGAAGGACATCTCGGTGCGGCCGGTCGACCTCGCGGACGTTTTCGCCAGGATCAAGGCGGCGAAGCGCGCGGTGCTCTTCCTGGTGTTCAATCCTTCGCGGCGTGGCGAAAATTCGATCGTCGACCAGGCCGTAGCGGCAGCCATGGCGGATACTGGTCTGATCGTGCAAGGCGCGATCAGCGACCAAACCGCCATGCCCAACTACGTCGCCCCGACCAAGGATCCTGTCACCCGCAAATCGAACAAGGACGGCAAGTCGCCATTCGTCTTTCCGGAAAAGGTCTGGGAGGCGCCGAACGTCTCCATCGTCAGGGCGGTAAATCTCACCGGAGCCACGGTTGCGCGCGACTTCCAGGCAGAGGTGCTGACCGTCGGCCGCGCGATCGTGCACGACAAGATCGTGATCATCGATCCGATGGAAGACAACGCCACCGTCATCACCGGCAGCCACAATCTCGGCTACAAGGCGTCCTACGAGAATGACGAGAATTTGGTGATCGTCGAGGGCGACAAGACGTTTGCCGCAGCCTATGCGGTGCACATGCTCGATGTGTTCGACCACTACAAGTTTCGCGCCTGGCGCCGGACCATCGGAAAAGGACCTTCGGACGACGACGGGCTCTCCATCGACGACAAGTGGTTGAAGCCTTACGCGGAGGGCAAGAAGGGAGCGATTGCCCGCTATTTTCCGTAGTCTCTGTTTGCAGGGATATCCAACACACCATGCGTCGCGCCGGCGATGGTCCTTTGGCCCGTGCTGGTGGTGATGGGCGCCATCGGCTACGGCGTCTATACGATGGCGCTGGTCGAGCTCGGCAGCCGGTTCAAGGGGACCGCACTGGTCGCCGGCAACGCCGCCTTCGCGCTGATGTGGGGCGCCGGCGGCATTGTCGGTCCGCCCGGCGCCGGCTCGCTGATGCAGGTGATCGGTCCGCTCGGCCTGCCGGCGGTGATCGCCGGCCTCGATGCGCTGCTGATCGCGTTCGCGCTCTATCGGTCCGCCAGGCGCGGGAACTCCTGACGCGCATTTGGCTGGAGCAAGCGGTTTTCACCGGCGGCGCTTACGGCCATGAAGGCGACCCGCTAAGGCTGCCCGATGGATGTGGCGGAAAAAACCGGCGACGAGCCGATGCAATGGGCAGCGATCACCGGGGTGATCGCGACCGTCTCGGTGTTCGCCATCGCGCAAGGGCTCTCCTATCCGCTGTTAAGCTTCATCCTACAGCGCCAGGGCGTTTCGCCGGCCATGATCGGGCTGTCGGCGGCGATGACGCCGATCGGCTTCATCGTCTCGTCGCCGTTGATCCCGGCTTTGGCGCGTCGCTTCGGGGCAGGGCGCACCGCGCTTACCTGTGCCGCGCTTTCGGCGATCGTGCTGGCGCTGATCGGCTGGACGCAGAACGTCTATCTGTGGTTTCCACTGCGCTTCCTGATCGGCGTGGTGACCAACCCGCTCTACGTGCTGAGCGAAATCTGGGTGATCGCCTTGGCGCCGCCGGCGCGCCGTGGCCGCGTGATGGGTGTTTATTCGACGGTCATCTCGGCCGGTTTCGCGGCGGGTCCGCTTTGCTTGCTCGCCGTCGGCACCGAGGGGTGGCCGCCATTCCTAGTCGGCATCGCCGCATTCGTCTTCTGCGGTGCTTGCCTGGCACTGGTGCTGCGCCGATTGCCGAAGGTCGACGAGGCCGGACACCGGGTTTCGGTGATGGGGTTCATACCGATGGCATTGCTGCTACTGTCGGCGGTCGTCGTCGCCGCCGGGTTCGAACAGGGGATACTGGCGCTGCTGCCGGTCTACGGGACGCATTACGGCATCACTGAGACCCGCATGTCGGCGCTGCTGTCGGTGATGATCGCCGGCAACATCGCCATGCAGGTACCGCTCGGCCTGCTGGCGGAACGGCTGACGGCGCGTCTGGTGCGCTTCATCTGCGTGTCGCTGACCGTGCTCGGATGCGCGTTGCTACCGGCTCTCATCGAGACGCCGCTGATCTGGCCATGCGTGTTCATCTGGGGCGCGGTTTCCTACGGCATCTATACGATGTCGATCATCGAGCTTGGTGAACGCTTCAGCGGCTCGGCGCTGGTCGCCGGCAATGCCGCCTTTTCCCTGATGTGGGGTGTCGGCGGCATTCTTGTCCCACCGCTCACCGGCGGCGTCATGGATGTCATCGGCGCGTCCGGCCTGCCGATCACGCTTGGCGCCATCTGCATGGCGCTGGCGGTCATGACTGTCGTGCGTCGCCGGATGGTGTAAGCAAGCCGCGATCGGCTGATGACGCTGCATCGCCATCTTGAATGTGGACGCTTGCAACGCGATGTAGGCAAGGCCGCCTGACAATTCTTTCGGAGACCGCGCGTGACCCAATCGATGACAAAAGGCCAGACTGAGCCGGCCGCCGAAGACCCCTTTCTCTGGCTGGAGGACAGGACCAGCAAGCAAGCGCTCGACTGGGTTCATCGCCAAAATGAAATGACTGTCGCCGAATTGCAGGGCGATCCGTCCTACCAGGCAACGTTCCAGACCGCGCTCGACCTGATGACGGCGGAGGACAATATCGCCGTGGGCGCAGCGCTCAGCGGCCATGTCTACAATTTCTGGCAGGACAAGACCAATGTGCTCGGCCTCTGGCGCCGCACGACGATCGCTTCCTACAAGACCGAGAAGCCGGAGTGGGAGACGATCATCGACTTCGACGTGCTGTCGGCGAAAGAGGGCGTGAAATGGGTGTTCAGCGGCGCCAGCCGGCTTTACCCCGACTTCAATCGCTGTCTGCTCTCGATGTCGCCGGATGGTGGCGACGCCAGCGAGATGCGCGAATTCGACATCGAAACCAGATCGTTTGTCGAGGATGGCTTTCGGGCTCCCGCCTCGAAATCGGGTTTTGGCTGGCTGGATAAGGACACGGTCATCGTTTCGGCGGCTTTTGACGAAGCAGACAAGACGCAGTCCGGCTATCCGCGCGTGGTCAAGCTCTGGAAGCGCGGCACCAGGTTGGAAGACGCGACACCGATCTTCGAGGCCGAAAAGGAGGATCTGGCCGCGGGTGCTGCTCTCGAGTTCGATGGCGACAGACGCTATCTGATCCTGGCCCGGACGTTGAACTTCTTCGCCTCGCACATCTTCCTGAGATTGCCTTCAGGCGAGAACAGACGCCTTCCCTTGCCTGACGACATGACCGACAGCGCGATCTTTCGCGATCAGCTTGTCTTCGGCGTGCGTAGCCCGTGGACAACGCCCGACCGCGTGGTGTGCAAACCTGACGGGCTTTATTCGCTGGATCTGGCGCGCTGGGTCGAAACCGGCGCCTTGGGCCCGGTGGAAACCTTGCTCGAGCCGGCGCATCGCGTTTCCATCGCCGGTATCGCCCGTACGCAGGACCGGTTGTTCATCAACCTGATGGACAATGTGCGCGGCAAGGTCGTCGTCTGCGAGCGCAATAACGGGACTTGGTCGCTGAAGCCTGTGGCGCTGCCGGGGAACGGCAATGTCGGCATCGCTCATGCAGAGCATTTCGGCGCCAGCGTGTCGTTCTCCTTCACCGATTTCCTGACGCCGAGTTCGATCGTCTGGTCGGACGACGATGGCGCGACGCTTGCCACGGTGAAGTCCCAGCCGGCACGTTTCGACGCTTCGCCCTTCATCGCGGAACAGTTCGAGGCGCGCTCGAAGGACGGCACCATGATCCCTTACTTCGTCGTCAGGCGAAGCGACCAGGACGGCCCGGTGCCGACGCTGCTCTACGGCTATGGCGGCTTCGAAGTGCCGCTGTTGCCCGGCTATGCCGGCGTGCGCGGCAGGCTGTGGCTGGAGAAGGGCAATGCCTATGTGCAGGCCAACATCCGCGGCGGCGGCGAGTTCGGCCCGAACTGGCATCAGGCAGCACTCAAGGCCAACCGGCAGAATGCCTTCGACGATTTCGCCGCGGTCGCGCAAGACCTGGTGAAACGCGGCATTGCCACGCCGGCCACGCTCGGCATCCAGGGCGGCTCGAATGGCGGCCTGCTGACCGGCGTCTCGCTGACGCAGCACCCCGAACTGTTCGGGGCTGTCATCATCGAGGTGCCATTGCTCGACATGCTGCGCTACACCGAACTGCCGCCCGGTGGCTCGTGGATGGCGGAGTATGGCGATCCGGCGAAGCCGGACGAGGCGGCATGGCTGGCCGCCTATTCGCCCTATCAGCATGTCTCGGCCGACGAGATCTATCCGCCGGTGCTGCTGACAACGTCGACGGCGGATGATCGCGTCCATCCTGGCCACGCCCGCAAGATGGCTGCCAGGTTGCAGGCCGCTGGCCATGACAAGACATTGTTCTTCGAGGAAACGGAGGGCGGTCACGGTGGCCGTGGTGACCGCCGGCCGCAAGCAGCCCAGGCCGCGATGAAGTATGTCTTCCTGCAAAGGGCGCTGAGCGGCACCGCTTGAAACGTGGGCAGCAGGCAGCCTAAGGTGCGAGCATGGCTCGCATCAAGGCATCTTGCGCATTTGGGGTCGCGGTGACGCCGTCGCCGCGCACGCTGCGCGCCGAGCTTTTGCGGTTGTGCGCCCGCATCGGCTATTCGCCGCCTGCCTTCCCCTGAAGAATCCGCCCCGGCTGTGCCGGATTGATTCAAAAGAGGAAAGACCTGACATGACCTACCAGAATTATTCGCTGAAGCAGCTTCAGCAGATCGACGCCGCGCATCATCTTCATCCGTTCACCGACCACAAGGAGATGCGCGAAACCGGCTCACGCATCATCACGCGGGCCAACGGGCCGTTCATCTACGATTCCGAGGGGACGGAAATCCTCGACGGCATGGCCGGGCTGTGGTGCGTCAATGTCGGTTACGGCCGCGACGAACTGGCCGATGCGGCCTATGCCCAGATGAAGGAACTGCCCTACTACAACTCCTTCTTCAAATGCTCGACGCCGACGCCGGTGCTGCTGGCCAAAAAGCTGGCGGAACTGGCGCCCAAAGGTGTCAACCAGGTATTCTACGGCTCATCCGGCTCGGAGGCCAATGACACGGCGTTGCGGCTCGTCCGCCACTATTGGGCGCTGGAAGGCAAGCCGCAGAAGAACCGCATCATTGCGCGCAAGATGGGCTATCACGGCTCGACCATCGCCGGCACGTCGCTGGGCGGCATGGACCTGATGCACAAGCAGCTAGGCGGCGCGGTCCCCAATATCGTCCATGTGATGATGCCCTATGCCTATGAGCTCGCTCTGCCCGGCGAAAGCGACCATGATTTCGGCCTGCGCGCGGCGAAGGCCGTCGAGGACGCCATCCTCGAAGCTGGCGCCGACAAGGTCGCCGCCTTCATCGGCGAGCCGGTGATGGGGGCGGGCGGGGTGAAGATCCCGCCGATGAGCTATTGGCCGGAAGTGCAGCGCATCTGCCGCAAATATGATGTGCTGCTGATGCTGGACGAAGTCATCACCGGCTATGGCCGCACCGGCGAGTGGTTCGCGGCACAGACCTTCGGTGTCGAGCCCGACACCATCACCACGGCCAAGGCGCTGACATCAGGCTATCAGCCGCTGTCGGCGCTGCTGGTTGGCGACCGCATCGCGGCAACGCTGGTCGAGAAGGGCGGCGAGTTCTATCACGGCTACACCTATGCCGGGCACCCGGTGGCCTGCGCCGTGGCGCTGAAGAACCTCGAGATCATGGAGCGGGAAGGTCTGGTCGATCGCGTCAAGAACGACACCGGACCCTATTTCGCCAAGGCGCTGCAGGAGCGCATCGCCGGCCACGATCTGGTCGGTGAGGTGCGTTCGATCGGGTTGATGGGGGCGATCGAGATCGTTAGGGACAAGGCGACCAAGGAGCGGTTTCTGCCAGCGGGCAGTGCTGCCGTCGTCGTTCGCGATCACGCCATCGCCCAGGGCCTGATGCTGCGCGCCACCGGCGACACGATGATCCTGTCGCCGCCGCTGATCTGGACGCGCGAGACGATCGACATGGCCTGCGAACGCATCGCCAAGGCGCTGGATCTGGCGCAAGCGGATCTGCGCAGACGGTAAGGCAAACCACAACCGGGCGTCCTGCGATCAGGGCGCCCGGTTTCAAGTGAACTTCTGTTATGGTGTCAGGGAACGAATACCACTCGTTGCGCGTAGTGGTTTGGGATCGGCCATACCGGCTGCAATTGGGGCTTGGATTTTCATGAAGAACACTGGCAAGAGCCGGCGGGCGCTGGAAGTGGCTGCGATAGGTCAGGACCTGATGCTGGCGCCATTGGTGGCGATGATGCGCTTGCCGCTGATGGCCGCGGACGCACAAAACGGCCGGGCCTGGAGCCCTGAGACCGCACGCGCTATGCATGAAAAAACCGCAGCGATGGCCGAGGGCGCGTTTGCCGCGCAAATGGCGCTGCTGCAGTCCGCATCACGCTTCTGGCCGGAGGTTTTTTCCGGCAGCATGCCGTCGCTGTTCAACGGTATCGCGGCGGAGCGGTCGATCAGTGCCGCGCTGAAGCCGGCTAGCCGTGCCGTAAAGGCCAATTTTCGCCGGCTGTCGACAAGATCCTGACTCTGCGGGCTGGCCAAAACGCAAAAACCGCGTCCCATCGGGAACGCGGCTTTGCCAGATACGCATGGCGTTTCGCTACAAATGCACTTGCGAAACTTACGGGCTCCGGTACGCGAGACCTGATCCGGAGCGCCGGGCGGATATGTCCGCCTCGCAGTCCGTTTTACAGACACATCGTTACCGGGGGGTTATCGAGAACTTAAGCAAATCTAAATTCGCGATCCTTGCCGGCTAGAAAATCCAAAACGTCTTGTGAAATTCGAGGCTTACGCAGGGGCACCACGCAGGAAATTGATGATGCCGGAAAAATCGACGCCGGCATTCCCTTGTGCGTTGAACAGCGCGTAAAGTTGCGCGGCTTCAGCGCCAAGCGGCGTCACCGCGCCGCTACTTTGCGCTGCCTCCTGCGACAGTTTCAGGTCTTTCAGCATAAGGGCTGCCGCAAATCCCGGCCTGTAGTCATTGTTGGCGGGCGATGTCGGCACCGGGCCGGGCACCGGACAGTAGGTGGTGAGCGACCAGCACTGGCCGGAAGAGGTCGAGGCGACGTCGAACAGCGCCTGATTCGACAGGCCAAGTTTTTCCGCCAGCACGAAGGCCTCGGCGACGCCGAGCATCGAAATGCCGAGGATCATGTTGTTGCAGATCTTCGCTGCCTGTCCGGCGCCGCCGTCGCCGCAATGGACGATGCGGCCGGCCATCGGCTTCAGGATCGGCTCGGCTTTGGCGAAGGCGTCCTTGGAGCCGCCGGCCATGAAGGTCAACGTGCCGGCGGTGGCACCTACGGTACCGCCGGAAACCGGCGCGTCGATAGACAGCAGGCCGTGCTTGCCGGCGATGGCATGGGCCGTTCGCGCCGACTCGACATCGATGGTCGAGGAATCGATGAACAGCGCGCCTTTCCTGGCCTTGGGCGCGATATCCTCATGGACCGAGAGTACATGCTTGCCGGCCGGCAGCATGGTGATGACCACATCGGCATCCTTCACCGCGGCAACGGCATTGGCCATGATGACGACGCCATGGTCGCGCGCAACCGTCAGGTTCTCCGGCATCAGGTCGAAGCCATGCACGGCATGTCCCGCCTTGACCAGGTTGGCAGCCATCGGATTGCCCATGTTGCCGAGGCCGATGAAGGCGATGGTGGTCATATGGCGCTCCGTGATTTGGGTGAGGCAGTAGGCAGTAGGCAATAGGCGGTCTATTCGGGCGCAAGCTTGACAATAAGTTGGCGAAGCATTTTCCCGATGCCCTCGGTTGCTAACAGCATGTGATGGGCTTGATCATGCGTGGCAAGGCCAATGCGTTCAGCGATCTGGAGGTGTGTCTCGAACTCCTTCAGCGAGCCTTGAGCTATCCTGAGAAATTGCTGATAAGAGCCTCTGTTGTCTCGGCCATAACCTTCCGCGATGTTTGCAGGGATAGAGGTCGCTGAGCGGCGGATTTGGCTGGTCAACCCATACAATTCCTCTTTTGGCCATGCCTTGGTCAATGAGTAGGTGGTGACGGCCAAATCCATCGCCTGCTGCCACACGATAAGATCCTTGTACGAATTGATCTTGCCGGTCATCTTTCACCTACTGCCTACTGCCTACTGCCTACTGCCTACTGCCTACTGCCTAGATGTTTTATCGCCCGATCAGCGCGCGGGCGACGATGACGCGCATGATCTCGTTGGTGCCTTCGAGGATCTGATGGACGCGCAGATCCCGCACCAGCTTTTCGATGCCGTAATCGTGCAGATAGCCGTAGCCGCCATGCAGTTGCAGCGCCTCGTTGGCGACGTTGAAGCCGATGTCGGTGACAAAGCGCTTGGCCATCGCCGACCATTTCCCGGCATCCGCCGCCTTGCGGTCGAGTTTGGAGGCCGCGGCGTAGAGGAAGATGCGCGCCGCCTGCAGCTCGGTCTCCATGTCGGCAAGCTTGAACTGCAGCGCCTGGAACTGGTTGATCTTAGACCCAAAAGCCTTGCGCTCGGCCGTGTAGGAAAGCGCCTTGTCGAGCGCCGATTGCGCGCCGCCCAGCGAACAGGCGGCGATGTTGAGCCGGCCGCCATCGAGACCGGCCATGGCGATGCCGAAACCGGCGCCCTCTGCCGAAAGCAGGTTCTCCGCCGGCACCTTGCAGTCCTCGAAAATGACCTGCCGGGTCGACTGCATGTGCCAACCCATCTTGTGCTCGTTGGCGCCGAAGGAGAGGCCCGGCGCATCCTTCGGCACGACGAAGGTGGAGATGCCCTTGGGCCCGTCGGCGCCGGTGCGCGCCATGACGACATAGAGGTCGCTGTCGCCGGCGCCGGAGATGAACTGCTTGGCGCCGTTCAGCATATAGTCGCTGCCGCTCTTCACCGCGCGTGTCTTCAACGCCGCTGCGTCCGATCCCGAGCCCGGTTCGGTCAGGCAATAGCTCGCCAGCCATTCCATCGAGGTCAGCTTCGGCAGGAAGCGCTGGCGCTGTTCTTCATTGCCGAAGCGGTCGATCATCGAGGCCACCATGTTGTGGATCGAGATGAAGGAGGAGAAGGCCGGATCGGCGCGAGAAAGCGCCTCGAAGATCAGCACGGCGTCCAGGCGGCCGAGCGCCGAGCCGCCGACATCGTCCCTGATATAGATGCCGCCGAAGCCGAGCGGCCCTGTCTCGCGGATCACATCCGCCGGAAAATGTTTTGCCCGGTCCCAGTCGAGCGCATTGGGCGCGATGCGGTCGGCCGCGAAAGCCCCGGCCATCTCCTGGATGGCGCGCTGGTCCTCGTTGAGTTCGAACTGGCTGGTGCCCGCATCGACCGCGGCGTCCATGGCGTGCTCCCTTGGGTTGGCTTGCTGGCCTGTTGTTTTTGGCTTTGCGCGCGCCCCAATCTAGACCAATGATGCCGCCGCGCAACCCGACCCCCTGCGGAACGGCTGTGCGCAAATCGGAGCAAGATGTGTCGACGAATTCAAATGAACTGCTTGAGCATCTCCGAACCTATCTCGAAACCTTCGAGGAGGCGCTGGTGCGCGATGCGGTGGCTGGGATCGGCTGGTATATGCGCCCGCGCCAGCTCGAGCCGCACCGCCTGCCTTGCCTTGGCTATCTCGATCGCGCCGCCGAACTTGCGCCAACAAATGCCAAACCTCTGGCGCGGTTCCTCGCGGCGCATCGCAATGAGCTGCGCTGGGGCCAGACGTACAGCGCGGCCGATTTCGGCGCGGAATTCCTTAACCGATATGGCTGGCTGGAGGTCTTCGGTACGCGCGGTCCCTTCGTCAACGACGAGGTTGCGGCCGGCCTGCTCATCCTCGGACCCGATATCGTCTATCCCGACCATCACCACATCGCCGAGGAGATCTACATTCCGCTGACCGGCGGGACGGAATGGCACAAGGGCGACAGCGGCTTCCACCTTCGCGAGGCGGGCGAGGTGATCCACCATGCGTCCAATGTCAGCCATGCCATGCGAACGGCCAAGGAGCCGCTGCTGGCACTGTACATCTGGCGTGGCGGACCGCTGGCGCAGAAATCGACCGTTCCCGGCACAGTCGCGCAGGGCAGGGCCTGAGCCATGGCCAAAGCGATCATGCTGCAAGGCACGGGCTCCGATGTCGGCAAGACGGTGCTTGTCGCGGGTCTCTGCCGTGCAGCGAAGAAACGCGGCCTGAAGGTGCGGCCGTTCAAGCCGCAGAACATGTCGAACAACGCCGCTGTCGCCGACATTCCCGGCGACAACAACGCCGGCGGCGGTGAGATCGGCCGGGCGCAATGGTTGCAGGCGATCGCCTGCGGCGTCGCGCCGTCGGTCCATATGAACCCGGTGCTGCTCAAGCCGCAGACCGATGTCGGCGCACAAGTCGTCGTGCAGGGCAAGGTGTTCGGCGAGGCGCGGGCGCGCGACTATCAGGCGTTGAAGGGCCGGCTGATGGATGCGGTGCTGGACTCCTGGGCGAAGGTCGGCGAGGGCGCCGACCTGGTCATCGTCGAGGGCGCGGGATCGCCGGCCGAAATCAATCTCAGGGACCGCGACATTGCCAATATGGGCTTTGCGACGCGCGCCAACGTGCCGGTGGTGCTGGTTGGCGATATCGATCGCGGCGGCGTCATCGCCTCGGTCGCCGGCACGCATCTGATCCTGCCGGAGGAAGACCGGCGCATGATCGTCGGCTATCTCATCAACAAGTTCCGCGGCGATGTCTCGCTGTTCGAGGACGGCATCAAGTCGATCGAAAAATTCACCGGCTGGCGCTGTTTTGGCGTGGTGCCGTGGCTGAAGGCGGCGGCGCGCTTGCCGTCGGAGGATTCGGTCGTGCTCGAACGGCTGGCCTCTGGCGAGAAACGGGCGCTGAGGGTTGCGGTGCCGATGCTCGGCCGCATTGCTAACTTTGACGATCTCGACCCGCTCAAGGCCGAACCGCAGGTCGAGGTGGTCTTCGTGCCGCCGGGAAAGCCGCTGCCGCGGGATGCAGGGCTGGTGGTCATTCCCGGTTCGAAATCGACGATCGGCGATCTCCTGAAATTCCGCGAGAATGGCTGGGACCGCGACCTTCTCGCCCATCGCAAGCGCGGCGGTCATGTCGTCGGCATTTGTGGCGGCTTCCAGATGCTGGGCAAAATCGTGCGCGATCCCGACGGCATCGAAGGCAGCATCACCGAAACCGAAGGGCTCGGACTGCTCGACGTCGAAACGGTGATGGAGCCCGAAAAGACGGTGCGCAATGTCAGCGCGCATTCCGTGCCATTCGACCTGCCGCTCGATGGCTACGAGATCCATCTCGGCCGCACTACTGGTCCCGACACGTTGCGGCCGTCGGCCATCATCAACGGCATCGATGATGGCGCGATCTCCGCCGACGGCAAGGTATCAGGCAGCTATCTGCACGGGTTGTTTTCCGCCGATGCCTTCCGGACAAGATTCCTCGAAAGCCTCGGCGCCAGGGGTGGCGGCATCGACTATCGCGCCGAGGTCGAACGGGCGCTGGACGAGATCGCGGCCGAGCTGGAAACCCACCTCGACTGCGACGCTATTTTTGGTTTGGCGCGGTAGCCGGCAGGTTCGTCGGCTTTCGGCCAATAGGTGCCGAAGGACCAGACATTGCCCTCCGGGTCGCGGCAGATGAATTCGCGGCTGCCATAGTCGCGGTCGGTGAGCTCTTCCAGAATCTCGGCGCCGGCCTTCTTGGCTCGGTCATAGGCTGCGTCGGCCTCAGCGACGGCGACATAGATCGATCTGCCACCGCCGGGGCCTGCCGCGCCGACCATCTGGCCGAACTTGTCGTCGCGTGCCGTGCCCAGCATGATCATCGACGAGCCGAAGGTCAGTTCGGCGTGATGCACGACATCACCTTCGCCGTAGCGAGCACGAACGGCGAAACCGAAGGCCTCGCCCAGCCAGTCGATCATCTTGGCGGCATTGCGATAGCGCAAGGTCGGATAGAGCCTGGGCGGCTCGACGTTATGGACATGACGGTCTCCTTCAGTTGGGTTGGTCGATAACCCCAGTCTGGGCGAAGGCCGCTTCGGCGTCTTGAAGAAATGTTACCTCCCAGGGCGTCCTGCAAAGGACGCTGCGGCATCTATGCCTGGAGGGCAAGCATTGTCGGTGTTTCGCCGGCAAGGTCGCGGAATTCGCGCACCAGATGCGACTGGTCGGCATAGCCGCAATCGGCGGCGATATCAGCCCAGTCGCTTTGGTCCTGCCGCGAAAGGCCGAGCGCCCGGTTGAAGCGGACGATGCGCGACAGCGTCTTGGGGCCGACGCCGATCGTGTTGGAGAATTTTCCCAAGAGATGTTTGCGGCTCCAGCCAAGTTTTCCGGCCAGCGTCGCGACGCGGGTACGTCCACCCGAAGCGAGGATCTGGTCATAGGCCCAGGCGATTTCGGCCGGTATTTCCCGGGCTTCGGTCAGCCGGGCCGCGACGAACGTCTCGACGGTGGCAAAGCGGGTGTTCCAATCGTGCGCGTTGCCAAGCTTTTCACGCAGCGCGATGCCTTCAAGGCCGAGCACATCGTCCAGGCCGACCATGCAGTCGGTCAACTCGCTCATCGGGAGGCCGAAAAAGCGGCGGGCGCCGAGCGGGGTGAAATTGATCTGGACGCAGCAGGCGCCGCCGAAGGATTCGATAACCACCGACCCGGCATAGAGGCCGGCGGCGAAACTGGCGAAACGGTCATTGTCGCCGGGATTCTTGCCGAGCCCGATGGCGAAGGGTTCGGCGAAGCTGATGACCAGCGGCACGGTCAGCGAGGCATATTCGACATTGCGGAAATGGCCGCGCATGGTTTCGCGATAGCCGCAGATATTGGTGACCGAACCCCGGAGCCGCGGGCCGGGCGCACGCCGCACCATCTCGAACCGGTCGAGATCGGGACTGGGATGGCGGTTGCCGTCGTCGCTCTGGGCGGGCATAGGCTTTCCTTCCGCCTGGGGACTTTAACAGACCCTCATACAGAATCAAAAGCGCCCGGCTTTTGGCCGGGCGCTCCGAGTTGCCTGAGATTGGAGTGCTTGAAGCGCGTCGTGCCTGAAAAGGCTCATACGATGCGCTTCAAGCTTTTGTTTCATGCATGTCGTTGTCCCAAAACCGCTGCGCACCCACGGGTCAAGCCCGAGGGCATGCTTTTGGGCGACATGCATCAGGCGCCGCGCATCAAGCAACCGGCGGCAAGCACAATGTAGGCGATGAGGACAATCCACACCGCGGCCAAAGGAATGAACGCAAGAACGCCAAGAGCGGCGAGAATGCCGATGATGGCGAGTACAAGGGAAATGATGAAAATCAACTGAGTAGGTGCACTGAGATTCATGTGTGGCTCCTCCAACATGATTCGTACACTCACAGTCTATCAGGCCCGCAATCATACACCAGTCAGCACCCCGTCCTGGGTTCCACCGCCAACTCCGCCCCGATTGGCATCTTCTAACCCGTTTGCGTAAAGCTGATTCCGCGCTACCTATTCACGACGAATCGATGAGGGAACGCCATGGCATTCGCTTTGCTGGACCAGATACGCTCGATCTTCGACGGCGACCCCGGCGTGCGCAAGGTGGCGGACGATCCTGTACTGTCGGCGGAGTTGCTCATGCTGTTCCGCATGATCCTGGCCGACGGATCGGTCAGCGAGAGCGAGATGGCCGCCTTCAGGCGCATCTGCCGGGAAGCTTTCGGAATTCCGGAAGCCAGCATCGACAGCGTCATCGAGTATCTCAACGAGTTTGGCTACGAGACCAACGGCTCGCAAGCCATCGCGCAGTTTCGCGACCTCGACATCGAACGGCGCAAGCTGCTCGCCCGCCACATGGCCGACATCGCCAAGGCCGATTCGCAACTTGCCGAGAGCGAGGTACGGCTTCTGCGCCGCACGCTCGACCTGCTCGACATCAGCCCTGTCGATGTGGTGAAACCGGAAGAGTGAGACGGACGCTCACCCCTGTTCCTGCAACCGCCGTGCGATCGCCCGGTGCAAATCGGGAGCCGCGGTGACCAACGCCCTGGCCGCTTCGGACCGCGGGTGGTCGAGAACTTCGTTCGTCCTGCCGCGCTCGACGATCTTTCCCTCATGCATGACCATCACCGCTTCGGTGATGGCGCGGGCGACGGTCAGATCGTGGGTGATGAACAGATAGGCGATGCCGAGTTTCTGGTTGAGCTCGGCGAACAGGTCGAGGATCTGGGCGCGGATCGAGACATCGAGCGCCGAGACCGGCTCGTCGGCGACGACCAGTTTCGGGCGGGTAATGATGGCGCGGGCGATCGACAGGCGCTGGCGCTGGCCGCCAGAAAATTCGTGCGGATACTTGTCCATGTCGTCCGGCGACAGGCCGACTTCGTGCAGCGCATTGGCCACCATCTGGCGCCGTTCGGCATTCGTCGGCTTCTTCTCCAGGACATGCAGCGGTTCGGCGACCAGTTTTTCCACCTTCTGGCGTGGGTCGAAAGAGCCGTAAGGGTCCTGGAACACCACCTGCATGTCGCGCCGCGCCGGTTTTAGGTCCGCCTCGCTCTTGCCGGTGATGGTCTGCCCGCGAAACCGGATTGTTCCCGATGTCGGCTCGTCCAGCGCCAGGACCATGCGGGCAAGCGTGGACTTGCCGCAGCCGGAACGCCCGACCAGCGCCACCGACTGACCAGGCGCCATCGAGAAAGATACGTCATTAACCGCACGGATCGGGGCGCTGCGCTTGAACAGCGATATGCGCCGCCCGGGATAGTCCCGCGTCACCCGTTCTACCTGAAGAAGAGGTTTGGCTACCTGAAGCAGAGGTTTGCCTTGGCCGGCCTCATGTGCTCTGGCGCGCGCGGGTACATGCATCGAGGCTTGCGCCAACTGGCGCGTGTAGGGGTGGAGCTGCTCGGACAGCGTGCGGGCGGTGTCGCCGGCCTCCATCACCTCGCCATGGCGCAGGATGGTGATGCGGTCCGCCATTTCGGTCACCACCGCGAGATCGTGCGAGATGAGGAGCAAGCCCATGCGGTTTTCCGCGACCAGATCGCGCAAAAGATCGAGGATCTGCGCCTGAAGAACCACGTCGAGCGCTGTCGTCGGCTCGTCGGCGATCAAGAGTTTCGGCTTCAGCGCGCAGGCGATGGCGATCACGACGCGCTGGCGCTGGCCGCCGGACAGTTCGTGCGGATAGCGCGACAGCGGGAATTGCGCCGCCGGCAGACCGACCCGGTCGAGCATTTTTCGCGCGCGTTCCTCGGCCTCCGCCCGGCTGGCTTTCGTGTGCCAGCGTATGCCTTCCGCGACCTGCTCGCCAATGGTCTTGACCGGATTGAGCGCCGTCATCGGCTCCTGGAAAACCATGCCGATGTCGTCGCCACGCAGCGCGCACATCTGGTCTTCGGTTGCCGAGAGGATGTCGATGCCGTCGAAGGTCACGCGCCCCGTGGCGCGGGCTGCCCAGGGCAGGAGCTGCATCACGGTGAGCGCCGTCATCGATTTGCCGGAGCCGGATTCGCCGACCAGCCCCATCACCTCGCCGGGTGCGACGGAAAGCTCGATATCCCTCAGGATCCGCGTTCCGCCGATGGTCAGCGACAGGTTCTCGATCTCGAGCAGGCTCATCGCTGCCGCCGCGATTTCGGATCGAGGATGTCGGCGATGCCGTCGCCGAGCAGGTTCAGGCCAAGCACGGTGACGACGATCGCCATGCCCGGAAACAGCGCCATCCATGGCGCCACCACCATGCGGGTCTGCGCATCGAACAGCATCCGCCCCCAGCTCGGCATCGGCGGCTGCGTGCCCAGCCCGACATAGGAAAGTCCGGCTTCGGCCAGGATGCCCAGCGCAAACTGGATGGTGCCTTGCACCAGCAGCAAAGTGACGATGTTGGGCAGCACATGTTCCAGCGTGATCAGCGTCCTGCTCTTGCCGGCGGCGCGCGCGGCGAGGATGAATTCGCGCGGCCAGATCGCCAGCGCGCCAGCCCGTGCAACGCGCGCGAAGACCGGGATATTGAAGATGCCAATGGCGATGATGGCGTTGACCGCACCCGGCCCGAAGATGGCTGTGATCATGATCGCCGAGAGCAAGGCGGGGAAGGCAAAGACGAGATCGTTGAGCCGCATCAGCGCTTCGTCGACGAGACCGCCGCGTGCCGCGGCAAAGGCGCCGAGCGGCACGCCGACACCCATGCCGATGCCGACCGCCACCAGCGCCACGGCAATCGAGTTACGTGCACCGACCATGATCATCGACAGGATGTCGCGGCCGAAATGGTCGGTACCGAACCAGTGCGCCGGCGACGGGCTTTGCGTCTTGTCGGCGATGATCAGCCTGGTGACGTCATATGGGGTCCAGAAGAACGAGACGATCGCGACCGCCGCCACCAGTGCGGTGATGATGAATCCGGCGAGGAACGATCGATTCCCAAACGCCTTGGCCAGAATGCTGGCAAGGTTCTCTTCGGGGATGTCGAAGCGTAGCGTCATTGCCGGCTTCTCAGGCGCGGATCGACGACCGCATAGGAGAGATCGACAAGCAGGTTGACGGCGATGACGGCGGCGACCAGCAGCATGACGACGCTTTCGACGACGATCAGGTCGCGCTGGGTGATCGCCTGGAACACCAGCCGGCCGAGGCCGGGGAGATAAAAGACGTTCTCGATGATGATGGTGCCGGCAAGCAGAAAGGCGAACTGCAGGCCGAGAATGGTCAGCACCGGGATCATGGCATTGCGCAGCGCGTGCCGCCACAAGACAGTGCGATAGGGCAGGCCCTTGGCGCGGGCGGTGCGGATGTAGTCCTCGTTCAGCACTTCGATCAGGGCCGAGCGGGTGACGCGGGCAAGGATCGCCGCCTGCGGCAGGGCGAGCGCGATCGCCGGCAGGAACAGCGATTTCAGCGCCGGCCAGACGCCGGCGCCCCAGCCAGGAAAGCCGCCCGCCGGCACCAGCCGCAGCCAGACGGCAAAGAGGTAAATCAGCATCAGCGCGAACCAGAAGTTCGGCACGGCGACGCCGAGCTGCGCGGCGCCCATCGCAATCGTGTCACCGGCCCTTCCGTGCCGGCCGGCGGAAAACAGTCCGACCGGAATGGCAATGAGGGTGGACAGCGCCAGCGCGATCAGCGCCAGCGGCAGCGAGACGACGACGCGCTCGCGGACAAGATCGATGACCGGCACCGAATAGGTGTAGGAACGGCCGAAATCGAGGCTCAGCAAGCCGCTGGCCCAGTGCAGGTAACGCAAAGCGAGGGGGGCGTTGAGGCCCATCTGGTTGCGCAGCAACTCGACCTGGTCGGCGCTGGCATTCATGCCCAGCATCAGCCGCGCCGGGTCGCCCGGAATGATCTCCAGCACCGCGAAGACCACCATGGAGGCCAGGACCAGCGTGAGGACGGCGATGATGAGGCGTTTGAGGAGATAGGCGGTCATGTTCTGCCCGGTGCGGCGACCGAGTAGAGATTGCATTCCCGCCCACCCCCCTCTGTCCTGCCGGACATCTCCCCCGCAAGGGGGGAGATCGGCAGCTTCGGCGGCACGCCTCTTCTGCCACGTTCAGGATTGGCGAAAGCGGCTGAGCGCGCAATCTCCCCCCTTGCGGGGGAGATGCCCGGCAGGGCAGAGGGGGGTGGGACGGAGCGCAAGTTCCCCTCTTTCAATCCGTCCACTTCACCTTGGTCAGGTCGTTGGCCTGGATCGGTGCGTTTTCCCACAGGCCTTGCAGCTTGGCGTCCCAGACGCCGACCTTCGGCAGTTCGTAGAGGAAGCCGACCACGGCGTCGTCGGCCAGTATCTTCTGCGCCTGCCCGAGCAGCTCCTTGCGCCTGGCCTCGTCGGAGGTGAGGTTCAAATCGGCGATGATCTTGTCGAAGGCCGGGTTGTCGTAATTGAAGTAATAATCCTTGCGCGAATAGATATCGATATCGTTGGGCTCGGTGTGGGAGACGATGGTCAGGTCGTAATCCTTCTTGGTGAACACCTGGTCCAGCCACTGCGCCCATTCGACCGGAATGATCTCCAGATCGATGCCGACATCGCGAAGCTCGGAGGCGATGATCTCGCCGCCAAGCCGCGCATAGGAAGGTGGCGGCAGTTTCAGCGTCGCCTTGATGCCGTTCTCGAAGCCGGCTTCCTTCAATAATTCCCTGGCCTTGGCCACATCGTGCGGATAGCGGCCGGTGAGGTTGACATAGTCCTTGCTGGCCGGCGACATATGCGAGCCGATCGGCACGCCGAGGCCGGCCGAGGCGCCGTCGATGATCGCCTTGCGGTCGAGCGCATAGGAAATCGCCTGCCTGACCTGCGGTCTGTCGAAAGGCGGTTTCTTGTTGTTGATGGACAGGATGGTTTCGCCCTCGGTGGCGCCGATCACCACCTTGAAGCGGGGATCGTCCTTGATCTGCGCGGCGCTGTCGGGATCGAGGAAAGGAATGGCCTGGACGTCGCCGGAAAGCAGCGCCGGTATCGCGGCGGCGGCATCGGGGACGATGCGGAACTCGGCCTTGTCGAGGGACACCGGGGCGCCCCAGTAGGTGTCGGACTTCACCAGCGTGATCGACGAGCCCTTGGCCCAGCTCTGGAATTTGAACGGACCGGTGCCGATGGGTTTTTCCCTGTTGGTGTCGGCTGTCTCAGGCGCGACGATGACCGCGTCGCCCCAGCCCATATTGTAGAGGAAGGAGCCTTGCGGGTTCTTCAGCGTGATCTTCACTGTCGCCGGATCGACGACCTCGACCGTATCGATGGCGGCGAACAGGCCCTTTTGCGCGTTGACGGAGGTGTCGGCGCGGGCGCGGTCGAGCGAGAATTTCACGTCGTCGGCGTTGAAGTCGGTGCCGTCGTGGAATTTCACGCCGCTATGCAGCTTGAAGGTGTAGACCTTGCCGTCATCGGAAATGGTCCAGCTTTCGGCGAGGTCGGGCAGCACCTCGCCATTCGGGCCGATGCGGGTCAGGCCCTCGAACACATTGGCGTAGAGCACTTCGTCGATCGCCGCCGCGGCGCCCGCGGTCGGATCGAGATGCGGCGGTTCGAGCGGAATGCCGATGACGAGGTCGGTTCGCGCGGCAAACGCAGAAGCGCCAGCGGCCAGTGCCAGCGCCGCGGCGGCCAGAATGGTTTTCCACAATTTCATCGCGCAAACTCCCCATAGGCTCGAATGTGCTCAAAAAACCCGGCGGATAGAAGCGTGATTTCGCCGAGGAGTAAATCGCGTTTCATGCTGTCCGGCAGTGCCGGGAGGAATGTTTTTCTCCGAACTGCATGCTCAATCAATTGGCGCACCCGGTCGCTACCCGGCGACGGTACCTCTCAGCAGCACATTGAGCCCGATCGCCATCACCTTCGCCGATTCCACCATGTCTGATATCCCGACCCATTCGTCGGGCCGATGAGCGAGGTCGAGAATGCCTGGACCATAGGCGATGCAGTCGTAGATATGGCCGATGCGGGCAATGTGCTTCTGGTCGTAGGTGCCGGGCGAAATCACGTAGTCGGGCTCGCGGTCGAAAATCTCCATGATGCCTTGCGCCACCGCCTTGACCACCGGCGCGTCGCGCTCGGTCATCAGCGGCAGCACCTCCATGAGGTCCCGGATCTCGTAGTCGAATTTCTTGCGATCGCGCTTCAGCCGCTCGAGGATATCAGTGACCTCGCTTTTGACCGTGCCCAAATCCTCTTCGAGCAGGAAGCGGCGGTCGATGGTCAGCCGGCAGGAATCCGGCACGTTGGGCGAGGGCAGGCCGGGCCGGAAATCCTCGGTCTGGCCGCCATGGATCGAATTGATGTTCATGGTCGAGCGTTTTGCCCCCTCGGGCACGACCGGCATGCGCGTCATCTTGCGGTCAAGCGCCGGAAACAGCTCGTCCTCGAAAGCCCTTAGCACGGCGCCCATATGGCGCACCGCATTGTCGCCGAGGAACGGCATCGAGCCATGCGCGATCTCGCCCTTGGTCTCGATCTCGGCCCACCAGACACCGCGGTGGCCAAGGCAGATGCGATCCTTGTTCAATGGCTCGGGGATGATGACGTGGTCGACCTTCGGCGCGGAGAAATAGCCGAGCTTCGCCAGATGGGCGACGCCGCCGAAGCCGCCGGATTCCTCGTCGGCCGTGCCGGATATTTCGATTGCGCCGGGAAAATCGGGAAAGACCTCCATGAAGGCCTCGGCGGCGATGATCGAGGCGGCAAGCCCGCCCTTCATGTCGCACGCGCCACGGCCATAGACCTTGCCATCCCTGACGACGCCGGCGAACGGATCGACGGTCCAGCCTTCGCCGGCTTCGACGACATCGATATGCGAGTTGAAATGCACGCAGGCGCCGGCCGAGCGGCCGTCAAAACGGGCGACGACGTTGACGCGCGGATAGCGGTCGGTGTCGCCGGGCGTGCCTTCGGCGCGGATGAATTCGGTCTCGAAACCGCGCTTCTTCAGGCGTGCGCCGATATATTCGGCGCATGGCCGATAGGCCTCGCCAGGCGGATTGACAGTTGGAAAGCGGATCAGGTCGGCGGTCAGCGCGACCAGGTCGTCGACCCGGTCATCGACCGCCTTCAGGAGTCGTTCGTTCATCCGGCGAGTTGAGCAACGAAGCACGCGATTTGGCAAGCCTGTTGGCGGATCGCGCCAAAGTTGCGTATCGCTGCGGCAACTATGGCGGGAAATCGTTCAAATTCGCTGCTTTGGATTGGTGAATTCGTCAGGGAGTGTGTGATATTTCGCTCACGCGCCATTAAAAAGATGAATAATGGCGTGAAGGCAAGCAGGCAGGGCAATCAAAGGGGTTTGATCGCATGAAAAAGACCGTTCTCATGGCAGCGGTTCTGGCAACGATGCTGTTTGGTTCTTCAGTCGAGGGCCAGGCAGCCAAACTGGTCGCAAACATCGACATATCTTCGCAGAGGATGACGGTAAGACATGGTCAGGCGGTGTATCGGTGGACCGTATCCACCGCCCGCAAAGGTTATGTCACGCCACGCGGCAGCTATCGGCCGCAGCGGACGGAACGGATGTGGTACTCGCGCAAATACGACATGTCGCCGATGCCTTATTCGGTGTTCTTTCGCGGCGGCTATGCCATCCACGGCACGGGCGCGGTCAAGCAGCTAGGGCGCCCGGCGTCGCATGGCTGTGTTCGGCTGCGCACCGCCAACGCTGCCACCTTCTATTCCATGGTGCGGCAAGCCGGCTTCCGCAACACGCGGATCGTCGTTACCGACTAGCTGTGGCTGGCTGCAAGCGAAGGAAGCGGAAAGCCGAGGGTTCGCGGCTCCTACAAGAAGTCGAATGGGCTGTGAAGCGACGCCGGCTTTCCGCTCTGAACCAATTCGTCGGTGAAAGTGGGAGCTCTATTTACGTGGGCAGGCTTTGGGCAGAATATACGGGGTGGGAGGAAGCATTCGGAATCCCTGAATAAATGCGCCCGAACGGCTTCCGACCGTTGGTTGCAAGGGAGGATAATCATGAAACGCATTTTCGTGCTCGCGGCTTTTGCCGCGGCGTTATCGCTCGACGTATCGAACGCCTACGCACAATCGGGCGGCGTCGATAAGGCGGTCGGCGGCTACAGCTTCGAAGAGGCCGCAAAGGAAGCCCCCGGTACCAAGGACTTCCATTCGGCCGATGGTCGCCTAACTTTCGCTATCGTGACACACACTGCCGGCAATGGCTTCTTCGATCCGGTCTACGTCGGCGCGACCGTCGCCGGCAACCTGATCGGCGCCAAGATCCTGCTGCTCGGCTCGGAATCGCCGACCGACGACCCTGCCCGCGAGATCGAAATCCTGAACCAGATCGTGCAGGATCCGACGATCGACGGGCTGATCATGACAACGCCCCAGGTCGGCGCCTACAACGACATCGTCAAGGCCGCCGAGGCGAAGGGCATACCGGTCGCCACAACCAATTCCTTTGACGGCACGATCCTCAACCGCAGCGGCATCGGCCACACCGGCCAGGACGCCTCCGCTGCCGCAATCGCCGGCGAGGCGCTCGTCAAGTGCCTCGCGGACAAGGGTATCGAGAAGGGGTCGATCGTCCTGCCGTCGTCGACCGCAATGGGCAACATCGAGGTGAACAATCGTGTCACTTCGGCTTTCAACGCCATCGTCAAGGGCTTGAGGGATGCCGGCAAGCTTGATGCCTTCAAGGTCGACGCGGGTCCGGAGAACACCGGTATCGACACCAATCCAAATGATCCGGTGAACGGCATCGTGACGCTGTTCGAATCGCGCGGCGACGTCGTTGGCGCGTTCGCCGGCAACAACGTGTTCACGCCGGCGCTTGCCAAGGCCGTCGCTCAGACCGGAATGACCGGCAAGATCTGCGCCTACGGTTTCGACCTCGGCCCGGCCCAGCAGGATGCGATGAAGAGCGGCGATCTGACCGGTGCGCTCGGGCAGCAGCCCTTCTTGCAGGGCTTCTGGCCGGTCATGCAGCTCTATCTGCAGATCGATCGCGGCATCGCGGCAGCCAACCTCGACACACGCGCCCAACTCGTGACGCAGGAGACCGTCGAGAAAGTCGGCAAGCGCTTCGAGAACTGAGTCCGCTCGGAACGTCTAAAATCGGTGCGGGAGGGCGCGAGCTCCCCCGCAGCGACGGCAACAACCAGAGGGGGACCCATGGCGCCCACCGCGACCACATCGCTCGGCCGTGCGCCGTCCCAGATTGTCGGCGGCTGGGAGGTGGGCCTCCTTGCCTTGCTTTTGCTGCTCTATCTCGGCGGCGCTCTCGTCAATCCCGCGTTCTTCGGGTCAACAGGGGCCTTTCACTCGCTACTCCGCGACACCTCGCGGGTTGCCATCATCGCGGTCGGAGTGACCTTCGTCATCGTCAACAAGGACCTCGATCTTTCGGTCGGTTCCACTTACGGCCTGGTCGCCGTCGTCTTCGCCAGGCTGTTCGCCCCGAGCTTTCTCGATCTCGGCATCGTCCCCTCGGTGATCCTCTGCCTGCTGCTCGGCACGCTGATCGGGCTGATCAACGGCGTGCTCGTCACCATCCTGAAGGTGCCGGCGTTCATCGCCACGCTG
Organism: Mesorhizobium sp. STM 4661; assembly: GCF_000359125.1. Taxonomy (GTDB): domain Bacteria; phylum Pseudomonadota; class Alphaproteobacteria; order Rhizobiales; family Rhizobiaceae; genus Mesorhizobium. The sequence goes on along the minus strand of NZ_CAAF010000065.1, from coordinate 12,550 downwards.
ACCATCCTGTTCATCGGCCGCGGCTTCGTGCTGGCGCTGACCCACGGCCAGTCGATCTACTATCCCGCCAAGGCGACCGGTTATCCGCTTTTTTTTCACCTCGGCGAGACCAATCTCCTCGGCTTCAACAACCAGATCGCGATCTTCGCCATTGTCGCCGTGATCGGCGCCTATGTGCTCGCCAAGACCCGCTGGGGCTACGAGACCTTCGCCACCGGCGGCAACGAGCAGGCGGCGTCCTATGCCGGCATCCCGACCAACTGGGTGCGCATCCGGGCCTACCTGATCTCATCGCTCTGCGCGGCGCTTGCCGGCCTGCTGTCGGCGGCCCAGGACAAGGGCGTGACGCCCCTCTACGGCGTCAGCGGCGAGCTGACCGTCATCGCCGCCGTGATCATCGGCGGCGCCTCGATCCTCGGCGGCCGCGGCCGGGTCGCTGGATCCTGCCTTGGTGCCCTGCTGGTGGTGCTGCTCGACAAGGTGTTGCGCGAGGGCTGGCCGATCACGCGCATCATCAAGATCGGCGACGAGGAGATCACGGTCAACGCCGTCTTCTCGCTGCCGGTCGGCGCGGTGCCGGTGTTCCTCGGGCTGCTGCTCATCGTCGCGGTGCTCATCGAGCCCTATCTCATCCGCCGCCAGGTGGCAGGGCGCCTCTGGGCCTGGCTCCGCGGCCAGCCGCCGCCACCGGCCTACGAGATCGGCGGTATCGCGATCGAGGGGGTGCAGACCAAGGGCGCGATGGCGACCGACATGGCGCTGTCGGCCACCGGGTTCGGCAAGTTCCTCGCCCGGCGCGACGCGCTCGCCATCATCCTGACCGCGCTTCTGTGGCTGACCGGCCTTGCGCTCCGGCCGGACTACTGGTGGAACCTGTCCAACAGCTTCGCGATCCTGCTCAACTACACCGAGCTTGCGCTGATCACCGTCGGGCTCACCTACGTCATCGCCGCCGGCGATATCGACCTCTCCGTCGGGGCAGTGCTCGCCCTTGCCGGCAGCACCGCCGCCTATTTCCTCAAAGTCCTCGGCGCCGACCCCGTGACCGCCGTGGCGATGGGCCTGCTCGCGGGCATGTGCGCCGGCCTCGTCAACGCGATCGTCACCGTCGGCTTCAAGCTGCCGGCCTTCATCGCCACGCTCGGCATGTTCTACATCGCCCGCGGCCTCGCCGCCTGGTTCGTCGCCGGGCAGCAGCTCACCGGCTGGCCCGAGGGCTACAACCTGCTTGGCCGCAAGGTGAACGACATCCTGCTGCACTACCGCATCTCGCTGCCGGACGGGCTCGTGCGCTCGATCGCCGAGGTGGTGAGCGTCCAGACCATCTGGATGCTGTTCGTCGCCCTCCTTGCCGGCGTCGTGCTCGCCTACATGCCGTTCGGGCAGAAGGTCTATGCGACCGGCGGCAACATTCGCGCCGCCGCTTATGCCGGGATCAACACCAACCGGGTGCGGTTCCTCGCGCTCATGCTGGCGGCGCTCTGCGCGACAATGGCCGGGATTATCAACATCGCCTACTTCCGCAGCTTCAACCCGGTGGCCGGCCAGTTCCGCGAGCTCGACGCCATCGCCTCGGTGATCATCGGCGGCGGCTCGATCTTCGGCGGCTACGGCACCGTGATCGGGGCGCTCGCCGGGGCGGCGGTGATCACCCTGATCCGGGCGCTGCTGCAGCTCAACGTCCAGGGCTTCACCATGCCGCAGCACTGGATCAACGTCTTCATCGGCGGCATCCTGATCGTGGCGGTGCTGATCGACATCTGGGTGCGCCAGGCCAACATCTTCGGCCGCCTGCGGGCGCGCCTTGCGCGACGCACGAGAACGGCGGAAACCACCCATGCGTGACGCGACCACGCCTGCACCGATCGTAGAAATGCGGGGCATCGAAAAAGCCTTCGGTGCGGTGCAGGCGCTCCGCAACGTCGACCTCGTGCTCTATCCCGGCGAGATCCTGGGCCTCGTCGGCGACAACTCGGCCGGCAAGTCGACGCTGATGAAGATCCTGACCGGCGCCTACCAGCGCGACGCCGGCGAGGTGTTCGTCGCCGGGCAGCCGGTGCACTTCAAGAGCCCGCACGAAAGCCGCGACGCCGGCATCGAGATGATCTACCAGGATTTCGCTCTTTGCGGGAATATGGATGTCGGTCAGAACATCTTTCTTGGCCGTTGGCCGCGCAAGGGCCTTTTCGTCAATCGGCGGAAAATGTACGCGGAAGCCGACAGCGTGCTGAAGCGGCTCAAGGTCGACGTGAACTCCGTCTATCAAAAGGTCGAGAGCCTGTCGGGCGGCCGCCAGCAATCCGTAGCGATTGCCCGCGCTATCTCCTTCCAGCCGCGCGTGGTGATCCTCGACGAGCCGACCGCCAATCTCTCGGTGATGGCGACCGAGCGGCTGCTCGAGACCATGCTGGAACTGAAAAAGCAGGGCGTTGCCCAGATCATCATCTCCCACCGCCTCGTTGACATCTTCGCCGTGGGCGACCGAGTGATGGTGCTGAAGCGCGGCGAGAATGTCGGCGATCGCTACATCAAGAACACCGACGAGCATGAGGTCCTGGAGATCATCGTCTCCGGCACGCGAGAGCACGCACTTACGGCCGATGGGGCAAGGCTTTGACCAATCAGATTCCCACCATTGGGGCGACGCCATCTGCGGCGGCGCCAAGGACCGGCCAGGCTGCTTGGCGGCCGTCGAGCGGTCGATGGCCAGAAAAAACCCGCCTCGGCGGGCGGGTCGTTGGCGCAAATCAGCACCATGCCCAAAACAATAGCATAACTGCCGTCACCTGGCAATTGTTGCGTCTACCGCTGCTGCTCAGGCGGCTTCGCCGTGCTGTCTCGCCTGTTGACGCTTTCTCCGACGGCCGCTGATTTCCCACCTTTTGTGGAACCACATCCACTGGCCGGGATCCTCGCGCACCCAGCGCTCGACGACATCGTTGAGAAGCTGGGTGGTGCCCTGGACATCGACACTGCCGCCGGCAGTGCGCGGCAAGGTCAGTCTGTCCTCGATATCGAGCCGGAAGCGGTTGCCCGGCAAGCGCACGCAACGCGCCGGATAGACATCGCAATCATAGTGCCGGGCCAAGGTGGCCAGAATCCGGTTGCTCTCGCAAGGGCGGCCGAAGAAGGTCGTTTCGAGCCCGCCCGAGAATTTCTGGTCGACGAGGACGCCTATATTGCCGCCCTTCTCCAGGATGCCCGCCAGCGCGAATGAAGCGCCGGTCGACGAGGGCAGCAGGGAGCCCATGGTCGAGCGGCGCGTCGAGAGGATGTATTCGGCAAGATAAGGGTTGTTGGGCGGGCGAAACAGCGCCGTGATGTTCATGCCGAACGTGGCGGCAGCCACCGGCAGCAGCTCAAAATTGCCAAGGTGCCCGGTGAAGATGATGTGCGGCTTTTCCTCGCCGGCGATTTGAACGAAATGGTCTACCCCCTTGACCTCGACACGGCCCGGCTTCGCCGACGCCGGATCAAAGTCGAACAAGGCGTCGAGAAAGATGTATTCCGCCGCCAGGCGCGCCATATTGCCCCACATGTCGGAGGCGATGGCCTGGATCTCCCCTTCGCTTTTTTCCGGATAGGCCTTGCGCAAATTGTCGATGGCAACGTCGTGGCGTCCGACCCAAGGACCAATGCGGCGGGCGACGCGGTCGGCGAAATTGAGCGCGCTATCAACCGGCAGCAGACGCAGCACCGAGATTATCGCCATCGCGGCGCGCGCTACCAGCCAGTAGTTGAACTGGCGAAGCCGCCTGCCGTGGCGAAACGCCAGGTCGCGGCGGAGCTTCTTGAAGGCCTTGCCGAGCATTCTCAGCCGACGCGCAGGATGATCTTGCCGAACACGTCGCGGCCTTCCATGCGCTTCAGCGCCGCATCGATGCCGTCGAAGCCGACTTCGGTGTCGATGACCGGCGCGACGAGACCCGCCGCCATTTTCTGCATGGCGTCGGCCATGTTCCCCATACGGCAGCCGAAGGAGCCCAGCAGTTTCAGCTGCTGCTGGAACAATTGCATCAAATTGATCTGCGTCGACACGCCGGAGGTGGAGCCGCAGGTCACCAGGCGCCCGCCACGCTTCAGGCAGAGCATCGAGGCGGCAAAGGTGTCGGCGCCGACATGCTCGAAGACGACGTCGACGCCCTTCTTCTTGGTCAGCTTGCGCACGACGCCTTCGAAACGGTCGTCGCGATAGTTGATGACGTGGTCGGCGCCAAGCGCCTTGGCCTTGTCGATCTTGTTGTTGGAACCGACCGTGGTGATAACGGTGCAGCCCATTTTCCTGGCAAGCTGGATCGCGGCGGAGCCGATGCCCGAGCCGCCGGCATGGATGAGGATCGTCTCGCCGGGCTGCAGCCTGGCATTGTCGAACAGCATGTGCTCGACCGTGCCGAAGGTTACGGGCGCAACGGCCGCGCCGATGTCGGTCACGCCGGGCGGGGCAGGGACCAGCAGGCGCGCCGGCAGGTTTATCTTCTCCTGCGCAAAGCCGTCGAGATGGAAGCCGTGAACGCCGGAAACCTGCTCGCAGAGATTGTCACGGCCTTCGCGGCAGGCGCGGCAAAGCCCGCAGGTGCGTGCGCCATAGATCGACACCAATTGCCCCGGCACCAGGCTGGAGACGCCAGGGCCGACGGCCTCGACCTCGCCGGAGGCTTCCGCGCCGACGACCAGCGGCAGCTTGCGCTTGGCGAAGGCCATGCCGCGCCAGCCCCAGACGTCGATGTGGTTCAGCGCCACCGCCTTGATGCGCAGCGTCACTTCGCCGAGCGAAGGCGGCGGCGGCGGCGGCAGGTCCACCGTTTCAAGGCGGCGGTCCTCGATAAGTTGCAATGCGCGCATGGGCTGTCGGTTCTGTTGAGCGGAAAGCGCTCGCTTAGACCGGTTCCCGCGCCATGACAAGGCAGGTGTTCTGGCCGCCGAAGCCGAAGGAGTTGGACAAAACGGTGCCAACCTCGGCGTTGCGCTTCTGGTTCGGCACCACGTCGAGCACGATCGCCGGATCGGGATTGTCGTAGTTGATGGTCGGCGGAATAACGCTTTCGCGCATGGTCATCAGCGAAAAGGCGGCCTCGACCGCGCCGGCCGCCGACAGCGTGTGGCCGATCATCGACTTGTTCGACGAGATCGGCATCGAGCCGATCCGCTCGCCGAACACGGTCGACAGCGATAGATGCTCCATCTTGTCGTTTTCCGGCGTCGAGGTGCCATGCGCGTTGACATAGTCGATTTCGTCTTCGCTCAAGCCGGCATCGGCAAGGGCGGCCCGGACCGCGGCGATCGCCGGCGAACCGTCCGGCTTCGAGCGGGTGCGATGGAAATCGTCGGCCTTTTCACCGCAACCGCGCAGGATGCCGAGGATGGTCGCACCGCGGGCAAGTGCGGCCTCCAGCGATTCCAGCACCAGCGCGCCGGAACCTTCGGCGAGGACAAAACCGTCGCGATCCTTGGAAAAGGGTTTTGAGGCCTTTTCGGGGAGGTCGTTGTGGGTGGACAGTGCCGAAAGCAGCGAAAAACGGATCAGCGCCTCGGCGGTCGCCGAGCCGTCTGCGCCGATCGACAGCGCCCTGTCGCATTCGCCGCGACGGATCGCCTCGACGCCGAGCTGGATCGCCGTGGCGCCGGAGGCGCAGGCCGTCGACAGCGTGATCGGCAGGCCGCGGGTGCCGAAACGGTCGGCCAGCCGGTCGGCGATCGAACCGAACTGGGTGGTCTCGAAGATGTCGAGTTCCTTCAGGCCCCGCGCCACGCGCAGCAGCCTTTCGGCGCCAGCATCCTCACTGTCGGAATTGTAGAGCGAAAAGCGCTCGCTCCAGTCGAGCTCGACCGGCGGCGAGGCGAGGAAAAGCGGTCCACCGAAATCAACTGCATCGAGACCGGATTCGGCCACCGCTTCCTGTGCGGCGGTTTCGGCCAGTTCATAGGTGAGGAGGCTGGCGCCCTTCGAACTTGACGGCAGGAAGTCGACCATGCCGGAAATGCGCGTGTTCAGATGATCGACCGGAAAGCGGGTGATCGGATGGATGCCCGACTTGCCCGACGTGAGCGCCGCCCAATTGTCGGCCTTGCCGACGCCAAGCGAGGTCACCACGCCGATGCCGGTGACGGCGACGATCGGCCTGTTCATGTGATCTCTGAGATTGGCCATAGGGGAGCCCTCTTAATCTCTGCAGCATGGTAGCGCAGCGCTGCCTCAAGCAGCGTTGACCAGCGCCATGCCCTCGAATTGGTGATAGCCGATCGCCGTTGCAAGCGCGGTCCTGGGAATACCGCTGAACGGCTTCTCGTTGGCGGCGTCGAAAACGGGATAGGCGGCCTTGCGGTCGACGGCGAGTGCCGCAAGCGCCACGGCGAACGGGAATTGCGCTTCCTTCATATGGCCGGTCAGCGTCGAAAACGCGCGTATGGCCAGCGCCGGATTGGCATCGAGCGCCGATTTCTCGGCAGCGGTCGCGGCATGGGCGCCCGAAGCACCGGAGACGGCAAGCAGCTCGCCGTTCGGCAATGCAGCCTGCTTGAGCAGCGCGGCGATCTCGGCATCGAGCTCGTCTCGCCGGCGCCTGGCGCGGCCGGATACGACCGGGCCGAGTTCGGCGTAGATCTTGCGCCCACGCTTCACTGCGTGCTCGCGTTGCTCCAGAACCAGGAATGCGCCGCCGGACCCAGTCACCACGCCGCCGCCTTCGCCGCCTTGCCTTTGCCAGACCGGCTTCCAGGCGCCGCGATGCAGGTAACCGGCCAGCTCATAGCCGAGCAGCATGTCGGAATGTTCGGTCTGGAATGCGCCGCCGACCAGAATATGCGTCGACTGGCCGGAGCGGATGCGGGCTGCCGCCGTCTCGACGGCGGCGACGCCGGCGCCTTCCTCGCCCATGAAGGTGCGCGACGAGCCGGTTACCTTGTGGACGATCGAGATGTTACCGGCGAGCAGGTTGGAAAGCTGCGCCAGGAACAGTGTCGGGCGTAGTTCCGTGGTCAGTTTCTCGTTGAGCAGCACGTCGCGGTCGTTGCGGCTTTCCGAAGCGGCAAGGATGGCGGCATCGACCGCCTCGTCGCGCTCGCCGCCGCCGGCGGCCACCACCATGTCCATGGTTGCGCAAAGTTCGTCATTGCCCTTGATGCCGGCGTCGTCCAGTGCCAGGCCCGCGGCGTAGGTGCCAAGCCGCTGCCAGGTTTCCATCTGCCGCTGGTCACCGCGCTTGGCGATCTGCAGGTTCCAGTCGATCGCCGGCAGCGGATGAACGGTATAGGGCGCGAAGCGCGAGGCCTCCAGCACCGGCTCGAGCCCCGGCTGGGCGAGCTTTTGCCAGTGCGCATCCGGGCCTTCTCCCAGCGAAGAGACAAGGCCGATGCCTGATATGACGACGTCGCGGGGGCTGCTCATGAGCGGCTTTGTGGGTCAGGCGATTTCTTTTGATTTTGCGCATGATCCCTATCCGAAAATCGATGCCGATTTTCGGGGTCATGCGCCAAGCGCGTCAAGGTCACGCGCCCTGCCTCCATCAGGCGTTCTTGGCCGCAACCAGTGCGTCGATCTTGGCGCACAGGTTCTTCATGACGAAGTAATCGTCGGTCGAGGCCTTGCCGTCATTGACCTCTTGTGTCCACTTTTCCAGCGGCACCTTGATGCCGAATTCCTTGTCGATGGCAAAGACGATGTCGAGGAAGTCGAGGCTGTCGATGCCGAGATCGTCGATGGTGTGGCTTTCAGGGGTGATCGTGTCGATATCGATCTCACTGGTGTCGGCGATGATCTTGGCGACTTTGTCGAACGTGGTGGACAAGGGCTTTTCCTTCGGTTGCGGGCGGAATCTGTCCGCATGTTCAGCGCGCTGTCTAATCGGTTTTTCCGGGCAGGAAAAGGCCTGATACGCCGCGCGCAGATGGGATGCGGGTCTGGAAAAGACAAGAAGGGCCGCCGGTTGGCCCGGTGGCCCTTCCATTGACGCCACGTCAGCCTCCAGAGCATCGAGCTCCATCAGTGGCATTTTTGCAACAGTTGCCGAAGATGGGTGTCCTATCAGAATGTGACGCGGCCAAGCACGCGCAGGCCGTCGCCCTGCGGCTCGACCACCACGGCTTCGCCTTCGCGCGGAGAGACGCCGGTGAGGGCGACGATGTTTTCCAGATGCGTGACCATGACCAGATTGTCGGAGCCGGAATAGCCTCGGATTTCGTTCATGATCGCGGCAAGCTGGGCGGCTTTCTCGTTTCCGTCGGTCTTCAGCAGATCAAGTGGCGCGAAGGGCTCGGGCTCTGCTTCGAAAGCGATGCGGGCGGTGTCGAGGCAGCGGCAGTAGCGACTGGACAGCACGCGCTCGATGGGGGCCGCACGGGCGCCAAGCAGCGCGCCGATCCTGCTGGCCTGCTGCTTGCCGCGCGCCGAGAGATTGAGCTGGGTTGCGCATTTGGCGATGTCGAAATTCGCCGGATCGGTCGTGCCGGTGATCATGGCATGGCGAAGCAGCACCACATGGCCGCCGTCGCGCAACAGCGCCCAGCCGGCCTCCGTCGCATGCGCTGCGACGGGAACGACAAGCAGCAACAGCGCCAGGGCAAATCGAAACATCGGACGTCCTTTTCCCGGTCGCCGGAGGTAGGCCCCGGTGACCGGCATATAGGGATGGCAAAGCCGGCTGAAAGACAAGCGAGGGCATGGTGGCCCATTTCCTGGCTATCCAGATCAAGGACTGTTTCCGAGGACAGGCGATTGCACGGCAATGCGGGCTCGCCTATCACGGGAAATGTCTCCGCTCACCGAAACCGTGCTCTTCGTCTTCAGCCTTGTCGCGCTCGGCTATCTCGCCGGGCTCACTGGTTATTTGAGGCCGGCAAGCGGTGAGGGCATAGCCGAATTCGCCATCAACGTGGCGCTGCCGCCTTTGCTGTTCCAGACGATGGTGAAATCCGACTTCCATGGTGCCGCGCCATGGTCGCTGTGGTGCGCCTATTTCACGGCGGTTGCGCTCACCTGGGCCGCCGGTCATCTGGTCACCACGCGGATCTTCGGGCGAGACGCACGCACGGGTATCGTCGGCGGTGTATCGTCAGCCTATTCCAATATCGTCCTGCTCGGAGCCCCATTCATCCTCGGCATATTCGGGGCGGATGGGTTCGAAGTGCTGTCGCTGCTCGTCGCCGTGCATCTGCCGGTCATGATGATGGCCTCGATCGTCCTGTTCGAGATGTTCGGCCGTGGCGGCAGCGAGCCCGTGCATCCGCTTCGCGTCATCCGGGGCTTTCTGAGGAGAGTGTTCCTCAACCCGCTGATCATCGGCATTCTGGCCGGGCTTGCGTGGCGCCTCAGCGCTGCGCCGTTGCCCGAATTTGCCATGCGGCTGGTCGATGCGCTGGCCGACACCGCCGGACCGGTGGCGTTGTTCGCGATGGGGCTCAGCCTGCGCCGTCTCGGCATTTCCGGCAATGTCCGGCCGGCGCTGGCGCTGTCGGCGCTGAAACTGTTCCTGATGCCGGCACTGGTTCTCGCCTTCGTCTGGCTGCTTGGCCTGCCGCCGTTGACGGCCAAGGTGGCGGTCGTGGTGGCGGCACTGCCGTCCGGCATCAATTCCTATCTCATCGCCGTGCAGTTCAACACCGGACAGGCGCTGGCGTCGAACCAGATGACCATCGCCACGGCCAGTGCGGCCGTCACCACGGCCTTCTGGCTGGCGGTGGTCGTCTGGGTTTTCGGCTAGTTTTCGCTGGCCCAAACCCTATATGCCATCTTGCGATTGATTGCGGGGCTTGCCCTAGGTAAAGAGCAGTGGCTCCAGCGTACCGGCACCAATGCCGTCAAGTGCGCTCATCGAAGAAAATCCAGCGACCGGCCCGTCAGTGCGCCGAACGGAGGCTACACCATGCTTCAGAAAACCAGCCATTTCATGCGCCAGGCCAATCTCATCAATGGCGAATGGGTGCAGGCCGACAGCGGCCAGACGGTCGACGTCAACAACCCCGCCACCGGCCTCAAGATCGGCACCGTGCCGAAGTCGGGCAAGGTGGAGACCCGCCGCGCCATCGAGGCCGCCGACGCCGCCTTCAAGACCTGGCGCAAGACCACCGCGCTGGAACGCTCGAAGCTGCTGCGCAAGCTGCATGACGCGATGATGGACAATCAGGACGTGCTGGCCGAACTCTTGACCATCGAGCAGGGCAAGTCGCTGTTCGAATCGAAGGGCGAGATCGGCTCGGCCGCGTCCTACATATTGTGGTTCGCCGAAGAAGGCCGCCGCACCTATGGCGACGTGGTGCCGTCGCCGTGGGCGGATCGCCGCATCCTGGTGACCAAGGAGCCGGTCGGCGTCATCGCCGCCATCACGCCGTGGAATTTCCCGTCCTCGATGCTGGCCCGCAAGCTTGGCCCGGCGCTTGCCGCCGGCTGCACCGCGGTGGTCAAGCCCGCTTCGCAGACGCCTTATTCCGGCCTCGCCTGGGGCGCGCTCGCCGAGGAAGTCGGCTTCCCCAAGGGCGTCATCAACATCCTGACCGGTGCCGCCGGCGAGATCGGCGACGAGATCTGCGCCAATCCGCTGGTCAAGAAGATCACCTTCACCGGCTCGACCGAAGTCGGCAAGATCCTGATCCAGAAGTCATCCGTCACCGTCAAGAAAGTGTCGATGGAACTCGGCGGCAATGCGCCGTTCATCGTCTTCGACGACGCCGACATCGAGCGGGCCGTCGCGGGCGCGATCACCGCCAAATACCGCAATTCCGGCCAGACCTGCGTTTGCACCAACCGTTTCCTGGTGCAGGCGAAAGTCTACGACAAATTCGTCGAAAAGCTCGCCGCCGCCAGCAACGGGCTGAAGGTCGGCTCCGGCCTCGAGGACGGCGTGCAGCAGGGGCCGCTGATTGACGAGAAGGCCGTGGAAAAGGTCGAGGAGCTGATCGCCGACGCCACTGCCAAGGGTGGCAAAATCGTCGCCGGCGGCAAGCGCCATGCGCTTGGCGGCTCGTTCTTCCAGCCGACGGTGATCGCCAATGCGACGCCGAAGATGCGCTTCATGAAGGAGGAGATCTTCGGCCCGGTGGCACCGGTGTTCAAGTTCGAAACCGAAGGGGAGGCGATAGCACTCGCCAACGACACCGAATTCGGCTTGGCCTGTTATTTCTACACCGGCGATCTCGGCCGCGCCTTCCGGGTCATGGAAGAGCTGAAATACGGCATGGTCGGGGTCAATGAAGGCCTCATCACCACGCCGGAAGCGCCGTTCGGCGGCGTCAAGGAATCGGGCCTCGGCAAGGAAGGCGGACATCAGGGCATCGAGGACTATCTCGACACCAAATATGTCTGCATCGGCGGCCTCGGCCTCTGATTTGCTCACCTCTGATTTCCTCGGGGTCTGTTGATCACAACGGACCCCGCTAAGCCCGAAAGGTCAGGCGGGCATCGATCAACCAACCGGCATTTCGGGCATGGCGATGAAGGACGGCGAGGTCTTCGGCACGACGCAGGCGGGCGACCAGGTCCGCCGCTTCACCATTCGGGGCGGCGGCCTCACCGCCAACATCATCGGGCTCGGCGCCATAATCCAGGATCTGCGACTGGCCGGGCACGACGCACCGCTGGTGCTGGGATATGACCGTTTCGAGCCCTATGAGACGGACAGGGCCTTCTTCGGCGCCGTTGTCGGGCGCTTTGCCAACCGCATCCGTGACGGCCGCTTCACCATCGCCGGAAAGCGCTACCAGAGCGAGCGCAACTTCCTCGACAAGCATACGCTGCATGGCGGCTCCGAAGGCTATTCCCACCGGCCATGGACGGTCTCGCTGCATGGCAGGGATTTCGTCACGCTGACGTTGCATGATCCCGATGGCACGATGGGCTTTCCCGGCGCGCTCGACGTGACCTGCACCTACCGGCTGAAGATCCCGGGCACGCTGAGCATCGAGATGACCGCGACCTCAGAAGAGCCGACGCTCTGCAATCTCGCCCAGCATTCCTATTTCAACCTCGACGATGGCGGCGCCGGCGACATCCTCGACCACCGGCTGATGCTGAATGCCGGCGCCTATACGCCTGTCGACGGCGAGATGATCCCGACCGGCACGGTGAAGCCCGTCGACGGCACGCCCTTCGACTTCCGCCAGGCGCGGCCGCTGCGCATGGAGACCGAGGGCGAACAGCTTCCCTACGACCTCAATTTCTGCCTCGCTCCGACACGCGGGCCGCTCAAGCAGGCTTCCTGGGCGCAAGGTGCGAGTTCCGGTGTCGAAATGGAGGTCTGGACCACGGAGCCGGGTCTCCAGCTCTATACGGGTCAGTATCTGCAGCCGTTTTCTTCAGGGTTGGACGGGCGCCACTACAAGGCTTTTTCAGGCTTCTGCCTGGAGGCCCAGGTCTGGCCGGATGCGCCGAACCGGCCGTATTTCCCGCAGGCCACGCTGTGGCCGGGCCAGATCTACCATCAGGTGACGGAATACCGGTTCCGGCTGCCTTAGCCGTCAAATGCCGCTCGAAGGATTTCGAACGGCGCCAGCGCGCCGCGCACCTGGACGACGGCGGCGGCGACGCGGTGCGCGCGCAGCACGGCCTCGGCCGGGGCGTGGC
>NZ_CAAF010000066.1 GCF_000359125.1 Mesorhizobium sp. STM 4661 | reverse complement strand
CGCTGTCCCGCCGGCCTCTCCGCTTCTGAATTCCGCTGCATTGGAGGGGTTGCGCCCTACGTCGCCCCCCTCTGTCCTGCCGGACATCTCCCCCACGAGGGGGGAGATCGGCTTGCCTCTGCCGCCGGCGCTCTTCCCAGTATCCGGCCGCTGCGCAAGCAGCCGCAGCCACATGTATTGCGCGGTGTTGGTGTCCTGGTATTCGTCGACGAGGATGTATTTGAAGCGCTTGTGATATTCCTTCAGCACATCCGGATTGGCGCGGAAGATGCGGATCGGGTGGCAGAGCAGATCGCCGAAGTCGCAAGCGTTCAGCGTCCGCAGCCGCTCCTGATAGGCCTTGTAGAGTTCGCGGCCCTTGCCGTTGGCGAAGGCGCGGGCATCGCCCTCGGGAATGTCGGCGGGGCCTAGCCCCTTGTTCTTCCAGCCGTCGATCATCTGGGCGAACTGCTTGGCCGGCCAGCCCTTGTCGTCGAGACCTTCGGCCTGGATGAGCTGCTTGATCAGGCGCACGACATCGTCGGTGTCGAGGATGGTGAAATCGGATTTGAGCCCGGCAAGCTCGGCGTGGCGGCGCAACAGCTTGACGCCAATCGAGTGGAAGGTGCCGAGCCACGGCATGCCCTCGACATTGCCTTCGCCGATCAGAATGCCGATGCGCTGCTTCATCTCGCGCGCCGCCTTGTTGGTGAAGGTGACGGCGAGGATCTGCGAGGGGAAGGCCTTGCCGGTGGCGAGGATGTGAGCGATGCGGGTGGTCAAGACGCGCGTCTTGCCGGTGCCGGCGCCGGCAAGCACCAGAACCGGGCCTTCGGTGGTTTCCACCGCCAGCCGCTGCTCGGGGTTCAATCCCTTGAGATAGTCGGGCGCATTGTTGTGACCGCCGCGGGCAGCCATGGCGCGCGCGGCGATGCCGGACGGGGCCGCGGGCCGCGCATTCGGTTCGTCAAAAAAGGGCATGTCTTCCGAAAAGCCGGACATCGCCCCCGAATGTAGTGATTCGGCGGCGAAAGGCCAGAAGTGTCTACGTTTTGTTCTCGATCTCGGCCGTTAACCCTCAAACCTGGTCAAACGTCGGCCCACGACCTATTGCGCAGGGCTTGCTTGACAGGCAGGGCGGGCGGGAGAAAGTTGCGTTCGGGGCAGGGACGCAATGCCGGGTTGCCCATGGGCGCGCGGCGGGGCGCATCAGTCGAAGGAGTATCATCTTGGCTGTAACCATCACCTCCCTCATCCTTCTTCTCATCGGCCTGGCGCTTGGCGGCGGCGGCATCCGGCTGGCGATGCTGGGCGGCAGTTGGTACTATGTCATAACAGGTCTCGCTTTCCTCATCGCCGCCTGGTTGCTCTACAGGCGCAAGTCCCTGGCGCTGTGGCTTTATGCGGCGATCGTGATCGGCACGCTTTGCTGGGCGGTCTGGGAAATCGGCTTCGACTGGTGGGAGCTCGGCCCGCGCGGCGGTATCGTCGTCCTTCTGGCGCTGTGGCTGCTGACGCCGTGGGCGCGGCGGGGCCTCACCGGCCCGGACGGCCGGGCGCCGCTGATTCTCTCTGTGTTGGCCTCGCTTGCGGTGGCCGGCTATTCGATGACGGCCGATCCGAAGGATATCGCCGGGCAGCTCAGCACCGACAAGGTGACCCCGACCGCCGATCTCGGCGGCGAGGTGCCAGCCGGCGAATGGCACTATTACGGCCGCACGCAGTACGGCCAACGCTATTCACCGCTCGACCAGATCACCGTCGACAATGTCGCCAAGCTGCAACCTGCCTGGACCTATCGCACCGGCGACGTGAAGGGACCGGACGACGTCGGCGAGACGACCTATCAGGTGACGCCGCTGAAGGTCGGCGATACGCTCTACATCTGCACGCCGCACAATTTCGCCATCGCCATCGATGCCGCGACCGGCAAGGAGAAATGGCGCTACGATCCACAGGTCAAGCCGGACAAGGACCGCCAGCATCAGACCTGCCGCGGCGTGTCCTATTATGCCGACGCCAAGATCGCCGCCGGCCAGCCCTGCGCCGCGCGCGTCTATCTGCCGACCTCCGATGCGCGGCTGATCGCGCTCGACGCGGCGAACGGGCAGGTCTGTCCGGCCTTCGCCGAGGGCGGCACGCTGAACCTGATGGCGAACATGCCCTTTCCGAAGTCGGGCTATTACTATTCGACCTCGGCGCCATTGATATCAGGCGGCAAGATCATCGTCGGCGGCGCGGTCAACGACAATTATTCGACCGAGGAGCCGTCCGGCGTCATCCGCGCCTTCGATGTCGACTCCGGTGCTCTTGTCTGGAACTGGGATTCGGGCAATCCCGACCAGACAACACCCCTGGCAGAGGGCCAGACCTATACCCACAACTCGCCCAACATGTGGTCGACGGCGAGCGCCGACGAGAAGCTCGGCCTGCTCTATGTGCCGCTTGGCAATCAGACGCCGGACCAGCTCGGCATGGGTCGCAGCGCCAATGTCGAGAAATTCTCCTCCTCGATCACCGCGCTCGATCTCAATACCGGGCAGTTCCGCTGGGTGCGGCAGACCGTGCATCACGATCTCTGGGACATGGACGTGCCGGCGCAGCCGACGCTGGTCGACATCACCACGGCCAGTGGCGTGGTGCCGGCGCTGGTCGGTCCGACCAAGCAGGGCGATCTCTACGTGCTCGACCGGCGCACGGGCGAGCCGATCATTCCGGTCAACGAGGTGCCGGCACCAGGCGGCGCCATCGAAGGCGATCACACCGCGCCGACCCAGCCGGTCTCCGATCTGAGCTTCAATCCGAAGCCGCTGACCGGCGCCGACATGTGGGGCATCACCATGTTCGACCAGCTGGCCTGCCGGATCGAATTCCTGAAACTGCGTTACGAAGGGCGCTATACGCCGCCGTCGCTGCAGGGTTCGCTGATCTATCCCGGCAATTTCGGCACCTTCAACTGGGGCGGCGTGGCGGTCGATCCGGTCCGCCAGGTGATGTTCGGCATGCCGACCTATCTGGCCTTCAAGTCGCAGCTCATTCCGCGCGACCAGGTGCCGCCGCCGGACGAAGGGCGCGGCAGCGAGCAGGGCCTCAACCGCAACGAGGGCGCACCCTACGCGGTGGTGATGGGGCCCTTCCTGTCGCCGCTCGGGGTGCCTTGCCAGGCGCCGCCCTGGGGTTATGTGGCGGGCGCCGACCTCAGGACCGGCAAGATCGTCTACAAGCACCGCAACGGCACCGTCCAAGACATGACGCCGCTGCCGCTGCCGTTCAAGGTCGGCGTGCCGGGCATTGGCGGGCCGATGATCACAGCCGGCGGCGTCGCCTTCCTCGGGGCGGCCGTCGACGATTATCTGCGCGCCTATGACCTGACCTCAGGCACGCAGCTCTGGCAGGCCCGGCTGCCGGCCGGCGGGCAGTCGACACCGATGACCTACACCGTCGCCGACGGGCGCCAGTTCGTGGTCATCGTCGCCGGCGGCCATGGCTCGGTCGGCACCAAGCCGGGCGACTTTGTGATGGCCTACACGCTGCCGAAGTAAGAGAGCGGGCCAGCCGAGCCCGAGATGGCCCTTCAGGCTGCCTGGTCGAGGCTCCCTGATTCACCTCAGCCCGGGTTTTCGTGTTCGCAGACCGGGGCCGGTCGCTGCGGACCTTGACCAGCGATTGTCTGGTAAACACGGAGCGCAGCAGCAGAAAGGCAGCGGCGGCGAGCACGAACCCACTGGCAAGGATTGGGGAAGGAAAGGTCATGGGCATTGTTCCTAATGTCAGAGCCAGCCCCTCTGTCTGACCAAGTTGGGGCAGGCGCGGGCCGCCAGCTTCCCTTCATATTGTGGCAGGACCATCAAGATTGTGGGAAATGACCAAAATGTGATTGGAGCCGATCCTTTGCTTGAGGGCTTTCGCCATGTCACTCGCCCGAGACTGGACCATGCACGTCGCGACCCTATCTTGCGCAGCGAGATCATCCCGAAGCGAGGAGCACCATGACGAAGTCCGCCGCCAGTTCCGAAAGCGCCAAGGCTGCCAAACCGGTCATCACCCAGGCGATGATCGATGCCTATGACGAATACACGCATCTGACGCTCGACCGCCGCCGTTTCATGGAACAATTGACCAGGCTTGCCGGATCGGGCGCGGCGGCGGCTACGATCGCGCCGCTGCTGGCGGCGAATGCGGCCCAGGCGGCGATCGTTGCCGAGGACGATCCGCGGGTGACGGGCGAGGAGGTCACTTTCCCGGGCAGCGGCGGCGCCATGAAGGGCTATCTGGTCAAGCCCGCCGGTCAGTCCGGCCAGCTCGGCACCGTCATCGTCATCCATGAGAACAGGGGGCTCAACCCGCATATACGCGACGTGGCACGGCGCGTGGCGCTGGAAGGCTTCGTGGCGCTGGCGCCGGACTTCCTGTCGCCGCTCGGCGGCACGCCGGTCGATGAAGACAAGGCGCGTGACCTGTTTTCCAAGCTTGATCCGGCGCAGACCGCAGCCAATGCCGTCGCAGCGGTCGCCTTCCTGAGGGGATACCAGGACGGCAATGGCAAGGTCGGGGCGGTCGGCTTCTGCTGGGGCGGCGGCACCGTCAACATGCTGGCGGTCAATGCACCTGATCTCGCCGCCGGCGTCGCCTACTACGGCATGCAGCCGAAGGCCGAGGATGTGCCCAAGATCAAGGCGGCGCTGCTGCTGCACTATGCCGGGCTCGACACGCGCATCAATGCCGGTATCGACGCCTTCAAGAAGGAACTCGACGCGGCCCATGTCGAATACACCGCCTATGTCTATGAAGGCGCCAACCATGCCTTCAACAACGAAACCTCCGCTGCCCGCTACGACAAGCAGGCGGCCGACCTCGCCTGGGGGCGGACGATCGCTTTCCTGAAGGAGAAGCTCGCCTGATCAGTCATTCGTCGGTTTGTGGCGCCGGTTTGTGGAAGGCGACGCCGGCCACCACCAGCGCGATGCCGAAGCAATCGGTGAGGCTGGGGATTTGTCTGAGCACAATGACGCCGATCAGCGTCGCGGTGACCGGCAGCAGCGACAGCATCAGCGCGAAGCTCGATCGCGGCAGCCTGGACATTGCGAGCTGGTCGCAGATGTAGGGGATGACCGACGAGCAGATGCCGACGCCGATGGCGGCGATGAGCAGCGAGGGGGCCGAGAAGGCCGGCAGCGCATCGCTGAGGCCGACCGGCAGCACGATGAGGAAGGCGACAGCCATCGCGGCGCCCAGGCCGGCGATGCCATAGCCGGCGCCGGCGCGAGCAACGCGATGGCCAAGCACGATGTAGAAGACGAACAGCGCGCCGTTGAGGAAGGCCCAGAACAGGCCGACCGGATCATCAGACCATTTGACGTCGATCAAAAGCAAGGTGCCGGTGACGGCGACGGCAAGGGCCGCGAGATTGCGCGGGCTTCTGAGGCCGACGAGGGCGACGCCGATGGTGCCGACGAATTCGATCGCCGCGACCAGCGAGATCGGCAAGCGGTCGAGCGCCAGGTAGAAGGAGCAGTTCATAACGCCGAGGCAGGCGCCGAAGGCCAGAAGCAGCAGTCTGGTCGAGCGGTCGGCGCGAGCGAACACTGTCCACGGCCGGGTCAGCGGCGCAAAGACAAGGGCGGCGCTGGCGATGCGCAGCCACGCCATGCCGAGCACCCCGACATGCGGGAAGAGCAACACGGCAAAAGCCGGTCCGAGATAGTGGAACACGGCGCTGACGCCGAACCAGACATGCGGCGGCAGCGCGTTTGCAAAGGCTGGGCCGGCGAGATAAGGGCTTGCGACAGGTGCTTGCGCGGGGTCTTTCACAAGATCATTATCGCAAGGAGGTATTCCGGTTTATATGGACGGTCGCCGGCCAGAATGGCCAATGACTTTCCGATCCTGAGGAGTTTCCCTTGAAACGCCTTCGAAACGAAAATCCCGATCTCGATGCCGCCGACCTGAAAATCCTGCGGCTGCTGGAAAAGGATGCGCGCACCAGCACGGCTGAACTGGCGCGTTCGGTCGGCTTGTCGGCGCCGAGCGTGGCCGAGCGCATCAAGCGGCTGCAAGAGAGCGGCGTGATCGAGGCCTATACGGTCAGGATCAATCCGGCCGCGCTCGGCATGAAGCTGTCGGCATGGCTGCGGATCAGGCCGGTGCCGGGGCAACTGGCCGTCGTGGCCGAGATCATCCGCGATCTGCCGGAAATCGCGCAATGCGACCGGGTGACCGGCGAGGATTGCTTCATCGCGCTGGCGCATGTCGGCTCGGTGGCCGAACTCGAACGGGTGATCGACCGCATCATCCCGCATGCGATGACCAACACCGCGATCATCCAGTCGTCACCTGTGATGGCGCGCTCGCCGCTGGGGGCGGTGAAGGGTCAGGCTTGAAGTGAGCGTCCGTCAGCAAGGCGCCATTGGCGAAGCTGCCGATCTCCCCCCTTGCGGGGGAGATGCCCGGCAGGGCAGAGGGGGGTGCTGTCCCTCCGACCTGTCAGCCAATCAGAGCCACGTCTTCCGGCAAGTTGCCGGTTCGATTAAAACGAAAGCCGGCGATCCTTCCCACCCCTCTCTGTCCTACCGGACATCTCCCCCGCAAGGGGGGAGATCGGATGACGCGTCAGCTTTCGCCAATCACCAACGCTGGAGGGCGGGCATCAATGCTGCAGCGCTAGGCATGCCCGCGTTTCATGCGCGCCTGTTTCAGGATGGCGCGCCAGCGGATCATGGCGAAGGGGATCGGCTCGTTGTTGTTGGCGATGTGAAAGATCTCGTTGTTGAGATTCTTCAGCGAGCGCCAGAAATCATAGTCGCTGATGCGTGGGTCGGCTGCCAGCCTGTCCGCCTCGACCTTGATGTCGGTTTTCATGCACGTTCCCCGAACCGCTTCGCCCAGCCGCCCGTATCGCAACTCGATGCGGACCGTTTTCAACCGCCGCGCTGAGTCGTTCAACGTCTCAATTCGGCTTGTTCACGTTAAAACCTCGGTAAGGTTAACGGCGGCCGCGTCGTGGTTCAAGCCATCTTGCGGGCTAATGCCAATTGCTTACTAGGGCGTAGTGGCTTTGGGGTAACGGTATGAATGAAAACAATGACTTAAGGTGGGCGCTGCAAAACCTCTTCAAGCACGACGCGGCTTGATGCCGATCGAACGACCGGCGCGCTCCGGCATCGGCAGCGCGGCATGGGCGGCGCGCATGGCCTCGATCCTGGCCAGCACATCGGCCGGGAACGGCGCCACTTTCGGCCCGGACATGTCGACATGCAGTGACAGTGATTCGGAGGTGGCGGCGAGCCAGCCATCGACATGGCGGATTTCCTGATAAGCTCTCAGCCGCTTTTCGTCATGATCGAGGAGCTGGAAGGAGACGGTGACCTTGTGGTCGAGATGGAGTTCCTGCACGTAGCAGACATGGACTTCCGCCGTGTAGATGGTGAGACGGCGCTCCCTGACATAATCCAGTCCCAGCCCCATCGCGTCGAACGCCTGGTCGGAGCAACGGTCGAACAGCACGTTGTAATAGGCCATGTTGAGATGGCCGTTGTAGTCGATCCAGTCCTTCTCGATGTCCATGGGCTGGGAAACGAAAGGGGCTGGGATTGGCATCTTGGATTCCTTGTTCGTGATCGCTGGGATGGCTGGACAGAGCGTGGCTGGTGAGACTACGCATCCATAAATCCATAGCAAGCATGGACGCTGGTCCATTCGCGGAGGAATTCATGGCTCTGAGCGACCTCAACCCGGTCGAACGCAACGAGGAAGGCATCGCCGCCGTGCTCGGCATCCTCAAGCAGCGGCTCGGCGAGCGGTTTCAGACCGGCCAGGCGATCCGCGCCCAGCATGCGCACACCACCACCTACATTCCGAACCAGGCGCCGGACGGCGTGGCCTTTGTCGAGACGACGGCGGAAGTGCAGGAAATCGTGTCGGCCTGTGCGGCGCACCGCGTGCCGGTGATCGCCTTCGGCGTCGGCTCCTCGCTCGAGGGCCACACCAACGCGCCGGGCGGCGGCATCTCTGTCGATACGTCGCGGATGAACCGCATTCTCGCCGTCAATCCTCAGGATCTCGACTGCACCGTCGAGCCCGGCGTGACGCGCGAGGATCTCAACCGGCATCTGCGCGACACCGGCCTGTTCTTCCCGATCGATCCGGGCGCCAATGCCTCGTTGGGCGGCATGGCGGCGACGCGGGCGTCGGGCACCAATGCGGTGCGCTACGGCACGATGCGCGAGAATGTGTTGTCGCTGACGGCGGTGATGGCGGACGGACAGACGGTGACGACGGGAAAACGCGCGAAAAAGAGCTCGGCAGGCTATGATTTGACGCGGCTCTTGATCGGCTCGGAAGGCACGCTCGGCATCATCACCTCGCTGACCCTGAGGCTGCAGGGCATTCCGCAGGCGATCTCCGGCGGCGTTTGTCCGTTTCCCAGCGTCGAGGCGGCCTGCAACGCGGTGATCGCGACGATCCAGATGGGCATTCCCGTGGCGCGCATCGAACTGGTCAATGCATTGCAGATGCGGGCGATGAAAACCTATTCCAAGCTCGACTATCCCGAAAGCCCATGCCTGTTCGTCGAATTCCATGGCAGTGACGCCGGCGTTGCCGAACAGGCCGAGAGCTTCGGCGCGATCGCGGAAGAATATGGCGGCGGGCCGTTCCTGTGGACCAGCGTCGCCGAGGAGCGGACAAAACTGTGGAAGGCCAGACACGACGCCTACTGGTCGTCGCTGACGCTCAGGCCCGGCGCCAAGGGCTTGTCGACCGACGTCTGCGTGCCGATCTCGCGCTTTGCCGAATGCGTCACCGAAACCGAGGCCGACATTGCCGAGATGGGGCTGATCGCGCCGATCGTCGGCCATGCCGGCGATGGCAATTTCCATGTGCTGGTGCTGATGGACGTGGATGACCCGAAGGAAATCGCGCAGACGGAAGAATTCGTGGCGCGGCTGAACATGCGGGCGATCGGCATGGACGGGACCTGCTCCGGCGAGCACGGCATCGGGCAAGGCAAGGTCGGTTTCCTGCGCCACGAACTCGGCCATGGCGTCGACATCATGCGCACGATCAAGCAGGCGCTCGATCCGCTTGATATCATGAATCCGGGCAAGATATTGCCGGCTGCAAAGTAAGCCACGACGATGCTCGCCTTGACCGTGCCGCCATTTGGTCGGAGACTCCGGGCGAGGGCCCGAAAAAAGGTAAGGGCCATAGTCGGAGGAGCGAGCAGCATGGCGATGTCACGCAAGGAAGAGGCGCGGGCACTGAGCGCCGACGAACACGGCCTGGTCGAGAAGTCGCACCACCCGGCGGTGCAGGGCCTTGCCGACGCCGAGCTTGCCGGCCTGGTCAAGCTGTTGCGGGAGCGACGCGACAAGGCACAGAGCGAGGCGCATCGCCGCCGCCGCGAGATACGCGGCAAGGGTGCGCCAAAGGGAGCCGTCGCCTCAAAGGCCGATGGCGGTTCGCAGCTAAAGCTCCAGGTTCTGGCGATGGCCATGCGGCGGCTGAACGGCGAGGCCGAACGCCGCCGCCAACTGGCGGCGCGGATCTCGCTGGTCGAGAATGCGCGCAAGGCGCTCACCATGAAGCAAGGTGCTGCCGCGAACGGGCCGGATTTCAACACGCGCAGCGCGCACAAGGGCATGCGGCCGGTGGCAAACCAGAAGGCGCCTGCCTTGGCACGGCCGGCAGAACGCGGCCGGCAACGACAGGCAGCCAAGGTGGCGCAGGCGAAACGCGACGCTCGCTGAAGTTCTTCAGCAGATCCAGCAGCAGTCGGTCAATCAGGCGGCTGCAGGCTTCTCCTGCGCGCCCTGGACAAGTGCTTGCAGCATGGTTCGGGTTGGGGCGAAGAACGTCGTGCCGGTGTGCGGCGTGGAGACATCGAGCAGCCGGTCGTAGGCGCCCGGCGGGTCGCCGACATACATTCGCTGCAGCATCTTCTCGATCACCCAGAGATAGCGGGAATAGCCGATAAAGTAGGTTCCGAACTCGTTTTGCCCGGGCCGGCCGAAGGGCATGTTGTCGCGCAGGATGTCGTATTCATTGCCCTCGGCATCCTCGATGGTGGCCAGGGACTTATGCGATTTGCGCGGCGCGTCGTCATCGTCGATTTCGATATTGTCGATCTTGGTGCGGCCGATGATCTCCTCCTGGAGCGGCGTTGGAATTCGCGCCCAGGCAGCAAGATCGTGCAAATATTTCTGAACGACGACATAGCTGCCGCCGGCGAAGTCGGCGTCCTCATCACCGATAAGTGCGGAGGCGGGCAGATCGAGGCCGGTGGGGTTGGCCGTGCCGTCGACGAAGCCGAGCAGGTCACGCGCATCGAAATAGCGAAAGCCGGAGACCTCGTCGACAACGGTTACGCCGGCACCAAGGCTGTCGAGCAGAATCCGCTCGAATTCAAAGCACATGTCGGGACGTTCGGACCGGATGTGGAAGAGAAGGTCGCCCGGTGTCGACGGGGCCGAATGTACCGCGCCCTTGATCGCCGCGAACGGTTTCAACTCCAGCGGCCGCCGGTCCGGACAGAGACGATCCCAGAGGTCGCGGCCGATCCCGGCAATGCATGACAGCCTGCCGGAAAGGTCGCGGAATCCCACAGTCTTGACGAGATCGTCTAGTCCGCCGAGCACCGAGGCGACCCTGGCGAGAGCGGCCGGCTCATTGGCGACGGTGACGACAAGAAACACCGCCGAAAGCGACAGCGGAGCATCGACGCTCTGCGCATCGATCGGCACCCGGTCCCAATTCTTCCCCGCCATGCGATAAGTCTCCGCTTTTCCAGGTTTTGTTTCAGAGGGTCACGAACCGGAGACACCGCGGGAGCAGAACGAGCATGTTCAAAACAGGATATCGCGATCGCCAGGGATCAGGCAACAGCGGATGGCGTTGTGGCCTGCTGCCGACGACACCGCGAATTGCCTCTTTATCGACACGCTGATGCGGGTAGAGTGCGGCTGATTTCAATCGACGCTTGGGATTGATGCTCGCACGCCTGTTCGTGATCTTCGGTGGCCTTTTCGTGCTGGTGCTGTGCGCGGCGCTGGTGGTGCCGTATTTCATCGACTGGACGGGCTACCGTGCCGACTTCGAGCGTGAGGCGAGCGCCATTCTGGGCCGCAAGGTAACGGTCCAGGGCGATGCAACGGCGAGGCTGTTGCCGTTTCCCTCGGTGACCTTTTCGAATGTCACCGTCGCCGGCGGCATCGGCGGCCAGCCGGCAATGACCGTCGAGACCTTTTCGATGGACGCCGAACTTGCCCCCTTCCTGCGCGGCGAAGTGCTGATCTTCGACATGCGATTGGTCAGGCCCAAGGCGACGATCGACATCGCCGCCGACGGAACCGTCGATTGGGCGATGCGGCCATCCTCGCCCTTCGACCCCGGCCAGATCTCGATCGAAAAGCTGACGATAACCGAGGGGCAGATCGCGCTCAGCCATGCCGCCGGAGGGCGCAGCCATCTCATTTCCGAGATCAACTCGACGATTTCGGCCAAGTCGCTGGCCGGGCCATGGCGGCTGGACGGATCGCTGCGGCTCGACGGTTTGCGCACCGCGGTCGCCGCCTCCACCGGCAAGGCCGGTGCGAATGGCGAGATGCGGCTCCGGCTCAGGGCCAATCCCGATGCCTATCCGCTGGTCATCGAAACCGACGGCAATGCCGGTATCGTCGAGGGTGCTGCGGTCTATTCGGGCCAGTTCAAGATCTCAGGTGCCGACAAGAATGGCGCCGACAAGAATTCAGCCGAACTGCGCGGCTCCGACGGCGAAACGGTGAAGGTCAGCGCGGGGAAACCGGATCCGGGGTTCAGGCTGAACGGCAATTTCTCGCTCGATCACCAGAAGCTTGGCGTCGACGAATTCCGCTTCGAGACCGGGCCGCTCGACAATCCCTATACCGCCGACGGCAAGGCTTCGGTCGATCTCGGCCTGAAGCCGAGTTTTGCGATCGAGGCCGATGGCGCGCAAGTGCAGTTCGATGAAGCCGTGGGGGCCCAGGCCGGCGCCGGCGTGACATTGGATCAGCGCATTGCCGGGCTGGAGCAGGCACTGCTCGACCTGCCGAAACCGACAATACCGGGCA
Organism: Mesorhizobium sp. STM 4661; assembly: GCF_000359125.1. GTDB lineage: Bacteria > Pseudomonadota > Alphaproteobacteria > Rhizobiales > Rhizobiaceae > Mesorhizobium. The sequence continues at coordinate 74,791 of NZ_CAAF010000066.1, read as the reverse complement.
CCGTCGAGGTCAAGCTGCCGGCGGTGGTCGCCGGCGACACGACGGTTCGCGACGTTCGCCTTTCCGCCGAGCCGACCGATGGCGGCTGGTCGGTGAAGTCGCTGGCCGCGACGCTGCCCGGCCGCGCCAAGCTGGAAGCCAACGGCATGCTCACCGTCGAGGACCGTTTCGGCTTCACCGGTTCGCTGCTTCTGGCCGTGGCGCAACCGTCCGGTTTTGCCGCCTGGCTGTCGAAGGATGTCGACGAGGCAATCCGCCGGCTGCCGGCCGCCGGCTTCAAGGCCAAGGTCGACCTGACCGAGAAGCGCCAGGCTTTCAGCGACCTCGAACTCGTGCTCGGCAAGGCGAAGTTTTCCGGCCGTATCGATTCCAGCCAGCCCGACGATGCCAAGCCGTCGGTGCTGATGCGGCTTGAAGGCGGCGAACTCGATGTCGACGGTCTCGCCGCCTTCGCCTCGATCTTCATCAGCGACAAGGGCGCCAACCGGTTTTCCGACCGCGATCTCGATTTCCAGATCAAGGCCGGGCCGGTCAGCGCCGGCGGGCTGACCGCCGATGCGGTCGATACCGCCTTGAGGCTGCGCGACGGGCTGCTCGAAATCGACCGGCTTTCAGTCGGTGGACTTGCCGGTGCCTCGATCAGCGCCACCGGCCGGGTCAAGGATTTCCCGCAGAGCCCGACCGGCAAGCTTGACGCGTCGGTGGTTGGCGTCGACCTCAAGCCGTTGATCGACGTGGCGGCGCAGCACTATCCGGACAATGCGATACTGGCAGGGCTGAAGACCCGCGTCGCGGCCTATCCCGAGCTGTTCCAGGATGCGCGCGTCGATCTGGTATCAAGTGCCGCCGACAATGGCGACGGCACCACGGGACTGGCGGTCAGCGTGCAAGGCAAGGCCGGCGGCTCGGCCTTCTCGGCATCGCTGTCCGGTAAAGGGGCACCCGACCGGCTGCTCGAAGCGCCGATGACGCTGACCTTCAATGCCAGGAATGCCGACGCCACGACGCTTCTGGCGTTCTACGGCCTGCCTGCGTTGCCGCTCGGCATGCTTGGCGAGGCGACCACCGATGTCTCGGCCAAGGGCACGTTTGGCGGCGGCATGGCGACGAGCTTCAGCCTCGCCGGCGACGACTTCAAGGCCGGTTTTGACGGGACGGTCACCGAGACGCCGCAAGGCCCGGCCGCCAAGGGCAAGGTCAGCCTCGAGGCCACCGACATCGAGCCATGGCTGATGACGACCGGCGTCAGCCTGCCGGGCATGGGGGCAGGCATGTCGACCTCGCTTGCGGCCGATGCCGACTATGGCAACGGCCTCCTGGTGCTGAGCAACCTCAACGGCGCCGTCAACGAAGCGGCGGTTTCCGGCGACGTCAATGTCGATGTCAAGGATGGACTGCCGCATCTTGCCGGTGCTCTTGCGCTCGACGAACTGGATCTCGATCCGATGGCGGTGATGCTGTTCGGCGACCAGGCTTTCCTCGACACAAACGGAACTTGGCCGACCGCTCCTTTCAGCCAGAAATCCAGCCCGCCGTTCACCGCGGACCTCGACCTGACCACGGCGGCGCTGGCTGCCGGTCCGCTGGCCGCGGCCTATGATGCGGCGCTGTCGCTGAAGCTCGACCAGGAAGGCATCCGCGTGTCGGACCTCAAGGCAAAGCTCTTCGGCGGCACGCTTACCGGACTGTTCGAGCTGAAGAACAATGAAGGCACCGGGCTGTTTTCCGGCCAGATGAAGCTTGCCGGCACTGACCTGTCCACAATGCTGCCGGAGGCCGGCATCAGTGGTAACGGCGATTTCTCGACGGCGCTTTCGGCCAGCGGCAAATCGGTCGACGCGATGATTGCGGCGCTGTCCGGCTCGGGGACCGCGGCGCTGAAGGGCTTGGTCATTGCCGGGGTCAATCCCGATGCCTTTGGCGCCTTCATCGCCAAGGCCGATGCGATCGGGCGCGACATCGACGCGGCCAAGACCGCCGGCTTCGCGCCGCAGATTGCAACGGACGGCAGTTTTCCGGCTGGGAATACGGACATCGCCTTCACCATTGCCGGCGGCACGCTGAGGGCGCCGCCGGTCAATTTCGACAATCCGGCGGCGACCTTGTCCGCCGACATCAGCGCGGACCTGAATGCCAGCACGGTCGCCGCCAACGGTTCGATCACCTATCGGCCGGGCGATGAGGCACTGGTCGGCTCCGAACCGACCCTGAATTTCAGCGTCGACGGGCCGCTCGGCGCCCCGAAACGACAATTCGACAGCGAGCCGCTGGCGCAGTTCCTGACCCAGCGCGCGCTGGAAAAGGAGCAGCAACGGGTCGAGGCGATGCAGGCGGCACTGCTTGAGAAACAGCGGCTGCGGCGAGAGGTGCGTTATTACGCGGCCCTGCAGACCGAGCGCGACAGGGCAGCCGAGGAATTACGCAGGCAGGAAGAAGCGGCACGGCTGCAGGCCGAGGCTGATGCCAAGGCGAAGGCTGAAGCCGATGCACAGGCTCAGGCCGAAGCGGACGCCAAGGCCAAGGCGGATGCCGACGCGAAGGCAAAGGCCGAGCAGCAGGCCGCAGAGGAGGCGGAAGCCAAGGCAAAGGCCGAGCAACAGGCTGCGGAGGAGGCGGAAGCCAAGGCCAAGGCGGACGCCGAAGCAAAAGCCAAGGCGGATGCCGAAGCGAAGGCAAAGGCAGAGCAACAGGCGGAAGAGGAAGCGCAAGCGAAGGCCAAGGCAGAGGCCGAAGCTAAAGCCGAGGCCGAGCGAAGGGCCGCCGAGGCAGCCAAGAAGGCACAAGCCGAAGAGGAAGAGCGCCAGAAAGCCGAGCAGGCGATGCGGATCGCTTCCGAGGAAAAAGCCAAGCTCGATGCCGAACGCAAGGCCGCGGCGCAGGCGCCGAAGGTGGAGCGCGCACCGCAACCGCCGGCCAATGATAATCCGCCGCCGGCCGAAGCCACGCCAAAGCTCAATCCGTCGTCGATCGACAATTTGCTGAAATCGTTGGACGGCGGCTGAGGTTCAGTTTTCCGTTGGTCGTCCGTTTCGCTTGGCCCAGTCCAGGACGTGAAGCCTGAGCGCCGACGACAGATTGGCGTCGCGCGGACGGCTTTCATCGATTTCGGCGACCAGCGCGGCAAGCGTCAGTTTTCGTTCGGCCGCAATGGCGACGAGATCGTCATAAAAGGGTTTTTCGAGCGAATAGCTGGTACGATGGCCGCGAATGGTCACCGAGCGTTTTTCGACCGGGCTCATTTCACTTCAGGCATCGGATTCATCCGACAACCGCTGCGCACTTTTCGGCCCGATGCTCCGGTCGTCCGGTTCGCCGGGCTTTTCGCGGCGATGGCCCGCAACGAACTTTTCGCTCATGTCGGCAGTCAGCCGGTCACGCTCTCGCTCAGCCTTGGAGCGGCCGTGCAGCGCCCGGTTCTGCTCGGCCAAGCGTTCCTTTTCCGCGCGCGTCTTCTGCTTGCGGGCATGGCGGAGATTGACGATGTCGGCCATCTCGCGCGGCCCGCCTGGCTATTTCTTGCGGAAGGCGTCGAGGGACACCACTTCGGCGCCCTTGGCCGCGGCGTCGGCCGCGGCTGGCTTCTTTTCGGCCTCGGCGACCTTCTTCTTGGTTTCCGGCTTCTTCTCGGCGACGATGGCCAGTGGCTCGGAAGGCTGGGTGGCCGGTTCGTCCTCCGCCGAGGTTTCCGTCTTCACGTCGAATTCGAGCTCGAAATTGACGGACGGGTCGTAAAAGCCGCGCACGGCCGAGAACGGGATTTCCAGCTTTTCCGGCACGTCGGAGAAGGACAGTCCGACCTCGAAGCCGGTGTCGGTCACTTTCAGGTCCCAATACTGGAACTGGATGACGATCGTCATCTGTTCGGGATAGCGCTCGCGCAGCCGGGAGGACACGCGCACGCCCGGCGCGCCGGTCAGGAACGTGATGAAGAAATGATGGTTGCCGGGGAGGCCGGTGCGCGCGACCTCGGCCAGGACTTTGCGCATGACGCCGCGCAACGCCTCCTGGGCCAGAATGTCGTAGCGGATGTGGTCGTCGGCCATATTCTGGTCGGGTTCCGTTGAATCGTCCGCATAGCTGTAATCAAGCTTGAGGGCGGCGTAAACCTGATATAGCGGCCGACGGTGCGGATGCGAGACAACGATGCCTGAGATTTGATCGCTTTGTCTCATGCATGTCGTTGTCCCAAAACCGCTACGCACCCCTCGGGTCGAGCCCGTGGGCAGGCTTTGGGCGACATGCATCAGGCGTTGGTCAGCGCGCCTTGTTTGCCGGCGTTGGCCGCGGGCTGCCGCTTGCCGAAGGCGCGCAGGAAGGTGCGTACGCCATGTGTCGCCGATTGCAGCACCTCGTCTTCGTCGGGCGTGCCGCCGAGCATGAAGGTGGTCTGCAATTCGGCGTTGGCAAGCGCCAGGAACTGGCGCGCCGCGACATCGGGATCGTCGATGTCGAGGAAACCGGCATGGGCGAGGCGGGCAAAACGGGCGGCGATCGCCGGCCATGTCCTGCCCGGTCCCTGTTCGCGCCATTCGGCGAAGAGCTCGGGATAGCGCTCGCCCTCGGTCTGGATCAGCTTGCGCAGGAATTTTCCGTCGCGGTTGCAGATGCAGTTGCGGTTCATGCGCACGGCGAAAGCGATCAGGTCGGCTTCGAGATCCTTCGGCTGGTCGGGAAAGGTCGAAATGGTGGCGAAGATACCGGCATTGCAGCGCTCGGTGAGATCGCGGACGATGGCGACGAAGAGTTTCTCCTTGTCGCCATGGTGGTTATAGATCGTCTGGCGGGACACGCCGGCTTCGGCGGCGATCATGTCGATATTGGCGCCGGCGAAACTCTCGCGGCAGAACACCTCACTGGCAGCATCCATGATGGAGACACGCTTGGCCTCATGGCCGCGTGACGGGATGATGTCAGGAGAAACGCCGAGCTTCATGAAAATCTATATAGAGGTGATTGACGAATTGGACAAGAGTGTCTAAATTTGTGGACCTGATATAAAGAGATTTCACTCCGCAGAGACGAATGGAATTCGCTCAGTAGAGACGAATAGAGTTCGCTCTGGAGAGTCGGAATTTCATGGGATGAAACGTCCTAGGGTTAGACGCCGGTCCGCGGCGGCAACCAGATTCGAAAGAAGCCTGCATCATGAATCCTAAATTCCTCCGCATCGCGGTCGTGCTCGGCCTGTTGTCCGCCATCGGCCCCTTCGCCATCGACATGTATCTTCCGGCATTGCCTTCGATCGGCGAGGATCTCAACGCCAGTACCGCCGCCGTGCAGATGAGCCTGCTGATCTTCTTCCTGTCCATGGGTTTCGGCCAGATCGTTGTCGGGCCGATCTCCGACATGGTCGGCCGCAAGCTGCCGCTCTATGGCGGCTTGGCGCTGTTCATGGTCGGCGGTATCGGCTCGGCGCTGGCGCCGACCATCGAATGGCTGATCGCCTTCCGTTTCCTGCAAGGGCTTGGCGCCAGCGCCGGCATGGCGGTGCCGCGCGCCATCGTGCGCGACCTGCACACCGGCACCGAGGCCGCCAAGCTGATGTCGCTGCTGATGCTGGTGTTTTCGGTGTCGCCGATCCTGGCGCCGCTGACCGGCAGCGTCATCATCGAGAATTTCGGCTGGCGTGCCGTGTTCTGGACGGTGACCGGCGGGGCGGTGCTCGCCACCATCCTTTTGGCCACCTCGCTCAAGGAAACCCGTCCGGTCGAAGAGCGTGCCGGCTCCTCCTTCGGCACCGCGCTCTCTGCCTATCGCTTTCTGATGAGTGATCGCAACTTCCTTGGCCTGACGGCCATCGCCGGCTTCGGCATTGCGAGCTTCTTTGTCTATCTGTCGAGCTCGTCCTTCATCCTGATCGACCATTACGGACTGTCGCCTTCGGTCTACAGCGTGTTCTTCTCGATCAACGCGGTTGCCTTCATCGGTATGTCGCAGCTGACGGGAATGCTGTCGGAGCGCTTCGGCCTTCGGCGCGTGGTGCGTGTCGCGGTGGTCGGCTATGCGACGACGATGGTGGTGCTGTTCGCGGTGATGGCATCCGGCGTCGACCGGCTCGACGTGATGGCGGCGCTGTTGTTCGTCGGTTACGGCTTCCTCGGCCTGGTCATCCCGACGACTTCGGTGTTGGCCATGGAGGAGCACGGCGAAATCGCCGGCACCGCGTCGGCGCTGATGGGCACGCTGCACTTCGCCATCGGCGCGGTCGCCATGGGTGTCGCCGGCGTGTTCTTCGACGGAACGCCGCTGCCGATGGTCGCCGGCATCACGCTTTGCGCGGTGATTTCCTTCATGCTGGCCAAGGTGACGCTCGGCCGCGGACGCGAAGCCATCGAAGCGCCGGCCGAGTAACTATCGCCAGACCTTTGGGAAAGGCCGGGGCAGTCCCGGCCTTTTTCATGCCTGCGATCCGGTTCGCCGTGTCGCAAGGACGTGGCTTGCGGCCGCGATGGCGAGCGCGACAACGATCAGGCTTGCCGCCACGGCGAAGGTGATCCGCATGCCTGACGCAATGGCTTCGGCAGGCGCCGTCGCGATGTCGGTCGTCGCTGATGCGAGCGCGAACACCGCACCCATGACGGATGCGCCGGTGATGAGGCCGAGATTGCGCGACAGGCTGAGCATGCCGGAAACGACGCCGCGCTGGTCCGGCCTGACATCCATCATGACGGCGGTGTTGTTGGCCGCCTGGAACATTTGATAACCGGGGGTCAGGATTATGATGGCGGCAATGTAGCCTGCAATGCCGAACGATGCCGGAATCACGGACAGGGCGAACGAACCAGCCGTCATCAGGACAAGTCCGGCGCCGACCATCGTCGGCGCGCCCAAACGGTCGACGATACGGCCGGCCACGACACCGCTCAGCGCGGAGACGATCGGGCCAATCGACATGGTCAGCCCGACAAGAGCCTCGTTGAGCCCAAGCGCGCGGGAGAGGTAGAACGGCACGACCACCAGCGTTGCCATCATCACCGTCGAGACCAGAGCGTTCATGGCGAGGCTCGCACTCAGCGCCTGATCGCGGAACATCGCCAATCGGACGAGCGGTGATGCTGTTCTTGCCTCAGCGAGCACGAAGAGGCCGACCCCGAAGAGAGCAGCCAGCAGCAGCGCCATGTTGAGCGGACCGAAACTGCCGCGCCCGGCCGTCATGGCGAGCGCATAGGCCGCGAGTGTCATGGCAAGCAGCAGCGTGCCGATTGTGTCGAAGCCGGCCCGATCGGCTTTCGGCTCGACGCGATCAACCGGCAGATGGCGATGCGCGAGGTAAAAAGTCAGCATGCCCAGCGGCACCGCGATGAGAAAGATTGCCCGCCAATCAAAGCCGGCGATCAAGACACCGCCGAGCGATGGGCCGAGAGCGGTGCCGATCGCGGACATCGTTCCAAGCAGACCCATGGCGCTACCCGTTCTTGCTTTCGGAACGGTGTCGGCCACAAAGGCGATGGTCAGGGCCATCATGATGGCCGCCCCCAGGCCCTGCACAGCCCGGGCCGCGACCAGCCACCAGAGCGTGGTCGCGAAGCCGCATAGGCCCGAGGCAGCGGTGAACAGGAAGATCCCGGCAAGCAGCAGCCGGCGGCGGCCGGCGATGTCGCCGAGCCGCCCGACGCTGACGATCAGCGTGGTGATCGCCAGGAGATAAGCCAGCACGATCCACTGGACGTCCTGGAAGGAGGCGTTGAACGCCTGCGCCAAATTCGGCAGACCGACATTGGCGATGCTGGTGCCGAGCGAGGACAGCAGCATCGACAGCGACAGACCGGCGAGCGCCCACCGGATCGAAGGTGTCGGTACCGCACTTGGGGCTGCCGCCGTATTCTGTCCCGTGATGATTGGCTGTCCTGCAACGATTGGCTTCAACGTGAACTCCGTCTTCTGGTGGCTCCCGTGACGGAGCTGCCGGAAAATAGTCCTTTGCCTGATATGGCGGAATGCGCATCATTTGCATTCTATTCGTGCATTTGACGCCACACCACGATCAAGCCGTGCTATGCCAGGTGCATGTCGACACCCGATCTCAACCTGCTGGTCACCCTTGATGTGCTGCTGGTGGAAGGCAGCGTCGCGCGTGCGGCCCGGCGGTTGCGGCTTAGCCCGTCGGCGATGAGCCGGGCGCTGGCGCGGTTGCGCGAGACGACGGGCGATCCGCTATTGGTCCGGGCCGGACGCGGCCTCGTTCCCACACCTCGGGCACTCGAACTCCGGGAGCGGGTCGGTCAGCTCGTCGAGGACGCCAAGGCGGCTCTGCGTCCTGCGGAGAAGCCAGATCTCAAACAATTGACCCGAACGTTCACGTTGCGGACCCGCGAAGGTTTTGCGGAAAACTTCGGACTGGACCTGATGGCTCGCCTCAGGGAGGAAGCTCCCGGCGTGCGGCTGCGCTTTGTGCTGAAGTCGGACAAGGACAGCACGCGGCTGCGTGAGGGGAGCATCGATCTGGAGACGGGCGTCGTGGGAGGCGCCACGGGTCCGGAGGTGCGCACGCAGGCTTTGTTTCGGGATCGCTTCATTGGCGTCGTGCGAATGGGGCATGCGCTGAGCCAGGGCGAGATCACGCCCGCCCGTTATGCGGATGGCAAGCACATCTGCGTTTCGCGGCGCGGTCTCGACAGGGGACCGATCGACGAAGCCCTGGAGCCGTTCGGATTGAAGCGGGACATCGTCATGATCGTCGGCGGCTTCTCGACCGCGCTGGCCTTGGCCCGGGCGTCCGATCTGATTGCCAGTGTTCCCGAGCGATATACCGGCAATCTGCGCGCCGGAATGCATAGTTTTGCCATCCCGGTCTCTATGCTGGAGGTGACAATTTCATTGCTTTGGCATCCGCGGCTCGACGCCGACCCGGTGCATCGCTGGCTGCGGGGGTGCGTGCGGGAGGTTTGCGGCGCGGCTGGCTGAGGCTTTTTGTGCTGCTGCTTCTGCCGCCCGCTTGAATGCATATGCGAATTTCGTATACGAGTATACGAAAATCCAGCCGCGGCATCACTGTCGGCTTCCCTTTCTTTAGTACCAGCCCATTTGGGAGATATTCATGGCCGCGAACAGACTGCGCATTGCCGTGCTCTTTGGCGGGCGCTCCGCCGAGCATGAGATTTCGGTGCTTTCGGCCACCAATGTCATGCGCGCGCTGGAGCCCGCCAGATATGACGCGGTCCCGATCTTCGTCACCCGTGAGGGCCAATGGCTGCTGAGCAGCTTCGAGGGTGGGGCGTTGGCAAAGCCGATCGCGGGAACGGAGATCTGCCTCGTGCCGGGCGGGCGTGGCCGCATCCTGGCGATCCCGCCAAGCGGCGAGCCGCACGAACTGGCGAAGATCGATATCGTCTTTCCGGTGCTGCACGGCCTGCATGGCGAGGACGGCGCGGTGCAGGGGCTGGCGGAAGTGGCGCGGGTGCCGTTTGTGGGCTGCGGGATCCTCGGTTCGGCCACGGCCCTCGACAAGGAGATAGCAAAGCGCCTTCTGAAAGAGGCGGGATTGCCGACGGCCCGGTCCGTTACCCTTTCGCAAGGGGCGGCGCCGGCCTTTGCCGACCTGCAGCGCGACCTGGGACTGCCGCTCTTCATCAAACCCGCCCGGCAGGGCTCGTCCGTCGGCGTCAGCAAGGTCGCGACCGAGTTGGACTATGAAGCAGCGCTCGCCGAGGGCCTCAAACATGACAGCAAGCTGCTCGCCGAGGAATTCATCAGCGGCCGCGAGATTGAATGCAGCGTGCTGGAAGACGCCAATGGCGGGTTGTTCGTGTCCCGGCCCGGCGAGATCGTTCCGGCCGAAAGCCACGGCTTCTACAGCTATGATGCCAAATATATCGACGAGAATGGCGCCGCCCTGAAGGTTCCGGCTGAACTGCCGCCGGAGATCGAAGGCAAGATCCGCGAGATTGCCGCCATGGCCTTTCGCGCCGTCGGCTGCGACGGCATGGCCCGCGTCGATTTCTTCCTGACGGCCGACATGCGCACTCTCGTGAACGAACTCAACACCATTCCCGGCTTCACCGACATCAGCATGTATGCCAAGGCCATGGCGGCGAGTGGGGTCAGCTATGTGGAGGTCATCGACCGGCTGGTGGCGCATGGCCTGGCACGTGCCGGCACTAATGTGCCGGCTGCAACTTGAGACTTGTCATTGCGGACAAAGACGCCTGACCGGCCCGGCCTTCCTCAGCCGGATTGCAATCCCGTTTCGGCCAGCACGAATCGCAGCCGCGCTTCGACCGGCGCCCCGGCGCAACGCAAGGAACCGACCGGCAGGCCTGCCGCCGCAACAAATTGAAAAAGGGAGAAGTGGAGGTTTCTGTTGCCAGGTACCTCCGAACCCCGCCTAGAAGTGCGAACCCCTAGGGCTTGATTTGAAGCGTTCGCACTGCATTAAGCAGCGAGACGAGCTTCCGCATAGTTGTCGTTGGCAACTATAAGTTTAGCCCGATGACGGTGGTACAATGCCGGGCAAAAGTACGATCTTTACACCTTCGTCGATCCTATTTCGCCCCCAGCAAAAGCCGCTCTTCATCAAGAGCGGTTTTTGGTGGAGGCGCCGGGTACCGCCCCCGGGTCCGAACGGCTTATTTCATCGCCCATTTATCGCCATAGTCGGTCGAGCCGACAAAACGAATATAGGGGGCCATCGCAAGAAATGAAAGGCCGGAACGGCACTTCTTGTCTGTGTCAAACTGCGGGACGAAGGGTTGACTTGAAGACGGTCTCAACCGAAGCTTTGCGGCGGTGAGGAGTTACCGATCTAGCGCACAAGTTGCGGCAGCGCGCCACAGCCCTCATCGACCGAATCCCGTGGCGCCGACGAGGGGAAATTTGATGGCCGACTATCTTGCAGACGTGAAGAAATACGACGCCGCGGCAGACGCCGACGCGGTCGCCAAGATCGTGAAGCATCTGGGCATTGCGCTCAGGAACCGCGATTCATCGCTGGTCTCCTGCACGGATCCCAAGGAACTCGAGCGCGTCAGGAACAACTGGGCCGCCAAGAAGCTCGGCGTCACCGACAGCGGCACGGCGGACGCGGTAATCGAAAAGACCTGCAAGGCAATGGCGGCCGACAACACCAAGAGCCGCGTGACCTTCTACTACCTCGTCGCCAAAGACCTGGGCAAGCTCGGCTCACTCTGACGTCTGCATCGAAGCGGAAGCTGGCGCGATTTGCCGCGCCAGCTTGTAACGCTATCGGCGAGTGTCCTGTTGAAACGTCCTGCGCTTTGATATGTTCGGCCGGCAGCCAGTCGGCTATTATGGGTAGCAACCCGAATCGAGCCGAAGCCAATGCGCCAGTATCTCGACCTCTTGAATCATGTGCTGGAAAACGGCGCCGACCGCGGCGACCGCACCGGCACCGGCACGCGCTCGGTGTTCGGCTACCAGATGCGCTTCGACCTGGCGCGCGGCTTTCCGGTCACCACCACCAAGAAGCTGCATCTGAAGTCGATCATCCATGAGCTTTTATGGTTCCTGGCCGGCGATACCAATATCAAGTACCTCAAGGACCACGGCGTCTCCATCTGGGACGAATGGGCCGACGAGAATGGCGATCTCGGCCCGGTTTACGGCAAGCAGTGGCGTTCCTGGCCGGACGGCCATGGCGGCGCCATCGACCAGATTGCAGGCCTTCTCAAGGAGATACGCAAGAATCCTAATTCCCGGCGGTTGATCGTTTCGGCGTGGAATCCGGCCGAGGTGGAGGCTATGGCGCTGCCGCCCTGCCACTGTCTGTTCCAGTTCTATGTTTCGGAAGGCAGGCTCTCCTGCCAGCTCTACCAGCGTTCCGGTGACATCTTTCTCGGCGTGCCGTTCAACATCGCCTCCTATGCGTTGCTGACGCTGATGGTGGCGCAGGTGACCGGCCTGAAGCCAGGCGATTTCGTTCACACGCTGGGCGACGCGCATCTTTACTCGAACCATTTCGAACAGGCGCGCGAACAGTTGCGGCGCACGCCCAAGACGCTGCCGACGATGTGGATCAATCCGGACGTCACGGACCTCTTTGCCTTCCGCTTCGAGGATTTCCGGCTTGAGAACTATTTCGCCGACGCGACAATCAAGGCGCCGATCGCTGTATAGGCGCGACCACAACAGCCATCATCCGGTCTCGAAATCGCTTGCCTGAGGCGGCGCGACCGGCTTGAACAGCGCCCGGTCCGGTTTCAGATCGAGCAATGGCGTGCCGTCGACGCAGTCCATGCCGCGCACCATAAGCGTCGATCCTTCGACGCCGACAAGACTTGCGATCGAAGTGCCGATCGGATTGGGCCGGGCCGGCGAGCGCAAGGCAAAGGTGCCGCGCGACGTGCCGTCATTGGCCGGGCTCTGCCTGACGAGGTCGCGCCGCGATAAATGCAGCCAATAGAGCATTTCCAGCCGCTCGAATTTTTCGATGCCGTCGAGCGCCTCGCGCCACGGGTCGAGGATTTCGATCCGGCAGACCGGGCCGTCCGCGCGGCCCTGGCGTGGCGTGACCAGCCGCGACGCCCACGGGGTGCGGATCACGCCGATGAACATAAGCCCGGCATCGACTGCGACCTCCGATGGCCTGATCTCGTTTTCGCGAACCACGTTCTTTCGGCCGAAATGGCTCAGTCGATGCCGACCATGACGTCCGAGGCCTTGATCACGGCATAGGCCTGCTTGCCCTTTTCGAGCTTGAGATCGGCAACGGCTTCGTTGGTGATCGAGGCGGTGACGACGGAACCGCCGACATCGATACGGACATGCGAAGTGGTGGCACCCTTGACGATCTCGGTGATGGTTCCCTTGAGGATGTTGCGGGCGCTGATTTTCATGCGACGTCTCCTTCGATCTAAATTAGGTTTCGCTGTATCCAATCCAATTCATGGTAAGCCGCGACGGCACCAAGATACAATGGCTGTACGGGGCAAAAGCCTTCCATTGTTATGTTCATCCGGATATATCGGTCGGCAGGCTTCGAGCCGAATGGATTTCAAACCTAGGGAGAGTTTTCATGCTGACGCACAAAGGTTTCGGATTGAGGGCGATTGCGATCGGTGGTTTCGCGGCGGCACTGATGGCTGTGGTGCCTGCAGCCCATGCGGAAGACAAGGTGGTGGTGTTTGCCGCGGCCAGCCTGAAGGACGGGCTCGACGCGGTGAACAAAGCCTGCGAGGCCGATGTTGGCGAGGCAGCAACTGTTTCCTACGCCGCGAGCTCGGCACTGGCCAAGCAGATCGAGGGCGGCGCACCGGCCGATATCTTCATCTCGGCCGATCTCGACTGGATGAAATATCTCTCCGACAAGAAGCTGACCAAGCCGGACACGGAAGTGAAGCTGCTCGGCAATGAGATCGTGCTGGTGGCGCCGAAGGATTCCACAGTCGAAACCAAGATCGAAAAGGGTTTTGATCTGGCCAAGCTCATCGGCGACGGCAAGCTCGCCATGGGCGATTTCAAGGCGGTGCCCGCCGGCAAATACGGCAAGGCGGCACTTGAATCGCTCGGCGTCTGGTCTTCGGTCGAGGGCAAGGTGGCGCAGGCGGAGAATGTGCGCGCGGCATTGAAGCTGGTCTCGACAGGCGAGGCAGCGCTTGGCATCGTCTACACCACCGACGCGCATGCCGAAAAGGGCGTCAAGGTGATCGGCACCTTCCCGGAGGATTCGCACCCGCCGATCATCTATCCGGTTGCCCAGACCGCCGACTCGAAGGACAAGGATACGCCGGCCTTCCTGAAATGCCTGCAATCCGCCAAGGCCGGCGCGCTCTTCAAGGAACAGGGTTTCACCGTCCTGACGCCGAGCAATTGAGGCACGAAACCGAAGCATGAACTGGCTGCTGGACCTCACTCCCGACGAATGGAATGCGGTCCGGCTGTCCATCAAGGTGGCGACCGTGGCGATGCTCGCCAGCCTGCCGCCGGGCATATTGATCGCGCTGCTGCTTGCCCGCGGACAATTCTGGGGCAAGACGCTGCTCAACGGGCTGGTGCATCTGCCGCTGATCCTGCCGCCGGTGGTGACCGGCTATCTGCTGCTTCTGACGTTCGGCAGGCGCGGGCCGGCCGGCGCCTTCCTCGCCGAGCATTTCGGCATTGTCTTCTCGTTTCGCTGGACGGGCGCCGCATTGGCCTGCGGCATCATGGGCTTTCCCCTGATGGTGCGGGCGATCCGGCTGTCGATCGAGGCGGTCGACCGCAAGATGGAGGCGGCGGCCGGAACGCTCGGCGCCAATCCGCTGTGGGTATTCGCCACGATCACGCTGCCGCTGATCCTGCCCGGGCTGATCGCCGGCGCGATCCTGGCTTTTGCCAAGGCGATGGGCGAGTTCGGCGCGACCATCACCTTCGTTTCCAACATTCCGAATGAGACGCAGACGCTGCCGTCGGCGATCTACACCTTCACGCAGGTTCCGGGCGGGGATGAAGGCGCGCTCCGGCTGACGCTGATCTCGATCGTCATTTCGATGGCGGCACTTGTAGCCTCGGAAGTGCTGGCGCGACGCGTCGGCCGGCGGATGGACATCGAATGAGCGTTGTTGTCGACATCGGCCATCGGCTTGGCGATTTCGGGATCGATGCCTGCTTCGAAAGCGCTGGGCGATTGACCGCGCTGTTCGGACCCTCGGGTTCTGGCAAGACGACGCTGATCAACATGATTGCCGGACTGATCCGCCCCGACAAGGGGCGTATCGCGATCGACGGCCGCGTGCTGGTCGATACCGCAGCCAGTATTTTCGTGCCGAAGCACAGACGGCGGATCGGCATGGTGTTCCAGGATGCGCGGCTGTTTCCGCATATGAGCGTTGCGAGCAATCTGCGCTACGGTCGCTGGTTCACGCCCACGGCGGAACGCTACGCGGATTTCAATGCGGTGGTCGATCTGCTCGGCATCGGTCCGCTGCTCGAGCGGCGGCCGGCAAAGCTTTCCGGCGGTGAAAAGCAGCGCGTGGCGATCGGCCGGGCGTTGCTTGCCAGCCCGAAACTGTTGCTGATGGACGAGCCGCTGGCCTCCCTCGACGACGCCCGCAAGGCCGAGATCCTGCCTTATATCGAGCGGCTGCGCGACGAGACGAAAATTCCGATCGTCTATGTCAGTCATTCGGTCTCGGAGGTGGCGCGGCTGGCGAGCGACGTGGTGGTGCTGGCGCAGGGCAAGGTCGCCGCTAGCGGCCCGACCGGGGCGATCATGCAGCGGCTCGATCTGTTGCCGGCGGAAGAGCGCGGCGAGGGCGGCGCCGTGCTGGATACGGCGGTACTGCGTCATGACGAAGCCTTCGGCATGACCGTGCTCGGCTCGGCGGCGGGCGAGATCCGTGTGCCGCTTCTGGCGATCCCGGCCGGAGCGCCGGTCCGCATCCGTATCCGCGCCCGCGACGTCATGATCGCCACCGAGCTGCCGACGGGCCTCAGCGCGCTCAACATTCTGCCGGGCACAATCGTCGCGATTGAGCCGGGCGAGGGACCTGCGGTCGAGGTCGGCATCGACTGCAATGGCGCAACCATCCTTGCCCGGATCACCGAGCAGTCGCGGCAGGCACTGAAGCTACGGCTCGGCCGAAAGGTGTTCGCGGTGGTCAAGACGGTCAGTTTCGACCGGGCGAATACCGGCGCCGGCCTGCCGGTAGAGGCGGACGGGTGATCGGTTCATGATTTCGCTATGTTTCTTTGGAATAGCGATATGGTCGAAGAGACATTAGTCTGGATGCGGGCGTGAGTCTGGGCATGATCGCGGAGGAGGAAAAATGCCGTCGCTGAGCTTGCGGATAAATCTCGATCCAGACGGGCGCATCGGGCCGGGCAAGATCGAGCTTCTGGAGCAGATCGCGGCCTTCGGCTCGATCTCGGCCGCGGCGCGCGGCATGGAAATGTCCTACAAGCATGCCTGGGACCTGGTCGAGGACATGAACCGGGTGTTCGGCAAGCCGCTGGTCGCGGCGCAGACGGGCGGCAGGAAAGGCGGCGGCGCCCAACTGACCCCGGTAGGACTTGCGGTGGTCAGCCGCTTTCGCGCCATCGAGCGGGCGGCCACTTCCGCGGCAGCGGCGCATATGGAGGCACTGCAGGCGGAGATCGACGCAGGCTAGGAGTTTAGCGTTCGTCCTCAGGCTCGCCAGGCTTGCGCAGCAGATAGGTGTCCATGATCCAGCCCTTTCTTTGGCGGGCTTCTTCGCGAACGCGCTCGATCTCGTCGCCGACATCGCCGAGGCGGCCGGAGATGAGGATCTCGTCGGGCGTGCCGAGATAGGCGCCCCAGTGGATGACGGCATCCTTGTCCTCCAGCGTGTTGAACGCGCATTTGCCGTCGAGCATGACGACGGTGCTGCCGGCATTGTCGGGCAAACCCTCCTCGGTGAGCCGGCGACCGGTGGTGATCAGGATAGCGTCACCGATGCGGTTCAGCGCTATTTTGTGGCTGGCGGCGAGGGCCTGGACGGCGGTGATGCCTGGAATGACCTCCAGCTCGAACTCGACATTGCCCCTGAGGCGCACACGCTCCAGGATGCGCAGCGCGCTGTCGTAGAGCGAGGGATCGCCCCAGATCAGGAGGGCGCCACAGCCGTCTTGCGCAAGTTCGTCGCGGATCAGGCCTTCATAGATCGCGGCGATCGCCTCATGCCAGTCATCGACGGTCGAGCGGTAGGAGGGCGCCGGCTCGGCGCGCACCGGCACCTCGAATTCGACGCGGCGCGAGTTCGGTTTGGTGACGAAGCGGTCGCAAATCTGGCGGCGCAATTCGGCGAGATCGTTCTTCGCCGCGCCCTTGTCGGGAATGAACAGCACGTCTGCCCGGTTCAAGCCGTCGATGGCCTGCACGGTCATATGGTCGGGATTGCCGGCGCCGATGCCGATGACGAGAAGCTTGCGCATGGGCGAACTCCTGCCCGATCGGAGCGTTTGTGTCCAGATAACCATGGGCATGTGCGCAAGCGTCCATGACGCGCGGAAGGCTTTGAAACGCCACATCGAACGGCTAGAGCGACGTGCGTCCACTTGGACGCACAAAGTACGCTCTAGCACTTTTAATCCACGCATCGTGCTTTCCGAAAATCGATTCCGATTTTCGGGCCGATGCGATAGGGTCGGCGACGTTCTCGCAGCAAGGGGAGCCTCGATGTTTCGATATGTTGTGACCGCGGCGCTGGCGCTTTGCGCCGCGCCCGCGCTCGCCAATGATTCGGTTGCCGAACTGGGCACGGGCGGGCTGATCCTGTCGCGCAGCGACGCGGTGGCGATGGAAAGCGAGGATCTCTTCATCTCGGCGGACAAGGTGACGGTCGACTACGTCTTCCGCAACAATACGGACAAGGATGTCGATGCGATCGTCGCCTTTCCGATGCCCGACATCGAGGGCGACCCGAACGAGATGCCGGCGATCCCCGAGGACCAGAGCGACAATTTCCTCGGCTTCGAGGTGACGATCGACGGCGTGGCGGCAAAGCCGCAGCTCGAGCAGAAGGTGTTCGCGCTCGGCATCGACATCAGCGCCGATCTCAAGGCGCAAAACGTGCCGTTCTATCCGTTCGGCGACGCGGCCAAGGCGGCGCTGGCGAAGCTGCCGCCGGCGGTCGCCGACGACTGGATCAACCGCGGCATCATCATCGAGGACACCGCCGACGACGGTTCGGGCATGAAGACCGTCCATGCGCCGTTCTGGCAATTGCGCTCGACCTATTGGTGGCGCTCCACCTTTCCCGCCAACAAGGCGGTCCATGTCGCCCACCGTTACAAGCCGAGCGTCGGCGGCACGTCCTCGGTCAGTTTCTTTTATGATGGCAAATTCCAGGGCCAATATGGCGCCTATAAGACTCGCTATTGCATGGACGATGCGTTCGAGAACGCGATCCGCAGGGCGGCCAAGGACGATCCCGACGGCACCCCGAAATATTTCGAGAACCGCATCGCCTATATCCTGACCACCGGCGGCAACTGGGCGGCGGGCACCATCGGCAAATTCAAGCTGACCATCGACAAGGGCGATCCGAAGAACCTGGTCTCGTTCTGCGGCGACAATGTCAGGAAGGTCGGGCCGACGACGTTCGAGATGACTGCGCAGGATTTCTATCCCGAGCGCGACATTGACATTTTGCTGCTGGAGCCGACCGGTGGCAGCGATGGCGGGAACGGCGGCTGATGGACGTCGCCATCTATGTCGCCATCGCCGAAAACGGTGTGATCGGGCGCGATGGCGGCTTGCCGTGGCGGCTTTCCACCGATCTCAAGCGGTTCAAGGCCGACACGATGGGCAAGCCCGTCATCATGGGCCGCAAGACCTATGAAGGCATCGGCCGGCCGCTGCCGGGCAGGTTGAATATCGTGGTGACCCGCGACACGGCATGGCGCACTGAGGGCGTCGAAATCGCGCATTCGCTCGATGAGGCGATCAGGCTGGCGACGGTGCGCGGACGCTGCATGGCCGGCGCCGACGAAATCTGCGTCATCGGCGGCGGCGAGATCTATGCCCAGGCGCTGCCGCTGGCCGACCGCTTGCATGTCACCCATATCCTGGCCGCGGTCGACGGTGACGCGCATTTCCCGCCGATCGACCCGGATTTGTGGCACGTTGTCCGCTCGCAAGACGTTCCGGCTGGTGAAAAGGATAGTCACGCCACGCGCTATTCTGTTTACGAGCGACGCCGCGACGTGCATTGAGAGACAATAAAGGGTTGCGACCGGTTCAAAACGGATGATGTCGGCGACCGATCGCGTTGAAAGCGCGCCGTCGCATCCCTATAGAAGAACAACATTGGATTTTGCGCCGTTGAACCGGCGCTTGAGGAAATTCCAAGCGAAAGGACATTCATGCCCTGGAACGACAAGAGCGGCGGAGGCGGCGGCCCATGGGGCGGCGGCAACAATCCGGGACCCTGGGGGCAGGGACCGAAGGGACCGAGCGGTCCACAGGGCTCGCCTCCTGATCTCGAAGACATCATCCGGCGCGGCCAGGACAGGCTGCGGCGTGCTTTGCCGGGCGGTGGCGGCGCCAGCCCAGCCGTGTTCGGGCTGATCGCGGCAGCACTTGTCGTGCTGTGGGCATTCAAGGCGGTCTATACCGTGCAGCCCGACGAGGTTGCGGTTGAACTGAGGTTCGGCAAGCCGAAGGCGGAGCTCTCGCAGCCCGGCCTGCATTTCCATTGGTGGCCCATCGAAACGGTCGAGACGGCAACCATCGCCGAACAGCTCGTCGACATCGGCGGCGGCAACACCAGCGGCGAAGGCCTGATGCTTTCGGGCGACCAGAACATCGTCAACGTCCAGTTCTCGGTGGCCTATCAGGTCTCCGATCCGAGGGCCTATCTGTTCGACGTGTCCGATCCCGACGGCATGCTGCGGCAGGTCGCCGAGAGCGCCATGCGCGAAGCGGTTGGCCGGCGACCGGCGCAGGACATTTTCCGCGACGATCGCCAGGGCATTGCGGCATCGGTGCGCGAAATCATCCAGACGACGCTCGACGGCTACAAGGCCGGCCTGAACGTCAATGCGATTTCGATCGAGGATGCCGCGCCGCCACGCGAAGTGGCCGACGCCTTCGATGAGGTGCAGCGCGCCGAACAGGATGAGGACAAGTTCGTCGAGCAGGCCAACCAGTATTCCAACCAGAAGCTCGGCCAGGCGCGCGGCGAGGCCGCACAAGTCCGCGAAGACGCGGCCGCCTACAAGAACCGGGTCGTGCAGGAGGCCGAAGGCGAGGCGCAGCGCTTCATCTCGGTCTATGACGAATACGCCAAGGCGCCGGATGTGACGCGCAAGCGGCTTTATCTGGAAACGATGGAGAAGGTCCTGAAGGATTCGAACAAGGTCATCGTCGAGCAAGGCAACGGGCAAGGGGTCGTTCCCTATCTGCCGCTGCCGGCATTGCAGCAGAAGGCGCCGGCGCCGGTCCTTGGAGGAAACCAGTGATGGCCAACCGTCTTCCCGTCATCGCCGTCATCGCCGCGGTCATCCTGTTCCTGCTCTATTCGTCGGTCTTCGTGGTCAATGCGCGCCAGCAGGCGCTGGTGCTCAGGTTCGGCGAGATCGTCGAAGTCAAGAACCAGCCGGGCATCTATTTCAAGGCGCCGTTCGCCTTCTTCGATGCCGATAGCGTGCAGCTGATCGAGAACAGGGTGCTGCGCTTCGACCTCGACAACATCCGCGTCCAGGTTTCGGGCGGCAAGTTCTACGAGGTCGACGCCTTCATCGCCTATCGCATCTCGGATCCGCGTGTCTTCCGCGCCGCGGTATCCGGCCAGATCGAACTGGCCGAGGCACGGCTGAGGACGCGTCTCGACGCCGCCTTGCGTCGTGTCTACGGCTTGCGCGACTTCGAAGCGGCGCTCTCGGAAGAGCGGGCCGTCATGATGCGCGAGGTGCGCGATCAGCTCAGGCCCGACGCCACGTCGCTTGGCCTGCAGATCGAGGATGTGCGTATCCGCCGGACCGACCTGACGGCGGAAGTCTCGCAGCAGACCTTCGACCGCATGAAGGCCGAACGTCTGGCCGAAGCAGAGCGGCTGCGGGCGCGCGGCAACGAGGCGGCGCAGCGCATCAAGGCGCGCGCCGACCGCGAGGTGGTGGAGATCGTCGCCGAGGCGCAGAAGGAATCGGAAATCCTGCGCGGCGAGGGCGAAGCCCAGCGCAGCGCCACCTTCGCCGAGGCCTATCAGCGCGACCCGGCCTTCTTCGATTTCTATCGGTCGATGAATGCCTATGGCACGGCGCTGGACAATACCGGGACGACCATGGTGCTGTCGCCGAACTCCGAGTTCTTCCGCTTCTTCCGCGATCCCGGCGGCAAGGACACGCCGGCGAAGCCGCAAGCGGCACCTGCCGCACCGGCAGCGCAGCCAGGCACCGGCCAGTAACGGCCGGTGCAGGATTTCTTCGCCGCAATAGGCCTGGTTCTCGTCATCGAGGGCCTGGTCTATGGCGGCTTTCCCGGCTTTGCCAAGAAACTCGCCGGTGAAGTGCTGTCCATGCCGGAGAACGCGCTGCGGATCGCGGGGCTGGCGGCGATCGTCATCGGCGTCGGCATCGTCTGGCTGGTGCGTGGCTGATGACGCGATCGGGCCTATGATTTCAGGATAACGGAGGATTTATCTTCCGCCGATAGTCATAGCCGCAAACGTGCCGTATTTCTTGCCAACATGGCGCGACGCGGCGTTTTTGTCGAAGCGCTTTTCTTTCAGACAGAAACACCTTTCTGTCAAAAGACACCGGGAGACCTCTCGATGACATCCAACAGCTTCTTGCGCGCGGCGAGGCGGACGTTCACCGCTGGTGCGGCCGCACTTCTTATCGGCGCCCTTGCCGCCCCGTCCTTCGTGACGCCGACGCTGGCCGCGGACGGGCCACCTTCGGTCGCCGATCTCGCGCAAGGCCTGCTGGGCGCCGTGGTCAACATCTCGACCTCGCAGACGGTGAAGGGTACGGAAGGTCCGGGCGCGGTGCCGATGCCGCAGCTTCCCGAGGGGTCGCCGTTCCAGGATTTCTTCGACGATTTCTTCAAGAACCGTGGCGGCGACAAGGATAACGGTGCGCAGAAGGTGCAGTCGCTGGGCTCCGGTTTCGTGGTCGATGCCGAGCAGGGCATCGTGGTGACCAACAACCACGTCATCGCCGATGCCGACGATATCGAGGTGAATTTCTCAGACGGCGTGACGCTCAAGGCGACGCTGGTCGGCACCGACATCAAGACAGACGTTGCGGTGCTGAAGGTCGATCCGAAGGGACACAAGTTGACAGCGGTAAAGTTCGGCGATTCCAACAAGATGCGGGTCGGCGACTGGGTGATGGCGATCGGCAACCCGTTCGGCCTCGGCGGTACGGTGACGGTCGGCATCGTCTCGGCCCGCAACCGCGACATCAATTCCGGTCCCTATGACGATTTCATCCAGACCGACGCCGCGATCAATCGCGGCAATTCCGGCGGACCGCTGTTCAACAGCGTCGGCGAAGTGATCGGCATCAACACGGCGATCATCTCGCCGTCCGGCGGTTCGATCGGTATCGGCTTCTCCATTCCCGCGCAGCTCGCCTCGGGCGTCGTCGACCAGCTCCGCCAGTTCGGCGAGACGCGGCGCGGCTGGCTCGGCGTGCGCATCCAGCCGGTGACGGACGACATCGCCGAAAGCCTCGGCATGGCGACCGCCAAGGGCGCGCTGGTCGCCGGCGTCATCAAGGGCGGGCCGGTCGACAATGGCACCATCCTGGCGGGCGACGTCATCATCAAGTTCGATGGCAAGGACATTCGTGAAATGCGCGATCTGCCGCGCGTCGTGGCCGAAAGCACGGTCGGCAAGGCCGTCGACGTGGTCATCGTGCGCAAGGGTGTCGAGCAGACCGTGAAGGTGACGCTCGGCCGGCTCGAGGACGGCGAAAAGCTTGCCAGCGGCGAAGACGGCAACACCGACCAGGACGATGGCGACAAGGCGCCCGCCGTTTCAACGGCTGCCGTGCTCGGCATGACCGTCGGCGAGCTCAACGACGAGACGCGCACGAAATTCGGCATCGCCGCCGATGTCTCCGGCGTCGTCATCACCGATGTCGCCAAGGATTCTGCCGCGGCCGAACGCGGCATCCAGGCCGGCGAGGTGATCACCGAGATCGCCCAGGAATCGGTTGCCACGCCCAAGGACGTCATGGACCGGATCGGTGCGCTGAAGGAGCAGGGCCGCAAGAACGCGCTTCTGATGCTGGCGTCGAAGACCGGTGAGTTGAGGTTCGTGACGATCCGGATGGATTGAGTCTGGTAAAGCCTGCATCGCTTTGACTTTATGAGAAGAAGGGCGGCTAGCGGACCGCCCTTCTTCTTGTCTGCCAATCCTTGCGCGAGAGCCTGTAGAACACATGCCGCTTGAGCGCGGGGTGGCTGTCGGGAATGCCGGGATGGTCGAAATCGCTGGCCGGGTCGGCGGTCATGCCGAGGCGCTCCATGACCGCCGTGGAACGACGGTTATTCCTGACGGCGAAGGAGACGATTTCCTCCAGGCCAAGTGTTTCGAAGCCATGGGCGAGCCACGCTTCGGCTGCCTCGGTGACATAGCCGTGTCCCCAGAATTCCGGCGCCAGCCGCCAGCCGATCTCGACGGTACCGGCCGGCAGGAAGGGCAGATGATCGGTATCGAAGAGGCCGACGAAGCCGATGCATTCGCGGGTTTCAGCGATCTCGGCGGCAGCGAAACCATATCCGTCCTCGGCGATCCAGGCGCGGAATTCGTCCATCTTGGCGTCGGCGGTGGCACGGTCGCGGCGGAACGGAAAAAATTCCATGACGCGCTCGTCGGAATTGATCCGGTGAAAGAGGTCGCGGTCGCGCTCCTCCCAATTGCGCAGGATCAGGCGCTCGGTGCGGATCGGCTTCATTCTGCAAACTCCTCGCGCCGGTACCCCTGCAGATAAAGCAGCGCCGTCAGGTCGCCATGGTCGATGCGGACCTTGGCCTCGGCCGCCACCGCCGGCTTGGCGTGCAAGGCGACACCGGTGCCGGCAAGACGGATCATGTCGAGGTCGTTGGCGCCATCGCCGACGGCGATGGCGTCGGCGCTCGTCAGGCCGAGGCGCGCCGCAATCTCGAGCAGCGCATCGGCCTTGGCGGCGCGGCCGAGGATCGGCTCGGCCACCAGCCCGGCGAACCGGCCGTCTTCTTCGATCAGGCGATTGGCGCGGTTCTCCTGGAAACCGAGCATCGCCGCGATGCGCGCGGTGAAGACGTTGAAGCCACCGGATATTAGCGCTGTCCAGGCGCCATTGGCACGCATGGTCTGCACAAGTGAGCGGCCACCGGAGGCCAGCGTCAAGCGGTTGGCGATGATGCGGTCGACCACGGCAGCGTCGAGACCTTTCAGCAACGCCACCCGCTCGCGCAGGGCCGGCTCGAAAGCGATCTCGCCATTCATCGATCGCGCCGTGATCGCGGCAACGCGATCCTTGACGCCGATCTCGTCGGCCAGTTCGTCGATGCATTCCTGGTCGATCATCGTCGAATCCATATCGGCGATGAGGATCTTCTTTCGCCTTGCCTCGGAATGCTGAACGACCACGTCGACCGGTTCGGCGGCGAGCGCGGCGCGCAGGCTGGCGGTCGTTTCAGCGGCTTCGGCCGCTTCGGGCAAAGCGAGATCGCAGGCGATCCCGTCGGCCAGCCAGCGAACGGCGCTTGCGCCGACCGACAGGGACGCCATATTCGCAATCGCCGGCGACAATGCGTGGCCGGCGGGATGGGATACGAGCGTGGCGATCAAGGGCGTGGCGATCAGCGGCATCGAGAATTCCGGTGGGCAGGCGGGCGAGGGCCGCGTGAAGAACGCGATCCTGATAGCCGGGCCGACCGCCAGCGGCAAGTCGGCGCTTGCGCTCGATCTCGCCGAACGCAAGGGCGGCGTCATCGTCAACACCGATTCCATGCAAGGCTATTCAGTGCTCGACGTGCTGACGGCGCGGCCGAACGCCGCCGAACTCGTCCGCGCCCCGCATTATCTCTACGGCCATGTCCATCCCTCCATCGCCTACTCCACCGGCGCCTGGCTGCGCGACGTGATGAAGCTGATCGACGAAGGCACGTTCTTCGAACGGCCCGAGGGTACGCTCTTCGAACGGCCGGTGATTTTTGTCGGCGGGACCGGACTTTATTTCCGGGCGCTTGCGGAAGGCATTTCGGAAATGCCCGAGATTCCGCAGCAGGTCCGCGACCGCTGGCGCTACGAACTCCAGGAGCAGGGAGCGGCCAAGCTGCACCGCATCCTGCTGCGCGAGGATTCGGCGGCCGGCATGGTGCTTAAGCCGACCGACGGCCAGCGCATCGTGCGGGCGCTGGAGGTGCTCGACGCATCGGGCCGATCCATTCTGGACTGGCAGGCGATGCGCGGCCGGCCGCTGATCGACAGGGACAGCACGCGCTTCTTTGTGATCGAACCGGAGCGGGCCGCGCTGGTGAGCCGCATCGAGGCGCGGTTCGACCGCATGCTGGACAAGGGCGCCCTTGAAGAGGTCAGGCGGCTAGCCGCACTTGGCCTCGATGCCGACCTACCGGCGATGAAGGCGATCGGCGTCCGCGAACTTCAGGCGGCGATGGCCGGGATCTTGAGCTTTTCCGAGGCGATCGAGCGCGCCAAGATCGCGACGCGACAATATGCCAAGCGGCAGGCCACATGGTTCAGGCATCAGTTGGGCCCGGAATGGCGGAGACTGCGCCCCGGCGATGGCGTGGTATCAGCGGTTTCAGCGCCTCTTTCCGGTGCAAACTGAAAAGTTGATCTCGAAGGGAGATTTCCCGTCGAAGTTGTCTCGATTAACCCTCCGTAAGGCCCCTGCGTGCCATAAGGTTTGCAGGAATTTTCCAGCGGCGGCCAGATGCGTTTCCACAAGGCGGAATCAGCCTTTTTCGTGTTTATCTTCGTGATCCTGGCCGCTGGCCTGGTGACGCTTCACGCCTATGGGCTTCTGCAAGCCTTCGCCGACGAGGTCCATACGCCCTCCAAGGTCGACGAGATTGTCTATCTCAACAAGCTGCTGTTTGCGACCGGCGTTCTCTTGGCGACTGCGCTGTTCTTCGGCATTTTCTTCATCTATCCGCTGATCCGCAAGCAGGCGATGGAAGAAGGCAAGCTGCGCGCCATGACGGTGTCGCTCAGTGAGCGCTCGGAAACGCTGGAGCATGCGGCGCTGACCGACAGCCTGACCGGCATGCAGAACCGGCGCTATTTCGACGATGCGCTGAAGGAATATCTCGAGGAGTTCCGCCGCATCGAGAAGCCGGTCGGGCTGATGATCCTCGATCTCGACCATTTCAAGCAGGTCAACGATACCCATGGCCATGATGTCGGCGACGAGGTGCTGCGGGCGGTCGCCAACTGTCTCAAGGACATGACGCGCTATCACGACGTGGTGGCGCGGCTGGGCGGCGAGGAGTTCGCGGTGGTCACGCCCAACATGGACGCCGAGCTTCTGTCCAAATTCGCCGAGCGCATCCGCAAGGCGATCGCCAACATGTCGATATTGTCAGGCAATGTCCGCCTGAAGATCACCACCAGCGTCGGCCTCGCCATCTGGGACCGTAAGGAAACCGCCGAAGAGTTCTATCGCCGCGCCGACCGCCAGCTCTATGAAGCGAAGAGGCAAGGCCGCAACCGCGTCTGCGCCTGAAATCCCGTCATTGCATTCGTGAGGCTGGCTGTCTGGCGAAAAAAAGCCATTGTCAATAGTTGATATCTATTGCTAAATCGCTGTTCGACCCTATAATCCCGATAGGAGGCCGCCATGCCAAATTACGCCCTGAACGATCACTACGAGAGCTTCATCAGGAAGCAACTCGAATCCGGCCGCTATAACAATGCTAGCGAGGTTGTCCGCGCGGGCCTGCGCATGCTTGAGGATTTCGAGGCGGAGCGGGAGAAGTGGCTCCGCGAGGAGATACCTTCCCGCCTGACCGAATTCCAGCAGGATCGGGCGAAGGGTATCCCGGCCGACACGGTCTTTTCCCGACTTGAAGCGCGTCACCGAGCGAACCTGGCGAAAGCCAAGTAGGGGATGGAGGTTGTCTTTCACCCCGAGGCCGAGGCAGAGCTGCAAAGGCCTCTATGACGATATCACGCAGCGAGCCTCGCCCACTATCGCCTGGAATTTCGTTGCCGGTATCCGCGACCATTGCCTCGGGCTCTCGACGTTCCCGCAACGGGGCACCGAGCGGCTGGAGGTCATGCCTGGTCTGCGCATTATCGGCTACCGGCGCACTGTCAGCATCGCTTTCGCCCTCAAGGGAGAGCACGTGCTGATTTTGGGCATTTTCTATGGCGGCCGGAACATCTCGCCGGAATTCCTCGAAGAACGTCTCTAGCTAGATGCCTGCCACTCCGGCTCCCGAACCCTTCCACTCCTTTTTTGGGACTGGTAGCCCGGCTCAGTCGTTTTGCGGGCGCAGGCCGAAGGTTGCCGGCTTGAGGCCGTAGCGCATGTCGAAATCCTCGTCCGGCTGAACGCGTGGAGCGGGCGGCTTGCGGTAGTCGGGATCACCGGCCTGCCGGCTTGTGTCAACGACTTCGGCGAACGCCATCGCCTGTTGCGGTTTCGGCACGTTGCGCAGCCTTTCGACGATCGCCACCAGATCGACATCATTGCCGACCTCGGACGGCAAGGCTTGTTCGCGCTTGGCCGTGCCTGGGATCAGGTCTTCGGACATCTTCTCGAACTTCAGCCGCATGGTCGTCGCCACGCCTTCGCCGAAGGCGATGGCTTCGCGCTGACCCATGGAAGACAGGAAGGCAAGCGTCGAGGCCGAGGAATCGGCGATCGCCGAGCGGATGATCGCCTGGTCCTGCTCGTTGGCGAGCCGCATGGCGAAGAAGGTCGAGCACTGCGACAGGATGGTGGGATCGAGCTCTCCCGGGCGCTGGGTGACGACGCCGAGATAGCAGCCATATTTGCGGCCTTCCTTGGCGATGCGCGACAGCGCGTGCCGTGTCGGTGCAAAACCAAGGCGAGGATCGGCCGGCATATAGCGGTGCGCTTCCTCGCACAGAAACAGCAGCCGCAGCCTGCCTTCGCTCCACAGCGCCAGGTCGAAGGCCAGACGCGCCAGCACCGAACAGACGGAATTGACGACTTCCGATGGCATGCCGGCCATCTCGAAGCAGGTGACCGGGCGGCCATGATGCGGCACGCGGAAGATGTTGCCGATCGTCTCGTGGATGGTGTCCTCGATCAGCCGCGAATTGAACATGAAGCGGTAGCGCGGATCCGCGGCCGCCGATTCGATGCGCGTCTTCAGCGATCTGAGGGTGGGACGGTCATTCTTGCTTTCCAGCAGTCCCATGCGCTCGTCGATCTGCTTGATGAGATCGGCAATGCGGTACGGCATCGGCGTGTCCGCGGTCAGCGCGTCGGCGCCACGTCTGAGAGAGGTGCCCGAGTTCGGGTTGCGGTACAGGCTCTTGGCGGCGGGGATGAGATCGCGCAAGGCATCGACTTCCTCCGGCACGGTCTCACGCCCGCGAAACAGGACCTCGGCGAATTCCTCCAGCTTGAACATCCAGAAGGGAAGATCCAGCGTCGTCGAATCCACCTTGACGCAGTATTCCGGCAAGGACGCCGCGAATTCGTTGTGCGGATCGAGGATGAGGACGCGCAGGTCGGGCCTGGCGGCGATCGACTTGCGCAAGAGCAGCGACACCGCCGTGGATTTGCCGACGCCGGTGGTGCCGACAATGGCGAAGTGCCGCGCCAGCGTGTCGTCGATGGCGATATTGGCGTCGATCGTCTCGTCCTGCGACAGCGTGCCGATGGTGATCGAATGGCGCCCGGCAAGATCGTAGACCGCCTGCAGGTCGCGGCTGCGGATGCGGTGGGCGATGGCGCCGATATGTGGATAGCAGGTGATGCCGCGGTCGAAAACCGGCTTGGCGCCAGGCCCGACACCGTCGCGCACCTCGCCGATGAGCTCGATGCTGACCTCGATCGGGTTCTGGCCCTCATTGCTCCAGGCGCGATCCGACTTGCCGATGCCGTAGACCAGGCCGACGGTTCGCGTGGCGCCGAGATTGATGGAAATCATCTTGCCGACGGTCCATTGGCCGGTGACCGTGCCTTCGGCATCCTCGGCATAGGCGCTGATGGTGGCGCGTGCGCCATCACACTGCACGACATTGCCCAGAATGCGCTTGTCGTTCTGCTCAGCAGTGCGGCGCTCCTGCATTGTCGGTTCTCCGACGGAGGCTTGGCGTTCGACAAACATGAGCAGGCTGCTTCCCATTTCCCCAGGAAATCGACCTTACGGCGACGAGGTTAAGGTGGGGTGAGGCCGGATGGTGCAGCGGGCCTTAAGCCATTCGTGAAAATTGAATCGAACTGCCCTTTGCTCGATTCAGATAATTCGATATGTTGAACGAATGAATGATATAGCGAATGATATCTCTTCGACCATCGGCAGGCGGATACGCTCGGAAAGGATCATGCGAGGCTGGTCCCTGACGGAACTCGCCGACCGGTCGGATGTGTCGAAAGCCATGCTGAGCACGATGGAGCACGGCAAGACGAGCCCGACCGCGGCACTTCTCGTGCGCATCGCGGCGGCCTTCGGCATGACGCTTTCCACCCTGATCGCGCGGGCAGAGCTGCAAGGCGGCGGGCTGCTTCGCGAAAGCGATCAGCCGGCGTGGCGCGATCCGGCCACAGGCTATATCAGGCGACATCTTTCGCCGGTCTCGGACATGCCGCTCGAACTGATCCGGGTCCAATTGCCTGCAGGAGCCAAGGTGAGCTTTCCGGCAGCGTCCTATGCCTTCATCAGGCAGCAGATCTGGCTGATTTCCGGACTGCTGGAATTCACCGAAGGCGATGTCGTGCACAGTCTCGATCCCGGCGACTGCCTGGCGCTAGGCGCGCCTTCGGATTGCACCTTCCACGCTCCGGGACCGGATGCCGCCGATTATCTGGTCGCGCTGGTGAGAGGCTGAACGCATGGCACGCCGTCCCAAACGCTCCGACAATGGGGGGCCGCCGCTCGACGACTACAAGGGGCCACCATGGGGCAAGGGCGACCCTTATATCTTCCTTGCCTGGCAGGCCGCGCATGCCAAGGCGTGGAAGGCGCCGAGCCGCGACGTGATGCTGATGCGGATGGACAAGGCCGAGCGGCTGGGCCTGACCTATGAGGAATATACGCTCGAAATCCTGGAACGCGGGCTGCATCTGCAGCCAAAGGACACCGATCGCATTGCCGCGATCAAGGCAACACGAAAGCGACGCCGGGTCAGTCGTCTGGATTGACGGCAGCATCTGGATCACGCCGATCGCTCCATCGCAATCAAAGGACATCGCACGCATGAACTCCATCGAAATCAAGGCTCTGACCCAGGCCGCGGGAACGCATGCAATGCTGGTCAGCCTGCTGATCGAGACGATCGCGGCCGGCGGATCGGTCAGTTTCATGCACCCGCTGTCGCAGGAAGCTGCCGGCGCCTTCTGGGCGAAGTCGCTTGCCTCGGCGGCAAGAGGCGAAAGAGCAGTGCTCGGCGCATGGGACGGCGAAGTGCTGGTCGGCACCGTCACCTTGCTGCTCGACTGCCCTCCCAACCAGCCGCACCGGGCCGAGATCGCCAAGCTGATGACCCGCGTCGAGCATCGCGGCAAGGGCGTGGCGACCCGCCTGATGCGGGCCGCCGAGAACCTTGCCGTCGAAAAGGGCCGCACCCTGCTGGTGCTGGACACGGCGACCGAGGAGGGGGCATCGGGTCTCTATGAGAGGCTGGGCTTCACCCTGGCCGGCGAGATACCCGACTATGCGCTGAAGCCGCATGGCGGGCTGACCGGTACGCTCATCTACTGGAAGCGCATCGGCCAGTTTCGCTGACGTCACGTCGACGCCATTTTGGTGAGACGAGACAGAAGCCATTGGCGGACGTCTTGCTCGGGCCGCGTCAGTGGCGCGGCCGACGCCCGTGTCAGGAAGTGCCCAAAGCTGCTCGAAAGTTCGAAGTCGGAAAGCGTCACCAGATGCTTGTTGGCGAGCGCGGCATCGATCATCGGCCGCGACCCCAGCAGCACGCCAGCGCCCGCCTTGGCAGCCTCCATGGCGGCCACGAAACTGTCGAAGCGATGCGACCGCATGGGGTGTCCCGGCGTGCCGGCGGCAATGAACCATTCCGCCCACATTTCACGCGCTCCGGCGACCAGAAGCAGCGGCAGGGAAGTCCAATCGGCGTTGCCGGCCAAGGCCGGGGAAGCCACCGGCACCAGCCGCTCGACAGTCAGCCTGTCGGCTTCTCGCCCGGGAAATGCGCCGTTTCCGAAGCGAATATCGAGCACCGAGCCGCTCTGGTCGTAATCCGTCGGGCGATGGATCGTCACCACATCAAGCTGGATCCGCGGCAGGGTTCTCGCAAGATCGGGCAATGCGGGCACGAGCACCAGCAGGACAAAGGAGATTGGCGCTCGAATGGT
The DNA here is from genome assembly GCF_000359125.1 of Mesorhizobium sp. STM 4661. GTDB lineage: Bacteria > Pseudomonadota > Alphaproteobacteria > Rhizobiales > Rhizobiaceae > Mesorhizobium. Next base: position 43,921 of record NZ_CAAF010000066.1, on the reverse strand, counting down.
CACGGTCTGGATGGCGCGGGGCTCGAACAGTTCCGTGGTGCTGTTGCCGATGGTGGCAAATGCAGACTGGATATGGGGAAGATAGGCGGCGCCTTCCGGCGAAAGTGCCACACCACGGGCAAGGCGTGAGAACAGCCTGATCTTCAACCGTTCCTCGAGAAAGCGGATATGCTGGCTGACCGCCGCTTGCGTCAGGCCGAGCTCGACTGCGGCGGCCGTGAAGTTCGACAGCCGCGCAGCGGCTTCAAAACTGCGCAGCCAATCGAGAGGAGGCATGCTCCGGCCGGCTTTTTGAGCCATTAAAATTTTATGCCCTTTGGTCCTAAAATGATAATTTGAGTTATGCCTAAGAAGCCGTCAGCATGCAAGCAGAAGCAACGACTGGAGCTTGTTGGGCATGCTGACGAAAGCGGTGATCGGCGACGAGGGACGAACGATCGAACTTGGCTGGAAGGACGGGACGCGCACCCGCTTTCACGCAATATGGTTGCGCGACAACGCGCTCGACGACAAGACGCGCAGCGCCGGCAACGGCCAGCGACTCATTACCATCCTCGACATTCCGGCCGCTACGAAGATCGACGCGGCGTCGATCAAGGACGATGCCCTTGAGGTCAGCTTCGCGCCCGAGCAGAAAACAGTCAGCTTCCCCGCGGCATGGCTGAGCGCCAACGCTTATGATGGCGACGCGGCCCGTCAACCCGGCTGGACCGGCGAGGAAACCGTACGCTGGACCAAGGCCACGATGCAAAATTCGGTGCCGCGCGCCAACTACGCCGCGGCCAGCCGCGACCGCGCTGTCCTGCGGCAATGGCTATCGGCGGTCAAGGCCTACGGCTTTGCCGTGATGGACGGGCTGCCGACCGAATCCGGCGCGCTTTGCAAGGTTTCCGAACTGTTCGGTTATATCAGGGAGACCAATTACGGCCGCTGGTTCGAAGTGCGCGCGGAGGTCAATCCGAACAATCTCGCCTACACCAATCTCGGCCTGCAGGCGCATACCGACAATCCCTATCGCGATCCGGTGCCGACATTGCAGATCCTGGCCTGCATCGAGAATACGGTAGAGGGCGGCGAGTCCAGTGTCGTCGACGGCTTTGCTGTTGCGACCGCTCTGCAGGCTGAGAATCCGGAAGGGTTTCGCCTGTTGAGCTCATGTCCGGCCCGCTTCGAATATGCCGGTTCGTCGGGCGTGCGGCTGCAGGCGAAACGGCCGATGATCGAGCTTGGGCCCGATGGCGAACTGATCTGTATCCGCTTCAACAACCGCTCGCTGGCGCCGACCGTCGATGTGCCGTTCGCCGACATGGAAGCCTACTACGCGGCCTATCGCCGTTTCGCCGAACTGATCGAGGATCCCCGTTTCGAGGTGACGTTCAAGCTAGAAGCCGGGCAGTCCTTCATCGTCGACAACACCCGCGTCATGCATGCGCGAAAGGCGTTTTCCGGCACCGGCACGCGCTGGCTGCAAGGCTGCTACGCCGACAAGGACGGCCTGCTGTCGACGCTTGCGGCGATCGAACACGGTTTCAAGGAGGCGGCGGAATGAGCGCCCAGGACCTGAACGCGGACAACATCGTCGAGTTCATAGCCGACATCTTCGAGCGGCGGGGCGCCGAATCCTACCTCGGCGAACCGGTGACGATGTCGGAGCATATGCTGCAGGGGGCCTGGTTGGCCGAGCAAGACGGTGCGCCCGATGTGCTGGTGGCGGCGGCGCTGCTGCACGACATCGGCCATTACACCAGCGAATTCGGCACCTACTCGCCCGACGATGTCGAGGACAAACACCATGACGAGGCCGGCGGCGAAGTGCTGGCGCCGTTCTTTCCGCCGGTTATCGTCGAATGCGTCAGGCTGCACGTCTCGGCCAAGCGATATCTATGCGCTACCGACCCGACCTATTTCTCCCGGCTTTCGGAAGCATCGGTGCATACGCTGTCGTTGCAAGGCGGCCCCATGAGCGCCGATGAAGTCGCCGAATTCCGCAAGAACCAGTTCCACGAGGAAGCAGTGCGGGTTCGCATCTGGGACGAAGGCGGCAAGATTGCCAATATGAAGACGCGGGCGTTCCGCGATTATGTACCGCTTCTGCAGCGGGTCGTTCGCGAGTTTCGCGATGGCGCCTGACGCAGCCCATCACCGGGGAGGAGACAGCCCATGTGTTTCTGCTTCGACGGCGAAAATGCAGTAGCTGCATACCGGCCGGATGGCTGCCGCGAGCGCCTGCCCGTCACGCGCGCTATCGCCTGCCTGCCGATCATTTTCCACAGCGGGCCTAGCGCCGCTGTCGGCTCGCTCGAACCCATCGATGCCGAGCACATGATCGAGCTCGATCCGCAAAACCGTGCGGTGCAGGTGCGCGGTTTCGGCAATCGCCTCGCCTCGCTGGAGGAGCGCAAGATCTCGAGCGCTGGGCCAAGGCGAGGGGCGTGATGTTCAGGGCCTGAAATGGAAGAGCCCGCGCGGCGGAAAACGTCGCGCGGGCTGCACGGATGTGCCGATGTCAGGTCGCAGTCGCTGACCGGTACGCTCGTGTCTCGAATGGCATCGCCGGGCAGATAGACAGTCAAGTACTGGTTCGAGTATCTTTCGGCCTCTCGCGGTGCCTGCCTGTGGCCGTCCGAAGATGCCCGGGCGCGCCTCGCCGTTTGAGCGACGCGAAGCAAACAATAGCTGTCACGAAGATTTCGTAGCATGAGGCGGACCTGCCGAGCATTTGCAAGCCAACAAGGAGCTATTCCATGTCCGATTTGATCGCCATCGTCTATCCGACCGAAGCCAAAGCGGAAAAGGTGCGCAAGCGGCTGTTCGAATTGCAGAAGGAATACCTGATCGAACTCAGCGATGCGGTGATCGCCGTGAAGCAGGAGAGCGGCGACGTCAAGCTCAATCAACTCTTCAACCCAACCGCCGCTGGAGCAGTCTCCGGCAGCTTCTGGGGGCTGCTCGTCGGGATGATCTTCCTGATGCCGGTCGTAGGGGCGGCGGTTGGCGCGGCCTCGGGCGCACTTGGCGGCGCGCTGAGCGATTTCGGCATCAACGACAAGTTCATGAAGGATCTCGGGTCGAGCCTTCAGCCCGGCAACGCGGCACTCTTCGTGCTGGTCCGCAAGATGACAGCCGACAAGGTACTCGAGGATATGAAGGGATCGGGCGGCACCGTGCTGAAAACATCGCTCGACCATACCAAGGAGCAGGCCCTGCGTGACGCGCTGGCAGCCACACAGAGCCAGCCGGTGTCCGCGCCCGCCGCACCTGCCGCCTGACGACAGAGGGAGGCGCGGCATTCGCCGCACCTCCCTCTATGCACTATCCCGCCTGCTAATCTTTGTGATGCACCTGCTGCAGCCCGTAGACGGGTGTTTCGATGCCTTCGTGCCGCGCCTTCAACTGCAGCGACAGGAACTGCGAATAATGGCGTGACTGGTGCAGGTTGCCGCCGTGGAACCAGAGCGCCTCCTGCTGCGTCGGCTTCCACATGTTGCGCAATTCGCCTTCCCAGGGGCCGGGATCCTTGGTGGTGTTCGAGCCGAGGCCCCAGCATTTCCCAACCTTGTCGGCGACCTCTCGGGAGATCAGGTCGGCCGCCCAGCCATTCATCGAGCCGTAGCCGGTGGCGTAGACGATGAGGTCCGCCTGCAGTTCCGATCCGTCACCGAGCAGGACCGAATGCTCCTTGATCTCCTTCACCTCGACGCCGCTTTTCAGCTTGATCGATCCGTCGATGATCAGGTCGGACGCGCCGACGTCGATATAGTAGCCCGAGCCGCGCCTGAGATATTTCATGAACAGGCCGGAATCGTCATCGCCCCAGTCGAGCATGAAGCCGGCCTTCGCCAGACCCTTGTAGAACTCGGCATCGCGCTTCTTCATCGCGGCGTAAGCCGGAATCTGGAATTCGTGCAGGATCTTGTAGGGCAGGGAGGCAAAGACGAGGTCGGCCTTGGCTGTCGTCATGCCGCCTTGCACGGCTTTTTCCGAGTAGAGCGAACCCAGTCCGATTTCCATCAGCGTGTCGGATCTGGAGATATGCGTGGTCGAGCGCTGCACCATGGTGACGTCGGCGCCGGCTTCCCAAAGGGCTGCGGCGATGTCGTGGGCGGAATTGTTCGAGCCGATGACCACGGCGCGTTTGCCGGCATAGGCATCGGGGCCGGGGTGCTTCGAGGAATGGTGCTGATCACCCTTGAAGCTGTCCATGCCCTTGAATTTCGGCATGTTGGCCTTGCCGGATTGTCCCGTGGCCAGCACCAGTTGCTTCGGCTTCAGGGTGATGTCCTTGCCGTCGCGATGAACGACGACGCTCCATTCCTTCTTCTTGTCGTCATAGGTGGCGCTCCTGGCTTCCGTGGAGGACCAGTAATTCAGCTCCATGACCTTGGTGTACATTTCCAGCCAGTCGCCGATCTTGTCCTTGGGCGAGAAGACCGGCCAGTTCCTGGGAAAGTCGATATAGGGGAGATGGTCGTACCAGACCGGGTCGTGCAGGCAGAGCGACTTGTAGCGCTTGCGCCATGAATCGCCGGCGCGCTCGTTCTTCTCGACGATGATGGTCGGCACGCCGAGCTGCCGCAGCCGCGCGCCGAGCGCGATGCCGCCCTGGCCGCCGCCGATGATCAGCGTGTGGGGCTGCGTCTTGAAACCGAGTTCGGCGGCTTCCTTCTCGCGCTCCTCCTTCCAGGTTGGCCGGTTCTTGCCGTGGCCATGCTTGGCGCCCATCGGCCGGGCGAAGCCGGCCGGCTCCTCGTGGCCCTTCAACTCGACCATGGTTGTCAAAAGCGTCCAGATCTTTCCATCCTTCAGCCTGATGTGACCGAAGCCGCGCGCCACCTCCGTCTCGAAGCTGATCCAGCCCTCCAGCAGCCCGTCGCTTTCGCTCGCATCCTCGCCCTTGGCGATCGCCCAGTTCGAGGGCTTTGTCCTTGCCAACTGGCTGATCAGCATGTCGCGCACCTGGTCGCGGCCTTCCATGGTCTTGATGTTCCAGGTGAAGGTGACGAGATCGCGCCAGTAACAGTCTTCCTGAAAGCATCCGACCGCGCTGTCGATATCGCCGGCGGCAAGTGCTGCGCCGAACCGGTCGAGCAGGTCTGACAGTTTCGTGTTTAGGGCCTTGTCGAGCATCAATTTCCTCCCGTGACGTGCTGGTCGTTTGCTATGGCTTCGCCGGCCCCCCCAGCTCGGTCGGCCGGAGTATCGCGGCAAAATGCGCACCGCGTCACGTCGTCAAATAGTTTGGTGTGGTTTCAGCAACTTATCGAGACTCTGGCGCCGCTGGGGGCTGCTGAAACGGTGTCCAGCGGCGAAACAGGCGGCTCGAAGCGGGACTGATCCGAACCTGTCGATGTCACACACATTCCCCGTTGACAGCGGCGCAAAACCAATTCTATTGTCCGCCACCATGAAAACGGCACTCATTCTCGTAGGAAAGCGCGTGGGCAAGGCGGTGTAACCGCCGGGCGAAAACCCCCCATGCGCAAGACACAGGCTCCCTCGGGGGCCTTTTTTATTGCCCGAAACACGACTAAACGACCAGCAATCGCCCGATGGCGAACAGTACGGGACCAGACCGATGAGCAGTGGACAGAGCGAGCGGCGCGAAATGCCAAGGACCGAAATGACTGGCGCCGAAATGGTGGTGCAGGCGCTGAAGGACAATGGCGTCAAGCATATTTTCGGCTATCCCGGTGGCGCGGTTCTCCCGATCTATGACGAGATCTTCCAGCAAGACGAGGTCGAGCATATCCTCGTCCGTCACGAGCAGGGCGCTGGCCATGCGGCGGAAGGCTATGCGCGCTCGACAGGCAAGGCAGGCGTCATGCTGGTGACTTCGGGACCAGGCGCCACCAATGCGGTGACGCCCTTGCAGGATGCGCTGATGGATTCGATCCCGCTGGTCTGCCTGACCGGGCAGGTGCCGACTTCGCTGATCGGCTCCGATGCGTTCCAGGAATGCGACACCATCGGCATCACGCGCCCCTGTACCAAGCACAACTGGCTGGTCAAGGACGTCAACGAGCTCGCGGCAATCATTCACGAGGCTTTCCATGTCGCCACGACCGGGCGTCCGGGTCCGGTCGTGGTCGACATCCCGAAGGACGTGCAGTTCGCCAAGGGCATCTATGTGCCGCCGCAAACGGCGCCGCGCACGAGCTACCAGCCGAAGGTCCAGGGCGATCTGGAGAAGATCAAGGCGGCGGTCGAACTGATGGCGGGCGCCAAAAAGCCGATCCTCTATACCGGCGGCGGCGTCATCAATTCCGGCCCGGAGGCCAGCCATTTGCTGCGCGAACTGGTCGACCTGACCGGCTTTCCCATTACTTCGACGCTGATGGGTCTTGGCGCCTATCCGGCATCGGGCAAGAACTGGATGGGCATGCTCGGCATGCACGGCACCTATGAAGCCAACATGGCGATGCATGATTGCGACGTCATGATCTGCGTCGGCGCGCGCTTCGACGACCGTATCACCGGGCGGCTCACCGCGTTCTCGCCGAACTCGAAGAAGATCCATATCGACATCGATCCGTCGTCGATCAACAAGAACGTCCATACCGACGTGCCTGTTATCGGCGATGTCGGCCGGGTGCTGGAGGATATGGTGCGGCTGTGGCGGGCGACCGCAAGGACCGACAAGAAGGCGCTCCGCCCGTGGTGGGAGCAGATCGCGAAATGGCGCGCGCGGGATTCGCTCGCCTACAAGATGAACCACGACGTCATCATGCCGCAGTACGCCATCCAGCGGCTCTACGCGCTGACCAAGGACATGGACACCTACATCACCACCGAGGTCGGCCAGCACCAGATGTGGGCGGCGCAGCACTATCATTTCGAAAAGCCGAACCGCTGGATGACCTCGGGCGGGCTGGGCACGATGGGCTATGGCCTGCCGGCGGCGCTCGGCGTGCAGATCGCGCATCGCGATGCTCTGGTCATCGACATTGCAGGTGATGCCTCGGTGCAGATGACGATGCAGGAGATGAGTGCCGCCGTGCAGCACGACGCACCGATCAAGATCTTCATCCTCAACAACCAGTATATGGGCATGGTGCGGCAGTGGCAGCAGCTTCTGCACGGCAACCGGCTGTCGCATTCCTACACCGAGGCGATGCCGGATTTCGTCAAGCTGGCCGAAGCCTATGGCGGCCACGGCATCCGCTGCGACAAGCCGGACGAGCTGGACGACGCGATCAGGGAGATGATTTCGGTGAAGAAGCCGGTGATCTTCGATTGCCGCGTGGCGACGCTCGCCAACTGCTTCCCGATGATCCCGTCGGGCAAGGCGCATAATGAGATGCTCCTGCCCGACGAGGCGACGGACGAGGCGGTGGCCAATGCCATCGACGCCAAGGGCAGGGAACTGGTGTAGCGCTCCCCAAGCCGAGGCAGGGCTTGTCGGAAGAAGCCGCGCGGAAACAGAGAATTAGCGCCAAGAGTTTGAAATCGAGATTCATGTCATGAACGCACAGCTTCAACCCACCGGCTCCGCCTATTTCATCGCCAAGGAAACGGAAAAGCCTGAGAATCACACGCTTTCCGTGCTGGTCGACAACGAGCCGGGCGTGCTTGCCCGGGTTATCGGCCTGTTTTCCGGCCGCGGCTATAACATCGAAAGCCTGACGGTCTCCGAAACCGAGCACGAGAAGCATCTGTCGCGCATCACCATCGTGACGCGCGGCACGCCGCATGTGCTGGAGCAGATCAAGCACCAGCTCGAGCGCATCGTGCCGGTGCACCGCGTCGTCGACCTCACCGTGCGGTCGCAGGAGCTCGGCCAGGAACGGCCGCTGGAGCGGGAACTGGCGCTGGTGAAGGTAGCCGGCACCGGCGAAGCCCGCGTCGAGGCGCTGAGGCTCGCCGACGCCTTCCGCGCCAGCGTCATCGACGCCAACACCGAGCATTTCATCTTCGAGATCACCGGCAAGGGCTCCAAGATCGACCAGTTCATCGCCATCATGAAGCCGCTCGGCCTGGTCGAAATCTGCCGCACCGGCGTGGCGGCGTTGAACCGCGGCCCGCAGGGGATGTAGTCGTCCGGCGTTCTGTCCATGTCCCTCGACGCCTTCCTTGCCCTGCTGGTCTACGCCTTCGTGACCTCGGTCACGCCGGGGTCAAACAACTTCATGCTGCTGGCGTCGGGGTGAATTTCGGCTTCGTCAGGACCATTCCGCACATGCTGGGCATCGGCATCGGCTTCCTCGTGCTGTTGCTTGGCGTCGGCCTCGGGCTCGGCGCGGTGCTGACGGCATTTCCGGTATTGCACACCGGACTGAAGATCGCCGGCGGCGCCTATCTGCTCTATCTCGCCTGGAAGATCGCCATGTCGCGTTCGCTCAACAGCAAGGGCGAGGCGAAGGCAAGGCATGGGTGATGGCGATCACCGCCATGGCCCTCTACAGCGATGCGGACCATCTGTTCCTGTCGGTGGTGCTGATCTCGAGGGCGTTCGCCATCGTCAATCCGCCGAGCGTTTCGGTATAGGCGGGTTTCGGCACGGCGCTGCGCGGTTTCCTGTTGGATCCGGTGCGGCTGAAATGGTTCAACATTGCCATGGGCGTGCTCCTGGCGGCTACGCTGTGGCCGATGCTGCGCTAAGGTGTGCTGATATTCAGGTGAGGCCGGCCTGCAAACGGCGGTTTTCTGCGCTTCCTACAGCGCCGCGCGTCCTTTCGGACGCGCAAAGGACGCTGTAGCATTTTTTGGTTTGTGCACGATCCTTTCCGAAAATCGATTCCGATTTTCGGGGTCATGCGCGCGCTCACGGACCCGAATGTCCGCTCCGCTCCGGTTCTCGAAACCCACCATTTTCGGCTCGGCCTGACCTGAATCTCAACACACCTTAGGCCAGTGCCGGCTTATTGTGCACTGCACATTAAATCTTCGTAATGCCGTGTTTTGGCCCTTTTCCGCCCAAGGCGTGTCCTATCTATTCGGCGAATTCGCGGCAAGGCGCGGCGTGATTTGAGGTAGACCGAGACCACCGGGTTCGGCGTGTCGGATGAGAGGGCAGTTGTCGATGCGCGGAAAGATCGTGCTTGCAGTGGTCGCGGTGGCCTGCCTCGCAGGGGCCGGCCTCTACCTTTCGCCGGCAGCGATGAGCAAGGTTCAGCAGCTGCTGTCGCCGAAGCAGACGGCCGTTGCGGACAAGACTGGCGCAGACAAACCTGGCGCGGGCAAGTCGGGCGCCGACAGGGCAGGCGGGGGCGCCAATGGCGCGCGTTCGACCTCGGTCGTCGCGGCCACCGCTTCGACGGCGGACTTTCCGATTCGCCGCTATGCCATCGGCTTTGTCTCGTCGCCTGCCGTGGTCAGCATCAACGCCCGCGTCTCCAGCCAGCTCGTGTCGATCGCCGTCAAGGACGGACAGATGGTGAGGGCAGGCGACCTGCTGTTCTCGCTGGACGACCGCGCGCTGAAGGCGCAACAGGCCAAGGACCAGGCGACCTTGGTCAAGGACCAGGCATTGCTGGCCAGCGCCGAGGCGGATCTCATCCGCGCCAGGAACCTTGTCGCCAAGCAAGCCGGCACGCAACAGACCTATGACCAGGCGGTCGCGGCGCAAAAGGCGGCCGCCGCCACCGTCGATGCCGACAAGGCGACGCTCGACGCCGACGCCGTCCAGCTTGGCTTTGCCACCATTACGGCGCCGATTTCCGGCAGGCTTGGCGCGGTCAGCGTCGCGGTCGGCGATCTCGTCACCACCAGCAACGGCAACAGTTCGTCGACGACCCCGCTGGTGACGATCACCCAGATGGACCCGCTGCAGGTGAACTTCAATCTTCCCGAAGGCGATCTTGCCTTGCTGCACAAGGCGTTGGCGGCACCGAGCCAAGGCGCGGTGACGCTGACCAGGGATGGCGACCCGACGCCGATCGGCAAGGGAACGCTGGATTTCGTCGATTCCAGCGTCGACACCGCCTCCGGCACGATCGCGACGCGGGCGAGCGTGCCGAATGCCGATCTGTCGCTGTGGCCAGGTCAATATGTCAATGTCGTGCTCGATGCCGGCCTCATGCCGCGGATGACGTCGGTTCCCACGGTCGCGGTCCAGCCCAGCCAGAAGGGGCCGTTCGTCTACGTCGTCAAGCCCGACAGCACGGTGGAGATGCGGCCCGTGCAGGTAGCGCTGACCGAGGGCCAAAACAGCGCCATCAGCGATGGGCTGAAGGCCGGTGAGCGTGTCGTCGTCGAAGGCCAGACGAAGTTGAAGAATGGTGCCGCGGTTCGCGAAGGCAAAGCGTCGGCCGGCTCCGACGACCAGTCGTCGCCGAAGGTTGCCGAGGTCGATAAAGCAAACGGGGCTGATAAGGCGGGCGGGACGCAGCCATGATCTCCGAATTCTGCATTCGCAGGCCTGTCGCCACCCTGCTCATGTCGTTTGCGCTCGTGCTGGGCGGGTTGTTTGCGTACAAGTTCCTGCCGGTGGCTGCCTTGCCGAGCGCCGAGTTTCCGGTGGTCAACGTCTCGGCGTCGCTGCCCGGCGCCTCGCCGGAGACGATGGCGACCTCGGTGGCGACGCCGCTGATCAAGCAGTTCAACACCATCGCCGGCATCGATTCGATCTCAACCACCAACTCGCTCGGCCAGACCTCGATCGCCATCCAGTTCGTGCTCAACCGCGACATCGACGCGGCCGCGGCCGACGTGCAGGCGGCGATCGCGCGTACGCTGAAGTCGCTGCCGCCCGAGATGACGGCCCCGCCGAGCTATCGCAAGGTCAATCCGGCCGATGCGCCGATCCTCTTGATGTCGCTGGTCAGCGACACGGTTCCGCTGACCGACCTCGATGCCTTTGCCGAGAACGTGATCTCGCCGTCGCTGTCGACCATCGACGGCGTGGCGCAGGTCTCGATCTTCGGCCAGCAAAAATATGCCGTGCGCGTCCAGATCGATCCGACCGCTCTCGCCGCGCGCGGCATCTCGATCGACCAGTTGCAGACGGCTATCGCTTCCGCCAACAGCAATACGCCGCTCGGCGTGCTGCAGAACGACAAGCAGCAGCTGACCATCACCGCCAACACGCAACTGACCGATGCGGCGGGATTTTCCAATCTCATCATCGCCACCAAGAACGGCCATCCGGTGCGGCTGGGCGAGGTGACGCGCGTCATCGATTCGGTGCAGACCACGACGACCGCGAGTTGGTACGATGGTACCCGCGCGATCATCATGGCCGTGCAGCGCCAGCCCGATGCCAATACCGTCGATGTCGTCGACCAGGTCAAGGCAATGCTGCCGTCCTTTCAGGACCAGATGCCGGCGGCCGCCAGCATCAAGCTGCTCAACGACCGCTCGACTTCCATCCGCGCCGCCGTCGACGATGTGCAGTTCACGCTGCTCCTGACCATCGCGCTGGTGGTGACGGTGATCTTCGTGTTCCTGCGCCGGGTGACGGCAACCATCATCCCGGCTGTGGCGGTGCCGATCTCGCTCATCGCCACGCTGGGTGTGATGTTCCTGTTCGGCTTTTCCATCGACAACATCTCGCTGATGGGCCTGACGCTCGCTGTCGGCCTTGTCGTCGACGACGCCATCGTCATGCTCGAAAACATCTTCCGTCACATGGAGGAGGATGGGCTCTCGGCCTTCGAGGCATCGCTGAAAGGCGCGCGCGAAATCGGCTTCACCATCATCTCGATCTCGATCTCGCTGGTGGCGGTGTTCATCCCCGTGCTTTTGATGGGTGGGGTGATCGGCCGCATCTTCAACGAGTTCGCCGTCGTGGTGACGGTCGCCATCCTGGCCTCGATGTTCGTCTCGCTGACGCTGACGCCGATGCTGTGCTCACGGTTGCTGTCGGTGTCGAGAGCCGAGCGGGAAGCCCATGCCGAGGGCCACAAGCATGACCTGATCACGCGCGGCTATGGCTGGTTGCTGAGCTTTTGCCTGCGTCATACTTTCCTGGTCTTCCTCGTCTTCATCGGGACGGCGGCAGCGTCGGCCTGGCTGATCCAGGTCTCGCCGAAGGGCTTCTTCCCGCAGGAGGATATCGGCCAGATTTCGGTGACGACCATAGCGCGCCAGGACATTTCCTTTGACGCCATGGTGAAGCTGCAAGGGCAGGTGGCGAACGTCTTTTCGCATTCGCCCTATGTGGATCATGTGGCATGGTCGGCCGGCAGCGGCGGCAATGCGCTCAACCAGGGCCAGCTCTTCGTGCAATTGAAGGCCAAGGACCAGCGCCCCGATATCGAGAAGGTGCAATCGGATCTGCGGCGGCAGCTTGCCAACGTGCCCGGCATCGAGGCCTACATGCAGCCGGTGCAGAATCTGCGTCTCGGTGCCCGCTCTTCGGCCAGCGCCTACCAGCTTGTCGTGCAAGGCCTCGACACCGGCGCGACCGACAGTTGGGCGCAAAAGCTCACGGACGCGATGGTCGCGGATCACAGCGCCTTCACCGACGTTACAAGCGATTTGCAGAACAACGCCCTGCAGGCGTCGCTGGTGATCGACCGCGACAAGGCGGCGACGCTCGGCATCGACACCGATACGCTGCGCTCCAGCCTTTATGGCGGTTTCGGCACCCAGCAGGTGTCGACCATCTTCGGTTCGGCCGACAGCTATGAAGTCATCATGGAACTCGATCCGAAGATCGAGTGGTCGCCCGAGCGGATGCTGGCCATCCAGGTGAGGACGGCGAGCGGCAGCTTGGTGCCGCTCGGCGCCTTTGCCCGCGTCGATCGCACGGCCGGCGCCTTGACCGTCAACCAGCTCGGCCAGCTGCCGGCGGTGACCATCTCCTACAATCTGCCGCAAGGCGTGGCGCTCGGCGACAGTACCGCCCGCATCGCCGCGCTGAAGGAGCAGATCGGCATGCCGAAGACGATCTCGACCAGCTTCGCCGGCACGGCCAAGACGTTCCAGGATTCGCTTGCCAATCAGGGCCTGCTGATCGGCGGCGCCATTCTCACCATCTATATCGTTCTCGGCATCCTCTATGAGAGCTTCATCCATCCGCTCACCATCCTGACCGGCCTGCCGTCGGCCGTGCTGGGCGCCGTGGCTGCACTGCGCTTCGCCGGCATGGACCTTTCGGTGATCGCGGTGATCGGCATCCTGATGCTGATTGGCATCGTCAAGAAGAACGGCATCATGATGGTCGACGTCGCGCTGGAGCTCAGGCGCGAGGGGATGTCCGCCAAGGAGTCCATCCACAAGGCGTGCCTGATGCGTTTCAGGCCGATCATGATGACGACGCTCGCGGCGCTGATGGGCACCTTCCCGATCGCGCTCGGCACCGGCGCCAGCGCCGAGTTGCGCCAGCCACTCGGCGTCGCCGTCGTCGGCGGCCTGCTTGCCTCGCAGGCGCTGACCCTGTTCGTCACGCCGGTCATCTATGTCTATTTCGAGAATTTCTCCGGCTGGCTGCTCGGCCTGTTTCCGAGGCGGAGGCCCGAATTGCATGTCGTCGAAACCGTCGAACAGCCTTCCCTGTTCGGCCCCGATGACGAACCTCTGAGCGAACCGCAGAAGGCAGCGGCTGAGTAGAGGCCGCAGGGTCGTCGGTGCGCCCGATGTCTTGCTGGCCTTGAGGCAATTCCCGGAAAAGTGTGCAACGGTTTTCCGTCCGGAATTGCGCAAAAACAAATAGTTAGAGCGGTTCAGCGATTCTCTTAATCGCTGAACCGCTCCAGGCGTCGCGCTTGCGGCCGGCGAAGAGCAAGTCTTGCTTGGTCGACCTCTATTCAGCGTAGGTCGCTATCTGTTCGTACTGGGCGGCGGAGACACCCAGTATGCCGCGAACTTCCTCAAGCGAACTGAACGGTCGACGAGCGATGATTATGCGGATCGAAATTGGCAGCAAAAGAAAAGTGTCGCGTAGGCGACTCTCACTCCATTCATTGATGATGATGAGTCCGTCGCTCGTCACGGGATTAACTACAGGCCCTTCATCGCTCCCTGTGGCAGCGTCCAACGCCAAATCAACTCTTGCAAAGCCTCTCCCGGTACCTGCCTGGTCAAGAGGCTCGGCACTCGCCTCTAGAATTTCCCTTGCCCGCTGCCTGTCGAGGGCGGATCGATGGGACAACAAGAGGGCGGCTGCCCCTACAACGTGGGGGACGGCGAATGACGTGCCAAAATCATACGTGACCGCGCCGCCGATAGCCGCGGATTTGATATTGCTTCCCTGGTCTGCAGCAGTGCCGCTCCCGCCGGGCGCACAAAGGTCGATTTTATCGCCAAAAAATGAATAATCAGCGGGCCCTTTGTCTGCGCCGACTGCGGCGATCGACAAGACATCGCCGTAGTCAGACGGATAATGAGGCTCGTTGTAGGACATCGGCCAGTTTCCCGCGGAGCAGACAACCAGCGCATCCCGTTGAGTCGCCTGCGCAATTGCGTCCCGTATGAGGCCCACGTCACCGGTCGTTTTCCAACTGATACTAATGATGAGCTTTGTTGGCGGCGCGACAGAGTTGATGGCGTACAATATCGCGTCACGACGCCTGGCGTAGCTGAGCGACGCCCCAGCGAGAGGCACCCTCAAAGGAAGAATGCGACAACCCGGGCAGATGCCGTGGATGCCTGATTGGCCGTTTCCAATGAGGAGGCCCGCGATAAAGGTCCCATGGCCGTCAATGTCCGTCGGGTTGGGATCGCTGTCGTCCTCGAAATTCCAGCTCTCACCCTGGCTTCGCTGCAGGTACCCGTCGGCCAGGGAAGGGTGGTTCAAATCAATACCAGAGTCGATGAGGGCGATCACGACGTCGGGTGTACCCATCTCCACGAGCCAAGCGTTTTCACAGCCCAAGAGTGATAAATTCCAGTCGAGACTCCCGCTTTCGGCGTCGTCACTCGGTCTCGCTTTTTTTGCGGCTTTTTTTTTCGCGCCCTCCCTATCATTCACCGCTATGAAGCCCGGCTCGGCAAAAGCGACCGCCGACGAAGCGTTGAGCACCTTCACCGCTTCAATGATCTTCCTCGGAGAATCTGCCGCGGAACGCATTCTAAGCGTCATAAGCCCCGGCGTGCGGTGGAGTTCGTCGATCGTGAGGCCCGCACTGGCGATCACCGTATTCTGCTCTTGAGGCGTGACACCATCCTTGAACTGAACCACGCAAAATTCAGGGTCGATAAACTGGGCGACTCCTTCAGCGTTGCGAAACGCGGGCACAACTCTGTCTACAGCCCTATCCAGCTTGAGCTTCCTGATTGCACCGACGCCGGTCTCGCCTTGGGATACCGCATAGACCTGATAGTCATTCCGGCCGCTGCCCCCTGAAATACGCCTCAGGGAGTTTCTACTCGCCAAGGACTCGGCACTCTCCGAATCTTGGCTCTTGAGGCGCACCAGCACCTCGGAGCTATCGGCTCGTAGATCAACTGACTTTCCAGTAAGTTTGTCGACATATGTGAGGGAGCTTACCGTGAAGACAGTTGTAACGGCATCGAATGCTTCTGCGTCGACACCCTCGAGGTGGCGAAGCTCCAAGGACAAATAGTAGGGGCGATTTGCGACAATGGTGGATGCAATCGGCTCAGGGAGCCCACATAATTGAATGAGCTGTTCGACGGTCGCTTCGTTCAGATTAAACTTCTCAATCTCCAACCGGTCGCTGATGCGTGCACTCGCCGGCGCTGGCAGCCAGTCCAGGTCAGCCTTGCTGCCATGAGGTCTCGTAGCCACGATCTGGTCGGCAACGTCTTCCGAGACGCCGAGCAGTCCTACAAGCTGGGCGCGCGTCGCATCGTCGATTTTTAGGAAGTCGGCCAACTTAGCGGTTCCTCGTCGCCGGTAACGCCAGGCTCAGGAACACCGAACCTTCCGACATCATCAGGCCCAGCCGTACGAACTCCTGCAGGGCTGCTTCAACTTCATCGGATGAGTTGGGGAGGCCAAGCTTCGCTATTATCTGGGTCGCGGTGGCAGGGCGGTCACTCGCCGCGACATAAATCTGTGCCAGCGCGTCATGGAATTTGTAGATGCCCTCGTCACCATCGCTTCGGAGGTCTTCGATTTGGATGAAGTTCGGTGACGACCAGAAAGTAAGAGAGGGTCTGCGAGGCGCTTTCCACGCCTCCTGCCAACGCCGTACCTCCGTCCGCGTCTCTTCGTACGCTCGGTCTGGAAGCGAGTCCTCAAGCTCGTAGTCAAAGAAGTACGCAATTTTCGCGAGGTCGAATGTCTCTGGGTAGACGTAGGCGTAGCTGGCTTCAGGTTTTACAAACTTGCTCGGGAAGGAAACTCGGTCGGTATAGATGGGACTGAACCGCTCCATCCAGATACGCCCAGCACCCGTCGGCGGTTGCAGGTGCCTCACCCGCCTCATCGTCACAAGTTGATCTTCGTAGAAGCTGGCATGCTCACCTGGAAATCCCCAAATGATGTTCCAGCCAACATCAACTCCATAGTACAGTGACCACCTCAGCAGATTCACATTTTGGATGCCTGTCACACCCTTTCGCATGAGCTTGAGGACGCGACTGTCGAGGGACTCTATCCCTGGCTGAATGCGTCGCAGGCCTCCGTCACGCAAAACACGAAGTTTGTCTTTGGTGAGGTTCGATTTGACCTCGTAGAAGAACTCATAGTCGCTTCCGACCTGCGCCAAATGCGGAAACAGGGTGTTCAGATATTGCTGATCAACGATGTTATCGACGGCCTCGAAACGAAAGCCGCCATATGCCTCTGACATTGTCGCGAGCTCATCTCGAACCCGCTCCGGCGATTTCGAGCGAAATTTCATCGTCGAACCGTTGAGCCCGCAGAAGGTGCAGTGGTGTTTCTGTCCCCACCAGCAGCCGCGGGCGCTCTCAAAAGGTAGATAGACCAGGCGTCTCGATACGTCGGAGACGAGGCCCTTCGCTATCCCCCGCGCGAAGTACTCATCGTAGTCAGGAACGGGGAGGCCGTTCAGGTCGTCGAACGGCTGCTGAGCAATCCCGGTCGCCCCGGTTGGAGTCTCCTTGGAGAGAACTCCCGGCACCAACATCGGGTCATTGCCACTCGCTAGCGCTTCCAGGAACCTTGGAAACGACTCATCCGCCTCTCCGCTGATCGCGTAGTCCACGGCGGCAACCGAGCGTACCAGCTCCTGACCCATCTCGCCTTCAAAATTTGCCCCACCGAAAAGCGTGATTATGGAAGGGTGCATCGCTTTTATGCGAGCTGCCAAGGCGAAGGCAGCCGTGTTTTGCTGAAAGGTCGAGGTGAATCCGACGACGCGAAATTGGCTCCAATCGACGCTGCTCTCGAGGTCGCTCAGGTACTTTGGTACTTCGACGTGGCGCAATTTGACAAGTTGATCAGCGGTAAGGCCCAAATCGGTCAACAGGAGGCCAGCTTCGGTGCCAAAGCGCCGCAGCATTTCTCCGTCCGGATCCGGGGCATCTTCGCCAAACGCCTGAAGCGAGAATAGCCACTCGCCGAACAGGCGGCCCCGATGATGGACCAATTGTTCATAAAGCGAGACGCCAATTGCCTGCGCGAAATCGAGATTTAGATGGAGGGTGGTTGCAGGGAAGCCGTGCCTGTCGGCGATTGCCTTCAACAGTCCAAGTTGGAGGGAAGGCCGGTAGCAAGAAACGAATGGTGTGGTGACTAACGCTACCGGCCACTCCTGCCGACTCTCACGTTCCGTTGGGGTCACGCTGGGCTTTGTGTTGTAGCAGGTCGCAAGTGCGGACAACATGCGCATCACTCCGCCGCTGGTGGGCTGTAGACAACGCAAAACGGATCGTCTTGTGACTACCAAACAACTCCAATGCCCACACCGCTGGCAACATCCTCGATGCCGCTGCGGAGGTTGAAGTCTGCTGTTCCGATGGACTGGAAAGCTCCCTTGAATCCGTCTGAAAGCACAGTGCTGCGCGCTGCCGATGCCCGGATCGAGCCGCTTTCCTTCTCGCCGTCTGAAGGTGCGCCTTGCACACGAGCGGCAATGGCTTCTCCGGCCAGCTTGAATACCGCCAGAAGCAAGGTCCTTTCCTTGTCCGTCAGGACATCTGCCACTTCGTCAAGTTTCTTTGCCAGTTTCGCCAAATCGGCTTGAGTAACAGCTTGGTCAGCCATCGCTTTGTCTCCCATGAGTTTTTTGCATAGTTCCGCGATATTGCGAGCTGCATTTTAAAATAATCAGCTGCTTTGTGAGATTGCTCTCATGTGACTGTTCTGTCAACAGCATAGACGCCCGCTATATTTATTATAAATTTAATATTATTATTGTAGTTTTTGGATTTTGCGCAAAATATATTTATTTGATGCCGGGTTGTTGCTGCATTTAAACTTCTAGATCGAGAATTTTTCTCCATATATTTGATTCCCAAACGATTTGCGACGTTCATTCCTTTCGTGCTGCCATCATCATCCCGTCCCGCCGCATCGAAAAGCCTCGTCGCACGACAGCTGACTGTAAGCACACTGGAGCAATGAATTCAGCGCGTTAGCCGTCACGCTTGCGGCCGGATGTCAGTGGTCGTAATTTGCGGCCATGGCACACGATCATGACCACGACAACGACCTCGACCCGTTTGCCGCGCGGGTGCGCGCGCTGGAAACGATCCTCGCCGAGAAGGGCCTAATCGATCCGGCTGCCATCGACGTCATCGTCGACACCTACGAGACGAAAATCGGCCCGCGCAACGGCGCACGGGTGGTGGCCAAGGCCTGGAGCGATCCTGACTACGCCGCCTGGCTGAAAAGCGACGCGACGGCGGCGATCGAATCGCTCAGCTATACCGGCCGGCAAGGCGAGCACATGCAGGCGGTGTTCAACTCAGAGGAGACGCACAACCTCGTCGTCTGCACGCTGTGCTCCTGCTATCCGTGGTCGGTGCTCGGCCTGCCGCCGGTCTGGTACAAGGCGCCGCCCTATCGCTCGCGGGCGGTGATCGATCCGCGCGGGGTGCTTGAGGAATTCGGGCTGACGCTGCCAAGGACGACAAAAATCCGGGTATGGGATTCCACCGCCGAGCTGCGTTACCTGGTCGTGCCGATGCGGCCTGATGGCACGCAGGGCTGGAGCGAGGAACGGCTGGCGGATCTTGTGAGCCGCGATGCGATGATCGGTACGGCATTGGCGCGAGAGCCGGCATGAACGGACCGCATGATCTCGGCGGGCAGATGGGGTTCGGACCGGTCGCGCCCGAAAAGGACGAGCCGTATTTCCATGCTGCCTGGGAAAGGCGAGCGCTGGGTGTGACGCTTACCGCCGGCGCCATGGGGGCGTGGAATATCGATGAGAGCCGGCATGCAAGGGAATCGCTGCGCCCGGCGGACTACTATGCCTCGAGCTACTACCAGATCTGGATCAAGGCGCTGGAAACCTTGCTCAAGCGCCATGGTTTCGTCAGCGACCGCGATCTGGCCGCGGGCAGGGCGATTGACCCGGCTGCGACACCCAAGCGCGTGCTGAAGGCGGAAAACGTGCCAGCGGTGCTGGCCAAGGGCGGCCCTTGCGACCGGCCGGTTTCGGCGCCGGCGCGCTTCAGGGCGGGTGACCGCGTGCGGACGAAGAACTTTCATCCGACCGGCCATACACGATTGCCGCGCTACGCGCGCGGCAATCAGGGGACCGTGGAAGCCGTCCGCGATGGCTTCGTGTTTCCCGATAGCAATGCGCATGGACAGGGCGAGAACCCGCAATGGGTCTATACAGTGGTTTTCGACGGCGCCGAGATCTGGGGCGAGGGGGCCGACCCGACGCTGACTGTGTCGATCGATGCCTGGGAAAGCTATCTTGAGCCGGCCTGAGGCGGCAACAGCCGAATTGCCGGCTGGCTTCGACGAGCCGGTGTTCGCCGAGCCATGGCAAGCAGAGGCCTTCGCCATGACGGTGGCATTGCACGACAGGGGTCTGTTTTCCTGGAGCGAATGGGCGGATGCTTTGTCCGCCGAGCTGAAGAAGCCCGGTGCGGCAAGCGACGGCCACGACTATTACGAACACTGGCTGGCGGCGCTGGAAAGGCTGCTGTCGGCCAAGGGCGTTGCCGGCAAGGGCGATGTCGATGCGCTGGCCGCCGCCTGGGGACGCGCGGCGCATGCAACGCCGCATGGCAAGCCGATCCTGCTGGAGAATGATCCCAGACCGACCGAAGGTCGTGTCGACCCGACCGAAGGTTATGGCGGCCAGACCGGATAGGTCGTGGTCAATCAGCCTTTGTTCCCTTTACGTTCTGGTTTACTCCTGCTAGCCTTGTCCACCGATAGCATCGAGGTGATGGCAGCTATCTTGTCTTTGTCCTGCGAATCCGGTCTCTCGCTCTGATGGAATTCTCCCCCCAACAGGATGAGGCGCTGAAGGCGGTTGCCGGCTGGCTCAAGACCGGGCGGCCGCAGCTCTTCCGGCTGTTCGGCTATGCCGGCACCGGCAAGACGACGCTGGCGCGCTATTTCGCCGAGCATGTCGACGGCCAGGTGCAATTCGCCGCCTTCACCGGCAAGGCCGCGCAGGTGCTGCGTTCCAAGGGCGCGGTCAATGCCCGCACCATCCACTCGCTGATCTACCGGCCGAAGGGCGAGGAATCGGTGGCGGACGAGGTGACCGGCAAGACCTCGATGTCGCCGACCTTCTCGCTCAACCGGCAAAGCCCGATCTCGCGCGCCAAGCTCGTCGTCATCGACGAATGCTCGATGGTCGACGAACAGCTTGGCCGTGACCTCTTGAGTTTCGGCACGCCGATCCTCGTCCTCGGCGATCCCGGCCAGTTGCCGCCGATCTCGGGCGGCGGCTTCTTCACCGACCATGAGCCGGATGTCCTGCTCACCGAGATCCATCGGCAGGCGCGCGACAACCCGATCATCCGGCTGGCCCTCGACGTGCGCGAGGGCCGCGAATTCATGCGCGGCGACTACGGCACGGCGCAGGTGATCGGCAAGGAGGACGTCACCCAGGAGCTGGTGCTGAAGGCGGACCAGGTGCTGGTCGGCACCAACCGCACGCGGCGGCGCTACAATCAGCGGCTGCGCGAGTTGAAAGGGTTCAATGCCGATTACCCGCAGGCCGGCGACAAGCTGGTCTGCCTGCGCAACGATCCCGCCAAGGGGCTGCTCAACGGCTCGCTGTGGAAGGTGATGACTTCGTCGCGCGAGACAGTGAAGCCCGGCATCAACCTGCTGGTCTCGCCAGAGGAGGACGATCCGGACCGCGGCGTCGCCAAGATCAAGCTGCTCAAGGCGGCGTTCGAGGATCCGGACGCCGATATTCCCTGGCAGCAGAAAAAGCGCTTCGACGATTTCGATTATGGTTATGCGCTTACCGTGCACAAGGCGCAGGGCTCGCAATGGAACGAGATCGTGCTGTTCGACGAAAGCTGGGCGTTCAAGGAAACCCGCCAGCGCTGGCTCTACACGGCGATCACGCGCGCCGCCGAACGGCTGACCATCGTCAGATAGGATGATCCAGCGTCAATCATCATGATTTTGCCGGCATCATGAGTTTGCCGGAATCGCGGGCGGACTGATCGGGGTGGCAGCCAGCCATTCCCAGGCGGCCGCTTCGTCCTCGGCCTCGAAATGCCTGAATTCGATTGGCACGGAGGCAGGCAGGATGCCTTCTGCGCCCGGTATCCAGTTTGGCTCGCCGACTGCCGCGCAGCGGCCGATATGCGCCACGGCATCAGCCGTGCCCTGTTCGATCGTCTCGTCCGACAGGTTGCGCCAGTCGACGCCGTCATGGTCGACCAGACGCACCAGCACATCTATCCTATTGTGCAGCGCATAGGCCGCCTCCAGCAATCCGAACAGGTTCTCCGCGTCGGCCGCGGCGACGTGGCCGACGACATCGAAGGCGAAAAGGTCGTCGCGGTTGGTGTCGATACGGCGGATAGCCGGCACGGCGTCGAGAAAATTCACGGAACCTCCTTCGATAAACGCAATCGTTCTCCTTGGAACACCGAAAACCCCCTGTCTGTTCCCGTCAAAGACGGTATAGATGCGCGCCAAGATCAGACCGGACCCGTAAAATGCCCGCAAAGCTCTCCGTCAACCTCAACGCCATTGCCATGCTGCGCAACCGGCGCGATCTGCCATGGCCAAGCGTGATCGGGCTCGGGCGCCTTGCCCTTGCGGCGGGCGCGCATGGGCTCACGGTGCATCCGCGGCCCGACGAGCGGCACACCCGGCATTCCGACCTGCCGGAAATCAGGGCGCTGATCGACGACGAGTTCCCCAAGGCGGAATTCAACATCGAGGGCTATCCGAGCGAGGATTTCCTGGCGCTGGTGGAGAAGCACCAGCCGGAGCAGGTGACGCTGGTGCCGGACGACCCTGCCCAGGCCACCTCGGACCATGGCTGGAACTTCGTCGCCGATGCGCCGTTCCTCACTCCGATCGTCAAGCGTCTGAAAAAGGGAGGCTTTCGCGTATCGCTGTTTTCCGATGCCGATCCGGACGGCATGAGGGCCGCGCGCGACACAGGGGCCGACCGTATCGAGCTCTATACCGGCCCCTATGGCAGCTACCATTCCGATTCGGCAAAGGCGGCGAAAGAGCTGGACAGACTGGGGAAAACCGCGGATGCCGCACTTGCCGCCGGGTTGCAGGTCAATGCCGGGCACGACCTGGTGGTGGCGAACCTGCCGGCATTGGCCAAGCGCATCCCGGCGTTGGCCGAAGTATCGATCGGGCACGGGTTGACAGCCGACGCATTGGAGTATGGCATGGCCGGCACGGTGGGGCGGTTTCTGAAGGCCTGCGGGTGGTAGAGATGGCAGCTTTGCGTTACCCGCTTGGAAGCGATTGCGCGGCGGCACTTGATATTGCATCGCAGCAAGCGTAGAGCACCGCGCGCTTATCGGAGTGTCGTCCATGGCCCTTGCCAACACTGGTAGTGAGGCAGAAACCGTCGAACAATCGAGCCATCCTGAGATCGAACAGCACAGCACCAAGGTTCTGATGCTGGGCGCGCTCGGCGTGGTCTACGGCGATATCGGCACCAGCCCGATCTATGCGTTCCGCGAGGCGTTGCGTGCGTCGGCAGGCGGCAATGTCGCCGAGCGCGGCGACATTCTTGGCGTGCTGTCGCTGATCATCTGGTCGCTGACCATCATCGTCACCATCAAATACATCATGTTCGTGCTCAGGGCCGACAATCGCGGCGAGGGTGGAGTGCTGTCGCTGATGGCGCTGGCGCGCGGCAGTTTTCCGACCCGCTCGGCGGTGATACTCGCCATAGGCATCGTCGGCGCTTCCCTGTTTTTCGGCGACGCCGTGATCACGCCGGCGATCTCGGTGCTTTCCGCGGTCGAGGGCATGAACGTCGTTACACCGGCGTTCCAGCCTTATGTGGTGCCACTGACGCTGGTCATCCTGGCGATCCTGTTTTCGGTGCAGCGATTCGGCACCGGCGGCGTCGCGCTGATCTTCGGCCCGATCACCGCGGTCTGGTTCCTGGCCATCGGCCTGTCGGGCATCAATCAAATCGTCGACGACCCTGAAATCCTGCTGGCCATCAGCCCGCATTACATCGTCGCCTTCCTGATCAATTCACCAGACGTCGCCTTCGTGACGATCGGCGCCATTTTCCTCGCCGTCACCGGCGCCGAGGCGCTCTATGCCGATCTCGGCCATTTCGGCCGCAAACCGATCGTGCTCGCATGGCTGGCGATCGTGTTCCCTTGCCTGCTGCTCAACTATGTCGGCCAGGGCGCCTTCGTACTGGCCAATGGCGGTGTCGTCGGCCATCCCTTCTTCGAGATGAACGAGGGCTGGACGCTCATTCCCATGGTGGTGCTGGCGACGGCGGCGACCGTGATCGCCAGCCAGGCGGTGATCTCAGGCGCTTTTTCGCTGACAAGACAGGCGGTGCAACTCAACATGCTGCCGCGGCTGGAAATCCTGCACACGTCGGAAAGACAGTCCGGCCAGATCTACATGCCGCGCGTCAATCTGCTGCTGGCGCTGGTGGTGATGCTGCTGGTCGTCGGTTTCGGCGAATCCAGCAGGCTGGCCTCGGCCTATGGTATTTCGGTGACCGGCAACATGCTGGTGACGACGGTGCTGCTCTACGTCATCATGGTCCGCATCTGGAAATGGCAGCTCTGGGTGGCGGTAAGCCTGACGGCATTGTTCCTGTTCATCGATGTCGGCTTCTTTGCCTCCAACATCGTCAAGGTGTTCGAAGGCGGCTGGGCTTCGCTGGCGGTGGCCTTCACGGTCGTGCTGGCGATGTGGACCTGGGTACGCGGCAGCCGCTATCTGTTCGACAAGACCCGCCGCAACGAGATCCCGCTCGATTTCCTTGCCGGCAATCTGTTGAAGAAGAAACCGCAGCTCGTGTCCGGCACGGCCGTGTTCCTGACCAGCGATCCCTTGAGCGCGCCGACCGCGCTGATGCACAGCCTGAAGCACTACAAGGTGCTGCACGAGCAGAACGTCATCCTGTCGGTGGTGACGGCGCCGCAGCCCACCGTCCCCGATAGCGAGCGGGTCAAGATGGAGACGATCAACGATCTGTTCATGCGGGTGATACTGACGTTCGGCTATATGGAGCAGCCCAACATTCCGCGTGCGCTGGCGATCTGCCGCAAGCAGGGCTGGAAGTTCGACATCATGACCACGTCGTTCTTCCTGTCGCGGCGTTCGCTCAAGGCGTCGCCCAATTCCGGCATGCCGGTGTGGCAGGACAAGCTGTTCATCGGACTGGCGCGCACGGCGGCGGATGCGACGGAGTATTTCCAGATCCCGACCGGACGCGTGGTCGAGATCGGAACGCAGGTGGCGATTTAGGCATGCCGTGACAGTGGCCGAAGATTGAATGCAGCGGCGGAATAAAACCGGTTCTGTAGCGATCCTTCCCACCCCCTCCGTCCTGCCGGACATCTCCCCCGCAAGGGGAGATCGGATGTCGCGTCGGGCGTCGCCAATCTCCGGCGTTGACGGAAAGGCGAGGCGCTGAAGCTACCAATCTCCCCCCTTGCGGGGGAGATGTCCGGCAGGACAGAGGGGGGTACTGTCCCGCCGGCCTTGGAAAGTTCTGCACCGCAACAGTGCATTCATCTTTGTTCTAGTTTAGCCGGCCAGCGCAGTCTTGTTCGCCTCAAGGAACTGTTTCAGCGATTGCGGCTTTTTGCCCGAAAGCGTCTCGATCGCATCGGTCACCATGTTGATGCGGCCGGAGCGTGTGTTGGCGTCGAAGGAAACGATGATGCGGGCGAAGTCCTCGGGAATGCCTGCTGCCTTCACCCCTTCGGTCAAGGCCTCGTCCGGCAGTTGAATGACTTCAAGCGGCTTGCCGGTGACCTCGGTCACCAGGGCGGCGATCTCGGCAACGGTATAGGCCTGCGGGCCGGTCAGCGTGTAGGTCTTGCTTTCGGACGCACCCGAAGCGAGGCTTGCTGCGATTGCCGCGGCCATGTCGTCGCGGGCGCCATGGGCGATGCGCCCTTCGGCCGCCGATGTGTACCAGTGCCCCGAGGCAATGGCGTGCGGCAACGACATGAACAGGTTCTCCTGATACCAGCCGTTGCGGAAGATCGTATAGGGGATGCCGCTCGCCTTGATCGCCTGTTCGGTGCCGTGGTGGTCGCCGGCAAACAGCACCGGCGATATCGGCTCCGGGTTGGGCATCGAGGTGTAGAGCAGATGCGACACGTCGGCCTGCCTAGCCGCGGCGACCGCGTTCTGATGCTGCTTCAGCCGCTTGCCGTGAACGAGGTCGATTTCGCCGGTCGAGATGATCAGAACCCTGTCGGCGCCCTTGAATGCGCTGGCCAGCGACGCCGTGTCGTCGAAATCGGCGGTCCTGATGGCGACGCCGCGCGCCGCCAGATCGGCAAGGTTTGCCGGATTGCGGGTAGCGGCGATGATCCGCTGAGGCGGAATCTTGAGCGTGTCCAGCAGATGATGGATGACGCCGCGGCCAAGCTGGCCGGAGGCGCCGGTGACGAGAAGGGTTTCGGTCATGGGATGGTCCTGACGTTGCGCCAAAGCGGCGGGTGCCTAGATAAGTCTCAAAAAGAGAGCAGCACTAAAATAGGAATTGACCGACCTTCGTAAAGAAGGCAGTTTTGCGGGAAGTAGGCACACGCAGGGAACCAGCGATGGACAGCAGCATCGTCAATCTGAGAACGAAGCTCGAGATCTACAAAGCGGGTAGCGGTGGCGGAAACCTTGCCGATTGTCCGGTTCGCGATGTGATCCAGGGCATCAGCAACAAATGGAGTTCGCTGCTGATGATGGCGCTGGCGGAGAAGCCGTATCGCTTCGGTGAATTGCGGCGGCTGGTCCCTGATATTTCACAGCGCATGCTCACCCAGACGCTGCACGATCTGCAGCGCGACGGCTATGTGCATCGCCAGGTGTTCCCGACCAAGCCGCCCAGCGTCGAATACAGCCTCACCGACCTCGGACGTTCGATGTTCGGGCCTTTGCAGCAGCTGATCCAGTGGGCCGAACTCAATCATGAAGCGGTGCGCGGCGCGCGTGCCGTCTTCGACGCCACCCAGGCCTGAACCGGGTCGCCGCCAGGAGTGGCGGCTTGCTTTGGCGACGGCGCTGAAGGATTGTCCGGCCTGGGCGGGATTCGGCGGGCCATGGGCAATTCTCTCGATATCGCGATTGCCGGCGCCGGGCCGGCGGGGCTCGCCACCGCGCTTTATCTGAAGCGCGCCGGGCATCGGGTCACCGTCTTCGAGCGGTTCGACGAGCCAAGGCCGGTCGGTTCCGGGCTGATCCTGCAGCCGACCGGGCTGACGGTGCTGGCCGATCTCGGCCTGCTCGACGACATCATGGCGCTGGGCAGCCGCATCGAACGCCTGCATGGCACCGATGCCAAGACCGGCCGCACGGTGCTCGATGTGCGCTACGATGCGCAGCGCGGCGGCCGTTTCGGCGTGGCTGTGCATCGCGCGGCCTTGTTTGGCGTGCTTTTCCGCGCCGTCCGGCGCGAAGCGATTCCCATCGAGACCGGCGTCGAGGTCGAAACGCTGGAGACCGGCGAGCGGGCGGTGCTGATTTGCGGCAATGGACGAAGGGCAGGGCCGTTCGACCTTGTCGTCGATGCCAGCGGTTCGCGCTCCAAACTGCGCAAGTGCCTCAACGATCCAGCCGAGGAACGGCCACTCGCCTATGGCGCGTTCTGGGCCTCGCTCGGCTGGCGCGGCGATGGTTTCGACGAACATGCCCTGCTGCAGCGCTATGACAAAGCGAGCGTGATGATCGGCGTGCTGCCGATCGGCCGGCCGGAACCAGGCGCTGAAAAGATGGCGGCGTTCTTCTGGAGCCTGAAGCCGGCGGACGTCGAAAGCGTGCGGGCCGCGGGCCCCGAAGCATGGAAGGCGAGGGCGGTCGGCCTGTGGCCGGAATGCGAAGGGTACACCAGTCAGGTCGACAGTTTCGACCAGCTTTCGCTGGCGCGCTACGGCCATCACACGCTGAAGCTGCCGGCTGGCCGCCGACTGGCGGTGATCGGCGACGCCGCGCATTCGACCAGCCCGCAACTCGGGCAAGGCGCGAACATGGCGCTGCTCGACGCGGCGGCGCTCAACTATGCGCTGCTGCGCACAGGCGGCATCGATGCCGCGCTGGAGGCCTATGTCGTGGCACGGCGGTGGCACGTCCGGGTCTTCCAGGCGCTGTCGCTGATGCTGACGCCGTTCTACCAGTCGGATTCACTCGTGATGCCGTTCGTCCGCGACAGGCTGGTGGCGACGGTGGCCAGAATTCCGCCTGCACCGCAGTTTCTCGCTTCGATGGTGGCTGGAACTGTCGTCGATCCGTTCAGGCGGATCGGGCTTGCGGAAGCGCAGTGGCCGTCTGGCGGATGATGGACGAAAGATGCGAAGCCCCTTCGCTTGCAGGAATGCATGGAGGCGTTGCGGGATAATCCGCGGGCACCGCCCACAATTCTTCCGCTTTAGCCCTTGCGCGGCTCACCGGATTGCGCAATAAGCCGAACCGTAACGTACGGTACGCCTTGTGGGCGAACGCCGCCGTCATCGAGCAGGAAAAGAGTTTGTTGCAGGCAAGCGTCGACATCGACACCAGCGAAGCGCTGACGGAGCGGCAGAAAGCCGTGCTCGACGCTGCTCTTCGCCTGCTGGTCGAGGAGGGCGATAACCTGACCATGACCGCCGTGGCGCGACGGGCGAGCTGCTCCAAGGAAACGCTCTACAAATGGTTTGGCGACCGTGATGGGCTGTTGACCGCGACGGTGCAATGGCAGGCCTCGAAGGTGCGGGTGGTGCCGGTCGATGGCAAGGGGCTCGACCTCGCCTCGCTGACGGCGAGCCTGGAGCGCTTCGCCTCCGACTGGCTCAAGGTGATCTCGAGCGACACTTCGATCGCGCTCAACCGAGTGGCGGTCGGCCATGCCAGTTCCGGCAAGGACGATCTCGGCGCCATCGTGCTGGAGAATGGCCGCTTCGCGCTGGCGAGGCGCCTGAAGCCGGTGCTGGAAGCAGGCCGGCAAGCCGGGCTTCTCGACTTTTCGGACGCCGAAACGGCGTTCCGCACCTTTTTCGGGCTGGTCGCCCGCGACGTGCAGATACGCCTGCTGCTCGGCGACCGGCTGGAATTGACTGATGCGGCGATCGGCGGCGATGCCGTCCGCGCGACGCGGCAGTTTCTCGCTCTTCATGGAGCAAAAACCGGGCCGCAAGGCCTCTGAATTCAAAACGGGAAGGAAGAAAGATGCGTGTCTATTACGATCGCGATGCCGATCTCAATCTGATCAAGGGCAAGAAGGTCGCCATCATCGGCTATGGCAGCCAGGGCCGGGCGCATGCCCTCAACCTGAAGGATTCCGGCGCCAAGGACATCGCCATCGGCCTCAAGGCCGGCTCGGCGACCGCCAAGAAGGTCGAAGCCGACGGGCTCAAGGTGATGAGCGTTGCGGATGCCGCCAAATGGGCCGACCTGATGATGATGGCGACGCCCGACGAATTGCAGGCCGACATCTACAAAAACGAGATCGCGCCGAACATCCGCGATGGCGCGGCGATCGCCTTCGCCCACGGCCTCAACGTGCATTTTGGTCTCATCGAGCCGAAGGCCTCGGTCGACGTCGTCATGATCGCGCCGAAAGGTCCCGGCCACACGGTGCGCGGCGAATACCAGAAGGGCGGCGGCGTGCCGTGCCTGGTCGCGGTCAATCAGGACGCTTCGGGCAATGCGCTCGATCTGGCTTTGTCCTATGCCTGCGGCGTCGGCGGCGGCCGTTCGGGCATCATCGAGACCAATTTCCGCGAGGAATGCGAGACCGACCTGTTCGGCGAACAGGTGGTGCTGTGCGGTGGCCTGGTCGAGCTGATCCGCGCCGGCTTCGAGACGCTGGTGGAAGCCGGCTATGCGCCCGAGATGGCCTATTTCGAGTGCCTGCACGAGGTCAAGCTGATCGTCGACCTGATCTATGAGGGCGGCATCGCCAACATGAACTACTCGATCTCGAACACCGCCGAATGGGGCGAATATGTTTCGGGCCCGCGCATCATCACCGCCGACACCAAGGCCGAGATGAAGCGCGTGCTGAAGGACATCCAGACCGGCAAGTTCACCTCGGAATGGATGCAGGAATATCACGCCGGCCTGTCGCGCTTCAAGGGCATCCGCCGCAACAATGACAGCCACCAGATCGAGGAAGTCGGCGCCAAGCTGCGCGCGATGATGCCGTGGATTTCCAAGAACAAGCTGGTCGACAAGGCCAAGAACTGATCGAAATCCACGTTTGTTTTCTTGCGCGTCCTCGGGCTTCACCCTGCGTATGCTGGAGAGCGGGGGACATGAGACATGTCCCCCGCTTCGTTGCTAACCGCTAATGCGGCGGCAATGATCACACTTGGGATGCCCACCGGTTCCAGAAACGACGTTTTTGGCCTCGATGTTGTTCCCTTCGGTGCACTTCGTTTCGTCGTGGTAGACCTTGCGATCGTTAGACGCTTTGGAATGCCACGGGCTTTTCTTAGACATAGCTTTGCTTTCTCCGCGCGACGCATTGTCGCCGCGGTTGTGAGTTGGATTCAGTCGTGTAAAATGGAAGAGTCGGATTGGTTGACGGCACTAACGTGCCGTCAACCAATCACGGCTAGACTGAGCAATTAAAGCCATAGGTTTCGCGGTCCTTGCCGCCTCCTTCTGGTTTTGGTTCTGTGATGCGGCCGCTGGCTAGGCATTCACCGCATCACACTCGATCTCTTAGGCGACCGGCAACACCGGTCGCCTTCGTACTACCTTTCATCATCCGACAGGTCTTCATGCCGGTCCATTTCGCATCCGAAATCGTCGGAGGTGGAGAGACCAACTCCGTCCACTACATATCGGCCATAACCGATCCGTTTCAGGCGCCCCTTACGCGTCAGATAACCAAGTGCGTTGTAGATTTCCTTGGGGGCAGCGCCCACTCGATCCTCCACGTGCTGTCTGACCTCCGCGACCGTGAACTCGTCGCGGCGCTTCATCAATGACACTACGGTGGAGAGGACGTCGCCAGCCTTAGGCGAATCGGGCGTGCCCACTACCTTCAAAAGCTCGCGGGCGACAAGCTCTCTTTCCACTACGGGGAGCGATGCAATCAGCGTTTTGACTAGTGCAAGGGTCTGCTCAGCCAGCACAGTTTCCTGCGATGGCTTTTTCGCAACTGACGCTTTTGGCGATGAATTCGGAAAACTGGCGACATTCGACATGGCTAAAGTATGTCACAGCATACTCTCAGAGTCGAATCGCATTTCAGACGTTGCGCTAACCTGGGGAAAAGTTCAATGGTTTTTTCTGTGAACCCTAGCTGTTGGTGTGGAAAACAACGGTTCTACCAGCCCTAGTTCCTTCCAAAGTCTGACTCGTCAGAATTTTGTGAGCCACCGCAATAGCCGCTTGGCGATATTCTATGCCAGATCCAGCGCAATCAGGGTTGCGCAAGTACCGCCCTGACGCCCGAATCATCGATCGAGGAAGAAGTTGCAATTCGCCCGTTCAGCCGTAGTGCCAGGAAGGCTTCGGTTCGGTGCCGGCGAACATCACGCCGATGCGGTCCTCGCGGCGCCAGCGGACCACCGCCTTGTAGGCGATGCCGTCGACCGGCACATAGAGCAGGAATTCGTCGGGCACGCGTGCGTCGGGCGAGACTTTCAGTTCCGCGCCGCCGGCATGCATGTTGCGCACCGTGCACTTGACCTCGGAATTGGTCACGCCGGTCAGGATCGTCGCGCCCTTCAGCACGCGCTGCCGGTGTTTGTCCCTGTGTTCGTCTTCGGCCATCGCGAGTAATCCCCAGGCGATCGTCGCATATCAGGCGGTGCGATCGGCACGATAATTAGGCCCGTCTGATAAAGATCGCGTTATCATTGGCGGGAGGCGTCGCGATTTCGCGGTCTGACAGATCTCAAACGAAGAACGGCGCCGCAAGGCGCGGCGCCGTTGTGGAAATCATCGGTCGCTCGGCTCAGCTATAGGGCGACCAGCACTGTTGACGGGGACCGCCATAAGGCTGGAACGTGTTATCCCAGGCGCGATACGAGCGGTAACGATTGTTGCACCACCGGACATGAGCGCTGGAAAGCCGTTCTGTACGATAATAGCGGCGCGGTGCCGGCGCATCGTAGTAGTTGTAGTTGTTGTACATGCTGCCAAGGCCGAGCCCCAGCCCCAGGCCCAGAATCGCGGCGCCCGCACCATCATCGTAATAGCCGCCGCGGCGGCGATTACCGCGCCAACGCCAGTCATCCCCGCGATTCCAATGTCTACGGTTCCAGTCTCGGCGGTTCCAGTTACCGCGGTCCCAATTGCCCGACCTTGAGAAACGGCGGCCGTCATTGCGACGCCATTGCCACTCGTTGTTTAACTGCCGGTCGTTGCCGCCCGCCCAGCCGTCGCGGACAGGCGTGATCGTCGGCGCAGCGGTGCTGGCGGGAACAGTGAGATCCGTCCGCATGATCGGGCCGGCGGCGGACGGCGCGGTGATGCCGGAGATGATACCCAAGGCTATCAGCCCGGATTTGACCGTGGAAGAAAAGAGCGAGTTCATTGCACTCTCCAAGAGATTTCAGGCCCCACGCCCAGAATACCCCGGGGAAGAGCCCCATTGATGGACCTTTCCATCTGAACGGAGGATGAACGGAAAAGGTTCCCTCAACCATGACGGGAATGCCATCAGGACCAATCGATCTGCGCTGGTGGTCCTGCGACCTTGTTTTCTCCCGCGCTTGCAGGCAAAGGTCACGGCCATGACGCTGCGCCTCGCCACATTCAATGTCGAGAACCTGATGAACAGGTTCGATTTTTCCGGATACCGCAACCAGCTCAACGAAGATCGCACGCTGGCGCTTTTCGATATCCAGAGCGAAGCCGAATACAGGATGCTGGAGCAGGCCCGCGCCATCGCGCAATCCGACGATACGCGGCAGTTGACGGCGCTGGCGATCGCCGCCACCCGCGCCGACATCATCTGCATGCAGGAGGTCGACAACATCGAAGCGCTGAAGGCCTTCGAATATGGCTATCTGTTCAAGATGGTGGGGCAGGGCTACCGGCAGAAATACACCACCGCCGGCAATGATTCGCGCGGCATCGACGTTGCCGTGATGATGCGCAACGAGACGGCGCAAGGCCAGCCGATCGAGTTCGTGCGGATGACCAGCCATGCCTATGTCACGTTCGAGCAGTTCGGCCTGCACACGCCGGAGTTGGAGGCGCTCGGCAACCAGGCCAACGAGCGCATCTTCCGGCGCGACTGCCTGGAAGTCGACCTGAAGGTGGGCGGCGTGCCGCTGACGCTGTATCTCGTGCATTTCAAGTCGATGGGCTCGCCCCGAAACGGCCTCGACGGCCGCGAGGCGACGATGCCGCTGCGCATCGCCGAGGCGCAAGCGGTGCGGCGGATCATCGAGGAGCGTTTCGGCGGGGATCATGCCGCCGACAAGCGCTGGGCGATCTGCGGCGACATGAACGATTACCGGCAGCGCGTGAAGATCACCGGCGACGCCGTCGACGGCTACCGCTTCGAGGTGATCAACGAAAGCCAGTCCTGCATCAACACGCTCACCGCCGGCGGTTTTTGCGAAAACGCGGTCGAGCGGCGCCCCGAAATGGATCGCTGGACTTTCTACCACACACGTGGACCGGAAGAGCGGCATCTCTGCCAGCTCGACTATATCCTGCTGTCGAAGGCGCTGGCAGCCAGGAACGCGACGGCCGTTCCCGACATCATCCGCAACGGCCAGCCCTGGCGCACGATATTCCCGGCCGGCCAGGAGGTGGACCGCTTTCCACGCGCCGGCTGGGACCGGCCGAAAGCGTCCGACCATTGCCCGGTCGCGATCGCCCTGGACATGGCTTGACAGTGAGCTTCGACCTGCCGCGCAGCACCATCCTGCCGGTCGATGCCGTTGACGTCAGGCTCGATCCCGGCCCGCATCCGTTCGAACGCGACAACGCGCAAGCGATCGCCGAGAACTGGCGGCGCGAGGTGGGGGCGAACCCGGCGCTGTTCGACGGCACGGTAGTGCTGCTGTCGGCACTCGCCTACCGCGACAGCCGGCTGGTCGGGCGCTGCCATGCGGTGAAATACTCGACCTTCATGCTGTGGCGGCAGAACCACCAGGGGACCGGCGCCGAGCACGCCTATGCGCATGCCATGCTGGTCGCCGGCGACAACGCGCTGGTGGCGATCCGCATGGGCGCGCACACGGTCAATGCCGGTCGCGTCTATTTCGCTGCCGGCTCGTTCGAGCCGATCGATTTCCGCGACGGGCTTGTCGACGTCGACTTCAACATGATCCGCGAGGTGGGCGAGGAGACCGGGATCGATCTGTCGGATGCCGCGCGCGGCCAGCGCTACTTCGCACTATCCACGCCGAGCGGCACGGTGATCTTCCGCCGTTACAGGATTGTCGAGCCGGCCGATGAGATCGCGCGGCGCATCTCAGCTTTCGTTGCCGCCGAAGCCGAACCGGAGATCGAGGGGCCGGTGATCATCCGCCACGCCGCCGACTTGCCGGATGGACTGATGCCGCACATGAGGCCGCTGATCGAGTGGCATTTTGCCGGCAAGGACTAACGACGCGTTTTGCCTGCCATGGCTTTGCGATCGCTACGGGCGGCTACGAGGAACAGTATGACGCCGAGACCCAGCAAGCCTCCCATCGCCATTCCCATCGTCCGGCCGATGACTTGCTGGAAATCGGCGGTGACGCGATCAGGATTGGCCATGCCATAGCTGGCCAGATACCACCAGAGACCTGCCAAGGCGGCCTCAACGACCACCATCGCCAGAATCAGGCGTTCTTTCTTGCTCATACTACTTATCCCCCCGGCTCCCCGGGAATCACACTATCACCGCGGATTGCGCGGCGACAGGGAGCAGGCGAAGGCACCCAAAAAAAGTCAGCTCCCAGAAAGTCAGGCCCCCAAGAAAAGTCAGGCCAAAGCGCGCGCCGAAGGCCACTGCTCTATTCATGCCTCAGCGCGTCGATCGGATCGAGCCTTGCGCCGCGCAGCGCCGGGAAGAAACCGAACACCATGCCGATCAGGGCCGAGAAACCGACGGCGAGCAGAATGACCGCCGGACTTGGCGCGAAGGGGATGGTCAGCGTCACCGAGGCGAGGCCGGCGAGCGCCAAGCCGATCAGGATGCCGATAATGCCGCCGAGCAGCGAAAGCACCGTCGCCTCGACCAGGAACTGGATCAGGATGTGCTTTTCATGCGCGCCGATAGCCAGCCTGATGCCGATCTCGCGGGTGCGTTCGGTAACCGACACCAGCATGATGTTCATGATGCCGATGCCACCGACCAGCAGGCTGACGCCGGCGACAGCGCCAAGCATCCCAGTCATGGTGGTGGTGGCACTGGCCATGGCGTCGGCGATCTGGGTCATGTCACGGATCGAGAAATCGTCCTCGCGGTCGGGCGTGATGCGGCGTGTGTCGCGCAATATGTCCTCGACGCGCGGCTGCAATTCGGTTGTCGGCGTCCTGTCGTCGGCGGCGACATAGATGTTGTCGACATCGCGGTTGCCGGCGATGCGGCGCTGGTATGCATGCAGAGGCATCAGCACGACATTGTCCTGGTCCTGGCCGAAGCCGGTGTAGCCCTTGGGTTCGAGCAGGCCGATGATCTTGCAGGAGGTGCGGTTGACGCGGATGATCTCGCCCTCGGGGTCGCCGGCGCCGAAGAACTGCTGGCGCACCGTCTCGCCGATCAGGCAGACGCCGGTGCCCGCGCGGGTTTCGGAATCGCTGAACGGACGGCCGGAAACCAGCTTCCAGTCGCGCGCATCGAGATAGGCGCTGTCGGTGCCGGTGATGCCCGACGTCAGGCTCTCGGTGCCGAAGATGACGCGCACCTGCTTTTGCGAGGCCGGCGAGATGGCGCGGGCCCCGGTCAGGTGGGCGACGAGTGCCGAGACGTCCTTTTCGGCAAGCGGACGGACCACCTGGTCGAGCCCTCCCGGTCCGCCGGGGCCGGCCGGGCGGCCGGAACGGATGACGAGCAGATTGCTGCCGAGCTTGGCAATGTCGGACTTGACCTTTTCGGTGGTGCCGGAGCCGATGGTGAGCATGGCGATGACGGCGGCGACGCCGATGACGATGCCGAGCAGGGTCAGGAACGAGCGCAGCACGTTGCGGCGCACGGACAGAAGCGAGAGGCGTACGGTTTCCCAGAGCAAGTCAGGCCACCTCGAAGTTCATGCCGTCGGAGGCGACGTGGCCGTCGAGGAAGCGGATCGTGCGCTCGGCATAGCCGGCGACGTCGGCCTCGTGGGTGACCATGGCAATGGTGAGGCCAAGCTCGGTGTTGAGCCGCGTCAGGAGTTCCATGATCTCATGCGTGCGGGCGGTGTCGAGATTGCCGGTCGGCTCGTCGGCGACAAGCAGGGTCGGCCTGGTGACGATGGCGCGCGCGATCGCCACGCGCTGCTGCTGGCCGCCGGAAAGCTCGGCTGGCGTATGGTGCTCGCGGCCGACGAGGCCGACCTCGGCCAGCGCCTTCATGGCAAGGCCGTGGCGGTCACGGGCGCCGACGCCGCGATAGATCAGCGGCAGTTCGACATTCTCCACCGCCGTGGTGCGCGGCAGCAGATTGTAGCCCTGGAAGACGAAGCCGACATAGAGATTGCGCAGCACGGCACGACGGTTGCGGTCGAGGCGGCCGGCATCGATGCCCATGAAATTGTAGGTTCCGGCCGTCGGCGTGTCGAGGCAGCCGATGATGTTCATCGCCGTCGACTTGCCCGAGCCCGACGGACCCATGATGGCGACGAATTCACCGCGCCGGATCGCGAGATCGACACCGGCCAGCGCATGGATCCGGGCCTCGCCCTGGCCATAGCTCTTCCATACCTTGTCGAAACCGATGAGCACGGAGCCCGACATGACGTCAGGTCCGCTGCTGCGAGGCGGTGATGACCAGCGCGCCTTCGTCCAGGCCCGAGGTAATCTCGGTCAGTTCGCCGTCGGTCGAGCCGATCTTGACGTTGACCGGACGGGGCCGCCCGTTCTCCAGCACATAGAGCGTGCGCGAGCCGTCGGTGGGTTGCGCCGCCGCCTGGCGCTGGCGGTTGCCGCCAGGACGTCCCATGCGACCCGTGAACAACTCGCTCAGGCTCCACGCGCGGGCGGTGGATGCCGCTGGGCGGTAACGGAAGGCGGTGGCCGGCACCGTGAGCACGCCCTTGGCCTGCCTGGTGACGACCGAAACGGTGGCGGTCATGCCGGGCCGCAGAAGAAGCTCGTTGTTGTCGACCTCAAGCCGCGCATTATAGGTGACGACGCCGTCGGTGGTCACCGATGCGTAGGAGATGTCGCGGATCTCGGCGTCGAACGGCCGCTCCGGGAAGGCATCGACGGTGAAGCGCGCATGCTGGCCGGATTTGATCGCGCCAATGTCGGCCTCGTCGACCGCCGCGACCAATTCCATGTTCCTCAAATCGGCGGCGATAACGAACAGCACCGGCGCCTGCAGCGAGGAGGCGACCGTCTGGCCGGGATCGACCGAGCGCGTCAGGACGATGCCGTCGATCGGGGCATAGATGGTGCTGTTGGCAAGGTCCGTCTGCTGTGATTTCAGATCGGCATTGGCGATGGCGAGATTGGCCTTGGCGCTGTCGAGCGCTGCCTTGGAGCGGTCGCGCGTCGCGGTCGCGGCCTCGAGCGACTGGTCGGTCGCCATGCCGCGCTTGGTCAATGCGGCGGCGCGCGCAAGCGCCTTTTCGTTTTCGTTGAGGGTGACCGAGGCGTCCTCGACATTCGCCGCCGCCGCCTGGGCGGAAGCCTCGGCGCGTTCGATCTGGACCTCAAGCTTGGCGGTGTCGAGCGCGGCCAGCACGTCGCCCTTCTTCACCTGCTGATTCTCTTGGACCGAGACCGAGCGGATGATGCCGGAAAGTTGGCTGGAAATGTCGACCTGGGTGAGGGGCTGCAGCGTGCCTGTGGCCGAGACCGCGACGGTGAGGTCGGCGACGGCGGCCGGCACCGTCGTGTAGTCGATCTTGGCGGGAGACCCGGCATACCATTGGTAGCCGACCAAGCCGGCCGCGATGACGATCAGCGCCAGCAGGCCATAGAGCCAGCCACGCCGGCGTTTCTTCTTCAAACCGGTCTGGTCTAGCCCGAGCGCCGTCTCGATGGCGGAAGTGGATTCCACATTTGGCAGATTGACAATCTGGTCCACGCCGGACCCCTATAAGCCTGAGATGTCCCCATCAGTGCACAGATCAGGCCTAATGGTTCAAATTTCAAATTAAATTTCGCTCATGTTTTGATTGAGGCGGAGGACTTTTGTACATGCAGCCGAGGAATTACTTGCTTTACGATGTGTTTACGCGGGACCGGCTTGCCGGCAATCCGCTGGCCGTCGTGCTTGACAGCAAGGGGCTGGACACGGCGGCGATGCAGGCCATCGCGCGTGAGTTCAATCTCTCCGAAACCGTCTTCGTGCTGCCGCCCGACAATCCCAAACACCGCAATCGTATCCGCATTTTCACGCCCGACTATGAAATGCCTTTCGCTGGCCATCCAACTGTGGGTTCGGCGATCGCGCTTGCCGAAATGGCCGGAGACGGCAACGCCGCCGGCATCTTCGTGCTGGAGGAGAATATCGGCCCGGTGCGCTGCGCCGTCAGCAAGCACGACGGCGCCACCTTTGCCGAATTCGACTTGGCGAAACTGCCGGAACCGCTGAAGCTCGCCGCCGATCCGGAGGCGATCGGCGCCGCACTTGGCCTCGCGCCGCATGAGATCAGCTTCGAGAATCACCGCGTCTCGTTCTGGTCGGCCGGTGTGCCTTACGTGACGATTCCCGTCGCCAATCTGGAGGCGGCCGCCCGGATAAGGCTGGACAACCAGGCATGGTCGGAACTGGCCCCGCGCAAGAGCGAATGGGCCTTTGCCAGCCCCTATGTCTATTGCCGCGAGACGGTGAACCACGACAGCGCTTTCCATGTGCGCATGATCGTGCCGGGCACTCCTTCCTATGAAGACCCGGCGACCGGCTCGGCGGCCGCCGCTTTCGCAGGTGCTGTCATGCATTTCGACCGCCCGACGGACGGCGTGTCGCAGCTCTGGATCGAACAGGGGCTGGAGATGGGCCGGCCATCGCGCATCCGCCTCGAACTCAATGTCGAAGGCGGTAAACTCGCGGCCGCCCGTATCGGGGGGCATGCGGTGAAGGTGGCGGAGGGCAAGCTGTTCGTTTGAGCGGCGCATGGGCTGAGATCGTCGCTGTCGGCGATCCTTCGCGCCCCCCTCTGTCCTGCCGGACATCTCCCCCTCAAGGGGGGAGATTGGCCGTAACTTCGGATTTCGCCAACCTCGAATGCAGAAAGAGAGGCGGGACTACGAAGCTTCCGATCTCCCTCCTCGAGGGGGAGATGCCCGGCAGGGCAGAGGGGGGCGCTGTCCCGCCAAGAGAACGTAAGGTTTCGCCGTGCGCGACGCTCGAAAGCGAGGCCTCCGTCGATTTGTCGGGAAATGAATCCCGCAGGGCTGGACATGACTGGTATCGGCGGCTATATGCCCGCCGACGCCGGTTTTGCCGGCCGAGTGGGTGCGTAGCTCAGTTGGTAGAGCAGCTGACTCTTAATCAGCGGGTCCACAGTTCAATCCTGTGCGCACCCACCAAAGATTTCAAAGACTTGGTGGAAAAGACCCTGGAACAGGGCGAGAATGTGGGACGGCTTTTGACCGTCCCACATGAGCCTTACTGATTACTTCTCCGACACACCAGCCTCGGCGAAGCTTGCCATGCGCACGTGGCATTCCAGCGCCGAGCGGACGATGTTGACGGCGAGGCAGGCGCCGGAGCCCTCGCCGAGCCGCATGCCGAGATCGAGCAGCGGCGGCAGGCCGAGCGCCTCCAGCAGGCGGCGATGGCCGGATTCGGCCGAAACGTGGGCAGCGACGGTGTGGGCGAGGCCGGTGGGGTGCAATCTTGCCAGGGGTGCGGCGGCGGCGGTGCAGACGAAGCCGTCGAGCAGCACCGGCACATTGTTGTGACGCGCGGCCAGCGTCGCGCCGAAGATGGCGGCAAGTTCGCGCCCGCCAACTGCCGCAGCGATCGCCAGCGGATCGGAGAGGGCGTTTGCGTGGCGTTTGAGGCCAGCCTCTATCGCCGTGACCTTGCGCTTCAGGCCGGCATCGTCGACGCCGGTGCCGCGCCCCGTCCATTTTTCCGCGCCGCCGCCGAACAGGGCGGTCGAAATGGCCGCCGCCGGCGTGGTGTTGCCGATGCCCATTTCGCCGAAGCAGACGAGGTCGAGGTCTTTCGTTACGGCGCCGTAGCCGGCCGAGACTGCACCGAGGAAGATTTCTTCGTCCATCGCCGGCTCTTGCGTGAAGTCGCCGGTCGGGTGGTCGAGGTCGAGCGGGATGACGTCGAGATCGGCGCCGGCGATGCGGGCGAGCTGGTTGATGGCGGCACCGCCGCCGGCGAAGTTCGCCACCATCTGCACGGTGACCTCCGACGGGAAGGCCGACACACCTTGCGCGGTGACGCCATGGTTGCCGGCAAAGACGAAGACTTTCACCCGGTCAAGCTTCGGCATGTCGCGACCCTGCCAGCGCGCCAGCCAGGCGGTTATGGTTTCGAGACGGCCGAGGCTGCCTTGCGGCTTGGTCAGCGTGTCCTGGCGGCGGGCAACGGCCGCTGCGGCTGTGTCGCTGCCGGCAGGCAAGTCGAGGCAGGCCGCGCGCAGTTCATCAAGCGATTTGAAGGGCATGTGGGCAAAATCTCCGAAAGAGAGTCAGGATAGGGAAACGGAAGCGACGAGCAGGATCGTGATCTCGCCAAGCTGCTGCAGCGCGCCGACCGTATCGCCGGTCTGGCCGCCGATCTGGTTGAGGCACAGCGCGCGGAAGGCGGCGAACAGGAGGCCAAGCAGGATCAGCGCGACGACCGCGCCGCCGAGCCCCAGCGCCAGCAGCGCGAGCGCGCCAAGTGCTCCGCCGAGAACAGCAGTCTCGGCCGAGACGGCGCCTGCGCCGGCCGAGAGACCGTCGTCGCGGGCCGGTGGCAACAGATGCATGAAGGCGCCGAGCAGGCCACGCGAGCCGGCATGGGCTGCAACGAGAGCGAAGAGCAATTGCGCCGATGTGGCGAATTCCGAGAGGACGCTCCAGCGGATCAGCAGCGACAGGCCGAGCGCGCAGGCGCCATAGGCGCCAATGCGGCTGTCGCGCATGATCTCCAGTTTTTTCTCACGTGTCCTGCCGCCGCCAAAGCCGTCGGCGACATCCGAAAGCCCGTCTTCATGCAAGCAGCCGGTGGCGAGCAGGGTGGAGGCGAGGGCAAGGGCTGCCGCCGGGCCACCGGCAAGACCGAGCTTTGTCCCGACGGCGTAGATCACGGCGCCAATCAGGGCGACGGCGAGACCGGTAATGGGGGCTGCCCAGATCGCGCTGGCTAGGCTGCGGTCGCGAAAGTCGAAAACCGGCAGCGGCAGCCGGGTGAAGAAGACGAGGCAAAGCGCGATGTCCTCGAGTGCCTGCCGGGGTGAAGGAACTGCGGTCACGCCCCCCTCGCAATGGCATGGAAGAAGGTGCCGCTGACATTGCCGCGCCGGTAGCCGGAGGCGCCGAGCGGATTGCCTTGTCCGTCGGCGAGGTCGGCCAGCGGCTCGTCATTGCCGGTGGCCGTCATCTGCGCATAGTGGAATTCGTGGCCGCGGATCAGCGTGCCCTCGGCTCCCAGCGGGCAATCGGCGCGCAACCGCGCCTCGCGATAGCCGAGATTCATCTTGCGTTTGGCGAAGCTGGTCGAGTGGCCGAGCAGGCCGAGCATTCTGTGTGTCTCGCCCTCGGCATCTTCCAGCGCTTC
The DNA here is from genome assembly GCF_000359125.1 of Mesorhizobium sp. STM 4661. GTDB lineage: Bacteria > Pseudomonadota > Alphaproteobacteria > Rhizobiales > Rhizobiaceae > Mesorhizobium. The sequence goes on along the minus strand of NZ_CAAF010000066.1, from coordinate 2,738 downwards.
GCCCAAGACCATGAAGCCGCCGCACTCGCCATGCACAGGTTTCGTTACCGAAAACGCCCCCATGCCTGCCCTGAAATTTGCGGCGCTCGCGAGCCGCCCGGCATGAAGCTCGGGATAGCCGCCCGGCAGCCAGCAGACGTCGCAATCTTCGGCCGGCGCCTGATCGGCGAGCGGCGAGAACGGAACGATTTCCGCGCCGGCCTTGCGCCAATGCGTGGCGACATGCGGATAGAGGAAGGTGAAGGCGGCATCCTGCGCCAATGCGATGCGCTGGCCGGGCGGCGGCAATGCATCGCTGAAATTGCCCGGTGCTGGCGTGAATGGCGCTGCCAGCGCCATGATGGCTTCAAGGTCGAGCGATTGTTCGACCATGTCAGCCAGGCGGTCGAGATGGGCCATCAGATTCTGGTATTCGCCGGCCTGGACGAGGCCGAGATGGCGTTCCGGCAGGTTGAGCGAGGGATCGCGCAGGATGGCGCCGACAACTGGCAGGCCGATTGCCTCGATGGCTTCGCCGCAGAGCCGGCGGTGGCGTTCGCTGCCCAGCCGGTTGAGCACGACGCCAGCCATGCGCACATCGGGATCGTAGGTGGCAAAACCCTTGGCGACGGCGGCCGCTGTGGTCGACTGGCCGGAAACATCGAGCACCAGCAGCACCGGCAGGCCATAGAGCCGCGCGAGGTCGGCGGCGGAGCCGGAGCGTCCTGCCGGCGCCGGAATGCCATCGAACAGGCCCATGGCGCTTTCGAGGAAGATGAAATCGGCATCCTCGGTAGCGTTGCCGGCCAGCGCATTGAGCAAGCCAGGCGACATCGCCCAGCTATCCAGATTGACGCCGGACAGGCCCGTCGCAGCGGTGTGGAAGCCGGGGTCGATATAGTCAGGCCCGGATTTGGCGCCGCGCACCTTCAGCCCACGCCTGGCGAGAGCGCGCAAGATGCCGATGGTGACGCTGGTCTTGCCCGAGCCGGAGCGTGGCGCGCCGATGATGATGGCGCGGGTCATGCTTCGCCCACCAGTGCCGCGCGCATGGCGACGATGCCGCCAACGACGATCAGCGCGGGCGAGGTCAAGCCGGCGGCCCCCGCCTCTTCGGCAATGGTGGCGAGCGTGGCGACGACGATGCGCTCCTGCGGTGTCGTCGCGGCGACGATCACCGCGGCGGGCGTCGACGGCGCCAGCCCGCCGTCGAGCAGGGAGGTGGCGATGACAGGCAGATTGGCCATGCCCATATAGACGACGACGGGCTGGCCGGTGCGGGCGATCGCTGCCCAGTCGAGATCGTCATCGGTACCGGCGGCATGGCCGGTCGCCAGGATGACGGCTTTGTTGATGCCGCGCATGGTGGCCGGGATACCGGTAGCCGCAAGCGCGCTCAGGCTCGAAGTCAGCCCGGGCAGGACGCGGAACGGGATATTTTCGCGGGCCAGCGCCAGCGCCTCTTCGCCGCCACGGCCGAATATATAGGGATCGCCGCCTTTCAGCCGGACGACGCGGCGGCCCTCACGCGCCAGACGCACCAGCAGCGCGGTGATGTCGTCCTGCTTCATCGATGGCTGGCCGCCGCGCTTGCCGGCATAAAACAGCTCTGCACGCTCTGCGACGGCGACGACATCGGGCGAGACCAGCGCATCGTAGACCAGCGCATCGGCCTCAGCCAACGCCGCCAGCACTTCCAGCGTCAGGCAGCCTGGGTCGCCGGGGCCGGCGCCGGCCAACCAGACATGGCCCGGCTCCAGACTACGCGGCTTGAAGTTCAGCCGCGCGAGCGCCTGTTCGAGCCTTTCGCCGTTTTCCTTGGTACCGCCGCTCACAATCCGTCCCGTCCGCGAAAACGCCGCTGGTAGTGGGCGTCGTAAAGTGAACTCTCGCCGAAGCCTTCCGCCGCCAGCGAGGTCCCGACGAAGATGATCGCCGTGCGCTCCATCGGGTCGGCGGCGAGCTGTGCCTCGATCGTCGCCAGCGTGCCGGTCAGCACGCGCTCGTCCGGCCATGAGGCGCGAAAGACCACCGCCACCGGGCAATCGGCGCCGTAGAACGGCGTTAGCTCGGCGACGACACGGTCGATGGCATGGATGGCAAGATGGATGGCGAGCGTGGCGCCGGTGCGGCCGAAGCCGGCGAGCGTTTCGCCGGGCGGCATCTTTGACGCGCGCCCGGAGACGCGCGTCAGCACCAGGCTTTGCGCGATTTCGGGAATGGTCAGCTCGCGACGAAGTGCTGCCGCGGCGGCAGCGAAGGAGGGTACGCCCGGCGTCAGCGTGTAGGGAATGCCGTGCTTCTCCAGCCGGCGGATCTGCTCGGCGACGGCGCTCCACACCGACAGGTCGCCGGAATGCAGGCGGGCGACATCGTGGCCGTCCCTGTAGGCGGCCAGATATTCGGCTTCGATCTCGTCGAGCGACATCGGCGCGGTGTCGATCAGTTTTGTCCCCGGCGCGCAGTGCTGCAACAGTTCCGGCGCGACAATCGAACCGGCATAGAGGCAGACCGGGCAGCTGGCGAGCAGCCGGCTGCCGCGCAAGGTGATGAGGTCGGCAGCACCTGGACCTGCGCCGATGAAATGAACGGTCATGACGCATCTCCGCTGATGGCGATGGCGCAGGTGACCGGGCCGAGCACGGTGCGCGGCCCAAGCAGTTTCGCGCCGGCGCCGGCTGCGGCGAGGGCTGAGGCTTCGGATACCGAAGGCGTGCCGGCGCGTTCTTGCGAGAGATCGGAATGACTGAGCAAAGCCG
>NZ_CAAF010000067.1 GCF_000359125.1 Mesorhizobium sp. STM 4661 | reverse complement strand
GAGCGCACGATCCCCTTTTGTTCCGATTCTGCTTGGCGATTGCGCGCCGTCGCGCTACCTCTGGCGCGTGACAGAGCAGCCGCGCCTTGCCGACCGGAATGCCGCCATTCTCTTGCCGGAGCCATTCGTCAAATGGTTCGGGGAAAAGGGCTGGTCGCCTCGCGCTCATCAGATAGAGTTGCTGGCAAGGGCACAAGCCGGGCAGTCGGTGCTGCTGATCGCGCCGACCGGCGCCGGCAAGACGCTGGCCGGCTTCATGCCGTCACTGACGGAGCTGGCCAATCGGCCGAGGCGGAAACCGGGACAGGCGCATCGCGGCATCCATACGCTCTACATCTCGCCGCTGAAGGCGCTGGCCGTCGATATCGAACGCAATCTTGGCAAGCCGGTGGAGGAGATCGGCCTGCCCGTCACCATCGAGACGCGCACCGGCGACACCCCCGCCCACAAGCGCCAGCGCCAGAAGCTGGTGCCGCCCGACATCCTGCTGACCACGCCCGAGCAACTGGCGCTGCTGATCGCGGCACCCGATGCCCGGCGCTTCTTCGAGGATCTGCGCTACGTCGTGCTCGACGAGTTGCATTCACTGGTGATCTCGAAGCGCGGGCATCTTCTGGCGCTCGGCCTGGCGCGGCTGCGCAACTACGTGCCTGGCCTGCAGACCATCGGGCTTTCCGCCACTGTCGCCGAGCCAGACGAATTGCGCCGCTGGCTGGTCGGCCAGAACCCACCCAAGACCTTAAAAAGCCCCGCGATGGCCGGGCTGATCACCGTCGCCGGCGGGGCGAAGCCCGACATCTCCATCCTCGACTCGCGGGAGCGCGTGCCGTGGTCCGGTCATTCGGCGCGCTATGCCATTCCCGAAATCTACGAGGCGATCAAGCGCCACCGCACCACGCTTCTGTTCGTCAACACCCGCAGCCAGGCCGAATTGCTGTTCCAGGAACTGTGGCGGGCCAATGAGGACGCGCTGCCGATTGCGCTGCATCATGGCTCGCTCGATGTCGGCCAGCGCCGGCGGGTCGAGAAGGCGATGGGCGAGAATGCGCTGCGCGCCATCGTCGCCACCTCGACGCTCGATCTCGGTATCGACTGGGGCGATGTCGATCTGGTCGTGCATGTCGGCGCGCCGAAGGGGGCGAGCCGCCTGGCGCAGCGCATCGGCCGCGCCAACCACCGCATGGACGAGCCGTCCAAGGCGATCCTGATCCCGGCCAATCGCTTCGAGGTGCTGGAGTGCCGCGCGGCTCTCGACGCCAACTATCTCGGCGCGCAGGACACGCCGCCATTGATCGAGGGCGCGCTCGATGTGCTGTCGCAGCATGTGCTGGGCGTCGCCTGCGGTGCGCCGTTCGACGCCGATCTTCTGTTCGAGGAGGTGCGCGGTGCCGCGCCCTATGCGGCCCTGGAGCGCGAGACTTTTGATCGCGTTGTCGATTTCGTCGCCACCGGCGGCTATGCGCTGAAAAGCTATGAACGCTATGCCCGCATCCGCAAGACCAACGACGGATTGTGGCGCGTCTCGCATCCGCGCATTGCCCAGCAATATCGTTTGAATGTCGGCACCATCGTCGAGATGCCGGAGCTCAACGTGCGCTATGTCAGGCAGGGGCGTGGCCTTGTCGGGCGCGGCGGCCCCGTGCTCGGCAAGATCGAGGAGTATTTTGCCGAGACTTTGCGGCCTGGCGATAATTTCCTGTTTGCCGGCAAAGTTCTTCGTTTCGAGGGCATCCGCGAGAACGAATGCGTCGTCTCCAACGGCGCCGGCGCCAACATCATCGTGCCGTCCTATGCCGGCGGAAAATTCCCTCTGTCGACCTATCTGGCCGACCAGGTGCGCGGCATGCTGGCCGATTCCAGCCGCTGGCAGGCGCTGCCCGAACAGGTGGCCGACTGGCTGCGCCTGCAGAAGGAAAAGTCGGTGCTGCCGAAGCGCGGCGACCTGCTGGTCGAGACCTTTCCGCGCGGCAACCGGCATTACATGGTCGCTTATCCGTTCGAAGGCCGGCTGGCGCATCAGACGCTCGGCATGCTTTTGACCCGGCGGCTGGAGCGCGCCGGCGCCCGCCCGCTCGGCTTTGTCGCCACCGACTATTCGCTGGCGGTCTGGGCGCTGGACGACATGGCCGCGCTGTTCAAGGCGAAAAAGCCTTCGCTCGGCGCACTGTTCGACGAAGACATGCTGGGCGACGATCTCGAAGCCTGGCTGAACGACAGCTGGATGCTGAAGCGCACCTTCCGCACCTGCGCGGTGATCGCCGGGCTGATCGAGAAGCGCTTTCCCGGACAGGAGAAGAGCGGCCGCCAGGTGACCGTGTCGGCCGATCTGATCTACGACGTGCTGCGCAGCCACGAGCCGGACCATATCCTGCTGCAGGCGACGCGCACCGATGCCTCGGCCGGATTGCTCGATGTCAGCAGACTTGGCGAGATGCTCTCGCGTGTGCGCGGTCGAATCGTGCATAAGCATCTCGAGCAGATTTCGCCGCTGGCCGTGCCGATCATGCTGGAGATCGGCAAGGAATCGGTGAATGGCGGCGCCAACGAGACGCTGCTGATGGAAGCCGCCGATCTGGTCGAGGAGGCCATGGGCCAAAGATGAGTTCGGTTTCAAGATGAATTTTTCGCTCGCGCGCACATCGTTGATTGCAGAGGCCGATCTGGTCGGCATCGCCGGCGAGCGCGCCGTCTGCGATCCGCGCGGCGTGCTCTATTTCCCCGAGCTGAAATTGCTGGTGGTGTCGGACCTGCACCTGGAAAAAGGCTCGTCGCTGGCCAGGCGCGGCGCGCTGATCCCGCCTTACGACACTGGCGCGACGTTGCTCCGGCTGCAGGCCGGGATCGCCGACTATCAGCCCGCGATCGTCATCAGCCTCGGCGACTCCTTCCACGATGGCGGCGGTGCCGAGCGCATGCATTCGAGCTTCCGCGAGCGACTGGAAGCGCTGATCGCCGGCCGCGACTGGTTCTGGGTCGCCGGCAATCATGACCCGGAGGCGCCGGCCGACCTGCCGGGCGAGACGGTGCGCGAACTGGCCATCGGTTCCCTGGTCTTCCGGCACGAGCCTTCGGTCGTGAGAGTGGAGGGCGAGATATCAGGCCATCTGCATCCTTGCGCCCGCATCGTGCAGCGCGGCCGCTCGGTGCGGCGGCGCTGTTTTGCCGGCGACGGCGGCCGCATGATCATGCCGGCCTTCGGCGCCTATACCGGCTCGCTCAATGTGCTCGACCGCGCCTATGCCGGGCTGTTCCGCCACGAGACGCTTATGGCCTACATGCTTGGCGCCGAGCGCATCTTCGCCATTTCCGGCTCGATGCTGAGGCCTGGCTAGTGCATGTCGCCCAAAAGTGCGCAGCGGTTTTGGGATAACGACATGCATAAACACAAAGACTCTACCGGCCGTAGTACAGAGTGACGGTGTGCTTCGCCTCGGCGAAGAACAGCCAGCGCTCGACCAGCATGCCGGCGAACTGGATGACTGCGGCGAGTATCGAGAGAACCGCCACAAAGAGCCATGGCAAGCCAAACGCGGCAAGCAGCAGCACTATCGGCAGGCCGAAGGCCAGCAATTGCGCGATCTGGCGCAGCCGCACGCTGTGCTTGCGCGCGATGCGAAAGCCCATCTCCTTGAGCAGATAATTTTCCTCGGTATGCGGCCATTCCATCGACCGCACCGTGCCGCCTGCAAGCCCGGTCGCGGTGTTGGCGGTGGTCGGGATTTCCAGCCGGTCATTGTATCGCCAGGTCGCCAGCTTCCAGCCCCAGCCGAGCCCAGTCAGCAGCACGCAGCCTGCCAGAAGGGTGTTCGAGCCGATGGCGAAAAATTGCAGCAGCGCGTTCAAAAGCACGCCGCCCGTCATCGCCGAGAAGATGAGATAGCCGGGCAAGGTATAGCGGCTGTGCCATTGGGCGATCGGCTTCAGCGATGCATAGATCATGCCGGTGGTGCAGACGGTGACGACGGCGCCGATGGCCGCCAGCAGTCCGGCTATGGCCACCCAGCCGCCTGTATGGCCGAAAAACACCCAGCCTATGCCGAACAGCCCGGCCGGAACAAAGGTGACGACCGAAGCAACGCCTTCGCGCGACAGCCAGGAGCTGCGCCATTGCGAGAAGGCGCGCCATGCCCGCTCCGGCCGGCCGAGATGACCGGTCGAGGACAACAGGCCGGCGGCGATCAGGCCGAGCGCCAGCCCCATGCTGATGAGCCCGAGCCAGAAATCGGCCGGGATCGCGCCAACCCCTCCGAGTACGCCAAGCAACGCGAGCAGGCCGTAGCCGGCGCCCGTGGCGGTGGTGAAGAAGACGACCGAGAAGGCTGGATGCATGGATGTCAGTTCGAAAGCATGCGGTCGACCCAGCCGAGGAAACCGCCCTCAGTCCGCACCGGCTCCAGCGCCGGTGCCGGCACCGATGCGGCGCGCGTGGTGTGAGCGCGCGGCGGCAGGTACTTGTTGGTCGGGTGATAGCCCATCTCCGGCATAAGGTCGACGCCGCCGCGCTCAGCCACCAGTTGCGAGACCGCCGACAGGGGATCACCAAGGTCGCCGAAATGCCGGGCACTGGTCGGGCAGGCGGCGACGCAGGCCGGCACGCGGTCATCCTCCGCCAGATTGTCGTTGTAGATGCGGTCGACGCAGAGCGTGCATTTCTTCATCACGCCGACATCGGTGTCGAATTCGCGCGCCCCATAGGGGCAGGCCCAGCTGCACAATTTGCAGCCGATGCATTTGTCCTCGTCGATCAGCACGATGCCGTCCGAAGCGCGTTTGTAGGAGGCGCCGGTCGGGCAGACGGTGACGCAGGCCGGCGTCTCGCAATGCAGGCAGGAGCGCGGGAAGTTCACCGTGCGCCCGCCCATCTCGGTCGTGTGCTCGTAGCTGTGGACGCGGTTGAACCAGACCCCGTCGACATTGCCGCCATAGGGATCGATGTCGGTCAGCGGCGCCATATGGCCGCCGGTGTTCCATTCCTTGCAAGCCGTCACACAGGCCTGGCAGCCGACGCAGGTGTCGAGGTCGATGACCAGGCCGAGCCTCTTGTCGGTGTGGGCGGGAAGGCATGTCATTCGGCGGCTTCTCTTTTCATGCGGAATTCGGCGCCGAAACGGAGTTTGTCAGGCGCGGGCTCGAAATGCGGCGGCTGCTGGAAGCGCTCGAACTGCGGTTCGGTGAAGCCGGCTTCTTCGGCCGCGCATTTGACGATGCGCACGCGCAGGTCGAACCATGCGGCCTGGCCGGTGACCGGATCGGAGTTCGAGTAGCGCTTGCCGTTCTTATCGGCAGACGTCTGGTCGCCGATGATGTGATTGAGCAGGAAGCCGCGATTGCTTTCGGCGGCGTCGTCCTTCAGCCCCCAACTGCCGCGCCGCTTGCCGATGGCGTTCCACGTCCACACCGTGTCGGGGTTCACGCCGTCGACCAGCTTGATCTGGCCCTTCACCCGGCCGTTGATGCTCTCGATCCACACCCAGTCGTCATCGACTAGCCCGAGGCTCGCTGCGGTCCTGTGGTGCACGAACAGCCGGTTCTGGCTGGTGATCTGCCTGAGCCAGGCGTTCTGCGAGCCCCAGGAGTGGTACATGTGCATCGGCCGCTGCGTCAGCGCATGCAGCGGATATTTCTGGAGGTCGACAGCGGCCTCCTCGAACGGGGCGTACCAGAACGGCAGCGGATCCATACAGGTCTCGATGCGGCTGCGTTCCGACTCCGGCGGCAGCACCCGCCCATGGCCGCGCCCCGCAAGGCGGAAGCGCTGCATCGGCTCGGAATAGAGCTGGAAGACGATCGGCTCCGCTTTGGCGATGAAGCCCATCTGCACGGCGAAGTCGAGATAAGAGCGGTTGGCCATCTTGTAATAGCGCTGGTCGGCGGAAAAGTCGTGGTGCCAGAAGCCGCCATTGTCGATGTAGCGCTGCAACTGGTCGGGATTGGGCTCGCCATTGCCGACCAAAGCGCCGTCCTTGCCGCGCCAGCCGGCAAGCGGGCCGATGCCGGGCGTGCGCTCGTGATTGACGATATAGTCGGCATAGTCGCGATATTTGGCAGCGCCATCCTCATTGACGAAACCTGGCAGGCCGAGCCGCGCGCCGAGCTCGATCAGCACCGTCTGGAATGGCCTGACGTCGCGATCCGGTTCGACCACGGGATGGCGGATGGCGTCGCCCGGCCCGTCGGCATGGCTGATCGGCCGGTCGAGCAGGCTGATGCAGTCGTGCCGCTCGAGATAGGTTGTGTCGGGAAGCACAAGATCGGCGAACGGTACTGTCTCGGAGTAATAGGCGTCGGAATAGATGATGAAGGGAATCTTGTAGTTGCCGGCCTCATCAGTGTCGGTCAGCATGGCGATCGTCTCGACGGTGTTCATCGACGAGTTCCAAGCCATGTTCGACATGTACATCATCAACGTGTCGATAGGGTAGGGATCGCCGGCCCAGGCGTTGCGGATGACGGTGTGCATCAGACCGTGCGCGGCCAGCGGCGCATCCCAGGAATAGGCCTTGTCGATGCGAAGAGGCGTGCCGCCTTCATCAACCAGCAGATCGTCCGGCCCGCAGACGAAGCCGAGCGGCATGCCTTCCAGCGGCGTCATAGGCTTCACATGCCTGCCCGCAGGCTTCGGTCCCGGCGGCGCCGACCGGGGATAGGGCGGCTTGAAACGGAACCCGCCAGGTACATCCACCGTTCCGAGCAGCACCTGCAAGAGATGGATGGCGCGGCAGGTGTGAAAGCCGTTCGAATGGGCCGAGATGCCGCGCATGGCATGCATCGCGACCGGCCGTCCCTTGATCGTTTCGTGACGGCGGCCGGGCCAGTCGGTCCATGCCACCGGCAACTCGATCGCCTGTTCGAAGGCGACATGCGCCAGTTCGGCGGCGATCCGGCGGATCGTGTCGGCGGGAACGCCGCAGCGTTCCGCGACCATGTCAGGGGAATAGCTCTCTTGCAGATAACGGTCGGCAATGAGTTGGAACACGGGTACACAGCGACGGCCGTCGACCGTGAAGCTGCCGGTCAGCGCCGGTTTCGCGCTGGCATCCGTGGCATTGACTTGTGTCTTCGCCATCCTGTCCCAGGCCAGCGGATTGCCGGCGGCGTCGCGCACAAACAGCCCGTCGTCGGCAGCATTTTGCTCCTGGATGACGAGGACATGGGCATTGGTGTAGCGCAGGAGATAGTCGAGATCGACACAGCCGGCCTTCAGCAATTCATGGATCAGAGCGAAGACGAACAGGCCGTCGGTGCCAGGCCGGATGCCGATCCAGTCGTCGGCGATGGCGTTGTAGCCGGTGCGGCAGGGGTTGATCGAGACGACCTTGGCGCCGCGCGCCTTGAGCTTGCCGAGGCCGATCTTGATCGGGTTGGAATCATGGTCCTCGGCGACGCCGAACAGCATGAAGTACTTGGTGTTGTCCCAGTCGGGTTCGCCGAACTCCCAGAACGAGCCGCCGATCGTATAAAGGCCGCCGGCCGCCATGTTGACCGAGCAGAAGCCGCCATGGGCGGCGAAATTCGGCGTGCCGAACTGGCTGGCCCACCAGCCGGTCAGCGATTGCGACTGGTCGCGCCCGGTGAAGAAGGCGAGTTTTTTGGGATCGGTCCGGCGGATGGCCGACAGCCGCTCCGTGGCGATCGAGAACGCTTCCTCCCATTCGATTTCGCGAAACTCGCCGGAGCCGCGCGGGCCGGTGCGCAGCAAGGGCTTCTTCAGCCGCGCCGGGCTGTAGTGCTGCATGATGCCGGCACTGCCCTTGCCGCAGATCACGCCGCGATTGACCGGATGGTCCTTGTTGCCGTTGATGTAGCGGACCTTGCCGTCCTTGATGTGGACGTCGATACCGCAGCGGCAGGCGCACATGTAGCAGGTGGTCTTGGCGATGCTGTCGGAGATGTCAGGCGAAGTATCGACGCCATCGCCCTCATCGGGCGCGCGCGTGTCGGCGAGCGGCCGTTGCGACGGTGCGGAATTGGCGCCGCGGGGCGCTCCCTGGCTCATGATCCCGGCGTGCTTTTGCGGTCCGCGAACTTGGCGCGTGTCTTCGGCCCAGGGCCGCGCATGTAATGTTCTTCCGGGTGATAGCCGTCGCCCGCGAGCCGCCGCCGCAGGCTACGGGTCCAACTGGCAAACAGGGATTTGAACCGCCCGATCAATTTCTGTCCTTCGCGATCTGGCCGCGATTTTTTTCCAATTTCTCGCAAAAATTTAGAACAAACCAATCGATCTGTCTAACAAGTTGCTCTTGTAATTCCGATCGAATTTACTTCTTAATCTGGCATGACCCTGGATCAATTGCGCATCTTCGTCGCCGTCGCCGAGCGCGGCCATATGACCAAGGCAGCCGAGCTTCTGGGCATCTCCCAGTCGGCGGCGTCGGCCGCCATCCGCTCGCTCGAACAGCAGCATGGCGTCCAGCTGTTCAACCGGGTCGGCCGCAACATCGAGCTTGCCCAAACTGGGCGCCGGTTCCTGCCTGAGGCCAAGGCCGTTCTCGAACGGGCGACCGCCGCTAGCAACGTGCTGGAACATGTCTCGCAGACGATCACCGGAAGCCTGTCCATCGCCGCCAGCCAGACCATCGCCAGCTACTGGCTGCCGCGCCGGCTGGCTTCTTTTCATGAGGCCTATCCCGCCGTCAGGCTGAGCGTCACCATCGGCAATACGAGACAGGTCGAGACCCATGTTCTCGATGGCACGGCGGATTTCGGCCTGGTCGAAGGGCGCACCGAATCCGATGTGTTGCGGCGCGCTAAGGTGGATGTCGACAGGCTGCTGCTGGTGGTGGCGCGATCCCATCCAATGATCGCTGTGGCGCCGCAAGGCCACCCCGATATCAGGGAACTGCGCTGGATCATCCGCGAAGCCGGCTCAGGCACGCGCGAGGTGCTGGAGGATCTGGCGCGCCGCCAGGCAGTCTCGTTCGCGGATCTTCAGATATTCCTCGTCCTGCCGAGCAACGAGGCGATCCGGCAAGCGGTCGAGGCCGGCGCCGGCGCCAGCATCATTTCCGAGCTTGTCGTCGCCGGCGCAATTGCCGAAGGCAGCCTGCGCTCGGTGCCGATCGACCTGCCGCAGCGCGACTTCGCCATCATCACCCACCGCGACCGGCAGGCAAGCCTGGCCCAGATGGCGCTCAAGGCGCATCTTGGCGCGAAGGCGTAGGCGGATCAGCCGAACTTCCGCTGGGCGTCCAGCGCCAGTCCAAGCCCGACCGAGCCGAACATGTCGCCATCGATGACGGACGCCTGTGGCACCAGCGCCAGGATCTTCTGTCTCGCCAGCGGGATCGCCGTCGAGCCGCCGGTCAGGAACACCGCTGTGATGTCGGACGGCTTCACCCGGGCATCCCTGATGGTCTGTTCGACCGTGGCCGTCACCTGCCCGATGTCTCGGGCGACGGTTGCCTCCAGGCCGGCGCGTGTAATTTCGGCCGCGAATTCCACGCCCGGCAATGTGACCGCAACCTGCGCCGCCAATTGCTCGGTCAACTCGATCTTGGCCCGTTCGACCAAAGCGGCCAGCGCGTGCCCGTAACGGTGCTCGACGATGTGGATGAAGCGGTCGACCAGATCGGCGCGTTCCGCCTCGTAGCGGATCTGCCTGAGATGCGACATCGCCCTGGCGGTGTAGACGAGGTTGATGCGCTGCCATGTCGCCAGGTCGATGAAGTAGCTGGCCGGCAGATTGCGCTTGCCGTCCTTGGTTGGCGTCAAGTAGCCGAGCTCAGGCATGACGTGTGCAATGCTGAGCAGCCGGTCGAAGTCGGTGCCGCCGATATGGATGCCGCGGCTGGCCAGGATATCGTCCTTGCGGTCGAGCGAGCGGGCGCGCTGCGGCGAGACCCGCACGATCGAGAAGTCGGAGGTGCCGCCGCCCATGTCGACAATCAGCGCCAATTCTTCCCCCGTCACCTTCTGCTCATAGTCAAGTGCCGCGGCGATCGGCTCGAACTGGAAGGCGATATGCTTGAAGCCCTGGGCGCGGGCGGCGGCTTCAAGCTCGCCCTGCGCCTTGGCATCGGCTTCCGGATCGTCGTCGACAAACTGCACCGGACGGCCGAGCACCACACTCTCGACCGTCTCGCCGGCGTCCTCTTCCAACCGCTTCTTCAGGTGGCCGACGAACAGGCCGACGATCTCCATGAAGCCGATCGACCGCGCCTTGACGCGCGTCTTTTCATGGGCGAGCGAACTGCCGAGCACGCTCTTCAGCGAGCGCATCAGCCGCCCCTCGATGCTGTCGGTATAGTCGGCAATCGCGCGGCGCCCGAAATGGGTTCGGTTGTCCTCGAAATTGAAGAACACAGCACTTGGCAGCGTCACCTGGCCGTCCTCAAGCGCCACCAGGCGCGGCCGCCCGTTGCGGACAACGCCAATCGTGGAATTGGACGTGCCGAAATCGATACCGCCGAATGCTGGTCGCATCGCAAGATCCTGTATTCTTGATTTTGGGAGCGACAGCTCGCGCTTCGGCCAGGCCGGGAACGCGGTCTAACCCATGAAGCTCGAAAGGGGAACCATCTTTCGGAAAAGATCAGTCCTTGCGGAAGACGAGCCTTCCGAGCCAGCCCGTCAGCATGGCCAGCGACACGGCGAAGACGCCGTAGAGGAAGGAATAGTCGTGAGCGACGCGAAAGATCGACTGTTCGAAGCCGGACTTACGGATTTCGAGCTGGGCAGAGCTTTCCTTGATGAACAGGCCGCTCTTGAACAGGAAGGCGCGGGCCTTGTGGGTGCCGACCGGAACGTTGGGAGCAAGCCTGACGGTGGCGCGAAACAGGTTCTGCGACAGGAACTGCACGCCGCCGACATTCTCGCTGTAGAGGCCGGTCGCGGCCTTGCGTTCGCGCAGTGCCGCGGTGAATTCCTGAATAGTCGCCGGGCTGTCGCCGGCATCGGCCGGCTGCATATAGAGGTTGGAGGCGCCGAGCGATAATTGCTTGTAGCTGTTCGGGTCGGTGACGTCCTGCAGCGGGCGCGTCGTCGCCACCGAATAGGACACCGGCACGTTTTCGAAGGTCTCGGATTCGAGATTGATCCAGATGCCTAGCAGCCGGTCCTTGCGGCGCACGACAACCGGCCGGGCCGGCCCTTCCAGGACGACGATGACATCGTAGCGTCCCTGGCGCGCGACAAGCGGATCGGCGTTTTCCAGCGAGCCGAAAATGGTGAGGTCGGCGCCGGAAAAGCCGGCGGTGATCGAGACATTGTCGGTGGACAGGCCAATCTGGATGTTTTCGGTCGGCGGCGTCTGCGCCATGCCCGGCAACGTGAAGGCCGACAGCGTCAGCCAGGCAGCGGCAACGAACGCCTTCGCATCTGCCATCAGCCCAGATCCACGCCAGTGAGCGAATAGCGGTTGGGCGGCGTCACGAACAGATCGATGGCAAGCCGGATCGCTACCGCCAGCACCAGCAGCGCCAGCAACGCCCTGAGCTGCTCGCCACGCAGCCTCTGGCCGGCCTTGGCGCCATATTGCGCGCCGGCGACACCGCCCGCCATCAGCAGGAAGGCGAGCATGACATCGACCGTCTGGTTGGTGGTGGCGTGGACCAGCGTGGTGTAAGCGGAGGTGAAGATGATCTGGAACAGCGAGGTGCCGATGACGACATTGGTCGGCACTTTCAAGAGGTAGATCAGCGCCGGCACCATGATGAAGCCGCCGCCGACGCCCATGATCGACGACAGGAAACCGATGCCGGCGCCCAGCCCAAGCACCGGGATGACGCTGACGAACAGCTTCGAGGCTCTGAAGCGCATCTTGAGCGGCAAGCGGTGGATCCAGTTGTGCTGGCCGGATTTCTTCAGCACTGGTGCAGCGCCGCTGCGGGTGGCGCGCAGTGCATTGACGCTCTCGACCAGCATCAGCCCGCCGACAGTGCCGAGCAGCACGACATAAAGCAGCGAGATGAACAGATCGAGCTGGCCGAGCCGACGCAGGAAGCCAAAGACGAAGATGCCTCCGGTGGAGCCGACGATGCCGCCGGCCAAAAGCACCCCGCCGAGCTTGAAGTCGAGCGTACCGCGCTTCACATGCGACAATGCGCCCGAGAAGGAGGAGGCGATGACCTGGTTGGCGCCGGTGGCGACCGCGATCGCCGGCGGTATGTTGTAGAAGATCAGCAGCGGCGTGATGAGGAAGCCGCCGCCCACCCCGAACATGCCCGACAGGAAACCCACCGCCGCGCCCATGGCCAGCAGCACGAAGACGTTGACGGAAATTTCCGCGATCGGGAGATAGATGCCCACCCGTCAGTCTCGATCAGTATGCCTATCGGCGAATGCAACCGTTGCGGGCATCTTGCGCCAAAAAAGCTAAATTGTTCTTGCGCCGGCAAGGTGGCGAAGTCAAACCTCGCCACATCGCCGAAACAAAAAACATCTCAATCAGTTAACAGGCAAATATATGGCAGGGCGTCGTGGGAGCGACGCATCTGCCGTTATTTGCGCGCCAGCAGCGCCTTGATCAGCTTTTCGTCGACCGTACCGGTCGCCTTCATCTTGTTGTCGGTCTGGAAAGCCATGATCGCGGTCTTGGTTTTCCCGCCCATCACACCGTCGGCGTTGCCGGCCTCATAGCCGTTCTTGTTAAGGATGCGCTGGATGTTCTGCACAGCCTTTTTCATATCGACGCTGGCGGTGGTCTGGGGCGTGCCGTCCTGCCAGGATTCGGGGATGTCGGCTGAATTGGCCGCGGGATCGAGCGGCTTTGCCTTCCACAGTTCGGCGGCGGCGCGGGCGCGTTCCAACTGCTCGGGCCTGAGCGCGTTGGCGATCTCGTCGCGCTTTGCCGCCGCGTCCTTGTCGCCGGTCTTGGCGACAAGTGCGAACCATTTGTAGGATTCCTCGAGATTCTGCTTCATGCCGACGCCTTTCGCCGCCAGGATGCCGAGATTGAACTGGCTGTCCTTGACGCCGAGATCGGCGGCGGCCTGGAACCACTTGGCAGCCGATTCATTGTCGGTCACGCCGTCCGCTGCCATGGCGAAGAGCACGGCCAGGTTATGCATGGCGCTGGCGTTGCCCTGTTCCGCGGCGAGTTGGTACCAGGTCTTCGACTTCTTGACGTCGCGCGCGACGCCCACGCCCTTCTCGTAGAAATTGCCGATGCGGTACTCCGCCGGGGCGAAGCCGAGTTCGGCTGATTTCTCGTACCACTTGGCGGCCGCGGCCATGTCTTCCTTGACGCCGCGCGATTCGGCATAGCGCGAGCCGATCTCGAACAACGCCTTGGCGTCACCACCGGCCGCCGCGTCGCGCAACGCTGCCGGGCCGGCATCGGCCGGTATGTCGATCTTGGCAATGGCTGGCGTCGTCGAAGCATCCGCGGGTGGAACCGTGCCGGTCATGTCCTGGGCGCTCGGCGTGGTCGCAGGTGCAGTGACCATTGGCTCGGCAGCGGTGGGGTCCGCGGATGCCGACGCAGTCGCTTCTGGCGTCGCGGCCATCGGATCAGGCGATGCCGCCGGAGCCGTGGGGGCAGGAACAGGCTCCTCGGATACGGAGTCCATCGGGAGTTCGGCGTTGGACGGCGCGCCGAGAGCGGTCTGCGCCGCCATGTCGTCCTTGCTCCGGGGAGCGGATGGCTCTGCCTGCCTGACAATACGGTCCGGCTCTCTGTCCTGATCTGCCATTTGCGCAGCCGTCTTCGGCTCGCTGGTGGCGCCGGCCGACGCGGTTTCCACCGGCTGCGCTGCCGCGATCGGCGCCGCATCGTTGCTGGCCATTTCGACGGGGTCGGAGAAGAAGGCCTTGCCCAATTGCAGGCCGGCGAGCGCCAGCATGATCGCGGCGGCGGCCATCAGGATCGGCTTGCGTCGCTTCTTGAGCAGGTCGCCGATTCTGAGAGCCTTCACCGGTCCGCTCTTGGTCGACTGCCGTTTGAGAACCTCGGCCTCGGCGGCGGCGGCCTGTGCCGCTCGCCTGGCCGCCGCGATGAAATCCGACTTCGCCGTATCGGTGTCGCCGGTCCTTGCGGCCGGCCCACGCTCATCGCGAACGCGCTTCATGATGGCATTGAGGTCGGGCGCACCGGAGCCGGGCTCCAACGGCCGGTTGGCGAGCTTGGGGTCGAGCGGCTCGTCAAGGTCGACGCTTGGTATCTCGACACCGGGCGCCGAGCCGGCAAGCGGCGGAATGTCCGCCTCCCTCTTGCCCTTGAAGGCGCGCGCCAGTCCGCCGAACATCGATTTGCGGCCGCCGGCCTGTTCGTCTTGGTCCGGCAGCGTGTCGGAACCAAGCGCCGCCATGGCCGCTGCGGCGGCGGCTTCGGCCGGTGTGCGCGTGTTTGGCTCGTTGCGCATGATGGCAGCGGCACGGCTCTCGAGTTCGGCCATGTCGCCTGTCAGCGGCAGCGGCTGGTCGATATCCATGGACGGCGCAGCCCGAACGGCCATCTTTGACCGCCGCCCGCCGCGCCAGCTGCCCTGATCGGCCGGTTGCACATTCAGAAGTTCGCTCACCGCGTCGGCCGGCTCGCTGGTTTCCAGCGACCCCAGCCGGTCGACGATCTTGAGCAGCGTGTCGTGGATGGCCTCGAAGGTTCGCGAATTGCGCTCGTCCGATCGGCGCGTCAGTGCTTCGAGCGTCTTCAGATCCTGGGCGAGCCCGGAAACGGCCGCCGTGTTGGCGCTGGAGCCGGCCAGCGAACTGACGGCGCTTTCGGCTGCCTCGCGCGCCGCGGTGAGGATGGAATCGCGGGTTCCAGCCAGTGACTTCTCGATTTCATTGAGGCGCGGGCTGATGTCCTCGAATTCCGGCAGTGGTGTGCCGGGCTTCGAAAGATGGGCCGACAGCCCCGCGACCTGCGCTTCCAGGCTGCGGATCAGCGCCGGGTCGATGCCGGCGACTTGCGCCGCGGACGAATCCAGACGGCTAGAAATATCTTCGAGCCGGCTTTCCAGGCCACGGATCGCCGCCTCGCCGGCGGGATCGGGAGCGCGTGTCTCCATGCGCTTGGCAAGCGCGGTGAAGCGGGCGTCGATGACGTCCATGATGCCGGCGCTGTCGACCTGTGACGTGCGCTGGTCCAGCCTGTCGGCGACTTCGTCCAGCCGGCGTTCGAGATCGCGAAACAGCATGTTGCCCTGTTCGATCGCATCGCCCTGGCGGCGTTCCATCATGCCGGACAGCACGTCGAAACGCTGTTCGAGCCCCTGGAAAATATAGTCGGCGTCCGGCATGGCAGGCGCCCGGTCGATCTTGTCGGCGATGAGTGCGATCTGCTTGCCGAGGCGCTCCATCGCCTGCTCCGGCAGATTGGCACGGCCGGCGAGATCGTCGACCCGGCTCGACAGCATGTTGAGCTGGTCGATCACCTGACTGCCCGGGCGATCCTGCGCGACCTCCTCGATCTGCTGGGCAAGCGAGGCGATCCGCTTCTCGATGCGTTCGAAGGGTTCCGGATCGAATGAATTGGCTTGCGCCGCGACGGTCGAGGCGACGATGGCGCGGGAAATCTCGTCCAGCCGCTCGTCGATCATGCCGAATGTACCGCTGCTGCGATTGTCCTGCTGGCTGGCGAAATGGTCGACGGCGCCGGCAAGCGTGCGGACCTTGTCTTCGAGCGAACGCAGCGACAGCGATTCCGGCAGATTGTTGACGGCATTGCTGATCTGTTCGAGCCGGTCGGTCAGCATCGCCAGGCCGGGCGCATCCGATCGCTTCTGCTGATCGGCATCGACACGATCTTCGAAAGCGCTCCAGCGGCGGTCGAATTCGTCCCAGCGGCGGCCGACCGCCTGCACGCTTTCCTCGCGCGCCAGCGTATCGAGCGCGGCCTTGACCTGCTCCAGTTCGAGACGAAGCATGTTGACGCTTCTGTCGTCGCTCTTTTCGGCCAGCGTCTGGATGGCGCCGGAAAGCCGTTCGAACTCGACGCCGAGTTCAGCGCTGCCTTTGCCGGCGCCTCCCGGCTGAGCGCTTGCCTGGAAAGCCCGCTCGATGTCCTTGCGCAGCTGGTCGAACTCGCGCTGCAAGCCGGCGGTCATCTGGTGGCGCAGTTCTTCACGCAGACCGCGCAATTCGCCGGCGATCTTGCCGACTACGGCGACGCCGTCCTCCTGACCGCGCACGCGGTCGATGTCTCGGGCGATCGCCTGGTAATTCTGCTCGAAGGCGGCTGGCGCCGGGCTCTTCGGCCGCTGCTGCGGCGGGCGCGGCTCCTCATACCAGCGCTGCTGGCCATAGGGCTGGGCGCTGGCATAGCGCGGCTCCGCGCCCGATCGGCGTGGATCGGGACGCACATTTGCATCCTCGCGCGTGCGCTCCAGCCGCTGCTCCAGCGTTTCCAGGGAACGGTTGAGCTCCTCAAGCGTGGTATGCGGCCTGCGCTCCCTGCCGGCGTTGAGTGTATCGAGATAGGACCGCTTGCTGTTCATCAATGCGCCCGTTTCAGAATTGCTGGCCCGTCTTGCTGGCTTGCGGCCAGTTTCCCAAAGTCCTGCCGGGAACGAGGCGACCGCGCGGCTTTGCTGCGGTGGAAGGCGAACTTCCCGGGATTTCACCCGCGCTTCGAAAAACCGTGAAAAATTCGCTACAGGATAAACACGGGGTACCGACATGCGCACATTTCGCCCAACGTGGTAAACAACGCGTTAACCAAGCTTAAGAAGTTGCAACGTTGTTGGGACCGTCTGCCGCGCCACGTGTCCGTGCCCGGGAGATGCGGCATAACGTTCCGCCCACACAACGCCAACACAATGCCCTTGCGTCGTGAGGCGGCTATCGATATAGAATTGACGTAAACGTAAAGGGTGCACAGACCGCGTCTTTTACGATTTGTTGTTGAAACCACGACTGGAAGCACGCCCCCGCTTCCACTCAGGCGACGCGAGGTCCCGGACCGCGATGCCACCAGACGGGGAAAGCCAGTGACCATGAAACTTGTTTCGCCCGGCGAAGCCGCGGCCAATACCAATGATATGTCTGTCGAAGCCGGCGAGGACCTTGCCCGCATCGGCGAGATGGCCAAGAACTACGGAGTAACGCTGCGCACGTTGCGTTTCTACGAGGACAAGGGCCTTCTCAATCCGCGGCGCGACGGCTCTACCCGTCTCTACACGCGCCGCGACAAGGCGCGGCTGAAACTGATCCTGCTCGGTCGCAAGGTCGGGTTCTCGCTGCGCGACGTCAAGCAGATGATGGATCTCTACGATCCGACCGGCTCCAACACCAAGCAGTTGCGGCTGGCGCTCGACAAGTCGGAAAAGCAGCTTGCCCGCCTGCAGAAGCAGCGGGCGCTGATCGAGGACGCCATCGGCGAGTTGAGCAACTCGATGGCGGCGGTGCGCCAGATGCTGATCGAGCGTTCGGCGCCGCAGGCCAGCGTCGCCAGCTAAATCCGCCCGCCGGCTTCCGGCGAACGGCCTTCTGACGAACGAATAAAAGCCGCGTGGCCTTCGCCGCGCGGTTCTTTGCGTTGCTTCCAATGCAAGTCGCGCAAAAGTGCGCAGCGGTTTTGCGACAAACGCGAAGCGCTTTAGGTTGCCTTCATACGAAGACATTCCGCGCTGGCTTACAGCGCATCACGCCGCTACGCTTACCCGCGAGACGTCGGGAAAATTTGTCGCATCAAAAAATTGACGTTTACGCAAACGTCAATTTTTGTTATCCCGATTTCAACATTGGTCCGGCTGCCGCGCACGGCTTGATTCCGGGGCCAAGTCCGCATGGTGGAGGGAAAAAGCATGCCGATCTACAGGGCTCCGGTCCAGGACACGCTGTTCGTGCTGAACGAGGTGCTAGGCTACCAGCGCTATTCCAATCTTCCGGGCTTCTCCGATGCGACGCCGGATGTGGTCGAGGCGATCCTCGCCGAAGGCGCCAAGCTCGCCGAAAATGTCATGCAGCCGCTGAACCGCGTCGGCGACATGGAGGGCTGCGTGCGCCATGACGATGGCTCGGTGACGACGCCGAAAGGCTTCAAGGAGGCCTTCGACCAGTATCGCGAAGGCGGCTGGATGGGGCTGGCCGCACCCGTGGAGTTCGGCGGACAGGGCCTGCCTTACGCGGTTCACACCGCGGTCGCCGAATACATGGTGTCGGCCAACATGTCGCTGATGATGTATCCAGGCCTGACGCAGGGCGCGATCGCGGCCATCATCACCCATGGCACCGACGAGCAGAAGGCGACATGGCTGCCGAAGCTGGTCGAGGGCGCCTGGACCGGCACCATGAACCTGACCGAGCCGCATTGCGGCACCGATCTTGGCTTGCTGCGCACCAAGGCCGTTCCGAACGGCGACGGCACCTACAAAATATCAGGCCAGAAGATCTTCATCTCGGCCGGCGAGCACGACATGTCGGACAACATCGTCCATCTGGTGCTGGCCCGCATCGAGGGCGCGCCGGAAGGCGTGAAGGGCATTTCGCTGTTCATCGTGCCGAAGCTCAGGCTCGATGCCGAGGGCAATCCGGACGAGAGGAACACCGTCTCCTGCGGCTCGATCGAGGAGAAGATGGGCATCCACGGCAATTCGACCTGCGTCATGAACTATGACGAGGCTGAAGGCGCGTTGCTCGGCGAGGCGAATGGTGGCCTGAAGGCGATGTTCACCATGATGAACGAGGCCCGCCTCGGCGTCGGCCTGCAAGGGCTTTCGCTATCCGAGGTCGCCTATCAGAACGCCGTCTCCTACGCCAAGGACCGCCTGCAGGGCCGCTCGCTGTCCGGGGCCAAGGCGCCGGACAAGAAGGCCGATCCGATCATCGTCCACCCCGACATCCGCCGCGGTCTGATGACCATGAAGGCCTTCAACGAGGCCGGCCGCGCGCTGGCGCTATGGACGGCGATCAAGTCCGATATCGCCCACCGCTCCGGTGACGACAGGGACCGCCAGGCCGCCGACGACTACACCGGGCTGATGACGCCGGTGGTCAAGGGCGTGCTCACCGACAAGGGCTTCGATCACGCCGTCATGGCACAGCAGGTGTTCGGCGGTCATGGCTATATCGAAGAGCACGGCATGAGCCAGTTCGTGCGCGATGCCCGCATCGCCATGATCTATGAAGGCGCCAACGGCATCCAGGCGCTCGATCTCGTCGGCCGCAAGCTTGGCCTGAACGGCGGCCGCGCCGTGCAGGCCTTCTTCAAGGAGGTCGGCGAATTCTGCGAGGAGAACCGCGCCGACGAGAAGATGGCGCCCTTCACCAAGGCGCTCAAGAAGGGCCTCAACGATCTGCAGGCGGCGACCATGTGGCTGGTGCAGAACGGCATGGCCAAGCCCGACAATGCAGGTGCGGCCTCGAGCGACTACATGCATCTCTTCGGGCTGGTGGCGCTGGGCTACATGTGGGCGCAGATGGCCAAGGCGGCCGACGCGAAGCTGGCGAACGGCGCCAACGGGGCGTCGTCCTTCTACGACAGCAAGCTGGTGACGGCGCGCTTCTTCATGGAGCGGATCATGCCGGAGACGTCGGCGCACCTCGCCCGCATCTCCAGTGGCGCCGACACATTGATGGCACTGCCGGCGGAAGCGTTTTAAAGACGGTCGGCGTCCCCCTCCCCCTTGAGGGGAGGGTGGCCCGAAGGGCCGGGAGGGGTCGCAACGGCAGTGCGCCAACCTCAATTTTAACGATGTGCCTTGGGAGGAAGATCATCGCAATGCCCCGGACCCCAATCAGTTTCGAGATGCGGCAGAAGGCGCAAGCGTTGAAGGCCGAGCACTTCATCGGCGACCCCTCCCGGCCGCTTCGCGGCCACCCTCCCCTCGAGGGGGAGGCGGATATCGGCGCCAAGGAGGAATAGCATGACCAACCCCGCCGAAATCCTTGGCCTCCCCAAGCCCGCCTGGGCGGCGGACGAAGTCGGCATGCTCTACGACATGGCGAACCGTTTCATGTCGGAAGAGATCGCGCCGCGCTACGACGAGTTCGAGAAGAACGAGATGGTCGACCGCGAGAGCTGGTTGAAGGCGGGTGCCGCCGGCCTGCTCTGCGCCTCGATGCCGGAGCAGTATGGCGGCTCGGGCGGCACTTTCGCGCATGAGAGCGCCATCATCGAGGCGATCGGCCATGTCGGTGTCGACGGCTTCGGCATCGGCCTGCACAATTCGATCGTCGCCCCTTACATCCTCCACTACGGCTCGGAGGAGCAGAAGAAGAAGTGGCTGCCGAAACTCGCCACCGGCGAGCTGATCGGCGCCATCGCCATGACCGAACCGGGCGCCGGCTCCGACCTGCAGGGCGTGAAGACGCGCGCCGAGAAGGACGGCAACCAGTACAAGGTCAACGGCTCGAAGACCTTCATCACCAACGGCCAGCTCGCCAATTTCATCATCGTCGTCACCAAGACCGATCCGGCGAAGGGCGCCAAGGGTACCTCGCTGATCGTCGTCGAAACCGACGAGGTGGAGGGCTTCGAGCGCGGCCGCAACCTCGACAAGATCGGGCTCAAGGCCAACGACACGTCGGAACTCTTCTTCAACGACGTGCGCGTGCCGACCTCCAACCTGCTCGGCCATGAGGAAGGCCAGGGCTTCATCCAGCTCATGCAGCAATTGCCGCAGGAGCGGCTGCAGATCGGCACCGGGGCCATCGCCATGATCGAGCGCGCATTGGCGCTGACCATCGAGTACGTCAAGGAGCGCAAGGCCTTCGGCAAGGCGATCATCGATTTCCAGAACACCCAGTTCAAGCTCGCCGAACTGAAGACCGAGGCAACCATCGGCCGCGTCTTCTACAATGATTGCGTCGCCCGCCACATCAATGGCGGCCTCGACCCGGTGACGGCCTCGATGGCCAAATACTGGCTGTCCGACCTGCAGGGTAAAGTCGTCGACGAATGTCTTCAATTGCACGGCGGCTATGGCTACATGAATGAGTATCCGATCGCCCGCATGTTCCGCGACGCCCGCGTCCAGCGCATCTACGGCGGCACCAAC
Organism: Mesorhizobium sp. STM 4661; assembly: GCF_000359125.1. Taxonomy (GTDB): domain Bacteria; phylum Pseudomonadota; class Alphaproteobacteria; order Rhizobiales; family Rhizobiaceae; genus Mesorhizobium. The sequence continues at coordinate 47,920 of NZ_CAAF010000067.1, read as the reverse complement.
GAGATCATGAAATTGCTGATCGGGCGCTCGCTCTGAGCGGCACTCAGCAAACCCAAGGAGCAGAAAAATGGCCGAAGCTTATGTCTATGACGCCGTGCGCACGCCGCGCGGCAAGGGCAAGAAGGATGGGTCGCTGCATGAGGTGCCGGCGGTGCGGCTCGGCGCCAAGGTGCTCGAGGCGATCCGCGACCGCAACGGGCTGGACACCGGCGCCGTCGACGACATCATCTTCGGCTGCGTCGATCCGGTCGGCGAAGCGGGTTCCGTCATTCCGCGCGCGGCTGCCTTTGAAGCCGGTTACGACACCAAGGCGCCCGGCATGCAGATCTCGCGCTTCTGCGCCTCCGGCCTCGACGCCATCAATTTCGGCGCCGCCAAGATCGCGCAAGGGTCTGACGAGATCGTCATTGCCGGCGGCGTCGAATCGATGTCGCGCGTCGGCATGGGCGCATCGGGCGGCGCCTGGTTCATGGACCCCTCGGTCGGCCTGCCCGGATGGTTCGTGCCGCAAGGCATTTCGGCCGATCTGATCGCCACCAAATACGGCTTTTCGCGCGACGACGTCGACGCCTATGCCGTCGAGAGCCAGAAGCGCGCCGCCAAGGCCTGGGGCGAGGGCCGCTTCAAGAATTCGGTGATCTCGATCAAGGACCAGAACGGCCTGACCATCCTCGACCATGACGAGCACATGCGGCCTTCGACCGACATGCAGTCGCTGGCCGCACTCAACCCATCTTTCGTCATGCCCGGCGAAATGGGTGGCTTCGACGCCGTCGCGGTGCAGAAGCATCCCGAGGTCGAAGAAGTCAACCACGTCCACCATGCCGGCAATTCGTCGGGCATCGTCGACGGCGCGGCCGCCGTTCTGCTCGGCTCGAAGAAGGCGGGCAAGACGCTCGGCCTGAAGCCGCGCGCGCGCATTCGCGCTTTTGCCAATATCGGCTCGGAACCGGTGCTGATGCTGACCGGCCCGGTCGACGTCACCGAGAAGCTGCTGCAGCGCGCCAGGATGAAGCTGTCCGACATCGACCTGTTCGAGCTCAACGAGGCTTTCGCCTCGGTGGTGCTGCGCTACATGCAGGCCTTCGACATTCCGCACGACAGGATCAACGTCAATGGCGGGGCGATTGCCATGGGCCATCCGCTCGGCGCCACCGGCGCGATGATCTTCGGCACGGTGCTCGACGAACTGGAGCGCCGCGACCTCAACACCGCGCTGGTGACGCTTTGCATCGGTGCCGGCATGGGCACCGCAACGATCATCGAACGCGTCTGACCGGGAGAAAGACGATGAGCTACACCAATTTCACCCTCGACATCGACGCTGACGGCATCGCGCTGGTCACCTGGGACATGCCCGGCCGCTCGATGAACGTCTTCACCGAAGAGGCGATGCTCGAACTCGATGCCATTGTCGACAAGGTGGCGGGCGACGCCGCGATCAAGGGCGCGGTGATCACCTCCGGCAAGGACACCTTCTCGGGCGGCGCCGACATCACCTTGCTGCAGAAGATGCTGACCACCTTTGCCGCCGACAAGGCCAGGAACGCCGAGCAGGCGACCAAGGCGCTGTTCGACAATGCCGGCAAGATGACCGGACTGTTCCGCAAGCTGGAAATCTCGGGCAAGCCCTGGGTGTCGGCGATCAACGGCACCTGCATGGGCGGCGCGTTCGAATTGTCGCTCGCCTGCCACGGCCGTGTCGCGGCCGATTCCGAGAAGGTCAAGATGGCGCTTCCGGAAGTGAAGATCGGCATCTTCCCTGGCGCCGGCGGCACCCAGCGCGTGCCGCGGCTGACCGACCAGCAACAGGCGCTGCAGATGCTGACCTCGGGCCAGACGCTGTCGCCGCAGAAGGCCAAGTCGATGGGCCTGATCCATGAGATCGCCGAGCCCAAGAAGCTGGTCGAGACCGCCAAGGCGATGATCAGGAACGGCCTGAAAGCAGTTCAGCCGTGGGACGAGAAGGGCTTCAAGCTGCCCGGCGGCCCGATCTATTCGGTGGCCGGCGCCAATCTGTGGCCGCCGGCTATCGCCATCCTGCGCCGCGAGACCTATGGCAACTATCCGGCCGCCGCCGCGATCTTGAAATGCGTCTATGAAGGTCTGCTGGTGCCGTTCGACACGGGCCTGCGCATCGAGCAGCGCTATTTCACCGAGATCATGCAGACCAGGGAAGCGGCGGCGATGATCCGCTCGCTGTTCGTCTCGCTGCAGGAGCTCAACAAGGGCGCGCGCCGTCCGGCCGGCGTGCCGGAAACGAAATTCAAGAAGATCGGCATTCTCGGCGCCGGCTTCATGGGCGCCGGCATCGCCTATGTCACCGCCAAGGCCGGCATCCCGGTGGTGCTGCTCGACCGCGACATGGAGTCCGCCGCCAAGGGCAAGGCGCATTCCGACAGCCTGATCTCGGATCAGGTCAAGAAGGGCCGCGCCAAGCCGGAGGACAAGGACAGGCTGCTGTCGCTGATCACGCCGACGGCCGACTATGCCGACCTCGCAGGGTGCGATCTGGTCGTCGAGGCGGTGTTCGAGGATTCAGGCGTCAAGAAGGCTGCCACCGAACAGGCCGAAGCGGTGCTGAAGTCGTCGGCGGTGCTCGCCTCCAACACCTCGACCATTCCGATCACCGCGCTGGCCAAGAATTCGGCGCGGCCGAAGAATTTCATCGGCATCCATTTCTTCTCGCCGGTCGACAAGATGATGCTGGTCGAGATCATCCTCGGCAAGAAGACCGGCGACAAGGCGCTGGCCACCGCGATCGACTTCGTCCGCGCCATCAAGAAGACGCCGATCGTCGTCAACGACACCCGCGGCTTCTTCGTCAATCGCTGCGTGCTGCGCTACATGTCGGAAGCCTACAAGATGCTGATCGAGGGCGTTCCGGCGCCGATGATCGAGAACGCGGCAAAGGCTGCCGGCATGCCGGTCGGTCCCTTGGCGCTGACCGACGAAACGGCGATCGACCTTGCCCAGAAGATCATGAAGCAGACCATCAGGGATCTCGGCGACAAGGCAGTCGACCCGAAGCAGATGGCGCTGATCAACACGCTGGTCGACACCCATGGCCGCTTCGGCCGCAAGAACGGCAAGGGCTTTTACGACTATCCGGCGAAGCCAGCCAAGAAGAAGCTGTGGCCGGGCCTGAAGGACCTCTATCCGCAGCTCAAGCCAGAAAAGGTCGACTATGAGGAGCTGAAGCAGCGGCTCCTGGTCACCATCGCGCTGGAAGCGGCGCGGGTGATGGAGGAGGGCATCGTCACCGATCCGCGCGAAGCCGATGTCGGCTCGATCCTCGCCTTCGGCTTCGCGCCCTATACCGGCGGCGTGCTGTCCTACATCGACGGCATCGGCGCGAAGAAATTCGTCAAGATCGCCAAGGGCCTGCAGAAGAAGTACGGCGCCGAGTTCAAGGCGCCGAAGCTGCTGCTCGACATGGCCGAAAAAGGTGAAACCTTCTACCAGCGCTTCGATCCCTATGCGAAGGGCGAGGTGAAGAAGGCAGCCTGACGCCGCCCGATGTATGTCTGGGCGCGTCTGGCACGGATGATCGCCACGGCGCCTCGCCGTGGCCCCTATCTGATGGGCGGTGAAAGCCGGCTCGCCTTTCGCTGCCTGCCGACCGATATCGATTCCAACATCCATCTCAACAATGCGCGCTACATGATGCTGGCCGATCTCGGCCGCATCGATATTTTCGTGCGCGCGGGCCTCGTCACGCTGGCGAGGAAGAACGGCTGGGCGCCAATGATGGGCGGGCTGCAATCCGTCTACGTACGCGAGATCAGGCTGTGGCGGCGCTTCGAAGTGGTCTCCTCGATCGAGACCTGGGAAGGTACCGCTGTTGTCGGCAAGCACCGTTTCGTCCTCGACAACGGCGAAACGGCCGCATTGATCATGACGACGGCGGGCATCTACGACCGTGCCAACCGCCGCTTTCTCGACATGGGCGAGGTCGTCGCAGCATTGGGCCGTAGCGTCCAACCGCGTCCGCTGACACCGGCCGAGGAGAGGTTCATGGCGTCCCACCAGGGGTTGCGCAACTTGGCAAAGGCAGGGGATTGAACCTTTCCCGACGGTGGACAAATCAGCGATCGAAGACTAGAAGAAAGAAGGTATTTTTTCCTGTTTGAAGGAGAGCAAAAAGTGCTCTCGCATGATCGGGTGTGGGCCGCCATCGACGCTCTGGCCGAGCGCTATTCGCTCTCGGCCTCGGGACTGGCGAAGCGCGCGGGCCTTGATTCGACCGCCTTCAACAAGTCGAAGCGGCTGTCCTCGGACGGCCGCCCGCGCTGGCCCTCGACCGAATCGCTGGCCAAGATCATCGAGGCGACCGGCGCCTCGCTCGACGAATTCACCGGGCTGGTCGAAGGCCGGGGCAAGTCCGGTCCCGGATTCCTGCCTGCGCAGAAGTCTTCGGTGCCGCTGCTCGGCTTCGCCCAGGCCGGCGCCGGCGGCTTCTTCGACGATGCCGGCTTTCCGGCGGGGCAGGGCTGGGACCTGGTCGAGCTTCCGGCGCGGTCGACGGAAACTTCCTATGCGTTGCAGGTCCAGGGCGATTCCATGCTGCCGCTCTATCGTAACGGCGACGTGCTGATCGTCGAGCCGGGCGCCGCCACCCGCAGGGGCGACCGCGTCGTCGTCAAGACCAATGCCGGCGAGGTCATGGCCAAGGTGCTCGACCGCCAGACGGCGAAATCGATCGTGCTGGTCTCGCTCAATCCCGACCATCCGGACCGCGACATCCCCATGCGGGATGTCGAATGGGTGGCGCGGATTGTCTGGGCAAGCCAGTAGGGTGCCGCCGATGCGCCCGCTTCAAGCCGCCGTCGCGGTGTTGGTTCTCCTGGCGACGGGGACAGCGATCGTGGCCGGCGGCCGCGTCGTGCAGCACGGTGAAAACGGCAGCGGCGAAGAGCCGGTGCAGACGCAATCCGACGTGGCTGCCGCCGCAGCAATTCCGAAACACCAGGCGGCAAAGCCGGAAGCGCACTCCAGGGCCGTCGATCCCGAGATCGTCGCGCAGCCGCAGCTTCAGACTGAGGAACTCGAGCGAGTAGAGCCTCGCGCGCCGCTGAGTGAACTGGCGCTGGCCGGCCCGCCCAAGCCGCCCAAAACAAAAATGCCCGACGACTGGAACGGGACAAAACTCTTCCAGCCGGTCGCGCCGGCTGCCGGAGTGATCGAGGCCAACGGCTATTCGGTCGCGGTTTCCGGCATCGACATCGTCAAGCAGGACGAAAGCTGCACCGATGGCGGCAAGTCCTGGGCCTGCGGTATCCGGGCGCGCACCGCGTTCCGCGCCTTTCTGCGTGGCCGGGCGGTGGTCTGCACGGTGCCGCCGCAGGGCGGTCGTGACCTGATCGCCGCCGAATGCCGGGTCGGCAAACAGGATATTGGCCAGTGGCTGATCGAGAACGGCTGGGCGCGCGCCGCCAAGGGCAGCCCTTACGTCGAGGCCGGCGAGAAGGCGCGTGAGGCCAAGAAAGGCATTTTCGGGCCGGCGCCAAAGCTCTCCGGCCTGCCGCCGGCGCCGGCTCCCGTTGCGGTCGCACCGACAGCCACGCAGCCGATACTCGATCCGTCGGCGACGACGGCTACGCCGCCAGTTGACCAGCCAGAGCCTTCTGAATAAGCGCGCGGGTCTCCTCGATGCCATAGAGCGCGACAAAGGAGCCGAAGCGCGGGCCGCGCTCCTGTCCGATCAGCACCTGGTAGATCATCTGGAAGAAGGCGCCGGAGACGCCAGGCCCGCCTTCGGGGCTCTGCTTCGAATGGTCCTGATAGCGCTCGATCCTGCGCGCGACGTTGAGCGCCGCGTTCTGGATCGCTTCGCCGGTAGCGCCGGCGGGAAGTGAGGCAAGCGCTTGCGACAGCTCCGCCAGGGCCCCACGCTCGACATTGTCGGCCGCGCGAAAGGTTTTCGTCGGCTTCACGAAATCGTCGAAATAGCGGATTGCATAGCCCGTCAGCCTGTCGAGCTCGGGATGCGTCCCAGGTGTTACACCAGGTACATGGCGCGAGATGAAGCCCCACAGCACATCCTTGTTCTGGGCGTTGGAGGCACTGACGAGATTGAGCAGCAGCGAGAACGGCACCGGCAGGTCGATATCAGGCGGGTTGCCGTCATGCATGTGCCAGACCGGATTGCCCAGCCGCTCTTTCCAATCCTGCCTGGGATAGGCGGCGAGGAAGGTGTAATATTCGTCCACGGCCCGCGGGATGACGTCGAAATAGAGCTTCTTGGCCTGCCGCGGCCGCTGATACATATAGAGGCCGAGGCTTTCAGTCGGCGCATAGGTCAGCCACTCGTCGATGGTCAGTCCATTGCCCTTCGACTTCGAGATCTTCTGGCCGTTCTCGTCGAGGAACAGCTCATAGACGAAATGTTCTGGCGCCCTCCCGCCCAGAATGTTGCAGATACGGTCGTAGATCACAGCGTTGGTCTGGTGGTCCTTGCCGAACATTTCGAAATCGACGCCCAGCGCTGCCCAGCGCATGCCGAAATCCGGCTTCCACTGCAGCTTCACCTTGCCGCCCTTGATTGAAAGCGTGGTTTCGGTGCCGTCGTCGTCGAAGGTGATGGTGCCGGCCTTGGCGTCGACATGCTTCATCGGGACATAAAGCACGCGACCGCTCTTCGGTGAAATCGGCAGGAACGGGCTGTAGGTGGCCTGCCGCTCCGACCCAAGCGTCGGCAGCATCACGGCCATGATCTCGTTGTAGCGTTCGGCGGCGCGCAGCAGGACTGCGTCGAAACGGCCGGCCTTGTAATATTGAGTTGCGCTGGCGAACTCGTAGTCGAAGCCGAACGTATCCAGGAAGCGGCAAAGCATCGCATTGTTGTGATCCGCGAAGCTCGCATAGTCGCCGCCAAACGGATTGGGGACCGACGACAGCGGCTTGTGCAGATGCGGTTCGAGCGCGGCGCGATCCGGCACGTTGTCGGGAATCTTGCGCATGCCGTCCATATCGTCGGAGAAGCAGAGCAACTTGGTCTTGACCGTGTCCGTGGTCAGGACGCGGAAGGCATGGCGCACCATCGAGGTGCGCGCGACCTCGCCGAACGTGCCGATATGCGGCAGGCCCGACGGGCCGTAGCCGGTTTCGAACAGCACGGTCTCGGGAAAGTCGGTGCCCTTGTAGCGCTCGACGATCTTTTTGGCCTCCTCGAACGGCCATGCCTTGCTTTCGGCCGCTGCCGCAAGCACCTCGGGATTGAGATCGATGATGTTTGATCCCGCCATGTCACTGTTCCAGGTCGTTCATCCGGCAAAGCCGCAAGATTTTTCAACCGGTCTCTAGGCGTGCCTGTCTTGGGCGTCAACGATCGCCGCTCTTTTTCCTTGCGGCACAGATACCGCGTTCCTAAGTTCGGAACCCGTTCAAGGAGTAAAAAATGCCGTTGCCGACGCCGCATGAAGCCCTGATCTACCTGATGGTCATCACCTCGGCGTCCGATCGCGACATGACCGATGTCGAACTGGCGCGGATCGGTGACGTCGTCCGCTCATGGCCGGTGTTCGAGGATTTCAACCATGACCGGCTGGTCGAGGTCGCCCAGGCCTGCCAGAAGATGCTGCATGAAAAGGACGGTCTGGAAGGCGTTTTGGCCAATGTCTCCGAGGTTTTGCCCGAACGGCTGCACGACACGGCCTACGCCGCCGCCTTCGAAGTGGCGGCCGTCGACCTCGAAATGCGGATGGAGGAGGTGCGCGTGCTGCAGCTTATCCGCCGCCAGCTCGGTCTCGATACGCTGACTGTCGCCGCCATCGGCCGCGCGGCCAAGGCCCGCCTCCGGACGCTCACCTAGGCAACTGGACCGGATCAGAAAAAACTGACCGGGAAATAGCGCAGATAGAATTCGGCGAAGATGCCCTTCACCGAAAGCTCCTGCAATGCGTAGTCGAATGCCGCGGCCAGCGCCGGATCGTCGGCCCTGGTAGCGATGGCCATGCCGGAGCCCAGATATTCCGGCGCCAGATAGGGGCCGCCGGCAAAGCGGCAGCAGCCCGCGGCATCCGAGCCGCCCAGCCAGAATGCGAAACGCATGCCGTCGCCGAAGGCGGCGTCGATCTTGCCGGCCTTGAGTTCGGTGTAGAGGTCTTCCGGCCGCTCGAACGGGACGACCTGAACGGCGTCGAAATAGGCGCGCAGCATCCGCTCATGCGCGGAGCCGGCGAGCACGCCGACGCGCTTGCCGCGCAATCTGTCGAAGATCGGTTCGGTGAGGGCTTTTGTCTTCGGCATGATGAAGCGCGCCGGAAACTGCAAATAGGAGCGCGAGAAGGCATATTTCGATCGCGACTCCGGCGTGGCGGCGATGCCGGCAATGATCGCTTCGCCTTCGCCCTTCCGCAGCGCGCCTTCCAGCTCGGCCCAGGGCAGCGCCTGGATCTGACATTTTTCGGCGATGCCGAGTTCGGCGCAGATGGCGCGCGCCAGATCGACGTGGAAGCCGGACAGCCGGCCCGCCCCGTCGAGGAAGTTGAAAGGCGGGAAATCGGTGGTGGTCAGGAAACGCAACCGGGGCAATTTGGAAAGATCCGGCTTCGGCAACCGCTCCTTGGCATCCCACAAGACCGGCACCTGTGGCTCCGCGGCGCGCGCAATCAGCGGCTGTGCTCCCATCAATGCCAGCATCAAGACGATGGATATCCACCGAATTGCCACGATCAAACTCCGCTTTGTCCTCATTTTATATTGGCTTTTCGTACGAAAACGGCACAGGCACAACGGTTTTTGATTTCATCAGGCTGATTTAGGGATATGATTAGTGAGCTTGCAAATGACTGCATCGCTTCGGCTGGGGGTTAGTCGTGGGCGCTGCGGCGGGGCAGCAGGTTTGCATCCGGGTCGATGGCAACGTACAAGTCAAACACCGGCACGTCGATCTCAATGCGGAAGGCAACATGGGGTAGATGTTGCGATGGGTCACTTCGATCGCACACTGGAATTCATAGATCAGCTGCAGCACGCCAACACGCCGGCGTTGGTCTGCGAAAAGCTGCTTGGCATAACCTCGGAGTTCGGCCTGACGGCGCTCATGGCCGGGACGGTTCCGCAGCCAGGCACGCCAAGAGGCCAGCAAAAGGATCATGTGCTGCTTTGCGAGTGGCCGGTGGAATGGCTGGAGCGCTATGTGTCGCGCAACTATGTCGACCATGACCCCGTCGTCAGCCATATGAAGCAGCTTCAGGCGCCGTTCCAGTGGCGGGAGGCCGCTCAGGGCATTCGCGTCGACAAGAGCAGCGGCGAAGTGATGGGCGACGCCGGCGAATTCAAGTTGCGCGACGGGCTGGCCTTCCCGCTGATCACGCTGGACGGCCAGATCGTCATGGTGTCGCTGGGCGGCGAGGCCGTCGAATTGTCGGGGGCCGAGTTCGGGCTGGTGTCGCTGGTGTCGACCTATGCCATCGGCCGCGCCATGCAACTCCACACGATGGCCAACAAGACCATCGATCACATTGAACTGACGCCGCGCGAGCGCGAATGCATGCAATGGGCGGCTGTCGGCAAGTCCGAGTGGGAGATCTCGCAAATCCTCGGCATCTCGGAACATACCTCCGAGAAACACCTTCTTAACGCCAAGAGCAAACTCGGTGCCGTCAACCGGGTGCAGGCGGTCGCGGAAGCGATAAGGCGCGGCTATATTAGCTAGGTCGGCCGCGCCGGCCTAGAAATTCTTGCCTACGTGATCACGTAATTTTCTCGGGAAAGCCCGGCCGTATCTTCCTCTTAAACCAGGAGACGGCAAAATGCTTTTTTCCCTAAATACTCAGGAATTGATGGAACGCCCCGACCTTTGGGAGGCGGTTCATCGCTTGCGCTACAAGATCTTTGTCGAGGAGATGGGCTGGACCGATCTGAAGCGTCCCGACGGCCTTGAGATCGACCAGTTCGACCACGACGAAGCAGTACATCAGCTTGTCATCCGCAACGGCGAACTCGCCGGTTATCAGAGGATGTTGCCGACGACGCGGGCGCATCTTCTGACCGATGTGCTGGCGGATCTCTATGAAGGGACGCCGCCCTCGGGGCCGAATGTCTGGGAACTGACCCGCTATGCGGTGGCGCCGGGCTTTCGTGACGGCAAGCGCGGCGTGTCGACGGTCGGCACCGAGCTGATTGCCGGTTTCGTCGAGTGGGGGCTGAAGCGCAACGTCAATCAGGTGATCATCGAATTCGAGCCGATGTGGGTCCTGCGTGCGTTGCAACTGCATTTCCTGGCCACGCCGCTCGGCTACCAGCGCACTTACGGCAACCAGCAGGTCGTCGCCACGCTGCTCACCTTCAACGACCATACGCTGGATGTGGTGCGTTCGCGTCGCAATCATTTCGCGCCGGTGCTGGCCTGGGGATATCCCGACATGCTCGGGATGAGGCGGGCATCGTGAGATGGAGACGGTCATGAACATCCCCACGCAAACGGAGTTCCGCAACCATACGCTGATTGTCACAGTGTCGACGGATGACGGCCGGCCGGTGCTGGACAGGCGAGCCTATGAAAGCCTGGCCAAGACCTTCCACGAAGCAGCCGTCGACGATGAGGTGCGGGTCGTGGTGCTGCGTGGCCTGGCCGGCTGCTTCTGCCTCGGCGGCGACTTTTCCGAATTCCTTGATGCCACCAAGCATCAACGGTTGATCGCCGCCGTCACCGACATGTTCCGCACGTTGGCGACGTTTCCGAAGCCGGTGCTTGCCTGTGTCGATGGCGACGCTGTCGGTGTCGGCTGCACCATCTTGTTCCATTGCGACATGGTGATCGCATCTGGAGAAAGCACGTTCCGGGTGCCGTTCGTCGATTTCGGCCTCGTGCCGGACGCCGCGACCAGCATTCTGGCGCCGCAGAAGCTCGGTTATGCCGGCGCCTTCCGCTTCTTCTGCCTGGGCGACACGCTCCGCGCCGAGGATGCCAAGGCGCTCGGCCTGGTCACGGAGATCGTGGCGGGTGGCAGCGTCGAGGAAGCGGCACTTGGCAGGGCCAGGCAACTCGCCAAGAAGCCAGTCGCCGCATTGTTGCAGACGCGTGACCTGCTCAGGGGCGACACCGGAGTGCTTTGCGACCGCATCGATCGGGAGATCTCGCTCTTCCAGCAGGCTTTGCAGGACGACGTCACGCTGAAGCGGCTACAGCGGATCGCCAGGCTGGCGGCTTGAACGGCCACGCCGAAAAGAGAGCGATCGATGAATCGAGCGCCGCGCGGCCAAGAGGCCGCGCGGCGCCAGAAGCGTCAGTCCTGTTTTCCGAGAAATGACGGCCCTTCGCCGATGATCTTCTTGTCTTCCTTGCCGATGGCGTCGAGGTCGCGGCCCTCATAGGGCAGCGACAGCAGGATGCGCCGGATGACGGCAAGCCGCGCGCGCCGCTTGTCGTTGGCCCGTACGATGATCCACGGCGCGAACTCCTTGTGCGTGCGCTCCACCATCAGGTCGCGCGCCCTGGTGTAGTCGTCCCATTTCGTGATGCCGGCGACGTCGATCGGCGAGAATTTCCAGTTCTTCAAAGGACTCCAGCGGCGATCGTGGAACCGTTCGAGCTGGGCTTCCTGGCCGATGTTCAGCCAGATCTTGAAGAAATGGATGCCCTCGTTGCAGATCATCCGTTCGAAATGCGGCGTCTCGTCGAGAAATTTCTCGTGCTGTTCCGGTGTGCAGAACCCCATGACCGGCTCGACGCCGGCGCGGTTGTACCAGGAGCGGTCGAAGGTGACGAATTCTCCCGCCGTGGGGAAATGATCGACATAGCGCTGGAAATACCACTGTCCGCGTTCGGTCTCGGTCGGCTTGGTCAGCGCCACATTGCGCGCGGTGCGAGGGTTCATGTACTGGTGCAGCACGAAGATCGTGCCGCCCTTGCCGGCGGCGTCGCGTCCCTCGAACAGCACCATCACCCGCTTGCCGGTCGACTGCAGCCAGGCCTGCGCCTTGACCAGTTCGATCTGCAGCCGCTCGAGCGGCTCGTCATAATCCTCGCTCTTCATTTTCTTGTCATAGGGATAGCCGCCCGAGGTCAGCTTGCTGTCCTCGACCCAGTCGGGAAGCTCGGCATTCTCGATGTCGAACTCCCGCTCCTTGCCGTCGATCCTGATCTTCAGCGGACCTGACGCGGGTGCTGCGGGACTTTCCTTGGGTTTTTTCATCGAGACGAACCTTTCCAGCTTCGGGACTCATGCTATTGGGAGCCTTACTGCATCGGCCCGAAAATCGGAATCGATTTTCGGAAAGAACGATGCAGCAGATTGAAAGTGGTAGAGCGTCCTTTGTGCGTCCAATTGGACGCACGGCGCTCTAGCGCCGGTCCAGCGGGAAGTTTTCCAGCCGGCCGACCGACAGGATGCCAGGGCACGAGGTACGCGCGAATGGCTGACAATGGCTGAGACAAGCGCGGAGCGGCAAGGCGCGGCGCAAACAGTCGCTATCCGGCTGTGGCACAGCCGCTTGCTGCTTACTGCCGGCATCATCGCGGTTCTGGCGGTTTATTGGTTCGCAGGCATGTCCGGCTATGTGGTGCTGCTGGCCTGTGCGGTGCTGCTTGCCGCCGCGATGCTGCAAACCGACGCTGCGCGCCAGTCCGCCGAGGACGCCGCGGCGATCGAGGCCAGCGGGCTGCAGCGGCTGTCGGGCGAATATCTGGCGGCGGCCGTTGCCGATCCGCTGATCATCTTCGACCGCACTGCCATGATCGTCCATGCCAACGCTGCTGCCTTTGCCGCCTTTGGTGGCATCGCGCCCGGCCTGTCGCTGTCGCTCAAGTTCCGCGCGCCCGAAATGCAGACCCTGCTGGACAGCATCTTGTCGGGAAATGTCGCTTCGGATGTCGTCGACTATACCGAAAAGCTGCCGGTCGAACGGGCCTACCGGGTAAGCGCCTCTTCGGTCGGTCACGGCACCGATCTCTATGTGTTGGTGTTCAAGGACCAGAGCGAGGCGCGCCGGATCGACCGGATGCGCGCTGATTTCATCGCCAATGCAAGCCACGAACTGCGCACCCCGTTGGCCTCGATATCGGGCTTCATCGAGACGCTGCGCGGGCCGGCCCGCGGCGATCCGGCGGCGCGCGAACAGTTTCTGCAAATCATGCAGAACCAGACCGGTCGCATGGCGCGCCTGATCGACGACCTCTTGTCGCTGTCTCGGCTGGAGATGAAGCCCTATCTGAAGCCGGGAACCGAGGTCGATCTCCGCCAGACCCTCGGCAGCGTCATCGATTCGCTTGGGCCGCTTGCCAGGGAAAATGGAGTCGCCATCGAGCGGGATTTCGCGGAAGGGCCGCTCGATGTGCCAGGGGACCGGGACGAACTCTTCCAGGTTTTCGAAAACCTGCTGGAAAACGCCTGCAAATACGGACAGTCGGGCGGACGCGTCGTGGTGTCGATCGCGCGCAGCGATATTCCCGAACCGGGCATCGACGTCGCCATCAGGGATTTCGGTCCCGGCATTGCCGAAGAACACATCCCGCGCATCACCGAGCGCTTCTACCGTGTCGATGTCGAGAACAGCCGGACCCATAAGGGGACCGGCCTTGGCCTGTCCATCGTCAAGCACATTTTGACGCGCCACAACGCCAGGCTTTCGATCAAGTCGGAGGTCGGCAAGGGCGCAGCCTTCTCGGTTCATTTGCCGACGCGCTGACGCCGCACTATTTACTGCGGCATAGGCTCGAAAAGAGTGTTGGGGCGTGCTTTGTCCGTCTAGCTGAGTGCGTTGCTTCAACAGTCTTTTTCTTTTTTCTGTCATCCCGCTGGCGTATCAGCGGGGATTCGAGGAAACGACTCAAACCAGAAGACCATGGGAAGGCATTTCATCCATGCAGTCCGTGCACATCGTCAGCGCCTATGACGAGGAGCTGAAATACCTGTCGAAGCGCATCGCCGCGATGGGCGGGCATGCCGAGCGCATGGTCGAACAGGCGATCACGGCCCTGGTCAACGCCGATCCCGGCCTCGCCCAGAAGGTCATCCGTGACGACCTGGTTCTGGACGAGGGGCAGCGCGCGATCGACGACAAGGCGATTGTCATCATCGCCAAGCGTCAGCCGATGGCGACGGATTTGCGCGAAATCGTCGGCGCGATCCGCATCTCGGCCGACCTCGAACGAGTTGGTGACCTCGGCAAGAATGTCGCCAAGCGGGTGGCTTCCGTCATCGAAGGGCGCCAGCCGACCAGCCTGTTCCGTGGCCTCGAGGCACTGGCCGACCTGGCGTTGACGCAGCTCAAGGAAGTACTCGACGTCTACGCGTCGCGCTCGGTGGAAAAGATCGGCTTCGTGCGCGACCGCGACGACCAGATCGACGCCATGTACACCTCGCTGTTTCGCGAATTGCTGACCTATATGATGGAAGACCCGCGCAACATCACGCCTTGCACGCATCTCCTGTTCTGCGCCAAGAACATCGAGCGGATCGGCGATCACGCCACCAACATCGCCGAGACGATCTATTACATTGTCACCGGCGACCAGATGCCGGCCGAGCGGCCGAAGGGCGACAAGACGGACAAGGTCGTCCTTCCCGGCATGCAGCCGGCGAAGTGAACGGCCGCCTCTCGAACCCATTGCTAATTTGATGCATGCCGCGCAAAAGTGTGCAACGGTTTTGCGATAACGACATGCATAAAAAACAGGAACTTAAAGCGCGTCGCATGAATCCTTTCAAATGCGGCGTGCTTTAAGCTAAGCTTCCCTGAACGTCCTGATCCTGACCGGAGGCCATGTCTCCAGGAGGTAGCGATGGAAAACGTTCGGAACCTGACTCCGGCCCCGCCGCCGACGTCGGGCATCATCGCTTCCAGCGTCTATACCGCCGGCCGGCGTATCGCCGACATTGCGATCGAGGAAGCTGGCGAATGGGCCGGCAAGCCGGGCCATGTCGTCTGGATCGGCCTGCTGGAGCCCGACCGCAACCTGCTACTGCGCGTCCAGGCGCAATTCCACCTGCATGAACTGGCGATCGAGGATGCCGAGCATCCGCACCAGCGGCCGAAGATCGAGCAATATGGCGATGCCTTGTTCATCGTTGCCCGCACGGCCCAACTGATCGACGGCCGCGTCACCTTCGGCGAGACGCATCTGTTCGTCGGCGCCGGCTACATCGTCAGCGTCAGGCACGGTCCTTCCACCTCCTATGCCGCCGTCCGCCAGCATTGGGAAAGCTGCCCGCATTCGCTGGCCAAGGGCGAGGATTTCGTCCTCTATGCCATTCTCGATTTCATCGTCGACAACTACATGCCGGTGCTCGAGCAGATCGAGGACGAGGTCGAGGCGATCGAGGACAAGGTCCTGCTGAGGCCGATGACTGGGCCTGATATCGAGCGGCTCTATATGCTGCGCCGCGATCTGTTGCGCTTGCGCAATGCGGCGCTGCCGCTGGTGGAGGTCTGCCGCCGGCTGACCAGCGCCGACCTGCCGCAGATCCATGCGGCCATGCACCCGCTGTTTCGCGACGTCACCGATCATATCCGCACCGTCCAGGAAAAGATCGACAGCTTGCGGGAGGTTCTCGCCTTTGCTTTCGAGGCCAGCCTTCTGGTGGGCCAGAGCCAGGAAACGGCGAACACCAAGAAGCTCGCCTCATGGGCCGCGATATTGGCGGTGCCGACGGCGCTCGCTGGCATCTACGGCATGAATTTCGACGACATGCCGGAACTGAAGATGGAATATGGCTACCCGATCGTGCTGGCAGCGATCGCTGCGATCTGCTCTTTCCTGTACTGGCGTTTCCGCAAGAATGGGTGGCTGTGAATTGAGTCAGTAGAAAATTAGTGAGTAGTGAAACAGCGCTCTAGGCGCTCCATTTTCCTACTCACTACTCACTACTCACTACTCACTACTCACTACTCTACTCACCGACTCCGCCGCCGCTCCGAAGCCGGCTGGAACGCTACGCGGGCGTGATACTTGCAGTAGGGCCCGGTTTCGGCGGCATCGTTGCCGCAGAAATGGAAGTCTTCCGAAAGCGGATCGCCATTCGGCCATTTGCAGGTCCGCTCGGTCAATTCGACGAGCCGCAGATGCCGCGAGATCGGTACGACGACGTTCTCGACCGGGCGGATGTAATGACGCGCCACCGGTTCGGCGTCGAATTGCGCCTGCAGCGCGGTCGCTCCGATCGACGTGGTCATATGCCGCGCCGCGCTTGCCGCCCGTGACACAGATTTCTGGACGCTCGATCCCTGCACGCTCTTCTTCTGGCGTGACGGCGTGGCCGTCGAGCGGCCGCGGCCCGACAGTTTCAGCCGATGCACCTTGCCGATGACCGCATTGCGGCTGACACCCCCGAGCTGTGCGGCGATCTGGCTTGCGCTCAGTCCTTCCGACCACAGTTTTCTAAGAAGTTCGACCCGCTCGTCAGTCCAGTTCATGAGACCGCGCTCCTGCTGAGGCGTGCAGCGGTCGGAATCCTTTCCCGACCCGGCTCTCGCCGGGCAAACAACACCACATATACCGGGTGATTAGGTCCGCCGCACGAAATCTAGTTATTTCTCGACTACAAATACCTATCCGTTGACTCAGTGACAAGAGTCCCAAGGGCAACACGAATCGGTTTTTTCGGTTTTCCCCAACTTGCCCGGTCGCTTATGAGCCGGCGTCTCGCTGGGGGCTTGCCGCGCGTCCTTGCGCGACGTTTTCGTTGACTTCATGGCCGAAAAACACGATAAGCCGCAAAGGCCGCCGCTTTGGCGGCTTTTTTGATTTTCCGGTTCCGGAGACGCATATAATGAGCGGTTCGGCGCTTTTCGAGACCTTTACCCGCGCACCCCTGGCTTTCGACCATGGGGAAGGCACTTGGCTGGTTACAGACAAGGGCGAGCGATATCTCGATTTTGGCGGCGGTGTTGCCGTGAATTCGTTGGGCCACAGCCATCCGCATCTGGTCTCGGCACTCACCGAACAGGCGGCCAAGGTCTGGCATGTCTCCAATCTCTACGAGATTCCGGGACAGAGCCGGCTGGGTGAGCGGCTGGCCGAAGCCACCTTCGCCGACAAGGTGTTCTTTACCAATTCGGGCGCCGAGGCGCTGGAATGCGCGATCAAGACGGCGCGGCGCTATCACTTCGTCAAGGGCCATCCCGAGCGCTTTCGTATCATCACCTTCGAAGGCGCCTTCCATGGCCGCACCCTGGCGACCATCGCCGCCGGCGGCCAGTACAAATATCTCGAAGGTTTTGGGCCCAAGGTCGACGGCTTCGACCAGGTCGGCTTCGACGACATCGATGCCGCTGAAAAGGCGATCACGCCGGAGACCGCAGCGATCCTGGTCGAGCCGGTGCAGGGCGAGGGTGGTATCAGGCAAGTGCCGACGCAATCGCTGAAGCGGCTGCGGCAGCTCTGCGACCAGCACGGCCTGCTTCTGATCTTCGATGAGGTCCAGTGCGGCGTCGGCCGCACCGGAAAGCTGTTCGCGCATGAATGGGCCGGTGTCACGCCCGACATCATGGCGGTCGCCAAGGGCATCGGCGGTGGCTTTCCGATGGGCGCCTGCCTTGCCACCGACGAGGCAGCGGTCGGCATGACCGCTGGCGTGCATGGCACCACCTTCGGCGGCAATCCGCTGGCGATGGCGGTCGGCAACGCCGTGCTCGACGTGGTGCTGGAAGACGGCTTCCTGGAGGATGTCCAGCGCAAGGCGCTGTTGCTGAAGCAGGGTCTGGCGGGTGTCGCCGATGAATTTCCCGATGTCATCGAGGATATCCGGGGAACCGGGCTGATGCTCGGCCTCAAATGCGCGATGCCCAACACCAAGGTGAACATGGCGCTGCGCGACCAGCATCTGCTGACGGTTCCGGCCGGCGACAACGTCATCCGCCTGCTGCCGCCGCTCACCGTCACCGATGCCGAGATCCATGAGGCGCTCGACCGCATCCGCGCCGGTGCCCGGGGCCTGGCGGACGCCATCGCCGCGGCTGCCGCGAAGTAATCCCGGAACCAGTCCTGATGTCACTTCGCCATTTCACCGATCTCTCCGCCGTTTCCGCGGGCGACCTGCGCTTCATGCTGGACGACGCCGTGATGCGAAAGGCGCGCCTTAAGGCCGGAGAGCGGACGAAGCCGCTCGAAGGCAAGGTGCTGGCGATGATCTTCGACAAGCCGTCGACGCGCACGCGCGTCTCCTTCGACGTCGGCATGCGCCAGCTCGGCGGCGAGACCATCATGCTGACCGGCACCGAGATGCAGCTCGGCCGCTCCGAAACCATCGCCGACACCGCCAAGGTGCTGTCGCGCTATGTCGATGCGATCATGATCCGCACCACCTCGCATGACCGGCTGCTGGAGCTGACCGAGAATGCCACCATACCCGTCATCAACGGGCTGACCGACGAAACCCATCCCTGCCAGCTGATGGCCGACATCATGACCTTCGAGGAACATCGCGGTCCGGTGGCCGGCAAGACCATCGCCTGGACCGGCGACGGCAACAATGTGCTGCATTCGCTACTGGAAGCTTCGGCGCGGTTCGCCTTCAACCTGAATGTCGCCGTGCCCGAAGGCAGCGAGCCGGGCGAGAAACATGTCGACTGGTCGAAGCGGCATGGCGGCAAGCTGAACTTCACCCGCTCGCCCGAGGAGGCAGTCCACGAGGCCGACTGCGTCGTCACCGACTGCTGGGTGTCGATGGGCCAGGAACACCGCGCCCGCGGCCACAACGTTTTCCTGCCCTATCAGGTCAATGCGGCGTTGATGGCGAAGGCCAAGCCCGACGCGCTCTTCATGCACTGCCTGCCGGCGCATCGCGGCGAGGAGGTTACCGACGAGGTCATCGACGGGCCGCATTCGGTGGTGTTCGACGAGGCCGAGAACCGGCTTCATGCCCAGAAGGCGGTTCTCGCCTGGTGTCTGGGCGCTTGATCCGGGCAACCTTGATCCGGCAATGCGTGGTGCCTATCTCAGGCGCATCACGCAAAATGAGCGCGTTTCGACGCATGCGCCCCGGAGGGCGGCATGGCCGCGCCCCGGAGCTTTGTCATGTTGGAAACCCGTCAGTTGGCTGAACATCAACCCAAACTCGGCGAATTCGGCTATGCCGGCGACGATCATGTCGTGCCCTTCGAGGTCGGTCCGCTCGATGTGCGCGGCCGCACGGTTCAGCTCGGGCCGATGCTCGATGCGATCCTTTCCCGTCACGACTATCCCGAGCCGGTTGCTCGCCTGCTGGCGGAAGCTTGCGTGCTGACGGTGCTGCTTGGCACCTCGCTCAAGTTCGAGGGCAAGTTCATCCTGCAGACCCGCACCGATGGGCCGGTCGATATGCTGGTCGCGGATTTTTCCACGCCGTCCGCATTGCGGGCCTATGCGCGTTTCGATGCCGACCGGCTGGAGGCGCTGACGGCCGCCGGCGAGACGTCGCAGCAGACGCTGCTCGGCAGCGGCGTCTTGGCGCTGACCATCGACCAGGGCGCCCATACTCAGCGCTATCAAGGCATCGTCCAGCTCGATGGCGAGACTTTGGAAGAAGCGGCGCGCACCTATTTCCGCCAGTCGGAGCAGATCCCGACCGATCTCCGGCTTTCGGTGGCCAAGCTGTTGACGCCCGGTAATGGTGGTGCCCGCGAGCAATGGCGCGCCGGTGGCATCCTGGCGCAGTTCCTGCCGCAGTCGCCCGAACGCATGCGCGTGCCCGATCTGCCGGGCGGCGATGGCGATCCGCGCGAGGAAATCCACGATCCGGCCGACAATTCCTGGCAGGAACTGCTGGCGCTGCTCGGCACCATCGAGCCGACCGAACTGATCGATCCGACGATAGGCGCGGAGCGGTTGCTTTACCGCCTGTTCCACGAGCATGGCGTCCGCGTCTTCGGCGGCGTGCCGGTCGCCGACCAGTGCTCATGCTCGAGAGACAAGATCCGCGGCATTCTCGAAGGTTTTTCCGCCGACGAAATCAGGGACAGCACCGAGGATGGCGGCATTCACGTCGCCTGCGAATTCTGCTCGAAGCAATATGACTTCGACCCGGCGGAGTTTGCGGCGGCTGAGTAGCGAGCGTCAGTGCGGTTGCCTTCGCAGAACTTGGGTTCCTCGCCCCACGGAGTGGGGAGAGGTGGCCCGGCGAAGCCGGGACGGAGAGGGGGCCTTCGCGGCGGCTGGGAATTCGCCGTTCAAGGACTCTTGATGTGCTTCGTGTCACTGTTAGTCTTGCGCCCATTCCCTTGCCGGTTCTGGCTTCGCGAATGTCGTCCCCCTCTCCGTCCCGGCTTCGCCGGGCCACCTCTCCCCCGCTTCGCGGGGGCGAGGAAACCCAAGTGAACGTCAGTTCACCGTCCGCCGCGTGCCTGGCAGGTCGAGCGAGAAGGCGGGGATGGCGATGTTGAACGTCTCGCCCCGCGCGTTGCGCATCGTGTAGTGGCCGACCATGATGCCGGACGGCGTCGGCAACGGACAGCCGGACGTGTATTGATAGCTGTCGCCGGGATTGAGTTCGGGCTGGTCGCCGACGACGCCGGCGCCGCGCACTTCCTCGACGCGGCCTGCGCCGTCCGTGATGTGCCAATAGCGCGACAGAAGCTGCACGAACTCGTCCGACTGATTGTCGATCGTCACCTGGTAACCCCAGACATAGCGGTTCTCCGACGGGTCCGAGCGATCCTCCAGATAGAACGGCCTGACTTGCACTTCGATGTTGCGCGTGACGGCGCGGTACATGAGCTACTCCAAACAGTCCCAGCGGAAGTTTCGACGCGCTCCTTACAAGGTTAACGGCGCGCGCTGCCTGTCCCTTCCGGTTTTATGCGCACCTGCCGCCAAACAATGTCATTTAAGTGACACATGACAATGATGGTGTGCGCAAACCGTGCCGGGCGACTCGGGCGCTCTGTCGACCTGTTCAAAACGGCCACCTTCCGGCCGGCTTTTCCGGAGTGACCAGATATCGATGGAACTGACAGTCATAGCCGCCGCCCTGTTTTCGACTGCCCTGCTTCTTTCAAATCTCGCAAGCATCCTGCTCGCGGCTTTCAGGCTGAAGCCGCCGCGCAGCCTCGCGCGGCCTGCCGGCAAGTCCCCGCCGGTGTCGATCGTCATCCCCTCGCGCGGGGTCGAACCATTTACCGAGGAAACGCTTGCGCGTGCCTTCTCGCTCGACTGGCCGCGTTACGAACTCATCTTCTGTGTCGCTAATGCCGATGATCCGGTGATCAAACTGATAAACAGGGCGATTGCCCGGTTTCCCAATGTACCGGCGCAGCTGCTCACCGGCGATGACCGCATCAGCGCCAATCCCAAGCTCAACAACTGCGTCAAGGGCTGGGAAGCGGCGCGCCACCATTGGGTCATTCTTGCCGATTCCAATGTCCTGATGCCGAAGGATTATGTCCAGCATCTGATGGCCGCGTGGCGGCCCGACACCGGTCTTGTCTGCTCGACACCGATCGGCTCGCGGCCGGACGGCTTCTGGGCGGAGGTCGAATGCGCCTTCCTCAATACGCTGCAGGCGCGCTGGCAATATGCCGGCGAGGCGCTCGGCCTCGGCTTCGCCCAGGGCAAGAGTATGTTGTGGAAGAAACCGATGCTCGACACCAATGGCGGCATCCGCGCGCTTGCCGCCGAGATCGCCGAGGACGCCGCCGCGACCAAGCTGGTCAACGGGCTCGGATTGCGCGTCAACCTCGTCGCCTCGCCATTCGAGCAGCCGCTCGGCCAGCGCACATTTGGCGAAATCTGGTCGCGCCAGGCGCGCTGGGCGCGGCTGCGGCGCGTCACCTTCCCACTGTTCTTCGCGCCGGAAATCCTGACCGGCGTGGCAATGCCACTGCTGTTGGCGCTGATCGCGGCGGCAAGCGCCGGCATCAGTCTGCCCACCACGGCTTTTTGCGTGCTGCTGATTGCCTATCTGCCGGAATGCATGCTCGCCTGGTCCAAGGGCTGGTATCTCTCGCCACGCATCGTCACCGCCATGATCGTGCGGGATATAATGCTTCCCGCCATTTGGGCACGTGGCTGGCTGGGCGGCGCTGTCGAATGGCGCGGCAACGCCATGACCATCCGCACCAAGGCGATGACCGAGCTGGAGGAAGGCGTCTGAGCAATCCCTGCCGCGCGGCGGCTGCTATTTGGCTGACTTCAGCGCCTGCTCGACATCCGCGAGCAGATCGTCCGCGTCTTCCAGGCCGACGGACAGCCTCAGCGTGCCCGGTCCGATGCCGAGTTCGGCGCGGGCCTCGTCGCTGAGGTTCTTGTGCGTCGTCGTCGCCGGATGGGTGATCAGGCTCTTGGCGTCGCCGAGATTGTTGGAGATCAGCACGATGTCGAGGGCGTTCTGGAAGGCGAAGGCTGGCTGCTTGCCGCCCTTGATGTCGAGGCAGATCAGCGTCGAGCCGCCCGACATCTGCTTCTTGACGACGGCCGCCTGCGGGTGATCGGCGCGGCCGGGATAGATGACGCGGGCAATTTCCGGCCGCCCGGCGAGGAAATCCGCGATCTTGCCGGCACTTTCAGTCTGCTGGCGCACGCGCAGCGGCAGCGTCTCCAGGCCCTTGAGCAGCGTCCAGGCATTGAAGGGCGACAGGCTGGGGCCGGTGTGGCGGAAATAGTCGTGCAGATTCTCGTCGATCCACTTCTTGTCCGACAGGATGACGCCGCCCAGGCACCGCCCCTGGCCGTCGATGTGCTTGGTCGCCGAATAGACGACGATGTGGGCGCCGAGTTGCAACGGCTTCTGCTGCAAGGGGGTGGCAAAGACGTTGTCGACGATCAACCGCGCCCCGATCGAATTGGCAAGCGTTGCGACGGCGGCGATGTCGACCACCTCCAGGGTCGGATTGGTCGGGCTTTCCAGGAAGAACAGCTTGGTGTTCGGCCTGACCGCCTTTTCCCAGTTGGCGATGTCGGTGCCGTCGACCAGCGTCGCCTCGATGCCGTATTTCGGCGCCAGCGTCTCGACCACCCAGCGGCAGGAGCCGAACAGCGCGCGCGCCGCCACGATATGGTCGCCGGCCCTGGCGCTGCATAGAAGTGCCGCGGTCACCGCCGCCATGCCCGATGCGGTGGCGCGCGCGTCTTCGGCACCTTCCAGCGCGCACATGCGCTTCTCGAACATGTCGACCGTTGGATTGGCGTAGCGCGAATAGATGAAGCCCGGTTCCTCGCCCTTGAAGCGGGCTTCCGCCGCCTGTGCCGTCTCATAGACGTAGCCTTGGGTGAGGTACATCGCCTCGGACGTTTCGCCGAAGCCGGAACGCAGCGTCCCGCCATGCACGAGTGCCGTTTGAGACTTCCAGTTGCGCTTCTTGATGCTCATCGCTTTTGTTCCAGACACAAAAAAACCGGCCGCGAAAGTCGCAACCGGTCCATACGGCCTTGCGGCCCGACGGTCCTTTAGCGACTTGTTTAACGTGGCTGCAAGCCGACCGGCCAAATCACCACGGGATAACGACCCTTTAGACCCGCACCGCGCTTGCGTCAATTGCCGGCTTGATTAAGAGGTTTGTACCAAGCAGGTTCCGCAAAAGTGTTCCACGGTTTTGCGACAAGAACCTGCGACAAAAATGACTCGGCGTTGGAGCGGAGCCAGCCTTTGCGGCAGACAGGCATTCTTCCCGATCACGACATTTCCGCGCTGTTCCAGTCGGGCGCGCTGAAGGCGCCTGCCCTCGATGCCGATCAGATCCAGCCGGCCAGCCTCGATCTCAGGCTCGGCGACAAGGCCTGGCGCGTGCGCGCCTCTTTCCTGCCTGGCCCCGGTCACCGGGTCGCGGAAAAGCTCGATCGGCTGAAGCTGCACGAGATCAATCTGGTAGAGGGCGCCGTGCTCGAAACCGGCTGCGTCTACATCGTGCCGCTGCTCGAAAGCCTGGCGCTGCCCGAAGACATTTCGGCCTCGGCCAACCCGAAGAGCTCGACCGGACGGCTCGACATCTTCACCCGCGTGATGACCGATCGCGGCCACGAGTTCGACAAGATCGCCGCCGGCTATCATGGCCCGCTCTATCTCGAAGTCAGCCCGCGGACCTTTCCGATCGTGGTCCGCACCGGCTCGCGGCTGTCGCAGATCAGGTTCCGCACCGGCAACGCGCTTCTGTCGGAACGCGAACTGCACGACCTGCATCGCGCCGAGACGCTGGTTGCCACCGAGCCGCCGAACATTTCCGGCGGCGGCATCGCACTCTCGATCGATCTCGACGGCGACAAGGACGGGCTGGTCGGCTACCGCGGCAAGCATCACACCGGGCTGGTCGATGTCGACAAGCGCGCCGCGCAGGATGTCGTCGACTTCTGGGAGCCGCTCTACAAGAGCGGTGCCGGCGAACTGGTGCTCGATCCGGACGAATTCTATATCCTGGTCAGCCAGGAGGCGGTGCATGTGCCGCCGCTCTACGCCGCCGAGATGACGCCCTTCGATCCGCTGGTCGGCGAATTCCGGGTCCACTATGCCGGTTTCTTCGATCCGGGCTTCGGCCATTCGGCGGCCGGCGGCACCGGCAGCCGGGCGGTGCTCGAAGTGCGCAGCCATGAAGTGCCGTTCATCCTCGACCACGGCCAGATCGTCGGGCGGCTCGTCTACGAGCATATGCTGAAGCGGCCACAGGCGCTCTATGGCACCGATCTCGGCTCGAACTACCAGGCACAGGGCCTGAAACTGTCCAAGCATTTCCGCGCCGCGCGCTGATCCTTCCGCCAGCCGCCAGAGCATTTTGCAGCCAAGTGGAATCACTTGGCGTCGCAGAAATGCGGCTAAACAAATAGATAGAGCGGGATGCGCCGTTCAACCCTGAACGCATCCCGCTCCAGACTGTGCTTGCCTGGCCGGGCGCGCCATGCTTGGCTGTGCCGATCGTCAAAATTGACCAACCGCAAGGGGAACAAAAAAATGCGGATTTCGAGATGGATCATATCGGCAGCGGCTGCTGCCATGCTGGTGGTCGGCGCCGGCCTCTCCTCGGCGCAGGCACAGGAAAAACTGAAGATCGGCACCGAGGGAGCCTATCCGCCGTTCAACACCATCACCGCGGACGGCAAGCTGGTCGGCTTCGACATCGACATCGCCGATGCGCTTTGCGATCAGATGAAGGTCGAATGCGAGTTCGTCACGCAGGACTGGGACGGCATGATTCCGGCGCTCCAGGCCAGGAAGTTCGACGCCATCATCGCCTCGATGAGCATCACCGAGGAGCGCAAGAAGCAGGTCTCCTTCACCAACAAATATTATACGACGCCGCTCTCGCTGGTGGCGCTGAACGACACCGACATCGCTTCGACCGAGGCCGCAGCGCTCGCCGGCAAGACGGTGGGGGCGCAGGCCTCCACGACCCAGGCCGACTATGCCCAGAACGTCTATGGCAAGGCCGGCGCCGAGGCGAAGCTCTATCCGACCCAGGAAGAGGCGATCACCGACCTCATGAACGGCCGTCTCGATGCCGTCCTTTCGGACAAGTTCGTGCTGATGGACTGGATGAAGAAGGCGAGCGACGGCTGCTGCAAGATGGTCGGCGACGTCAAGGGCACCGAGACGGAAGCCGGCATCGCCGTACGCAAGGAAGACAATGCGCTGCGCGAAAAGCTCAACGCGGCCATCGACGCCATCGTCGCCGACGGCACCTACAAGAAGATCCATGCCAAATATTTCGACTTCGATATTTATTGAGGTCCAAGCTGCCGATCTCCTCCCTTGTGGGGCAGGGCAATCGCATATGGCGCTCCCCCTCTCCGTCTCGGCTTCGCCGAGCCACCTCTCCCCCATTCCATGGGGGCGAGGAACGCCAACCGCCGAGGTCGCGGCCTTGAAAAGCTTGGGTTCCTCGCCCCCACAAAGTGGGGGAGAGGTGGCCGCGCAGCGGCACCCGGAGAGGGGGCCGGCGCTGCCATATGCGATTGCCCTGCCTTGAGGGGGAGATGGCCGGCAGGCCAGAGGGGGTCGGTCCAGCCGGGCTCGGCTCTTTATCGCAGACGCAGGAGGCTGGCGCTCTACGCGAGACGATCCCCTCTGTCGCCTTCGGCGACATCTCCCCTCGAGGGGGAGATCACCCGCTCAAAGCGCCTTCACCGCAACCTTCACCGGCTTCTCGATTTCGAGCGGATTGCGCAGCGGCAGGCCGAAATCCCCGGCTTCGATCTCGAACACGTCGCCGGCCTCGGTCCGGATGCCGTCGGCAAAGGAGAGCGTCGCCGTGCCGAACATGTGCACATGCACGTCGCCTGGCTGGCGGAAGGCCGAATATTTGAAATGGTGGTGTTCGAGATTGGCGATGGTGTGCGACATGTTCGCCTCGCCTGACAGGAACGGCTTTTCCCAAAGCAGCTTGCCGTCGCGAAGGATGCGCGAGGAGCCCCTGATGTCGGAGGGCAGGTCGCCGATCAGGATCTCCGGTCCGAACGAGGCGTTGCGCAGCTTGGAATGCGCGAGGAACAAATAGTTCACGCGCTCGGTGACATGGTCTGAAAACTCGTTCGACAGCGTGAAGCCGACGCGGAACGGGGCGCCGTCGTCGCCGATGACATAGATGCCGGCGACTTCCGGTTCCTCGCCGGCATCCTGGGCGAAGGCGGGCGACATCAGTGCCGCGCCCGGCGCCACCGCCATCGTGCCATTGCCCTTGTAGAACCACTCCGGCTGCACACCCATCTGGCCCTTGGCCGGCTTGCCGCCTTCCAGCCCCATGCGGAACATCTTCATGGAATCGGTGAGCTGTTCCTCGCCGTCGGTATTGAGCTTCTTGTGCATGGAATCGCGGGTCGCCGCCGAGCCGAGATGCGTCAAGCCCGTGCCGGTGAGATGGAGATGCGCGGGATCGGGATGGTTGATCGGCGACAACAGCCGTCCCTTCTTGTAGGCGGCATCGAGGTCGACCGCTTCACCGAACCCCTTGCGCTCGATGAGGGCGGCAAGACCGGTGCCGGTGCGGGCGGCTTCCATCGCCAGCGAATAGACGCTGCGGGCGCCGTTGATGATCCGGATCTTGCCGCCGTTGCGGGCAACGACGCGGATCGTCTCGGCGTCGTCGAGGATCTGGGAGATCAGCATGATGTACCCTCTCTCATTTGCCTTGGCGGCCTGCCGGTCTGGCAAACCCTTCCAAGCGCGACCCGGACCAGGTCCGCGCCACGGGTGAAATTCTTCGTCCGGATTGCGCTCGCTGGCCTGGTCTCTCAGGAGACTTCTTCGCACCGGCCTCTTGCCGGCAGCCGCGATGTGACCCGTATGGTTTCCTCGTCCGGCCAGGTTTTTCCCGGCTCAACCCTTGTTCTTGTTGTAGACGTCGAAGACCACGGCGCCGAGCAGCACCAGACCTTTCACAACCTGCTGCCAGTCGACATTGACGCCCATGATCGACATGCCGTTGTTCATGACGCCCATGATGAAGCCGCCGACCACCGCGCCGATGACCTGACCGACGCCGCCCATGGCCGAAGCGCCGCCGATGAACACGGCGGCGATGACGTCGAGCTCGCTGCCGAGGCCCGCCGCCGGCACGGCCTGCCCCAGCCGCGCCGCGATGA
Source organism: Mesorhizobium sp. STM 4661 (assembly GCF_000359125.1). Lineage (GTDB taxonomy): Bacteria > Pseudomonadota > Alphaproteobacteria > Rhizobiales > Rhizobiaceae > Mesorhizobium. The sequence goes on along the minus strand of NZ_CAAF010000067.1, from coordinate 20,493 downwards.
TGAGGCCGCCAAGCGCCGACAGCACGCCCATATTGATGAACACCATAAGGGTCAGCCGTTCGGTCTTGATGCCCGATAGCTGCGCAGCCTTGGCATTGCCGCCCATCGCGTAGATGCGGCGGCCGATCGTCATGCGTTTGGTAACGAAGACGAACAGGGCGATCAGCACGCCCATCACCATGAGGACGATCGGCAGGCCTCTGTAGGTGGCGAATTGGTAGACAAGGAACAGCGCCAGAGCGCTGGTCACCAGGGTCTTGACGACGAACAGCGAGAAGGGCTCGGCTTCGTAGCCATGCCGCTCGCGGCTGCGCCGCGCCCTGAGCCCGAAATAGGCATAGGCGAGCACGGCGACGAGGCCGATCACGATCGTCGTCATGTGCAGCGTCAGCCCGCTGCCGACGATGGTCTTGCCGGCGGCGTTCACGACCGGCGGGATCAGCGTCAATGAGCCGATCACGTCCGGAATGAAGCCGGAGCTGAGCGCCTTGAAGCCGTCAGGAAGCGGCCCCACGGAAGACCCGCCACCCAGCAGCGCCTGGCAGATGCCGCGGAAGATCAGCATGCCCGCCAGCGTGACGATGAAGCTCGGTATTCGGTGATAGGCAATCCAGTAGCCCTGTGCCGCGCCGATCGCGCCACCCACGATCAGGCAGATGATCGACACCACCAGCGGATTGCTCAATGGACCGAGCGGCCAGATGACCATCATCATCGCCGCCAGCGCGCCGATGAAGCCGGCGACGGAGCCGACGCTGAGATCGATATGGCCGGAGACGATCACCAAAAGCATGCCCAGCGCCATCACGATGATGAAGCTGTTCTGCTGCACCAAATTGCTCAGGTTCACCGGCTTGAACAGCGTTCCGGACGTCGTGAACTGGAAGAACACCATGATGGCGATCAATGCCAGGATCAGGCCGTATTCGCGCAGATTGGTGACCAGCGCCGAGACGGCAACGCGCGGCTGCTGGGCCACATCTTCGGCGACGCCGCTTTTCGGCGCGGGAGCGCTTTCGGTGCTCATGATGCTTTTCCTTCTCCCCGGACGATGGCGCGCATGATTTTTTCCTGACTTGCGTCGCTTGCTGCCATTTCTCCCACGATGCGTCCTTCATTCATGACGTAGATGCGGTCGGTGATGCCGAGCAGTTCGGGCATTTCCGACGAGATGACGATGATCGCCTTACCCTCGGAGGCGAGACGCGCGATGATCGTATAGATTTCATATTTGGCGCCGACGTCGATGCCGCGCGTCGGCTCGTCGAGGATCAGCACTTCCGGATTGGCGAACAGCCACTTCGACAGCACCACCTTCTGTTGATTGCCGCCCGACAGATTGCCCGTCATCTGATAGACGCTGGACGAGCGGATGTTGGTCTTGGCCTTGTATTCGTTGGCGACGGCGAGTTCGCGCAAATCGTCGATCACGCCATGGCGCGACACGCCGGGAAGATTGGCCAGCGTGATGTTGTGCTTGATGTGATCGATCAGGTTGAGACCGTAGGTCTTGCGGTCCTCGGTGACGTAGGCGATGCCGTGTTCCACCGCCTTGCTCACCGAGGAGACATCGATCGGCTTGCCCTTCAGCAGCACCTCGCCGCTGATGCGGCGGCCATAGGAGCGGCCGAACAGGCTCATTGCGAATTCGGTGCGTCCGGCGCCCATCAGCCCGGCGATGCCGACCACCTCGCCCTTGCGGACGTCGATGTCGATGCCCTTGATCACTTGCCGCTCGGCATGGATCGGATGATAGACCGACCAGTTCTTCACCTGGAGCACGACCTCGCCGATCTTGGGCTCGCGCGGCGGATAGCGGTCGTCGAGCGAGCGGCCGACCATCGAGGTGATGATGCGGTCTTCCGAAATGTCTTTCTTGGCCAGCGTTTCGATCGTCCGCCCGTCGCGGATGATCGTGACCTTGTCGGCGACCCGGTTGACCTCGTTGAGCTTGTGCGAGATCAGGATCGAGGTGATGCCTTGCCGCTTGAATTCGAGCAATAGATCGAGCAGCGCCTGGCTGTCCTTTTCGGACAGGCTCGCGGTCGGCTCGTCGAGGATCAGCAGCCTCACTTCCTTGCTCAGCGCCTTGGCGATCTCGACCAGTTGCTGCTTGCCGACGCCGATATTGGTGATCAGCGTCTTGGGGTCCTCCTTGAGGCCCACCTTCTTGAGCAGGGCGCCGGTGCGCGTCTCGTTGGCATTCCAGTCGATGACGCCGTATCTGGCGTGTTCGTTGCCAAGGAAAATGTTTTCCGTGATCGACAGCATCGGCACCAGCGCAAGTTCCTGGTGGATGATGACGATGCCCTTGTGTTCGCTGTCGTGGATGCCTTTGAAATGGCATTCCTCGCCTCGGTAGACGATCGCGCCGTCATAGGTGCCGGACGCATATACGCCCGACAGCACCTTCATCAGCGTCGACTTGCCGGCGCCGTTCTCTCCGACCACGGCGTGGATCTCGCCTTCCTCGACGCTGAGATTGACGTTGGACAGCGCCTTCACGCCGGGGAACGTCTTGGTGATGTCGCGCATCTCCAAAATCGTCGAGGTCATCAGGAATTAAGCTCCTCCGAGATCGGCAAAACAATACCGGGCTCGCTGGTTAACGAAAAGGGGCCCTGCGTTGCGCAGGACCCCTGTCTTTGCAACCGAGATTACTTCAGCTCGTCGGCCTTGATGTAGCCGGAGTCGACGACCAGCGCCTGGTAGTTCGACTTGTCGACCTCATACGGCGTCAACAGGATCGAGGGAACGACCTTGACGTCGTTGTTGTAGGTCTTGGTGTCGAGACCGTCAGGCTTGCCGCCCGAGAGCACCTTGTCGACGAGACCGACAGTGGCCTTGGCCAGTTCGCGAGTGTCCTTGAACACGGTCGAGTACTGCTCGCCCGAGATGATCAGCTTGACCGAGGCGGTCTCGGCGTCCTGACCGGTCACGATCGGCCAAGGCTGAGCGTCCGTGCCGTAACCCACGGCGCGCAGCGAGGCGGTGATACCGCGCGACAGGCCGTCATATGGCGACAGAACGCCGTCGACGCGGCTGCCGTCCGAGTAGTTGGCGGAGAGCAGATTGTCCATGCGGGCCTGGGCGGTTGCCGCCAGCCAGCGCAGCGTGCCGACCTTGTCCATGCCCGTCTGGCCGGACTTCACCACGAGGGTCTTGTTGTCGATCAGCGGCTGGAGAACCGACATGGCGCCATCGTAGAAAAAGAAGGCGTTGTTGTCGTCCGGCGAACCGCCGAACAGCTCGATGTTGAACGGACCCTTCTTCTCCGGAATGCCGAGGCCCTTGAGCAGCGAATTGGCCTGGATGACGCCGACGCCGAAATTGTCGAAGGTGGTGTAGTAATCGACGTTGGCGGTCTTCTTGATCAGGCGGTCATAGGCGACGACGACGACGCCGGCGTCAGCCGCCTTCTGCAGCGCGTCCGACAGGGTAGTGCCGTCGATCGAGGCGATGATCAGCGCCTTCGGGCCCTTGGTGATTTCGTTTTCCAGCTGGCTGAGCTGGTTCGGAATGTCGTCCTGCGCGTATTGCAGGTCGACGGTGTAGCCGAGAGCCTCGAGCTGGGACTTGACGGCGTCGCCGTCATTGATCCAGCGCTGCGAGGTCTTGGTCGGCATCAGCACGCCGACCAGGCCTTCGCCCGCCTGCGCAGGCAGCGTCATGGCCGCGATGCCAAGGGCCGCCACGGCGGCCAGTGTCTTGATGATTTTCACAGTAACTCTCCCTGGTTGATGGACGCGACATTTCGGGGCTTCGCGGGCCGCGCAGTCGAGCAGAAGCGCGAGCGCGCCGCTGTCGTCTATCGATCTCCGGTATCCTCCCAATCGGCCCCGCAACGCTTATTTCAATCGATACGATTTTTCTCGTCATCGACTGTCACGTCTCGGGACGCGCGAAGGGTGTGTCCCTTTGACATAACTGTCAAATGCGATCTTTGATGGTTGCTATATCGAAACTGGTATATGACTGAGGCAGACCGGGACATTGGCTGGAGCTGGCGAAGATCATGGCGGCATTGCGAAATCCTTCAGGAATTTCCGCCGGTTACGACGAGCTTCCGGGCGACGGCGAAACCCTGTTGCGCAGCGGCCTCAGCCTGCGCCACATGCGCATGATCGCCGCCCTTGACGATCACGGCCGGGTGAGTGCGGCGGCGCAGGTGTTGAACATCTCGCAGCCCGCCGCCTCGCGCATGATCGCCGAGATGGAGGCGGTGCTCGACGTCAAGCTGTGCGAAAGGCTGCCGCGCGGCATCACGCTGACACCCTATGGCAAGGCATTGGCGAGGCGCGCGCGCTCGATCCTGCTCGAAATGCGCGAGGTCGATCGCGAGATCTCGGAGCTCAAGGCCGGCAAGGGCGGCTCGGTATTCCTCGGCGCGGTGACCGCGCCGGCGATCGAGCTGGCCGTGCCGGCGATCCGCGAAATCCGCCGCATCTATCCGCGCATCGAGATCACCATGCAGGTCGAGACCTCCAACGTGCTGGCGCGCGAGCTGATCGCCACGCGACACGATTTCATCATCGCGCGCATCCCCGACGACCTCAATCCGCGGCTGTTCGAATCGCGCGTCATCGGCGTCGAGAAAGCCTGCCTGATCGTGCGCCGCGGCCACCCGCTGAGCAAGGGCAAGGCGGTGCGGCTGGAGGAAACCGCCGCCTATGACTGGGTCTTCCAGTCGGGTGGCTCGCCGCTGCGCCAGGCGATGGAAAGCAATTTCCTGAACCGCAACATCGCGCTGCCGGATCGCATCCTCAACACCAGCTCGCTGCTGCTCACTTTGGTCATGGTGGCGCAGTCGGACGCGATCGCGCCGGTGTCGATCCAGGTGGCGAAATTCATCCAGAACCCCGAGGGGCTGGCCGGTGCCATCGACGTCGTCCAGACCGAGTTCGACATCGAGGTCAGGCCCTACAGCCTGATCACCGTGAAGAACCGCGTGCTGTCGCCGGCGGCCAAGATGTTGCACGACTTCATTTTGCGGGAGGTGGGATGAAGCGCCATGGGGTGGCGGCTGGAGCGGGTAGCGGGAATCGAACCCGCGCGTTCAGCTTGGGAAGCTGACAAGCTACCATTACATCATACCCGCGTGAGCCTTCGTTACCATGATGGCCCGGCTTCGGGCAATCGCAAAGCGGTCGGAATCCCGAGCCCGGCTTGATGCTGGCGCTGCAACTGCGTATTTCTGAACCGGTACGCGAATCGGTGCAACCTATTCTGGAGACGAGCCTTGTCCGCACTGAACCGCTTTCTCGGCGATACGCCGCTCCGGGTGCTCCTGAAGCTGCTGGTCGTGTCGTTCCTCGTCGGCCTCGTCATGAACGCCTTCGGCTGGTCGCCAATGGACGTGCTCTACGGCATCCAGAAGTTCTTCGTCGATCTGTGGAACCTGGGTTTCCGCGCCGTCGACCGTTTCCTCGGCTATATCCTGCTGGGCGCGGCGATCGTCGTGCCGGCCTTCATCCTGCTCAGGATCGCCAACTATAAGAAATAGAGCATGATCCCGAACCGAAGGTCCGCGTCAGCGAAAAGTGGAAACCGGTTTTTGCTTCGCTGACCTGCGGTTCGGAAAGGATCATGCTCAAACGATAAGACCGTCAGGCGTAGCGCGAAGCCACCTCGAACAGGATGGCATGGCGCGCGGCAAGTGCGGCCACATCCGTCGCATAGCCACCGCCGATGACGCCGCACACGGGGGCATCGAGCGCGCGGAAATGGCGGATCACCGTGTCGTCGCGGGCGCGCAGTCCCTCGTTCGACAGCGACAGCCTGCCCAGCCGGTCCTCGGCATGGACATCGACCCCGGCATTGTAGAAGACGATGTCCCAGCGCGCCCTGGCGGACAATTTCGGCAGGAGGCCACTGAGCCTCTCGAGGTAGGCCGCGTCGCCGGTGCCGTCGGGCAGCGCGATATCGAGATCGGAGGCGATCTTGCGCACCGGATAGTTGCGCTCGCCATGCATGGAAAAGGTGAACGCGCGCGGCTCGTCGCCCAGAATGTCCGCCGTGCCGTCGCCTTGATGCACGTCGAGATCGACGATCAGGATGTTTTGGACGGCACCTTCGGCAAGCAGCACCAGCGAGGCGACGGCGACATCGTTGAAGGTGCAGAAGCCGGCGCCTTGCGCGCGCCGGGCGTGATGGCTGCCGCCGGCGGTGTTGCAGGCGATGCCGTTCAGCAACGCCAGCCGTGCCGCCAGCACCGTGCCACCGGTTGCGAGCTGTGCTCTCAGCGAAACGCGCGGTCCGACCGGAAAGCCGATCTCTCGCTCGACTTTTGCGGGCACTTCGCAGGCAATCACCTGGTCGACATAGAAGGCCGCATGGGCAAGCTTCAACCATGACGCCGGCGCCGGTTCGGGCATGTTGAGTGCGTCGCTCCCGGCCAGTCCGCGCGCGCTCAGCGCTTCCATGAGCAGTGGGTATTTGCTCATCGGGAAGCGATGATTGACGGCAAAGCCGGCGTCGTAGTCGGGATGATGAACGATCTGCAGGGGCATGAGGCGGTTTACGGCTGGTGCGCCAGAAGCGGGTTTCGGTTGACCATGACGGGATGGACGGTTGCGCGGGGGAACGAAACTGGGGCACATCGGCGGGTCGATCAAGATGCTCCCGCAGGAAAGAGGCTCCTTGGATCAGGCGCCATCAACGGTCAATGCCCGGCCTTTCATCGTTACCAACCGCTCGGTGCTCGCCATAGCGGTGCCGATGACGCTTGCCTATCTGACGACGCCGCTGCTCGGCATCGTCGACACGGCGGTGGTCGGGCAGTTGGGCGACGCGGCCCTTCTCGGCGGCCTGGCGGCGGGCGCGCTTGTTTTCGACGTCGTCTTCACGTCCTTCAATTTCCTGCGCTCCGGCACCACCGGCCTAGTCGCCCAGGCTTTCGGGCGCGGCGACGAACTGGAGGAACAGGCGGTGTTCTGGCGCGCCGTGCTGATCGCGGTTGTCGCCGGCATCGTGGCTGCGGCGCTCGCGCCATTGGTCGCCATCGCCGGTCAATGGTTCATGGGCGCCGAACCGCGCGTCAGCGAGGCGATGGGCGTCTATATCTGCATCAGATTGCTCGCCGCACCGTTCTCGCTGATCAACTACGCCATCCTCGGCTATGTGCTGGGGCGCGGCGAGGGCGGGCTGGGGCTGATGCTGCAACTGGTGCTGAACGGCATCAACATCGCGCTCTGCATCCTGCTGGGGCTGAAGCTCGGCTGGGGCGTTGCCGGCGTCGCCTGGGCGACCGTCACCGGCGAATTCGTCGCCATGCTGCTTGGCCTGGCGATCATCGGCCGTCGGTTCTGGGCGGCCCCCCGACTGCCGCGCCATCGCGTTCTCGACCTGCCGGCCTTCCTGCGCATGCTGTCGCTCAACCGCGACATCATGATCCGCTCGTTCTCGCTGCTCGCCGCCTTCGCGCTGTTCACCCGCCAGGGCGCACAGTTCGGCACGGTGATGCTGGCCGCCAACGCCGTGCTGATGAATCTTTTCCTCGTCGCCGGCTATTTCCTCGACGGTTTCGCGACTGCCGCCGAGCAACTCGCAGGACGGGCGGTCGGCGCGCGCGCCGCGACACAATTCCGGCAGGCGGTGCGGCTGACCCTGTTCTGGGGGCTCGGACTGGCGGGCGCCGCTACCTTGATCCTTTTGCTGGCTGGTGCCGATCTTGTCGCCCTGATCACGACATCTGAAGATGTTCGAGCCGTTGCCGACATCTATCTGCCCTGGGCCGCCTTCACCGCGCTGAGCGGCGTGCTGGCATTCCAGATGGACGGCGTCTTCATTGGTGCAACCTGGTCGCGCGACATGCGCAACATGATGCTGTTGTCGTTCCTGGTCTTCAGCGCCGCGCTGCTCACTTTGGCGCCGGCATTCGGCAATCACGGCCTGTGGGCGGCGCTGCATGTCTTCCTGCTGGTGCGCGGCTTCAGCCTGCTCGCCATTCTGCGGCTGCGGGTGCGCACAGCGTTTTAGGTGCTGTCATATTGGAATGAACAATCTTAGGGTCGAAAATATGCGGGAACTGGTTGGAAGAAGTGGCATCATTACCGATATCTCGGCATACGGCGCCTTTGCATTTGGATTTCTTTTTATAGCTGGCGTTGGCTACATCGTGCTTAAGGACCTCTCTCTCATGAGAGACAGGCAAGGTCGATACCTCAATTATTTCTTCATTCACCGTAGGAAAGAGGGGTGGGTATTGCTTTCTCTGTGGTTTGCGTCCGCTATCTTATTGGCTACAGGGGCCATACTGGCAAAGCTTTAGTCGACGATCCGCGCGGCTCGAACCTGGACGAAATTTCAACCTGGGATATCACGCTTCTGGCGCAGTTTAGAGTTGCTTCGACGCCCAGAAGTCGAGCCGGTTGTCACGTAGATCGCGGATGGATTTGAGCCGCTCTTTTTCCACGAAACGGATCATTCCGGAAAGAATGCGTCCTGGCAGCGAAGGCCCGGCATAGATCATGCCGGTGTAGATCTGCACGAGATCGGCGCCGGCGCGGATCTTTTCCAGCGCCGTCTGGGCGGAATCGACGCCGCCGACGCCGATGATGGCGCGGTCCGGGCCAAGCAGTTTGCGTATCCTCGCCAGCACGATGGTCGAGCGCTCGAACAAGGGCTTCCCTGAGAGCCCGCCGGTCTCGCCGGCGACAGCGGCGCTATGCAGGCTCAGTCGCGAAATGGTGGTGTTGGAGACGATGACGCCGTCTATCTGCTTCTCGGTGACTTCGGCGGCGATATCCTCCAGCTCGGCCTCGACCAGATCCGGCGCGATCTTCAGGAAGATCGGCGGTTTCACTGATGCCGCCGCTCGCGCGGCCATGACACGGGTAAGCAGCTCGCCGAGCTGCTCGCGCGCCTGCATGGTGCGCAGGCCCGGCGTGTTGGGCGAGGAGATGTTGACCGTCAGATAGCTGGCGTAAGGCGCAAACCTGGTGACGCCGCGTTCATAGTCACCGATGCGGTCGGCGCTGTCCTTGTTGGCGCCGATGTTGACGCCGACGATGCCGGCGCGGCCCCTGCGGGCGGCAAGGCGTCGCTCGGCCGCGTCGTGACCCTCATTGTTGAAGCCCAGCCGGTTGATCACCGCTTCGTCCGCTGTCAGCCGGAAAATGCGCGGCTTCGGATTGCCGGCCTGAGACAGCGGCGTGACCGTGCCGACCTCGGCGAAGCCGAAGCCGAGGCCGAGCAGCGCGTCCGGCACCTCGGCGTTCTTGTCATAGCCGGCGGCCATGCCGAGCGGGTTCGGGAAATCGATGCCGCAGAGGCTGACCTTCAGCCTTTCGTCGCGCACAGGGCGCCCGGCAATCGGCAGGCCGCATCTCAGCGCCGCGATTGAAAGGCCGTGCGCGGTTTCCGGGTCGAATCCGAACAGCAGCTTCTGGCCGACGCGGTCGAGCAGGCTCATTCGGCCTCCAGCGTCGGGAATTCGTGCAGGCCGTCCACGTCGAGCGGCAGGGGCCTCACCCAAAGCACGGCCTCGAGATCCAGTGGGGCGTAGAGATGCGGGAACAGAGCGCCGCCGCGCGAGACCTCATATCTTAGCGCTTCACCCAGGCGCGTGCCGTCGATGGCGATCAGCAACAGCCCCGCCTGGCCGGCAAAATGCTTTGCTGCCGTTTCCCTGGCCTGCCCGGCGGTGGAAAAATGGATGAAGCCATCGGCGAGATCGATCGGCGCGCCGGTGAAGCTTCCGTTTCTTTCGGCCTCGCGCCAAAGCGCTTCAGGGGCTATCTTGTAGATAATCTGAGACATGGTTGCGCTATAGTCTGAACAGACCAGGCGGGGAAGGGCGCTTCTTCCCCATTTCCGGCGCAAACATGTGATAGATTGCACCTATTGGCCCATGGAGGACAACATGCGTCTGCAGCACGTCTTGATCCCGGCAGCACTCGTTTCGCTCGTCGCGGCATCGGCCTTTTCCGAGGAAACCGATCGCTACAAGCTGGAAAAGTCGGCCAATGGCTATGTCCGCATGGACACCCAGACCGGCGCGATGTCGATCTGCGAGGAACGTTCCGGCCAGCTCGTCTGCAAGGTGGCCGCCGACGAACGCGCCGCCTTCCAGGACGAGATCGACCGGCTGCAAGGCTCGGTGAAAGCGCTGGACGGGCGCGTCGTCAAGCTCGAAAACTCGCTGTCCGCCCGTCTGGAATCGTCCTTGCCGAGTGAGGAGGATTTCAACAAGACGATGAGCTACATGGAGCGCTTCCTGCGCGGCTTCATGGACATCGTCAAGGATATGGACAAGGACAATGGCGGCGACGGCGCCAAGCTCAATTCGCAAAAGACCTGAGCGCAGTTAGGGCAAAATCGCCGAATGGCGATGGTCCTGGCCTGGGGAAAAATCCGCGCTTGGCCTTTGCCGCTTGAAAACAGCCGACATCACCGCATAATTGTTCGACTGGTCCCGAAAAACAGAAAATCATCGATGGGATTCGGGGAGGGACATTTGCCGTCGGGCTACACGTTCGTCATTGCCGACGATCATCCGCTGTTCCGCGGCGCCCTTCGGGAGGCGCTGGCCGGCATCGGCAATGTCGCCGTCATTCACGAGGCCGGCGATTTCGAAAGTGCTAAGGCGCTGGTCGTGGCCAATGAGGATGTCGATCTGGTGCTGCTCGACCTGTCGATGCCGGGCGCCAGCGGCCTTTCCGGTCTGATATCGCTGCGCGGCATCCATCCGGCGGTGCCGCTGGTTGTGGTGTCGGCGCATGATGACCCGGTGACGATCCGCCGCGCGCTCGATCTCGGCGCCTCGGGCTTCATCTCCAAATCGGCCAGCATGGAGGAGATCCGTAGTGCCGTGCAGTCGGTGCTGGCCGGCGATATCGCGGCTCCCGTCGGCATCGATCTCGGCGTCGAGCGCGATCCAGAGATCTCCGACCTGATCAAGCGGCTGCAGGCGCTGACGCCGCAGCAGACGCGCGTGCTCGGCATGCTGGCCGAAGGGCTGCTCAACAAGCAGATCGCTTACGAACTCGGCGTCTCCGAAGCGACGATCAAGGCGCATGTCTCGGCGATCCTGCAGAAGCTCGGCGTCGACAGCCGCACCCAGGCGGTGATCCAGCTCTCCAAGATCGGCAGCGACCCGCTGCAGGCCGCGGATTGACTGTTTGGGCTTTACTCCGCCGCTGACGCCAGCGGCCTGACCCTGGCCATCATCGAACGCAGCACCGCCGGTTTCAGCGGCTTGTTGACCACGGGCACGTCGAGCCTGGCGGCGGCCGTACGAACCTCGCTGGAGCGGTCGGCGGTGACCAGCACGGCAGGCATGTCCTCGCCATGGATCGCACGCAATCTCGCGATCACGTCGATGCCGGTCCTGCCGTCGAGATGGTAGTCGGCAAGCACGATGTCCGGCCTTCGCAGCCCCGGCCCCTCGAAATCCTCCGAGCCGGAAAAAAGATCGACGTCGCAGCCCCAGCCTTCGAGAAGCAGCCGCATGCCATCGAGGATGCGGGCGTCGTTGTCGATGCAGAATACATGGAGTCCGGCAAGGGAGGCGGCGGCGCGGACTGGCGCCTTGGCCTCGACGGCGCGGCGCGGCGCCTCGACCGCCGCGACCGGCAGGATGACGGAAAAGCGCGTGCCCTTGCCAGGATTCGAGAAGATCCGGATTTCGAGGCGCAGGACCCGGGCGATGCGGTCGACGATGGAGAGGCCCAGACCCAGGCCTTCTGCCTCGCGCGCGCCTTCGTCGAGCCGGGTGAATTCGTGAAAGACCGTGTTCAGCTTGTCGCCGGCGATGCCGATGCCGGTATCGATCACCTGAATCTCCGCCAGTTCACCGCGCCGCCTGACACCGACCAGGATGCGGCCATGGCGCGTATATTTGATGGCGTTGGACACCAGGTTCTGGATCAGGCGGCGCAACAGATTGCGGTCCGTCATCACGCTGAGCGACGACGGCATGATGGTCAGGCCGAGTTTCTTCTCGGCGGCCAGCGGCCGGAAGTCGTTGCCGATCTGCCTGAGCAAGCCATCCAGGCTGAAGGCGGTATCGTCCGGCTTCATCGCGCCGGCGTCGAGGCGGGAAATGTCAAGCACCGCGCCGAGAATGGTCTCGACCGATTCCAGCGAGGATTCGATGTTGACCGCGGCCTTGCCGGCGGGTCCCTTGCCGACCTTTTCGATCAGCGACGAGCAATAGAGCCGGGCGGCGTTCAGCGGCTGCAGGATGTCGTGGCCGGCGGCGGCAAGAAAGCGTGTCTTGCCGAGATTGGCCTCTTCGGCCAGCATCTGCGCCTGCGCCAGCTCCTCGTTGACGCGGGTCAGTTCGACGGTACGGTCCCTGACGCGCTGTTCCAGCGATTCATTGGCGCGCTTGAGCGCCAGGTCCTGCTCGACGCGTCCGGAGATGTCGGCATAGGTGGCGACGATGCCGCCATCCGGCATCGGGTTGGAGCGCAATTCGAGGATGCGGCCGCTTGTCTTCAGCTCCATCTGCCAGGGGCTGACGAAACTGGTCAGGCGGTTGAGCATCGCCACCCGCTGGTCCGCCGGAATGTCGCCGCGCTGGGCGAGGTGGTGCAATATGCGGTCGAGCGAGACACCGACCTGGCCCATCTCGTCGGGTAGGTCGAACAGCGCCCGGTACTGGCGATTCCAGCAGATCAGCCGAAAATCCCGATCGAAGACGGTGATGCCCTGTTCCATCTGGTCGAGTGCGATCTGCAACAGATCGCGGTTGTGTTGCAGCGCCTCGGTGGCGTCGTCGAGCAGGCGAAAGGCATCCTTGGATTCGCGGTCGTTGCGGCGCAAAAGCAGCGACAGGATCAGCCGCGCCGAAGACGAACCGACCGCGCTCGCCAACAGCTGCTCGGAAAAGCGGATGACGTCCATGCTCGCCTGCTCGTTGCCGTGCAGCGAGGTGCCGCTGCTCTTTTCGAACGACTGAAAGGAGCGTTCGGTGCGTTCGACACCGAGGTAGCGCGCGATGGTGTCCTTGAGGTCGTTGACGGTGACGGCGGTGCGGAAGCGGCGCAGGCTGGGCATCGGACCGGCGTCGCGCGGCACGAAGATCGCCGCCTGGATGCGCTCCAGCGGCACCGATGCGCGCGACAGCGAGCCGAGCACGAAGAACAGCGTGTTGATCGACAGGCTCCACAAGACGCCGTGGTTCAGCGGCTCGGCGACGGTGCCGAACAGCGCCTGCGGCCGCAACGCTTCGAAACCTAACAGGCCATGGACGACGATGCCGGTATCGGGTGCGGCCAGTGACGGCAGCAGCAGCGTATAGCTCCAGACGAGGATGCCGGCGACCATGCCGAGCGCGGCACCCCGGCCATTGGCGCCGCGCCAGACCAGCCCGCCGATAAGGGCCGGCGCGAACTGGGCAATGGCTGCAAACGACATCAGGCCGATGGAGGAGAGCCGCGCATTGTTGGTGCTCTCGCGGTAGTAAAGAAAGGCGATGAACAGCATGATGAAGATCGCCCCGCGCCGCACATTGAGGATGAGCGTCGACCAGTCCTCGTTCTGGGAGGTCGTGGTTTTGAGCAGGCGGCGCACGAACAGCGGGATGACGAGGTCGTTGGAGATCATGATCGACAGCGCGACGCTTTCGACGATCACCATTGCGGTCGCCGCCGACAGGCCGCCGATGAAGGCTGCCATGGCCAGCACATCATGGCCGCTGAGCAGCGGCAGCGACAAGACATAGAGATCGCTGCTGGTCTTGGTGCCGACCAGCGACAGGCCGGCCAGCGCGATCGGCAGCACGAACAGGTTGATCGCCACCAGATAGAGTGGAAACACCCATGTCGCGGTGCGCAGCTCGGCCTCGCTGCGGTTCTCGACGATGGTGACGTAGAACTGGCGCGGCAGCATGATGATGGCGAAGCCGCTGAGGCCCGTCAGCACCAGCCAGGTGGCGAGCGAGGTGTTGTAGCTCATCGCCTGACGCACTTGCTCATTCCGCGCGAGCTTGTCGATCATGTCGCCCGGGCCGCCGAAGATCAGGAAGGTCACCATCAGGCCGATCGCCAGGAAGGCGGCAAGCTTGACCACGGTTTCGACCGCGACCGCCAGCACCAGCCCGTCCTGATGCTCGGTGGCGTCGGCGTGGCGCGTGCCGAACAGCACCGCAAACAGCGCCAGCAGCATGGCGACGACCAGCGAGATGTCGCTGACGAAGGGATCGAAGGAGGGCGGCGAGCCGGTATAGTGCTCGACCATCAGGCTGACCGAGCCGGAAATCGCCTTCAACTGCAGTGCGATGTAGGGCACCGCGCCGATCGTTGCGATCAGCGTGGCGATCGCGGCGACCGCAAAGCTCTTGCCGTAGCGGGCGCCGAGGAAATCGGCAATCGAGGTGATCTTTTCGGTCTTGGCCAGCCTGACGATGCGTTGAAGCAGCGGAAAGCCGAACACGAAGACCAGCACCGGACCGATATAGATACCGAGGAATTCGAGGCCGCGTTCGGAGGAAAGGCCGACCGAGCCGAAGAACGTCCAGGAGGTGCAGTAGATCGCCAGGCTGAGCGCATAGATGAAGGGTCGGGCCTGGTCGGGCCTGGACGTCGTCGAGCGCCGGTCGCCGAGGCTGGCGATGGCGAAGAGCAACGTCACATAGGCGATCGCGATGATGACGATGAACCAGCCCTGCACGGCCTAGAAATCCTCCCTTGCCGGTTTTCCTCCGGCCTCTCGTGAGGCAATCACAGCTTGAGGGGCAAGTCCATCACGGCTTTCGGTGCATGATGGCTGCGGTGTCGGACGACGGTGACAGTGAAAACCACTGGGTTTTCCGCTTTTTGCGTCTGTTGCAACCGCAGGTTTTTGTTATGTTGCCTGCGGCCGGCGCCGAAGGATCGGGTGGAGGCGGCAGCACGGCCTGTGATGACATGGAGGGTCAAATGCTGAAAGAATTCCAGGAATTCATTTCCAAAGGTAACGTGATGGACCTGGCCGTCGGCGTCATCATCGGCGCTGCTTTCAGCAAGATCGTCGATTCTCTTGTCAACGACATCATCATGCCGATCGTAAGCGCGATTTTCGGCGGGCTGGACTTCAACAACTATTTCCTGCCCCTGTCGTTGGACAACAAGGCCACCTCGCTGGCCGCTGCCAAGGATCAGAGCGCTGTTTTTGCCTATGGCAGCTTCATCACCGTAGCGCTGAACTTCCTCATCCTCGCCTTCATCATCTTCCTGATGGTCAAGGCGGTGAACAATATGCGCAAGCGGCTGGAGCGTGAGAAGCCCGCTGCTCCGGCTGCTCCGCCGCCAGCCGATGTCGCGCTGCTCACCGAAATTCGCGATCTGCTGGCCAGGAAATAGCCCTGGCCAGATTTCTGGACCAAAACCCCGGCCGCCCACGGCCGGGGTTTTCTGTTTTCGCCTGCCCTAAAACAGGCTAGCTGTCGCGAAACCAAACGGACATTTGCATGACCCTGATCCAGAATTTGCGCGCCGAAGCCCGGGCCGCGCCCGAAAGCGGCATTGTCGCCGTCGTCAACCACGGCCGCCTGCGCGATGGCCTGATCCCGCTCTGGGCCGGCGAGGGAGACCTGCCGACGCCTGCCTTCATCAGCGATGCCGCCGCCCGGGGACTGGCCGGCGGCGAGACCTTCTATACCTGGCAGAAGGGCATTCCCGAGCTCAGGCAGGCGCTGGCCCGCTACTACGCCAGGCATTTCGGCAAGAGTTTCGCCGAGGAAGAATTCATCGTCACCGGCTCAGGCATGCACGCCATCCAGCTGGCGCTCGATGCGGTTGCCGGCAGTGGCGACGAGGTCGTCTACCTGTCGCCGGCCTGGCCGAATTTTGCCGCCGCCGCCGGTGTCGCGGGCGCCGTTCCTGTGCCGGTTGCGCTCGATCATTCCGGCAATGGCTGGTCCAGCGACGTCGACAAGATCGCGGCCGCCGTCACGCCCCGGACAAAGGCGCTGTTCGTCAACACGCCGTCCAACCCGACCGGCTGGACCGCCGATCATGAGACCCTGCGGGCGATCCTCGACCTCGCCCGCGCCAAAAACCTTTGGATCATCGCCGACGAGATCTATTCGTTGTTCCATTATGGTCATGGTCGTGGCCCGTCCTTCCTCGACATTGCGACGGGGGAGGACCGTATCCTGTTCGTCAACAGCTTCTCCAAGAACTGGGCGATGACCGGCTGGCGCGTCGGCTGGATCAAGACGCATCCCGCGCTGCAGCAGGTGTTCGAGAACTTGATCCAGTATTCGACGTCGGGCGTTGCCCAGTTCATGCAGCGCGGCGCCATTGCCGCGCTCGACGAGGGCGATGCCTTCATCGCCGAACAGGTGGAGCGGGCGCGGGCAGCGCGTGATTTGGTATGCGGCATTCTCGGTGCAACCGGCCGCGCCCGGTTCACCGTGCCGCAGGGCGCATTCTATCTGTTCTTCACCGTCGACGGCATCACGGATTCACGCACTGCTGCTGTCGACATCGTCGACAAGGCCAATGTCGGCCTGGCGCCCGGCACCGCCTTCGGCCCCGGTGGCGAAGCCTTCCTCAGGCTGTGCTTCCACCGCCGCCTCGATCAGCTCGAGGAAGCGGCGCACCGGCTGGCGAAATGGATGAAGACGGTTTGAGGCACCGGAGGCCGGAGACTGGCTTCACCCGCCTGACTTCGGCACCAGCAGCGGTATGATCCGGTCGCTCTTGGTCACGGATGGTCGGCCCGCCGAACCATAGGGGATGCCCACGGCGTCCCAGGTCTCGACCAAGGCGTCCTGAAGTTCCGCGATCAGCTGATCCGAATGGAACGGCGTCGGCGTGATGCGCAGCCGTTCGGTGCCACGCGGCACGGTCGGGTAGTTGATCGGCTGGATGTAGATGCCGTGGACGCCGAGCAGGCGGTCGCTGGCCATTTTGCAGAGCTCGGGATCGCCGACCAGCAGCGGCACGATATGGGTAGGGGAGTCCATCACCGGCAGGCCGGCCGCGGCAAGAACCTGCTTGGTCCGCGTTGCCTGGCGCGACTGCGCGTCGCGCTCGGCCTGCGAGCGCTTGAGGTGGCGGATCGAGGTGGTGGCGGCCGCGGCGATGGCCGGCGGCAGCGCCGTGGTGAAGATGAAGCCCGGCGCATAGGAGCGCACGGCATCGATCACCGCGCTTGTGCCGGTGATGTAGCCACCGAGCGTGCCGAACGCCTTGGCCAGCGTCCCCTCGATGATGTCGATGCGATCGGCCAGGCCTTCGCGCTCGGTGATGCCGCCGCCGCGCGGCCCATACATGCCGACGGCATGGACCTCGTCGATATAGGTCATGGCATTGTAGCGTTCTGCGAGATCGACGATCTGCTTGATCGGCGCGATGTCGCCATCCATCGAATAGACGCTTTCGAAGACGATCAGCTTGGCGCGTTCGCGGCCGGCCGCCTGCAGCAGGCTTTCCAGATGTGCGACATCGTTGTGGCGGAAGATCTTCTTCTCCGCGCCCGAGCGTCGCACGCCCTCGATCATGGAGGCGTGGTTCAGTTCGTCCGAGAGCACCAGGCAGTTGGGCAGGAGCTTTGCAATGGTCGAGATCGACGCTTCGTTGGAGACGAAGCCGGAGGTGAAGACCAGTGCGGCTTCCTTGTCGTGCAGGTCGGCCAGCTCCAATTCCAGTGCAACCAGCGGGTTGCTGGTGCCGGAAATGTTGCGGGTGCCGCCGGCGCCCGATCCCATCTTGCCGGCCGCCTGCTGGAACGCGGCGATGACATCGGGATGCTGGCCCATGCCGAGATAGTCATTGGAGCACCAGACGGTGATTTCCTCGGCGCGGCCGTTCGAGCGCCAGATGGCGCGCGGAAACTTGCCCGCGATGCGCTCGAGATCGGCGAAGACGCGGTAGCGACGCTCTGCATGGATCTGGTCGATCGCTTCCTCGAAGAACCGCTGGTAGTTCATGTCGGCTTCCCAATTTTGCGCGGGATCATAATCATTGCCCCATTGGTCGTCCACCGGGCCTGTTTGGTCAAAATGCCACGCCCCGGACTTATTCCTAACGGCCACGGATCGTGGCCTATTCCCTTGATGTGGATCAATTTTGTTTCGGTATCATGCCGCGGGCCGGAGCGACTGTTACCGATTTAACATTCAGGGTTTTAATGGCCATGCGGCAGGCTTTCCAGTAAGGCGCTTGTTGAGACAGTTTCCGATAAATCAGAAGGTGCGAGGATACGGATGACGGTTTTGGTGACGGGCGGTGCCGGCTATATCGGCAGCCACATGGTCTGGGAGTTGCTGGATGCCGGCGAAAGCGTCGTCGTTCTCGACCGGCTTTCGACCGGCTTCGAATGGGCAGTGGCGCCGGAAGCAAAGCTGGTCGTCGGTGATGTCGCGGACAAGGAACTGGTCGGTTCCATCATCCGCGACAATCACGTCGACGCGATCATCCATTTCGCCGGTTCGATCGTGGTTCCCGAATCGGTCGCCGACCCGCTTGGCTATTACGAGAACAACACCTGCAAGACCCGCACGCTGATCGAAACCGCGGTGCGCGAAGGCGTGCCCAATTTCATCTTTTCCTCGACCGCCGCCGTCTATGGCGGCGCCGGGCTGGAGCCGGTGCGCGAGGATGCGCGCCTAGCGCCGGAATCGCCCTACGGCCTGTCCAAGCTGATGAGCGAATGGATGCTGCGCGACGCGGCGATCGCCCACGGCTTGCACTACACGGCGCTACGCTACTTCAACGTCGCCGGCGCCGATCCCAGAGGGCGCACCGGCCAATCGACGCCGGGCGCCACGCATCTGATCAAGGTCGCCTGCGAGACGGCGCTCGGCAAGCGCCCCTTCATGCAGGTGTTCGGCACCGATTATCCGACGCCGGACGGCACTTGCATGCGCGACTATATCCATGTCAGCGATCTGGCGGCGGCGCATCGGCTGGCGCTCGAGCGGCTGCGCGCCGGCGGCACCAGCCTCGTCGCCAATTGCGGCTACAGCCACGGCTATTCGGTGCTTGAAGTCATCGACAGCGTGCGCCGCGTCTTCGGCCATGATTTCGACGTGCGGATGGGCGAACGCCGCCCGGGCGACGCCGCGGCGGTGGTCGCCAATTCGGAGCTGGCGCGCCGCGAACTCGGCTGGACGCCCCAGCGCGACGATCTCGACCTGATCGTCGCCGATGCGCTCGCCTGGGAACGCATCCTGACCGGCAAGAATTCGGCGCGGGCCTGACCCGCCGGTTCTTCGGCGGCGGGCTCGAAAGCCGGCCGTGGACGCGCTATGAATGGCCTCGCGGCGGAGCGTGGAGGCGTTGC
This sequence comes from Mesorhizobium sp. STM 4661, assembly GCF_000359125.1. Lineage (GTDB taxonomy): Bacteria > Pseudomonadota > Alphaproteobacteria > Rhizobiales > Rhizobiaceae > Mesorhizobium. Next base: position 1,275 of record NZ_CAAF010000067.1, on the reverse strand, counting down.
ACCGCGTCGTCGAGCCTTGGGGGATGGCATGAAGATCCTGGTGCTGGGGGCCGGCGTGGTCGGCACGGCGGCCGCCTATTATCTGGCCAGCGACGGCCACGAGGTGACGGTGATCGAGCGCCATCAGGCGGCAGCGCGCGGCACCAGCCAGTCGAATGCCGGTCTGGTATCACCCGGCGACGCCACGGCCTGGGCCTCGCCCGCCGCGCTGAAGACGTTCCTGCGCGCGCTCTACAACCATGATCTCGGCATCAAGGTGCGGCTGCGCTTCGATCCTTATTTTCTCGCCTGGAGCCTGCGCTTCCTCAGGCAGTGCACGCAGGCGCGGCTGCGCGCAAACAGCCAGGTCAAGCTGCGCCTGGCGCTCTATTCCCGCGATTGCATCAACGCCATCTCGGCCGAGACCGGCATCCACTATGACGAGCGCAAGAAGGGCATTCTCTATTTCTTCCGTTCGCAGCAGAGCCTCGATACCGGCACCGACAATTACCGTTATCTCGCCGAACATGGCCTGCCGATCGAGATCGTCGGCCGCGACCGGCTGGTCGAGCTCGAGCCGGGCCTTGCCGGCGCCAGGGACAAAATAGCCGGCGGCGTCTATTCGCCGATCGACCAGACCGGCGATTCCAGCCAGTTCACCCAGAACCTCGCCGCTCATGCCGCCGAAAAACTCGGCGTGAAATTTCTCTACGGCACGACGGTCGAAGGCCTCGACATCGACGGCGACCGGGTGCGCGCGGCCATCACGTCCGCGGGCCCTGTCACCTGCGATGCCGTGGTGATCTCGATGGGGCCGGAAAGTGGCCTGCTCGGCCGCCGCCACGGCATCGACCTGCCGGTCTATCCCGTCAAGGGCTACACCGCGACCATCCCGCTGGAGGATGAGAGCAAAGGGCCTACGATGGGCGGCGCCGACGAGGACCAGTTGATCGCCTATTCCAGGCTCGGCAATCGTCTGAGACTCGCTTCCACCGCCGAGTTCACCGGCTTCGACCGCACGCACAGACCGAGCGATTTCGCCGCCATGTTCAGGACCGGCAATGATCTGTTCCCCGGCGCCTTCGACGAGAAGAAGGCCGTACTCTGGGCTGGCCTGCGGCCGATGATGCCGAACTCCGTGCCGGTCATCGGCCAGGCGCGCTACAAGAACCTCTATCTCGACACCGGCCACGGCCATGTCGGCTGGACCATGGCCTGCGGTTCGGGAAAGTTCCTGGCCGATCTGGTCGCCGGCCGCAAGCCGGAGATCGACCCGCAAGGGCTGGTCTACAGGAA
>NZ_CAAF010000068.1 GCF_000359125.1 Mesorhizobium sp. STM 4661 | reverse complement strand
CGGTGGCGCTGGGGTTCGGCGCGAAATACGCGCGTTGAACCAGCCTCTTCAGCCGTTCGGCGTTTCCGGCGACAGATGCGCGCGCTGGCGCGGCACGCCGAGGCCGGTGTCAGGCGGTTCGCCGGCGGCCGGCCTGTCCTCGATCATGTGCATGCTGCGCCAGCGGCCGAAGCGGTAATAGGCGGCGGCGAGCAGGAGCGAGGCGATCGAGCCGGCCGGAAAGCTCCACCACAGCGCTTCCTCGCCGATCAGGCTGCGGAAGAAATAGGCAAAGCCGGTGCGCACGATCAGCACCGAGATCACCAGGATGATCAGCGGCGGCATCACAGCACCCGTGGCGCGCACGGTGGCGAAGAGCACGATCGTCACGCCGAACAGGATAAACGACCAGGAGGCGACATTGTTGATGTGGGCGGCGATGTCGATGGCCGCGCTGTCGCTGCTGAGGAACAGGCCGAGCACCGGGCGGTCGAAGACGAACAGCAACGCGACCAGCGCGCCGGTCAGCACGAGGTTGAAGCCGACGCCGGACATGGCGATGCGGCCGATCCGGTCCCAGCGGCCGGCGCCGACATTCTGCGCCGCCATCGAGGAGACCGCGGCGCCGATCGCCAGCGCCGGCATCTGGATATAGGTCCAGAGCTGGGCCGCGATGCCGTAGGCGGCCGCGACCTGCGAGCCGTAGGAGTTGACCATGCCCATCACCGTCAGCGCAGCGACCGAGATGACGATCATCTGCAGGCCCATCGGCACGCCCTTGAAGACGACGATGCGTAGCAGCGCCGGATCCGGCCGCAGCAGAGCGAGGTTGGCGCCGGCCAGCCGCAACGGGTGCTTGCGGGCATAGAGCACGATGAGGATGGCAATGACGCTCACCGTCTGGCCGATCAGCGTCGAGGTCGCCGATCCGGCGATGCCGAGCTCGGGGAACGGGCCGATGCCGCGGATGAGCAGCGGGTTCAAGACGATGTCGAGCACGACGGCCAGCGCCATGAAGACAAACGGCGTGCGCGAATCGCCGGCGCCGCGCAGCACCGTCATGACGAAGGAGAGCAGGTTCATCATCGGCACGGCGAGGAAGATGATGCGCAAATAGGAGCGGGCCAGCGGCAAGGCATCGGCCGGCGTGCTGAGCGCGTTAAGGATGGAGTCGACCCAGATCCAGCCGCAGACCGCGAACACCACCGAGACGGCAAAGAAGATGGTGGCGCTGGTGCCGACGATGCGCCGGGCCTCGGGCAGGTCGCGGGCACCGACCGATTGGGCGACCAGGATGGTGGCCGCCATGCCGATGCCGAACACCGTGCCGAGGATGAGGAACAGCACGAGATTGGCGTTGGAAGTCGCCGCCAGCGCCGCCTCGCCGAGGAAGCGGCCGACCCAGACGGCATTGATCGAACCGTTGAGCGATTGCAGCACGTTGGAGCCGAGCACCGGCAGCGCGAAGAGCAGAAGCGTGCTTGGGATAGGGCCACTGGTCAGGTCGCCGGTGCGACGGCGCGCGGGCATCTTCTCGTCCATGGCGGGCAGCTCGGCGAAGGGCTCAACTGAATCAGGCCCGCGATGATATCGCAGGCCTGATTCCCATGCACCTTTTTCCAGGCAGGCGCGGGTGCACCCGCCCGGATGGCTGGGCTAGTTCGCGACGAGGCTGTTTGCCGAAAGGCCGGGGAGCGTCACCTGATAGACCAGGAACATGGTGTCGACATCGGCGCCGTCTTCGGCCTTGTAAGGCGCGCCGACCTGGAAACCGTCCTGGGTCATGAAGTCGTTGTCATTGGCGACGAACAGGAAATAGTCGTCGGGCAGCTTGGGGTCGAGCACGCTGACCAGCGACATCGCTTCCCACTTCTCGGAGAGATTGTCGTGGTCGTTCGGCGCGCCATTGTGCAGGCCGAAGCGGCCGAGCTCGGCCTTGTCGTTCATGTCGATGAACGGCGTCAGCTTGGCCGGCGTCACCGACGGGTCGAGCACGCCCTTGGGCGCCACCGGCTTGTCGGCGGCATCGAAGGCGCCGCCGGCGATGTCGGTCGCGGCCGAAACATCGACGACGAAGATCTGGCGCACAAGCGAGGCGTCGCCCTTCAAGCCCTGGCCATTGCCGCTGTCGCGCGCCAGCATCAGGAAGGTCTTGTCGGACAGCGCCAGGATCTCGCTCTGCGCCGCCACCTTGGTCTTGTCCTTGGCATCCTTGAACACCGGCAGCGGCACGACATATTCATGCACCAGCTTGAGGTGGGCGGGGTCAGAGGCATCGTAGACCAGCGCGCGGGTGTTCTGGCGCGTCGCCGGCGAGTCGCCGCCATCCTGCCGCGGCGCCGATTGCAGCACCGCGATCAGGAACTTGCCGTCGGGCGTCATCGCCATGCCTTCGAGGCCCTGGTTGTTCTGGCGGCCGGTTTCGGGATCCTTCGGATCGGGTTCGGCCGCACCGGGGCCTGGGTTGTCCGAGGCAAAATTCGGCTTGCCACGGCGCATCGGCACCAGGGCCGCCGGCGGCTGCGTGGCCGACATCAGACGGCCATCGGCCGAGAAGCGATAGATGTTCGGGCCATACTCGTCGGAGATGAACATGGTGCCGTCGGGCAGCCGCGCGATCGCTTCGTTGTCGAGCGCCAGCTTGCCATTGTCGGCCTGCGGCAGCATCGGCATGTCGCCAACTGCGGCGCGGACGCCGTTGAGCGGGTCGAGGCCGGTGGCATCGGCATTCTTGTCGTCGGTCAAGAGCATGGTGTCGGCGAGCGTCGCCTTGACGCCCGACTGTTCCTGTCCGGCGGCGGGTGCTGCGCCGGGTGCTACCGGCGCAAGCTCGATGGCGATGGTGTTGAGGCGCGGCCGATAGTCAGTGGTGCCGACGACGTTGTAGCCGCGATCCGGCAGCAGCCAGAGCGAACCCTTGTAGCCGGTCGCGTCATGCGTCCAGCCCTTGGCGTCGATCGACATGCCGGAACCGGAGCCGAAGGTCTCGCCGAACTTGTCCTTCCGGCTGGCTGGAATGCGGCCGACGCCGACCAATCCCTTGTTGACGTAGGCGGTGCCGTCGGCGAGCGCCGGCGTCAAGAGCGCTGGGGTGAGGGCGGTGAACAAAGCGAGCGCGACACCGAGCGAGGCGGTTCGATACAGATTTTTCATGGATATCCCCTTTGTGACGAAGCGTGCCGGAGCGGGGCGCAACCCTAGGGGGCGTCGCATCGATGATGCCGCCTGCGCCTTTCCGCCAAGCGGTCTAGGGCTCAAACATGATACTTGCGTGACAAGGCGGGCCGCTCTCTGCAGCCGGAACCATTTTCCATTCTGGCCCGTTGCAGCGAAGCTATGGCGCCGCTTTTGGACGATCAGGGCAGGGAATCGGGAGGATGAACAAATGAGTTTCGACCAGTATCACGAACCGCCGGAGGAATTGTCGCAGAAGGTGCGGACCTTTGCCCGCATGGTCACCTCGTTGATCGAGGAGGCGGAGGCGATAAGCTGGTATGAACAGCGTATGTCGGTGGAAAAGGACGCCCAGGCCCGCGCCATCATGAAAAATGCGCAAGGCGAGGAGTTCAAGCATTTCGGCATGAATCTCGAATTCCTCCTGCGTCAAAAGGACGACTGGCGGGCTGAACTCAAGGAGATCCTGTTCACAACGGGTGACATAGTGAAACGCGGCGAGGCAGGCGAGAAGAAGGTGGATTGAGGTCGCCAAGGTCTGACGCGCCGCGTTGCAATAGAAGAACAGTGTTCGCTTCCACAAACGAATTCGCAACTAAGCCGGCTCTGTTCCGTCAGGATCAATCACTGTCGCGCGCGATCAGCTCCAGCGGCCAGACTTCGCGGATGGTTCGCGGGCCTTCCTCCCCGGCGTAGGCAGGGATGGAGGCCAGCAGCATTTCGGCGAGCCGCCGCCCCATCGGCTCCAGGGGAGGGCGGAAGCCGGTCAGCGCCGGCGAGAAGTAGCGGCAGAGCGGCGTATCGACGATGACGATCACCGCCATGTCGTGTCCCGGCTTGATGCCCATCTCGGCCAGCGCCTTGCAGCCGCCGAGCGCCATCGCGTCGTTGTTGAAGATGATCGCGGTCGGCGGGTCCTTGGAATTCATCACCCCAGGGGTGACTTCGTAGCCGCCGGCCTCGTTGATGAAGCCGGACGCGATCAGTTCGGGATCGACCTCGATGCCATGGCGCCGCAGGGCCTTGCGATAGCCGGCGAGGAACAGATAGCCGAAATTGAGGTCGAGCGATGGACGGATGGCGGCGATGCGGCGATGGCCACGCGCCACCAGCCGGTCGACCGCCTCGGCCCCGGCCTTTTCGAAATCGAGGTCGAGCGAAGGATAGGACTTGCCGCCGGAGCGGCTGCGGCCGAGCGTCGCGAAGGGGAAGCCGACCCTGGTCAGATAATCGATGCGCTCGTCCTCGCGCCGCGTCCAGGCCAGCACCACGGCGTCGGCCCGGCGCGTCTCGACGACACGGCGCAGGCGTTCCTGCTGATAGTCGCCCGGCGCGCCCATGACGACGATAAGGTCGAGCCCGCTTTCGGCGAGTTTCGCCTGCAGCCCGGTCAGGAACGGAATGAAGAAGGGCTCGCCATATTGCTGGTCGCCGGGATGCGGCTGCAGCATGAAGGCAATCGAATGGGTCGAGCCGCGCCGCAAGCTGCGGCCGGACTGGTTCGGCGAATAGTTCAGCTTTGCCGCCGCATCGAGCACGCGCTGGCGCGTGTCGGCATTGACGTCGGCGCGGCCGTTGAGTGCGCGCGACACGGTGCCGATCGAAATGTTCAGGTGACGCGCAAGGTCGTGAATGCTGGACGCCAAAGGACGGTTCTCCCCCTTTCTTGGCTAGCACCGGCAGCCGCACAGGCCAAGGATAAAGACGATTTTTGCGAGCCGCCAATTGACATTCTATCCCATCGGGTGTGTTGTCGTAAACGTTTACGGAAAAACGTTTACGGTGATGCCGTGAATGCCGTGACTTCGGTCTGGAGGGACCGAACGGGAGGAGTTGGATGATGGATGTCGTCCTGGTCGGCTGCGGCGCCATGAGCAAGCACTGGCTCGATGCCGCGAGGCAGATCGACGGACTCAGGATTGCCGGTCTTGTCGATCTCGACGCCGAGCGGGCGAAGGCAAGGGCGCGCGAATACGAACTCTCCGGCGCGGTCATCGGAACCAGCCTCGACGCGGTGCTCGACCTGACCAAACCGCAAGCGGTGTTCGATGTCGTGGTTCCTGCCGCCCGGCGCGATGTCGCGCTTTCGGCCTTTGCGCATCACTGTCATCTCCTGACCGAGAAGCCGCTGGCCGACAGCCCGGACAATGCGCGCGCCATCGTCGAGGCGGCGCGCAGCGCAGGGCGCGTCCACGCCGTCGTGCAGAACCGCCGCTATGTCGCCAATGTCAGGCGCATCAGGCGCTTTCTCGACTCCGGCGCCATCGGGGCGCCAACCAGCATCCATGCCGACTTCTTCGTCGCCCCGCATTTCGGCGGCTTTCGCGAGGAGATGGCCCATGTCCTGCTGCTCGACATGGCGATCCATACGTTCGACGCTGCCCGCTACATGGTCGGCGGCGAGCCGGTGAGCGTCTATTGCCAGGAGTGGGAACCGGCCAATTCCTGGTACCGGCAGGGGTCGTCGGCAAGTGCTGTCTTCGATCTCGGCGGCGGCAGACTGTTCACCTATGCCGGCTCCTGGTGCGCGACCGGCTTCCGCACCAGCTGGGAAGGCATCTGGCGCATCGTCGCCGAGCGCGGCAGCCTGCTTTGGGATGGACATGACGATCTGAAGGCAGAGGTCGTGTTGTCGGTCCGTGACGGCTTGTTCGACAAAACCGAGGCGGTCGACGTGCCGCCGCTCGATCCGGCTGATCGCGCCGACGGCCATCTCGGTATTATCAGGGATTTCATGCACGCCGTCGAAACCGGGACCGAACCGGAGACGCGCGGCACCGACAATATCAAGAGTCTGGCCATGGTCTTCGGCGCCATCGAGAGCGCCGAGACAGGGCGCCGCGTGGCGATCGCAGGGTAATGACAATGATGCCAAATCCGCTTCTCGACATCAGGATCGGCACCATGGTGCGGGCCAATCTCGACGACCCGGCCGCTTATATCAAGGCGATACTGCCGCTCGGCTTCGAGAGTATCCAGCCCTTCTTCTGGCAGACGTTGGGCGGCAAGGATCTGCCAAGGCTCGCCGGCCAGATCCGCGACGCCATCGGCGATGCCGACGTCATCGTTTCGTCGCTCGGCGTGTTCGGCAATCCGCTGGAGAGCGGCGATGTCGATCAGGGCGTGCTCAAGGCGTGGGAGACCGTCATCGACAATGCGCATCTGTTTGGCGCTTCCACGGTCAGCGGGTTCACCGGCCGCATCCGCGGAAAGCCGCTGCCCGACAGCCTGCCGCGCTTCCGCGAGGTCTGGGGGAAGCTGGCCAAACGCGCCGCCGACAAGGGCGTGCGCATCGCCTTCGAGAATTGCGCCATGGACGGCAACTGGGCCAGCGGCGACTGGAACATCGCCCACAATCCCGACGCCTGGGAATTGATGTTCAACGAATTGCCGGATGACAATCTCGGTCTGGAATGGGAGCCCTGCCATCAGCTCGTCTATCTCATCGACCCGATGCCGCAGATCCGCAAATGGGCGCCGCGCATCTTCCATGTCCATGGCAAGGACGCGACGGTGCGCTGGGACGTGATCCGCGAGCATGGCGTGTTCGGCCGGCTGCCGTTCGTGCAGATGCGCACGCCGGGCTTCGGCGACAGCGACTGGACGCGGGTGATCAGCGAATTGCGGCTCGCCGGTTACAAGGGTGCCATCGACATCGAGGGCTGGCACGACCCGGTCTATCGCGGCGACCTCGAGATTACGGGCCAGGCGCGGGCGCTGGATTATCTCAAGCAATGCCGGGGAGGTGCCAGCTACCTGCCAAATCCGGTTTGAGGATGGGCCGGCGGGAGGAGCCGGTCAGTGAAGCATTACGGCGATAAGCCGAAGCATTCGTCGAAACCCCTCGGCTTGCGAGGGAACAATGGGAGGATAAGTGCATGAGCATCGCGATGAGAACGACAGTTCTGCGCTCGACCGTCGTGGCCGCCGCCACGGCGCTCGCTGCCGCAATCTCCACCTTGCCGGCGCAGGCGCTCGACGCCCAATGGTGCAAGGATGTCCGTATCCGCTTCTTCGTCGGCGGCGCTGAGGGCGACGCCTTCGGCACCATCGTCTACAATGGCGCCAAGCAGGCGGCGGCCGACCTTGGGCCCAAGGTCGACTACATCTTTTCCCAGTGGGACGTTGAAAAGATGGTGCAGCAATTGCGCGAAGCCGTCGCCGTGAAGCCCAACGGCATCGCCATGATGGGTCATCCGGGCGACGCTTCGATCATGCCGCTGGCCGAACAGGCGCACAAGGACGGCATCAAGATGATGTACCAGAACGTGCCGGTGCCGAAGGTGGTGGCGGCGTTCGGCGGCGGCTATGTCGGCGCCCAGCAGGAACAGCAGGGTCGCGCGCTCGGCGCCGAAGCCTTCAAGCTCGGCAAGCTCAAGGCCGGCGACAAGGCGATCATGATCGGGCCGTTCGAGAACGAGGCTCGCGGCGCGCGCGAGCGTGGCACGGTCGCCGCGCTCAAGGAGGCCGGCGTCGAGGTCATCCAGCTCTCCTCGCCGCCGAGCGGCGAATGGGCGTCCGATCCCAATCTGGCCATTCCGGTAATCACCGCGGCGCTGCTCAACAATCCCGACGTCAAGGCGGTCGGCTATCCCGGCGGACAGATGCTGGGCAACGTCCCGACTTACATGCAGGCGGCGGGCAGAAAGGCGGGCGACATCTTCAATTTCGGCTTCGACACCAGCCCGCAGATCGTCGAGGCGTTCAAGGGCGGCTGGGTGCAGCTGACCGCCGACCAGCAGCCCTTCCTGCAGGGCTATCTGCCGATCCTCAGCCTTTGCCAGCAGGTGGTGCTCGGTCTGGCGCCGATGAATGTCGACACCGGCGCCGGATTCGTCACGCCGCAGAACTACGAGATCGTCTCCGAGCTCGCCAAGCAGGCGCTGCGCTGACCTCCCAAGCCGCCGGCCGGGATTTAGCCCGGCCGGCGGGGCCGCTGGCGAGAACGCCGGCACGAAAATCAAAGCGAGGATCGCCATGGCCGAACGCATCATCGAACTGCGCGACATCAGCAAGTCCTACGGTCAGGTCTATGCGCTGGGCGGGGTCAATCTCAGTGTCGACCGTGGCGAGGTGGTCGGCCTGATCGGCGACAATGGCGCCGGCAAGTCGACGCTGATCAAGATCCTGTCCGGCGTGGTCAAGCCGACCAGCGGCGAGATCCTGGTCCGTGGCAAGCCGGTGACCGGATGGAGTGCGGCACGCTCGCGCGACGCCGGCATCGAAACGGTGTTCCAGGACCGGGCGCTCGCCGTGCAGCAGACGATCGTGCGCAACATCTTCATGGGCCGCGAGCTCACCGGCTTTATGGGCTGGCTGAAGGTCAACAAGGAGATCGAGGAGGCGAGCCGGCTGATGCGCGAGATCGGCTTCACCTCGAAAGTGTTCACGCCGCAGTCAATCGTCGGCCAGCTCTCGGGCGGCGAGCGCCAGGGCGTGGCGATCGCGCGCGCCATCTACAAGAAGGCGGAGCTGATCGTCCTCGACGAGCCGACGACGGCGCTGTCGCTGACCGAAACCGCCAAGGTGTTCCATTTCGTGCGCCAGGTGCGGGCCAGCGGACGCTCGATCCTGTTCATCGGCCACAACATCCACCACGTTTTCGACATCGCCGACCGCTTCGTCGTGCTCGACCGCGGCAAGGTAGCGCTCACCGCTGACCGCAGCGAGGTCAAGTCGGCCGAAGACCTGATCAACTTCATGGAAGACGTGGCGCATCCCGGTGGCTTGCCCGGATTGCACGAGGCCGGCGAAATGGAGCAGCGAGCGCGATGAGCAAGACCATGGAACCCGACCTGCAGAGCTCCCTCGGCGGCACGCCTGGCGAAACCGCCGGGAAAGAGTGGCGACACCCGTCCGACAATTGGCTGCGCGGCTTCATCCTCGACAACCGCGCTTCACTCGGCACGCTTGGCGTGTTCATCGTCATGATGGCGGTGTTCATGATCGCCAACCCGGTCGTGTTCACCACCTGGTATCTCTACAGCTCTGTGCTGACCACGCTGCCGGTGGCGCTGTTCGTGGTGGTGCCGCTGGTCTTCGTCGTCACCTGCGGCGAGATCGACCTGTCGTTTCCGGCGACGATGGGTTTTGCCTCATGGGTGTTCGCGCTGGTCGTACAGGCCGGCTACGACCCGTTCCTCGGTATCGCCGCCGCCATCGCCACGGGCACGCTGCTCGGCTTCCTCGTGGGGTCGCTGGTCGTCTATGGCGGGCTGTCGTCGCTGATCGCCACGCTCGGCATGAATTTCCTGCTGCGCGGCCTGATCCAGATCATCAACGAGGGCAAGTCGACCGCGCTGACCAGCCTCGCCGACAGTTGGGCCTACAAGATCTTCTCCAGCCAGCTCTACGGCATTCCGGTGCAGATCTTCTGGGCCATCGCCTTCGTCGTGCTGTCGGCGCTGCTCTACAACAGGCATCGCTTCGGCGCGCAGGTGAGGGTGGTTGGCGACAATCCCGACAGCGCCCAGCAGATGGGCATCGACGTCAAGCGGGTGCGGGTGAAAGTGTTCGTCTTCGTCGGCATCGGGGCGGCGATCGCCGGCACGTTCTCGGTGATGATCAACTTCACCTGGTGGCCGACGGCCGGCGACGGCTATCTGCTGCCGGTGCTGGCATCGGTGTTCGTCGGCGGCACGCCGACCTGGGGCGGCATCGGCACCGTAGTCGGCGGCGCCATCGGCGCCGTCACCGTCTCATTCATCCAGACCGGCGTGGTGGCGGCTGGCCTGAGCGGCTTCTACGTCCAGTTCTTCAACGGGCTGATCATCATCCTGTCGCTGCTGGGGCATAAGTGGAACCAGGCGCGGTATCGGTGAACGGGGCTGCCACCCTTAGCCGAGCTTCGAACGGAGACCTTGTGGCCACAGTCTGGAAGGCGTCACAGCCCCGAATGCGGGCGCGATCAGCTGGTACGAACTGCGCATGTCGGTGGAGAAAGGACCCTGGGCCCGCGCAATCGTTAAGAGCGCGCAGTCCGAGGAGCTTAAGTATATCTGTATGGACCTTGAGTTCCTGCTGCGTAGGAAGAAGGACTGGCGGGTAGGATCGGAGGAAATCCTGTTTGCCGCGAGCGATATCGTTGTGGCCGGCGAGAGGGGCGGAAGAACGTAGACTACCCCCGGATTTCCCGGCGATAACTACAAGGGTTTTGACAGAGTTTAGATAACCTCCTAGGTTCACACACGGAATCTAATTGGGGGGTCTTTAATAACATGGTCAAGAAGAAAATCCAAATCAGGTCTCCTAGAAAAATCCACGAGCGGTTTTTGTCTATGGGGTACTTTCCTCCGGAACTACCTCGTTGCTTTTACAGTACGAATTTTGGCTTGCATCGACAGCATCTCCTGACAAATTTTACCAGTATACCTCCGCTTAAAAATGGTGACCCTGCCTATTACTCCTATAAGACAAATAGAACTGACATCTACTTTCCAAGATTTGGTTTTGAGCATCGAAAGCATTCTATAGTCAATCCTGTCAATTATTTCTTTCTGTCTTTTACGATTTCTGATAAATGGATGGAAATAAAGAAAAAAATAAATGAAAGTAAGTACAGTTCCTCGAAGCCAATATTTGACCCTTCTGATGAGAGAGCTGTTCTACGACCAAATTTCGATTCTCGCGATCGCTTTGAGATGCACATCGGTGCAATAGAGAATTACGTCTTAAAGACAGATGTGAGCAGGTTCTTTCACTCGATATATACTCATTCAATTTCATGGGCGGCGCATGGTAAGGACTATGCCAAAAAGAACCGAAGCTACAACGATTTTGGAAACTTGCTAGATCTTTTAGTGAGAAACTCCCAAGACGGGCAAACAATAGGCCTTCCAGTTGGTCCTGACACGTCTAGAGTTATTTCGGAACTGATCGGCTCGGCTCTTGATGTTGAAATCAGAAAAAGCCTTCCACGAGGAGTGGAAGCAATTCGCTTCGTTGATGACTACATCGTAGGCGTTCCGACTCGCGAAGTTGGAGAAAGATATGCATCTCTGGTTAGGAAGATACTCACTGAATTTGAACTGGATATTAATCATCGAAAGACGGGCGTGTATCCATCTGGCCTTTCGCATCTGAATGGCTGGAAAGAAGAAGTGAGATCATTGGCGCCGATCGTACCCTTTCAGGACGGGCAATTGGAGAGGTTCTTTTACGGTATAGAGTCTATCGCAAAGCGCGACAGCGACAAAAACGTTTACCTGTTCGCGCTTAGCAGGCTTCGTTTCTCTTTCTTGCGAGATCAAGACTGGCGAGCGATAGAGGATCACATTCTTCCGATTGCACGGTTGGATCCATCTCTAATCGCGCCGGTTTGTGATATTGTAATAACAAGAAATACGATAAAGCCAATCACCGACTGCGGTCGGTTGGAGAAATTTGCTACGTCTTTGGTAAAGAATCTTGTTTCTTTGCGCAATTACGGAGAACTTACCTGGATTTTGCATATGTGTATAAGACTTAAGATTAAAATAAGCTCTAGGATACTTAGGCCGCTGTTTGACGAGGAGAATCCTTTTATTGCGATATTGATATGTGATTTGGATGACAAGGGTCTAGTGAAGGGATCCCTCAAGAGAAGCCACTGGAACACATTTCTAAATGAGGATGGCCTTCACTCCCACATGTGGCTCTACGCTTATGAAGCGACTCTAAAGGGGTTCACGAAGAAGAAAAATACAAATTTTTTAAAGAATCACAAATATTTTAAGTACATTTTTGAAAAAGAAATCGAGTTCTATAGGTCCTCTGGACAATCCCTATCGCTTCGCGAGTTAATGTTGAAGGCGTCTTTTAATTGGCAGGTGCGGCGGAGCACGCTTAATTTTGGAGAAGATCTTGATATGGATGCAGATCTTGATTTTGAAGAAGAGGATTTGGAGGACGCTACGACTGAGGACTATGTATAAGGCACGATCTCACACCGCCGCGACAAACCCGTCCAGCACGCGTTTCTGGCCGGCCTTGTCGAAGTCGATGGTCAGCTTGTTGCCTTCGATGGCGGCAATATTGCCGTTACCGAATTTCTGGTGGAAGACGCGGTCGCCGACATTGAAGGCCGATGGCGTGTCGGCGACGGATTTGGCGACCAGTTCGCCGTCGATGGTGCGGCCCTTGACCGAGGTGCGGCCGGCGCCATAGCCGGAGTCGGTCTCGCCATAGCCGATGCGCTCGACCTGATGGCCGGAGCGCGAGCCCCAGTTGCGGTCGGTCGCTTCGGTGCGGTTGGCTTGAGCGCGCTGCCAGCCGGGCGTCGCGTAGGTGTTGGAGAAGCTTCCCGATTTCTCTTCGCCGACATTGTCGAAGCGCGAGGCGCCATAGGGGTTCTGGCGACCGCCACGGCCCGAGGCGAACGAGCCGCCACCATAGGAATTGCCGTAGCCGCCATAGGAGTTGCCGCTTTCGGCGACATCGACATGGGCTTCCGGCAGTTCTTCGAGGAAGCGCGAGGGAATGGTCGATTGCCATAGACCGTGGATGCGGCGGTTGGAAACGAACCAGAGGTGCAGGTTCTTCTTGGCGCGGGTCAGCCCGACATAGGCTAGGCGGCGCTCCTCCTCCAGCCCGGAGCGGCCGCCTTCGTCCAGTGCGCGCTGATGCGGGAACAGGCCCTCCTCCCAGCCGGGCAGGAAAACGGTCTCGAATTCGAGGCCCTTGGCCGAATGCAGCGTCATGATGTTGACGGCGTCGAGCTCGGCGTTCTGCTCGGCGTCCATCACCAGGGCGACATGTTCTAGGAAGGAGCGCAGCGATTCATACTCCTCCATGGAGCGGATCAGTTCCTTCAAATTCTCCAGCCGTCCCGGCGCTTCGACCGAGCGGTCGTTCTTCCACATGTCGGTGTAGCCGCTCTCCTCGAGAATGGTCTCGGCGAGCTCGGTGTGCGGCGTGGTTTCCAGCGCCTTCTGCCAGCGCTCGAAATTGGCCGCGACCTCGCGCAGTGCGGCGCGCGGCTTCGGCTTCAGCTCGTCGCTTTCGGCGAGCTTGGCGGCGGCCTCCAGCATCGGAATGCGGAGCGCGCGCGCCGTATCGTGGATCTGGCGGATGGTGGCTTCGCCAAGCCCGCGCTTCGGCACGTTGACGATGCGCTCGAAAGCGAGGTCGTCGGCGCCTTGCGCGACGACGCGGAAGAAGGCCAGCGCGTCGCGGATTTCCATGCGCTCGTAGAAGCGCGGACCGCCGATGACGCGGTAATTGAGGCCGAGGGTAACGAAACGATCCTCGAATTCGCGCATCTGAAAGGACGCGCGCACGAGAATGGCCATGTCGTTCAGATTATGCCGATTTCCTTGTTTATCTGGGCGCTGGTAGGCCTCGATGGTCTCGCCGACGGCGCGCGCCTCTTCTTCCGAATCCCAGGCGGCATGGACATGCACCTTCTCGTCGTCCTCGGCGATTTTTTCGGTGAACAGCGTCTTGCCGAAGCGGCCCTCATTGTGGGCGATCAGATGGGACGCAGTGCCAAGGATGTGCGCGGTGGAGCGGTAGTTGCGCTCCAGCCTTATGATGGTGGCGCCGGGGAAATCCTTGTCGAAGCGCAGGATGTTGTCGACCTCGGCGCCACGCCAGCCATAGATGGACTGGTCGTCGTCGCCGACGCAGCAAATATTTACGGTGGCACGGGTCTCGGCCGAAGAGCGC
>NZ_CAAF010000069.1 GCF_000359125.1 Mesorhizobium sp. STM 4661 | reverse complement strand
TTGCGGGGGAGATGGCCGGCAGGCCAGAGGGGGGTGCCTCGCGACAAGCATTAGGTATCCTGCTATCTGCCGAGCTTCCATAAAACGCAATGCGCCGAATCGCTTGGCGCATTCTATTCAACGAAGACTTTCACGCTCGCCGCGCGCCCCGCCGCGTCGATCACGGTCAGGGTCGAATAGCCGGCGCCGTCCGGCTGCCAGGTCGCGGTGCGGCGACGGTCGATGCCGACAAGCGGTTTGCCATTGGCCAGCCAGCGGAACGGCGCGCGGCCGCCTTGCAGTTTGAGCACCAGCGGCGAGGCGTCGGCCGACGCCGTGCCGAGATCGACGCGGGCGCCATCGGGCGGAAAGATGATCGTCGGCGCGGGTTCGGTCACGGTGGCCTGCACCAGCCCGTCGGCGCCGGCGCCGAAGCGGGCCAGCGTCACCGGCAGGTCGTCGCGCTTCGGTCTGGTGACGCCGGCCGGCTGGCTTGGCAGCGGGACAGTGGCAAGGCCTGAGCGGACGAAGCCCTCGAACAGGATCGGTGCGGCAGAGACATAGCCGGACAGGCCCGGCACCGCGCCGGCGTCGGGACGGCCGACCCAGACGCCCAGCACATAGCGCCCGTCGAAGCCGACCGACCAGGCGTCGCGGTAGCCATAGGAGGTGCCGGTCTTGTAGGCGATGCCGCGCTGCATGGCCCCTTCGGGCGGCTTGACCCCCGACAAGATGTCGGTGATCTGCCAGTTTGCCTGGTCATCGAGGATGGTGGTCGTCGAGCGCTCGGCATTGGCCGGCTCGGTGCCGTCATGCAGCGTGTTCGCCTTGCCGCCATTGGCAAGCCCGGTATAGAGCTGGACCAGGTCGCGCAGCGTCACGCCGACGCCGCCAAGGCCGATGGCAAGGCCCGGCGCCTCGTTGACAGGCAGTATCGGCGTCACGCCGGCCTGGCGGAAGCGCGCCATCAGCCGCGCTGGCCCGACTGCGTCGAGCACCCGGATCGCGGGCACGTTGAGCGACAGTTGCAGCGCCTGCCGGATGCTGACGTCGCCTTGGTAGCCCATGTCGAAGTTCTTCGGCCGGTAGCCGCCGAAATCGGCCGGACTGTCCTCGATCAGCGTTTCCTGCGCCACCAGCCCCTGCTCGAAGGCAAGCCCGTAGATGAACGGTTTCAGCGTCGAGCCGGGCGAACGGACGGTCCTGGTCATGTCGATCCAGCCGGAGCGGCTGGCGTCGAAATAATTGGCCGAGCCGACCTCGCCAAGGATGTCGCCGGTGCGGGAGTCGGCCAGCACCATGGCGACCGACAGGCGAGGGCCGAGCCTGGTGGCGGCGTCCCTGGCCACCTGTTCCAGCCCTTCCTGGACGCTTTTGCGGATCGTTAGGTGCAGCTTCTGGCCGGGAATGGCCTTGGGCAGCATCGCATAGGCGGCATGGGCGGCGAGCGTCGGCAAGGTGCGCCGCAATTCCGAGACATCGTCGAGTGCCGCGCGAGCGGCCTCGCGTTCGCCGAGCAGGCCCGATGAAACCATGCGGGTCAGTACCCGGTCGCGGGCGGCGTGGGCGATTTTGAGGTTGCGGTCGGGCCGCCGCTTTTCCGGCAATTGCGGCAGCGCAACGAGGAGCGCGGCTTCCGAAACCGTCAGCCGCTTCGGCTCCTTGCCGAAATAGGCGAGGGAGGCGGCGCGCACGCCTTCGAGATTGCCGCCATAGGGCGCTAGCGTCAGATAGCGTTCGAGGATCTCGCGCTTGGTGAGCCGCCGCTCGATCTGGATGGCGCGCAGCATCTGCCTGAGCTTGGAGCCGAGGCTGCGGCTGTCGCGCGGCTCGATCAGCCGGGCAAGCTGCATCGACAGCGTCGAGCCGCCGGAGACGATATGGCCGTTGGTCGCGAACTGGCCGGCGGCCCGGGCCAGCGCCAGCACGTCGACGCCGTCATGGTCCCAGAAGCGCTTGTCCTCATAGGTAACCAACATGTCGACGAACTGCTTGTCGACCTGGTCGAGCCGGGTTTCGAGCCGCCAGTAGCCGTCCGGCGTGGCGAAGGCGCGCAGAAGCTGGCCGTCACGGTCGAGCACTTCGGTGGACACCGCGAGCTCCGCCGGCAGCGGCGGCGGAAAGGCGCGGTCGAGCTGCCAGAGCGCGACAGCGGAGAGGACCAGGAAACCGGCGACGGATGCCGCGCCGATCCCCAATCTCCGCAATGCTCTGGCCGAAATACCTCTCATGCGTGGCCTTTCATCATGACGACCGATCCACACATCGCTACGGCGCCTTGACCTCCATCATGCCGGTGGCGGTACGGGCCGAATATTGCGGCCGGTACATGTCCTCGACGGTTGCCGCCGGATGGGCATAGGTGCCCGGCGTCACCGCGCGCACGACATAGGCCAGCGTGATGTTGCGGTCGCCGTCGCCATCTTTCGGGTTGAAGGCCGCGACGAAACGGTCGTCGCGGAATTCGAGATGCGCGGCGTCGGTCTGCGCCAGCCAGGAGAAGTTCGTCAACTGAGCGCTGGAGACCAGGCCCGGATTGTCGATCTCGAAGCCGGCCGGCAACAGGTCGGTGATCAGCAAGCGCGAAGGCCAGGTGTTCTGCTCGTAGATCTTGAGCACGACGACATAGCGTTCGTTCTGCTTGGCCTCGGTGACATTGGCCTCGGTGCCGTCGAGCTTGTAGTAAGTGCGCCCGATGGTGAAGCCGTTGCCGCTGGCCGGCAGCGGCTGGATCGGCGAGGCCACCGTGGTGACGACCGCCTGCAGCGGGTTGCTGCCGGTGTTGGCGACGGTCAGCGGGCTGTCGGCCAGGTTGCTGCCGGCGATCTGGTTCGAATAACCGCCGTTGTGCGGCGCGCCGTTGATGGTCAGCGCGATCGCATCGTTGCCGGCCTTCAGCGCCCGGGCCGCCAGCAGCATCCAGGATTCGTCCTGCGTGCTCGTCCAGCGAGCTTCGGCGCGCTCCTTCGTCACCAGCTTGATCAGCTCCGGCACGATCGTCGGCACCGGCTTCGAATCGGCGGCAAGCGCCAGCATCGCCGCGCCGTCACGCAGCGGCGAGCCGTAGTCCGACCTGTAATAGTCATAGTCCGTGGTCGATTTGGCGAGCTGCAGTGCCGTCTGGAACGTCGCCTCCGAACGCTGCGTGTCGCCGTAGAGCGCCAGGCCTGCGGCCAGCTGGGCCACGGCCATCGGGCTGGTGAAGGCTTCGAGCTGGGTGTCGGCATAGTAGCGCAGATCGCCGATCGAGGCCTTCTTGTTACGGGCCAGCACATAGAGCGCATAGGCGATCTCGCTGCCGCGGTCCTGGACGTCCTGGTCGTAGCCGACCGAGTTCTGCAGATTGCTCAGCGCCTGGCTCATCGCCAGGACCGGCACATCGTATTTCTGCTCACGCGCCCTGGTCAGGAAGTCGGTGACATAGGCATCGAGCCACAAATCGCCGGAACCCGGTCCCCACAGGCCGAAGCTGCCGGCAGAGGCTTGATAGCTCAGCACCTTGTAGATGGCGTCCTGGATGCGGCCATGCAGGTCGGGGTCGCTGGCCATGCCGATGCCCGACGCCATCTCGTTGACATAGAGAAGCGGCATGGCGCGGCTGGTCGTCTGCTCGGCGCAGCCATAGGGGTAGCGGTCGAGCGTCATCAAAAGCGACGGCACGTCGAAAGCGGCCGCCTGCGAAACGCCGACGCTGACCGAAGCGCCGTCGAGCAAGCTTGCCGCCAGAAGCTCCTTGTCGACGCGCAGCGACCCACCATTGCCCTTGAGATCGACGACCATGCGGGTGGTCACCGGCAATTGTGCCGGGCGCACCGGAACATAGAGCGTCTGCTCGACGGCGGTGCCGTCGGCATGGGCAAGCTTGATGGTGATCGAGGCGTTGCCCGCCGTCTGAGCCATAAGCGGCACCGTCAGCGTCTGCCGCTTGCCCTTGGCGAGCGTCAGCTTTTCCGGCAGGGGCGCGCTGCCGGTCGAAAGATCACCCGTGGTGTCGATCGACAGCTTGTAGTCGCCTTCCGGACCGTCGGTGTCGGCGACGTCGAGCCGCATCACGGCGGCGTCGCCGGGGGCTAGGAAGCGCGGCAAGCCGGCGGTGATCACCACCGGATCGCGCACGATGACATCGGACTGGGCGTGGCCGACCGCATCCTTGGTCCAGGCGACGGCCATGATGCGCACGGTGCCGTTGAACTGCGGGATGTCAAAGTCGATCCTAGCCTTGCCGTCAGCGTCGAACTCGACCGGGCCGGAGAAGAAGGCGACCAGCTTTTCGATCGGCGGGCTGCCTTGCGCCTGCATGTTGGCGCCGTCGCCACCGGTGCGCAGCTTGCCGGTGGTGCCGAGCGAGCCGTCGATCAGGCGGCCATAGAGGTCGCGAACCTCAAGACCAAGCATGCGTTGGCCGAAGAACCAGTCCTCCGGATCCGGCGCCTTGTAATTGGTGAGGTTGAGGATGCCGACATCGACGGCCGCGACCATGACATAGGCGTTGCTGCCCGGCTGCACGCCGGCCACGGAAACCGGGATCGACAGCTGCTGGCGCGGCATGGTCTTGTCCGGCGGCGTCAAGGTGACGGCGAGCTTCTTCGAGCCCGGATCGACCTTCAGCCATTTCACGCCGATGGCGCGCGCCGGCATGCGCGTCTCCTGCGCGTCGCCTGGCCTGAACAGTGTCGCCGTGACATAGGCGCCGGCGCCCCAGTCGTCGCCGACCGGGATATCGATGGTGCTGCCGCCGGCCGGCACCGTGGCGGTGACGGTCTTCAAGAGCTTGTCGGCGCCGATGGTGACGAGCAGCTCGCCGGCAAAATGCGGCGAGACCTTGAGCTTGGCCACTTCGCCTGCCGCGTAGTTGTCCTTGTCGAGCGCGATCTCGAGCCCGTCGGGCGTTTCGGTGGTGGTGGAGGAGACATACCAGCCGGCGTCGAACTCATAGCTGGTCGCCGGGCCTTCCGGATCCGAAGTCTCGATCTCCAGTCGGTAGCGACCCCAGTCGACCGGCAGTGACACCGTGGCCTCGGCGTCGGCGCTCAGGTCGACCTGGCCGTTGGCCACCGACTTGGTGAAGGTGACCGGCTCATAGTTCCAGGAATTGCTCGAGCGGTACCACTGATAACTGCGTTCGACCTTGACCAGCGACCATTGCGCGCCCTTCAGCGCCTCGCGCTTGCCGTCGGGATCGACGGCGATCAGGCTGAACTTCGCCGTGCCGCCTTGCGGCACCTCGTCGCCATCGAAATCCGGACGGATGCCGATCATGTGGCCTTGCGGGCGGATGCCGATATTGAGCGAGCGCTCGACAGCACGGCCGCCGGTCTCGCGCATCCTGACCGTGACCTTGGCGTCGACGAGCTTGGTGGTCGAGGGCAACTGGTCGACGGAAACCGGGAAGGTCGCCTTGCCATCCTCGCCGACCACCGGCAGGCCGGTGAACGGCGTCACCGAGGGTTCGGCCGACTGCTCGTCGGCAAGGCCAAAGGAATAGCCCTTGAAGCGGTCCCAGTCGCGGGCTGTCGACAGCGTCAGCTCGCCCTCAAGCGCCAGCCCCGCGGCCGGCGCGCCATAGAGGAAACGGCCGTCGACTGTGACGTTGGCGGTTTCGCCCTGGGCGATTTCCTGCTTGTCGGAGCTGAGGTCGAACTCGATGCGATCCGGCACGAAGTCCTCGACCAGGAACATCTGGCTGGCGACCGCCGGCTGCTTGGGGTCGGTGTGGATCGC
Source organism: Mesorhizobium sp. STM 4661 (assembly GCF_000359125.1). Taxonomy (GTDB): domain Bacteria; phylum Pseudomonadota; class Alphaproteobacteria; order Rhizobiales; family Rhizobiaceae; genus Mesorhizobium. The sequence continues at coordinate 122,606 of NZ_CAAF010000069.1, read as the reverse complement.
CACCGTCCAGGTGCCACGCATGGCGTTGGGTTCGAGCGGCAGGTCGACGGCATGGCCGCCGGCGGACGCGCCATCGCTGACGATGCGGCGGTTCTCGACACCGTCGGGACGCGTGAAAATGAAGGTCAGCGGCAGGTTCTCGACCGCCTTGGCGGCGCCGTCGCGGGCAAGGGCGGCGACATGGACGTCCTCGCCGGCGCGGTAGATGCCACGTTCGGTCCAGGCATAGACGTCGAGCGCACCCGGCGCAGCGCGCCCGGTGACGCCACGGTCGGACAGGTCGAAGCCGGCTCGGCCCATGTCGAGGAAGACGAAATCGCTGTCGCCCTGCTTGGCCATCAGCACGGCCGGCACCATGCCGCCGTCGCCGCGCGTCAGGCCGGGGTTGAAGACGGCGCGTCCCTCGGCGTCGGTGGTCGCGGTGCCGAGGATTTCGTTGTTCCTGGCGAGCAGCGTCAGCTCGGCGCCAGCGATCGGCTTGGCAGTTCCAAGCGAACGGGCGAAGACGTTGAGCCCGTCCTGCCCGGTGTAGGTCGATAGACCGATATCGGAAACGACGAACCACTGCGTGGCGCGCGAATCATAGTCGTCGCTCTTATCGTCGACCGCTTGCGCGGTCAGCACATAGACGCCGGGCTTGCGTTGCGGCAGCGCTTCGTCGACCGGGAAGGACGTGGTGACTTCCTTGTTGAGGTCGTTGGCGATCTCGAGCTGGCCCTCCCAGACCGGCGAGCCCATCTGGTCGGAAATGTTGGAGATGTCATAGCCGTCGAGCTGGCGCAGGAACTGATAGCCGGACAGAAGTTGTGCCAGCGAGCGGTCGCCAATGCGGTATAGCTTCATCTTGGCGGCGTTCATGTTGACGGTGACGACCGGAATGCCGCGGCGCGCGCCCGCCGGCAGCACGAAGCTGTCGCCGGTGAAGCGGGCCGAAGGCGCGCGGTCCTGGACATAGATCGACAGCACCACCGGTGCTGCGATCGTTTCGCCGATGGCGGCCGGCAGACCGGCGCGGAAGGTCACCTCATAGTGCTGGCCATGCTCGAGCCCGTCGACGCAGATCTGCTTGTCCTTGGCCTCGACCCCCTTTGGAGCGGCGTTGTCGACAGTGACGAACTGCGCATAGTCGACGCCGGTCTTGACCAGATCTTCGGAAAACTGCGCGCAGATGCGCGGTGCGCTGGTGTCGGCATCAACGGTATGGTCGATGACGCGAAAGCCCTTGCGGGCCTTGAGGTCCTGATAGGCGGCGCGGACCCCCGGCGAGCTGACCAGCGCGAGGCTGGCTTCGTAGGATTGCAGGGCCGGCCGGTAGAGGTCGCGGCGATCGAGCCCGTCGCCGAGCAATGCCAGCGCATCGGCCCGTGTCCTGGTGGTGCGCAGGAGCTTGTAGGCGTTGAAGCCGGCGGAGGTGGCGTTTGCCGGCAAGATCGAGGCCTCGGATGTGTTGGCGGCCGGCTGCACGGCAAGCGTTTCGCGTGCCAGCTCAAGCCAGAGTTGGCCGTCGTCGGGCATCACCGAAACCGCCGCCTCGTACTTCTGCATGGCCGAGCGATGGTCGCCGGTCAACGTCGCCTGTTCGGCCGAAGCCCGCAGCGCCGTCAGCCCTTCGGTCGGCTTGGTGGAGGCCGGACCGGTGAGCCTGTTGCGGTATTGCTGGGCCTGGTCGGCCATCCAGTTCGGGAAGAAGGTCAGTTCCGGCGGTGCGCCGATATCCGGATCGCCATCGACATCGACGACCTTGCCGGCGACTGCGCCATTGAACGGCTTCAGCTGGTTATAGTCGGATTTGAGAAAGCACCATTTGGCCTTGAGGTTGTAGGTGAAGGCGCGGCAGGCGGGGTCGCCGAGGCATGTGGTCTTGCACTGGTCGAGGCTGACATTCTGGTCGGACCGGAGATCGAAACCGAAATAGTCGGAATTGTCGGTCGTTGCGATTCGCCGCGCTTCGGCCGCTTGCGCGACGCTGCCCCAGGCGAAAAAGAGAAGGATAAGGATAGACAGACCACGAGCCGCGCGCATTGCCATAACACCCTCCAGACAGTGCTTACGTCCGGCATGTTCAGGCTTCACTGAAGCTTGTCAACACGAGGACGCGGCAGGGTCCGCCTGCCAACGGTTTCCTTTCCGGCCGATGACCGGTAGTACCACCATAGGGCAAGGGATCACGCTTTCTTGCGGCGACGCAGAAGGTGTGAATTCCAAGCCCTGCCTATTTCAGACAATTGGATTGTGGCCCCTTTACGAGCACTTCAGAACTTCATTCCAATTTTAGTTTTGAGCGTTAGGTTAGAGTCACAATGTTGGTGCGTAAAAGGCAGATGTCGGGGGGAGGAGCGTCACTGCGCGGGCTTTCGCGTACCCTGCTTTTCGCCCTGATATGCTCGGCCGCACTGTTTGCCGAGCCCCGAAATGCCACGGCTTTCGAGCTATTCGGCATCAAATTATGGGGTTCTTCCAGCGACGAGGACGCCGATATTGTCGACCCGCTGCGCTATGCCGTCACCATCGATGCGCCCGACGCCGACAAGGATCTGGTCAAGAAGCTCGAAAACGCCTCGACGCTGAAAAACGACGAAGAGCTCCCGGTTTCCGGTTCGCTCGGGCTGCTGGCCAAGGCGCGCAGCGATCGCGAACAACTTGTCGCCGCACTTTATGCTGACGCCCGCTATGAAGGCGTCGTCACCATCACCATCGAGGGAAAGGCGCTCGACGAACTGCCGCCCGATGCCGAATTTTCGGGACCGCAGCCGATCCCGGTGGTGATCGGTATCGCGACCGGGCCGAAATTCACGCTCGGCAATATCCGGCTGAAAGGCGATGCGGCGGGGTTGGCCAGCGCCGATTTCGGCCTGATCGCCGGCGGCGACGCCGGGTCAGGCGCGGTGCTCAAGGCCGAGGCCTCGATCGTGCGGGCGCTCAAGGCGGAGGGCAGGCCGCTGGCCAAGGTGACGGGCCAGGAGATCGTCGCCGACCATGACACCTCAACGCTCGATGTGACGCTCACCGTGGCGGCCGGGCCGGTCGCCGGCTATGGCGACACCACGGTCGAAGGCACCGAGAAGGTCGACCGCGACTTCACCGAATACATGACCGGCCTGAAGCGTGGCCGCCAATATTCGCCCGATGAGATCGACGAGGCGCGCGACCGGTTGCTCGGGCTGGAAGTGTTCAACAGCGTGACACTCAAGGAGGCCGACAGCCTCGATGGCGACGGCAACATCCCGATCGGTGTCCAGGTCAGCGAACGCAAGCCTCGCTATTTCGGCGTTGGCGGCACGCTCTCCAATACCGAGGGGCTCGGTCTGGAAGGCTATTGGGGTCACCGCAACCTGTTTGGGCGAGCCGAGAAGCTGCGCATTGATGGTGCGATCAGCGGCATCGGCAGCAACAGCTTGACCGAGCTCAACTACAATGCCGGCATCATGTTCGAAAAACCGGGCGTGGTCGGACCGGCGTCGAAATTCTTCGCCAACGTCAAGACCGTGTTGGAGCATCCCGACGCCTACGACCATTTCTCGGTCAAGGGCAGCACCGGCCTGTCCTATGAGCTCGACAAGAAGCAGACGGTTTCGGCTGAAATCGCGCTCGACTATTCGAAGATCCGCGACGCCTTCGGCAAGCATACCTATCTGATCGCCAGCATCCCCTTGCAATATGTTTATGACAACCGCGACAGCCGGCTCAATCCGACGCGGGGATTCCGGGTGCTGGCCTATGCCGAGCCAAGCTACGACATTCTGAACGGCGCTGCCTTCCTCAAGCTGAAGGGCGAGGGGTCGGCATACCAGTCGCTTGATACGGCCTCGAAATTCGTCTTCGCCGAACGCGTCGCCATCGGATCGATCGTCGGCGCCGGCCTTCAGGATGTTCCGGCCGACCGGCGCTTCTATTCCGGCGGCGGCGGTTCGGTGCGCGGCTATGCCTATCAGGGCATCGGTCCGAAGGACATCGACGGACAGCCGATCGGCGGGCTCTCCTTCTTCGAGACCTCGGTCGAGATGCGCATCGCCGTCACCGACACGATCGGCGTCGTGCCATTCGTCGATGCCGGCACCGTCTCGACCGGATCATTCCCGGATTTCTCCGACATGAAGGTCGGCGCCGGCGTCGGCTTGCGCTACATCACGCCATTCGGGCCATTGCGCATCGACGCGGCATTGCCGCTTAACCGTGGTCCCGGCGATCCGCGTTTCGGTATCTATGCCGGTATTGGCCAGGCGTTCTGAGCGATGAAGATGTTCAAGCGCATCCTTCGCATCGTCCTTTACACGCTGCTCATCGTGGTTGCGGCGGCCGTGGGGGCGCTCGTTGTGCTGACCAAGACCGAGCGCGGCCGCGCAAACCTTGCCGGCATCATCTCGACCATGGCGTCGACCGACGACCGCAAAGTCACGGTCAGCGGCATTGACGGCATCTGGTCCGGCGCGCTGACCGTCGACCATGTCGTGCTGGAGGACCGCGAAGGCGCCTGGCTCGTGGCCCGCAAACTGGCCGTCGACTGGTCGCCGCGGGCGCTTCTATTGAAAAACTTCAGCGCCGAGCGCATCGCCGCGGAGCGTATCGAACTGGCGCGCCTGCCGGTGGCCAGCACGCAGCCGAGCCAGGGTGGTGCGACCGCGCTGCCGGTTTCCGTCGACATCAAACAGATCGAGCTTCCCGAGATCGCGCTCGGGCAGGCCCTGGCCGGCAGCGGCATCGCCGAGCTCGCGGCCAAGGGCGCGCTCAAGGCCGACGCGGCGCCGCTGGCGGTCGAAACGAACCTCAACATCACCCGCCATGACGGCAAGCAAGGCACGGTCGACGCGAAAATCAATTTCGCGCCCGCCGACAACAAGCTCGACCTCGATCTGAAGGCATCCGAGCCGGCCGGCGGCATCATCGCCAATCTGCTCAATCTGCCGGATGCGCCGCCGGTCGACATCGTCGTCTCGGGCACGGGGCCGATCGCCAACTGGAGCGGCATCGGGACCTTCGTCGTCGACGGCCAGATCGTCACCCAACTCACCGGCCGGCATCAGCTCACCGACAAGGGCAGCCATGTCGAGGCCAAGGGCGACGGCGACTTCGCGCGCTTTGTGCCGGAAAACCTGAAACCCCTGTTTGCCGGCAAGACCAGCTTCGACCTTGCCGGGACCGCCATGGTCGCGGGCGGCGTCGCTGTCGATCGCGCCAGTATCGACAGCGATGCCGTGCATGGCACTGCCGCCGGTATCGTCGATCCCAACGGCGCCAGCGACCTTGCGGTGGAACTCGCCGCCAAGGGGCCGCCCATCGTGCTCAGCCTCGGCAGCACGGCGCAGCCGGTGACCGTGGCGCTCACAGGCGCCACCGCTCGTGCCTTCGGCGGTGGTAAGGCGCCGATCGTCGACATCGGCGCGTCTCTGGTCTCGGTGGTGGCGGGCGGCACGCGGCTGGACAATCTCACCGCCGAGATCCATTCCAACGGCTTCGACATCCAGGAGCGCAGCGGGCCGGTCAGCATCAAGCTTACGGCCGGCGGCCTCAACACAAATGTCGCGACGCTGGCGCCGCTGGTGACCGGCAAGGTTACCGCCGATCTCGCTGGTTCGGTCAGCAAGGACGAGATTTCCGTCGATCAGGGCACGTTGCGCAGCGATGCGCTCAACGCCTCGCTCACCGCCAAGGTGACGCTGGCCGACCTGGCGATGACGCTCAAGATGAATGCCGATGCCGTCTCGACGGCGCTGCCGCCGCAGATCCGCCCGGTTCTCGGCGAGCGCGTGACATTCTCGGCCACCGCAACCCGCGATCCGCAAGGCTCGTTCGCCGCCAATTCACTGGAATTCACTTCCGGGGCACTCAGCGCCAGCGGCACCGCCAGCGCGACGGGCACCGACATCCAGGCGGACGTCAAGGGCACGCTCGGCGATGTCTCGGTGCTGTCGCCCATCGTCGGCGTGCCGGTCGGCGGGGCCGTCGATTTCGCGCTGACGGCGAGCGGCGCGCGCTCGGCGCCGGATTTCTCGGTGTCGGCCGACAGCGACAGCCTGACGGCTTCGGGCCGCACGGTGAAGACCGTCAAGTTGAGTGCGAAGGGGAAGGCCGACATCGCCAGCCCGGCTGCCGATGTCTCGCTGACCGGGTCGGTCGACGACCAGCCGCTCGACCTCAAGGCGTCGTTGGTCATGAGTGACGGAAAGCGGTCCATCAACGGGCTCAGCCTGGCGCTGGGCGACAACAAGGTCTCGGGCGACCTTGCGCTCGACGACAGCCTGCTGCCGCTTGGCACGCTGACGCTCGATGCGCCCGATATCGGCCCGCTGGCCGCGCTTGCCGGGCAGACGGCGACTGGCGACATACAGGGCAGCATCCGTTTCTCCGATGATGGGGGCGCGCCGACTGTCGCGATCGATATGACGAGCGCCTCGATTTCTCGCGGCGACCTGGCGGCGAAGACCATCGCCGTCAACGCGCTGGTCGCCAACTATCTCAAGGGCCCGGCGATCTCCGGCACGATCAAGGCCGATGCGGTCACTTCGGGAACCACTGTGATCAACGGCATCGGCGTCGATCTGAAGCGCGATAGCGACTGGACCGGCTTTTCCGGCGGCGCCACCATATCAGGCATTCCGGCCACGGCCGCTGGGCGGGTGAAGATCGCGGACGGCACGACCAGCGTCGAGATCGCCTCGGGCGAAGCGACCATTCGCGGCATCAAGGCAGCGATCGCCCAGCCGTCGAGCTTGAGCGTCGCCAATGGCACCGCCAGCATCGAGAAGCTGGCGCTCGATGTCGGGGGCGGGTCGGTGACCCTCTCCGGCACCGCTGGCCAGACGCTCGACCTCGCGGCCGAATTTTCCGCGCTGCCGGCAGCCCTTGCCAATGATTTCTCGCCTGGCCTCGACGCGGCGGGCACGCTGGGCGGCACGGCGCAAGTGACGGGCCCCTCGGCAAACCCAGACATTCGTTTCAATGTGCAACTCGCTGGCGCCGAGACCAGCCAGACCCGCCAGGCGGCACTCGGTCCGCTCAACCTCGATGCGGCAGGCAGTTTCTCCTCCGCCGGCGGCGTTGCAATCGACCAGGCGACGCTTGCCGGCGAAAAGATCTCCGGCAAGGCGGCCGGCACGATCAATCCGAACGGCATCAGCGATTTCTCGCTCGACCTTGCCTCGACCGGTCCGAGCCTGCCGCTGGTGCTTGGCAGCCCCGAGAGCCCGATCAGGCTCGAGCTGCAGGCGTTGTCGCTGAAGGCCGCGGGGCAGGGCACGCAGCCGAAGCTCGATATTTCGGCGACGCTGCCTTCGGCCGCCACCAATCTGGCCAAGGTCGAAGGCATCACGCTGGCGCTGCACTCCGATGCTTTCGACGTGAGGAGCCGGACCGGGCCGATTTCCGGGACGGTGACGGCGGACAAGATCGGCCTGGACAATCCAACCATCGCGCCGCTGATCGCCGGCAAGATCACGGCCAAGGTCGCCGGCAGCCTCGCCAAAGACACCGTCGTCATCGACAGCGGCTCGGTGGTCGGGGCCGCGCTGAACAGCGCCTTCAACGGCAAGGTCTCGCTGGCCGACGGCGCCATCGATCTCAACCTCAGGGCGGATGCGGCTTCCGAGGCGCTGCCGGCGGCAGCGCGTGGCGTGCTTGGCGAGAGGACGGAACTCAGCGCCGCGCTGAAGCGCGATGCCAACGGCAATGTCACCGCCGACGCGATCAAGCTGGTGTCCGGTGCGCTTACCGCCGATGGAAAAGCCAGCCTTGCCGACAACAAAGTCGTCGCCGACATCAAGGGCGCGCTGGCCGACATCTCGCTTCTGTCGAAAGATGCCATGGGCGCCATCGCTTTCGCGCTGAACGCTCAAGGGCCAAGCACCGCGCCCGACCTGTCGCTGACGGTGAACAGCGACCGGCTTGCGGTGGCCGAACGCGAGATCACCGGGCTGCAGCTCACCGCCACCGGCAAGGCCGACGCCACCAACCCGGCGGCCAATGTGCAACTGACGGGAAATGTCGCCGGCCAGGCCCTGCAAGGCAGTGCCGTGCTGGCGACATCCGACGGCAAACGCGCCATCAATGGCCTGTTGCTGTCGCTCGGCAAGAACCGGGTCTCCGGCGATCTTGCGCTCGACGATGCCTTCGTGCCCGAAGGCACAGTGGCGCTCGATTTGCCTGACATCGGACCGCTTGCAGCGCTTGCACTGGAAAAGGCGGAAGGCGACGTGCGCGGCACCATTGCCTTCTCGAAGACCGGCAATGCGCCTGAGGTTACCATCAAGGCGTCGACGGCTTCGATCTCACGCGGCGATCTGTCGGCGAAGACGGTCACTATCGATGCGCTGATCGCCAATTACCTCGCCGCACCGGTCATCTCCGGAAAGGTCCGCGCCGACAGCGTCACCTCCGGCGGCACCGTCATCCTGGGCATCGATGTCGATCTCAAACGTGACGGCGACTGGACCGGCTTTTCCGGCGGCGCCACCGTCAAGGACATTCCGGCCAAGGCCGCCGGCCGGGTAAAGGTGGTGAACGGTACAACTACCATCGAACTCGCTTCCGGCCAGGCAACGGTGCAGGGGATCAAGGCGGCAATCGCCCAGGCCTCGACCATCACCATTGCCAACGGCACGACCAGCCTGGACAGGCTGGTGCTCAACCTCGGCGGCGGCACGGCGACGGTTTCGGGCAAGGTCGGACAGGCGCTCGATCTCAATGCGACGCTGGCGCGGGTGCCGGCCTCGCTTGCCAACAGTTTCTCGCCGGGCCTCGATGCCGCGGGCTCGATCTCGGGCACGGTCAAGGTGACGGGCGCGCCAGCCAATCCGGCCGTGGCCTTCAAGATCGATGCCTCTGGCGTCCAGACATCGCAGACCCGTGGCGCCGGTTTCGGCGGCATGAGCGTCTCGTCCTCCGGCAACTTCGCCAGCAACAGGCTGGCCTTCGATGCCAATATTAGCGACGGAGCCGGCCTCGGCCTCAAGGGCGGCGGCACTGTGACGACTGCCGGCACGCCCGCGCTGGCGCTCGACTTTTCCGGCAAGGTGCCGTTCGCCTTCCTGACCCGGACACTCACCGCGCAAGGCCTGTCGCTGAGCGGCACGGCCAATGTCAATGTGCAGGTGCGCGGACCGGCGACCTCGCCAATGATCGGCGGCACGGTCAGCACGGCAGGCGCCCGTCTTGTCGATGCGCGCTCGGGCCTTGCCATCAACAACATCACCGCCGATGTCGCGATCGGCGGCGGCGTCGCCAGGATCAACCGCCTGACCGGCACGTTGTCGACACGCGGCAGCCTGTCGGCCAGCGGCACGGTCGGCATCGATCCGGCACGCGGTTTTCCGGCCGACCTGTCGGTCAAGCTCGTCGACGGCCGCTATACCGATGGCAGAGTGGTCACCGCCAATCTCGGTGGCGACCTGACCATCAAGGGCCCGCTCGCTTCGGCGCCGGTGATTTCGGGTACCGTCAATCTGGCCAAGACCGTCATCACCGTTCCCGAAAAGCTGCCGGGCTCGCTGGCGGCGCTCGACGTCAAGCACAAGAACGCGCCAGGCGCCGTGCGCGCGCAGGACAAGGCGTTGCGCCCGGCGACGGCGAGCGGCAGCAGTGGCGGCAGCGGCCTCAACCTCGATGTCACGGTCAACGCGCCGAGCCAGATCTTCATCCAGGGCAGGGGCGTCGATGCAGAGCTTGGCGGTTCGCTGCGGCTGACCGGCCCGGCGGCGTCGCCACAGGCGATCGGCACCTTCACCTTGCGGCGCGGGCGGCTGTCGATCCTCGGCAAGCGACTGACCTTCACCGAAGGCACGGTCGGCTTCTCGGGCTCACTGGTGCCCTACCTCAACCTCACCGCGACATCGACAACGAGCAGCGCCACCGTCACCATCGTGGTGTCGGGCGAGGCGACCAATCCGAAATTCACCTTCTCCTCGGTGCCGGCGCTGCCGGAGGACGAGGTTTTGGCGCAGTTGATTTTCGGCCGCTCGATGTCGAACCTGTCGCCGCTGCAGATCGCCCAGCTTGCGGAAGCCGCCGGGCAGCTGGCCGGCATCGGCGGTTCGACATCGCTGCTCCAGAACCTGCGCAGCGCGATCGGCGTCGACGATCTCGACGTGACGACTGACGATGAGGGCGGCACCGCGGTCTCGGCAGGTAAATATCTGAACGACCGTACCTATGTGACGATCCAGAAGGGCGACAAGCCGGGTTCGGGCAAGGCGACGATCGATCTCAATGTCGGACGCGGCGTCAAATTGCGCGGCGAGGCCAACGACGCCGGCGAAGCCAAGGGCGGCATTTTCTACGAGCGCGAATATTAAAGCCGAGCCGACGGCAAAAGAATCGGGCAAACTGACTATCTGGTCGGCATCGCTCTTGGCACCACCTTCGGGATCGGCTGGTGCTGTCCAACTTTGATAAATGTCTCAATTTAATCGGTGCCGGAGATTCGACGAAATCTGCCGGGCAGTAGCAATTTTGCGCCAAGACTGTCGTTATCGCGCGAACCGCTTCCCTTCCAAAGTTGCACATTCCTTGGCATGTTCCAAATCCGTGCTGTTTTTGACATCATGGCCCGAATGCGGAATGTTAAAAGGCAGAAAGCCAACAATGGGAGTTAGTGATGACAAACTACAAGAGTAATGGCGATCGCGTTCCGGATCACATCCATGCAATGGCCGAAGAAGCCAGGGCCGGACGTGTCGATCGCCGCGAATTTCTCGCCTTGGCCAGCGTCTTCGGCGCGTCCACGGCGATGGCCTATGGCATGCTCGGCCTTGCCGATCCCACGCCCGCCAAGGCGGAAGAAGTGCAGGGCAAGAAGGGCGGCATCTTGAAGGTCGCGCAGTGGATCAAGGATCCTAAGGATCCGCGCAAATCCGACTGGTCGGAAATCGCCAATGCCGAGCGCCAGGCGCTCGAGCCGCTGGTCAAGTACACGACCGAATACACGTTCCGCCCCTATCTGCTGGAGAGCTGGGACGTCAACGACGACGCCACCGAATACACGCTGAATGTGCGCAAGGGCGTGACCTGGTCGAACGGCGATCCGTTCACCGCCGAGGACGTCATCTTCAACATTCGTCGCTGGGCCGACAAGAAAGCCGAAGGCAATTCCATGCCCGGCCGCCTCGGCACGCTGGTCAAGGATGACAAGCTGGACGAGGGCGCCGTGACCAAGGTCGACGATCACACCGTCAAGCTGAAGCTCGGCAAGCCTGATATCGCGCTCATCCCGAACATGTGCGACTATCCCGGCCTCGTCGTCCACAAGAGCTTCGACGAGAAGGGCGGCGACTTCAAGGCCTGCCCGATCGGCACCGGTCCTTTCGAACTCGTCTCCTACGATGTCGGCCAGAAGGTGGTCTACAAGCGCCGCGAAGACAACAAGTGGTGGGATGGCGAGGTCTTCCTCGACGGTATCGAGTTCATCGACTACGGCACCGATCCGGCCGCCATGGTCAGCGCCTTCGAAGCCGGTGAAGTCCACACCAATTTCGAGACGTCGGCCGACTACGTGTCGATCCTCGACGGTCTGGATCTGGTGAAGTACGAGGTGGTCACCGCGGCGACCATCGTCTGCCGCACCAATGTGGCCAACAAGCCTTACGATGACCAGAAGGTGCGTCAGGCGCTGCAACTCGGCGTCGACAACGCTGTCGTGCTCCAACTGGGCAATGGCAATGCCGGCACCGTCGCCGAAAACCACCATGTCTGCCAGATCCATCCGGAATATTACGAACTGCCGAAAATCGCTCGCGACCCCGCCAAGGCGAAGGCGCTGATGGCGGAAGCCGGACAGGCCGATTTCGAGCATGAGCTGATCACGGTCGACGAGGACTGGCACAAGAACACCGGCGATGCGATCGCCGCCCAGTTGCGCGACGCCGGCATCAAGGTGAAGCGCACGGTGCTGCCAGGCTCGACCTTCTGGAACGACTGGACGAAGTATCCGCTGTCGATGACCAACTGGAACATGCGGCCGCTTGGCGTCCAGGTTCTTGCTATCGGCTATCGTACCGGTGAGGCCTGGAACGAGACTGCCTGGTCCAACCCGGACTGGGACGCCAAGCTCAATGCCGCGCTGTCGGTCGCCGACGCCGCCAAGCGCAAGGAGATGATGAAGGACATCGAGCAGATCCTGCAGGATTCCGGCATCATCATCCAGCCCTACTGGCGCAAGCTCTACAGCCACTCGGTTGCGGCCGTTAAGAACTACGCCATGCACCCGACATACGAGCGCGATTACGGCAAGATCTGGCTCGATCAGGCCTGATCGATCGAAGCTACGGGGAGGGAGGGCGTTCGTCCCTCCCTCCTGTTTCGAACATGATCCGAAAAACGGGAGGTCGGCGCAAAAAAGGCTGCTGACTTTTCAAGCTGGCTCATGCGACAAATCAAGGGTTGACAGCACCTGACCCCAACCCCACCGGCAGGGGGCCGCCATGCTTTCTTTTATCCTGAGACGTCTCGGCACGATGGCATTGACGATGCTGTGCCTGACGATGGTCGTCTTCTTCCTGATCAATCTCGATCCCAATCTGAAGAAGCTGGCGATCAGCCAGACCGAAATGCATACCTCGGCCGAGCAGCTCGAAAGCTGGCTGGTGGGGCATGGCTACCGACAGAATTTCTTCGCCCGCTACGGCCAATGGCTCGGCATCGTGCCCAAGCAGCCGGTCACAGACCCGGCGACGGGCAAGCCCGCGCAACGTTTTTCCTTCTGCAACGATCCGGTCGTGCCGACATTTTCCGGCATACTTCAAGGCGATTTCGGCTGCTCGACAAAGTTCAAAACCACAGTCGCGTCGAAACTTTTCCCGGCGCTCAGCGCCACCGGAATCCTGATGCTCTGTGTGCTTTTGGTGATGGTGCCGGTCTCGCTTTTGATCGGCATCCTTGCCGGAATGCGCGAAGGTTCGCGAACCGACCGGACACTGTCCGTCGCCTCGATCGCCTCGACGGCGACGCCTGAATATGTGTCGGGCGTTATCTTCACCGTCATCTTCGCTTCGTGGCTCGGCATACTGAACGGTTCGGCGGCCTCGGCCAGCCAGGGCATCACCTTCTACAATTTCACCTTGCCTGTCATGACGCTGGCGATCTACGGCATCGGCTACATCGCCCGCATGACGCGCGCCTCGATGGTCGAGGTGATGACGCAGCAATATATCCGCACCGCCCGGCTGAAGGGCCTGTCCTTCGGCAGCGTCGTGGTCAAGCATGCGCTGCGCAACGCGCTGATTGCCCCCTTTACCGTCATCATGCTGCAATTCCCCTGGCTGCTCACCGGCGTCGTCATCGTCGAGGTGATGTTCCGCTATCAGGGTTTTGGCTACACGCTGGTCGAGGCGGCCGGCAACAACGACATCGACCTGTTGCTCGGCTGCTCGCTGGTCTCGGTGTTCATCGTCCTGATCACGCAGCTCATTTCCGATGTCGGCTACGCGTTCCTCAATCCGCGTATCAGAGTTCAGTAGGGGATCGGGCGGATGCAGGTTGAATATATCGGCGCCTTCAATATCGTGCTTGGCGTGCTTGGGCGTTTCTGGCCGGTCTGGATCGGGCTCGTCCTGGTGATGGGGGCGAGCTTCGCCTACAAGAAGAGGCTCGGCCTCTACGGCCAGCTCTTCGACAGCGGCGTCGGCATTGTCGGTGTCGGCATCTGCCTGTTCTGGCTGTTCACGGCGATCTTCGCGTCGACCGTCTCGCCCTTCGACCCGCTTGCCCAAATCCCGATCATGAAGGACGCACTGCCGGGCGGGATCGAACCGAAATCAGGACTTGCCTATCTGTTCGGCGGCGACAAGCTCGCGCGCGACGTGTTCAGCCGCATGGTCTATGGCAGCCAGATCGTGCTGATCATCGCACCGGCCGCAACGGGGTTTGCGCTGATGGTCGGCATCACGCTCGGCCTGCCGGCCGGCTACTATGGCGGCAAGATCGACACGGTGCTCTCCTTCCTCGCCAATCTCGTGCTGGCCTTCCCGGTGATCCTTCTGTTCTACCTGCTGGTGACGCCGGGCATCATGGACACGCCGATCCCCTACGCCATGGCCGGGCTGTTCTTCATGTTCCCGATCATCTTCTTCAGCGTGCTGTTCTGGACGCGCTACAAGAACCGGCCCGACCGCCTTTACATCCTGCTCGGGCTGACGCTGATCATCGGCGGCTGGGTCTATGCCGGCCTCGTCTTCGATGTCGATCCGTTCAAGATCATCCATATCGATCCCAACCAGCTCAACATCTTCGTGGCGGTGGTGTTTGCCTCCAGCCCCGGCGTGTTCCGCATCGTGCGCGGCCTGGTCATGGACATCAAGACGCGCGACTATGTGGCGGCCGCGCAGACGCGCGGCGAATCGCCCTGGTACATCATGCTGTGGGAAATCCTGCCCAATGCGCGCGGGCCGCTGATCGTCGATGCCTGCCTGCGCATCGGCTACACCACGATCCTGCTCGGCACGCTCGGTTATTTCGGGCTGGGGCTGGCGCCAGAGAGCCCGGACTGGGGCACCGCGATCAAGGACGCCAGCCGCCTGCTGCGCTCCTTCATCCATCCGGCGCTGCCACCGACGATCGCGCTGATGTCGTTCGTGCTGGGGCTGAACCTTTTGGCCGACTCGCTGCGCGAACAATCGATGAAAGATTGATGGACGGGTCTTCGACCCTACTTTGAAGAACAAGGATTGGAGCGACCCATGAATGAGGCAGTTCGAAATCCCGGCAAGCCGACCGATGGGCCGATCATCGAGATCGAGAACCTGTCCATCTCCTTCTTCACCCGCAAGGGCGAGATACCTGCCGTCATGGACTTTTCCTGCACCGTCATGCCCGGCGAGGCGATGGGCATTGTCGGCGAATCCGGCTGCGGCAAGTCGACCGTTTCGCTCGGCATCATGCGCGACCTCTCCAACATCGGAAAGATCGTCGGTGGCCGGATCAAGTTCCAGGGCAAGGACATGGGCGAACTGTCCGACGAGGAACTGCGCGCCATCCGCGGCAACAAGATCGCGATGATCTACCAGGAGCCGATGGCGAGCCTCAACCCGGCGATGAAGGTCGGCCAGCAATTGATGGAAGTGCCGCTGATCCACGACAAGGTGTCGAAGGAAGAGGCTCATAAACGCGCGCTGGAAATGGTGCGCTCGGTAAGGCTGCCCGATCCCGAGCGCATGATGCGATCCTATCCGCACCAGCTTTCCGGCGGCCAGCAGCAGCGCATCGTCATCGCCATGGCGCTGTTGTCGAAGCCGGCGCTGCTTCTGCTCGACGAGCCGACGACGGCGCTCGACGTGACGGTGGAGGCGGGCATCGTCGACCTGGTCAAGGGGCTTGGCGAGAAGTTCGGCACCTCGATGATCTTCGTGTCGCACAATCTCGGCCTGATCCTCGAGACCTGCGACCGCATCACGGTCATGTATTCCGGCGAAGCGGTGGAGACCGGCAAGATCAAGGACGTGTTCGACCGGATGCGCCATCCCTACACGCAAGGCCTGTTCCGCTCGATCCCGCTGCCCGGCGCCGACAAGAATTCGCGGCCGCTGATCTCCATCCCGGGACAATTGCCGCTGCCGCACGAGCGGCCGAAGGGCTGCAATTTCGGTCCGCGCTGTCACCATTTCGTCGAAGGCGTCTGCAATGCCGCCGAAATCCCGATGATCGCTGTCGAAGGCCATGAGGGTCATTTCTCGCGCTGCGTGCGCTTCAACGAAATCGATTGGGAGGCGCTGCCGCCCGGCGCCAAGAAGGTCAACGAGCGTGTCGTGCCCGGCGCGCCGGTGCTCAAGATCGAAGACC
The DNA here is from genome assembly GCF_000359125.1 of Mesorhizobium sp. STM 4661. Taxonomy (GTDB): domain Bacteria; phylum Pseudomonadota; class Alphaproteobacteria; order Rhizobiales; family Rhizobiaceae; genus Mesorhizobium. The sequence goes on along the minus strand of NZ_CAAF010000069.1, from coordinate 106,847 downwards.
TCAGGAAATACTACAAGGTCGGCGGCAACGAAGTGTTCGGTTCGAGCGAAGGCCGCGTCGTCAAGGCCAACGAGACGATCTCGTTCATGGCGCGCGAATCCGAAACCGTCGCCATCGTCGGCGAGTCCGGCTGCGGCAAGTCGACGTTGGCCAAGGTGCTGCTCGGGCTGGAGACGGCAAGCTCCGGCAGCGTGACGCTGGGCAACAAGGAGATCCAGTCGACCGGCGTCGAGAAGCGCAGCGTCGAGACGGTATCGTCGATCCAGATGGTGTTCCAGAATCCGTTCGACACCCTCAATCCCAGCCACTCGGTCGGCTCGCAGATCATCCGCACCTTGGAAAAGTTCAATGTCGGCAACTCCGTCGCCGACCGCCGCAAGCGCATGCTGGAACTTCTCGACCTGGTGAAGCTGCCGAGGGCGTTCGAGACCCGCAAGCCGCGCCAGCTTTCAGGCGGCCAGAAACAGCGCATCGGCGTGGCGCGGGCCTTTGCCGGCGACGCCAAGGTGGTGGTGGCCGACGAGCCGGTCTCGGCACTCGACGTGTCGGTGCAGGCGGCGGTGACCGAACTCTTGATGGACATCCAGCGCAAGAACAAGACGACGATGCTGTTCATCAGCCACGATCTGTCCGTCGTGCGCTACATCGCCGACCGCGTCGTCGTCATGTATCTCGGCTATATCGTCGAGCAGGGCACGACAGACCAGATCTTCGCGCCGCCCTATCATCCCTACACCGAGGCGCTGCTCTCGGCGATCCCGATCGCCGACACCAGCGTGGTGAAGAAACACATCGTGCTGGAAGGCGACATCCCCTCGGCGATGAACCCGCCGAGTGGCTGTCCGTTCCAGACGCGCTGCGGCTACAAGAAGCTGGTGCCGGACAATCTGTGCGAGACCAAGGTTCCACCGGTGAAGAACCTGGGCGACGGCCATATGAGCCTGTGCTGGCTTGCCGACGACGTGCTGGCGACAATGGAGCCGGTGATCAAGTTCGACAAGGAGCACGCCGCGCATGAGGGCGTGCCGGAGGACGCGCCGCACGGCAGTGGTCCGGGCTTCGCTGGTGCTCCGCCGAAGCGTCCAGGCGGCAAGAAGCCGAACTGACGAGCGGCAGGGGCTCTAAATCCTCGGCGCGGTCAGTTGGCGCATTGCCTCCGAAGCGCCGCGATATCTCGTATGTGCCAAGGAAGGGCATGCCACATCCCCTTGAGTATTTCTGTTTGTAGCCCTATGTGATGCGTGATGTCTGATGCGCAGAAAGGAGGTGCATTGTGAGAACGACACTTGCGATCGACGACGATGTACTCCTTGCCGCCAAGGCCATGGCGCAGCAGCAGGATCGCAGCGTTGGCGAGGTCATTTCCGACCTTGTCCGCCGTTCGCTGCGTCGGCCTCAGGCTGGCGGTGAGCGCAACGGCATTCCATTGCTTTCATCCCGGCCCGGCAGCCCGATGGTTGATCTCGAAACGGTCAATACGCTTCGCGACGAGTTGCCGTGACCTTTCTGCTCGACGTCAATGTTTTGATTGCGCTGATCGATCCCGGTCATGTTGCGCATGACGATGCCCATCGATGGTTCGAATACACCGGACATTCCTCATGGGCCACGAGCCCTATCACGGAGAATGGTGTCATCAGGATCGTGGGTAATCCCAAATACCCCAATTCTCCCGGTTCGCCCGCAGTCGTTGCGCAGATCGTCGAAAAATTGCACACACTTGCCGGACATCAGTTCTGGCCGGACGACGTCAGTCTGGTTGGCTCCGCCGACATCGATGCGGGCAAGATCCTGACCTCGGCGCAAGTCACAGATAGTTATCTGCTGGCGCTTGCCAAGACGCGTGACGGTAAGTTGGCAACCTTCGATCGAAAATTGTCTACGGCGGCGGTAAAGGGAGGAAAGTCGGTTCTTCACATTATCCCGACCGAGTGAATCGCTGAAATCTGTTCCCGATCCGAGTTCAACATTGGATCAACAATGCCAAGTGATTTCACCTGGCTGCAAAAAAGCTGCTCCGGCAGATTCAGTTGCCGCACTGCCTTAACTGGTCAGCGTAGTCGCGAGCCATCTTTTCAGTGGCCCGCGCATAGTTCTGGACGCCGGCATCGCTCCGGTTGCCCCGGCCATAGGCTGTCCAGCCGAGATAGTAGGCCAAATAAAGGTTGTAGGTGTCGTTGCGGGCAACGCCGAAGGTATCGGCGGTCTTGGAATGATACCAGCCGACGAAATCGACGGCATCGGCGAATTTTGTCCGCCGCGCCGCCCAATTGCCGGTCTCGCTCTGATATTGCGACCATGTGCCGTCCAGCGCCTGCGAGAAGCCGGTGGCGCTGGAGACATGTTTCCACGGAATGAAACCAAGCAGTTTGGTGCGCGGCGGCCTCGCGTTGCTCTTGAAGCCGGATTCCTTGCGCACCGTCGCCATCAGCACGGGGACCGGTATGCCGTATTTCTGCTCGGCCCGTTCGGCGGCCGCCTGCCAATTGCCGAACCAGCCGTCATTCTGGTCGAACACGGCACAGACATCGTTGATATGGCTTGGCGGTGTGGCGCAGGCCGACAGTGCCAGCAACACGGCGACAGCTACAATTTTACTAAAACTCGACCTACGCATTGGACGACGAATAGGCCGAAAACATGAAAGGAATCTTGCTGCGTTTCTTAATCGCTCATCCGCTGCCATGGCCCAGGCGAGCGAGGATGAATATTCCGACCTTTCCTGTCGCTTTTGTCGGGCGGAAATTGCCTGCGTGCCGCCTTGGCTAAAATCACGCCCGCAGACGGCGGATTTCTGACAGCCTGGTTTGAGCCACGGCGCTTTGATGCCGCGCATGACTGAACCAAGACGCAAGCGCGGCGCCGAGCGAACCAGCAACAGGGGACCGGCCGCCATTCCGCAACTGCCGTTGCGCCGCGTCACCAATCCCTATCCGCCAATGGCGATGCTTTCGGCCGATCAGATCGAGGCGATCCATCAGGCGTCGATGCACATTCTGGAGAATTTCGGCATCGAGGTGATGAGCCCGCGGGCGCTTTCGCTGTTCGAGAAAGGGGGCGCCAAGGTCGATCATGCGTCGATGAATGTCCGCATCGACCGGGGCATGATCGAGGAAGTGCTGAAGACGACTCGGTCGAACTACACGCTGACGCCGCGCAATCCCGCCCACACCGTCCATCTCGGCGGCAACACGATCAATTTCACTTTGGTTGCCGGGCCGCCCAATGTGCACGACATGGAGCGCGGCCGCCGTGCCGGAAACTTGCGCGACTATTCAGATCTCGTCCGGCTGGCGCAGCATTTCAACTGCATCCACATGCTCGGCAACCAGGTCTGCGCACCTGTCGAACTGCCGGCCAATTCGCGCCATCTCGATACATATTTTGCCAATCTGATGCTGACCGACAAAAGCTTTCACGTCTCGGCCATCGGCCGGGGCAGGGCGCTTGACGGCATCGAGATGATAGCGATCTCGCGCGGGCTGACGCTGGACCAGATGCGCGACGATCCCGGCATTACCACCATCATTTCGGTCAACTCGCCGCGCCGCTTCGACGAGATGATGGCCGAGGGATTGATGACCATGGCCGAATTCGGCCAGTCGGTGGCGGTGACGCCATTCACGCTGATGGGGGCGATGAGCCCGGTGACACTTGCCGGCGCTTTGGCACAGCAGAATGCCGAGGCGCTGTTCGGCGTGGTGCTGACGCAGCTCGTGCGTCCCGGCGCGCCGGTCATGTATGGCGCCTTCACCTCCAATGTCGACATGAAGTCGGGTGCGCCGGCCTTCGGCACGCCCGAAAACACTAAGGCCAACATCGCCTCGGGGCAATTGGCGCGGCGCTACAATCTGCCCTACCGGACGACGCCGGGCTCGGCCTCCAACGCCGCCGACGCGCAAGGCGCCTATGAAACGCTGATGGCGTTGTGGGGGGCAGTGCTCGGCCACGGCAATCTCGTCTATCACGCCGCCGGCTGGCAGGAGGGTGGGCTGACCGCGTCGTTCGAGAAGTTCATCATCGATGTCGAGATGATCCAGCACATGATGGAGTTCCTGCGCCCGATCGAGGTCAATGAGGCCGAGCTTGCCGTCGAGGCGCTGGGGGCGGTGCCGACCGGCGGCCATTTCTTCGGCGAGCCGCACACGCTGGAGCGTTACGCCACCGCCTTCTACCAGCCGATGCTGTCCAACTGGCAGAACTACGAAGCCTGGCAGGAGGCCGGCGGGCTCGACGCCACGGCGCGCGCGACGCGACTGTGGAAGAAGGCGCTGGAAGACTATGTCGAGCCGGTGACGGATATTGCCGTGCGCGAAGCCCTGGAAGCGTATGTTGCCGAGCGCAAGGAAGCGATCGGGCAGGGCGAGCCGTGATGCTGCTCTTGCCAATTCCTCCCATCTTGAATCCACTCAACCATCCAACTCACTGAAATAACGAGAAAAACCCATGAAATCGCATGCAAAGGTCGTGGTCATTGGTGGCGGTGTCGTCGGATGCTCCGTGCTGTTCCATCTCGCCCGCCATGGCTGGACCGATGTCGTTCTATTGGAGCGCGATGAGCTGACTTCCGGATCGACCTGGCACGCCGCCGGTGGCATGCATACGATCAATGGCGATCCCAACGTCGCCAAGCTGCAGAAATACACGATCTCGCTCTACAAGGAGATCGAGGAACTGTCCGGCCAGGCGACCGGCGTGCATCTGACCGGCGGCGTGCTTTTGGCCGCGACCGAAGCACGGCTCGACTGGCTGCGCGGCGTCGTCGCCAAGGGCCGCTATCTCGGCATCGACCTCGAGGAAATTTCGCCTGATGAGGCGGCCGAATTGATGCCGCTCATCGACCCCAAGCAGTTCGTCGGCGCGGTGCGCAACAAGGAGGACGGCCATCTCGATCCATCGGGCGTCACCCATGCCTATGCCAAGGCCGCACGCAAGCTCGGTGCTGAGGTCGAGCGTTTCACCAAGGTCGAGGACATCGTGCGGCGCGCCGACGGGTTGTGGCGCGTCATCACCAACAAGGGCGAGGTGGTGGCCGAGCATGTCGTCAACGCCGGCGGCCTGTGGGCGCGCGAGGTCGGCCGCATGGTCGGGCTGGAACTGCCGGTGCTGGCCATGGAGCACATGTACCTGATCACCGAGGATATGCCGGAGGTCGCCGCCTGGAACCAAAAGACCGGCACGGAGATCATCCACGCGGTCGATTTCGACGGTGAGCTCTATTTGCGCCAGGAGCGCGGCGGCATGCTGATGGGCACCTACGAGAAGGCCAACAAGCCATGGTCCGAGTTCCAGACGCCATGGAATTTCGGCCATGAATTGCTGGAGCCGGATATCGACCGCATCGCGCCGTCGCTGGAAGTCGGCTTCCGGCACTTCCCGGCTTTCCAGAACACCGGCATCAAGCAGATCATCAACGGACCCTTCACCTTCGCGCCCGACGGCAATCCGCTGGTCGGGCCGGTGCGCGGCCTGCCGGGCTTCTGGGTCGCGTGCGGCGTCATGGCCGGCTTTTCGCAAGGCGGCGGCGTTGGTCTCGCTTTGTCGAACTGGATGATCGAGGGCGATCCCGGCGCCGACATCTGGGCCATGGACGTCTCGCGCTATGGCGACTGGGCGACGATGGCCTATACCAACGCCAAGGTGCGCGAGAATTATTCGCGGCGGTTTTCGATCCGCTTCCCCAACGAGGAGCTGCCTGCCGGGCGGCCGCTCAAGACGACGCCGGTCTACGATTTGTTGTCGGCCAAGGGCGCGCAGTGGGGCGTGGCCTATGGGCTGGAAGTGCCGCTGTGGTACGCGCCGGAGGGCGTCAGGGACGAGTTCTCGTGGCGGCGCTCGAGCGATTTCACGCATGTCGCAAGGGAAGTGAAGACGGTTCGCTCAGGCGTCGGCCTGGCGGAGATTTCGAGCTTCGCCAAATACAAGGTGACGGGCGAGGGGGCCGCCGCATGGCTCGACCGTCTGCTTGCCTGCAAATTGCCGAAGCCGGGCCGCATGACGCTGGCGCCGATGCTGAAGGACGATGGCAGGCTCATCGGCGACTTCACGCTCGCCAATCTCGGCGGCCTCAATTCCAACGGAGAAGGCTGGTTCCTCGCCGGCTCCGGCGTCGCCGAGCAATACCATATGCGCTGGTTCGAGGCGCATCTGCCCGACGACGGCTCGGTCCGTATCGAGGCGCTCGGGCCGAAACTGACAGGGCTGTCGATCGCTGGACCGAAAGCCCGGGAACTCCTGGCAAAGGTCACGCGGGCGGATGTCTCCAATGCGGCGTTTCCATTCATGGCCATCGCCAGGATGGATATCGGCATGGCGCCGTGCCTGGTCGGGCGCGTCAGCTACACCGGCGATCTCGGTTACGAGATGTGGGTGGCGGCGGAATATCAGCGCGCCGCGTTCCAGGCCCTGATGGCGGCCGGCGAGGAATTTTCGATCGGCCTGTTCGGCTCGCGCGCGCTCAACGCGTTGCGGCTGGAAAAGAACTACGGCTCCTGGGCGCGCGAATACCGTCCGATCTACGGGCCGCTGGAGGCTGGGCTCGACCGTTTCGTCGCCTATGGCAAGGACGCCGACTTCATCGGCAAGGCCGGCGCGCTTGCCGAGCGCAAGCAGGGCGGCAAGCTCAGGCTGCGCGCCTTTGTCGTCGATGCCGCTGATGCCGATGTCATCGGTGACGAGCCGATCTGGCATGACGGCGCCGTGCGCGGCTGGGTCACGTCAGGCGGCTATGCGCATCATTCGAAGAAATCCGTCGCCATGGGCTATGTGCCGAAGGAGATCGCCGAGGAGACCGACGGTTTCGAGATCGAGCTCCTGGGAAAACGTCATGCCGCGCGCATGCAGGCCACGCCGCTGTTCGACGCCAATTTCGAGCGGATGCGCGGATGAAGGTGCGTTGCCTGTTGACGCCTCAAGCGTTGCGGCGGTTGTCCAGGGCGAGGGCGCCGGGACCGGCAACCGCCAGATAGAGGAAGATGAAGCAGAACGAGATTGCCAAATCGCCGCCATTGTTGATGGGGAAGAAGTCGCGCGGCATGTGCGCCATGAAATAGGCGATCGCCATCTCGCCGGCCAGGAGGAAGGCCACCGGCCTGGTGAAGAGCCCAAGCGCCAGGAGAATGCCGCCGGCGAATTCGAGGATGCCCGCGGTCAGCGTCAGCCCGCTCAGGGCACCGGCATGGTCGCTGACGGGAAAATTGAACAGTTTTTGCGTGCCATGTTCGATGAATTGCAGCGCCGTCATGATGCGTAATGCGGCCAGAGCCTGCGGCTGATATCTGGCAAGACCGTAAAAAAGCTTCATCCAAAACTCCATTTTACCCCCGAACCGGCCATAGATTATCGCCCGGCAAGGGACCATTCACTTCGCATGGCCTGCCATCAACAATCGGTGATTGGAAATGCTCCTCGTTCTTTAATATTTTTCTCGCTAGGGTTGTATAAAAATCGCTATGGTTGTATTGATATCCAGACACTCCAAACCATGTGGGTTCCGTTTGCCATGAGAAAAGTCGTCGTTAGCCTATTCGCCATCCTCGCAGGCACCAGCGTCACCATGGCCGACGACGCCGGCTGTGCTGCTTTCAAATGGCCGGTGACGCGCGAGGAGGCCCTGTTTGCGGCGGCGCCCGTCGCGCAGTCCGGCACTGACCTTTCGGTCGGCGAGGCTGCGGATGTGGCGTTGGCGCCGGTCGACACGATCAGCTTCACCGTTCCGCCGGAACGCGCGCCGGCAGCCGGTACATTCGGCGCGACGGCAAGCGTGGCCGTGCCCCTGGAGGGAGAGCTCCAGATCAGCCTGTCCGATGAGGCCTGGATCGATGTCGTTCAGGACGGCAAAGCCGTAAAGTTGGCGGCTTTCAGCGGTATGAAGACCTGTCCGGGGATCCGCAAGAGCGTGCGCTTCAAGCTGGCCGCCGGCCCGGCGACCATCCAGCTCAGCGGCGCCAAGAAAGAGACCCTCAAGATTGCTGTGCTGGCGCCGGAATGACTCTCAAGGAGCGTGAGGTCGGAGTGACAGCGCCCCCTCTGTCCGGTAGGACAGAGGGGCGCGAAGGATCGCAAACTTTGCGCCTTAACGCGATGCCCGCCAGTTACCGCCCAGGCGCAAGCAACGCGAAATGCGCGCCTTGCGGGTCCTGGCATTGCACAATCCATTGGCCGGTCGGCACCTCCATCGGACCCATCAGAACCTTGCCGCCATTATCGGTGACGCGCTTGGCGGCCGCATCGATGGCCGGGACGTTGAAGTAGAACATCCAGACCGGCACTGGAATCTGCTCCGGCTTGTTCATCATGCCGCCGCCGGATTCGGGGCCGGCGGAAAAGGTCTGGTAGATGCCCATCGGCCCCATGTCCATCGCATCGCCCTTCTCCCAGCCGAACTGCCCGGCGTAGAAATCGAACGCTGCCTTCCAGTCCGATGTATAGAGTTCATGCCAGCCAATATGGCCTGGCGTGGTGGCCGGCACAGTTGGCTGATCGGGGCCGGTCGGCTGCATCAACATGAAGGTCGAACCTTGCGGATCGGCGACGACGGCGAAGCGCCCGACGCTCGGAATGTCGTCGGGTTCGCGGTGAACCGTGCCGCCGGCCTTCTTCAACGATTGCGTCGAGGCGTCGACATCCCTGGTGTGGATATAGCCGAGCCAGGCCGGCGGCATGCCCATCTTGGCGGCGTCCTCAGGCAGCGTCATCAGCCCGGCGACGCCGCGCTCGCCGACATTCATGACGATGTAGCGCGGCATGCCTGGTCCGGCGTCGAAGGGCTGGGCTGTCCAGCCGACCACAGCCGTATAGAAGGCCTCGGCGGCGTCGAGGTCGGTGGTCATCAGCTCGTACCAGAAGAAGGGCATGGGGGACTCCGGCATTGTCGTGCTCCTTATGTTTCCAGTCGTGGGCGGTTTCCAGTTGTGGATTGCGGTTCGATCCATCCTAGGACGATCTTGGCGACGGAAATCCGACAACTGGACCAGAAATCGATGGCGGCAAGGTGCCCCTCGTTCGCAATCTTGCGCGTGTCGCGGTTTTCGACTTTGTTTACCTTCAACGGGGGTCGATCCATGCGCTTGATGTCGCTCACGCCGGAGCTTGTCGCATTGTGTCATCGGGAGGAGGCAGATCCCGGTCCCGATGGCAGCTGGACGCAACTGACCGACGAGGATTTCCGGACGCTTGCCCTGCGGCTGTCGGGCGAGGCCGACGAAGGTTCGCTGTGGGTGTTTGCCTATGGCTCGCTGATCTGGAAGCCGGCCTTCGAATCCGTCGAACAGCAGCGCGCCACCGCTTTCGGCTGGCACCGCTCCTTCTGTCTCGACATTGCGCGCTGGCGCGGCAGTGTCGCACAGCCGGGCCTGATGATGGCGCTGGAGCGGGGCGGGCGGTGTAATGGCGTGATCTACCGATTGCCCGAAGGCGAAAAGCCGGCCCAGATCGAAACACTGTTGCGGCGCGAAATCGATGATCACGAGAGTGTCGCCACGGTCAGATGGCTTCCTGTGCGCACTGCTCAAGGGTCGCTGCGGGCGTTGGGCTTCTGGGTCGGCGTGACCGGCAGAGGCACCTCGCTCAGGCAGCCGCTGGAGAGTGTGGCTCAGGTGCTGGCCAGGGCGTGCGGGCATGTCGGATCGGGTGCGGAATATCTCTACAACACGGTCAGTCACCTCGAAGCGTTCGGCATTCGCGACCGCAATCTGTGGCGGCTGCAGGACTTGGTCGCAAACGAGATCCGGTCGATCCATGGCAGCACCCCTGAGGCCGGCATGCCGAACTCAATAACATGAGTAAAAATATCATGTTTTTATCGAGGCTTTTCAGTGGCTTGCGTTGAAAATTGACCAATTGATAAAAAAATAAAACGTGCTAGCCTTCCCCAAAACGAAAACAAGGGGAAGAGGAATGGCGACTGGTCATTTCAAGCAGGGCATTGCCGGCGGCCGGCTTTCGCCCGAACAATATGCGGATAATTTTTCCGACCTGCATCCGCCGCTCGATCATCATGAGGCGCTGGTCGAATCCGACCGCTGCTATTTCTGCTACGACGCGCCGTGCATGAATGCATGCCCGACCTCGATCGATATCCCGCTGTTCATCCGCCAGATTGCCACCGGCAATCCGATCGGCTCGGCCAAGACGATTTTCGACCAGAATATTTTGGGCGGGATGTGCGCCCGCGTCTGCCCGACCGAGACGCTGTGCGAAGAGGTCTGCGTGCGCGAAGTGGCGGAAGGCAAGCCGGTGCAGATCGGCCGGCTGCAGCGCTACGCCACCGATGTCGCCATGGCGCAGAACAAGCAATTCTATCCGCGCGCCGCCTCGACCGGCAAGACGGTCGCCGTGGTCGGCGCCGGGCCGGCGGGGCTTGCCGCCGCGCATCGGCTTGCCCGCCATGGTCACGACGTGACCATTCTGGAAGCCCGTCCTAAAGCCGGCGGCCTCAATGAATACGGCATCGCCGCCTACAAGAGCATCGATAATTTCGCCCAGGCCGAGGTCGACTATGTCACCTCGATCGGTGGCATCGACATCCAGAACGGCAAGGCGCTCGGCCGCGACTACCAGCTGTCGGACCTGATCAGGAATTACGATGCGGTGTTTCTCGGCATGGGGCTTGGCGGCGTCAATGCGTTGCGCGCCGATGGCGAGGAGGCGCAAGGCGTCACCAATGCAGTGGAGTTCATCGCGGAGCTTCGCCAGGCCAGCGATCTTGCCAGTCTGCCGGTCGGCCGGCGCGTCGTCGTCATCGGCGGCGGCATGACGGCGATCGACGCGGCGGTGCAGTCGAAGCTGCTCGGCGCCGAGGAGGTGACGATCTGCTACCGGCGCGGCCAGGAGCACATGAATGCCTCTGCGTTCGAACAGGATCTGGCGGCCGCCAACGGTGTCACCATCCGTCACTGGCTGCAGCCGAAGCGCGTCATCGCTGAAGGCGGCAAGGTGAGTGCCATCGAACTCGAATACACGGCGATGAAGGGCGAGAAACTCGTCGGCACAGGCGAGCGGTTGACGCTTACCGCCGATCAGGTGTTCAAGGCGATCGGCCAGAGCTTTATTCCCTCGGCGCTCAACGGCAGCGGGGCCTCGTTCGCGCTGGAAGCCGGCCGCATCAAGGTCGATGCCGATGGGCGCACCTCGCTGGCCAACGTCTGGGCTGGCGGCGACTGCATCTTTGGCGGCGACGACCTGACCGTCTCGGCCGTGGCGCAAGGCCGCGATGCGGCGGAATCGATCCACCGGGCACTGACCTCGAACGGGAGGGCATGAGCATGGCAGACATCAGAAATAATTTCGTCGGCATCAAATCGCCCAATCCGTTCTGGCTGGCCTCGGCGCCGCCGACCGACAAGGCCTATAATGTCATCCGCGCCTTTAGGGCAGGGTGGGGTGGCGTGGTGTGGAAGACGCTCGGCGAAGAAGGGCCGCCGGTGGTCAACGTCAACGGTCCGCGTTACGGCGCGATCTGGGGTGCCGACCGCCGCCTGCTCGGCCTCAACAACATCGAGCTGATCACCGACCGCGCCCTGCAGGTCAATCTGCGCGAGATCAAGCAGGTCAAGAAGGATTGGCCCGACCGCGCCATCGTCGTCTCGCTGATGGTGCCGTGCGAGGAGCACGCGTGGAAGGCGATCCTGCCGGTGGTCGAGGAGACCGAGGCTGACGGCATCGAGCTCAATTTCGGCTGCCCGCACGGCATGTCGGAACGCGGCATGGGTGCCGCCGTCGGCCAGGTGCCGGAATACATCGAAATGGTGGTGCGCTGGTGCAAGGCCAACACCCGCATGCCTGTCATTACCAAGCTGACGCCCAACATCACCGATGTGCGCAAGCCGGCGCGTGCGGCCCTTGCCGGCGGCACCGATGCGGTGTCGCTGATCAACACCATCAATTCGATTACCGGCGTCAATCTCGACAGTTTCGCACCAGAGCCGACGATCGACGGCAAGGGTTCGCATGGCGGCTATTGCGGTCCGGCGGTGAAGCCGATCGCCATGAACATGGTGGCCGAGATCGCCCGCGATCCGGAAACGCATGGCCTGCCGATCTCCGGCATCGGCGGCATCACGACATGGCGGGACGCCGCCGAATTCATGGCGCTCGGCGCCGGCAATGTGCAGGTGTGCACGGCGGCGATGACCTATGGCTTCAAGATCGTGCAGGAGATGATTGCCGGCCTGGAAAACTGGATGGACGAGAAGGGCCATGCCTCGCTCGACGACATCATCGGCCGCGCCACGCCCAATGTCACCGACTGGCAGTATCTCAACCTCAACTACATCGCCAAGGCGCATATCGACCAGGAGGCCTGCATCAAATGCGGCCGCTGCCACATCGCCTGCGAGGACACGTCTCACCAGGCGATCACCAACATGGTCGACGGCGTCAGGCATTTCGAGGTGATCGAGGCCGAATGCGTCGGCTGCAATCTCTGCGTCAATGTCTGCCCGGTGGAGAACTGCATCACCATGGAGCCGCTGGCGGTGGGCGTGATGGACCAGCGCACCGGCAAGCCGGTATCGCCGGTCTACGCCAACTGGACGACGCATCCGAACAACCCGATGGCCAAGGTGGCGGCGGAGTAGGCTGCCTTCGCAGAATTTGGGTTCCTCGCCCCACGAAGTGGGTACGAAGTGGGGAGAGGTGGCCCGGCGAAGCCGGGACGGAGAGGGGCCTTCGGGACGACTGGGAACTGCCCAAAGTCCTGATGGCCTTTTATCTTGCTCGTGCCTTTCCCCTGCGCTTCTGACTTCGCGAAGGTCGTCCCCCCTCTCCGTCCCGGCTTCGCCGGGCCACCTCTCCCCCGCTTGCGGGGGCGAGGAACTCCTGCGCAGCGTGCCGAAAACCACTGGACCTTTGCGCCTCGGAAACCTCACTCGCGTGGCCATCGCGAACATGTGGAGATACTCCACTTTCCTATTGCAGATAAAATCTATCCACGATAAAAAATATCCATGAATAGGAGATCGGCATCATGAGGCTGGGCGAGGGCGTTGAAGCGGCCATCCACTGCGCGGCCACGCTGGCGAGCGTCGATGGCAACAGCACCATGCCCGGCGCGGCGCTGGCCGAGGCTTTCGGCCTGTCGCCGAGCTATCTGCTGAAACATCTCAACATGCTGACAGCAGCGCGCATCCTGGAATCGGTGCCGGGTCCGGCGGGTGGCTACAGGCTGGCGCGGGCGGCGGAACGCATCACGCTCCTCGACATCGTGCTGGCCATCGAAGGGCGCGAACCGGCATTTCGCTGCAGCGAAATTCGCCGCAACGGCCCGCTCAGGATCGATGCCTCGGCCTATGTCAAGCGCTGCGGCATCAATGCCGCGATGCTGAAGGCCGAGCGCGCCTATCGGGCAGCGCTTGCCGAAACCAGGCTGTCCGACATCGTGGCGAATTACGCTGAAGAAGGCGATCCCAGATCGTTTGCCGCGAGCTGCGCCTTCGTTGCACGCCACCAACGGCGGCAGAAATCCAGTTCAACCAAGCAAGCATGAGTATGTGAAAGGAAAGACGATGAAACAGAGGCTGCAATTTTTCGCCAAGGCGCTGGAGATCATGAAGGGGGTGTCGGCGCTCAACAAGGCGGTCGACGAATGTGGGCTCGAGGTGAGCCTGCTGCATCTGATCAAGCTCAGGGCATCGCAGATCAATGGCTGCTCCTATTGCGTCGAGATGCACAGCCGCGAGGCTGGGCGCGACGGCGAGACCGAGCAGCGGCTCTATCTGGTCTCTGCCTGGAAGGAATCGCCGCTGTTTTCCGAGCGCGAACGCGCGGCCTTCGCCTGGACCGAAGCGGTGACGAAGATCGCCGACCACGGTGTTTCGGACGAACTCTATGCAAGGACGCTGGAGCATTTCTCGGAAGAGGAACTGGTCAAGCTGTCGGTGGCGATCGGCATGATCAATACCTGGAACCGGCTTTGCGTCCCGTTCCACGCCCTTCATCCGATGCCGTCGGCCAAGGCCGCCTGATCGACCGACAGTGTACTGGAGCGCCGCCGACAAGGCCGCGCTCCAATCGTTTTGGAAGGGAGGCTTCCATGATTGAGGACACGGCTTCGGCCTTGATGTTTCTCGGCCGCCTGCTGCTCGGCGGCGCCTTTGTTTTCGCCGGCGTGCGCAACATCCAGAACGCAGCCTTTCTGACCCAACTCATGGCCATGCGCTGCGTGCCGCAGGCACGGCTCATGCTATGGCTCGGCATCGTCCTGCAGGTCGTTGCCGGGGCAATGGTGATAGCCGGGTTCTGGACCGCAACCGCTTGTGCGGCACTCGTGCTGTTCCTGATCGTTGCCACGCCGATGTTCCACAATTTCCGGGACCATCAAGGTCTGGATCGCGCGTCCCGCATCAACGGCTTTGTCGGCAATGTTGCGCAGCATTTGCTCGATGCGATGCCGCAAGAGCTGCGTAGCGCGTAACGTTGGTTGGCCGCAGCCCCTCAGCTTCGTCATCCCAGGCGTAGCAGCCGCGAAGCGGCGTTGCGGAGACCCTGGGATCCATGCCGTGACCTCAACCGAGGAATGCAGCGGAGCAGAATTCTGTACCCCAGCAGCGCTCTGAGGTCACGGCATGGATCCCGGGGTCTGCGCGCGTCGCTTCGCTCCTTGCTACGCCCCAGGATGACGAAGCGACGAGTGCTTCGGCCAGTCTCCACTGCCGCTAGTTTTTCGGCTTCAGCCCGTCGATGAACAGTTGCTCGAGGAACCTCGCGGCATCCTCGAAGCGGCCGTCGCCGCCGCGGTCGGCGCCGAGCACGGCGCGAACCTGGACGTCGAAATCGGCATAGTGCTGGGTCGTTGCCCAGATCGAGAAGATCAGGTGCCAGGGGTCGGTGCGGGCGATCTTGCCGGCCCGCATCCAGCCCTTGATGACTGTGGCCTTCTCGTCGACCAGCGTCTTCAACTCGCCTTCCAGCAGCGGCATGATGCGCGGCGCGCCCTGCAGGATCTCGTTGGCGAACAGCCGGCTTTCCCTGGGGAAATCCCGCGCCATTTCGAGCTTGCGCCTGATGTAGCTGCGCAATTCGGTCATGGGATCGCCGATGTCGTCGAGCTCGCGCAGCGGCGCCAGCCAGGTCGCAAGCAGTCGCTCCATCAGCGTTTCGTGGATGTCTTCCTTGCGGCGGAAATAGTAGAGCAGGTTCGGCTTCGACATGCCGGCGGCTTCGGCGATCTGGTCGATGGTGGAGCCGCGAAACCCGTTGGTGGAGAAGACTTCGAGCGCGGCTTCCAGGATGAGTTCGCGCTTTTCCTGCTGGATGCGGGTGCGGCGAGGAGCTGAGCCTTCCATGGCGTCCGTCACCCTTGCGCGCCGCCGCGCTGAGGCCCATCTGGACCAATTCTCTGGACCAGTTTTTCCCCGGCCTGTGGAGCGCGCTTCCGATGCCGCATTTCCGCTAGTAGTCCCTTGACCGCCGACACGGCGGTGCTAACGTTTGTCCAATCGGTCAAAATTTGCGTAGCACGAAAACGCAGCGAAGACCAAATGTCGGGAAGACCAAGCGTTAGCCGCACCGAAACAGGTTACAAGGGGAAGTCTTGGTCATGTCCAACCGGCTGAAAGTCACGCCGAACGATCTCAGCGCATTCTGGATGCCGTTCACGGCAAACCGGCAGTTCAAGCAGGCGCCGCGCATGTTCGTGTCCGCCAAGGACATGCACTACACGACCAGCGACGGCCGCAAGGTTCTCGACGGCACTGCTGGGCTGTGGTGCGTCAATGCCGGCCATTGCCGCCCGAAAATCACCGAGGCGATCCAGCACCAGGCGGCCGAGCTCGACTATGCGCCGGCCTTCCAGATGGGCCACCCGATCGTGTTCGAACTGGCCAACCGCCTGGTCGACATCGCGCCGAAAGGCATGGACCACGTGTTCTTCACCAATTCCGGTTCGGAATCGGTCGACACCGCGCTGAAGATGGCGATCGCCTATCACCGCGTCAAAGGCGAGGGTTCGCGCACCCGCCTGATCGGCCGCGAGCGCGGCTATCACGGCGTCAATTTCGGCGGCATTTCGGTCGGCGGCATCGTCAGCAACCGCAAGATGTTCGGCACGTTGCTCGGCGGTGTCGACCATATGCCGCACACGCATCTGCCGGAGAAGAATGCCTTCTCCAAGGGCGTGCCGGAGCATGGCGCGGAACTGGCCAACGAGCTGGAGCGTATCGTTACCCTGCATGACGCCTCGACCATTGCGGCCGTCATCGTCGAGCCGGTCGCCGGTTCGACCGGTGTCATCCTGCCGCCGAAGGGTTATTTGCAGAAGCTGCGCGAGATCTGCACCAAGCACGGCATTCTTCTGATCTTCGATGAGGTCATCACCGGTTTCGGCCGGCTCGGCACGCCGTTCGCCGCCGATTATTTCGGCGTCACGCCCGACATCATGACGACGGCCAAGGGCGTCTCCAACGGCGTCATCCCGATGGGCGCGGTGTTCGTCAAGAAGGAGATCCACGACGCCTTCATGACCGGCCCCGAGCACATGATCGAGTTCTTCCACGGCTACACCTATTCGGGCAATCCGATCGCCTGCGCGGCGGCGCTCGGTACGCTCGACACCTACAAGGAAGAGGGGCTGCTGACCCGCGGCGAGGAGCTGGCGCCCTATTGGGAAGACGCGCTGCATTCGCTGAAGGGCGAGCCCAACGTCATCGATATCAGAAACATCGGCCTGATCGGCGCGATCGAGCTGGCGCCGATCGCCGGGCAGCCGACCAAAAGGGCCTTCTCGGCCTTCGTCAAGGCGTTCGAGCGCGGCGCGCTGATCCGCACCACCGGCGACATCATCGCGCTATCGCCGCCGCTGATCATAACCAAGGGCCAGATCAACGAATTGATCGACCACGTGCGTGATGTGCTGAGGTCGATAGATTGAAGACCTGGCCGCAGCTTTCCCTCCCCCTCGAGGGGAGGGTGGCCGCGAAGCGGTCGGGTGGGGTCGGTGGTGCCGCGCGCCGACCTGATCTCTCGTTGCGAGGTTGCTTCTAATGCCCCGTACCGGCGTGAGCTTCGAAATGCGCCAAAAGGCGCGCGCGCTTCGAGTTCATGCGACCAAGGGAGAATCCTTGCTGTGGTATGAGCTGCGCGAGCTGAAATCGGCCGGCATCAAGTTCCGCCGCCAGTGCCCGATCGGACCTTATATCGTCGACTTCGCTTGCCTTGCTGTAAAGCTGGTGGTGGAAGTGGATGGCGATTTGCACGAACAGGAGAGGGGCAAACGGCACGACGCCGTCCGCGATGCCTATCTGCGATCGCTCGGGTTCGATATCTTTCGCGTCGATGAGCCTGATGTCATAAACAGCGCCTGGCATGTCGCGCAGGTGGTCAAGGAGAAGGTCGCGCGCATGTTCGGCGACCCCACCCGACCGCTTCGCGGCCACCCTCCCCTCGAGGGGGAGGGGGACGCCGCGCAAACGATGAGGTTTTGAATGGCTGCCCCCGGCGAGAATCTGCGAGTGAATTCAGACCGTTTGTGGGATTCGATAATGGAGATGGCGAAGATTGGCCCCGGCATTGCCGGCGGCAACAATCGCCAGACCGTGACCGACGAGGACGGCGAGGGCCGGCATTTGTTCAAGCGCTGGTGCGCGGCGGCCGGGCTCGAAATGGGCCTTGACGAGATGGGCACCATGTTTGCCCGCCGCGAGGGCACCGACCCCGACCTGCCGCCGGTCTATGTCGGCAGCCACCTCGACACCCAGCCCACCGGCGGCAAATATGACGGCGTGCTCGGCGTGCTCGGCGGGCTGGAGGTGGTGCGCTCGCTCAACGATCTCGGCATCAAGACCAGGCATCCGATCGTCGTCACCAACTGGACCAACGAGGAGGGCGCGCGCTTCGCCCCCGCCATGATGGCCTCAGGCGTCTTCGCCGGCGTGCTCGACCAGGCCGACGTCTATGAGCATGTCGACAAGAACGGCAAGAAGTTCGGCGAGGAGCTGGAACGCATCGGCTGGAAAGGCACTGAGAAGGTTGGCGAGCGCAAGATCCACGCCTTCTTCGAACTGCACATCGAACAGGGGCCGATCCTCGAGGACGAGGGCATCGACATCGGCGTCGTCACCCACGGCCAGGGGCTGAAATGGCTGCAGGTGACGCTGACCGGCAAGGAAGCCCATACCGGCTCGACGCCGATGCCCAAGCGCCGCAATGCCGGGCTCGGCATGGCGCGTGTGATCGAACTGGTGCACGAGATCGCCATGGACTACCAGCCGGACGCCGTCGGCGCGGTCGGCCATATGGAGGTCTATCCCAACTCGCGCAACATCATCGCCGGCCGCACCGTCTTCACCATCGACATCCGCTCGCCGGAAAAGGAAGTGCTGGACGCGATGGACGGTCGTATCCGTGAAGGCATCGACACGATCTGCGATGCGCTCGACATCAAATACAAGATCGAGCAGGTCGGCCATTTCGATCCGGTTACTTTCGACGCGGGCTGCGTCAAGGCTGTGCGGGATGCGGCGGAGCGCCTGGGCTACACGCACCGCAACATCGTCTCCGGCGCCGGCCACGACGCCTGCTGGATCAACCGCGTCGCGCCGACGGCGATGGTGATGTGTCCCTGCGTCGATGGGTTGAGCCACAACGAGGCCGAGGAAATCACCAAGGAATGGGCAGCAGCCGGCGCCGACGTGCTGTTCCATGCGGTGGTGGAGACGGCGGGGATCGTGGGGTGAGAGGTTTGGGCTGGACCAGATGGATTCTTGCGAAGAGGGACCCCCACCCTAACCCTCCCCACAAGGGGGAGGGAACTCCTGTCAGCGCCGATCTGCGGCAAATTACCAACGTTTCGAGCGCCAAGGTCGTAAGTCTGTTTGCGCGGCAGCATTCCCTCCCCCTCGTGGGGAGGGTTAGGGTGGGGGTCCCTCTTCGCAAAGAATTCATATGCGATTTCTCTGCCTTTGCGGGAAGAGATTGAGGGTGGGGGTACTCGTCTTGGCACCGAGCGCGATCGATCCAGCAGCCATCAAGCGCGCAAGGTTGTTGCGCCGAAACATGACGGATGGCGAACGCAAGCTCTGGTCTGAATTGAAAGAGTTCCGTCGCCTTTACGGCCTGCATGCCAGAAAGCAGGCGCCGATCGGACCTTACGTCGCGGACTTCGTTCTGCATGAGAAGAACCTCGTCATCGAAGTGGACGGAGAGCATCACTTCACGCCTGAGCAAATGGAGAAGGATCGAATACGCGATGCATGGTTTGGGCGACAGGGCTATCGTGTGTTGCGGTTTTCGACGGGAGACCTGGCGAATTCCTTCGATGGTTGCGTCGAGGAGATATTGCGGGAAGTTGGAGTCATGTAGAGGCCGTTCAGGTTCTCGATCCTGAACCGGCCCGATCAAGCAAGACGCTCACAAGAAGCGCGACAGCACAAGGGAACAGAAAAATGACCAAAGTCATCCGAAACGGCACGATCGTCACCGCCGACCGCACATGGAAGGCCGATTTGCTCATGCAGCACGGCAAGATCGTCGCCATCGGCTCGAACCTTCACGGTGACCATGAGTTCGACGCCACCGGCTGCTATGTGATGCCGGGCGGGATCGACCCGCATACCCATCTCGAAATGCCGTTCATGGGCACCTATTCGGCCGATGATTTCGAGAGCGGCACGCGCGCGGCACTCTCCGGCGGCACGACGATGGTGGTCGATTTCTGCCTGCCGTCGCCGCAGCAGTCGCTGCTCGAAGCCCTGCAGATGTGGGACAACAAGACCTCGAAGGCGTCCTGCGACTATTCCTTCCACATGGCGATCACCTGGTGGGGCAAGCAGGTGTTCGACGAGATGGCGACCGTAGTCGACAAGGGCATCACCTCGTTCAAGCACTTCATGGCCTACAAGGGCGCGCTGATGGTCGACGACGACGAAATGTATGCGTCGTTCCAGCGCTGCGCCGATCTCGGCGCACTGCCGCTGGTCCATGCCGAGAATGGCGACGTGGTGGCCGCCCTGTCGCAAAAGCTTCTGGCCGCCGGCAACAACGGCCCCGAAGGACACGCCTATTCGCGACCGCCGGAAGTGGAAGGCGAGGCGACCAACCGCGCCATCATGATCGCCGACATGGCCGGCGTGCCGCTCTATGTCGTGCATGTCTCCTGCGAGCAGAGCCACGAAGCCATTCGTCGCGCGCGGCAAAAGGGCATGCGCGTGTTCGGCGAGCCGCTGATCCAGCACCTGACGCTCGACGAGAGCGAATATTTCGACAAGGACTGGGACCATGCGGCGCGCCGCGTCATGAGCCCGCCCTTCCGCAACAAATTGCATCAGGATTCGCTGTGGGCCGGCCTGCAGGCCGGATCGCTGCAAGTGGTGGCGACCGACCATTGCGCCTTCACCACTAGCCAAAAGCGCAACGGCGTCGGCGATTTCACGAAAATCCCGAACGGCACTGGCGGGCTCGAGGACCGCTTGTCGGTGCTATGGACGAAAGGCGTCAACACCGGCCGGCTGACGATGAACGAATTCGTCGCGGTGACCTCGACCAACATCGCCAAGATCCTCAACATGTATCCGAAGAAGGGCGCCATCGTCGAAGGCGCGGATGCCGACATCGTCGTCTGGGACCCGAAACGCAAGAAGAAGATCACGGCCAAGAAGCAGCAATCGGTGATCGACTATAATGTCTTCGAAGGCTTTGAGGTGACCGGCCTGCCGCGCTTCGTCTTCTCGCGCGGCGAACTGGCGATCCAGGAAGCCGAGGTGAAGGCAAAGCCCGGCCATGGCGAATTCGTCGGCCGCGAGCCGAATGCCGCGGTCAACCGGGCGCTGTCGACGTGGAAGGAGATTTCCGCGCCGCGCAAGGTGGAACGCACAGGCATTCCGGCGACCGGGGTTTGAGCTGCTTGGTTTTCGCCTCAGGCGACCAGCGCATCCAGTTCCGGCAGCAGGACAACGCTTTCCTGTTCGTTGGGATCGGTGCGGGCGATGACCGCCGAAGAGGGGCTGTCGCTCAGATTGGCGGGCAGATGCGGGACACCGGCCGGGATGTAGAAGAGGTCGCCTGCCTTGACCACAATATGCTGTTCGAGCCGGTCGCCATACCAGGTATGGACCTCGCCGGAGAGCACGTAGATCGCCGTTTCATGGCTTTCATGCATGTGCGCCCTGGCGCGGGCGCCGGGCGGCATGGTGAGAATGTGCATGCAGATGCCGGAAGAGCCGACGGTCTCAGTGGCGATGCCGGCGAAATAGGTCAGTCCCTGCTTGCCTTCATAAGTGCTTTCAGGACGGATAAGATGACAAGTGGGTTTGGACGACATCGGAGACCTTCCGTTTGACGGGTCGATTGGGCGAGACGAATGGACATCAACGCAAACGCAAAAACAACCGCATTTCATCCAGCGTATCAGTGCGGCAAGGCAGGCCGCCGCCGATGACGGGAACTTCGCCAGCCGTCGTTTCGGCAAGCAAGCTCGGCCTTACCTTCAGCACCAATGATGGCCCGGTGCAGGCGCTGACAGATGTCGACCTGACCATCGGCAAGGGTGAATTTGTCTCCTTCATCGGCCCGTCCGGCTGCGGCAAGACGACCTTGCTCAGGGTGATCGCCGATCTGGAGAAACCGACCTCGGGAACCATCTCCGTCAACGGCATGACGCCGGAGCAGGCCCGCGAAAAGCGCGCTTACGGCTATGTCTTCCAGGCGGCGGCCCTGTTCCCCTGGCGCACGATCGAGCGCAATGTGGCGCTGCCTTTGGAGGTCATGGGTCTCTCCACGGCGGAGCAGGCGGAACGTATCAAGCGCACGCTCGACCTCGTCAACCTCTCGGGCTTCGAGAAGAAGTATCCCTGGCAGCTTTCGGGCGGCATGCAGCAGCGCGCCTCGATCGCGCGGGCGCTCGCCTTCGACGCCGATCTGCTTTTGATGGACGAGCCGTTCGGCGCACTCGACGAGATCGTGCGCGACCATCTCAACAAACAGCTGCTGGAGCTATGGGAGCGCACCAACAAGACGATCTGCTTCGTAACGCATTCGATTCCCGAGGCGGTTTATCTGTCGACGCGGATTGTCGTCATGTCACCGCGACCGGGCCGCGTCAGCGACGTCATCGAATCGTCGCTGCCCAAGCAGCGACCGCTCCATATCCGCGAAACGCCGGAGTTCCTGGCGATCGCGGCGCGCGTGCGCGATGGCCTTCACGCGGGGCACAGCTATGAGGATTGAGCGGGACGAACTCCCTCCTCTCCCCGTCGGGGAGGCGTTTCATGACTTCGTCATCCTAGGGCGGAGCAGCCGCGAAGCGGCGTGCATCGAGGGCGCAACCAAACACGCCTTCGTCATCCTAGGGCGAAGCAAGGAGCGAAGCGACGCGGCGCAGACCCTAGGATCCATGCCGTTACCTCTCCGCTTTGCGACGGTGCGGAACAGTGATCCCGATCCGAAGGCAACGTCGACCGTCGGGACTCGCGTCGCAGACATTCTGAACCGCCTGGGCTTTTCGGCCAACGTCACGGCATGGATCCTAGGGTCTACGCACGCCGCTTCGCGGGTGCTCCGCCCTAGGATGACGAAAGCGTGGTCGCCTCTCGCGTCGCACAGAGCGTGCCGAACTGGCGAGGCCTGCTAGATGGATAGCTTTCGCGACAAGCTTATCCCCGTGACCTCGATCCTCGTGGGCATCGTGATGGTCTGGTATGTCTTTGCCGTCATCCTCAACACGCCGTTCCAGCGCGATCTTGACCGTCGCGCCAACGAGACACCAGGCGTTGTCGAATTCATCGGCAAGACGATGGCGCAGCCGAAACCGACATTGCCGGCGCCGCATCAGGTGGCGGTGAACTTCTTCGAAAACACTTTTTTGCGCAGCGTCACCTCGAACCGCAGCCTCGTCTACAATGCCTGGGTGACGCTGTCGTCGACGCTGCTCGGCTTCGCTTTCGGCACCGCGCTCGGCATCGTGATTGCCGTCGGTATCGTGCATGTGGCGACGCTCGACCGCAGCCTGATGCCGTGGATCATCGCCTCGCAAACCATTCCGATCCTGGCGGTGGCGCCGATGATCATCGTCGTGCTGGCGGCGATCGGCATCACCGGGCTGATCCCGAAGGCGCTGATCTCGACCTATCTGTCGTTCTTCCCGGTGGCGGTCGGTATGGTGAAGGGGCTGCGCTCGCCCGAACTCACGCATCTCGACCTGATGCACACCTATAATGCGAGCCGCGCGCAGACCTTCTGGAAATTGCGCGTGCCGGCTTCGGTGCCGTTCCTGTTCACCTCGATGAAGGTGGCGGTGGCGGCGAGCCTGGTCGGCGCCATCGTCGGTGAGTTGCCGACCGGTGCCGTCGCCGGCATCGGCGCCAAGCTGCTCGCCGGCGCCTATTACAGCCAGACCATCGACATCTGGTCGGCGCTTGTCGCCGGCTCGGTGGTGGCGGCGCTGCTGGTGATGGTGGTCGGCATCGCCGGCCGCCTCGTCGACCGCGCGATGGGCGGGAGGCCGGCATGAGTTCACTTCCGAGCCTGGCGTCGATCACGCCTCGTTCCTGGCAGGGGTTTGCCGCGCTTGCGCTCCTTGTCGGCGCCCTTTTTTCGGGGCCGCTTGTCACTGCCACGCCCGGCTATGAGATCGCGACATTGGCTTTGATCTTCATTTTGCTGCTGTTTGCGATCCAGATGGATCGATTTCCACCCGCAATCGCGGCGACCTGCCTGTTCATTGGTGCGCATGGCGCGGTCTGGGCGCTGCTGCATGGGCTGGCGGGAAACGAGGGCACCGCCCGCATATCGTTCTTCCTGCTGCTTGCCGCAGCCTGGTTGCTCGCCTGGCGTTGCGTGGCGTTGCTGTCCTCATTGCGCCCCACCGAGAAGTGGGCACGGGCGGCACTGCGCCTGATCATCCCGGCGATCTTCGGCGCCTGGGTACTGATCCTCTGGGAAGCGATCACCAGGGGCGCCGGCATCCCGTTCATCCTGCTGCCGCCGCCAAGCGCCGTCGGTGCGCGCATCGCCAATTCTTTGCCGATCCTGGCGGCCGATGTGCGCCAGACCATCTTCAAGGCGGTGATTTTTGGCTATGTCGTCGGCAGCGGCGCCGGGTTTCTCACCGCCATCCTTGCCGACCGCGTGCCGTTCTTCCGCCGTGGCCTGCTGCCGATCGGCAATATGGTCTCGGCGCTGCCGATCATCGGCGTGGCGCCGATCATGGTGATGTGGTTCGGCTTCGACTGGCAGTCCAAGGCGGCGGTCGTCATCATCATGACCTTCTTCCCGATGCTTGTGAATACGGTCGCCGGGCTGGCCGCGTCAGGGCACATGGAGCGCGACCTGATGCGCACCTATGCCTCGGGCTATTGGCAGACGCTGTTCAAGCTCCGGCTGCCGGCGGCGGCCCCCTTCATCTTCAACGCGCTGAAGATCAATTCGACGCTGGCGCTGATCGGCGCCATCGTCGCCGAGTTCTTCGGCACGCCTGTCGTCGGCATGGGATTCCGCATTTCGACCGAGGTGGGGCGGATGAACATCGACATGGTCTGGGCCGAAATCGCAGTTGCAGCACTTGCGGGTTCGGTCTTTTATGGCGTGGTCGCTCTTTTTGAGAGAGCCGTCACGTTTTGGCACCCCTCTGTCCGTGGTGGATAGGCGGTGGGTTTTAGGGCACTAACTTCAGAGGGTAAAAATATGAAAAGACTTGTTATTCCTGTACTGGCCGGCGCGATGTCGCTGGCCGCTTTCCAGGCGCTGGCCGCCGACAAGGTGACGCTGCAGCTGAAATGGGTCACACAGGCCCAGTTCGCCGGCTATTATGTCGCCAAGGCCAAGGGCTTCTACGACGCCGAGGGTCTCGACGTCGATATCAAGCCCGGCGGTCCCGATATCGCTCCGGAGCAGGTGATCGCCGGCGGCGGCGCCGACGTCATCGTCGACTGGATGGGCGGCGCGCTGGCCGCCCGCGAAAAGGGCGTGCCGCTGGTCAACATCGCCCAGCCGTTCAAGAAGGCCGGCATGGAGCTGGTCTGCCCGAAGGACGGTCCGGTCAAGACCGAAGCGGACTTCAAGGGCCGTACGCTCGGCGTCTGGTTCTTCGGCAACGAATATCCGTTCTACGCCTGGATGAACAAGCTCGGCCTCAAGACCGAGGGCGGACCGGACGGCGTCACCGTGCTGAAGCAGAGTTTTGACGTGCAGCCGCTGATCCAGAAGCAGGCGGATTGCATCTCGGTGATGACCTACAACGAGTACTGGCAGCTCATCGACGCCGGCTACAAGCCGGAAGAGCTGACCGTGTTCAACTATTCGGCCATGGGCAACGACCTGCTTGAAGACGGGCTCTACGCGTCCGAGGACAAGCTCAAGGATCCGGCCTTCGAGGACAAGATGGTGCGCTTCGTGCGTGCTTCGATGAAGGGCTGGAAATATGCCGTCGACAATTCGGACGAGGCGGCCGGCATCGTCATGGACAATGGCGGCCAGGACGAGAACCACCAGAAGCGCATGATGGGCGAAGTCGCCAAGCTGATCGACAATGCCGACGGCAAGCTCGATCCGACGACCTACGAGCGCACCGCCAAGGCGCTGCTCGACCAGAAGATCATCACCAAGGTGCCGACCGGCGCCTACACGACCGCCATTACCGACAAGGCGATCAAATAGGGGCGATCAAATAGGACCGATCAACAAGCGTTGGGGTCGGCAATTCGAAAAGGGGCGGGCGACCGCCCCTTTTTGCTGCGACGTAAAATAGGCGTTACCCCAAGGAAACATCCGTTTCGCGCAGGCGTTATGGCGGTAGTATCCAGCTTGGCGGATGCTACCGGACAATGGAGATTTCCATGCGCATGCAATCCTTTTCGCCGATGCTTTCGGCGCTGGCCCTCTCGGCCTCCATCCTGTGTGCTTCACCGGCCCTGGCCGACATGGTGAAGATGAAGGCGACGCTTGATGGCGCTCAGCAGAGCCCGCCGGTCACCACGAAGGGCGAGGGTTCGGCCGCGCTCGTCTTCGACACCGCCACCAAGCGGCTCAGCTGGGCGGTAAAATATGCCGGCCTCAGCGGGCCGGCAACGGCCGAACATATTCACGGCCCGGCGGCAAAGGGTGAAAATGCCGACGTCGTCATCCCGTTCAAGGGGGCCCCGAAAAGCCCGTTCAAGGGGTCGGCGGAACTGACGGACGCGCAGGCCGCCGACCTGATGGCCGGCAAATATTACATCAACATCCACACCGCCGCTCATAAGGACGGCGAGATCCGCGGGCAGATCGAGAAGGCCGAATAGCGGCAAACAGGGCAGCCGCCCTGTTTGTCAGGCTTTGTCGCGAATCTGGGTCATCGTGCGGGTCGGCGTGATGGCCTCTGGGTCGAGCTTGATCTCTACGATCGAGGGCTTGCCGCTGGCTCGCGCGCGCTCGAAGGCGGGCGCGAAATCCGCTGTTTTGTCGACCGTTTCGCCATGGCCGCCATAGGCGCGGGCCAAGGCGGCAAAGTCAGGATTCTTGAGATCGGTCGCGACGACGCGGCCGGGATACTCCCGCTCCTGGTGCATGCGGATGGTGCCGTAAATGCCGTTGTTGACGACGATGACGACGATCGGGAGATTGTATTGCACGGCGGTGGCGAACTCCTGGCCGTTCATCAGGAAGCAGCCGTCGCCGGCAAAGGCGATGACGTCGCGATCCGGGAACAATTCCTTGGCGGCGACCGCGGCCGGCGTGCCGTAGCCCATCGAGCCGGAGGTGGGTGCCGCCTGGGTAGCGAAGCGGCGGGAGCGGTAGAAGCGATGCACCCAGGTGGCATAATTGCCGGCGCCATTGGTAAGGATCGCATCGTCGGGCAGCACCGTTCCGAGATAGTTCAAGATCAGGCCCATCTGCACCGGACCGGGGCCGGTTTCCGGCGGTGTCGACCAATCGAGGTACGCCGCATGCAGGCGTTCGGTTTCGCGGGCCCAGCTCGGCGACGCCTGTCCTTTTCTCCTGGCGAAGGACCGCACGAAGGCGGAAGGCGAGGCGTTGATCGCCAGCGTTGGCCGGTAGACGCGGCCGAGCTCGCCGGCGTCGGCGTGGACATGAACCAGCGTCTGGTCGGGGTAGGGGCTCTTCAGCAACGTGTAGTCGGAGGATGGCATTTCGCCCATGCGGCCGCCGATCAGCAGCACCAGATCGGCCTGTTTGATGGCCGTGGCGAGCTTCGGGTTGATGCCGATGCCGACGTCGCCGGCATAATTCGGATGGAGATGATCGAACAGCATCTGGCGGCGGAAGGAACAGCCGACCGGCAGCGACCAGGCTTCGGCGATGCGCTGCATTTCCTGCACGGCATTGGAATCCCAACGCGTGCCGCCCAGGATCACGAACGGGCGTTTCGCGGCATTGAGCAGCGCTTCGAGCCGGTCGAGTTCGGCTTCACCGGGCGAGGTTTCGACACGCGTATAGTGCAAGGCTGCGGGCGCTTCGGCCATGCTGGTCAGCATGTCCTCGGGCAGCGAGATGACCACCGGTCCGGGGCGACCCGAGGTCGCCACCGCGAAGGCGCGGGTGATGAATTCGGGAATGCGCGAGGCATCGTCGATCTCGACCACCCATTTGGCGATGTCGCCGAAGAACCTGACGTAATCCACTTCCTGGAAGGCCTCGCGCTGCTTGGCGTGGCTGGCGACCTGGCCGATGAACAGGATGACGGGAACCGAATCCTGCATGGCGATGTGAATGCCGGCCGAGGCGTTGGTGGCACCGGGGCCGCGGGTAACGAAGCAGATGCCGGGCTTGCCGGTGAGGCGGCCATGGCAGTCGGCCATCATCGCAGCACCGCCTTCCTGGCGGCAGACGATGGTGCGGATCGGCGAATCGTGCAGCGCGTCGAGCACCGCCAGATAAGATTCTCCCGGCACGCAATAGAGGCGGTCGGTGCCGTTGGCTTCGAGCGCATCGACGATCAGTTGTCCGCCGGTCTTCATTTTCCTGATCTCTCCAGCTCGGCAAGGATTTCTTCGGTGTGTTCGCCCAGACGCGGCGAGGGCCGCTCATAGACGAGCGGCGTGCCGGACATGACCATCGGCGCGCGCACCGAAGGCAAGATATTGCCGTGGCCGTCGTCGAGGTCGAGCCGCATGCCGCGCGCAATCGTCTGCGGATCGGCAAACATCTGGCCGATATTGTTGATCGGGCTGGCCGGCACGCTTGCGGCTTCCAGCTTGGCCAGCAACGGATCGCGATCGAATGCCTTCAGCGTGTCGATCATGCGTTCGCGCAGCTTCACCCGGTTGGCGACGCGGGCTGGATTGGTGGCGAAATCGGGATTCGCGGGCAATTCATCGAGCCCGACCGTGGCGCAGAATTTGGCAAACTGGCCGTCATTGCCGACAGCCAGGATTATGTGACCATCCCTGACTGGCAGCACTTCATAGGGCGCGATGTTCATATGCGCATTGCCCATCTGCACCGGCGATTTTCCGGAGACCAGATAATTGAGGTTCTGGTTGCCGAGCGCCGAGATCTGGCTGTCGTAGAGCGCCATGTCGATATGCTGGCCTTCGCCGGTCTTCTCGGCATGGCGAAGGGCGGCCTGGATGGCGATGACCGAATAGAGGCCGGTGAAGATATCGGAGATGGCGACGCCAGCCTTTTGCGGCTCGCGCCCGGCCTCGCCGGTGATCGACATCATGCCGGCCATGCCCTGGATGATGAAATCATAGCCGGCGCGTGGCGCATAGGGTCCGTCCTGGCCGAAGCCGGTGATCGAGCAGTAGATCAGGCGCGGGTTGATCTTGCGCAGATTGTCATGATCGAGGCCGTATTTCCTGAGGCCGCCGAGCTTGAAGTTCTCGATCAGCACGTCCGCTGTCGCGACCAGCCGGCGTATCGTCTCGGCGCCTTCCGGTGTCGAGAAGTCGACGGCGATGGAGCGCTTGCCGCGATTGCAGGCATGGTAATAGGCGGCCGACAGGTTCTCGCCGTCATGGCTCATGACGAAGGGCGGCCCCCATTTGCGGGTGTCATCGCCGCCATCCGGGCTCTCGACCTTGATGACGTCGGCGCCGAGATCGGCCAGCAACTGACCGGCCCATGGCCCGGCCAGGATGCGGGCGAGTTCGATGACGCGGACGCCTTTCAGCGGAGGCTCAGTCATGGATCACCACAGGTTGATCGGAAGCGCAGCCTGGATTTCTGTTTTATGCATGTCAGACCATCATAAACATTCGGGATTGGCCGAGGCCTCCCCAACTTCGTCATCCCTGGGCGAAGCAGGAGCGCAGCTCCGTCGCGGAGACCCTGGGATCCATGCCGTAACCTTAGTCGAAGAGTGCAGCGGAGCAGAATTCTGCGCCGCAGCGGCACTCTGAAGTCACGGCATGGCAACTGGGGTCTGCGCCGCGTCGTTTCGCTCCTTGCTCCGCCCCAGGATGACGAGGCGATGAGCGTTTCGGTTAATCTCCAAGGCATGTGATTCGCCAACGCAAGAGACCCGTCAAAACCTCTGCGCAGAGGAACTAGCAACCCCGCGTGCCGCTGTCACGAGCCTTGCGATGGGCCAACCCATCAGGCTTTCAGGACGCCGACGGCCCATGCGGCGAAATCATTCATGATGATATCTCTGTTCACCTCGTTCAGGCTTTCGTGGCGGGTCTCGGCGTAAACCTTTGAAACGAGATTCGAAAAGCCCATCCTGCGCATACGCCCAGCAAGGTGGCTGACCGCCTTGCCGCCATCGGTGGCCGGGTCCTTTTCGCCGCCGACCAGTGAGATCGGCAGCGTCTTGCGGACAGCGGAAAAATTGGCATCGGCGGCGCCGTGGAAGATGAAGCCGAACACGTCGCGCCACATCGACACCGAGGCGTCCCAGCCGCAGAGCGGATCGGCGACATATTTGTCGACTTCGGCCGCGTCGCGCGACAGCCAGTCGAATGGCGTGCGGCGATCGGGGACAGCCTTGCCCCAGGCCTGGAAAGTGAGCCTCGGCAGCATGCGCGACGGCATGTCGGAACCCAGCCGGAATTTTTCCCAGCCCAGGATGGCCAGGGCGGCACGGCCGGCGAGCCCAGTGGAAAAGTTGGCGTTCCAGATGGCGGCGGCGTGCAATCGGTTCGAATGGGCAAGCATGAAATTCAGGGCGACGAGGCCACCCATCGAATGGCCGAAAAGGATGACCGGAAGACCGGGATGTTCGCTGGCGATCAGATCGTGCACGGCGGCGACATCGGCGATGACCTTGGCGCCGCCATCCGTTTGAGCGAACCTGCCGAGCGGGGCATCGGACGCCCTGGTTGCGCCATGGCCGCGATGGTCATGGGCGTAGACATGGAAGCCGCGCTGACCCAGAAAGGTGGCGAAGCGGACATAGCGCGCGGCGTGCTCGGCCAGGCCGTGGTTGATCTGGACCACGGCGCGCGGGCGGGCCTCGGCGCGTTTGACATAGAGGTTGAGCTCGGCCCCGGTCGGCGATCGCAGCACGCGCTGTTGGCTGAATGACATTTCCCGCTTCGTTCCCAACGCGTTTTTCACGCTTGTAAAGCGTTGTGTGCCGGCGCCTATCCTGCGTCAATCCGACGGCGTCGTTTTCCGCAGCGTTCTTGCTTCGCAACGCGCGGTATCGCAATTCTGACATGGAGACAGCTGCAGTCTGCTGTCGAAGCATCTTTAATCGGGGAATTCTTATGCGGACAGGTCTTGCTTTCGGATTGACGCTTTTAGCCGTGTCGCTGACGGGTGCCGCGCGCGCCGAGGTGAAGCTGAGCGGCGCCTTCGTGGCCGATTCCGCCTGTCCGGCCACGCAGGCCATCAAGAGCGGCAAGAACCCCGGCGATATCTCGACCGGCGCCGGACAGAGCTACGATCTGCTGGCCGGCAACAAGGATGCGCCGACGCATTATCTGATCCGTGTGCCGGGAGCGGATCCGGAGCGCCGCTGGGTGAAGGTTGGTTGCGGTCATGTTTCGGGCAGTGGCGCGTCTACTGTGCCGGCCGCACCCGCGCCGGCCGATCAGGACAAGCCCGCGGCCTCGGGAAAACCCGAATATGTCTTCGCGTTGAGCTGGCAGCCGGCCTTCTGCGAGACCAAGTCCGGCAAGACCGAGTGCAAGGCGCAGACCGCTGGCGGCTTTGACGCGACGCATTTCACCTTGCATGGATTGTGGCCGCAGCCGAACGGGAATTTCTACTGCCAGGTGGCAGCGGCCGACAAGGCCAACGACAATCCGGCCCATTGGCAGGACCTGCCGCCGGTCGAGCTCGATGCGAATACGCGATCGGAACTCGACCAGGTGATGCCGGGCACCGCATCCGATTTGGACAGGCATGAATGGATCAAGCACGGCACCTGCTACGGCAAGAGCCAGCAGGACTATTTTTCCGATGCGCTGAAGCTGATGCGCGCGGTGAATGCTTCGCCGGTGCGCGATCTGTTCGCAAAGAATGTCGGCAAGCAGCTGACGTCAAATCAGATTCGAAGCGCCTTCGACAGCGCCTTTGGCGCGGGGGCAGGCGAGCGGGTCCGCGTCTCCTGCCTGGTCGATCCGTCGGACGGCAGGCGGCTGATCGGTGAACTGACGCTTGGCCTGAGCGGCTCGATCGGTCCGAACAGTACACTCGGCGACCTGATGCAGTCTGCCGCACCGACAAACAATGCCGGCTGTCCGAAGGGCGTGATCGATTCCGTAGGGTTCCAGTAACAAGCAAGCCAGTAAGCCGGGAGCTATGCGCCGGCGCCGCGCCCTGACCTGGTCCACGGCTTGAGGCTATCGGCCTCGTGGCCCCCCGGCTCGCCGACGGCGCGGTCGCGTCCGGTCGATTTGGCCTTGTAGAGACGCTGGTCGGCCAGTGCGAAAAGGTCGGCGAGGCAGCGGGTTGTCTCGCTGACGGTGGCGATGCCGGCGCTGACGGTGATGTCGAACCGGCTGGTGCCGGCGGATGCCTTGACCGCATGCCGGATGCTTTCGCCAAGCAGCCTGGCGAGCGAATGCGGACGTGAACACAGAATGGCGAACTCCTCGCCGCCGATCCTGAACACCTGGTCCTCGGGGCCGGCGATCTCGCCGAGCAGGGCCGCGATGGATCTCAGCACCTTGTCGCCCTCGGCGTGGCCGAAACGGTCGTTGATCGATTTGAAATGGTCGACATCGATGATCAGGAGGCTGAGCGGCTTTGCCGTCCGCAGGCTGGCGGCAACGGCGGCTTCGCCGTCGCTGTCGAAGCGGCCCCTGTGCAGCAGGCCGGTGAGGCCGTCGCGGCCGACATGCTGGACCAGCGCCTCATAACGCTCGCGATAGGTCAATGTGTCGAAAATGTCGGAAAGGCCACGCGGCGCCGGGACCTGCCGCGCCTCGAACCATCTGAGATAGGCGACGAGCATGGTGGCGTAGGCAAGGGCGGCCACCATCTTGGCGAACCAGCCGCCGAAGAAAACCGCGATCGGCGCGCCGGTGACGAAATGCAGCGCGGTGAAAAATCCCGCCTGATCGAAGGTCAGCACGCAAGCGACGGAGATCAGGATGCGGGTAAACAGCGCCTTGCGGAGATAACGCCCGAGCTTTTCATAAAGCAGGATGATCAGGATGGCGTCGATGAACAGCAGCGTCGTGCCCCACACCATCAGCCAGCCCATCTGGTCGATGAAGCCGATGTCGGGAAGCTTGCCGCTGGGGAGCGGCGAAATCGCATGCATGCGCAGGATCAGCACAAGGCCGATCATCAGGGCATTGCCAAGCAACAGACCGTAGATCGGCTGGCGGACGGTCGCCGCATCCTCCTTGATGTAGAGCAGGAGAAGCATCACCAGCTTGCCGGAAAACAGCACTGCCGAACCTGGCGAAACCATGCCGAAGGGCAGCGCGACGTAAAACACGCTGGCGAGATAGGTTTCCAGAAAATGCATGACGCCGAGCGCGCAGACGAACACGCCGAGGCCGATGCGGTGCCTGAACCGGAAAAGCGTGGTCATGACGCCGAAATAGAGAACCGCTTCGGCAAGCAGCAGGAAACTGTTCAGCAACGCCTTCGACCCGATCCCTCTCCGGAAATCGCGGCTCGCGACGATTTCCCCCACCCAACACCGTTTTGACGCGGAATGGTTAACCAGTGCTTGCGCTGGGCTGTGCGGTGAACCGAAAACGTCGCCACTTCAATGAATGCTTGCGGGCCGAGCGCAGGATTGATGCGCCAAAACCGTTTGCCGTTCGGCGCGGCATCGCCTACATAGCGCGCAACTTCCACTCAATCCGACATTCCAGTCGACTTTTCAGGGAAAGCGCGCGTGGCACGCCAGTTCATCTATCACATGGCCGGCCTCAACAAGGCCTATGGCACCAAGAAGGTGCTCGAGAACATCCATTTGTCCTTCTACCCGGACGCCAAGATCGGCATCCTTGGCCCCAACGGCTCGGGCAAGTCGACCATCCTCAAGATCATGGCCGGGCTCGACAAGGAGTGGAACGGCGAGGCGTGGCTGGCCGAGGGCGCCACCGTCGGCTACCTGGCGCAGGAGCCGGCGCTCGATCCGGCCAAGACCGTGTTCGAAAACATCATGGAAGGCGTCGCCGCCAAGACCGCCGTCATCGAACGCTACAATGAATTGATGATGAACTATTCCGACGAGACGGCGGACGAGTCGGCCAAGTTGCAGGACGAGATGGACCGGCTGAACCTCTGGGACCTGGAGCAGCAGGTCGAGATGGCGATGGAGGCGCTGGGTTGTCCGCCCAAGGATTCCGAGGTCACCAAGCTGTCGGGCGGCGAGCGCCGCCGCGTCGCGCTGTGCCAGCTCCTGCTGCGCCAGCCCGACCTTCTGCTGCTCGACGAGCCGACCAACCATCTCGACGCCGAAACGACGGCGTGGCTGGAAAAGCATCTGCGCGCCTATCCGGGCGCGGTGATGATCATCACCCACGATCGCTACTTCCTCGACAACGTCACCGGCTGGATCCTCGAGCTCGACCGCGGCCGCGGCATTCCCTATGAGGGCAACTACACCAAATATCTCGAAGCCAAGGCCAAGCGACTCAAGCAGGAGGGCCGCGAGGACGACGCCCGCCAGCGCGCGATCGGCCGTGAGCGCGAGTGGATCCAGTCCAGCCCGAAGGCCCGGCAGACCAAGTCGAAAGCGCGTATCCAGGCGTTCCAGGATCTGCTGGATGCGGCCGACAAGCGGCGTCCGAGCGACACGCAGATCGTCATTCCGCATGGCGAGCGGCTCGGCAATGTGGTGATCGAGGCGGAAAGCCTGTCGAAGGGCTTTGGCGACACGCTGTTGATCGAGGGTCTGGAATTCAAGCTGCCGCCCGGCGGTATCGTCGGCGTCATCGGCCCGAACGGCGCCGGCAAGACGACGTTGTTCCGCATGATCACCGGCCAGGAAAAGCCGGATGCCGGCACGGTCCGCGTCGGCGAGACGGTGAAGCTCGGCTATGTCGACCAGAGCCGCGACGCGCTCGATCCGTCAAAGACGGTGTGGGAAGAGATTTCGGGTGGCGCCGAAGTGGTCAAGCTCGGCAAGTTCGAGGCCAACACCCGCGCCTATTGCGCGTCGTTCAACTTCCGTGGCGGCGACCAGCAGCAGAAGGTCGGCAACCTCTCCGGCGGCCAGCGCAATCGCGTGCATCTGGCGAAAATGCTGAAGACCGGTGGCAATGTGCTGCTGCTCGACGAGCCGACCAACGATCTCGATACGGAAACGCTGGCGGCACTCGAAGACGCACTGGAGAACTTCGGTGGTTGCGCGGTCATCATCTCGCACGATCGCATGTTCCTCGACCGTCTGGCGACGCATATCCTGGCCTTCGAGGGCGACAGCCATGTCGAATGGTTCGAGGGCAATTTCGAGGACTACGAGCAGGACAAGATCCGCCGCCTCGGGCCGGAAGCGGTCAATCCGCACAGGATGACCTATAAGCGGCTGACAAGGTAGGAACAGCGATCCGTTGCTAGCGACCGTCGTTTGACCTAAATTGATCGAATGGAGCTTTCCATGATCACAGTCAAATTGCCGCAGAAAGCCGAAAAGCTGCTGGTCGATATGGCCAAGGCCAGCGGCCGCACGACCGACCAGGTTGCAGCCGAAGCGATCCTTGAGGCCATCGAGGATTGGCAGGATGCCAAAATAGCTGAGGAACGCCTGAAGGACGACGACGGTGCGCGCATTCCGCTGGAGGAAATGATCCGGAAGCTTGAACTTCGTGAAGCTGAGGAGCGCCGCAAGAAACCTGCCGCTGAATGAGTTGGCGTGTCGAGTTCACGCCGCGAGCCGAAAGGGATATCGAACGTCTTTCAACGAAAGACCAACGACGTATTCTCGAGTTCCTGCATCAAAGAGTTTCAGCGCACCCCAATCCAAGGGCACTTGCCAAACGGCTGACTGGGACCAAGGAAGAAGCTTGGCGTTTTCGCGTCGGGGACTACAGGATTATCACCCAGTTTTGGGATAGCCGGCTTGTTGTGCTGGTCGTGGAGATCGGCAACCGCCGAGAGGTCTATCGATGAACAGCACAGCCACAAAGCCTGACTGGTCCGCCGCCCAATATCTGAAATTCGAGGACGAGCGCACGCGGCCGGCGCGCGATCTGGTCGCGCAGGTGCCGGTGACGGCACCGCGCCGGGTCGTCGACATCGGCTGTGGCCCCGGCAACTCGACCGAGCTTCTGGTCGAGCGCTGGCCCGGCGCGCAGGTCAGCGGCTTCGACACCTCGCCCGACATGATCGAGAAGGCGAGGGCGGGCCTGCCCGGCGTCACCTTCGCCTTGGCGGATGCGGCGGCGTGGCAGCCGGCGGAGCCGGTCGACGTGATCTTCGCCAATGCGGTGTTCCAGTGGCTGCCGGAGCATCCGGCGATCTTCCAGCGGCTGATGGGCTTCCTGGAGCCCGGCGGCGCGCTTGCCGTGCAGATGCCCGACAATATGGCCGAGGATTCGCATCGGCTGATGCGCGAGACTGCGGCGGACGCGCCGTTCAAGAAAAAGCTCGAAGGAGCGGCCCGCGCACCGCTGCCGCCGGTCCCGTTCTACTACGATCTCCTGTCGCCATTTTCCGACCGGCTCGACATCTGGCACACCATCTACAACCATCCGCTGGCCGATGCGGGGGCAATCGTCGAATGGGTGAAGTCGACCGGGCTGAAGCCGTTCCTCGATCCGCTGGAAGAGGATGAGCGGCAGCTTTTCCTTCAGCGCTACACGGCAAGGATCGCGGAAGCCTATCCAGAGACAGCGAATGGCAAGGTGCTGCTGCGCTTCCCCCGCCTCTTTATTGTTGCCAAGCGGGCTGCTTAGAAACTTTTAGCCACGCCGAAAGGCCGTGCCAGCCGGTGCTTGACCCGGTTTCGTCACCATGCGCATTTCAGCGGTGCGAGGTCTTTTTTGCCCGCCAACGGGCTTATGGGGTGGACGATGACACTGAAAAAGATGGTTTTCGGCGGCAGCGTTTGCATGGCTGCCACACTTGCCTTCTCCATGGCGGTGGAGGCCAAGCGGGCGCGCTGCTTCACCACCGACGACGGCTATTTCTCCTGCAACTACCGGTCGCTGGATAGCGACGGCAGCTTCCGCATATCGGCGCCGGGATATCCGACCTACGTCCTGGAGGTTGACGGGCCGGGCTTTGCCTATGGCTATGTCAATCTCGGGCGCCGCAATGTGCCGCTGCCGGGGCAGTTCGTGCGCAGCCGCGACGATGGCGCGTGCTGGAACAATCCGCAGACCAATACCAAGCTCTGCGCCTGGTAACGGCCAACTCAGGCACTCGATTGAAGCCGGCGTAAACCGACCAGGTACGAAAACTGTTGCGCCGAGCCTTCGTGGCGCCCAAATGAGAGCCGCAACGCCTGCGCACGGGGACGGACTGGAAATGCATCGCGTCATCATTAGCGGCCTCGGCGTTGAAATCCCCGAGCCTTCGATCACCAATGAAGAACTGGTCGCAAGCTTCAATGCCTGGGTCGATACGGAAAATGTGCGTCGCCAGGCTTCGGGCGAGGCGCCGCTGGCGAAGTCGGACAGCGCCTTTATCGTCCATGCCTCGGGCGTGCAGACCCGCCATGTGATCGAGCGGGAGGGCATTCTCGATCCGACCCGCATGGCGCCGCGCATTCCGGCGCGGCCGGACGATGCGCTGTCGCTGCAGGCCGAATTCGGCATTGCGTCGGCGAGGAAAGCGCTCGACCATGCCGGTCTGAAGCCATCCGATATCGACCTGGTGATCTGCTCGTCCTCGCATCAGCAAAGGCCCTATCCGGCGATCGCCATTGAAATGCAGGAGGCGCTCGGCACCAAGGGAGCTGGCTTCGACATGGGGCTTGGCTGCTCGTCGGCGGCGGCGGCATTGCACATGGCGGTCAATCTGGTGCGCTCGGGCGCGCACAAGCGCGTCCTGGTGACGACGCCCGAGATCATCACAGGGCATCTGAATTTCCGCGACCGGCAAACGCATTTCATCTTCGGCGATGCATCGGTGTCGATGATCGTCGAGGGGCTCGCCAAGGGCGACAAGCGACCGGGACGTTTCGAGGTGCTCGACACGCGTATCTGGACGCAGATGTCCAACAACATCCGCACCAATCTCGGCTACCACACCCGCACCGCGCAGGACGATCCCTACATGATCAACCTGGAAGGCAATCTGATCAAGCAGGTCGGCAACAAGGTGTTCAAGGAAGTCACCGTCGCCGGCCACAAATTCATCGTCGAATTCCTGGCCGAGCACGGGCTGACGCCAGAAGCGATCCGGCGTTTCTGGCTGCATCAGGCCAATGCGCGCATGAACGCCATGATCCTGAAGCTGTCGTTTGGCCATGAGGTCGGCCATGACCGTGCGCCGATGGTGCTGGAACGGCTGGGCAACACCGCGGGCGCCGGCGCGATCATCGCGCTGTCGGAGAACCACGCCGATATGAAGCCCGGCGATTTTGGCCTGCTCTGCGCCTTCGGCGCCGGCTATTCGATCGGCGGCGCCTTGTTGCGTATGCTCTGATCCAGAGCCTGACCATCCCGACGCGAGTCTAGCGGGCGAATTGGGTGCCCTCTTGAGCATCGGCACGGGAAGGGAATTTCTCACCCCAAAGGCATAATCCCTCTGCTCCGGCATTGAGCGCCGCTCCGCTCTCCGTCAAGGAATAGACGACCTTGGTCTGAGATCCTGCAGATTCGGGATGCATGATGAAACCTTTCCTGCGGGTGCCGGCATCACGCTGGCGCAGCGCGGCGACAATGCGGCGTAGCGCGAAAAGGACGCCCGGTTCGTGGTAAGAAGATCGTGATCACGCATCAGTCGTCTTGATTTGGAGCATCAATGCTTTCGACTGGACCCGATCAATTGACTCCAACTAATTGCGCCGCATCACGCAAGGAATGAAAGCCATGCTGGATCTCTTCCCCGAGGCCGAAAACCCGGTCGAAATCGTCCCGGCGCGCAAACTCGCAGCGAAGGTGACGGCGCTCTATGTAGCGCCATCAGATCATTTCGAGACGCGTGCGGTGGGTGAGCTGCGGCTCGGTTTCGACGGCATCGACGGCGATTTCCACGCCGGTGCGACGCGGCGCTCCGGCGGGCGCGAGCCCTGGTATCCGCGCGGCACCGAGATGCGCAACGAGCGGCAATTGTCGATCGTTGCAGCGGACGAGCTTGCTGTCGTCGCCGAGCGGATGGGGCTGGCGGAGATCAAGCCGGAGTGGATCGGCGCCAATCTTCTGATCCAAGGCCTGCCACATCTCTCCATGTTGCCGTCCGGCACGCTGCTGTTCTTCAAGGGCGGCGTCACCATCAAGGTCGACGCGCAGAACGGGCCTTGCCGCATCGCCGGACGATCGGTCGCCGAACATGCTGACATGGCCGACCATGAGGCCGGCGCGCTGGCGTTCCCGAAAGCCGCGAAGCGGCTGCGCGGCCTCGTCGCCTGGGTCGAAAAGCCAGGCCGCATTGTCGCCGGCGAAGAGATTTCGGTGCGGGTGCCCGAGCAGTGGATCTACCAGGCATAAAGCGCGGCCAGGGCAGCCCGCCTCGGCGCCTCACTTGCCATCATCGTCGTCGTCGAGCAGACGGGTGGCGCGCCAGCGGGTCAGCACGATGTTGGTCTGTTCGATGACGAAGAAACGCGCCGAGTCGCGGTCGTAGCTTTCGGCCAGCAGCTTTTCGTAATCGGTGTGGGCGTGGCGGATATGGGCAATGGTCGCGAGCCACACGGCAATCGTCGGCGGCAAGGTCTTCATATGCACCGCGCCGGCATCCGCGCGGATCCTTTCCATGTCGGCATAAGGCGCCAGCGGCAAAAGCGCGGTCAGCGCCTTGGCGATGGCGCGGCGGCGGCCGGTCGGCGCGCTCATTGCCCATCTCGTCTGGATGGCTCGTCCCGTCCAGGG
The DNA here is from genome assembly GCF_000359125.1 of Mesorhizobium sp. STM 4661. Lineage (GTDB taxonomy): Bacteria > Pseudomonadota > Alphaproteobacteria > Rhizobiales > Rhizobiaceae > Mesorhizobium. Next base: position 67,584 of record NZ_CAAF010000069.1, on the reverse strand, counting down.
GGCTCGTCCCGTCCGGCAATGGTCGCCTCGGCAAAGGCATCGGTCGAGGCGAAGTAAGGCTTGATGTCGATGACCGGCGTGCCGTCGAGCACATCGATGCCGTCGATATCGATGCGGCCGGTCTCGATATCGACGGCGACGAGCCTGGCGACATGCAGCCCGACAGGGTTCGGCCGGGCAGGGGAGCGCAGCGAAAAAACACCTTTCGGTTCAGCGGCATGGCGCGGTTTCTGCACAATCAGTCGCCGCGGCGCGTGGTGCAGCCAGGACAGGACGACGATGTGGCTGGCGCGCTCCAGCCCGAGCAGGCCGTCGCGGTAGGGCTGGTCGATCATCAGCATCGCCGGCTGGCCGGCCTCCCGCGCCGCCCTCATATTCTTCGGACAGGTCTCCCGCGTCATCCACGGCGAGGCGATGCGGCCGATGAAGACGACATGGCCATCCGGCGGCATATCCGCCGGGTCGGTTTCCAGAAGCCTTTCACCGCTGCGCGTCTCGAACATGGTTTTCGCCTCTATCATGTTTCTCGCCGACGGTGACCGAAAACCGGTTCCCTGTCGGAAAACCGGTCCGGGTTGGCAGGATCACGCATGCGCCATTTTTTTGTCAGAAAGCGACATAGTGCTTGCAAGGCGGTGAAAATCGACATAAACATATGTTTATATCTTTTTCAAAGAGAATACGCCGATGCATGTCGCACTCGACACGATGGTGGATACGTTGAAGGCGGCGGCCGAATCCAGCCGGTTGCGCATCCTGGCGTTGTTGTCGCGCGGCGATCTCACCGTTTCCGATCTCACTGAAATCCTCGGCCAGTCGCAGCCGCGCGTGTCGCGCCACCTGAAGCTTTTGCTGGAGGCCGGGCTGATCGGCCGTTACCAGGAGGGTTCATGGGCCTTCTTCCGGCTGTCGGATTCGGATGCGGCGCGCGATTTCGTGCTCGGGCTGGTCTCCGGCATCCGTGGCGCGGACCCGCAGGTCGAGCGCGATCTCGAACGGCTGGCTTCGGTCAAGCGCAAGCGGCAGGACCGCGCCGCCGGATATTTCTCCGAAAACGCCGCAAGCTGGGACCAAATCCGCTCGCTGCATGTGCCGGATCGCGCCGTTGAAACAGCCATGCTGAAGCTCGTCGGCAAGCGGCCGTTCCAGTCGATGCTGGATCTCGGCACCGGCACCGGGCGGCTGCTCGAAATCTTCTCGCCGCTCTACCGGCGCGGCGTCGGCATCGACATGTCACGCGAGATGCTGACGGTGGCGCGCGCCAATCTCGACAAGGCCGGCATTTCGAACGCGCAGGTGCGGCAGGGCGACATTTTTGCGCCGCCGGTCGAGCGCGATGCCTTCGATCTCGTCACCATCCACCAAGTGTTGCACTATCTCGACGATCCCGCCCGCGCCATTCGCGAGGCGGCAAGGCTGCTGCGCCCGGCCGGCCGGCTGGTGATCGTCGATTTCGCGCCGCACACGCTGGAATTCCTGCGCGACGCGCATGCCCATGTGCGGCTCGGCTTTTCCGACCGGCAGATCGCGGACTGGTTTTCCGAGGCCGGGCTCGATCTCGAGGACAGCCAGGAGTTCGAACCGCGCGGCGGCAATGAGGCTAGGCTCACGGTGAAACTGTGGCTGGGCCGCGACCGCCGCATGCTGATTGCCGATCCTTCCAACGACCGACAACCGGTCAATGCATATCCAATAGGGGAAACCGCCTGATGAACCAGTTCCGCTTTTCCCGCCGTCCCGACATCGGCGACAAGGTCAGGGTTTCGTTCGAGTTCTTCCCGCCGAAGAACGACGAGATGGAAGCCAGGCTGTGGGACACCGTCACCCGGCTGGAGCCGCTCAGGCCGAAATTCGTCTCCGTCACCTATGGCGCCGGCGGCTCGACCCGCGAGCGCACGGCCCGCACGGTCAAGCGCATCCTCAACGAAACGGTGTTGACGCCGGCCGCGCACATGACCTGTGTCAACGCCGCGCGTCACGAGGTCGACGCGGTGGTCCAGGAATTCGCCGATATGGGCGTCAAGCGCTTCGTCGCTCTGCGCGGCGACCCGGCCGAGGGCGTCGGCGCGGCCTACCGGCCGCATCCGGACGGCTATGCCAATGGCGCCGAGCTGGTGGGGGCGTTGAAGGGGATCGGCGATTTCGACATCTCGGTCTCCGCCTATCCGGAAAAACATCCGGAAAGCCCGGATTTCGCCACCGACTTCGACATGCTGAAGCGCAAAGCCGACAATGGCGCGACACGGGCGATCACCCAGTTCTTCTTCGACAACGATCTCTATGAGCGTTATGTCGAGCGGGCGCGGCGGGCCGGCATCTACATACCGATCGTGCCGGGCATATTGCCGGTGCATAACTTCACCCAGGTCGCCAATTTCTCGGCGCGCTGCGGCGCGCTGGTGCCGGCATGGCTGGCCGAGCGCTTCGACGGGCTGCAGAACGACCCGCAGACGCATGCGCTGGTGGCGTCGGCCGTGGCGGCCGAGCAGGTGCTTGATCTCGTCGAGCGCGGCGTCGGCGATTTCCACTTCTACACCATGAACCGCGCCGACCTGGTCTTTGCCATCTGCCACATGATCGGCATCCGTTCGCATGAGGTGGAGACGGCGGGCTCAGCGGCGGCATAAGCTCGCCGAACCGAGGAGAATGCAAAAAGGCCGGGTAAAAACCCGGCCTTTCAATAATTTAGACTATAAGTGCTGGTCTCTCCCCGCTTTGGCGGGTCTACGGAAGAAAGCCCATAATGAGGGCTCCGATGAAGGCAAACGCAGCACAAATCATCAGTGCGTTGATTGGCCTCGTGAGTCCCATTCCATAGCCTCCTCTTAAAGAGCTATGTCTGAGAGACTAGGTTCATTTGTGCCACAGGCAAGCGGAAAATGTGCTGCAATGCGACGAGATTGTGGAATTTACGACCCGCTCTTTGCCCTTAAGCCTTGAAACTCTTCGGCAAAATCCCGCTTAAGCCCTGTGAATAAATTGTGGCGAAGCCTAGGCCATATTGAGGATGACAGCCCTGGCCTGGCCGAAATCAGAATCGATTTTCGGGCCGACGCGACGATTCAAGATGCTGGAGTCCGTCCAATTCGACGCATGGCGAACAGACGCCCGTCGATGGTGACGAGGCCGAATGCGATTAGCGCCATGCCGCCGAGCTCGAACAATTCGAGCCGTTCGCCGAGAAACAGGATGCCGAGCAGAATGGCGCTGGCCGGTACGATCAGCGTGACCAGCGAGGCGTTGGTGGCGCCGGCCGAGGCGACGAGGTTGAAATAGAGGATGTAGGCAAAGGCCGTGGACAGCAATGCCAGCGCCAGCACCGCCGCCCAGATCGGCGGCGAGGCAGCGAACAGGCCGGTCGGGCCGTAAGCGACGAGGACGACCGGGATCATGATGATGGTCGAGGCGGTCAATTGCCCGGTGGCGATGACCGGCGAGGGCACGCCCTTGAAGCGACGGGCGATCATCAGGGCGATCGCATAGGATATCGATGCACCGATCAGCGCGAATTTCGCCCAGACCGGGCCGCCGAGCCCGGCAAGCAGGCCGGGGCCGATCATGATCGCGGTGCCGGCGATGCCAAGCGCGATGCCGGCGAGCTTGTTCCAGGAGAGTTTTTCGTCTGATGTCAGCGCGTTGGCAAGGATCAGCGTCCAGAACGGCGTCGTCGAATTGAGCACGGAGGCGACCCCGGCGCCAAGCTCGGTCTGGCCGGCGAAGATCAGCGAGAAGGGGATGACATTGTTGGCGAGCGCCAGCAGGAAGAACAGGCCGGCATGCGGCAAGGCAAGGCGGAAGGAGGGACCGCGCAGGGCGAGATAAAGCTGTAGCGCCATTGCCGCGATGGCGACGCGAAACAGCACCAGCACCAGGGGAGGAAGCTCGGCAACCGCAATGCGGGCAAAGAAGAACGAGCCGCCCCAGATCGCGCCGAGCAGCAGAAGCTGCCCCCAGTCCTTGAGCACCATGGGTCCGCGTGTCGTGGCTGTGTTGGCAGCTATCGCCATGTGAATTGTCCCTCCCAGACGACTCTTCGGACCCAGTCAGGCTGAAGCCAATAGCGGGTTCCGCGACAAGAGCCACCCGAAACCCGATTGTTGGCTTAGAACTCCTCCGTCAGGTCTAAAGCGCGTCGCGTTTGAACGGATTCATGCGACGCGCTTCAGGTTCTTGTTTTCATGCATGTCGTTATTGCAAAACCGCTGCGCACTTTTGCGCGACATGCATTAGCGCCGCAGCGTCAGCGGTGCGAGACACAGAATTGTTTTCATTCGCGCATAGCTTGGATTAATTGTGCGCAGCCTCAGTCAAGGGATTCGTCCATGCAGCGATTCGAAAATGCCCGCGAAGCGGCGCTGGCGCTTCGCCCGGACGATCCGGTCTATTGCTTTCGCCCGCAGGTGCTGCAGGCCGACGCCAGGCAGTTCATGGGCATGTTTCCCGGCAAGACCGCCTATGCGGTCAAGACCAATGGCGAGCAGATCGTGCTGAAGGCGCTGGTCGAAGCCGGCGTCGGCGCCTTCGACGTGGCCTCGCCGGGCGAGTTCGCCGCCGTGCGCGCGGTCTCGCCCGATGCCGAAATGCTCTACATGCATCCGGTCAAGGCGCAGTCGGACATCAAGCTGGCGCTGGAGAAATACGCCATCCGTGTCATTTCGGTCGACCATGAGGACGAGATCACCAAGCTGACGCGTGTGGTGCGGGCGCTCGACATCGATCCCGGCGCGATCACCGTGTTTGTGCGCATCCAGACCAAGGGATCGGCGGCTTATGAACTGTCGAAGAAGTTCGGCGCCGGACCGGCCTATGCGGTGGAACTCGCCGAGCGGCTGAACCGGACCGGCTACAAGGTCGGCCTCTGCTTCCATGTCGGCAGCCAGATCGAGGATCCCGACACTTATGAGCGGGCCTTGGCCTCGGCCGACTGGGTGCGCAACCGCGTCAGCTTCGACATTGCCGGGCTCGACGTCGGCGGCGGTTTTCCCGCCGAATATGGCCATGATCCCAACAGCCGCAAGCCGGAAATGCCGTCGCTCGGCCAGATCATGTCGCGGCTGGCAGGCGATCTCAAGGAGTATCAGTTCGACCAGATGCCGCTGGTGGCGGAGCCGGGCAGGGTGATCGTGGCGCGCTGCCTGTCGCTGATCGTGCGGGTGCTGTTGCGCAAGGGCAAGCGGCTCTACATCAATGACGGCATCTGGGCGTCGCTGTCGGATTCATGGACCGGCAAGATCACGCTGCCGGCGCGCTTCATCCCCGATCCGGCGATCCGCTCGCGCAATGGCGAGGAAAAGAACATCGTGCCGTTCAAGGTCTGCGGTGCGACTTGCGATTCCGTCGATATCCTGTCCAGGCCATTCTGGCTGCCGGAAACCGTCGACACCGGCGACTGGATCGAGATCGGCCATATCGGCGCCTATTCGCTGTCGCTGAGGACACGGTTCAACGGCTTCTATCCCGACACGTTCGTCGAGGTGACGACGCCATTCGACGAGGGCGACGCGCCGCAAGGGTTTGCGAGCCTGGAGACGATGGCGGATTAGTGAATAGTGAATAGTGAATAGTGAATAGTGAATAGTGAATAGTGAATAGTGAATAGTGAATAGAAGTAACTCTTGCGTTCCGTGCACTTCGGTGAATTTTCACCATTCACCATTCACCATTCACCATTCACCATTCACCATTCACCATTCACCATTCACAACTTCCCTAAAAGCTCAGGCGTTGGCCAGCCATCGACGGGCAATCCGAGCCGCTTCTGTTCCTTGCGGATCGCCTCGCGGGTGTTGGTGCCCAGAATGCCGTCGACCGAGCCCACGTCATAGCCCTTGGCCTCGAGCTTGGTCTGCAGCGCCTTCATCTGGTCGCCAATGAGGCCGGGTTCGGGATTGCGTGGGTCGATTTGCGGGGCGCCCGCCAGCCTGGCAGCGAGATTGGCCGCTGTCAGCGCGTAGGTGAAGGACTGGTTCCATTCGAGATAGACGTCGAAATTGTCGTAGGCGAGGAAGGCCGGTCCCTTGCGGCCCATGGGTAGCGCCAGACCCGCCTTCAGGCCGTTGTCGACAAGTGGCGTGCCGTCGGGATTGGTGACGCCCCATTGAGTCCATTGCGTCAGCGGCAGTTTGTTGGTGCGCCCCGTCTGGTCCCACGGCATGTCGTCGGGCACGCGGACTTCCTCGATCCAGGGCTGGTCGCGCTTCCAGCCGCGCGACCTGATCTTGCTGGCCGTGGTCATGATCACATCGGGCGCGCTGCCGCGCAGGTCGATCACTTCGTCGCCGTCGCCATCGACGCCGCGGGCGAGGTAGTCGGAAGGCAGCATCTGAGTCTGGCCGATCTCGCCGGCCCAGGCGCCGGTGACGTCGGCCGGCAGGACGCCGCGGTCGATCAGCGTCAGCAGCGGCGCGATCTGCGGCCGGAACAGCTGCGGGCGGCGGCAATCATGCGAGAGCGTCACCAGCGCGCTCAGCGTGTGGAAATCGCCCTGCACGGCGCCGAAATCGGTTTCCAGCGCCCAGAAGGCGGCGATGACCGGCGCCTGGACGCCGAATTCGCCGTCGGCGCGGGCAAAGACATCGGCATACTTCTTCAGATTGATCGCGCCCTGCTTCAGCCGATGGGACGAGATCATGCGGTTCGAGAATTCGAGGAAAGTCTGCGTGAACACGCCCTGGGCGCGGTCGCGCGCCAGCACCTTGTCGTCGAGGTTGGCTTTCTCCAGCGCATCGAGGCCGGCGATGCCGACGCCGGCCGCCCTGGCTTCCGCCGCCACGCCCTGCTTCCAAGCCTCGAAATCGCCGCCACATTGCTGCGCCGCCGCCGGCAAGGCCGAAGCGGTCAGGAACAGCGCCGCGAGAATTTCAAAGCGCAATCGCATCGCGATCCTTTCGAGACAAGAGCGAGCTTCCGGGACAAGTGCAGTCTTCCAGGACGGGGCGTCGCAGAAATCCGCTCGCGGCCGTGTCGAAAGCAGGCGGCAAGCCCGGTGTCAACGGGTGTTCTGCCGCAGCCATTTGTTCCAGGCGGCCTCCGTGCCGTTGAAGACATTGATGTCGGCCTTGCCCGGGATGCCCGGGACAATGCCGGTTCCTGTGTACTGCCAGAAGGTGAAGGGGTGGCTGCCGTATCTCTCGCGCGGGTGGCCAGCCACCGAACGCAGCCAGTAGGGATAGCCACGGAAGGTCGACAAATTGTTGTCGTCGAAGAAATCGATCGAGGTGTAGATGATCGGCTTCTTGCCGTAATGTTTCTCGAGGATATCCAGGAAAATGCTCATCTCGCTGCGCACCGTCGCAGCGTCTGGACGCAGCTTGCAGGTCGGCGACTGAGGGTTCCATTCCATGTCGAGAACAGGAGGCATCGCCGACCGGTCTCTGGGCACGTTGCGGATGAACCAGCGCGCTTGCGTGGCGGCGGGAGTGCAAAAATAGTAGAAATGATAGGCCGCGCGCGGAATTCCGGCCGCTTTCGTGCTGTTCCAATGCTCGTCAAAAAAGTTATCGAAGCGATCGCCACCTTCGGTCGCCTTGATGAAAACGAAGGAGATGCCGCTGGCCCTGGCCGCCGGCCAGTCGACCGAGGTCTGGTATTTGGAGACGTCGGTGCCGTGAACCGCATAGTTCCACGGCGCGCCGCTTACCCACTCATGAGGATCGGAGTCGGCGAAACGGGGCGCGCGCACCGCAACCGTGGGGGCGCTGGATGAGGACAGCGGCGCAAGATCGTCGATTGTCGAGCAGGCGCCAAGCAGCGCAAGCATGATGAGGACCGCGAAACGGCGCATCACTACTCCTGAGCCGGTTTCAGCCGGCCGCTGATGGGTCGTTTCCTGGGTGCCCCCTCCGTCTGGCCCCTGCCGGACGATCACCCCACAGGATCGCCCGGTCTATCCCGTGATCGCCGATCATGGTTGATAACAGGTTGACGGCGCTCGACAAGAAGCACGATTTGCGGAAGCAATGGCGGCAAATCGATGACATAAGTCTCGTGCCGGACCCAGAAAGCGGAAAATGCGGATCGTTGCGAAGATCGTCAAGTGGCTGCTGGGGCTGGTCGTGCTGGCGGTCATCGCACTCGCCGCCTGGCTCTATGTCGCGCCGCCGGAACTGATCCGCGTCGGCTCGGGCTATTCGGCCAAGATCGTCTGCTCGAATGTCTTCATCGCCGGACGCGATGCCGACGAGGTGCTTGGCGTCGACGTGCAGGCGCCGGGCCATCCGCTGTTGAGGCTGATGCAGGTATCGGTGGACAAGGAGAAGGGCACGGTTTCGGCGGGGCTGTTCGGTGTGTTTGGCAAGAGCGTCGCGGTCGTCCGCGACGGTCTCGGCTGCGCCGTGGTGCCGGACGGCAACATCGCCGCCGCGAAGGCCGTCACCGGGGCGGCGCTGACGCCGGCGCCGCCGCCTGGCGCACTCTGGCCGGAAGGCGACAGGGTCGACGCCTCGCAGAACCCCGAGATCGCGAAAATCCTCGACGATGCGGCGCTGACCGGCCCCGGCATGCGCGCCGTGGTGGCGGTCAAGAACGGCCGCATCGTCGCCGAGCGTTATGGCGACGGCTTTTCCGAGAAGTCGCCGCTGCTCGGCTGGTCGATGACCAAGACAGTGAACGCCGCGATTGTCGGCACAGTGGTGAAGGACGGCAAGATCGCGATGACGAATAGCGGCCTTTTCGGACCCTGGAAAGCCGATGGCCGCGCCGTCATCAGCCTCGCCGACATGATGGCTATGTCGAGCGGGCTCGAATTCAACGAGGACTATGGCGACGTCGCCGATGTGACGCGCATGCTCTACCTCGAACCCGATATGGCGAGCTTTGCCGAATCCAAGCCACTGACCGGTGACGTCGGCAAGGTGTTCTCCTATTCGAGCGGGACTGCGGTGATGCTGTCCAGGCTCTGGCAGGATGCGATAGCCGACAGGGACCAGGCGCTGGCATGGCCAAGGGTCGCCCTGTTCAATCCGCTCGGCATGCAGAGCGCGGTGCTCGAGGCCGACGAGCGCGGCACCTTCGTCGGTTCGTCCTATCTCTACGCCACGGCGCGCGACTGGGCGCGCTTCGGCCAGTTCCTGCTGCAGGACGGCGTCTGGAACGGCAAGGAGATCCTGCCGGCCGGCTTCGTCGGCTGGATGCGGGAACAGGCGCCCGCCACGAAAGTCTATGGCAAGGGTCAATTGTGGATCGAGGGTCCGGGCGACGAGGAGAGCCCCGGCGCCGGTGTTGCCGCAGGCCTGCCCCAGGATACGTACTGGATGGAGGGGCATGACGGGCAGTCGGTCGCCATCATCCCCTCAGAGAAGCTTGTGGTGGTGCGGCTCGGCCTGACGCCGGCCAAGCTTGGATATAGGCCGCAGACGATGGTGGCGGCGCTGGTGAAGGCGCTAAAATAGCGTCGGAAAAAGGCGTTGCTATCCGACGACCGCCAACCAGGCGTAGCCGCGATAAAGCGTTCTGAACCGGAGGCTTGCGCCAACTCTTGCAGATTCCGATTCCAGGACATCGCGCAGCGCCTCACGCGGCTCGACATGGAATTTCTTCAGCCAGCCGCGCAGCAGCGTGCGGAACCAGCGGGGCAGGGCCTCCTGCTGGCCGAAATCGACGACGTGCAGCGAGCCGCCTGGCGAAAGGCCGGCAAGCGCCGCCGACACTGTTTTCTCCCAGCCGGGGATCATCGACAGCGAATAGGACACGAAGATGCGGTCGAAGCTAGCCAGGCCGAACAGCGCCTTCGCATCGAAATCGGTGGCGTCGCCGCGCCCCAGCATGACACGACCGGACAGGCCTTCACGGGCCACGGCGGCGTTGGCCGTCTCCAGCATTTCGGCCGAAATATCGAGGCCGAAGAAACGGGCTTCGGGATAGCGGCGGGCGGCAAGCACGATGTTGCGGCCGGTGCCGCAGCCGAGTTCGAGCACCGTGCCGCCGGCCGGCACGTCCAGCCCTGATATCAGCCGGTCGCGGCCGAGCAGATAGTATTTGCGGGTCAGGTCGTAGAAATGGCGCTGCCAGCGATAGACGCCGTCCATCAGTTCGGCATGCCCGGCCGGCGGTTCGCCGTGCCTGGCCGGCAGCTCGCTGGTGCTCATGCGACCCGCTTCACATAGAGGTGGAAGCCGCCATAGATGGCCGAACGGTCGCGTGCCGAAAACTCGCGCGAGGCGTCGTCCGCGTAGCTCCACTGGTCGAGCAGCGAATTCGAAACCCGGCCGGGCAGCAGGCTGGGTTCGGCCGCGGTGCGGAAGATGACACGGGCGCCAGCGGATGCGGTGCGGGTGATCTCGGCCCACAGCGCGTTGAGCTGGTCGTCGGTCATCCAGTCCTGCGCGTCGAGCAGCACGAAGCGGTCGACCGAGCCGGCATCCTTGGCGGCGAGGAATTCGATCAGATTGGCGTGGTGGATGGCGACGCGATCGACATTGTTGCGGATCGTCTTGTAGTTGCGCTTTTCCAGATAGGCGGGGAGTGCTGCTTCGCCGGGATTGGGATAGCGTCGCGCAAAAGCCTGCCAGGCGAAGTAATTGGTCTTCAACGGAAAATCGCAAGCGAGCTTTTCCAGCCGGGCCCTCAGGACGCTGGCCATGGTGCCGTCGCCCGAGGTGATCAGCGAATCGTACTGCGCCGGCGGAATGCCGAGGCCGAACAGCGAGGCTTTTCGCGAGGTGGCCCATTTCAGCAAAGGCTTTTCGAAGACGGGCGCCAGTTCCTCGTTGAAGAAGCGGCGCTGCTCGGCGATGGTCTTCGCATTCATGATGCCGGCGGGATCGACGCCGAAGAATTTGCCAACGCGGTGGCCCATGGCGATGAACAGGCCAAGCAGGCCGGTCTGGTAGAAATTGCGGTCGAAGACGGCGATGCGGCGACGGCCGCGCCAGTTGCGGCGCTCCCAATAGTGGCGGCTGACCGGGTCGAGATGCGGGGCGATGAAGCGGTCGTAGGCTTCCGAATTGTGACTGGTGTCGGCGGCGCCGAAGAAGCGGAACAGATCGCCCTGCGAGGGCAGATGGCGCACCGCCTCCAGCTTCATGCGGTTCAGCGCGATGTGGGCGGCGTTGAGATCGACGGCGTCGATCCTTTCGGGCGAGCGGGTGAGATAGGCCAGGATGTTGCAGCCACCGGACGCGATGGTGACGATACGATGGCCCTGGCCGAGCTGCATCGCCTCCATGTCGACATCGGGGTCTTCCCAGATCTGCGGGTAGACAAGGCCGGAAAACAGCAGGGCGAACAGCCGTTCGGAGACACCGGCCTTTGACAGGGGACGGTTCTGGTAGACGGCTTTTCCAACTTCCTTGCCACGTCGAAAAACGAGTTCCCCGGAAAGATCCGTCATGGCAAGGTGATTCCCCATTTGCGTTGGCGCAAGCGGGTAGCGCAGGGTCATGACAAGCCGGTGACAGTCCTGTTGATGCCGCTCAGGCTTTGCCGAACCCACCCGGCGTCGGTGTCGTGAGGATGACGGCCTCGCCAGCGTCGAGCACGGTCTGGTCGCAGGCTTTCAGCACTTCGACCGCACCATCGTTGCGGCGGATTTTCGTCGAGCCGGCCTCGCCGTCGCCGCCGCCATCCAGCCCTTGCGGCGGGCGGTTGCGATGCGAGGACAGGATCGCGCACTCCATCTTTTCGAGGAAGCGGATGGTGCGTTGGGTGCCGTCGCCGGCACTCCATCTGCCTTGGCCGCCAGAACCTTCGCGGATGTGGAAATCCTCGAGCAGGACCGGGAAACGCAGTTCCAGCACTTCTGGGTCGGTGAGGCGTGAATTGGTCATGTGGGTGTGGACGCCCGAGGTGCCGGCAAAGCCGCGGCCGGAGTTCATCCGGCCGGCCGGCGAACCGGAGCAGATCGTCTCGTAATATTGGTACTGCTTGTTGCCGAAGGTGAGGTTGTTCATCGTGCCTTGCGCATTGGCCATCGCGCCCATGGCGCCGAACAGCGCGTTGGTGACATGCTGCGAGGTCTCGACATTGCCGGCGACGACGGCGGCGGGATAGGCGGGTTTCAGCATCGAGCCATCGGGGATGATGATGTTGATGGGCCGCAGACATCCGGCATTCATCGGGATCATGTCCTCGATCATGACGCGGAAGACATAGAGGACGGCGGCCCGCGCCACCGGTTCGGGCGCGTTGAAATTGTTCTTCATCACCAGCGACGTGCCGGTGAAGTCGACCGTCGCCTCGCGCTTTTTCCGGTCGACCGATATCTTGACCTTGATCACCTGGCCGGTGTCGGTTGGATATTCGTATACGGAGCTGTCGGGCAAGCGCTCCAGAACGCGGCGCACGCTCTCGGCGGCGTTATCCTGGACATGGCCCATATAGGCCTCCACCACGCCAAGCCCGAAATGCGTGACCATCTTGCGAAGCTCGGCGACGCCCTTTTCGTTGGCGGCGATCTGCGCCTTGAGGTCGGCGATGTTCTGATGCGGGTTGCGCGCGGGATAGCGATGGTCGGTAAGCAGCGTCTCCAGTTCCTTCTCGCGGAAGCGGCCGCGATCGACGATGCGGAAATTGTCGAACAACACGCCTTCCTCGTCGACCGTGGTGGCGAGCGGCGTCATCGAGCCGGGCGCCGTGCCGCCGATATCGGCGTGGTGGCCGCGCGAGGCGACGTAGAAGAAGATCTCCTCTCCCCTTGAGGGGGAGGTGGCGGCGAAGCCGCCGGAGGGGGTTGCTTCAGAAGGCGCCGCCAAAACGTCGAGCACTGCCGCAGCGACCCCACCCGGCCGCTGCGCGGCCACCCTCCCCTCGAGGGGGAGGGAAAAAACCGGCGTGACGACGGTGATATCAGGCAGATGCGTGCCGCCATTGTAAGGTGCGTTGAGGGCGAAGACGTCGCCGGGGTGGATGTCGCCCGAGTTCAGCCGGATGATGGTTTCCACCGAACGGTCCATGGAGCCGAGATGCACCGGCATGTGCGGCGCGTTGGCGACCAGTGCGCCATGACGGTCGAAGACGGCGCAGGAGAAATCCAGCCTTTCCTTGATGTTGACGGAGTAGGCGGTGTTTTGCAGCGTCACGCCCATCTGCTCGGCGATCGACATGAAGAGATTGTTGAAGACCTCAAGCATGACCGGATCGGCCGCGGTGCCGAGTGCCGCCTGCCGGCGTTTTTTCTCGACGCGGCGCAACAGCACGTGGTTCTTGGCGGTGATTTCGGCCTGCCAACCCGGTTCGACGACAATGGTCTGGTTCGGCTCGATGATCAGGGCAGGGCCGGCAACCTTGTGCCCCGGTTTCAACGTCTCGCGGCGGAAGATGCCGGCATCACGCCAAATGCCGTCGGCGAAGATTTTCCGAGTCTCCGAAGGGTTTGCGACCATGTCCTCAAGCGCTGAATCACTCTCGTCGCGGCCGGTGGCGCCAGTGTCGGCGCCTTCGACGCCGACGGTTTCGACGATCATCGGCTTGTCCTCATAGACGAAGCCGAACTGCGCCTTGTGCGCGGTTTCGAAGTCGCTCTTCGCCCTGAAGATCGAACCATGCTCGAAATTCACCGGCAGTGCGGTGTCGGTGCCGTCGTAGCGGATCTGCAGCACTGGCTTCGAGGCGATGGCGGCCTCGGCAATGCCTTGTACCGCAAACTCGTCGACGACGGCTTTCCGGAGCGCCGCGACGAGGTCGTCGATCGCCGAGTGGGATTCTTCGGCGAGCGGCTTGAGCAGCGCCTGCTGGCGCGAGGCAAAGACCGAGGACAGGCCGATGCCATAGGCCGAAAGCAGGCCGGAAAAGGGATGGATCAGCACCGCCTCCATGCCGAGCGCATCGGCGACGAGGCAAGCGTGCTGGCCGCCGGCGCCGCCGAAACAGTTCAGGAGATATTCGGTGACGTCGTAGCCGCGCTGCACGGAAATCTTCTTGATGGCGTTCGCCATGTTCTCCACGGCGATGGTGACGAAGCCTTCCGCGACCGCCTCGGGCGCGCGGCCATCGCCGATTTCGGCGGCAAGTGCCGCGAATTTGCCGCGGACGACCTCCACATCGAGCGGCTCATTCTGGCCGGGACCGAAGATCGCCGGGAAGAAATCGGGCTGCAGCTTGCCCAGCATGACGTTGGCGTCGGTGACGGCCAATGGCCCGCCGCGCCGGTAGGCGGCCGGGCCGGGATTGGCGCCGGCCGAGTCGGGGCCGGCGCGGAAGCGGCCGGCCTCGTAGTGCAGGATCGAGCCGCCGCCGGCGGCGACGGTGTGGATGCGCATCATCGGCGCGCGGATGCGCACGCCGGCCACCTCGGTGTCGAAGGCGCGCTCATAGTCGCCGTCATAATGGGCGACGTCGGTCGAGGTGCCGCCCATGTCGAAGCCGATGACCTTGCCGAAGCCGGCGAGTTTTGCCGTCTCGACCATGCCGACGACGCCGCCGGCCGGGCCGGACAACAGCGCGTCCTTGCCCTGGAACATGTCGGCGGCGGTCAGGCCACCGGAGGACATCATGAACATGAGGCGAGGGGATTCCCTCCCCCTTGAGGGGAGGGTGGCGGCAAAGCCGCCGGGTGGGGTCGGCTCGACTGGGTTCGACGCTCTGGCGGTGCCTTCTGAGATGACCCCCTCTGGCCGCTGCGCGGCCATCTCCCCCTCAAGGGCGGAGAGGACGCCGAGCTCTTGGCCGACCTTCCGCACATATCGCGACAGGATCGGCGAGAGATAGGCGTCGACCACCGTGGTGTCGCCACGGCCGACCAGCTTGATCAGCGGCGAGACCTCATGGCTGACCGAAACCTGGCCGAAGCCGAGCTTGCGACAGACTTTTGCCACGGCCTTTTCATGATCGGGGTATTTCCACGCGTGCATGAAGACGATAGCCACCGCGTCGATACCGTCTTTCCTGGCCTTCTCGATGGCCGGCCCGCAGGCGGCGATGTCGAGCAATCGTTCGACGCAACCATCGGCGCGTACGCGTTCGTCGATCTCGATGACGCGCTCATAGAGCTGCTCGGGAAGGATGATCTCCTTGGCGAAGATGTCGGGCCGCGCCTGATAGGCAATCCTCAGCGCGTCGCGAAAGCCCTTGGTGATGAGCAGCAGCACACGGTCGCCCTTGCGCTCCAGCAGCGCGTTGGTGGCAACGGTGGTGCCCATCTTGATGTCGCCGATCAGGCCGGACGGGATCGGAGCGCCGGATTTTAGTCCGAGCAGCTCGCGAATGCCCTGGATGGCGGCATCGGCATAGGCTTCAGGATTCTCCGACAGGAGTTTTTTCGGATGCAACCCGCCCTCCGGGTCACGACCGATGATATCGGTGAAGGTGCCGCCGCGGTCGATCCAGAAATCCCATTTTGCGGTCACGATACGGCTCCTGGCATTTTTCCTGTCCAATCTGTTAGTTCGACATGGCCCCGGCTGTTGGTTCGACATGCCCCGGCCGGCAATCGCCAAGGGATATGAAGATGTTACAGGTGGAAATGCAACGTTACGAAACTCATATCCGCCTCATGCATTTTCTTTTCGACCGCCACCGGTAACGGCGGCGTGATTAGAGGAGAGAAGTTATGAAAAAGCTCATTCTTGCGTCGGTTTCGGCGCTTGCACTGCTCGGCGTTGCGGCCTGCAGCGATAGCGGTACCGATACTACCACCACGCAGAGCACCAATCCGCCGGCCGCCGAACAGCCGATGCAGCCGGCCCCTGACGCCACGAAGCCTGCCGAACCGGCTCCTGCGCCTGCGCCTGCCCCGGCGCAGTAGTTCATACAGCGATTTGGGAAGGCCGGTTAACGCCGGCCTTCTCTTAATCTGGCTTAAGATTCATTCAAAGCGCTGTAGTGCGATATGGCAGTCTGCCGTTCGCGGGTTCGCCATTGCGTCGCCAGTTGCTTCATGTGCTTCATGCGTGCCACCAAATCGGTAGGGCCGGGCGCCGCGGCATTGTCTTCGCTTGATAGCGATGGCCGGTTGGCTCTATTAAGCCCTCATGTCGATTTGGGACCGCCTCGGCGAATTCATCACCCGCGTTTCGTCTTCAGCCTCGTCGGGTGTCGCCGATGTCGTCGAGGCCGTGCGGACAGTTTTCGCGGGCGACGCCGATCTGCGCCGGCGCGTCGCCTTCTCGGTGGCGATGATCGCGCTGTCGGCCAAGATGGCCAAGGCCGATGGCATCGTCACCCAGGACGAGGTGCGCGCCTTCCAGGAAATATTCGAAGTGCCGAGAGAGCAGACGCGCAATGTGGCGCGCCTCTACGATCTGGCCAAGCGCGATATTGCCGGGTTCGAGACCTATGCCGAGCGCATGGCGCAGCTTTGCGGCTCCGGCCATTCGAACTGCGCGATGCTGGAGGACATTCTCGACGGGCTGTTCCACATCGCCAAGGCTGATGGGTTGGTGCACGAGCGCGAAGGCCAGTTCCTGCATCGTGTCGCCGAGATCTTCCGGATCGAGGAAGCGCACTACCAGAGCATCCTGGCGCGGCATGTCGATCTTGGTGCGGCCGATCCCTATGTCGTGCTTGGCATCGAACGTGGAAAGCCTTTCGAGGAGGTCAGGAAGCGTTATCGCAAGCTGGTTTCGGACAACCATCCCGACAGGCTGATCGCGCGCGGCCTGCCGCAGGAATTCATCAAGATCGCAACGACCCGGATCGCCGCGATCAACGCGGCCTATGAGATGATCGAGCGAGGCCTGCGGCACGCATGAGCGGCTTCCTGCCCGACGAGCCGAACGCCGAGGTAAGGGTATCGCCGAATTTCGGCCCGCGACGCGAAACGACCAAGCCCGATATGATCGTGCTGCACTACACCGGCATGAAGACCGGCGCGGGCGCCGAAGCATGGCTGTGCGATCCGGCCAGCGAGGTCTCGTCGCACTATCTCGCCCATGAGGACGGCCAAATCGTCCAGATGGTGAGGGAAAGCGACCGTGCCTGGCATGCCGGCAAGAGTTCGTGGTTCGGACGCACCGACATAAATTCCTGTTCGATCGGCATCGAGATCGTCAATCCGGGGCATTCGCTGGGCTATCGAAACTTTCCGAAACGGCAGATCGATGCGGTGATCGGCCTGTGCAAGGGGATCGTCCAGCGCCATTCCATTCCAGCCCAACGAGTGCTCGCCCATTCCGACGTGGCGCCGGGACGCAAGATCGATCCGGGCGAGAGATTCCCGTGGAAGACGCTGTTCGACGCCGGTGTCGGCCATCTCGTCGAAGCGGCACCGGTCAGGCGCGGCGCGGTGCTGAGGCCCGGCGATGCGGGCGCCGAGGTCGAGGCGTTGCAGTCGATGCTGGCGCTCTATGGTTACGGCGCGGAGATATCAGGGGCTTTCGACCGGCAGACCGAAATCGTGGTCGACGCTTTCCAGCGGCATTTCCGGCAGCGCAAGGTGGATGGCCTCGCCGACGGATCGACGATCCGCACACTGGAAAGGCTGCTTGCTTCCGCAAGGGCAGGTTCTTCCAAGTAGTCTTTTTGCCGTCCTAAAGTTACAGCCTGTCACTCAAAGTGACTTGCATCGCCTTGTTTGACGCCAAATCGGCCGTCAAAGGCGATCCGTGCAAGTTGTCGGGCTCTAATCCCCCAGATGTTCCGATGTTGATTTAGCGTAGCTGTGTGAAGTTCTTCGCGCAGTCCAGACAGAACAGGATCACATGCAGAAATTGACCGTTGTAACGGTAGCTGTTGCTGCCGGCGTAATGACTTTTGCCTTCAGCACGGCGAATGGCGCGCCACTGAGCCCACGGGCAGACCAAGGCCTCGCTGTCGCATCCGGCAAGACCGCCATGCCGAAAGCTACCCAAGGTGCAAAAGTAAAAAAGACAGCCACCGCAAAAGTTGAAAAGGCGGCTGCGGTAAAGGCGAAAAAGCCAGTCTCTGCAAAAAAGCCAGCCTTTGCAAAAAAGGCGGTCTCCAAGCGGCATGTGAAGCGCAACAGGAAACACATCGACCGGACGACAACGGCGTCGATCGGCCCGAAGAGCAAAGCAGTGTCGACGGCAGCGTCCGGCGGCACTGGACAGTATTCGGCGATCATCGCCCGTTACGCCGCCAGCTACGGTGTGCCGGTGTCGCTCGCCAACGCCGTCGTCAAGATCGAGAGCAACTACCAGCCGAACATCGTCGGCGGCGCCGGCGAGATCGGCCTGATGCAGATCAAGCCGGCGACGGCGCGGATGATGGGCTACACCGGCTCGATCAAGGGCCTGTTCAACCCCGACACCAACATCAGATACGGCATGAAATACCTTGCGATGGCGCGGGGCCTCGGCGGCGGCACCACCTGCGGCACCATCCTGAAATACAATGCCGGCCACGCGGCCAAGCGGATGAACCCGGTCTCCGCGGCCTATTGCGGCAAGGTCAAGGTGCAGATGGCCGCGCTTGGGCAGCCTGCGTGAACTGGTCATAAGTCGTTTTTTCGTTTGCGTTTTTTGGCGTGAACCCCTTTATACGCTTGCCAGCTGGCCGGGCGGCCGCACCCGCGAAGCCGAAAGGCTGCGGGTGAGGAAAGTCCGGGCTCCATGGAGACACGGTGCCGGTTAATGGCCGGCGGGGGCGACCCCAGGGAAAGTGCCACAGAAAGCAAACCGCCACGATCCGGCTCCGCCGGATTCGGGGCAAGGGTGAAAGGGTGGGGTAAGAGCCCACCGCGCGACTGGCAACAGGAGCGGCACGGTAAACCCCACCGGGAGCAAGACCGAATAGGGACGGTGCGAGGGGCAACCCTCGGGGGCTGTTTCCGGCTCACCGTCCGGGTAGGTTGCGTGAGGCGCATGGCAACATGCGCCCAAGATGAATGGCCGCCACGTTCTCGCGCCGCAAGGGGCGAGGGCCATACAGAACCCGGCTTACAGGCCAGCTGGCAATTTTCTTCCAGATTTTACAAGGAAGTCCGCTGATATCAGCAGGTTGCGTCTTCGGGCGCGCCTCTTGATTCATGCACCTGAAATTGGATCGCCTTTGCCGGATGCGCTGCGGCACTGTTGAAATTGGTGCGATTAAATCGTACCATACCCTTGAGCGGCACCAGGAGCGCATCATGGGTCATGTCGACAAACGCAGCATCACGCTTTCGCCGGAACTGGCGGCGGCGGTCGACGACGTGGTCGCCGCCGGTGAATACGCGTCGGCGAGCGAGGTGATCCGCGACGCGCTCAGGCAATGGAAGGATCGGCGCGACCTGCTCGGCTATACGGTCGAGGAACTGCGCAAGCTGGTGCAGGAAGGGATCGACAGCGGGCCAGCATTGGAAGGGCCGCCGATCTTGGAACGAGCGCGCGCCAGGTATTTGAAAATGGTCGAGGCCAAAGGCCTTGAAGAGTGAAATATCGGCTGCTTCCCCAGGCGGCGGTCGATCTCGAAGATATCGGCGACTACATCGCCAGCCACAATCCAAATGCCGCGATTCGTCTTGTGGATGCCTTGGAAAAGCGGTGGCATCTGTTGACTCTGTACCCTTTCTCCGGCCCGCTGCGTGACGACATCGCGCCGGGTATCCGCCATTTGGTCGTCGGCGAATACCTCACCTTGTACCGTGTCGGCGACGAGGCAATCGAAATCGTGCGCGTGTTACATGGCCGGCGCAGGATCGAAGCCCACGACCTCAATTCGTGACCGATCCGCTCACGCCAGCCTATCCAGCGACGCCTCGATCGCTTGCCAAAGTTCTTCCACGGGTTCGCAGCCGACCGACAGGCGAACGAAGCCTGGCGCAACCGCGTCGCTTCTCTTTGCCCGCCGCTCGGCGGAGCTATGGACACCGCCGAAGGAGGTCGCGGCCTGCATCAGCGCGCAATTGTTGATGAAATCCTCGGCCTTGTCCTCTGAATCCAGCACGAAGGAGATCAGAAAACCGAAGCGCTCCATCTGGGCGCGGGCGAGATTGTGCGACGGATCGCCGTCCAGTCCGGGAAAGCGCAGACCGCTGATAGCGGGGTGGCCTTGCAGCCGCCGCGCGATCACTTCCGCCGAAGAGCACATGCGGTCGAAGCGCACATCCAGCGTCTCCAGGCCGCGATGCACCAGCCATGCCTCGAATGGGCCGGGAATGGCGCCTGACATCTCGCGCCAACCGGAAACCGCGGCGATGATGTCCGCATTGCGGCTGGCGACATGGCCGAACAGCACGTCGGAATGGCCATTGGGCGCCTTGGTGTCGGCGGCAATGACGATATCGGCGCCAAAATCGAGTGGGCGCTGGCCGAAAGGCGTCATCGTCGTGTTGTCGACGGCGAGCAGCGCGCCCGCTTTGTGCGCGGCTTCGGCGACGGCGGCAATGTCGCAGATGTCCAGGCCCGGATTTGCCGGGGTCTCGACGAAGGCAAGGCGATAGCCGTCGAAGCCGCCGTCGAGGAAGCTCGATGTCGGGCGGACATCGTAGGCAATGTCGAAAGGCTTGAGGAAGCGATCGGCCAGCGCTCTCGTGGCGTGATAGCCGTCCGCGGGCAGCAAAATGCGATCGCCTGCCTTGAGCAGCCCGAAAAACACCGCCGAGATCGCAGCCATTCCGGAGGGAAAGCCGACGCATGGCGCGTCTTCCAGATGCGCCAGCATATGCTCGACGGCCCTCCAGGTTGGATTGTCGTATCGGCCGTATTCGTCAAAGCCCGCAGCATCGCCCGGTGTGTGAAAAATGGCGGCCATGGTCAGGGGCACGGGAATTGGGTCGCCCTTGGCAAGCCTGCCGCGACGCAGGTGAGGAAGCGCTGCGGCGCGTGACCTGGCTGTTTCGGACATCGATTTCAAACCTTGTTTCTAGCCGGGGAAATGTAGCCGACCCTAGCGTCAGGCCACGGTTTGCAGCAAGCGGCGTCCGGTTGGGCCACGCGGCTCTAAACGCTTCGTTAGGCTTAATGGAGGATAAACACGAGAGTGCCGTCAAAGTCGCTCTCACCGGTTGTGGCGCGCGCGTTTGTGTATCCTATTCCCGTTGACGCCCATAGTGCCCCATGATATCCCATTTGGACATTCAAGCCTTCGTTCCGCGTCAGGGTGAAGCGTACGCCAATCGGGCAGCCGCGGCGGCTGCGCGTTTGGCTGCTTTCGCCCCTCGGAACGGCATGGATTTCGGGCAGGGACCGCGCTGCGGCGGCGCGGAGGGCAAAATGCAGAGGGGTGCGGCGGCGCAAGCGGCTGTAACGCGTAATGGACCGGTTTCTGTCGAGCGCGGTGAACAGGATCGATGCGAAGGGGCGGGTGTCCGTTCCGGCGCATTTCCGGGCGGTCGTGCAGAAGCGCGGTTACTCGGAACTCTATGCGCTGCGCTGCCTCGACCGTCCGGCGATGGATGTCGGCGGGCTCGACCTGCTCGACCGCTACGAGCAGCGCATCGCGCAGGAAGATCCCTTCCTGCGGACGGCGGACGACATGTCGTTCTTCTGCCATGGCGACGGCACGTTCCTGAAGCTCGATCAGGATGGCCGCATCACGATGAGCGATTTCATTCGCGAGCACACCGGCATATCGGCGGAAGTGGCCTTTGTCGGTCGCGGCAACTTCTTTCAGATCTGGGAGCCCGGACGGCTTTCCACCTACGGGGCGGAAGCACGCGCCAGGCTTTTGCAGCTTCGGCAGGGGACGAAGCCCGGGGAGCGACCGGAATGATGGCGGGCCACGGCGATGACCTTCACGCCGTTGGCGGACCGGCCCGCCACATTCCGGTCCTCCTTGCCGAAGTGCTGGAGGCGCTTTCGCCCAAGGCAGGCGAGGTGATCGTCGATGGCACATTCGGCGCCGGCGGTTACACCAGGGCCATTCTGGCGAGCGGCGCCTCGGTTGTGGCCATCGACCGCGATCCGGATGCGATCGCGGTGGGGCGAGACCTCGAAGCGCAGTCGGACGGCAAGCTCCGGCTTGTCCATGCGCCATTCTCGACGCTGGACGAGCATGTCGAAAGCGCCGACGGCGTGGTGCTCGATATCGGCATTTCCTCCATGCAAATCGACCAGGCGGAGCGCGGCTTTTCGTTCCGCGCCGATGGGCCGCTGGACATGCGCATGGCGCAGGCGGGCCTGAGTGCGGCCGATGTCGTCAATTCCTTCAAGGCCGGCGATCTTGCCCGGATTTTCGGTTTCCTCGGCGAGGAGCGCCATGCCGGCCGCATCGCCCGCATGATCGAAAGCCGCCGCGAAAGAAATCCATTCGAGCGCACGCTCGATCTTGCCGACGCCATCGAAACGCATATCGGCCGCGCCCCAAAGGACAAGATCCATCCGGCGACCCGCGTCTTCCAGGCGCTGCGCATCTTCGTCAATGACGAACTCGGCGAATTGGCCAAGGCGCTGTTTGCGGCCGAGCGCGTGCTGAGACCGGGCGGACGGCTAGCCGTGGTGACGTTTCATTCGCTGGAAGATCGCATCGTCAAGCGCTTCATTGCCGACCGCGCCGATCAGGTGACCGGGTCGCGGCACATGCCCGAGGCGCAGACACGCC
Organism: Mesorhizobium sp. STM 4661; assembly: GCF_000359125.1. Taxonomy (GTDB): domain Bacteria; phylum Pseudomonadota; class Alphaproteobacteria; order Rhizobiales; family Rhizobiaceae; genus Mesorhizobium. The sequence continues at coordinate 45,231 of NZ_CAAF010000069.1, read as the reverse complement.
TGGCCACTTTCCGAAAGGCCGGCGGCGGGGTGACGCCTGGCGATGCCGAGATATCGACCAATCCGCGGGCGCGTTCGGCAAGGCTGCGCGCCGCCATCCGCACCGAGGCGCCGGCTCGGGCCGGCGACTTTGCGATTTTCGGTCTGCCAAAACTTCCCAGCCCAAAACTTCCCGGCGCCAACCGGCCGGGAGAGAGGTGAGCACGTGTTTCGTACCAGCGACATAGTCCTGATCGCCGTCATGGTCTCGGCCGCGGCCCTGACCTACAAGACCAAGCGCGAGGCCGAGGAACAATTGGCGGCGGTGCAGAAGATCCAGGCGCAGATCCGCTACGAGGAGGACACGATCGACCTCCTGAAGGCGGACTGGAGCCTGCTTACCCAGCCGTCGCGCCTGCAGAAACTGACCGAGATCTACAAGTCGCAGCTTGCACTCGAGCCGGTCAACGCGCGCCAGATCGTCGGGCTGGACGATCTGCCGGCAAAGCCGGTCAACATCCAGGACCTCTCGTCCCAGCGGCTGGGCGGCATGGCCGATATCGGCGGCAAGGACCCCGTGGTCACCGGAGGCATCGTGCAATGATCGCCAGACTTGCAACAATCAGGAGGCTGCTGAAGCGTGGCGCGAAATCCGGCGAAGGCGGCTCGATCGTCGTCGAAGGCGCCCGCAAGGCGACCGGCGGCAAGGGCAGGACCCGTATCGTGATGACGATGGCGGTGTTCTTCGGCCTCTATTCGAGCATCGCCGGCAGGCTGGTCTACCTCGGCTTTCAAAATCCCGACATGTCGGGAGGGCCGCAGAGCCGCGTGACGGCATCGCGGCCGGACATCGTGGACCGCAACGGCGAAGTGCTGGCGACGGACATCAAGACGGCGTCGCTGTTTGCCGAGCCGCGGCGCATCGTCGACGCGGACGAGGCGATCGAGAAGCTGTCGACGGTGCTTCCCGAGATCGACTACGAGCAGACCTATCAAAAGTTGAAGAGCGGCGCCGGTTTCGTCTGGCTGCGGCGGCAACTGACGCCCAAGCAGGAGGCCGACATCATGCAGCTCGGCATTCCCGGCTTCGGCTTTCGCACGGAAAAGCGCCGCTTCTATCCGAGCGGCGAAACCTCGTCCTACATCGTCGGTCTCACCAACATCGACAATCAGGGCATCTCCGGCATGGAGAAGTACATCGACAACCAGGGCTTGACCGACCTTCAGGCGTCCGGCCTGGCGGTGGCCAGGGACCTGAAGCCAGTGCAACTGTCGATCGACCTGCGCGTCCAGAACATCGTTCGAGACGAAATCTCCACCGGCATGGAAAGGTATCGCGCGATCGCCGCCGGCGCCGTTGTGCTCAACGTCAAGACCGGCGAGGTGCTGGCCATGGCCTCGGTACCGGATTTCGACCCGAACAATCCCTACAACGCGCAGGACAAGGACCGGCTGAACCGCATGTCGGCCGGCCTCTACGAAATGGGCTCGACCTTCAAGAGTTTCACCACCGCCATGGCGCTGGATTCCGGCAAGGTGACGATGAACAGCCGTTTCGATGCCACGCGGCCGATCAGGATCGGCAACCAGACCATCAATGATTTCCACGGCAAGGGTCGGGTGCTCTCGGTGCCGGAGGTGTTCATCTATTCGTCCAACATCGGTTCGGCCAAGGAAGCCGAAGCGGTTGGCATCGAGGGGCACCGCGAATTCCTGCATCGCCTGGGGATCCTCGAGAAGATGCAGACGGAACTGCCGGAGGTCGCCCGCCCGACCGAACCCAAGGTCTGGAAGCAGGTCAATTCGATCACCATCGCCTTCGGCCACGGCGTGTCGACGACGCCGCTGCAGACCGCGGTTGGTTGCGCCGCGCTGATGAATGGCGGCTATCTGATGGAGCCGACTTTCCTGACGCGCACGCAGGAGCAGGCGATGTCGGCGGCCAAGAAAGTGGTCAGCGACAAGACTTCCGAGGGCATGCGCTATCTCTACGCACTCAATGCCGAGAAGGGGTCGGGCAGGAATGCCAGGGTTCCGGGCTACCGCGTCGGTGGCAAGACCGGAACGGCGGAGAAGGTCGTCAATGGCCGCTACTCCAAGGACAAGAATTTCAATGCCTTTGTCGCGGCTTTCCCGATGGACGATCCGCAATATATCGTGCTCACGATCGCCGACGAACCGAAGCCCGAAAAGCCCGGCATGGGCGCAACGGCCGCCTCGAATGCAGGCGTCATGGCCGCAAACATCATCCGACGTTCGGCTTCCATGCTTGGCGTGAAGCCAGATTTCAGCCATGAAAATGGTGCAACGCTGGTTTCCTATCAGTGATTCCTAGGGCGCGCCGGCAACTGCGCGCTATTTTGTTGAGATGAACGGGGTTCGATGAAGCTGAAAGATCTAGCCGGTATCCTGCCTGTCGAGGGGATAGCTTCCCCCGATATGGAGGTTACCGGGATTTCGTCGGATTCCCGCGAGGTAAGACCGGGCGTCGTCTTTTTCGCGCTCGCTGGCACCAAGGCGGACGGCGCGGCCTATGCCGCCGATGCCGCCAGGCGCGGCGCCGCCGCGATCGTGGCGGGCAAGGGCAGCGCCATTGCCGGACTGCCGGTGCCGGTTCTTGCCGTCGACGATCCGCGTCTGGCGCTGGCGCTGAGTGCCGCCCGTTATTTCGGCAAGCAGCCGCAAACCATGGTCGCTGTGACTGGCACCAGCGGCAAGACATCGGTCGCCGCCTTTACCAGGCAAGTCTGGGAGCAGGCGGGCTTTGCCGCTGCTTCGATCGGCACCACCGGCGTGGTGGCGCCGGGCCGCAATGAATATGGCTCGCTGACCACGCCCGACCCGGTCGCTTTGCACCTTCTGCTCAAGGAATTGGCGGATGCCGGCGTCACCCACGCGTCGATGGAAGCCTCCAGCCATGGGCTCGACCAGCGCCGGCTCGACGGCGTGAAGCTTGCCGCCGGCGGCTTCACCAATCTTGGCCGCGACCACATGGATTATCATCCGACGGTCGAGGACTATCATCGCGCCAAACTGCGCCTGTTCGACGCGCTGCTGCCGAAGGGTGCGCCTGCCGTCATCTTTGCCGACGATCCGTGGTCCGAGCCAACGATCAAGGCGGCACAGGCGGCGGGGCTGAATGTGCTGACGGTCGGCCGCCATGGCGAATTCCTGCGGCTGAAGCGGGTCGAGCACGAGCGCCACCGCCAGCGCGCCGAGGTGGAAGTCGATGGCGTTCTGCATGAGGTCGACCTGCCGCTGGCTGGCGATTTCCAGATCGCCAACGCGCTGGTCTCGGCGGGCCTTGCCATTTCCACCGGAACATCTGCCGCCAAGGCCTTGATGGCGCTGGAGAAATTGAAAGGCGCGCCGGGCCGGCTCGATCTCGTTGGAACAACGGCCAATGGCGCGCCGGTCTATGTCGACTACGCGCACAAGCCGGATGCGCTGGAAAACGTACTGGCCTCGGTGCGCCCCTTTACCACAAGCCGCGTCATCGTCGTGTTCGGCTGCGGTGGCGACCGCGACAGGGGCAAGCGGCCGATCATGGGCGAGATCGCGACGCGGTTGGCCGACGTCGTCATCGTCACCGACGACAATCCGCGCTCGGAAGTGCCCGAAACGATCCGCGCCGCCATCCTTGCAGCCGCGCCCGGCGCCATAGAGATCGGCGACCGGCGCAAGGCGATCCATGACGCGGTCGCCATGCTTCACGCCGGCGATACGCTGATCGTGGCCGGCAAGGGCCATGAGGAAGGCCAGACCATCGGCACCGAGACGCTGCATTTTTCCGACCATGAGGAAGTCCGCTCCGCGCTTAGGGAACGCGCCGCATGAGTTTCCTGTGGACCTCCGAGGATATGGTCGCCGCCATGGACGGACGGCCGCTTGGCCCGATGCCGGAAGGTGTCACCGGCATCTCGATCGACAGCCGCAGCCTTGTGGCGGGCGAGGCCTTCTTCGCCGTCAAGGGCGAAGCGATGGACGGCCATGACTTCGCCACCGCCGCCATCAAGGCCGGCGCCGGCGTGCTGGTCGTCGCCGAGGGCAAATTGCCGGCGCTCGGCCGGCTGACGGCCCCGATGATCGTGGTGCAGGACGTGCTGGCCGCACTTGGAAAGCTTGGTGTTGCCGCCCGTGCGCGTTCAAACGCCAAGATCATCGCGGTAACCGGTTCGGCGGGCAAGACCACCACCAAGGAGGCGCTGCGCCATGCGCTGTCCGCTGTCGGCAAGGTGCATGCCTCGGCGCAATCGTTCAACAACCATTGGGGCGTGCCGCTGACGCTGGCGCGGATGCCCGCCGACTGCGACTATGCCGTCTTCGAGATCGGCATGAACCATCCGGACGAGATCCGGCCGCTGGTCAAGATGGTCCGGCCGCATGTCGCCATCATCACGCTGATCGCGGCGGCGCATCTCGGCTTCTTCCGCAACCTCGACGAGATCGCAAAGGCCAAGGCCGAGATTTTCGAAGGACTGGAGCCGGGTGGCGCGGCGCTGCTCAACCGCGACGATCCGCGCTCGAAGCTGCTGGGCAAGATGGCGAAAGACGCCGGCGTCGAGCATGTCTACGGCTTCGGAGAAAATGCCCGCGCGACCTTCAAGCTGGTCAAATGCGTGCTGCATGCCGATCATTCCATAATCACCGCCAAAATCGGCGGGCAGGAGGTCACGGCACGTGTCGGCGCGCCCGGTCGGCATATGGTGCAGAACGTGCTGGCGGTGCTCGGTGCCGCGCATCTGGTCGGCGCCGATATCACCAGGGTGGCGCTGGCGCTGGCCGATCTTTCGGCCGAGCGCGGACGCGGCAAGCGCCATGTGCTGCGCCACCCCAAGGGGTCGATCACACTGATCGATGAGAGCTACAACGCCAATCCGGCGTCGATGGGTGCTGCGATGGCGCTGCTCAATGCCACGCCAGTGTCGGGCGAAGGCAGGCGCATCGCCGTGCTTGGCGACATGCTGGAACTTGGCGACCACTCGGCGAAGCTGCATGCCGCGCTCGCCGACCTCATCGTCGGCACCGAGACTCGAAACGTCTTTCTCGGCGGCCCGGAAATGCGGGCGCTGGCCGACATCCTGCCAGACGAGATCGAGACGGAATATCGCGCCGGCGCCGAGGACCTCAAGCCGGTGCTGCTGTCGACATTGAAGCCTGGCGACGTGGTGATGATCAAGTCGTCGAAGGGCATCGGGTTTTCAAAACTGGTCGAGGCGTTGCTCGGCAAATTTCCGGCGCAAGCCACAACCAGTAAACCGACCTAGGGTCAACTCCCGGGGGACCGAAACGCATGCTTACACTGCTCGTCGATTTCGCGGACAAGATCTCGGTCTTCAACGTCTTCCGCTACATAACCTTCCGCACCGGCGGGGCGCTGATCACCGCGGCGCTGATCGTCTTCATCTTCGGGCCAGCCATCATCAACTCGCTGCGGCTCAGGCAAGGCAAGGGCCAGCCGATCCGCGCCGACGGGCCGCAGACGCATTTCAAGAAAGCCGGCACGCCGACCATGGGCGGGCTGATGATCCTGTGCGGCATCGTCGGCTCCTCGCTGCTGTGGGCCAACCTTTCCAGCATCTATGTCTGGGTCGTGCTGCTGGTGACGCTCGGCTTCGGCTCGATCGGCTTTTATGACGACTATCTCAAGGTAACGAAGCAATCGCATCTCGGCTTTTCCGGCAAGGCGCGGCTCGGGCTCGAATTCATAATCGCCGGCATTGCCGCCTGGGTGATCATGCATAACGGCCAGGCGCCGTTCTCGTCGTCACTGACTTTCCCCTTCGCCAAGGAATTTCTCATCAATCTCGGCTGGTTCTTCATCCCGTTCTCCTGCTTCGTCATTGTCGGCGCCGGCAATGCGGTGAACCTGACCGACGGTCTCGACGGGCTGGCGATCGTGCCGATCATGATCGCGGCGGCATCCTTCGGCGTCATCGCCTACCTCTCCGGCAACGCGGTGTTCGCCGAATATCTGCAGATCCATTTCGTGCCAGGCACCGGCGAACTGGCGGTGGTTCTCGGCGCGGTGATCGGCGCCGGCCTCGGCTTCCTGTGGTTCAACGCGCCGCCGGCGGCGATCTTCATGGGCGACACCGGCTCGCTGGCCCTGGGCGGCCTGATCGGCACGGTCGCGGTCGCCACCAAGCATGAGATCGTGCTGGTCATCGTCGGCGGGTTGTTCGTGGTGGAGATCCTGTCGGTCATCATCCAGGTCGGCTACTTCAAGATGACCGGCAAGCGCGTGTTCCTGATGGCGCCGATCCATCATCACTTCGAAAAGCTCGGCTGGACAGAAAGCCAGGTGGTGATCCGCTTCTGGATCATCGCCGTCATCCTGGCATTGGTCGGCCTGTCGACCCTGAAGCTCAGATAGGAGGCCGCTTGATCCCCGCTGCATCCTTCGCCGGCAAACGCGTTTCGCTCTTCGGGCTCGGTGGCTCGGGGATCGCCACGGCGCGCGCGCTGATCGAGGGCGGGGCGGACGTGCTGGCCTGGGACGACAATCCCGACAGCGTCGCCAAGGCAGGCGCCGTCGGCATCGCGACCGGCGACCTGCGCGGCGCCGACTGGACGAAATTCTCGGCCTTCGTGCTGTCGCCCGGCGTGCCGCTGACCCATCCGAAGCCGCACTGGAGCGTGGAGCTGGCGCGCGGCTCGGGCGTCGAGATCATCGGCGATGTCGAGCTTTTCTGCCGCGAGCGGACCTTGCTGTCGCCGGCTGCACCCTTCATCGCCATCACCGGCACCAACGGCAAATCGACGACCACGGCGCTGACGGCGCATATCCTGAAATCGGCCGGCCGCGACACGCAGATGGGCGGCAATATCGGCCGCGCGGTGATGACGCTCGATCCGCCGGAGCCCGGGCGGCACTATGTCGTGGAATGCTCGTCCTATCAGATCGACCTGGCGCCCTCGATCAATCCGACCGCTGGCATTCTGCTCAATCTGACGCCGGATCATCTCGACCGTCACGGCACCATGCAGCACTACGCCGCGATCAAGGAACGGCTGGTAGCGGGCAGCGAGGTGGCAATCGTCGGCATCGACGATTCCTGGTGCGCCCAGATCGCCGACCGGCTGGAACGGGCCGGCCGGCACGTCATCCGCATTTCCAAGCGTCTGCCGCTGACCGACGGCTATTTCGCCGACGGCACCAATCTGATGGAGGCGGTGCACGGGCGTTTCAGCCGCGTTGCCTTTCTCGAAGGCATCGGCTCGCTGCGCGGCCAGCACAATGCGCAGAATGCGCTGGCCGCCGTCGCTGCCTGCCTCAAGGTCGGGCTGGAGCTTGGCGAGATCCAGTCGGGTCTGGAAAGCTTTCCCGGCCTGGCGCACCGCATGGAGCAGGTCGGCCGCAAGGGCCATGTGCTGTTCATCAACGATTCCAAGGCGACCAATGCCGATGCGGCAGCACCCGCCCTGTCGAGCTTCAGCCGCATTTACTGGATCGCCGGCGGATTGGCCAAGGAAGGCGGCATCGAGCCGTTGCGCGGCTTCTTCCCGCGCATCGCCAAGGCCTATCTGATCGGCGAGGCCGCGCCCGCCTTTTCGGCGACGCTGGGCGAGGCGGTGCCTTACGAGATATCGGGCACGCTTGCCGCGGCGGTCGAGCATGCCGCAAGGGACGCGGCGAGAGATGACGGCGGCGAGGCAGTGGTGCTGCTTTCGCCGGCCTGCGCCAGTTTCGACCAGTTCAAGAATTTTGAAGTTCGCGGCGACGCGTTCAGGCAAGCCGCGAGCGCCATTGATGGCGTCAAGCCCATCGGAGGGACACGATAATGCAAAGCCGTCTCGACAAAAGCCCGGTCGCCACCTGGTGGTGGACGATCGATCGCTGGTTCCTGGCAGCGTTCCTGTCGCTGATGGGGCTCGGCATCGTGCTGTCCTTCGCGGCCAGCCCGGCGGTGGCCCAGCGCATCGGCCTCGACAGCTTCCATTTCGCCACACGGCAGATCATCTTCACCGTTCCCGCACTTGGCGTGATGCTGGCCGTTTCCTTCATGGAATCGCGGCAGATCAGACGCATGGCGCTGGTCATGCTGTGCATCACACTGTTCCTGATGGTGGCGGTGCTTTACATCGGTGTCGAGGTTAAGGGTGCGCGGCGCTGGGTGTCGCTTGCCGGCCTGTCGATCCAGCCATCGGAATTCCTGAAGCCGGCCTTCGTCATCATCTGCGCCTGGCTGTTTGCCGAGCACAAGCGCCAGCCGGACATTCCAGGCAATCTGTTCGCCATGCTGCTGCTGGCCCTCGTCATCTCGCTGTTGGTGGCGCAGCCGGATTTCGGCCAGACCATGCTGGTGCTCGGCACCTGGGGGGTGATGTTCTTCATGGCCGGACTGCCGTGGCTGTGGATCATGGCGCTGGGCGCGGCCGGCATTGGCGGGGTGTTCGCCGCCTATACGGTGTTTCCGCACGTCGCCGGCCGTATCGACCGTTTCATGACCGGCGAGGGCGACACGTTCCAGGTCGACATGGGCCGCGAGGCGCTGATCAATGGCGGATGGTTCGGCGTCGGGCCGGGCGAAGGCACCGTCAAGCGGGTCATACCGGACAGCCACGCCGACTTCGTCTTCTCGGTCGCCGGCGAGGAATTCGGGCTGATCATGTGCTTCTTCATCATGTCCATCTTCGCCTTCATCGTGCTGCGCGGCCTCAACACGGCGCTCAAGGAGCAGGATGATTTCACGCGCTATGCGGTTGGCGGCCTGGTCACCGTCTTCGGCCTGCAGTCGGTTATCAACATGGCCGTTAATCTGCAGCTGATGCCTGCCAAGGGCATGACCTTGCCGTTCATCTCCTATGGCGGCTCCTCGCAGATCGCCATCGCCATCTCAATGGGCATGGTGCTGGCGCTGACGCGCAAACGGCCGGAACGGCGCAAGCAGATGGGCTTTGCACCGTCGCAGCGCGCCATGCCGGCGGAATGAAATGGCGAAGGGGGTCATTCTTCTGGCGGCAGGCGGCACGGGCGGGCATCTGTTCCCGGCCGAGGCGCTGGCGCATGAACTGAACCGGCGTGGCTGGACGGTGCATCTGGCGACCGACGATCGTGCCGAGCGTTTTGCCGGCCAGTTCCCGGCGGCCAGCATCCATCCGATCCGGTCGGCGACGATGGGGTCGAAAAATCCTTTCGCCGTGCTTGCCGCCTTCTGGAAGATCTGGGGCGGGGTGCGCCAGGCCTCCGCCGTGATCCGCCGGATCAAGCCCGCCATAGTCGTCGGTTTCGGCGGCTATCCGACGCTGCCGCCGCTCTATGCCGCGACGCGACGCAAGGTGCCGACGCTGATCCACGAGCAGAATGCGGTGATGGGGCGCGCCAACCGGGCGCTGGCCGGGCGCGTCGACGCCATTGCCGGCGGGTTTCTGCCGGAGGATGCAAGCGCCGCGGGCACCAAGACGGTGACGACAGGCAATCCGGTCCGGCCGCAAGTGCTGGAGGCGGCAAGGACGCCCTACAGCGCGTCCACGGGCAATCAGCCGTTCCGGTTTCTGGTGTTCGGCGGCAGCCAGGGCGCACAGTTCTTTTCCGATGCGGTGCCGGCGGCGATAGCGCTGCTTTCCGACGCACAACGCAAGCGGCTTGATATCACGCAACAGGCACGCGCCGAGGATGTGGAGAAGGTGAAGGCTGCCTATGCCGCCCTTGGCATCGAGGCAGAGGTGTCGCCGTTCTTCGCCGACATGGCGGCGCGCCTGGCGGCGGCGCATCTGGTGATGTCGCGGTCCGGTGCATCGACCGTGTCGGAAATCGCCGTGGTCGGCCGACCGGCGCTGCTGGTACCCTATCCGCATGCGCTCGACCACGACCAGGCGGCCAATGCCGCGGCGCTGGCCGCGGCAGGGGGGGCGGAGGTGCATGCGCAATCCTCGCTCTCGCCCGAACGCATCGCCGCGCTGGTCGGTGGGATGATGGACGATCCGGAGCGGCTCGCCACTATGGCGGCGGCGGCGAAATCGGCCGGAAAACCGGATGCGGCGCGGTTGCTCGCCGATCTGACAGAGGCTATTGCGTCGAAGAAAACCGTTTCGGAATTCAGGAAGGAGACGCATTGATGAAGATGCCGCGGACGATCGGCCTTGTGCATTTCATCGGCATTGGCGGCATTGGCATGAGCGGCATCGCCGAGGTGCTGCATAATCTCGGCTACAAGGTGCAGGGATCCGACCAGGCCGACAGCGCCAATGTGCAGCGCCTGCGCGACAAGGGCATCGAATGCTTTATCGGCCACAAGGAAGAAAATCTCGGCGACGCCGAGGTGATCGTCGTCTCGACCGCGATCAAGAAATCCAATCCGGAACTGAAGGCCGCGCGCGAAAAGCTGCTGCCCATCGTGCGGCGCGCGGAAATGTTGGCTGAATTGATGCGCTTCCGGCAAGCGGTGGCCATCGGCGGCACGCATGGCAAGACGACGACGACCTCGATGGTGGCGACGCTGCTCGAAGCCGGCGGGCTCGACCCGACCGTCATCAATGGCGGCATCATCAATGCCTATGGCACCAACGCCCGCATGGGCGACGGCGAATGGATGGTGGTCGAGGCCGACGAGAGCGACGGCACGTTCCTGAAGTTGCCGGCCGATATCGCCGTCGTCACCAACATCGACCCCGAGCATCTCGACCACTACGGCTCCTTCGATAATGTGCGCGAGGCGTTCCGCCAGTTCGTCGAGAACGTGCCGTTCTACGGCTTCGGCGTCATGTGCACCGACCATCCGGAGGTGCAGGCGCTGGTCGGCCGCATCGAGGACCGGCGCGTGATCACCTATGGCGAGAATGCGCAGGCCGATGTGCGCTTCACCAACCACCGCATGGCGGGTGCGACCTCGGAGTTCGACGTGGTGATCCGCGACCGCAAGACGCGCGGCCAGACGACGATTACCGATCTGCGCCTGCCGATGCCTGGCCTTCACAACGTCTCCAACGCGACGGCGGCGATTGCCGTGGCGCATGAGCTCGGCCTGTCCGCCGAGGCGATCAAGAAGGGCCTGTCGTCCTTCGCCGGCGTCAAGCGCCGCTTCACCCATACAGGCTCGTGGAACGGCGTCGACGTGTTCGACGATTACGGCCACCACCCGGTCGAGATATCGGCGGTGCTGAAGGCGGCGCGCAGCGCCACCAAGGGCCGTGTCATCGCCATTGCCCAGCCGCATCGCTTCACCCGGCTGCATGATCTGTTCAACGAGTTTTCCGCCTGCTTCAACGACGCCGACACCGTGATGGTGGCGCCGGTCTACGCGGCAGGCGAAGAGCCGATCGACGGGGTGACATCGGATGCGCTGGTGTCGCGCATCCGCGCCGGCGGCCATCGCGACGCCCGCTACATCGAAGGCCCCGCGGCAATCGCGCCGGTTATCCGCGATCTGGCCAAACCGGGCGATTTCGTGATCTTTCTCGGCGCCGGCAACATCACCCAATGGGCCTATGCGCTGCCCAGGGAACTCGGCGGAAGCGCGTCATGATGCGCGGCCAGGCGTTGATCGACAAGCTTGGCGACCGGCTTGCCGGCCTGCGCGGCCGCATCACGCCCAATGCCGAAATGGACAAGATCACCTGGTTCCGCGCCGGCGGACTGGCCGACGCGCTGTTCCAGCCAGCGGACGAGGACGATCTCGCCGCGTTCCTGAGGGCGGTTCCCGAAGAGATCCCGCTGACCATCGTCGGTGTCGGCTCGAACCTTCTGGTGCGCGATGGCGGCGTGGCGGGCTTCGTCATCCGGCTTTCGGCCAAGGGTTTTGGCGAGGCCGAGGCGATCGGCCCGACGACGATCAAGGCAGGTGCTGCCACGCCCGACAAGCGCGTTGCCGCCGTCGCCTACGAAGCCGGCATTGGCGGCTTCCACTTCTACCACGGCATTCCAGGCGCCATCGGCGGCGCGCTGCGGATGAACGCCGGCGCCAATGGCGTCGAGACGCGCGATCGCGTCGTCGAGGTTCGGGCCCTCGACCGCAAGGGCAATATGCACACGCTGAGCAACGCCGATATGGGCTACGCCTATCGCCATTCGGCTGCACCTTGCGGGCTGATCTTCACCTCGGCCCTGTTCGAAGGCAGCCTGGACGACAAGGCCACCATCAAGGCGGCGATGGATGCCGTCCAGCATCATCGCGAGACCGTGCAGCCGATCCGCGAAAAGACCGGCGGCTCGACCTTCAAGAATCCGGAAGGCACCTCGGCCTGGAAGGAGATCGACAAGGCGGGGTGCCGGGGGCTGATGATCGGCGGCGCGCAGATGTCGCCGATGCATTGCAACTTCATGATCAACACGGGAATCGCGACCGGCTACGACCTTGAATATCTCGGCGAGACGGTGCGCACGCGCGTGCTCGAAAATTCAGGCATCCGGCTGCAATGGGAAATCAAGCGCATCGGCGAGTTCCGGCCGGGGCACGCGGTGCAGGAGTTTCTCGGGCAGTTACTTTAGCGCGAGCTGACGTTCATGTGATGCTTGAACTTAAACGGTCTGAAATCGCCGCGCGACCGTTGCGCCAAAGACTCACAACGCAGTTTTTGCGGCCGTTTTTACGGAAAGTGAATCCCTCGGAATCGTAAGCACTTGCCAGCGAATCAACTCTCTGATTCTCTGCCTGAAAGCGTTTCCTGATTTGAGTCGTTCGACGCGTTTCCCGCGTTTTCCGTCTGGGGGGCAACCTGCCGGGAGACTCGGACTCAAAGTCGCGGAAATCGTGAGAGCAAAGACCGCTCTGATCGAAAGATGCAGGCCCGCCGTGATAGGGGATGACGGGAAATGAAAAGCAAGCATGTGGCCGTTCTGCTGGGAGGATTCTCGTCCGAGCGGCCCGTGTCTCTGTCTTCGGGGAAGGCGTGTGCCGATGCGCTCGAGAATGAAGGCTACCGGGTCACTCGCGTCGATGTCTCGCGCGATGTCGGATCGGTGCTGGTCGAGCTCAAGCCCGACGTCGCCTTCAATGCGCTGCATGGCCCTTTCGGCGAGGACGGCACCATCCAGGGCATCCTCGAATATCTGGGAATTGCCTATACCCATTCCGGCGTGCTCGCTTCGGCGCTTGCCATGAACAAGGAGCAGGCCAAGAAGATCGCCAAGGCCGCCGGCGTTCCGGTGGCGGAATCGAAGGTGGCCGATCGCTTCGCCATTCAGAACAAGCATCCGATGAAGCCGCCCTATGTGGTCAAGCCGGTCAGCGAAGGGTCGAGCTTCGGCGTCGTCATCGTGCATGAGGGCCAGTCGCATCCGCCGCAGGTCCTCGGCTCGTCCGACTGGAAATATGGCGATACGGTGATGGTGGAGCGCTACATTCACGGGCGGGAGCTGACTTGCGCGGTGATGGGCGATGTGGCGCTCGGCGTCTGCGAGATCATCCCGACCGGCCATTCCTTCTACGACTATGATTCAAAATACGTCGCGGGCGGATCAAAACACGAATGCCCGGCAAAAATTTCACCGAATATTTACCAAAAAATACAGACACTGGCGCTCAAGGCTCACCAAGCTGTCGGTTGCCGGGGCGTTTCCCGGTCGGACTTCCGCTATGACGATCGTCACTCCGAAAACGGCGAAATTGTCTGGCTTGAGATCAACACTCAGCCTGGCATGACGCCGACATCCTTGGTGCCTGAAATCGCCGCGCACGCGGGACACTCGTTCGGCGATTTGTTGAGTTGGATGGTGGAGGACGCTTCGTGTTTGCGTTGAGGTGGGGACAGGGCAAGGAGAAGGGCGCGGCCGGGCCGACGCTGTTCGGCATGCCGTTGTCGTTCGACCATTTCGTATTGCCGCGCCTGCTTCGCCGGCCGGTGCGCGTGCTGGCGCGCCTGGGCGAGGGCGACTTCGAGGCGCCGCCTTTCTCCGCTGCCATCCTGTCGGCGGCGCTGCTCGTGTCGGGTAGCGCCTATGGCGCCTATCTCGGCGGACATGTCGACGGCATCGTCCAGGGCATCACCGCCCGCACCGGCTTTGCCGTCGATCAGATCAAGGTGGTCGGCAATCGCGAAACCTCCGAGATCGATATCTTGGACAGGCTGGAGCTCGACGGCTGGACCTCGCTGATCGGCTTCGATGCCGAAGCCGCGCGGGAACGCATCGACACGCTGCCCTGGGTCGAGGTCGCGGCCGTGCGCAAGGTCTATCCGCATACGCTGGAGGTGCGCGTCGAGGAGCGCGAGCCGTTCGCGCTCTGGCAGCAAGGCAGCGAGCTTTCCGTCATTGAGAAGTCCGGCAATGTGATTGCGCCGTTCTCCGGCGGCAAGCAGGCATTGCTGCCGCTGATCATCGGCACCGGTGCGCCGGCCAAGGCGCCCGATTTCCTGGCCAGGATCAAGAAATATCCGGAGCTTGCCGCGCGGGTCAAAGGCTATATCCGCATCGGTGAACGGCGCTGGGACCTGAAGCTGGAAAACGGCATCACCGTCAAGCTTCCCGAGGATGGCGAGGATCAGGCGATCGCCGATCTGGTCAGGATGGACCATGAGAACGGGCTTTTGACGCGCGACATCGCCGCCGTCGACATGCGCCTTTCCGATCGTCTCGTCGTCCAGCTGACGCCTGAGGCGGCGACGCAGCGCGAGGCCGCGCTCAACGAAAAGCCTAAAATCCTGAAGCGCAAGCCGGAGACGAAAATATGAGCTGGCTTGGCGGCAACAGCGATGCCTCGTCGCGCCGGTCCGGCACCTTGACGGTGCTGGATGTCGGCTCGAGCAAGGTGTGCTGCGTGGTGGCCAAGCTCAAGCCGCGCGAGGACGGCAAGCTTTTGCGCGGGCGCTCGCATCGCATCCAGGTGATCGGCATCGGCCACCAGAAGTCGCAAGGCGTGAAATCGGGCGTCGTCATCGATCTCGACCGGGCCGAGCATGCCATCCGCCTTGCCGTCGACGCCGCCGAGCGCATGGCCGGCCTGACGGTGGATTCGCTGATCGTCAACATGACGGCCGGCCGGCTGAAGAGCGAGACATTCTCGGCCACCATCAACCTTGGCGGCCATGAGGCCGACGAGGCCGACATCAAGCGCGTGCTTGCCGCCGGCGCCAAACAGGCGCTCAGGGCCGAGCGCGAGGTGATCCATTCGCTTCCCGTCGGCTTTTCGCTGGACGCCGAGCGCGGCGTGCGCGATCCGCGCGGCATGGTCGGCGAGCAGCTCGGCGTCGACATGCATGTGCTGACGGGCGACGCTGCCCCGTTGCGCAATCTGGAGCTCTGCATCAACCGCTCGCATCTGTCGGTCGAACGCATGGTGGCGACGCCCTATGCCAGCGGTCTGGCCGCGCTGGTCGACGACGAGCTCGAAATGGGCGCGGCCTGCATCGACATGGGCGGCGGCACCACGACGATCTCGGTGTTTTCGGAAGGCAAGTTCGTGCATGGCGACGCCATCGCCATCGGCGGCAACCACGTTACGCTGGACATGGCCAAGGGCCTGTCGACCTCGCTCGATGCCGCCGAGCGGCTGAAGGTGATGCATGGCTCGGCGCTGCCCGGCAGTGCCGACGACCGCGACCTGGTATCGATCCAGCCGATCGGCGAGGAAGGCGAGGTGCCGTTGCAGGTACCGCGGTCGGTGATGACGCGCATCATCCGCGCGCGCATCGACGAGACGCTCGAACTATTGCGCGACCGGCTGAACAAATCCGGCTACGGCAATGCCGTCGGCAAGCGGGTGGTGCTCACCGGTGGCGCCAGCCAGCTTTCCGGACTGCCGGAGGCGGCGCGCCGCATTCTCGGACGCAATGTGCGCATCGGCCGGCCGCTTGGCGTCGCCGGCCTGCCGGAGGCGGCCAAGGGGCCGGCTTTTTCGACCCCGGTCGGGCTTTTGATCTACCCGCAGATGGCGAGCTTCGAGAGCCATCCGGCGAAAGGCATTTCCGGTCTTAGAATGACCGGAACGGGCGGAAAACTGCATCGAATGAGTCAGTGGTTGAGAGACAGTTTCTAATTGACGGGGGCAGCCCCATAGGCGGCCGCGGCGGCGAAGCGGCGTGAAAGGCAAAGGACGGAGACAATGACCATCAATCTGCAGAAGCCGGACATCACCGAGCTCAAGCCGCGCATCACCGTGTTCGGTGTCGGCGGCGGCGGCGGCAATGCCGTCAACAACATGATCACCGCGGGCTTGCGCGGTGTCGAGTTCGTCGTGGCCAACACCGACGCACAGGCGCTGACCATGTCCAAGGCGGAGCGGTTGATCCAGCTCGGCGCGCATGTCACCGAGGGTCTGGGCGCGGGATCGCAGCCGGAAGTCGGGCGCGCGGCGGCGGAGGAATGCATCGACGAGATCATCGATCATCTGTCGAACACCCATATGTGCTTCGTCACCGCCGGCATGGGCGGCGGCACCGGCACGGGAGCGGCTCCGGTGGTTGCGCGTGCCGCCCGTGAAAAGGGCATCCTCACGGTCGGCGTCGTCACCAAGCCGTTCCATTTCGAGGGCCAGCGCCGCATGAAGACGGCCGACATGGGCATCGAGGAACTGCAGAAATGCGTCGACACCCTGATCGTCATCCCCAACCAGAACCTGTTCCGGCTGGCCAATGACAAGACGACCTTCGCCGATGCCTTCGCCATGGCCGACCAGGTGCTCTATTCCGGTGTCGCCTGCATCACCGACCTGATGGTCAAGGAAGGGCTGATCAACCTCGACTTCGCCGATGTCCGCTCGGTCATGCGCGAGATGGGCAAGGCGATGATGGGCACGGGCGAGGCATCCGGCGAGGGCCGCGCCATGGCCGCCGCCGAAGCCGCGATCGCCAACCCGCTGCTCGACGAGACCTCGATGAAGGGCGCCAAGGGCCTGCTGATCTCGATCACCGGCGGTCGCGATCTCACCCTGTTCGAGGTCGACGAGGCGGCGACCCGCATTCGCGAGGAGGTCGACCAGGACGCCAACATCATCCTGGGCGCGACGTTCGACGAGGATCTCGAAGGCGTCATCCGTGTCTCGGTGGTCGCTACCGGCATCGACAAATCGGCGGCTGAAATCGCCGCCGCGCCGATCGCCATCCGCGCGGCGCCGCCAAAGCCGGTCAACCGCCCGGCGGTCCCGGTCACGGAAAGCCGTCCGGCCCCCGTCCAGGCCGTCTATGAGCCACGCGCGGCCGATCCGGTTGCCGAGGCGATCCAGCTTGCCGAGGCGAATGCGGCGGCGATGGCGCGTCCCGCACCGGTTGCCCAGGCGGAAGACTTCCGCCCGCAGAGCAAGATCTTCCAGGCGCCGCCCGCCCAGCCGCAGCCGATGCTGCAGCCGGTGGTTCAGCAGGCGATGCCGCAGCGTGAAGTGCTTCAGACGGTGGCCGCGGCACCCCAGCGCATGCCGCGTGTGGAGGATTTTCCGCCTGTCGTGAAGGCAGAATTGGAAGCCAAGGCCCGTCCGGCCGATCATGAGAGCAGCGGGCCGATGGGCCTGATCAAGCGCCTGACAAGCGGCCTGACCCGCCGCGAAGAGGAGCCCGCACGGCTGCAGCCGGCACAGCCGCGTGAACCAAAGCTGCGCCAGGCGGCCCCCGAAGTGCGCCGCCTCGCCAGCCAGGATCCGCAGCTTTACGCGCCGCGCCGCGGCCAGTTGGACGATCAGGGCCGGCTGACGCCGCAGGCCAGGACCATGCAGGAAGACGATCAGTTGGAGATTCCGGCATTCCTGCGCCGCCAGGCCAATTGACCTGTTAACAGTCCGTAACAAATGTTAACAGGCAAGCAAAAGATTGTTTGCCTGTTAACTTGGAAAATCCTTGTAAAACATAGTGTTACGATGCCACGTTCACTCTAGGTCGTGGTTACAAAGAGTAAGAAACCGTGATTTGGAGTCTCCCTGCCGGATCACTATCTTCCCGCGACCAACATCGGTTTGCCGGGATTCGGGGAAGTGGCCCTGCCTGCCGATCAATCAAGTGCCGCGCCCTTGGGGCCGACAAAGCGGACTTGGGCAGCATGGGCTATGGGGTTTGTCTTGCAGGACTACCAGACGACACTTAAATCGCGTGCGACGCTGACCGGTACCGGCGTTCACAGCGGCAGACCCGTTACCGTTCATTTCCTGCCGGCAGACGCCGATACGGGCGTGGTGTTCCAGCTTTCAAACGGAAGCGAGAGCCGCGAATTCCGTGCGCTTGTCGCCGAAGTCGGCGCCACCGATCTGTGCACCATGCTCGGCGACCCCGGAGGCGAGCATATTGCCACCGTCGAACATCTGATGGCCACGGTCTTCGGTCTTGGCATCGACAACATCGTCATCGAAATCGACGGCCACGAGGTTCCGATCCTCGACGGCAGCGCGATGCCGTTCGTGGAGGCCGTGGACCACGTCGGCATCGATACGCTGCCTGTCAAGCGCCGGTATATCCGGGTGGTCAAGCCGGTTCGCATCGAAAACGGTGCGTCCTGGGCGGAATTCAGGCCCTATGACGGCACGCGTTTCGAAATCGAGATCGATTTCGAAAGCCCGGCGATCGGCCGTCAGCTCTTCGCATCCGACATCAATCCCGATATTTTCCGCCGCGATATCGCGCGGGCCCGCACCTTTGGTTTCATGAAGGATGTGGAGCGGCTATGGGCAGCCGGCTATGCACTCGGCTCGTCGCTGGAGAACTCGCTGGTGATCGGCGACGACAACCGAGTGATCAATATGGGAGGCCTGCGCTATCCCAACGAGTTCGCCCGCCACAAGACGCTGGACGCCATGGGCGATCTGGCGCTGGCCGGCGCCCGGTTCATCGGCTGCTTCCGCTCGTATCGTGGCGGCCACAGGCTGAACGCGGCGGCGCTGCGCCGCCTTTTGTCGGATCGTTCGGCCTTCGAGATCGTCGAGACGACGCGCCGCGAGCGCGGCCGTGCCGCTGAGATGAGCGCGGTCTATGCGCCCGTCTACGCCCCTTGGATGATCTGATTTTTAACGTTTTTCAGGCCTTATGAGCATCGGTATGTGTTGCATGAATGCACCACAGGCCGCTGAAAAGGCATAGGCGTTCAGGCGACGCCAAACCGCCACAAAAATGTGCGATTGGCCGGCGATAGCGTTGCCGGGCAAGGCGGTTATGGTTTATGGCTGCTGCCGTCGACTGGTGCATGTCGCCCGAAAATGGGTGCCGGTTTGGGACAACGACATGCAAAGTGCATTAAAATGACGCCGAAAGGGCGGAATCCAATCATGGTCTTCAAGCGAGTTGGTCAATCGAAAGCGCCGCAACGGGCTGTTTTCCTGGCGCTTTCGGTGGTTGTTCCATCGCTCTTCCTGTCGGCCTGCATGTCGTCCGAGAAAGATGTCGATCTGTCGACCTATGTCGAGCAGACCGAGCCGGCCGACGTTCTCTACAACCAAGGTCTCGCCAATCTGAACGCCGGGCGCCTGCAGGAGGCGAGCCGCAAGTTCGATGCGGTCGACCGCCAGCACCCCTATTCGGAATTCGCCCGCAAATCGATGGTGATGGGCGCCTTTGCCGACTATCGCCAGGGCAAATATGACGAAGCGATCGGTTCGGCCAAGCGCTATCTCACCCTCTATCCGTCGACGGATGATGCCGCCTATGCCCAGTACATCATCGGGCTCAGCTACTACCGGCAGATCAAGGACGTTACCCAGGACCAGAAGGAAGCGCGTCAGACCGTGCAGACCATGCAGGATCTGGTGACGCGCTGGCCCGATTCGGAATATGTCGACGACGCCAAGGAAAAGATCCGCTTCGCCAACGACCAGCTCGCCGGCAAGGAGATGCAGATCGGCCGCTACTATCTCGAGCGGCGCGAATATATCGCCGCCGTCAAGCGGTTCCGCAATGTGGTGGAAAACTACTCCAACACACGCCATGTCGAGGAAGCGCTGGCGCGTCTGGCAGAAAGCTATTATGCGATGGGGCTGACATCCGAGGCGCAGACCGCCGCGGCGGTGCTCGGCACCAATTACCCCGACAGCCAGTGGTACAAGGATTCCTACAAGCTCCTGCAAAGCAATGGGCTCGAGCCGCGCGAGAATGCCGGGTCATGGATATCCAAGGCCGGGAAGCTGATCACCGGCGCCTGATGCAGGCGTAGCGATGCTTTCCAGATTATCGATCCGCGATATCGTTCTGATCGAGAAGCTGGATATCGACTTCTCGTCCGGCCTTTCGGTGCTGACCGGCGAAACCGGAGCCGGCAAATCCATCCTGCTTGACGCGCTGTCGCTGTCGCTCGGCGCCCGCGGCGATGCCTCGCTGGTCCGCCATGGCGCGGCGCAAGGCCAGGTCATCGCCGTGTTCGACGTGCCGCGCAACCATCCTGCCCGCATGCTGCTTGCCGACAACGCCATCGAGGATGACGGCGACATCATCCTGCGCCGCGTGCAGACGGCGGACGGCCGCACCCGCGTCTTCGTCAACGACCAGCCATCCAGCGTGACGCTGATGCGCGACGTCGGCCACGCCTTGGTCGAGATCCACGGCCAGCACGACGAGCGTGCCCTGGTCGACCCCGGCGCGCATCGCGAATTGCTGGACAGTTTCGGTGGTCATCTCGGCGCCGTGCGTGCGACAGGTGAGGCGTGGCGCTATTGGCGCAGCTGCGAGCAGGACTTGGCCAAGCACCGCGCCAAGGTTGAGGCGGCGGCGCGCGAGGCCGACTATCTGCGCGCCGCGGTCGCCGAATTGACGAAGCTCGATCCCCAGCCCGGCGAAGAGACCGAGCTGGCGGAACTGCGCGCCACGATGATGCGGGCGGAAAAGATCGCCTCGGAAATCCATGACGCGCAGGATGTGCTCGCCGGACCGTCCTCGCCCTTGCCGCGGCTTGCCAGCCTGTTGCGGCGCCTGCAGCGCAAGGTGACGGAAGCACCGGGCCTGCTCGACGATGTGGTCAAATCGCTCGACGAGGCGATGCTGTCGCTGGATGCGGCGCAGTCGGGCGTCGAAGCGGCACTTCGCGCCACCGAATACGATCCGCAGCGATTGGAGAAGGCGGAAGAGCGGCTGTTTTCGCTGCGCGCCGCCTCGCGCAAGCACAGTGTGGCGGTCGACGACCTGGCGCAGCTGCGTGACACGATGGCCGCCGATCTTGCCGATCTCGACGCTGGCGAGGAGCGCCTGCACGGGCTGGAAAAGCAGGCCGCGGCCGCGCGCGAGGCCTACGACATTTCCGCCGCACAGCTTTCGTCGCTTCGCCATGCGGCGGCCATTGGGCTGACCAAGGCGGTGATGGCCGAATTGCCGGCGCTGAAGCTCGAACGGGCCGAATTCATTGTCGAAATGACGAGCGCTGTGGAGAGCCGCATGGAAGAGGGCATCGACCAGGTCGAGTTCTGGGTGCGCACCAATCCCGGCACGCGGCCGGGCCCGATGATGAAGGTCGCTTCCGGCGGCGAGCTGTCGCGCTTTCTGCTGGCGCTAAAAGTGGCGCTGGCCGACCGCGGCTCGGCGCCGACGCTGGTTTTCGACGAGATCGACACCGGCGTTGGTGGCGCGGTGGCGGACGCCATCGGCCAGCGGCTGGCGCGGCTGTCGAAGCGCGTGCAGGTGCTTTCGGTTACGCACGCGCCGCAAGTGGCGGCGCGTGCGGCAACGCATTTCCTGATCTCCAAATTCGGCGGCGCCGACAGGGTTGCAACCGGCATAGCCGAGATGGACCGGGCGGCGCGCCAGGAAGAGATCGCCCGCATGCTGGCCGGAGCGACCATCACCGATGAGGCCCGCGCGGCGGCCGAGCGGCTGCTGCGAGAGAACACGGCAGCGGCATAGAAACGGGCGGTCCATCGCCGAAATCCAGGCTTTCGGACAGAGTCAGGATGTGGCTGCATCCCGCTGTTCAGGAATGATTTTCCCAAAATCTTGATCTATTGTGACGCGCCACTGTTCGGGGAAGAAAAGCATGGCCGAAAAACGTGTCGATTTGCTCAGCGAAAGCGAGGCCGCCAGCGAGCTGGAGCGGCTGGCGGAGGAGATCGCCGAGCACGACCGGCGCTACCATACCGAGGACGCGCCGATAATCACGGACGCGGAATATGACGCGCTGACGCGGCGCAACCTCGCTATCGAAGAGCGTTTCCCCACCTTGGTGCGCGAGGATTCACCGGCGCGCCGGGTTGGCGCGCCACCGGCGGAAGGCTTTGCCAAGGTGCGCCATGCGGTGCCGATGCTCAGCCTCGCCAAGGCCTATACCGACCAGGACGTCACCGACTTCATCGAACGTGGCCGGCGATTCTTCGACCGCGACAAGGATCTCGGTATCGCCTTCACGGCTGAGCCGAAGATCGATGGGCTGTCGGCTTCGCTGCGTTATGAAGGCGGGGTGTTCGTGCAGGGCGCAACGCGCGG
Organism: Mesorhizobium sp. STM 4661; assembly: GCF_000359125.1. Lineage (GTDB taxonomy): Bacteria > Pseudomonadota > Alphaproteobacteria > Rhizobiales > Rhizobiaceae > Mesorhizobium. Next base: position 23,002 of record NZ_CAAF010000069.1, on the reverse strand, counting down.
TGACGGCACCGTCGGCGAGGACATCACCGCCAATCTCAGGACGATCGCCGATATTCCCAAGACCTTGAAAGGCTCGGGATGGCCCGATGTCATCGAGGTACGCGGCGAGGTCTATATGACCTATTCGGAATTCGAGGCGCTGAAGCAACGGTCGGCAGCGGCCGGCGGCCAGGACTACGTCAATCCGCGCAATACGGCGGCCGGGTCGCTGCGCCAGAAGGATCCATCTGTTACGGCCAGCCGCAACCTTAAATTTTTCGCCTATGCCTGGGGCTATACATCGGAAGATCCCGCTCCGACTCAATACGGTTCAGTGCAAAAGTTCGCGGATTGGGGCTTCAAGATCAGCCCGCTTATGGTGCGGGCGAAGTCGGTCGAGGAACTGGTCGCGCACTATCACCTGATCGAGGAGCAGCGCTCATCGCTGGGCTATGACATAGACGGCGTCGTCTACAAGGTCGACCAGCTGGAACTGCAGCGCAGATGGGGTTTTGTCACCGGCGAACCACGCTGGGCCGTCGCCCACAAATTTCCGGCCGAACAGGCAATGACGACCGTGCAAAGGATCGACATCCAGGTCGGCCGTACCGGCACGCTGGCGCCCGTTGCACGGCTTGCGCCCGTCACGGTCGGCGGCGTGGTAGTCGAAAACGTCACGCTGCACAATGAAGACTACATCAAGGGTTTGGACAGCACCGGCCAGCCGATCCGCGACGGCATCGATGTACGCATCGGCGACACAGTGGTGATCCAGCGGGCCGGGGACGTCATCCCGCAGATCGTCAGCGTCGTCATCGACAAGCGGCCGGCCGATGCCGTGCCATATGAATTTCCACACTCTTGCCCGATCTGCGGCTCGCCCGCGACACGCGAGATCAACGAGAAGACCGGCAAGGAAGATTCCCGCCGCCGCTGCACCGGCGAGCTGATCTGCCCAGCGCAGGCCGTGGAAGGATTGCGTCACTTCGTGTCACGCGGCGCCCTGGATATCGAAGGCCTGGGCGCCGAAAACATAGACATCTTCTTCAATGCGGGATTGATCAAGACTGCCGCTGATATCTTCACGCTCAGGGATCGGCGTCCGGCGGTGACCAAGGCGCTGGCCGAGCGGCGCGAGGAGCAGGCCAGGCAGCGCGAGGCCGCATCGGGCAAGACGCGCAAGAATGTGCGCAGCGTCGAGGAACGCAACTACGAAGGCCTCGACAAACTCTTCGCTGCCATCGACTCTCGTCGCGAGCCCGAGCTGGACCGTTTCATCTTCGCGCTGGGTATCCGCCATATCGGCGAAACGACGGCAGCCGTGCTTGCCCGAACCTTCTCGACCATCGAGGAGCTGATCCGTGTCGGCAAGGAGACAGCAGCGGCGGCCGACCCGCACACTGTCTTCCCTTCGATCAACGGCATCGGCGACACGGTGATCGGCGCGCTTCGCGATTTCTTCGGCAATGAACGCAACGACGACGTGCTGGATGCGCTGCTCGCGCAGGTCCACCCAAAGCCGTATATCGTGGACGTCTCAGCCGGCAGCGCGGTCGCCGGCAAGACGATCGTGTTCACCGGCACGCTGGAAAAGATGACGCGCCCGGAAGCCAAGGCGATGGCGGAACGTCTCGGCGCCAAGGTCGCGGGCTCGGTCTCCGCCAAGACCGATCTGGTCGTTGCCGGACCGGGTGCCGGGTCCAAGCTCAAGCTCGCCACCGAACTCGGCATCGAGGTAATCGACGAGGATGCCTGGCTGGTGCGGATCGGCAAGGCGTGATGGCCGGCCCATTCGACGGTTTCGGCCAGAAGGCCATTCCATTTCTCAAGGCGCTGGATTTCCACCAGAGCCGGGAGTGGTTCCAGGAGAACCGCGACCTCTACGAGCGCGCGCTTTATGAGCCGTTCGGAGATCTGGTCGAAACGCTCTCCGAACGCTTCGCGGCGGCGGGGCTGGGCTTGCGGGGCGATCGCAAGAAATCGCTGTTCCGCATCAACCGCGACGTGCGCTTTGCCAAGGACAAGCGACCCTATAACAGCCATCTGTCGGCCATCCTGTCGCCGATGGTACCAAGATGGAGCAGGGCGTGTTCTTCGTTTACATCGGGCTCGACCGTTGCTTTGCCGGCGTTGCCTGGTGGCAGCCTGGGCCGGAGCTGCTCCGGGCCATGCGAAAGGCGATCGCGACGAAACCGGCGGAATTCCGCGGCCTGACTGGGACACTGAAGAAGGCCGGCCTCGAACTCGATACGGAAGGGTGCATGAAGCGCGCGCCACGCGGCTTCGAGCAGGTCACGGAAACCGATCTCGCCCAGGCTGTCCGCAACCGGCATTTCGCCGTCCGCCACACGATCGACCCGGCCGGAATCCACACGTCGGCCCTGGTCGACGAGCTCGTCGATTTCACGTTGCGCGCCAAGCCGCTGCTCGACTGGGGCAGGGCGATCCAGGGCAAGGTTTCGGCGAGTTAGGGTTTCCGGTGCGGTCCGGTCGCGGCTATGACGGTTACATCCGCATCAAGAGGCCGCCGTCGACGGGGAGTTCAATTCCGGTGATGTAGCTTGCCGCGTCGGAGAGCAGGAAAAGTGCTGCATTGGCCATGTCCTGCGGTGTTCCGATCCGGCCGAGCGGCGCGTAACTGGCGACCGCCGAGCGCTTTTCCTCGGTGTCCCAGCGTGCCTGCAGCGGCGTCAGCGCCATGCCCGGACAGATGGCGTTCGACCGGATGCGGTCGCCGGCAAGCTGCATGGCCAGCGACTTGGAGAGCGCACAGACGCCCGCCTTCGATGCCTGGTAGGCATCCTGCGGGTTCGGGTCGCCACGATACCACTGGATGGTCGAGAAATGGACCATGGCCCCGCCGCGCCCGCCAGAGCGCATGTACGGAACGACCGATCGTGCCGTATGCACAAAGGACTTCAGGTTGATGTTGAAGACCTGGTCCCAGACGTCGAGATCCATGTCGAGGGCCGACTTGTCGCGGCCGAACCACAGCACGCCGGCGACATTGGCGAGATAGTCGATGCCGCCGCGCTCACGGCCCGCCGTGCCGACGACCTGTTCGACGAAGGCGGCGTCGGTGAGATCGCCCTGTGCGAAGGTGAGCCTGTCGCTGTGGGAGGACAATGAGGCCGGACGAGCCTTCACGTCGATGGCGGTAACGGAAGCTCCCGCTTCGAGCAGCGCAAGCGCGATCGCTTCGCCCATGCCGCCACCGGCGCCAGCGACAACCGCGTGCCTGCCGGTGAAATCATAAACGATCATCTGCTTCCCCTCATGTGCTCCGCCCAACGCGCGATCGCCGGACAATAGGGGCGGATAAAAATTCCATCAAGCGGTATTAGAAAAAATTTGCCAAAATGGAAAATCGCGATATCGTGCCCGGATGACTTCCCAGCTCGAACGGATTTCAAGACCATGAATTTGCATTCCGGCGCGCGGACCTTCTCCGTGACCTCTCCCGTCGACGGCTCGACCTATGTGACGCGCGGCTATGCCGACGGCACGGCAATCGAGGCCGCGCTGACGCGGGCCCGGGCGGCATTGCCCTCGTGGCGGCGGATGCCGCTGGCCGAGCGGCTGGCGATCCTGCTGCGCTTCGGCGAGGAGATGAAGGCGCGGGCCGCTCCGCTTGCCGAGATGGTCGCCTGGCAGATCGGGCGGCCGCTGTGGCAGGCCGACGAGACGCCGCGTTTGGCGCTGATCGGACAGCTGCTTTCCGACATTGCTCCGCAAACGCTGGCGGACGTGCCGTATCCCTCCGACGAGACCATCCGCCGCTATGCCCGGCCGGTGGCGGGCGGCCTGCATCTGTCGATCTGTGCCTGGAACTATCCGACCGCCATGCTGGGCTATCTGGTGACGTCGCCGCTGGCGGCCGGCAATGTCGTGATCTTCAAGCATTCGCCGCAGACGCCGCTGATCGCCGAGGTGGCCGAGAAGGCCTTCCGCGCCGCCGGTGGTCCCGAAGGCGTGTTCCAGAGCCTGCATCTCGATCATGCCGATGCGGAGCACCTGATCGCATCAGGCACCTTCAATGCGGTGAACTTCATCGGCTCGGTCAATGGCGGGCGGCGCGTTCATGCCGCCGCCGCCGGCACCTTCACCCAAGTGCATCTCGAGCTCGGCGGCAAGGACCCGACCTATGTCCGCGCCGATGCCGATCTCGATGCGGCGATACCGCAGATCGCCGAGGGCACCTATTCCAATGCCGGCCAGTCCTGTTGCTCGGTCGAGCGCATCTATGTCGACCAGGCGATCCATGACCGCTTCGTCGACGCGCTTGTCGCCGAGACGGCGAAATGGACCATCGGCCATCCGATCGGTGAGAAGCCGATGGTCGGCCCGGTGGTGCGGGCGAGCGCCGCCGACACGATCCGCGATCTCACCGAAAGGGCGGTGCGGGCAGGGGCGCGGCGCCTGATGCCGCAGGACGGCGCTCTCAAGGCCGCGGGGCTTGGCGCCGCCTACGTCGCTCCGGAAGTTCTGGTCGGGGTCGATCACGGCATGCAGATCATGCGCGACGAGCTGTTCGGGCCGGTGGCCTGTATCCAGCCGGTCGGCGGCGACGACCAGGCAATCGGCCTGATGAACGACAGCGATTTCGGCCTGAGCGCCTCGATCTGGACGCGGGACATCGATCGCGGTGTGGCGCTGCTCGACGAGGTCGAGGCCGGCACCGTCTATCTCAACCGCTGCGACCACGCCGACCTGCATCTGCCCTGGGGCGGCATCAAGAATTCAGGCCTCGGCCGCACCAACGGCCGCGCCGGCCTGACGGAAGCGACGGCGGCGAAGGCCTATCACGTCCGCTCCGTCATCGGTTGAATTGGAGGTCGTCCGGTGAACGCCGAGAGCCTTGCAGGGCTTGACGATGCGACCGTCGAGATGCTGGCCGCGGCCAGTGTCGAGCGGCTGTTGCCCGACGCGGCGAGCCCCTATCTGCTGATCGCCGAACATGCCGGCAATCTTGTCCCTGCGCCATGGCATGATCTTGGCCTGGCAGTGCCCTATCTCGGCACGCATTTCGCCGTCGATCTCGGCATCGACGCCTTGACGCGCCGGCTGTCGCGGACGTTGTGGGCGCCGGCCGTGGTCGCGCATTATTCGCGGCTGTTCCTCGACTACAACCGCCCGGCGGGCGAGTGGGACTTCATGCGCCCGGATCTCGGCGGCTTTCCGGTGCCAGCCAATCTCGCGGTCGATGCCGCTGACGCCAGGCTGCGCAAGCGCATCGCCTGGGCGCCGGTCGAACAGGCGATCACCGAGATTGCGGCAGGCCGGCAGGCGCTCGTCTCGATACACTCCTTCACCCCGGTGATGGGCGGTGTTTGGCGCGACGTCGATATCGGCGTGCTGTGGCGGGAGCCGTCGCCCTTCGTCACCTCGGTTCTCAAAACCCTCGGCGCGCGTGGCGCCGAAGCGGGCTTGAGGATCGGTGACAATGCGCCCTATGACTGGCGTCAGGCGGTCGGCTATACGCTGAACCGGCACGGGCTCGAGCAGAACCGGCCCTGCCTCTATCTCGAAGTCCGCAACGACCTGCTTTCCGATCCCGAAACTTTCGAGCTCATCAGCCAGACCCTGGAGACAAGCTTTGCCACTGTCGCGATGTCACTATGGCCGAAATCAGCAGTAGCCGTCTAAAGGCTGGACGCCCTCAGGCCACGCCGTTAGAGCTTGTCGAATTGGAAACACGACAGCCAAGGGCATGGGCGATGCAGGGCAATGTGGGCAGCAAGATCAGGGATGCGCGCAAGGAGCAGAACATCACGCTGCGCGACCTCAGCGAGAGCTCCGGCCTTTCGGTCTCGCAACTGTCGAAGCTCGAGAACGGCAAGGCGCGCCTGACGGTCGACGTGGCGCTGATGATTGCCGGCGTGCTGCATGTGCCGGTGGCATCCTTCCTGTTCAGCCCGAAGCCGGGCATGCAGGCGCGCCGCTCGATCACGCGCGCCGGCAGCGGCATCCTGCATCAGGGCAACGCCATGGAATTCGAGGTCCTGTGCAGCGATTTTCGCGACAAGACCAACATTTTCTGGCGCGTCACGCTGCGGGCGAGGAGTTTCGAGGAGAATGGCGGCTGGCGCAGCCATTCGGGCGAAGAGTTCATCCATGTGCTCAGCGGCAGCCTGGAGCTGCATACGGTCCACTATGACCCGACGGTGCTGCAACCGGGCGACAGCATCCTGTTCGACGGCGAAATGCGGCACGCCTATATCGCGCTCGGCGACGAACCCGTGGTCATGCTGATGTCGAACACGGTCCCGCGCGATGGGCTGCCGGCCGGCGCGGTGGTCTGATTCCTGCCGGCCGGATTCGAGGCCAAAAGCTCGCCTCCCCAAGAATATTTTCTAAAATGGAAAAAAATACTTGTTATGGAAAAGTCAGGGGTCTAGCATCCTGATGACCGGCCGACAGGAGAAAAAGCCATCGGCCGGGATGGGAGATGTGACCGATGCTGTCGGTTGAGGCAGTCAGCAAGACCTTTGGCGGCGTGCAGGCTTTGCGCAGTGCTTCGCTGTCTTGCGCGGCCGGCGAAATCCTCGGCCTGATCGGTCCCAATGGTGCGGGAAAATCCACCCTGGTCAACGCCATCTCCGGTGTGCTCAAGCCGGACACCGGCAGCGTCAGGCTGGCAGGCAAGGAAATCACCGGCCATGGCCCCGAGCATTGCGCACGGGCTGGCGTCGGCCGCACCTTCCAGACCATCCGCCTGTTCAGGGATTTGACCGTCCGGCAGAATGTCGAGGTCGCCCATATCACCTGTCGCGCAGTTCGCCCCGATATCGCGGCACGCATCGGCGTCGATCGGCTGCTTGCCCAATATCAACTGGACGGCTTCGCCGATGTTCCGGCTGGAACATTGTCCTATGGCAGCCAGCGCCGGCTCGAAATCGCCCGCGCGCTGGCGCTTGGACCGCTGCTGCTTCTGCTCGACGAGCCGGCGGCCGGGCTCAATGAAGACGAATCCGAGACACTGGCAGTGGCGATCGAGGGCATTCGCAGGGATGTCGGCTGCGCGACCATCGTCATCGATCACGACCTGCGTTTCATCAACCGGCTGTGCGACCGGCTCTGCGTCATGGACCAGGGCCAGGTGATCGCATCCGGGCAGACCGAAGAGGTGTGGCGCGATCCGCGCGTCATCGAGGTTTATGTCGGGCAGTCCGAGACATCGTGACGGCGCCTGGGAATTGCAACAACAAGGGAGAAGGAGGGGTTCAATGGACAGGATGATCTTGGGGGCCGCGATTGCCGCGGCGGGGCTCTTGCAGGTGGCGCATGCCGGCGCCGCCGATCTGAAGATCGGGCTCGCCGTGGCGATGACCGGTACTTATGCGCCTTACAGCGAGGCCGAGGGCGCGCGCTGCATGGCCGACAAATTGAACAAGGCGGCTGGCGCCGGTGATCCCAAGATCGAGCTGATGATCGAGGACAACCGTTCCGACCCGCAGCTTTCGGTTTCGCTCGGCCAGAAATTCCTCGATGCCGGCGCCCAGGTCATCACCGGCGTGCCGTTCCCGGATGCGCTGATCCCGACCGCCCAGATCGCCGAGCCCTATGGCGCGACGGTGTTTTCGGCACCGAACACCCAGATCGAGATGCAGCAGGCCGGCCTCGACAATTTCATTGCCGGCGCCGTGCCCGATCCGATCAATGCGGCGGCCACCGCCAATGCGCTCTATGGCAAGGGCGCGCGCACGGTGGCGCTGCTGGTCTCACCCGACGCCGGCTCCTATTCCGAAAAGCTGCCGGAATGGTTCGGCGAGGTGTTCGAGCGTCTCGGCGGCAAGGTCGTCTCCAAGCTCAACTATTCCTGGGGCACCACCGACTGGTCGCCGCAGATCGCCAGCATCAAGGCATTGCCGCAGAAGCCGGACGCCATCCAGGTCTGCGGCGTGCTGCCCGATGTCGGCATCCTCATTCGCCAGTTGCGCGCCAACGGCTACGACGGCTGGGTGGCCGGTTGCGATGCCTTCGACGACAAGTCGCTGGAAGGAACCGTCGGCGATCCGGCGTCGCTGGAAAAGGTGATGTTCGCCACCCATGGCGCGACCGGCGTCGACAGCCCGATCGACCGCTTCCTGGCGCAGTGCAAGGCCGACGGCTACAAGATCAATGGCATCTTCGATGCGCTCGGCGCCGACATGGTGCAGATCAGCTATGAGGCGGCGAAGAAGTCCGGCACCGTCGAGCCCAAGGCCTTGCGCGAGGCGATCCGTGCACCCGGGGGCTATCCCGGCACGACCGCGCCGATCATCTCCTTCGCCGAAAAGAAAGGCTATCCGGTCAAGGCCGTGCCGGTGATGGGATTCTCCGGCGGCAAACGCGTGCTCATCAGCGACGCGCAGCCGACCTTCGTGCCGGCGTTGAACTGATTGGCAAAGCTGTTCCGATGATGCCGCGAGCGACAATCCGGGCCGATTCGTGCTGAAGGTCGAGAATCTGAGCGTGCGCTACGGCGCGGTTGCCGCCGTGCGCGACCTGTCGCTGTCGGTGGGGCAGGGCGAGCTTGTCGCCCTGCTTGGCCCGAACGGCGCCGGCAAGAGCTCGACCATCAATGCCCTGACGGGTCTTGTCGCACCGTCGGCCGGCCGTATCGTCCTTGATGGTCAGGACATATCGCGCGTTCGAACCGAGGATCGGATTCGCGCCGGCCTGACGTCGACGCCGGAAGGCCGGCACATTTTCGCCAATTTGACGGTTGGCGAGAACCTGCGGCTGGGCGCGGCGACGCGGCGCGATCCCAAAGGCGTGCGCCAGGACATGGAGCGCTTCCTCGCTCTGTTCCCGGTCCTCTCCGAACGCTACGCGCAGGCAGCCGGCACGCTTTCGGGTGGCGAGCAGCAGATGCTGGCCATTGCAAGATCGCTGATGTCGCGGCCAAAGCTTCTGCTTCTCGACGAACCCTCGCTGGGGCTGGCGCCGAAGATCGTCGTCCGGATCTTCGACTTCATCGGCCAGCTCAAGGCGGAGGGGCTGACGCTGCTGGTGGTCGAGCAGAACGCCAGGCAGGCGCTGCGCTTTGCCGACCGCGTCTATGTCATGAGTTCGGGTGCGCTTCGCTTCGACGGGCCGCCGTCCGGGCTTGCCGACGAACATGGCCTCCTCAATCTCTATATCGGCGGGTAGGCGCGGCATGGACTACGCTCTGCAGCAGGTTCTCAACGCCCTTGCCTTCGGTGCGGAATATTCGCTGGTGGCGCTTGGCCTGGCGGTGGTGTTTTCGATCATGGGGCTGGTGAACTTCGCCCATGGCGAGATCATCGGTGTTTCGGCCTACAGCGTGTTCCTGGCGGCAGCACTAGGGCTGACGTCGCCAATCGTCGCGGTCCTGCTTGCCATCGCGGCAGCGGCGCTGGCGGCGATCGCCTTCGAGCGCGTGGCATTCCGCCCGGTCCGCTATGCGCCGACGACGACAGGATTGCTGACGGCCTTCGGCGTCAGCATCGTCGTGCAGAACCTGTTCATGCTGCTGATCTCGCCGAAGCCGCAATCGGTCTCGATCCTCAATGGCCTGAACCAGATGTGGTTCTTCGGGCCGTTTGCGGTGTCGTCGCTTCAGGTCATGGAGTTGATCGTCTCCGGCCTGACCATCCTGGCCTTGGTGCTTTTCCTCAACCGGTCGACGCTCGGTTTGGCGATCCGCGCGGCGTCGCGCGATTTCGCCACCGTTCGCCTGATGGGCATCAGGGCCAACCGGGTGATTGCCACCGCCTTCGCCATTTCGGGTGCGTTGGCCGGCATCGCGGCCGTGTTCATCATGGCGCGGCGCGGCAGCGTCTCACCCGATCTCGGCTTCAGCCTGGTGCTGAAGGCATTCGTGGCCTGCGTCATCGGCGGCTTCGGCTCGCTTCCCGGGGCGGCGGTCGGCGGCATGCTGCTCGGCTTCATCGAAGTCGGCCTGCTGGTCGCCTTGCCGCAGGAATATGGGGGCTTCAAGGATGCGCTCACCTACGCGATCATCGTCGCGCTCCTCGTCTACCGACCGGAAGGCCTGCTTGGCCAACGGGTGGAACTCGGCGACAAGGAGATCTGAGGGTGGCGAGATCTGGGGTGGCGAGAGCAGAGATGTCGCAGGCGATTGAAGATACCGCACCTGCCGCTGTAGCAAGGCCCGGCGGCGCGCTGGCGCGCTCGCTTATCGGCGGGCTGGTCACTTCGTTGCCGGTGCTGGTGGTCGGACTGCTGATCCTGAATTTCGCGCCGACCTACTACACATTCCTGGCGCTGGGCGCCTTCGTGAACCTGATCGTCGTCGTCGGCCTGCAAGTGTTCATGGGCAACAGCAACATCGCCAATCTCGGTCACAGCGCCTTTGTCGGCCTCGGCGCCTATGGTGTGGCCATCCTGTCGACGCCGCTGGCGATGAAGAAACTGTCCATTCCAAACGCACCCTTCGGTTTCGCGACGCTGGAGCTCGATCCCGTCTCGTCGGCGCTGCTTGCGCTGCTTGCGGTCGGCATTCTGGCCCTGGTCAGCGGCAAGGTCATCAGCCGCCTCTCGGGCGTTGCAGCAACGATTGTCAGCCTGGCGCTGCTGATCATCGTCCATTCAGTCTTTCTCAATTGGACCGGTCTGTTCAAGGGCAACCAGGCGTTCTTCGGCATCCCGAAGGTGGTCGGCCTGCCTTGGATGATGGTCATGTCGGTCGTGGTGATCGTGCTGGCTCGGCTGTTCAAGGACAGCCGCTGGGGCTTGCAGCTCAGGGCCAGCGCCCAGAGCCCGCAAGCCGCCGCCGCACTCGGCATCGATGCCCGGCGGCTGCGCCTCGTGTCATGGGTGCTGTCTGCCTTGATTTGCGGCCTGGCTGGCATCCTCTACGCCTATTTCGCCGGCACGATCAGCCCGAAGCTGTTCTACTTCCAGATGATCTTCAACACGTTGGCGATGCTGATCCTTGGCGGCATGGCGACGGTGACGGGCGCGATGACCGGCGTGATCGTGCTTTCGGTCGGGCTGGAATTCATCCGCAGCATCGAGTCGGGCGTAACGATCGCCGGCATCCAGCTGCCGCAATTGCTCGGCCTGTCCGGCGTAGCACTTGGCGTCGTCATCGTGCTTTGCATGGCCTTCCGGCCAAGCGGCATCAGCGGCCGATACGAACTGGACGAGTTGCTGTCGCGATTTTTCAGGCACGCCAAATAGCGACGCCTGGTGTTTTCTGGTGGAGGTCTGAAAGTGGAATTTGAGGACAGGGTCGTGGCGTATGCGCCCAAGCTTAAGGCGCTGCAGAGCAAGCTGGCAGCCGACGGCGTCGAGTTCATCGAGATCCATACGGTCGACACGTCAGGCGCCTTCCGCTCGAAGATCGCGCCGCTGAAACTGTCGAGTTACGGCGAATCGATCAACGCCATCCTCTATTGCGTCACCCATGGCGACGGTCAGCCGATGGGCGACGTCGCCTTCGCTTCGGCAAGCGCCAATGAAGAAAACGGCTTTCCCAACATCAAGGGCATCATCGACCCGGTGACCGTCGTCCAGCACGGCTGGAAGCCGAAATTCGCGTCGGCCATCACCCGCGCCTACATGCTCGACGGCGCGGTCTGCCCGTTCGATCCGCGCGGCGTTCTGGCCAAGGCCGAGGAGCGGGCCAATGCGCTTGGCTACGAAGCGCGTTTCGCGCTCGAATATGAGTTCGGCATTTTTCATGCCGACCACGATTTGATGCGCGCCGGCCGCTATCGCGAGTTGAAGCCCTGGGGCCATTCGCTGATCAACTATGATCTGGTGCGCAGCGGCGAGTACCAGGATTTCGCCGCCGAGTTCATCACCCGCATGAAGAGCATCGGCATCGGGGTGGCCTCGCTGGTGACCGAATATGGCTTTGGCATGTATGAATACGCGCTGACGCCGAAGACGGCGCTGCAGGCGGCCGACGACGCCATGCGCGCCAAGCTGCACCTGCGCGAATTGTGCGCCGAGCGCGGGCTTGTCGCCACCTTCATGACGCGGTTCCAGCCGCCGGGCAAGGAAAGCGCCTGCGGCGCGCATCATCATGTCAGCCTGTGGCGTGACGGCAAGCCGGCCTTCGCCGCTGGACCAAACCGGCTGACGCCGGTCGCCGAGAAATTCCTCGCCGGCGTACTCAACCGGATGCTGGAAACGCACCTCTTGTTTCGGCCGACGGTCAATTCCTATCGCCGCTTCGACCGTGGCGCCTGGTCGCCGGAAGACGTCGCCTGGGGATTCGAGAACCGCACCGCGCCGATCCGCGCCATCACCACGCCCAATGATGATGCCTGCCGGCTGGAGCATCGCGCGCCCGGAGCCGACATCAACCCGTATCTGTCGATCGCGGCGATCCTGGCGGCGGGTTGCGAGGGAATCGAGAAGGAATTGCCGCTCGAAGCGCCGGTGACATCGAACCTGGCCAATCTCGACAAGCCGAAATTGCCGCGCACGCTGAACGCCTCGATCGAGGCTTTCGCAACGTCCGATTTCTGTGCCGAAGCCTTCGGCGAGGTGTTTCGCGACAATTACGCCGAGAGCCGGCGCGCCGAGCAGGCTGCGTTCGACGCCTGGCAGGCCTCGCATATCACCGACTTCGAATGGCAGCGCTATTTCGTCAGCTAAGCGAGCGGATTTGCCGGCACTTTGTGCATGGCGCGGCCGCGGCGATCATTTCGGCTGATCGTTTGGCTCAAGCGAATTGGTGTGACAAGGCAGGCGGCGCTCCCTACATCAGGCCTCTGATCAGGGAGCAGTCATGTCGGTGGAAGCGATTTCCGGAAACGGCGCCAGGAGCGATTTCTGGCAAGGCGTGCGGCTCTCGATGCCGGTCGTGGTGGCGTCGGCGCCGTTTGCGCTGCTGTTCGGCGCGATCGCCGTCGACAATGGCTTCTCGGTGCTTGAAGCCTTCCTGATGAGCGCCCTGGTCTTTGGCGGCGCCAGCCAGATGGTCGGCATCGAATTGTTTGGCCAGCATGTCGCGCCATGGCTGATCGTGCTGTCGATCTTCGCCGTGAATTTCCGTCATGTGCTCTATTCCGCGGGGATCGGCCGGCGTATCGCGCACTGGCCGCTGTTCCAGCAGGCGATAGGCTATTTCATCCTCACCGATCCGCAGTTCGCCGTGGCCGAGCGCAAGGCGGAAGCCGGCGAAACCGTGGGCTTTGCCTGGTATCTCGGCCTCGGCCTGCCGGTCTATGTGTTCTGGGTGATCGAAAGCGCGCTGGGTGCGGTGTTCGGCAAGCTCATCCCGGACACGCATGCGCTGGGCATCGATTTCCTGCTGCCGATTTATTTCCTCGGCCTGGTCATGGGTTTTCGCAAGCGGCCATTGTGGCTGCCGGTGGTCTTGGCAAGTGCCGCTGCCTCGATCATCGCCTACAAGACGGTCGGATCGCCATGGCATGTTTCCATCGGCGCGATCGCCGGCGTGCTGCTTGCCGTCATCCTGCCGCCCCACCATAGCGGCGTCGAGGCGCGGCCATGAGCACAACCTTGTGGATCATCATAGCCGGTGCGATCGCCACCTATCTCACCCGCATCGGCGGGCATCTGGTCATTTCGCGCTTCGAAAATATCCATCCACGTGTCGAAGCCGGGCTCAACGCCGTGCCGGCGGCGGTGCTGACCACACTGGTGGCGCCGGCCGCCCTTACCGCCGGACCGGCGGAATGGGCGGCGCTGATCGTCGCCGCGCTGGTGTCGCTGCGCGGCGGGCTGATGGCGATGTTTTTGGTCGGAGCCGCGGTGCTGATCCTGGCGCGGCAGTTCGTCGGGTAATCAGGCCGACTGCGACTGAGACGCCGCGCGCCGGGTGCTTCAGATCAGGAATTTCATGACATTCGGTACGTCGCCTGTTAGGAGCGGATGTCGATCGTCAGTGTCCAAGGAAACTCCAGCAACTGCTAAGAGGACGGCTGGTTCATACGAACGCTGGAATGCGATGCAGTTGAGCGCAGTGCACCGAACCACATTGCAAAAGTAGGCTGAGAAAATGGGTACCGCCTCCGCCATGGACGGGAGGAAACGATGACTACAACGAATCTAGTCTTCGCGTGTGATGAGTCAGGCGCTAAAGGCTATGCAGACCAGACAGAATCCTATCCTGGCGAAGTGGGCGTGTTCGCTGGCATCTTGGTGCCGCAGGAAATTGAGTCTAAAGCGCATCCTGAATTCCAGGCAGTCGTCGATAAGCACAAACCGTCAACTGGAAAGCTGCACGTAGCTGATCTACCTGCAGTCCAGCAGGAGGCACTCAGGCAGGATGTGTATACGGCTATTCGGAGGCTCAACCTGCCCTGTTTCTGGTACGCGATTCATGTGAGTGGTCTGAACGACTGGTACCTCACTCAAAAGAGGTTGCTGGAGGATAACAGGCAGGCCGCATTGGCAGCCCAGCAGCAGCCTCCGCGAGTAAAACGGAACAGCCCTCGTGACAACCCAGCCTCGATGCATGAGGTATTGTTTGAAGGCCTTTACGCGCACCTTATCGCCTTTCTGGAGGAACGAAATCAGAAGGAAGTGTCCATCGAGGTGCGGACAGATCAGATCGATACTCCGATTGTGAAGAACTTCGAGGTCACCGCCAAGCGCCTGCTGAGTGACGACCCGCTGCTGAAAGTAGTTAAAGGATTTGACACAGTCACCAAGCAGGTCGTTGAAGGCAGTATTGAGATTGGCATCACCCTTCCGCCCAGCATGCAGATCGAGGCCGTGGTGAGGAAGCTTACGATCAATACGGTTGCAGAGGGCGACGGCTACGTCCTCGCTGCCGATGTCCTTGCGAACAGCCTCAACCATCTGTTTAAGCATCGGGACAAGGCCGAGCTCTACGAACCTTTGAACCACCCGTCAGCCATTATGAAGCATCCGCTCGCGCATCACCTCGCAGCATTCTACGATTGGGGCATTGGTGATCTCGTTGGAGATCGGCTGTTCAGTCACCCCAAAGGTCGAAGGTCCGCGATAGCCCCAGGTCCGCAAGGGGTCCAGGGCTGACCTATCGCCTTGCAAAAGTCAGATCTTGGCGTCGTGCGGCAGTGGTGCGGTTGCCTTTTCCAGCCAAGCCAGGGTTTCGCCGTCGAGCATCGGTCCGATCTCGGCGAGCACGCGCGCATGGTATTGATCGAGCCAATGCAGCTCGTCGCGCGTCAACAGATCTGTGCGCACCAGCCTGACGTCGATGGGCGCCAGCGTCAGCGTCTCGAAACCGTGCATGGCGATATCGCCGCCCTCTATCGCCTCGGCCGGGGTCACCAGGACGAGGTTCTCGATGCGGATGCCGTAGGCGCCTTCCTTGTAGTAGCCGGGCTCGTTGGAGAGGATCATGCCGGCGAGCAGCTTTTCGGTGCCGGTCCTGGCGATGCGCTGCGGCCCCTCATGCACGGCCAGATAGGAGCCGACGCCATGGCCGGTGCCGTGGGCGAAATCGCAGCCGTGTTTCCATAGCGCCAGCCGCGCCACCGCGTCGATTTCGGAGCCGCGCGTGCCCGCGGGGAAGCGCAGCGTGGAAATGCCGATCATGCCCTTCAGCACCAGGGTGAAGCGCTCGCGCATTTCCTCGGTCGGCTTGCCGATCGGCACGGTGCGGGTGATGTCGGTGGTGCCGTCCTGGTACTGTCCGCCGGAATCGAGCAGGAACAGTTCGCCAGACTTGAGTTTGCGGTTGGTGGCGCGGGAAACGCGATAATGCATGATGGCGCCGTTCGGGCCAGCGCCCGAAATGGTGTCGAAGGACACGTCGCGCAGCGGCATCTGCGTCTCTTCGCCGGTGCCGCGGCGGCACTCTTCGAGCTTGGTGACGACGGCGATCTCGTCGAGCTTGCCGGGTTTCTGGCGGTCGAGCCAGCAGAGCAGCCTGGCAACCGCCGCGCCGTCGCGGCGATGCGCGGCGCGCGCGCCATTGATCTCGGCCTGGTTTTTCGTCGCGCGTGGAATGCGGGCGGGGTCGGGTGCTGAAATGACGGTGCCGCCATTGTCCTCGACCAGCATCCTGAGTTTTTCGGCCGCCAGCACCGGGTCCAGCGCTATTTTGGCGCCGCCCTTGGCCAGCGCGACAACAGCCGCTTCGAATTCATCGGGTTCATGCAGATCGGCGAGCTGGGTCAGATAGGCGGCCACCGTGCGCGAGAACTTGCGCTGGTCCATGAACAGCTGATGCTTGCCGTCGGCCGCAAGCACGGCGAAGCCGAGCGCCAGCGGCGTATGCGGCACGTCGCCGCCACGGATATCGAAGGCCCAGGCGATGGAGGACGGGTCGGTCAGCACGGCATGGGTGGCGCCGTCCTTGCCGAGGGCCGATGCCAGCCGCGCCAGCTTGTCCCGACCCAGTTCGCCGGCAAAGCCGATCGGGTGAATCTCGACCGGCGCCAGCGGCGGTTCGGGCTGGTCCTTCCAGATGGCGTCGATCGGATTGTTGTCGAGCGGCACCAGCACCGCGCCCGATTTCTCGGCCGAGGCCTTCAGCGCCTTGACGTCGCCGATCGTTTGCAGCCACGGATCGAAGCCGAGCCGCGCGCCCTTGCCGAGATTGTCCTTGATCCAGGCGGCGGGCGGGTTGTCGACCAGACTCTCGATCGCAAAGATGCCGAGATCGACCTCCTGGCGCACCTGCAGCGTGTAGCGCCCGTCGACGAACATCAAGGCGCGGTCGCCAAGCACGATGGCGACGCCGGCCGAGCCGCTGAAGCCGGTCAGCCATTTCAGCCGCGCCGAGCGGTCGGCGACATATTCGCCCTGGTGCTCGTCGGCGCGCGGCACGATGAACCCATCCAGCCCGTTGGCCGCCAGCCATTGCCGCAGCAGCGCCACACGAGGCTTGCCGACGGCGGGATCGCCGGCGGAATCAAAGGTCTGGAACATGGTGGCCTCTCCTCGGATGCTGGCCGCAACCTAGCGCATGGCTCTGAAAATCGGAATCAGCTTTTTGCGGCGCTGATCTTGGGGATGTGAAGGGGAGCGGCGCGGCATCTCACCGCTTGAGGTGGAGCGTCACCCAGCCCTCGCGATGCAAGGTCCTGACATGGCGAAATCTCTGGCCGACATAGGCCGCAATCACCGCGTCGCGTTGCCGGTCGAGGATGCCTGACAGCACAATCGAGCCGCCGAGCGCGATATGCCCGGCCATTTCGGGCGCCAGCCGCATCAGCGGCCGCGCCAATATGTTGGCGACGATGAGGTCGAAGGGCGCGCGCGCGGCAAAGATCGGATGGTGGAAACCCGGCGCCGTTACCGTTTCGACCAGCGCCTTGACGTGGTTGAGCCGGGCATTGGCGGCGGCCACCTTGACGGCGACCGGATCGATGTCGGTGGCCAGAACCGGGATATGCGCAAGCTTGGCCACGGCAATAGCCAGGACGGCGCTGCCGGTGCCGAGGTCGAGCGCATTGCGCGGGTGCTCGCGCCGCACGACCTGTTCGAGCGTTTCGAGGCAGCCGGCGGTGGTGCCGTGATGGCCGGTGCCGAAGGCCAGCCCCGCCTCGATCTCGATGGCGAGTTCGCCGCTGCGGCGCTTGCCGCGGTCATGCGCGCCATGAACAAAGAAGCGGCCGGCGCGCACCGGCTTCAGCCCTTCCAGCGAGCGCGCCACCCAGTCGATATCGGCCAGGGCCTCGCGCTCGACCGGCCTCGGCAGCGAAAGGCCGGCGAGAATGTCCTTCACCTTGATCTCGACGGCGTCGACATCGCCGTCGGCATAGAGCGACACTTCATGGATGTCGCGGTCCTCATCGACCTCCAGTAGGGCGATCGGCAGGCCTTCGTCCTCGAAGGCCGCGCCCAGGGCCGCGAAGATACGGTCGGTCTCGATCTTGCCGGCCGTGAAGTAAAGCCGCGTCTGGGTCATGAACGATGCATCAGCTTTCGCCAGCCAGCCGCTTGAGCTTGGCGACGGCGGTCTCCGCACTTTCTCCGTAAGCGATGGTGCCGGCAAACTCGCCCTTGGCGTTGAGCAGCAGCACCGAGGCGGTGTGGTCCATCGTGTAGTCGCCGTCGCCGGTGTCGACCTTCTTCCAGTAGATGCCGAAGGCCTTGGCCATGGCATGCACCTTGTCCGGATCGCC
Source organism: Mesorhizobium sp. STM 4661 (assembly GCF_000359125.1). Lineage (GTDB taxonomy): Bacteria > Pseudomonadota > Alphaproteobacteria > Rhizobiales > Rhizobiaceae > Mesorhizobium. The sequence goes on along the minus strand of NZ_CAAF010000069.1, from coordinate 5,009 downwards.
CGATATGCCGACGATGCGGTCGGAAAAATTGCCGACATAGGTGTTCATGATCTCGGGCGTATCGCGCTCGGGATCGACCGTGACGAAATAGGCACGCAAGTCCTTGCCGCTGTCGCCCATCGTCTTCAGCCAGCCGGCCATCTCGAAGAGCGTGGTCGGGCAGACCTCGGGGCAGTTGGTGAAGCCGAAGAAGACGACGCTGGGGCGGCCGCGAAGCGCGGCTTCGGTGATCGGAGCCCCCTTCTGGTCGACCAGCGTGAAGGGCGCGCCATAGGGCTCGCCGCCATAGAGCCCGCGGTACCAGTCGAAGGTGAGCCAGCCTATGCCTGCCGCCATCAGGACGAGAATGCCGACCAGAATTGAACGCATCATCGATTGTGTCCGTCTGATTTTCATTGGCGCGCGGGATCGGCGCCATTTGGCGAACACTCTTAACTCTTTGATACCGCGCACGCAAAGATGTCGCGTTGCCGCAACCGGCGGGCCCGCACGCACGATCCAGCTTGCAAAGCGCCGTCCTTCGCCCCACCTGAGACCGGCAAAACTCGAACCGCAGGAGGCTAACCTTGCAAGGACTGATTGGGCGAAAACTGATCGGCGGCGCTTTGGCCGCATGTCTCGTTGTCGGCGCTGGCGCGGCCGTCGCCCAGGAGGTCGGCAAGGTCGGCGTCGACTGGCTCGGCAACGACATCATCGTCGAGGCGATCAAGGACCCGAAGGTCGAAGGCGTGACTTGCCACGTCTCCTATTTCGACCGCGGCGTCATCGACCGCCTGCGGAAGGGCAACTGGTTCGAGGATCCGTCCGATTCCTCGATCTCCTGCCGCCAGACCGGACCGATCACCATCGGCGCCATCGACATGAGCGAGGCCGGCGAGGAGGTGTTCAGGCAAGGCATCAGCCTGATCTGGAAGAAGCAGGTGGTGAACCGCATCTACGACAAGGCCAACGAGACGTTGATCTATCTGTCGCATTCGCGCCAGGTGCAGGACGGCTCGGCGAAAATGTCGGTCACCACGGTGCCGCTCTACGGCCAGAACGTGGTGTGGACCAACGGCAAGCCGAAATAGGCTCCGGCAATAGCTGACGGACGATCGGTCCCGCTTGCGGGACCAATCGGCGACGCGACAATTGCTCCCGCCTTGCAGGAGCAATTGCGCTGACGTAAAGCCGCCGGCATGGATCGTCCCGAAAACCTTGTCCCGAAAGATCCCGAGCCGCGCATCCATCCGACCGCGGAATTGAAGGCGTGCAAGCTCGGGCGCTATGCCTCGATCGGCGAGCGCGTCATCCTGCGCGAGGTGGTGGTCGGCGATTTCTCCTATTTCGAGCGCCATGCCGAGGCGATCTACACCACCATCGGCAAGTTCTGTTCGATCGCCGCCAACAGCCGCATCAACGCGCTGGAGCATCCGATCGAGCGGCTGACGCAGCACAAGGTCAGCTACCGGCCGAACGAATATTTCCGCTGGCTGGGCGTCGATGCGGCGTTCCGGGAGCGGCGGCGGGCCAGGTCCGTCAGCATCGGCCACGATGTCTGGATCGGCCATGGCGCGGTGATCATGCCTGATGTGACCATCGGCAATGGCGCGATCGTCGGCGCCAATGCGGTGGTGACGCGCGACGTGCCGTCCTATACCATCGTCGCCGGCGTTCCGGCCAGCCCGCTGCGCCAGCGTTTCACCGCCGATATCGCCGCGCGGATCGAAAATCTTGGCTGGTGGGACTGGCCAGTGGAAAAACTCGCCAGGGCAATCCCCGACATGCAGGCGCTGTCGATCGAAGCCTTCCTCGACCGCTGGGAAGACGCCTGATCTTCGCTCCAAGCGGATCGGCGGTTGGCGCTCTTTTGGGGAAGAAACCCCTCCCGCCTTGCGGGGGTGGCGCGGCGGGAGGGGCTGGAGATAAACCGCCGTGAAGCGGAAGGAGCAGGCACTTTGCCTGTGCAATGACTATCGCGCCAAACTCATAAGGACTGTTTTCCGGGCGATGCTCTTTTCGCGCGCATTCAATTGCATTGGCGAAATCCTCATCGACAGGGAACTCGAAGCAGCTGCCGGTTGTTTCTCCCTGCCATGATGGAAAAGCTTTTCACTGGGATGGCCAACAGGGTTGCCCATCTCGCCGGTCTGCCGCTGACATTTGCCTTCTGCTGCCTGATCATCCTGGTCTGGGCGACAAGCGGGCCGGTCTTCGGCTTTTCGGATACCTGGCAGTTGGTCATCAACACCGGCACCACGATCATCACCTTCCTGATGGTGTTCCTCATCCAGAACACCCAGAACCGCGATGGCGCGGCGATCCAGGCGAAGCTCGACGAGCTGATCCGGGTCGGCAAAGGCCACAACCACTTCATCGGCATTGAACATTTGACCGAAACCGAGGTCGAGGAGATTCGCGACAAATGCGAACGCGCGGCAAAACGGCATGACCGTGAGATCGCCGACATGGCCGCCAAGAAGGCCGTTGGCCAAAAGCGCGGCGCGAAAAAGCAGGCTGCCTGAGCTCAGCGCTTCATGAATGCCGCGAAAGCGTCCTTGTGGTCCGGATGCCAGCGCGAGAGAGCAGGGCGGTTCTCGATGACGTCGCCGATCGCCCAGGCCATGCGCTTTTCGTCCATGGGCCGCGTCGCCTCATTGTCCGGGCACAGGATGTAGAAATCGCCACGCATCAGCGATGCCAGCATGAAGTCGATCACCTGCTCGCCGGTCCAGGCGCCGGCCGGTTTTTGCGTCGCCCCTTCGGTGAGACCCGTGTAGGTGAAACCCGGGATAAGCAGATGCGCCGACAGATGGGCGCCCGGCTCGTTGCGCAGCGCGTGCGCCAGCCCTTCGGTGAAGGTTTTCACGCCCGATTTGGAGACGTTGTAGGCGAGATTTCCGGGCGGCGTGGTGATGCCTTGCTTGGAGCCGGTGTTGATGATCAGGCCTGGTTTGCCGGCCGCCAGCATGCGCGGCGCAAAGGCCTCGACGCCATGCACGACGCCCCAGAAATTGATGTCCAGCAGCCGCTTCCAGGCATCGCGGTTCTCCCAGGGTTTGCCGGGATTGTCGCCGACGCCGGCATTGTTCATCAGCAGCGACACGCCGCCGAAGGCGCCAAACGCCTTTTCCGCCAGCCGGTCGACATCGTCTGCTTTTGAGACGTCGGTCGGGACGGCGAGCACGGCGCCGCCGATTGCGGCGATGACGCGGCCTGCTTCGTCGAGACGCGCGCCGCCGATATCGGCCAGCACGATCTTCATGCCCAGTGCCGCCAGCCGCCTGGCCGCGGCAAGCCCGATGCCGCTGGCGCCGCCGGTGATGACGGCGACATTGCCTGAGGCAAGGGCGGGCAAAATGGTCTGGATTTCGGCGTCGGCGGTCATGATTTTTTCCTTGTTCGGGGTAGCGCCGAACTTAGCGTGGGATGTGGCTCAGGCAAGCTTCTCCTGATGTCTTCGGGTTGACCGCGTCGGCGGGCGCTGCGCATGTTGCCGGCGAAAGAGGAGATTTGCCGATTGACCGACTGGATCGAGATCCTGAAGGAGCAGACCGCCACCGGCGACCAGATGGGCCGCGAGGTACCGCAGATGCTGGCCAATCCCGATATCACCGAGGCGCAAGTGAAGACGCTGTTTTCGGCGCTCGAAAAACAGGCGGAATTCGTCGAGAAGCTGCGCATGGCGCTGGAGAAGTTCGGCCATGATTTTTCCGTGATCAAGGCGGCCGAACGGCTGGAGGAGCGCTATGCCGATCTTGCTGCTTCCGTCGCCGAGAAGTTGAAGGCGATGCGGGGGCTAGCGAATAGGTAGTCCAAGGGCGGCCCATTCGTCGGGCGGGATCGTAGGTCCGACACGGAAGGTGAAGGACAGGACCTTCGTCGCATCGGTATCGACCTCGCACCGGAAGCTCAGACGATGCCATGTTGCAGCTGCGTGGAAAGCGGCCTGCGGAACATCAAGGATATTGCCCGTCTTCAGCGGAACAAGTGGTACCAGGTCAGGAAAATAAGAGGCGTCCTGTAATTGTTGCTGCAACGCGCTGGCGCAAAGTTTGGCAGCCCGCTGATCACGAGGCACTCCGGCGATTGAGGTCGTAGCCAGCACATCGCCGGTAGCGCCTTGTGAGTAGAGCCGGCGAACACCCGGAAGACCCGCATAGTTGCGTGCGTTCGTGGAGCTTGGCCTCCTGGCGCTCGCGTTTCCGAGCTTCGAGACCTTTGCAGGGCTGGGGTTCGGCGCATTTGCGGGCCTGGGCTGGGGCGCTTCGGCTGACGTGGGAAGCTCGATCTCACCGTCGCTGCCGGCGGCAGCCAACGGCGTTGGTGCCGCGGCTGTTTGCTTGTCGGTGTGCGTTCCCACACCTTGTCTGTCTGCCTCCTGTTTGTCTACGTCCCGGGCTGATGGTGCCTGCGTCTGCTGTGCAGGCTCGGCGTCCTTCGCTGCGATTGCCGAGTTGTCGCCGACCTTGGCTGAATCTGCCTGCTCCTCGGCCTTCGGTATGACAGGCGGCTTCGAATCTTCATCCTTGGCCGGCGACGGCGAGTTGTCTTGAGGGCTGCCCCCATCCAGGGATTTCCTGGGGCCGGTATCCTTCTCGCCGAACTGAAAAACAGGCTTCAGGATCTCGATTGGCGACGGCTTGAGCGGCTGCTTTTCCGGCGCAGGCGGCTTTTCAACTTTCTGCTCGGGCGGTTTTTCGACTTTGGGAGCCTTTGGGGGAGCAGGTTTCGGCTTAGGCTGATCGGGCGGAGGTACGAGCGCGACATTTACCGGTTGCTCCTCCTGCGGCTGTTGGGGAGGCGTCGGCAGGCCGTAGACCAGGAGAGCTGCGATCAGCGCATGCAGGATCAGCGATGCGGGCAAGCCCCACAGTAAATTCCGACGCCGCACTCGTGTCTCGTCTTTCATCTAGACCGATGTGGAGTGAAATAGCGGCGGCATCAAGCATGAGCGTGGAACTGGCGCGATTTAGCCGCTGGACAGGTGGCCTTTGCCGTGATGATCACGGTCTTTTCCCGGGTGGCGC
>NZ_CAAF010000070.1 GCF_000359125.1 Mesorhizobium sp. STM 4661 | reverse complement strand
TGATTGCAGGCCGGAGGGACAGCGCCCCCCTCTGTCCTGCCGGACATCTCCCCCACGAGGGGGGAGATTGGCAGTTTCAACGAGGCAGAACATGAGCGATTCCCGTGCCCGCGATATCCTGTCGCGACAGGCCGAACTCGAGAGCGAGCGCAGCCAGTATGAACATGTCTGGGAGGCCGTGTCCGAATTCTGCGACCCCGACGCGCCCGATGTCTGGAGCGGCCGTCGCGCCGGCGGCCCGGACTCGCAGGCCGAGCGGCAGGAGCGGCGCGGCGCCCGGGTCTACGCCAACACCATCAACTCGGCCGCCAACCGGCTGGCCGCGGGGCTGGAAAGCCTGATCATCCCGCAGTCGGAAAAGTGGCATGGCCTGACGACCGCCGAAATGAACGACGAGGAGAGCGACGAGGAAAAGGAATGGGCGGAAAGCCTGCGTGATTTCCTGTTTGCGCTGCGTTATTCCGCCAATTCCAACTTCGTGCCGGCAACGCAGGCCTGCCTGCGCAATGTCGTGCGCTACGGCCCGGCCTATCTCTATGCCGAGGAGGGGTTCGGCGGCACGCTGATCCGCTATGCCTCGATCCCCGTGGTCGAGGGTTTTCTCTCGCGCAATCGCTGGGGCCAGGTCGATATTTTCCACCGCCGCTATGAGCGCACCGCGCGGCAGGCGGCGCAATTGCTCGGCTATGAGAAGCTGCCGGCGCGCATCAAAATGCTGGTCGATGATCCCGCCAAATGCGAGACCAAGATCTCGGTGATCCAGTGCATCCAGCCGCGCGACGAGCGCAGGATGTATAGGCTGGGCGGTGCCTACCAATATCTCGATACGGCCTTCGCCTCCTATCACGTCATCGAGGACGAGGAGGTCATCGTCAGGGAAAGCGGTTTCCGCTCCTTCCCGGTGTCGACCTTCAACTGGCGCCGCTACGAGGGCGACCCCTATGGCATCTCGCCGACCATCGAGGCGCTGACCACGGTGCGCGAGGAAAACGCCGTGCGCCGCTCGGGGCTGAGGGCATTGCAGCAGGTCACCGATCCGGCGACCGCCTCGAAGGCCCGGCTCGACTATGTGCCGGTGCTCAATCCCGGCGAGAACTATCCCGGCCTGATCGACGACAATGGCCGGCCGCTGATCGCGCCGATCGCCACCGGGCAGAACCCGACCTATGCGTTCAACTACGCGGAGAGCCGGGCCGAGGAGATCCGCGACATGATGTTCGTCAATCTGTTCCAGACGCTGGTGCAGAACCCGCAGATGACGGCGACCGAAGCGCTGATCCGGCAGGAGGAAAAGGGCGCATTGCTCGGGCCGTCCGGCTCGATCATCCAGGCGGGTTTTGCCAGCAATCTCGACCGCGAGCTCGGCATTCTCGAGGACAAGGGGCTTTACGACGAGGACAGCCGCTTCCTGCCGCCGGCGAGCCTCGCCGGCAAGGCGGTGCGGCCGACCTTCACCGGCCCGCTCGACGTACTGCGCCGCTCGGCCGAGGCCCGCGACACCATCCAGGTGGTGACGACGGCCATGCAGATGGCGCAGTTCGATCCCGGCGTGATGGACAATATCGACGGCGACGAGGCGATCAAGATCGTGCAGAGCGCCGGCCGCAGCCCGCAGCGTATCTTTCGCCGGCAGGATGAAGTGGCCGGCATCCGCGATGCCCGTGCCAAGGCGCAACAGGCGCAGGCCGGCATGGCGGCGATCGCCACCGCCGGCAAGGCTGCCAAGGATGCGGTGCCGGCGGCGGTGCAGGCACGCGACAGCGGCTTGCTCGATGGCCTGCAAGGCATGCTGCAGGGCGGGCAGGCTGACATGCCGGGTGGTCCGGCTGTGCCGGGCGCCGGCGCATGAGCCGCAAACGCTTCGCCCATTCCGGGCAGGCCGGCGGTCCGGCCAAGGCACGGGAAGCGCTGACCAAGGCGTATCTGCGGGCGTTCTCAGGTCAGGATGGCGAGATGGTGCTGGCCGACCTCGCCGCAACGACCGGCTATTACCGCCGCCCGTCCTATGGCGAGTGGCTGGCCAGGACCAGGACGCCGAACGGCTTCGAACTGCACAGTGCGCTCAGCAATGCGCGGGCTGAGGTGGTGCAGCACATTATGGGGTTTTTGACGTTGGACGAGGCGCAACTGGCGGCGCTGGAGAAGGCGGCGCGGGCGGAGGGGTAGGGGACTTTAGGAGCGCCGGCCTCACCGTGGTCACGGCCCGCTCCGGCCCATCATTCATGCGAGTCCGCGAACCCGCCCAGCTCACAACAGGATCACAATAGGGTCGCTGAAGGCCCTGTTTAGCCAACGGCGCCGTCATTGGCGACCTCCCCAAAATTCATGACCCGGCGAAGGCGGCGGCACCCGGCCGGATCGCCGGCGCAGCGCCGCGATCTCCGGCGTGGCGCCACGGCAGGGAACAATTACATGGCGACCATTCCTCTCCAACTGGCCCAGCGCCGGCTCGATACCGGCACTGTGGTGCAATACCCCAACGGCTCGCCGATCGGCGCGGCGATGCAGGGTTTTGGCGACGAGCTTTCCGCTGTCGCCGAGCGCTACCAGCAGATGAAAGAGCAGCAGGAGGCTTTCGACGCCGAACTGGCGCGCCGCCGGTTCAACAGCCAGATCGCGCAGGCGGAAGATGAGGTGACGGCGACTGCGCCGGCCGACGGCGGCGGCCTGCATGAGGCCATGTACGGCCAGGTCGATCCGCGCAACGGGCAGGCGGTCAAGCCCGGTCTGTTCGACAAGCTGTTCGATGCTGCCCTGCCCAACATGCCCGAGAGCCAGCGCGCCAATTTTGCCAGGCAGAAGGAAGCGCTGCGCGCGGTTGGCGCGCGGCGCATGGCGGTGCGGCAATACCAGCGCCGCCAGGACTACGAGCAGGCGCAGGTCGACACGGTGCTTAAGACCAGCGCCATCGCCATCGGCAACGCCAACCCTGACGATCCCGTCACCTTCGAAGCGGCCCGCCAGGAAGGGCTCGACCTGATCGACAAGATGGGGCTCGACCCGGGGATCAGACAACAGAAGGTGAAGGACTGGTTCAACACCGCGGCCAAGGCACGCTTCGAGGCGCTGATCGCCAAGGACCCGCAGCGTGCCCTGGAGATGTTTGGTGTCGGGACGCCGGCGGAATCCTCCGGCGGAGATGCCGCCAGCGATACGACCCAAGCGGCAGGCAGCTTTGTCTCGGGCAGCTCAAAGGCAGCTGCCGGGAAAGATGACCGCGTTGGAAAGCGGACGCCTGATGAAATGCTGGCGCAGGCGTTCAGGGACGACCTTCCGGAACAGGAACAGGCAGCGCTGGTTCGACAGGCGGAGGCGGCCAAAACGGCTCAGCAGGTTGAGATTCGCACCAACATCGGTCTCGCCGAGCAGAACGCGCCGGACGCCATAGCACGGACCGGCGCCTATTCCGGCAAGATGCCTGGCCTGGATGCCTTCAGGATCGTCTATGGGCTCGACGAGGGCGACAAACGCTTCCGGGATTTCGACTGGCGGGCCGATGTCGGCAGGCAGGTTTTCGGCATGCGCACCATGCCGAACCAGGCGATCCATGCGGCACTTCGCGATGCCGATTCCGGGCCGAACGGTTCGCAGGAAGACCCGGCGCGCCGTGAGGCGACCGCCGCCGCGGTAGGGCTGGTCATGAATCACAGACGAGCCGATGCCGGGGGCTATGTCAGCGAAGTGTTCTCCAATGTCGCCGCCGCCTGGAAAGCCGTGATTGGTGGCGGACTTGAGGATCCAGACGGCTATGACAAGGACGCCTATGACAAAGCGATAGCCATGTCTGTCGCCGCACAGGAACAACTGGGTATCGAGAACATCCAGCCCGTACCGCTGTCCGTTATCCGTGATCTCTCCGATAATTATGACAGCCGCATTGCGTACCAGCAGGACAAAAATGCGAAGCTAGGCGCACTGCTTGCGGGAACGCCCGGCCCTGTCGCCCGGGCGACCGTGGCTCGGCAACTGGCCGATGCCGGTCTGGGCTGGATCATTCCAGATGCATCCGGGTACAAGGCCCCGTCGACACTTTCGGTGTTGGCATCAGAGGGGAAAGCCCTTGGCAAGGTAGCTGCCAATGCAGGCATCCGCGCAGTCGAACTCGCGGCCAAGGTGGTCACCATGGCTGCTGACGGCAATACCCAGGCAACGCTCAGCCCGCCTGATTTCTCGGGTGCTTACTACAAGCCGTCGAATCGTGTTGAAAATCTGATGATGCATCAGGGATATGATGCATTGGGCTGGTCGATACCGTGGCCGGCGTTTGGTCGAACTGTTGCCGCCGAGAAAGGGATTGCGCGAGCAGTTGAATCGGTCGGTTCTGGAGCGGCAGGGCGAACAGAACGATCCATCGGCAGTTCGGGAGCGGCAAATACTCCAACTTCCGAGGTCGCCCCCGGTCGGGTTGAGAAGATAGGTGCTGGCGAAGACACAGCGGCAGGCATACCGGTAAAGCCGCAGTCGGGGGATTTCTCCAAGCAGCCCACTGCCTCGCTTGATGATCTCTATTCAGTCTCGTCCAAATGGCAGGCAGATCTTGAGGGGGCTGGCCACGAAATTGCTGATTCCGTCGGCGCTGAGTTCGTGACGAAAGGCATCAAGAATAAGGGAGAAGCGGCTAAAAAGATTGGGCGTAAGGGCTACGAAGATGCGTCTGAACTGACTGACGTTGTCAGAGCCGGCTTCGTGGTCAAGACACCGGCGCAGGCCGATGAGATCGTTGCCGGTCTCGCGCAACGCTATGAAATTCTGGACGAAAAGTGGTTTGGGAAGAAAAATGATTACTTCGACCGAAAGGTAACGGTGCGCTTCGAGGACGGCACGCTGGGCGAAGTCCAAGTATGGGAACAGAATATGTACAAGGCCAAGTTCGAATTTGGCGGTCATGATCAGTACAAGCTTAGAAGAAGTCTAGAAGAAGGCAGCCCGGAACACATTGATCTTGAGGCGCAGGAGGCGGCGCTTTACGCTGCGGCCCGTCGTGATGCGGATCCAATCTGGAGGGAGGTGTTCGCCAGATTGAAAGATGGGTCAAAGTCGAAATAGTTGCGTCAATCCGCTCTACCGAACAATGCGCCGAAAATTTCCCACATTGGAGCCAGCAGCAGCCCCACCGTCCGCGCTCAGGAAATCATGGCCTGCGCTCGTCGTCGTCTCATTCTGGGCATGAAATATTTGGGTAGTCTGTGCTATACTGCAGAAACATCAATTCAGGGATTCAAATATGAGCACCGAATCAGATACGGCTAGTTTCGTTGATTGGGACCATCGCCCCGCAATTATTGGTATCGGAGGCGCATATGCCGTGCTTAAGCCCAATTCTCCCTGGGTCCGGGTTAGTTCTGCCGATGTCGCAAATTCCGCCAATGTGCTTCACGAACATGTATGGCGCGATCAGTTCAAAGAGAAGTACGGCGAACTAGACCCGCCCTTGGAACTCGCTAATACACGATCTGATGTTCGGTGGCATTGGCAGGACGGTCAGAAGTAAGGGCCGGCGCGACGCTTTTAGCTTAGGCGACCGATGTATCTGAGCGAAGACGAACGCTCACGCCCCAGCAATTTGCCGGGATGTTCGTGGACAACAACTTCGGGGATTGAGCGTTCGTCCCCGATTGGAATTACGGTGATGGCGTAGCTTATCCTGCCCGCCATTCACCCTTGGTTGGCTGAAAGATGGTGCCTTCGCTGCCGCGAGATGCACCGAAAATACCTCGCCGCCTAAATCTTGCTCAAATCCACGGTGATCCGCATCGGGCTGGTTTTGACGCCTGGCGGCCAACACCTCTGGATCGATTTCGTAAGTTGCTGGGCCGCTTTCGCCGCTGCTTCCGAATGAGGTCCGTAGGATACGACAGTAACCGACTTGACCTTGCCGGCCTTGTCCAATGTCACCTCGAAAATGGCTTTGACGTGATTGTCGACAGCGGCCACCGGCAAGACCAGGCAACCGCCGATCCGCTCGACACTGACAGCCTGTCTGGCGTGTGCGGAAACCGAGCAAACAACCAGCAGCGAAGTCATCAGGAATCGCATCGTCGCCCCCTTGGATAGCAGACGATAGCGTCTAACCGCGTTGAGGGTAAGGATCAAAACTATCGGGTAGATGATATCGCGCCGACGCTGAAACTGCGTCCCTCGCCCCGTTCACGGGGAGACGATGCCGGCAGGCAGGTGAGGAGCGGTGCCAGCATCTCGGAATGTCGCGCTGCCCGTCCTTCGGACCCCCTACCGGGACCTTCTCCCCGTGAACGGGGAGAAGGGGACTAACACTCAATAATCGCCGTTGTAGTAGCGGTCGTCGCAGGGCGCGGTGTAGATGCGGCCGTCGCGGTCCTGGTAGCGGCAGAGCTGTTCGCCACGGCGCTGCGGCGTGGTGGCGCTGCCGACGACCGCGCCCAAAAGGGCGCCGCTAGCGGCACCGATGACCGTGCTCTTGGTGTTGCCGCCGATGGCCTGGCCGACGAGAGCGCCGCCGGCGCCGCCGATCAGTGCGCCGGTTCCGGCCCGCTGCTGCCCCTCGGTCTGCGCGCACCCTGCCAGCGCGGCAGTCACGAGCACGGCGGCAATGGCTTTGTAGATGGTCATTTGCGGTACTCCTTTGAAGTCAATGAATTAATACACTGGCTGATTTTGCCAAGTGCGGTGGCAATGCGGCGGAACAGCGGCATCGGTTCTCACGAAATGAGACATGGTTTCTTCCGTCTTGACGATCGAAGCCTTCGGTTCCGAAAGAACGTGGTCAAACAAGACGATAGAGACGGGCTCGGTCGGAATGAATCAGGGGTCCGGCCGCAGCCGTCTTGCCCGATCTTAAACCTCTCAAAATTTCACAAGAATGGAGATACCAGATGACCCGAGGTCTTCCCCGGACGCTTGTCCGCGCCGCCGCTCGCGAGGCCGGCCTTGCCCCGCCCAAGCTCGGCCTGAAAGCCGTCACCACGGGGCAGGGCGGCGCCTTCCGCACCGTCTTTTCGTTCAATGCCATGCAGGTGCCGGTTGCCGATGCGCAGGCCTATGCCAGCCAGAAGCTTTTCGATTTCCTCGACGGCAAGGTGCGCATCAAGGGCGGCACCGCCAGATTGCAGTTCGCGGTGCTGACCACCCGCGCCTCGACCATCAACGACAATGCAGCACTGACCTGGTCGCTCGGCTCGGCGGTGGCGTCGAGTGCGACGCTGGCCTCCACCATGGTCAATGTGCTGGCTTCGACCGCCCGCACGCTGGACGGGGCGGGTGCCGCGCTATCAACCGCCTCGACAGCCGATGTCGCCCCGGCCGTGACTCTCGACGGGACGACGACGCCTGTCGATCTTTATCTCAACCTCGCCTTCGCCACCGGAACCGACATCGACGCCGACGGCACGCTTGCCGTGACCGGCACGATCACGCTGCTGTGGGAGAACTGGGGCGATAATATCTAGGCGCTAATCTCCCCCCTCGAGGGGGAGATGTCGCCGAAGGCGACAGAGGGGGTCGGTTCGTCCGGGCGTGACCTCCGGCGACAGATGAGGTCGGCGCTCCACGCGCGGCTACCCCCTCTGGCCTGCCGGCCATCTCCCCCTCGAGGGGGGAGATACCAGGCTTCGCCGCCGGTGCGCTCATCACCGGCCTTTAATTCTCAACACAAAGGAAATCTCACATGACAGATCTGGCAGACGCCGGGTCCGTGGCGGCGCACGTGCCGCCAGCGGGCAACCCAGTACGGCCACCGGCCAACGGGGACAATGGGTCCGCCCCGCCGGCCGCCAAGAGTTGGTTTGACGGTCTTTCCGAAGGCAACCGCAAGCTTGCTGAAGCCAAGGGCTGGACCAAGCCGGAGAACCTCGATCGGGTTTTCACATCCTATGCCGAGCTGGAGCGGCAACAGGGCGAGAGCCTGCGCGTTCCCGCTCCGGACGCACCTGGGGAAGACTGGGACAGGTTCCATGCCCGGCTGCCCGAGGCGATGCGTCCGCTGACATCGCCCGACAAGGTCGAGTACAGGCGCCCCGACGGGTTGCCCGAAAACTTCGCCTATTCGGACGAGCTCGCCGATGCGTCCAAGGCCTGGGCGGTCGAAGCCGGCGCCACGCCGAAGGTGGCGCAGGCCTATCACGACCGCTTCGTCGGCTACATGGCCGAGCAGGCCGCGCGCCAAGAGATCGCGCTTGCCCGCTCGGTGGAAGTCACTCACGACGATCTTGTGAGGGACTGGGGGCCGACCGACAGCGACGGCTTTCGCCAGAAGCTGGAAGTCGCCAACCGGGCGATGAAGAAGCTCGGCCTGGTCGATGCCTACAAGGCGAAGGGCATCCTTCTGCCTGACGGGGCCTTGACCGATCCGCGGATCGCCAAGGCGTTCCACGCCATTGGCGAGGCGATGTTCAGGGAGGACACGATCGATGCCGACGGCGCGCCAAGGGGGCAAAATCCCTTCAAGCGCAACGCCGCCGGCGAACGCAACATTTCGGCGATTTCAGCCCTCGTCAAGAGCGACCCCGCCCGCGCCCGGCGGCTGGCACGCGAGGCCGGCGAAAACCCCGACCTCTGGATGTCCAACAACCCCCTGTAGTCCGTTTGGAAACTCTACTCCGGCGGCCATCTGGCTCGCCGGAGCGAGTTTCGAAACGGCTAAAAGTTCGCCGCCAATCAACCCCTGAAGGAAAGACAAAATGGCAGACGCCTATACCCGTATCGCGGACGCGATCGTACCGTCCGTTTATGCACAATACTCGTTCGAGGAGCATGTCCAGTCTCTCGAGATCTACCAGGCCGGGATCCTGTTTTCCGACCCGTCCATCGCTTCGAAACTTTCGATGGGCGGCCGCTCGGTCGACATGCCCGGCTGGAAGGATCTGGGCAACGACCCGTCCGAACCGGTCAATGACGACCCGGCCGATTCCATCGAGATGAAGAAGATCGGCTCGCGCCGCGAGGTTGCCGCCCGCAATGTCCGCGCCCAGGCCTGGGGCGTTCCCGACCTGACCTCGATCCTGGCCGGCGACGATCCGCAGAAGCTGATCGTGCGACGCCAGACGGAATATTGGCAGCGCGCCAACAAGCTGACGCTGCTCGGCATCCTGAAAGGCGTCGTCGCCGACAACATCGCCAATGATGGCGGCGATCTGGTGCGCACCACCGGCGCCTCCATCGTCGACACCGACATCATCGAGGCCGCCTATCTGATGGGCGACCGCGCCGACAAGTTCAAAACGATCTGGATGCACTCCAAGCAGATGAAGGCGCTGAAGCTCGCCGACCTTATCGACTATGTGCCGTCGTCGGAGCAGGGTGGGCCGCTGATCCCCTATTATATGGGGCTCAGGGCCGTCGTCGACGACGACATTCCGGTGGCGGCGGGCGTCTATACGGCGTTCATGTTCAAGGACAAGGCAATCCTGTGGAACGAGCTTCCGGTGAACACGGAAGGCGGGCCGCTGGAGTTCGACCGCAAGCCGCGCCAGGGCCATGGCGGCGGCGTCACCGAAATGGTCGGCCGCCGGCACTTCGTGCCGCATGTGCCGGGCACCCGCTTCCTCGACGCCTCCTCGGCCGGCGAATTCGCCACCGATGCGGAACTGGCGCAGGCGGCGAACTGGGACCGCACGGCCTCCAGCGTCAAGAACATGACGTTCATCGCACTGAGGACGACCGAGGCCTGAGCGGGCGAAAGCGGGCGGGGAGCTGTCGGCACTCCGCCCCGCGCATAGGCAGTTGCAATGCCTTTCAAAAAGAAAAAGGCGGACCCGAGGGACAGTGGGCCCGCCTTTGTTTACCGACCGGCGTCGGGGTTTGGACAAATGCCGGCAAACAAGTCGAAGCAATATCAGCAGGCGTTCGCTGGGCTTCGGTAAGTGACAGTGTGGACATGTTTGGCTCCCCTTTCAATTAGCTCGGTGGACCTAGGCCAGTCGATGTGGCGAATCCCAAACCCACTCGGCCGCCCGCTCCAGAGTGAAACGAACTTTGGAGTTTGCCACATTATTCCTGTTGCACATTGATCAATTGCCGGCACCGGCCAGTTACAGAGAACGGCGATGCTGCCTTGTCTGGCAAGGGGGAGGCAGCAATGAGTCTGAAGTACAAGGCCGTTCAGGGAACGCTTCGAAAGGTGGGCATCGTCATCAGCAAGAAGGGGGAAATCCACCGCATAAACTTCCTCAACGGTCCGGAAAACACCGCCTACTACACGACAAGCCTTCAGGAGGCGCTGGACAAGGGTTTGGCGATGGCGAGACGTGCCGAAGGGCCGCAATCAGGCGCCCCAGCCAAACCCAGGGAAAAGCGGCGGACTTCGACGGGCCCACGCGTCGGCTGATGCCGCAGCGGGCAATCCGCAAGCCATCGCCGCGTTGCCAGACAAT
Organism: Mesorhizobium sp. STM 4661; assembly: GCF_000359125.1. GTDB lineage: Bacteria > Pseudomonadota > Alphaproteobacteria > Rhizobiales > Rhizobiaceae > Mesorhizobium. Next base: position 91,700 of record NZ_CAAF010000070.1, on the reverse strand, counting down.
GTTGTAAAACTCCAATAAATCAGATCGTTATCGTCTTCCCTTCTCGAATGGATAGCAGCGCGCCACCGCCCGTTTCCCGATAGCCGTCGGCGCCGTGACAGGTTCCGCGCACGAGATGTGCGTACCCTTCCGCCAAAGATAAATCACCAAATCCCGGCCGCTTCGAAGCGGCTTTTTGCCGTGGAGGCACCATGCCCTGCTTTGCCCGATCAACCGCGCCGACGGAGGCCTGACGCCATGGCCATCACTCCGCTCGACATTGCCAACATGGCGCTCGCCGTCCTCGACGAGGCGCCGATCGACTCGCTCGACCAGGACGTCAAGGCAGCGCGGCTGCTCAATCTGCATTTCGACCTGACGCGCGAAGCGGAATTGACCAAACATGCCTGGGTCTTCGCCATACTGTCGGCACCCGTCGCCGGCGCCGACACCGGCAGCAGTGCGGGCACCTTGAGCTTCGCCTATGAACTGCCCGTGGACTGCCTGCGGCCGCTGCCGCTGACGCACAATGGCGAGCCGGACGGCGTGCCGATCTCCTGGCGGCAGGAGGCCGGGCTGATCTATTCAGACCAGCCGGGTCCGCGCCTTATCCGCTACATCGCCAACCTCACCGATCCCAACGACTGGGACGCGCTGTTCACGGAGGTGCTGGTTGCAGCACTCGCCATCAAGATCGCACATCCGCTGACCCACAAGGCCGGCATGATCGATATTGCCCGCTCGGCCTATGACCGGGCGCTGGACGCCGCCTTCTCGGCAAACGCCATCCAGCGTGGCGGCCGGTTCTACACCGCCTCCTGGTCGCAGCAGCGCGGCGACTTTCGTTTTTGATTTCGCGTGTCCTTGTCCCGAAGCCGCTGCGCACGGGGAGACATGCTTTGAGGGCCTTTCGCTGATGACGACGCTCTATCCGGTCCAGGATGTCTTCACCCGTGGCGAGATCTCGCCACGCCTGCACGCGCGCGCCTCGCTCGATCTCTATCGGGCGGCGCTCGCCAAATGCGAGAATTTCGTAACGCTGCCGCATGGCGGCATCAGGAAGCGCGGCGGCACCATCTTCGTCGGCGAAGTGAAGAACGCGGCCAGAAAGACGCGCGGCATCCCGTTCATCTTTTCCTCCGAACAGGCCTACTGTCTGGAGTTCGGCGACCTCTATATCCGCGTCCATGCCTATGGCGCCCGGGTCGGCACGGTGGAGGTGGCATCGCCCTATCTGGAGGCGGATCTTTTTCAGCTCCAATACGTGCAGTCGGCCGATCAGATGTGGATCACCCACCGGAACCACCCACCGAAGGTGCTGACGCGCAGCGCGCATACGACATGGACGCTTGAGGATTTCGAATTCCTCGATGGTCCCTATGACAAGATCAACGATACCGCCACGACACTGACGCCGGCCGCCTATGGCGCGTTCGTCCCGAAGATGACCGGGCTGACGTCGCCGAGCGGAACGGTTTCTAGCGAGAATTCAACCGCGGACGCGTGGCGGCTCTTCGACAAGAACAGCAAGACCGACAGCGAACTGAGCGCAGGCACCGGGGCATGGGTGCAGTACCAGCAGGCCGGCGGCGCACAGAAAATCTGCAACGCCTATTGGGTACAGGCCATCGGCCGGAACAATTCGGCGCTGGACATGCCGACCCAGTGGGAGATCCAGGGATCGAATGACGGTTCGACCTGGACGACCATCGATACACGGCAGGGCGAAACAGGATGGAGCGCTTCCGAACGCCGGTTCTACGAGTTCTTCAACAAGACCCCGTTCGAATATCTGCGCATGGACATGGAAGGTGGCGGCGGGCCGGACAGTTCGCACACCCAATTGGCTGAATGGGCGCCCAACGAAGCCGGCGCCGGGCAGACGCCGTTCAATCTGACCGCGTCCTCCGTCGTCGGCATCAATGACGGCGCCGGCTTCCAGGCCAGCGATGTCGGGCGGACTATACGGCTCCTGGGCTCGGACGGCATATGGCGCTGGGCCAAGATCATCGCCCGGATGAACCCAACGCTCGTCACCATCCAGTTGTACGGCCACGCTCTGCCCGATCTCAACCCGATCACGCGCTGGCGGCTCGGCACTTTCGTCCCCGGCAAATATGTCGAGACCGGCTCGCTCTACGAGGAGCGGCTGGCCTTCAGCCGCAAATTCTCGGTCTACGCTTCGGCGACCGGCGACTTCGACAATTTCGCACTGGGCGAGAAGGACGACGATGCGCTGGAGTTCGTCCAGGCCGGCGGCGGGCAGGCCAACGACATCGTCTGGATCGCCGATTCCGACGGCGCGCTGCTGATCGGCACCTCGGGCGGCATCAGGGCGCTGTCCGGCTCCGGCATCGACGAGGCGCTGACGCCATCCTCGTTCAAGAACCGGCGCTCGCGCACCTTCGGCTGCGCCCGCATTCGCCCCGTCGATGCCGGGCAGTCATTCCTCTATGTCACACGCTCGCGCCGCTCGATCGCCGAGTTGACGCAGACCTCGGCCGGCAAGTTCTCGTCCGACGACATTGGCCAGATCTCGGAACACATCCCCAAGCAGGGCGTGGTCGAACTGGCCTTTCAGACCGATCCCGATCCGGTTCTGTGGTTCCCGCTCGAGAATGGCGAGCTCGGCGGCTACACCCACCAGCCAAGCCAAGAGGTGCGCGGCATGCATCGCCATCGCCTCGGCGGCGGCTTCGCCGGTTCAGGGTGGGCGATCGTCGAAAGCGTCGTCGTCACGCCCGGCCAGAATGGTGTCGACGACATCTGGTTGTTCGTCAAACGAACCATCGCCGGCGTGACGAAACGCATGATCGAGATCATGACACCGCCTTTCGAATATGGCGGCCTCGACGATGCCTTTCAGGTCGATTGCGGGCTCTCCTATTCGGGCGCCGCCGTCAACGTCGTTTCGGGGCTCGACCATCTCGACGGCGAGAGCGTCGACGCGCTGGCCGGCGGCAAGGTCTACAAGGGCCTCGTCGTGACCTCCGGCCAGGTGACGCTGCCCGGCTGCGCCATCGCCGCCAGATGGCGGGTCGGGCTTCCGTATCAGGCGCAAGCCGACACGCTGGAGCTCGATGTCGGCGGCCGCGACGGCTCCATCATCGGCCGCCGCAAGAAGGTGGCCAGGGTGATGATGTCGCTGCTCGAGACCGACACGACCGGGCTCGAAGTGCAGTCCCTCCTGCGGGGGCGCTGGGAGAAGGTGCGCATGCCCAGCATCGTCGCGCCCGACGGCAAGGCTGATCTCTTCACCGGCAATGTCGAGGTGCCGATCGACGACAGCTGGGAAGGGCAGGGCAGGGTGAGAATCCGCCACGTCAACCCGACGCCGTGTACGATCCGGGCGTTTACGCCGGTTTTTGATGCGGAGCCGTAGAGCGCCCCTGGCGTTTAGCGAAGCCCGTGGCGACAGTCGATCTCCCCCCTCGTGGGGGAGATGTCCGGCAGGACAGAGAGGGGCGCTGTCCCTCCGACCTATCCGCGTTATGCCTGCGTCTCACCGAACGGAAGCCTGACGACCACTGCTCGATTCCGAGCTGCTGTTCAGATTTTGAGAGCGGCTTTTCAGCAACTGAGGCCGGCGATCCTTCGCGCCCCCCTCTGCCCTGCCGGGCATCTCCCCCACGAGGGGGGAGATTGGCGGCGTCGCCGCCCCGCCCACCCATCACTCCCCAAAAGGAACCTACCCGTGACCCACTTCCATGCCGACGACCTCGGCAGGGCGCGGACGGCTGCCGATTTCGCGGCCGTCATCGCCTTGCTCGACACCGACCTCAACGACGCCATCGCCCGCAGGCACGAAGTGCAACGGGCCGAGGACCGCGCGATCTTCGGCGACGGCGATCTGGCCGCCGCGCGCGCCGCGCTCGATGACTGCAACGACGCAATCGCGCTGCTGGAAAAGACTGTCGACGCCGCCGACAAGCGCCGCATCGAGGCTGCCCGGAGCGAGGCCCGGGCCGACGTCGCGGCACTGGGCGAGGAGACAGCGGCCAAGGCCATCACTCTCGGCCAGCGCTGGCGCACTGTCCACCGGCTGGTCGAACAATTGCGCCAGGAATTGTTCGAAGCCGATGCCTTGAGCCGCGCCATTGCCACCGCCAACGGCCTGTTCGATGCCGCCGGCGTCATCGACCTGAAGGTCGCCCTGACCACCATCCGCCGCGCCGCAATGGCCGGCGCGCGAGCCGCCGCACCGGCCCGCCTCAGCCGCCCGGCGATCCAGGCCGACAGGCTTTTGCTCTCCTTCCTCAGTCCCGGCGGCGCGCTCGATCCGCGTCCGGCGCTCGGCGCGCCGGTCGAAGGCGTCAAGAGCAAATTCATTCCCGCCGGCGAGCGAGGCTGACCATGTGCACATTAGCTCTTCTCGGCACCGCTCTTTCAGTCGGCGGCGCGCTGCTCGAAGGCCAGCAGTCGAAGCAAATGGCCGACTATCAGGCCAAGGCCTATGAGCAGCAGGCGCAGGCCGACGCCCAGTCAGCCGCCTTCGACCAGAGCCAGGAGCGCCACAAGCAGGATCTGTTGCAGGCGCAGGCGCGCGCCCAGGCCGGCGCTTCCGGCGTCGGCATAGCAGGCTCGCCGGCTGAGGTGCTGGCCGCCAATGCCAGGCAGGGCCAGCTCGACCTCAAGGCGATCCAATACGGCTCGCAACTGCGCCAGAATAGTCTGGGCACGCAAGCCGCAATCTCGCGCTTTTCCGGCAAGCAGGCGGTGACGGCGAGCATCTTCAAGGCCGGCGGCAATCTCGTTGGCGGCCTCTCCAAAATCCACGACCCGACGAAGGCGCCGGCCCCAAGCGCGGCAGCCAGTGCGGTGCCAAGCCGGTCCGTGATCTTCGGCAGTTCGGCCCTCAGGGCGCCGTGGGCGGGGAACACCTAAATGGCGACCATCCCCCTCCAGCTTGCCCAGCGCTGTCATTCGTCCTTCCGCCAAGCCACGGCGGATGCGCTGACAGAGCTGGCAGACACGAACAACATCTTGGTCAACGGCCTATCCCTCGCCACCAACAGCACGGCGTCACAAACAGACGGCGTCCATCCTAACGCTGTTGGCTCGCCGGAATGGGCTACGGCTATTGCGCCACTGGTGAGCGTTTGATCTCAATGAGTCTTGCTGGATTGCCGGCAACAACTGCGAAAGGCGCAACATCTTTCGTCACCACGGAAGCCGCGCCAACGACTGCTCCCTTGCCTATCGTGACGCCCTTAAGGATCGTCACACCCATGCCGATCCATGCGTTGTCGTCGATGGTCACCGGAGCGATGCCGATGTCTGTCCAATCCTTTTTGCCGTGACGCCAGTCGGCAACATCTTTCGCTCGCTGCTTCCAGTCTAGGGAATGCGAATTGTGGTCGACGATCGTCACACCCCAAGAGATCACAACATCGTTGCCGATGGATACACGCTCGGCTGCGACGAGGTGGCTCTTTCCGATGTAGCAGTCCCGCCCAATCGTGATCTGCGCGCCTGGCCGGTCGAATGAGAAGTAGCAGTTGATTATCCCATTCTCGCCGATGGTGTGGCGGCCGAGGCGGGCTGTGCGGACACTCCGAAGGCTGATCTTCGTGCCGGATCCAGCATTGATGCCGAGCAGACGAAAAAGGGAAGGCGGAACGAACGGCATCAGTGAAAAACCGGCGAGCGTTTGACCAAAACCAGCCCCTCAGTGTTTGGCAGTGTCGGATGAGAGGCGATGAAAGATGCTGGAGGCCAGCAAGCTTCAATCTCCTCAAAAATGCCGTCCGCGCTGCCGCAAACTGGGCAACGATTGTCCGCTCCAAAGTCATCCAAGCGGGTGATTACCCCGCAAGGCGGATTTTCCTTGAGATGACGCCTTGCCGCGACAAACTCCAGACTATCCACGGGTGCAGCTGAGGGGAATACAAAATCGGGAGGCGGCGGAAATACCTTTGCGGCGACGCCAATCAACAGGCGTTTGATCAGAGGCGTGGATGGAGGGAAACCGGCAGGCGGCGTTAGCTTTGCCGCGACCCTGAACAAGAACTGTCTAATCGATCCCACGTCGAAATTTCCCTTCCTGTTCCCTCAGGGTCATTTGTGGCAAGGTAAGGCGTTTTGCAAGTCTGTCGCACTAGACTAAGGGCGGTGCGGTGTGGCAGATGGGCCGCGCGGAAACACCTTGGGGCACAAAAATTGCATCGATCGCTTAAGCCGGCCATCGGCATTATGAGGGCTGCCCTCGGAAGAACGCGGGCAGACCGGGAAGCAGAGTTGATAGCCCAGCTCACTAGGTCCGGACAGCGTTCAATCATCTTGCTGGGTGACAGCCTGGTAGCGGCATCTCAAGCTCAAATCGGTGCCCCTGATGTTGCTATGGCGGCGGTGGGAAGGTCGCGCATCGCAGATGTTCTCGCGATCGTCAGCCGCATCAAATCGCATGGCGTATGGGACAAGGTCGGCGGCCTCATAGTCGGCGCAGGAATCAATGATTCGGAATGGCGTGAGGGCGACGATCTCCAGTCGAGGACGATCTATTTCAGGTCCGTGTTGGATGCCCTGATACGCGCCAGCCTCGACATCCCGCTTGCGATCCTGACGATCACTGAACCGGACAAGCAAGGAGCGCATGTCGATCGTTTCAGCCGGGATCTGATCGAGCGCCAGAACACAGAAATCCGCGCCGTGAGTAGCCGGGCAATCGTGTTCGATATGGACAAAGAATTCAGGACGTCGATGGCGAAAGCCGGGCTAGAGGTGTCGGTCGGCTTTTCAGATGGGGTCCATATCTCCGAGATCGGCTATCAGCACTGGAGGCCTTTGCTAGTCGAATGCGTCGAGACGGTTCGCGCTATATCTCGACAAAAGGCAGATGTTTGACTGCGTCCCATTGCTGCTGCGGCGTGGTGCCTGACCACTTCGCCCGCAGTTCGGACGGCCTCCATGCGGTCTTTGGGTCAAGTTTCCCGGTCTTGGTGAAAAACGCATTGACGCCGCCATCAGATACCGCAGCAAGGCCGTATCCCTTGGTTGCGCAAAGCTTCGCCATCGCTGTCAGAGAAGCACCGTGATACCAAGCGGTCGAATGCTTTCTATGGCGGTCGAAAACAGGGTCGTAAACCACGGAGATCGAGCGGTCCAAGAAGCTCGGGTTATATTCTATCGAGATCACTGAAGGTTCGATATCCAGCAGCTTTTCGAGGAACCAGTAATCATTGCCGTCGATATCGATGGAGAGAACGCCAACCTTGGAGAAGGCCTTCCGGATGAAGTCTAGATTTTCCAAGTCAAGGAAGCGTTCCTCAATGCGGATGTTGGATGGCAGCACCGCCCGTGCATCGGCAATCTGCTGGCTGTTGGCATCAATCAGCAGTCCCTTGAATGAGCCCATCAGTGCCGCGCAATTGAACTGGATCGGATGAAACCCGAATTCAATGAAGGTCTTCGGCGCGTCGGTCTCCTTTGCCAATTGCAGAAGTATCTGCCCTTCGTCAGATTGGCCACCGATGCCCTTGGCGATCAATGATCGGTAATACATGCGACGCAGGGGTGTAATTTTCTTGATCAGTCTGCCGAGCATCCGGTGTCCCATTCTTTGAGGTGGGTTGGTCCCTACCACGAGTTCATGACGCACGGAAGGCGCGGTTGTTTCGACAACCGCTAGACGTGGTTCGCGGAAAATGGCACGGTCGCTAAAAGCGTTGCAGGGACCGTTCTATGGCTAACGCCGACAGCATCATTGCGATTTATGACGACTACTACACCGATGGAAAGGTCGCCGCGAAACGGGAGATCGCGTCGAAGCAATCGGTGGGTCACATCGAGGCTATCATCGGGCAGCAGCGATTCGAAACGATACTTGACATTGGGGCAGGAGAAGGCGCCGTGCTCGACAAACTGAACAAAAACGGCCTCGGTAAAACCCTCGGAGCGGTCGAGATCTCGACAAGCGGCGTCGAGGCGATCAAAGCCCGGAAGATCGCAAACCTAGCCAACCTGGATATCTTCGACGGCTACCACATCCCGCACCCAGACAAGTCGTTCGATCTCGGCCTTGCAATCCATGTCGTGGAGCACGTCGAGCATGAGCGAATGTTCTTGATGGAGGCTGCTCGGGTCTGCAAGAAGCTCTATATCGAGATACCCCTTGAGCATACGCGAAATCTCAGCAAGGCAATCCGCATGTCCGGACCCTACGGGCACATCAATTTCTACACCCCATTAACTTTCGAAAACTTGCTGAAGACATCCGGCCTCAAAGTTGAAAAGCTGATGACGTTCGCCCACGATCTCGCTTATGAACAGCACCTAGCTGGACCGTCGAAAGGATGGTTGAAATATAAGCTGCGAACTGAATTCCTCAGGTTCGCACCTAAGACCGCGACGCGCAGCATGGCATATATGGCCGGCGCGCTATGCTCATCCAAATAATCGGAGGCTTGATGAAAGAGCTGCGCCACCAGGTCGAGGAGTATTTCTCAGGCCCCGGTTTTTGGCCGTTCTTCATCATGATGGTAATGCTGTTTTTACCCTCACTCCTTGCCATCGCCATGCTGCCTTGGCTTTAAGTCTTAGCCCAACGCAACGCTATTCAATATTTCCCATGAAATAACCATCGATCGCATCGAGCCGCTGTCGCATGAACTGGCCATTCGAAGGCAAGTGGTTCGCGGCCTGGAAATCCGGACCTCGCGAAGGTGGATAAACGACCGTGGCGGGCGCGTTTGTGTTCCCTTCGCCCGCGTTTATGCGCGATTTGCCAGAGCAAAGGAAACGATCAAATGGCAACCATTCCCCTCCAGCTTGCGCAACGCCGGCTCGATAGCGGCAATGTGGTTTCTTATCCGCAGGGCTCGCCGGTCGGCGCCGCAATGCAAGGTTTCGGTGACGAGCTTTCCGCCGTCGCTAAGCGCTATCGGCAGCAGAGAGAGCAGCAGGATGCATTCGACGCCGACATCATCGGTCGGAAGCTGAACGCTCAAATCGCCCAGGCAGAAAACGAGGCGGAAAACAACGCGCCAGCCGATGGCAGCGGCCTGCACGACGCGATGTACGGTCGGGTCGATCCGCGCACCGGCCAGCTCGTCAAGCCCGGCCTTTTCGACGAACTCTTCGACAGCACCTTGTTGAACGTGCCCGAGGGCCAGCGCGCCAATTTCGCCAAACAGAAGGAAGTCCTTCGCTCGACCGGCTCTGTGCGGATGGCCGTCAGGCAGCAGGCGCGCCGCGATGACTACGAGCAGAGCCAGTGGGCCGAGGTGCAGGCCGCTTACCTCGGCATCATCGCGCAGAGCGATCCAGCTGACACCAGCGCGTTCGAGGCGATCCGGCAGAGCGGCCTCGGCCTCATCGGCAAGATGGGTAATCCGGTCGCAAGGCAGGCGGCCGAAGCTGATTGGCGCAGCAAAACGGCGAAGGCGATCGTCCAGGCAGGAATCGCAAAGGGCGCAGGCAAAAACTACTGAGCCTCCGCGATCATCACCAAAATCTTTTTAGCCTCGCGTTCGCGGGACTTTTTTATGGAGCGAGCCTTATGGCCCGACCTGCAACTGCCGCCGTTCGTCTGTTGTCCGGCGAGCGTGACCCCGTGCGCCTCGCGACCACGGCCAGCATTGCCCTCTACGGCCTGCAGACCGTCGACAGCGTGGCGGCTCAGGTTGGCGACCGCGTGCTGGTCAAGGATCAGACGAATGCCACGCAGAACGGCATCTATACGGTGACCGAAGGCCACTGGTATCGCGCCGCCGACGCTCGCAGCGCCAGCACTATGCAGAAGGGCACGACAGTGTACGTGCAGCAGGGCAGGGTGTCGGCCCGCTTCGTCTATGTCTTCGAAACATGTGATCCGGTGATCGGCGCCGATCCCATCATGCTCGCCTTCTGCCTCTCCGATAACACGCTGGGCGATATTGTGGGCGAGGCGAACGGCGGCGATGGCGCAACGCTAAAACCACGCCCCACTATTCAATGTTCCCCATGAAATAGCCATCGACCGCATCGAGCCTCAGTCGCATGAGCTGACCGTTCGAGCGCAAGTGGTTCGCGGCCTGGAAAATCCGCGCGTTGCGCAGGTGGAGAAACGACCGTGGCGGGCTCCCGGGTTCCGACTCCTCGCCAGCCTTGGGGTACATGTCGGCGAAATCCATCATGGCGCGGCCCAGAACGTCCTGCAGGTCGGCGGGGTCGCTCGACCCTTGTATCGAGGCGCTGCGCATCTGCCGGCTGAGTTCCTCAAAATACTTCCTGCCGCTGATCATGGTGCCGGCGATGACAGTGCCGCGTATGAACAGCGTCATGCCGATTTCCAGATTGCCCTCGGCAAACTTCACCAATGTACTGAGATAGGCGTCGCGAGGGTACGGCTCGGCCGGGTCTTCCCGCGCGTCCTTTACGCTGTGTTTCATTTTTCTCCCCCTCAGAGATCAGCATTCAGCCGTGGCGCAAGAAATCCAGGTCTGGCGCTGCCGGTCAGCAAAGCCTGGAAATCACTCGCCCAATACGACCCCGGACGCAATGATTTGCGCGGTCAGCCTGGTAAGCTTTTCGTGTTTCACCAGCGTCGGCTTTTTATAGATGCGTTTCATGGCAGGGCTCCGCGGGGTTCCACCAACACACCGAACGCGCTCGCTGCGGTTGTGTTCCCTTCGCCCCGGCTATTATGCGGCATTTGCCCGAAGCAAAAAAGGCCCGACCCGGCGCGAACCGAGACGGGCAGGTTCTGGAGTAGCTGGGGTGAGCCCAGCATGGGTCAACGGGTGGCGAAGTGTTTGGTTGCTTCGACAGCGGCCGCTTTGCCGGCCACCGGCGCGACGTCCTGTCGGGTAAGATTGCACCCTGGTTTGGCCAAGCGGGAGGTGGCGGCGTGCGACCCGGCGGAAACAGAAGCGCTGGACCTCCAGCCGAACAAGAGCGCCTGGACCGGACGGTCCATACGTCATTAAGCGTGGCGTGCAATCGGAAAAGAAAGCTTTCGGACCGAGTCGCTATTGGAGATCGCAAGAGCCGGAGGTTGCAATTCTCCCGCCTGAACGGGTAACCTTCATAGCTTCGACACACTCGTGTGGCGAATTCGAAATCGCATGGGTTTCGGCAGCGCAGGGAGCGAGTTCCGGGTTCAAACCATGCTGACGCATCCGACTTTTCAGATGAAGGATTGACTGTATCTTGTTGCGCGCAGACTCTCTTCCATTGATGGCAAGGGCCATTTTTCTGATCATGCTGGCTTTTGTCCTTCTGCTCGCCCTCTCGCCGGTGCGGTTCTTGCAGGAGTTCGGCATGGCCTTCACGTCCGATCACGACAAGCTCAACCACGCCGCCGCCTTTGCCGTGCTGACGGCTCTGGGAAGCCTCGGCTGGCCGGAACACAAGGCAAGGCTGATTGTCCTTCTCGCGCTTACCGGCGCCGCGATCGAGCTCCTCCAGGGCATGCAATTGATAGGGCGCGATATGAGTATGTTCGACTGGTTTGCCGATTGTGCCGGCATGGCATGCGGCTTGACGGTCGCAGGCTGGACAAAGAGGCTCGCTGGCGGATTGCCGTAATCGCGGCGTCAAGGTTCAGCGTCGCGTGGCAAGCGCTTCAGTGAAGATGGAGCGAAACCGGAACAATTCCGCTTCTGCAATGTGACTTGCATCCGCAAACATGGATCGTCCATCCAGAACATAATTGCATTTGCTTGCATCGCACAGCACCGTGTCCGGACGGGCGAAGCCGATATCGCGGCGCGTTTGGAAATGCTGGACGACCGCCCCGTACTGCCGTTGGAACTCGCCTGCCGGCAGATATGTCAATTTTTCCAGGGGCCGGCCGAAAGCGAGGTCACGGCTCAGCTCGGAAGGAAGATCCCATCCGGGGTAGGCGATCGGGCCAATCAAAACGACTTTCTTGCCAAATCCCCGCAGGCGACCGATCAGATCGTCGAGCCCGCGGACGAGTTCCACGTCATCCCGATTGTCGAGCCTTTTTCCGTCGGCATCGACCAGCCCCTTCTCAGCATGTGCCCAGGTCAAACCGAGAATGACGGTCTTGGCTTTCGAAAGCTTGCCGAGTTCGCGAAGATTGCCGGCGGCCACATCGATACAACCGCGCGAGATGTTGACGGACACCGTCGGCAGACAGCCATTCGCCGGAACCAGAAGGCCGTTCAAGCCTCTCTCGGCCAATATGGACTCCCATACAGGCGCGTACATTTGCGCATGCGAATTTCCCAACAGAACAACATCCGCGTCAGCAGGATCGCGAGAGGGAAGGTTCAGCACGCAGGCGCGCGACTCGCCCAAGCGCAGGTAATTTTGGACCGGGCAACGATAGTTGGTTCCGACAGCCGCGTTGATGGCCGCGGCTTCACCGCTCATTCGGCCGGGCAGCCCGTTCGACCAGATCAGCACCGACGCAAGCGCCGCGAGCACGCCGGCGCCGCCGGCGGCGGCGAGACACACGGTTCGTACCGGCATGGCCCGACAACGCCGCATGTCCGCTTTGAAGTAGAACCCACATTTTTCCAGCCTCGCTTGCCCGAGGCTTTTTCATGGAGCAATCCCTCATGGCCCGACCTGCAACTGCCGCCGTTCGACTTCTGACCGGCGAACGCGAACCCGTGCGTCTGGCGACCACGGCCAACGTCATCCTCAATGGCCTGCAGACCATTGACGGCGTGCCGGCCGAGGCCGGTGACCGGGTGCTGGCCAAGGATCAGGTCGATCCGACGCAAAACGGCATCTATACGGCGAGCGAGGGCGAATGGTTCCGCGCCGCCGACGCCCGCACCGCCCGCACCCTGCAGAAGGGGACGACGGTCCACACCCAGGTCGGGTCGATCAACGCCGACCGGGTGTTTGAATTCACTGTCAATGAACCGGTCGTGGGCATCGATGCCATCGCCATTGCCGCATTCGTGCCACCCGATATCTCGGACGTGGTCGATGAGGTCGAAGCGCTGCGCGATGAAACGCAGGTGCTGAAGGATGCCGCCGAGGTCAGTGCCGGCCAGGCAGCGGCCAGCGCGTCCGCCTCTGCCGCCAATGCCGGACAAACCGCCGCCGATGTCGTCACCACGGCGGCCAATCTGGCCAGCGCCCAGGCCGCGCGCGATGCTTCGCTGTACGGCAAGGGCATCTTCCCGACGATCGCGGCGGCGATCGGCCCTGGCGTCATCGGCAGTGGTGCGATCACCGGGGGATCAGGAGGCACGGACGGCACTTTCGATTTGGCGTTTGCGGGCGGTACCGGTTCGGGCGCCGCTGGCCGCTTCGTGGTGGCAGGCGGCGCGCTGACGCAGATCATCATCACGGCTCCCGGTTCCTATACGGTGGCGCCGAGCTTCAGCTTCGCGGCGTCGGCGGGATTGACGGGCGCAAGCGCTGCCGTGGTTTTGGGCCGGAACGTCGATGTCGGCGAGTATTTCTGGACCGAAGTGTCGGCCGGCATCATGGGCATGTACCGCGTGGCGGCCGGGCCGGTTGCGGTCGACACGGGTGTACGCGCGTCGGCGGCGGAAGTCATCGCCTTGATCGGATCGCGGACGGTTGGGCCGGTCCCGATCACTGGTTCTGTTGGCGGCACGGCTGTCGGCAACAACAGCGTCTATTACTGGCCCACCACGCTGGCGGCGGTCGATGAATACCTATCGAGCCTGGAGCTGGGCTTCGGCGCTGCTGCTGGCACAATTCAGATAATCTGCTCTCACGTCGAAGGCGACGGGACGCTAAGTGCTGTTTCGGAACAGACCATCTCGGTACCGGCCGGCCCTTCCTCTGTCGTTTCTGGCCTCTCGATCCTTAAGCCAGCAGGCAGCGTCATGGGCCTCAAGCGCGGGGCGGGCACTTGGTACTATCTTGCTGGCACCATCCCAAATGGTGAAAGTGAGTGGTTCACGGCGTCAGTCCCCACGTCGCATACCGCCAAGACCATCGCCACTACGAATGGCCCGCAATGGAAACCGACCTTTACAGGCGAAGTCGGGGTCAAGGCCCGTGCCGCCTATGAGACATCGAACGATCTGCTCGATGTTGTCGGTACGGAGACGTTGGTCGGTTGGCCTAATCTCGTAAACACCGGCACGAACACCCCTGCCAACTACAGCGTCATTGTGCAAGCGCCTCAGCCAGTCGATGGGTTCATAACGCAGGTCGATGTCGGCGCGGCCGGGACTGGAGCCTCAAGGATCCATGTCGTTGAATATTTGGGTGGCCTGACCATCAACGTCATAAGCACTCACGACATCACGCTGTCCAATGGTGTTTTGCCAATCCCGCTCAGCATTCCCATCATGGCAGGCCAGTATCCTGCGATCTCTGGCGGCCTCTACAAATATCAGCCGGGCGCCAACCCAGAAGGCATCCGAGCATGGGTGAGGTCGGGCGTGCTTTCGAACGGTGCCGTTGTCATCGATCAGGCGACGCACCGCTTTGAAGTGGCTTTCACAATCAAGACAGGTCTGCTTGCCCAAGCGGCCCTTGCTCTCGGCGGCGGTGCGCAGAACACTGGCATGGGCCTGCTTGACGATGCAGACCCTAATGGCGTCGTTGATGCGACTGCGATCTTCGCGACGGCTGCGGCCGCCCATCCAAATCCCTATGCGCCGCCAGGCAGTTTCGCGCTCACTACCATTTCCGCTACTGGCAATGGGTTCTATGGTCCGGGCAAGCCGAAGGTGAACGGGGTTACTTTCTTCATCCCCGAACGGCCTTCGCTCAACAATCTCTATGATGCTTTCCGGGCCGAGCTTGCCGAGCACATCGCCAACAACGATGTGCTCGCCCCGATCGGCGACAGCAAGGACCATTGGGCCTTTGCCAGCACAGGCGATACGCACTGGTTCAACCTCGTGACGCGCTTCGCAAATCTGGGCATTGCGGCGGACGAGCCTATCATGACGGCCTTGCGGCCAAGCTCTACCTATACGCCGGATTTCTATGGATTGACGACCAGCGGCTCCGTTTCGACAGGATCGCGAGGGCCACTCGGCGAAAGCCTTATCCTTGCGGATGGGGCGTCAATGATCTGCGCGCCGAAAGCATACGAACAGGTCGATGTCTTTTTCACACAAGAGCCTGGCTCTGGGTCGCTGGCCTTCGCCTACAACGGCGGCGCGGTTTACAAGACGGTCAACGCGGCTGGCGTGCTGGCACTCGACCAATACACCGGGCCATCCCTGACGGGGCAGGTTGCAAGCGGCACCTATACGATCACCGCGGTCGGCGGGCCAGTCGAAATCACCGGCCTTGTGCGGCTTGGCGTCAAGGTGGCCGGCAGCCGCCCCCGGCTGCGCACGGCGCGGTTCGCACATGGCAGCTATGCTTTCTCCTCGTTCAACACCGCTCGCTTGACTTCTGCCATGGCGCAGGCATCGGCCTTCGGCGGCAAGCTGGTGCCGATCATCCCGCTCGGCATCAACGACAGCTTCGGCACGCCGCCTGCGTCGATTATCACCAACATGAACTCTGTCCTCAATACCCTTGAGGCGGGCGGTTGCCCACGCATGTTCGCCATGCCGCCAACTCGCCCGTCGGGCGGCTGGGATGGTAGCTATACCGGCGGCCGAACATACGACGCCGCGAACGGTGCTATCCGGCAAACGTACCGGGCGCGCAGCAGCGTCGCATTGTTCCCCTTGGACGGCTTCGACTGGTTGGCCGCTGGCTTCACTCAGGACGGGCTTCACAACAACGACAACGGCGAGTACCGCAAAGCGCTTGTGCTCATCGCCGGCGTCGCGGCAGGACGGAGGTAAGCGATGCCAATGATAATAATGCACAAGGGCGACGTCGTCACTGAGCTTCAGGACGGAGAGGAATGGCAGGTGGTCGGCGACAAGATCCTGATCACCAAGCCAAGCGACCCAAAGCACAGCCGGGAAATCCCTGTGCCTGACGGCGACGTTGAAGGTCTTGTAGAGGTTTGGCTAGGTGGGGCTTAGTCTGCGCTGGACGCGGTTCGCGGGCTATGGCACGGTTCCCAAAGAGGAGCCCGACACAATGACCAACGCCGGCAGCATCATCGATATCTATGACGACTATTACACTGATGGGAAAGTCGCGGCGAAACGCGAGATAGCCTCGAAGCAATCAGTCGGCCACATCGAGGCGATCATCGAAGGCGAAAGGTTCGAAAGGATTCTCGACATAGGCGCAGGCGAAGGCGCCGTGTTGGACAAGCTCAACAAGAAGGGTCTTGGGAAGACGCTTGGAGCGGTTGAAATTTCGACCAGCGGCGTCGAGGCGATCAGGGCCAGAAAGATCGCCAATCTCGCCAGCCTCGATGTCTTTGACGGCTACCATATCCCGCACCCCGACAAATCGTTCGATCTCGGTCTCGCCATCCATGTCGTTGAGCACGTCGAGCACGAACGGATGTTCTTGCGGGAGGCCGCGAGGGTTTGCAAGAAGCTCTATGTCGAGGTGCCGCTGGAGCATACGCGAAATCTTCCCAAGGCGATCCGAATGTCCGGCCCATACGGGCACATCAACTTCTACACGCCGCTGACTTTTGACAACTTGCTGAAGACTTCCAACCTCACGGTCGAAAGATTGATGACGTTCGCTCACGATCTCGCATATGAACAGCATCTGGCCGGCAAGTCCAAAGGCTGGGTAAAATACAAACTGCGAACCGAATTCCTCAGGTTCGCGCCAAAGACTGCCGTTCGCAGCATGGCGTACATGGCTGGAGCCCTGTGCAGCGCTAAATAACTCTCTGTTGATCTGTAGGACCGTGGATCAGTCTCGCCGGATTGCCGGCAACCGTAGTGAAGGGTGCCACGTCTTTTGTCACGACAGACCCGGCACCAACTACTGCGCCCTTGCCGATCGTAACACCTTTAAGGATGATGACACCGAGCCCAATAAAAGCATGGTCCTGGATGGTGACCGGTGCGATGCCGATGCCAGACCAGTCTTTTTTGCCATGGTTCCAGCCGGCAACGTCGTGTGCTCGCTGTTCCCAATCAAGCGAATGAGAATTGTGATCTACGATCGTCGTTCCCCACGAGACCATCACGTCATTCCCGATGGTTATGCGGTCAGCGGCGACCAAATGGCTTTTGCCAATGTAGCTGCGGTCGCCGATCGTGATCTGCGCCTCGGGCCGGTCATATGAAAAATAACAGTTGAGATTTGAGCCTTCGCCGATCTCGTGACGGCCATTGCGGGCAGTACGCACGCTCCTCAGGCTCATCTTTGTGCCGGCGCCAGCCTTGATGCCAGCCAGACGGTAAAGGAATGGCGGAACAAAAGGCATGGATCAAATTTGCCCAAATGGTGCCAGCGGCGGCCGTTCGTCGATAACTTCTGGTCCGCCGATGAACCTGAAATGCCGCCGATATTGGTGTCCACAGACTTCGTCGTATGCTTTCCTAGCTTCGTTTGGGTTGTCGGTGTCCATGACCACAAGAGGGATCATGCGTTCGTCTATCAACTGCACTGAATATCGGAAGCGTGTTGGCGCTATCGGTAAATCTGCCATCACCATGTCCTCGGTTTTGCTCGCCACCATTTGCGGCAAGCGATACAGCTTTGCAAGCGCTACTGCGCCGCGATCATCGCTTTGAAGATCGCCTCGACCCGGTCACGCTCAGTCCCTTTCTTGGCGCCGCGCATCGCATAAATGCCAGCGTCTATCATCTGATATCATCTGATCGGATAAAGTCTCGATGTCGGTGGCGTAGACATAGTCGCGCCGCATGCCGATATCGACTTGCCGCACACAGCCATGGTTGACCCGGATCGGCCGGTGGTCTGCCGGCCATTTGGCTGCCGGACTGGCCTTTGCGGATTCAGAAACTTAGATGTCCTTGTGCGTCCAAGGGACGCGCCCGCCTCCAAGCTGGCAGGCGCCACGGCTAGCGATGGCTGTCCTGAGGCTTGCCGTGAGAACCCTGCTGGCTATTCGACCACCAGACAAAATACAGCGAGCCCATCTTCATGACAGGCACGCGTCGGTCGCGCTCCCGACCGCGTAACTCGCGGTAGGTTTTCATCTTCAGCGTGCCGCCCGGCAACTTGATACGCACTGCCATCGGTTCAACTCCCGTTGTGCAACGCAGCAATAGTGTGCATTGCAGCAATTAAAGACCTTCCCTCGCGGAAGAGTCAACATCTGGCCATTGACTATTTCTGGGTCGATCCACGGTACAGCCGTCGGATAACGGTTTTATGATCGAGGGGTACAACGGTTGCCGTACCGGGATCGTCCGGCGCGGTCAGCCCAACGGCTGGTCGTTGACTGGGCGGCGACGATTCCACCACCAGATAAGATATAGCGAGCCCACCTTCAGCACCGGTACGCGACGCTCACGCTCGCGGTCCCGCAACTCCCGGTATACCTTCACCTTCAAGGTGCCGCCCGGTAAACTGATACGCACCGCCATCGGCCCAACCTCATTGTGCAATGCAGCGACAAAAAGCTTCCGTGGCGGAAGAGTCAACGGCCGGGCGTTGACTATTTCTGGGACTGTTTCTGGAACAGCGTCCTTGAGCGTGCGAAGGACGCGCGGTGCCAAGATCGAGGCGCAGTCATTCTGTCCTGGTCCGCCCAGGATCTTTCATGACCGCGGGTTTTGGATCACCGTTCCGGCGGGCGCTTGGATGGGCGATCCGACATGCTGCTTGGCCACCATATGATGAAGTGATCTCCGATCTGCCAGACCGGAACTTCGCGCTTCTGCTCACGGCGACGCAGCTCGTCCTTTTTCTTGATCTTCAGAGTTCCCCCCGGAAGCCTGATCCTTATCGTCACGTGCCCTCCCGCACCTTGTGTCCCACAAGGTACGAACGATTTGCCGGAGCAGTTTCATCCCGGCTAAGCGATTTCCATCGAGGCGAGGGCACGGATGGAGCGATATTCAAACGGCCAATGCCGTCATTTGAAGAAATCCGCCATGCCCTGAATGGCCAGGAACGCATAGAGGATCGGCCCGGCGACCAGCCCGCAATAGAGGCAGAGGATCGCCGCCAGCGTCACCAGCAGCGGCTTGTCGCGGCCGACCGCGCATAGTTCCCTTTTCACCGTCCAGCGCGCCGCGGCCATTGCCGTTTCTTCGTCTTCCGACATGTGCAGATCCCCTGCGCTCATTTCACACGATCGCTTGCAAACATCAACTGCCCGTGGCCAGGCGGAAAGGAACTGTCATGAACACCGCTTTCAAGGGTGCCGCGAAGCGTCTGGACGACCTCGATTTGCCCAGGCTTGGTGCGCTGATCGGCGTCGGCGAGGACGAGATCCACGCCTTTCTCGATGTCGAGACCA
Source organism: Mesorhizobium sp. STM 4661 (assembly GCF_000359125.1). Taxonomy (GTDB): domain Bacteria; phylum Pseudomonadota; class Alphaproteobacteria; order Rhizobiales; family Rhizobiaceae; genus Mesorhizobium. The sequence goes on along the minus strand of NZ_CAAF010000070.1, from coordinate 72,514 downwards.
GCGGCCACGGCTTCGATGCGCAGGATCGACCGATCATCCTGTTCGAGCCGCATGTTTTTTTCCGCAATCTGTCGGGGGCGGCACGGGCGCGAGCCGTCGCCGCCGGCCTCGCCTACCCGAAGTGGGGCGAAAACCCCTATCCCAGGGATAGCTATCCCAGACTCAAGGCCGCTTGCGCGATCGACGAGACAGCGGCGCTGAAATCGGCGTCGTGGGGCCTCGGCCAGGTTCTCGGCGAAAATTTCGAGGCAGCCGGCTTCCTCACCGTGCAGGCCATGGTCGAAGCCATGATGGAAGACGAGGCGCTGCAGCTTGAAGCGGCTGTCAATTTCATCGCCGAGAAACGGCTCGCCGACAAATTGCGCAATCACGATTGGGCCGGTTTCGCCAAGGGCTACAACGGCGCGTCCTACAGGAAGAACGCCTACGACACCCGCCTTGCCGACGCCTATCGCAAATGGTCGCGCATCAAGGACACGCCTTGGCCGCCCGCGGCCTCTCCCGCGGTTCCCCAGCCAGCACCTATCCCGGCCCCTCAGTCGCCAAAGCCCGCCGCGCCGCCCGTAGCGGCTCCCGTGCCTATGGCAAAGCAAGGCTTCTGGACCGCGCTCCTCAATCTCATCCTCAAACTGTTCGGAAGGAAATGAACCATGGCTCGCTATTCGAAATTCATCGTCGCAGTCGCCGGCATTGGCGTGCTGATCGGCCTTCAGCAGTTTCGGGTCGAGATCCCCGGCCTCGGTGATGTGGTGCGAGACCTGATCGTCGGTGCCCTTGTGGCCGGCGGCGTTTATCGCATCCCGAACCAGGGCGCGTGACATGGAAGGCCGGGTTGAACTGATCACCGCCTACCTCCGCCAATCCTGGCCGCCGCTCGTCGTCGGCGCGGTCGCCGGCTTAATCCTTGGGCTGCTGTTATGAGCGCGCTCCTCGCAATCCTGTCGGCGCTTGCCGGCAACGAGACGATCATGGCGATCTTCGCCGCGCTCGCCGGCGGCATCGGGCTCTACGTTGCCGGCGGGGTCGACCGGGCGAGAAAGGATGCGGCGAGGCAAGCTGCGGAAAAACTCGCCGCCGCCGAGGACCGCCTCGAAATGGACCGCGAGGCGACCGATGCCGAGCGCTCGGCGCGCGACCTGCCGGACGAAGCGGCGCGGCGGGAGGCGATGCGATGGGCAAGGCGCTGATGATCGGCCTGCTGGTTGGGGGCTTGTTGCTCGCCGGATGCACGACGCCGGGTTCGGTCGGCAATCCGCGCCAGGTCTGGTGCGACCATAACCAGCCGCGACGCTCGTCCGCTTCCGTCGTCGCGGCGATGACGCGGCCCGAGCTCGACGAGATGAATGCCTACAACGGGAAGGGCGCCAGATGGTGCGGGTGGACGCCATGATGCAGGAGCTTCTCGATACGCTCGGCATCAAGGCGCCTGTGCTGGTCGCCGGCCTTTCCGGCGGCATTTTGCGGGCCTTGTCGCGCCACCGCTACAAAGTCCGCGAGATGGTGGCGTCGCCGATCTGCGGCGCGCTGGCGGCGGCATATCTCACGCTCCCCGTAGTGCATTATTTCCGCGCCACGGGCCTGCCTGTTCCGGGCGACGACACCACGACGCTGGCCGCGGCGTTCCTGATCGGCGTCTCGGCGATGTGGATCTCGGACATCGTGTTCGAGGTGATGGTGCGGCGGTTCAAGCCGAGGAGGGAGGAGTGAAATCGTGCCCGGCGGAAGTCTAACGCATGTCGCGTATGAAGGAATTCATGCGATGGGATTGTTTCTTTGCATGTCGCCGTCGCAAATTCACTGCGTATTTTTTGCATGACGGCATTAAGATTCGCTGCTTGAGTAAACCTCATGGCAATTGGCAACGGCCTATTGACAGAGCTGGATCCAAAAGCCAATTTTACGATGTAACGAGGAGAGGGCTCATGAAGAAAACCTACGAAAAGCCGACGCTCGTCAAGAAGGGCAAGCTCGCGGCAATTGCCGCCGCGGTGGTGTCAAGTGAACCGGAAGTACCGCCGCCGGCGGAGTGAAATCCATTTTTTTGAAAGCCCGCCACACCGAGAGGTGTGGCGGGCTTTTTCGTTTTTGGCGCTCGGTTCGACGATCAAGGTCACGAGTTTGTTGCTCCACCGTCAACCTTGCGGAACCACGAGGGACGGTGCGAGTTAGGCACGATGAATCTCATGGATGCCGCTCATGCCGACTCGCCCAATCGTCTTGACAGCCGCCGGAGCGATCCTGTTTGCCGTCACAAGCATGGCTTACGCCCGCCCGGACACCCGCACCATGACGTGCGAGCAGACGCAGCTTCTGATCCAGAGCCGTCACGCGGTCGTGCTGACCACTGGCCGCAACACCTGTGACCGATATGTCCGTCAATTCTGCAACGAATGCGGCTGGCCGGAGGTGCCAACCGCCGCCTATGTCAGGACACGTGACGGCCAGTGCCTGGTCCATCGCTGCGAGGAACCGGTCTTCGATTTGCCGGATTGAGAAGCATTCGGCTTCGCGTCGGATGCTCTAAGTCGCTTCGACGCGCCTTCGGGCGACATATGCTAAAATCCGAAGAATTGCCGGCCGATCATATATCCAAGGGCAACGACCGCCAGGGGAAACAAAGCCGGCGCCAGCCGGCTCAGGAGAGAGCGGTTCACCGTTTCCCTGGGAATGTTCCTCTGCGCATTTCCGAGATTCTTGGTCATGGTCCGGAATAGTAGCAATCGCTGATTAACGATTCGCCAATGGCAATGTCCGCCCATAAATTGGCCAGTTTTCTTCTTGAGTGGGCTATTTGAAGGTGGCAGCAACAACAACAGCCTGTCCGACACGCTCGATCCTTGCGACGGCGTGCTGCAGCCGCCACCGACAGGCGATCAAGGTATGGCCGCGCCACCGCCGGACGAAGGCAGGACCCCGGTGATCAAGCCCGGCGAGGTGCCCGTGCAGTCGCCCAAGCAGTAGGCATCGTTTGCCTCTAAAATCGCCGGCTTCAATGCGGATGTCGCGTGGTCCTGGGGCGTATGCTCCTTGCGCTCTTGGCTTCACGCAGCGCTGTCACCGGATCGACGCCGGTCCACATCAGGCCGGTCGCCTCGGCGAAGCTGATGAATGCCCGCCGCGCCTGGTCGGCGGTCAAGTGCCCGGCGCGCGCCGCGTTGCAAGCCCGGACGGCCGTCTCGTAGATCGGACCGCGCCGCGCCGGAGACCATTCCTTTAGAAAATTCTGCATTTCAGCAAGTGACGCGATTTCGCGCTTGAAGCCGGCACCGACGGCAATTGCCACAGGGGCGTCGAACAGCGTGTCATCCATATTGGACCTCCCACATATTGGACCTCCCAGACAGGATCTCAGCGCCCTTCAATGCAGATCTGGCCAATACGGTTCCCGAGGAAGCCGATAGCGGCGGCCGGCAAATCCAATGATCAATTAGTCTCGGCTTACGGAACAAGAGAGATGCCCCGGCGTTTGCTCACAGGGTTCGCTCTTCCCGGCAGTGATGCTCTCAAAAGTCATGAATGGCGAGCCCTGCCAACAGCAACAGGAGAAGATGATGAAAATCCACCTTGCCCCTGCAGCTGCAGGGTTTGCTCTGCTGGCCGGCATAGGCGTGGCCGCCGCGGATCAGGTGATTGTCACACCCGAACAGCAGACCATTATTCGCGAACATGTGAAAAAGAATCCGCTGGCGTCGGTTAGCCTGCTGGGCGTGGAACTCAATGTCGGTTCCGCTCTGCCCGACACGGTCGAGCTCCAGCCGATCCCTGACGTGCAGTACAGATATGTGGTCGTCGACAATCGTACCGTGCTGGTCGACCCCGGCACCCGTAGAGTTGTGCAGGTCATAGACTGACCTCACCCGCCGCTCTCTCCGGAAGATAAAAGAGAGAGAGCGGCGGGCTGCCTCTGCCTGCAGGAGTGTGTGGCTTGTCTCGGGAATGAAGGAGCTATTTCCATGTTGCCGCATGTCGATTCACCCAATGTGGTCGCGGTTGTCGACAAATTGCTTGTCGAACGGGGAACTGGCCTGTTGTCGATGAAGGAGGTGATTGCAGCGGTGCGTGAGCGAACCGGAACAGAGCGCTCGGACGCGGATCTTGCGGGGCTGATCAAGAAGAAGGCGGCGTTGCTTGGCGTCGCGGTTCTATCGGACAAAGGCTGAGGCCGCCCCAAGACGCCGATCGAAATTTCAGCTAAAACAGTTGTTGCTCACGGATTTGAATCGAACCGACGGAGGCAACAGTGACGGACGAGAGGCAGGAACGCATTCGCAGGCGGGCACACGCGATCTGGGAACAGGCCGGCCGGCCCGATGGCGCGCATCAGCAGCACTGGGACCAGGCCGCCGCAGAGATCGACGGCGGGGACAGCACGCCGAAAGCGAAAGCGGCGTCCAAGAAGTCCGTTGCCGCCAAGGGCGGCAAGCCCAAGGACAGCAAGCCAAAGAAGGCGTCAACCTAGCATTCGGCACCTGGGGACATCCGATAGACGGCAGCCATTGCTGCGTTCTGCTGTCGGAATGCTGAAACATATGACGCTTCTGCCGCGGACGGAGTTCGGTCCGTGCCGCGGCAGAAGCGTGAATTGCCGGAATCCGAGTTGATCTCGGCTACTTGCCGCAATGGTTGTCGTTGACGGTCGGTGAGACCGTGCCGGCAACCCTGTTCGACGCGTCGGGTTGCGCGCCTTGCGGGTTCACCGGACAGTTTTGATCGGCATTCGAATTCCAGTTGTCGGGCGCGCCGATGATGCTGTTGGTGATCCCAAAGTCGACAGCATTAGGATCCGCGGAATTGGGATCGGCCGGGTCGATGACGACGCTTTTGTCGCTGTCAGTCCCAGCGGTGTTGCCGCCCGGTCCGTCGGCGTTCTGGGCCATGGTCGAAGCTCGGGGGTAATGAAGGTTCCCCATAAAATTCCGACCAGGAACTGCCATTCGTGATCGGTGCGCCTGCGACAAAGGCATCAGAAACAACACCGATGGCCGTCCATGCCGGGAACTGAAACCACTCACGTGCATTTCAGCAGTCATAGCAATCCGTTGGAAATCGAGCGGGCGGGGGAATATGTGAACGTCATTCAAAAAGCGGGGGGTGGGATTCCAGGGGTGCCCTCTGTCGATTTGATGCAGGCGCTGCCTGTCGCCGTCTACACCACCGACAAACAGGGCCGGATCACTTTCTTCAACGAAGCCGCGGCAGATCTGTGGGGGCACCGTCCCGTCATCGGCCGGGATCAGTGGTGCGGTTCATGGAAACTTCGCCATCTTGATGGAAGGGCAATGGCGCATGGCGAATGCCCGATGGCCGTTGCCTTGCTTGAAGAACGTGATGTTCGCTGGGGCCAGGCGATCGCCGAGCGGCCGGATGGCCAGCTCATCCCATTCAGCGCGCATCCGGTCCTGCTTCGCGACGAAGCGGGCGACGTCGTGGGCGCCATCAACACACTGCTCGATCTGCGCACGCAGACAATGGCCGATGAAGCCCGCATTCGACTTGCCGCCATTGTCGAGTCAACGATGGATGCCATCGTTTCGAAGGACATCAATGGCATCATCACCAGTTGGAACGATGCGGCGGAACACCTTTTCGGCTACACGCCTGCCGAAGCGATCGGCCGGCCGGTGACCATCCTCATTCCGCCCGGCCATCTCGAGGAGGAAGCCTCGATCATCAGCCGCATCCGCGCCGGCGAGCGCGTGCCGACCTACGAGACGATCCGCCTTCGCAAGGACGGCGCGCTCATTCCGGTGTCGCTCTCCGTCTCGCCGATCCGCGACGGCATCGGTCGGATCATCGGCGCCTCGAAGATCGCGCGCGACATCAGTTCTTCCAAGGAGAGCGAGCGGCGCATCCGTCTGCTCATGCGCGAAGTCAATCATCGCGTCAAGAATCAGTACTCGGTCATCATTTCGATGATCCGCGAGACCAGCAAGCTGACGAGCACTCCGGAGGCATTCCTGGGACAGGTGCGAGAACGCATTACGGCGCTTTCGGAATCCCACGATCTTCTGGTCAACGCCGAATGGCGCGGCGCGACGGTCGACGAACTCGTGCAGGCACAGCTCAAGGCGTTCGCGGTGCAATCCCGCGTGTCGATGACCGGACCGGCGGTCATACTCCAGCCGAACGCCGTGCAATATCTTGGCATTGCCTTCCACGAACTGGCCACCAATTCGGCCAAGTACGGAGCGCTGTCCCACCACGGCGGACAGGTCGAAATCGAGTGGGATGTGACAATCGCCGCCGACGGCGCCGACACCTTTCGCCTGATCTGGCGTGAGTTGGGCGGGCCGACCGTGGATGCGATCGCGCGACGTGGTTTCGGAACCGTCGTCCTCAAACGGGTCGCGCCCCAGGCGCTCAGCGGCACCGGATGGTTGGAGTTCGACAGGCAAGGCGTCGTCTGGACACTGGAAGCGCCATTGCGCGCTGTCGAAATATCTCTCGCCGACATTGCCGTCGGTTGAAGAATGAAATCCGGCTCGCCTTGATGGCGGCTGCCGACAAGACTGGTCGGCGCGGTTCTTGGCTAGTGCGGGCTGGATTGCCTGGCGACTTGCGGAAAATCGCCTCGTTTTCAGAATCTCCGCGGTTCAGCAGCCGATTGGGGCCATGATTAACCCGTCGGCAATGGTTGCGTGCAACGGTCAACCCCGAGGGACCACCGGGGGTATAGGCCTTGCTCATCTCAAAAAGTGATGTTCTGCCGTCGGCAGGACAGAATGCGATCTTGTCGGAGGCGCGCAAGCGCGAAATCCTGACGGATGTGCGCGAAGCGCTGTTTCGCAGCATTGCCTTGCTTGTCGCGGGCTTCTTCGTCTATCGCGGCGCCTATCATCTCGTGGTCGATCCGACCCGCCTCAACGTGCTGTTACTGACGATTTCCGAGACGTTGACCTTCATCTGGCTGCTTTTGTCGCGCCGGCCGCTGGTTCGCGACTGGAATCCGCTGACCGTGGTCGTGGCGCTGGTCGCCAGTTTTGGTTCCGGTCTCATCATACTGGAACAGGGCGTGCCCATCATCCCGCTCTATATCGCCGCGCCGCTGCAGTTCCTGGCGCTATGGTTCGTCATCTGGGGAAAGATGTCGCTGGGGCGGTCCTTCGCCATCCTGCCGGCAAACCGCGGCGTGGTCACCGGGGGTGCCTATCGATGGGTGCGGCATCCGATCTATTCCGGCTATCTTATGGGTCACATTCTTTTCCTGCTGTCGAGCTTCTCGCTCTATAATTTCACCGCCTATGCCTTGATCACCGTGCTCCAGCTGCACCGCATCCTGCGCGAGGAAGCCATCCTTGCGACGACGTCGGAATACCAGGGTTACATGCAGCGTGTTCGCTACAGGCTGTTTCCCCGGATATTCTAAAACTTCCGCGGAGCTCGTCTGTCAACATGGAAGAGTTTCAGAAAATTTTACTCTAAAATTCTTCGGTGTATTTCCCCATTGTGCACTATTGCTCCAAACAATTTTTCCGTAAAAGAAACTAGTAACCTCTCTCCAGCGTAGTAAGTCATGCAGCCTGCGATATTCTTGGTTGCTTTATGCAACTGCAACAAGGAGAGTGTTATGACTTTCAAGATCAAAACAATCACCGGCGTGTTGGCAGGTGGTGCGGTCATTTTCATGCTTTCGATACCGGCCGATGCCGGGGGCATTGGCGTCGGCGTTGGCGCCTCCGTTGGCGGCAGCGGCGGCGTCAAAGCCGGTGCCGGCGCATCGGTAGGCGGCAGGGGCGGCATCAATGCCGGCCTCGGCGCATCGGTTGGCGGTAGCGGCGGCATCAAAGCCGGTGCCGGCGCATCGGTGGGCGGCAGTGGCGGCATCAATGCCGGCCTCGGCGCATCGGTTGGCGGTAGCGGCGGCATCAAAGCCGGTGCCGGCGCATCGGTGGGCGGCAGTAATGGCATCACCGCCGGTGCCGGAGCAAAGATCGGGAACGGCGTCGCCGCCGGTGCCGGCGTCGGTGTCGGCAACGGCATCAATGTTGGTATCGGCGTGGGTATCGGCGGTATCAATCCGTCCAACCCCTCCAACCCGTCCAACCCCAGCAACCCGTCCAATCCAAGCAATCCAAGCAACCCATCCAATCCGAGCAATCCTAGCGTGCCCGGGGTCGTCGCCAACATGTCGAGCGGCCAGTTGACGAGAATGAAGAAGCGCTGCGTCGACGTGCTCGGCAGCGAAGGCACTTATGATCGTGACCTGCGCCAACTGTGCCTGCTGATCGCGCGCCGCTGATCAGATGCCATCCTGAAGGAAGTGTCGAACCAGCCGCGAGGCTTCGTCCAACACTCTCCTGGCCTCCGGTTCGTCGGAAAGCCCGCCACGCAGGTGGCGGGCTTTTTGTGTTTTGATGCACTCCTGCTTCGGCGACAAGGGCATCGGTCCCGGCATTGACATGGCTATTATTGCGCGATATTGAACAGGACTATACAGGTTCACTGAACAGGTATTCCATGGCGCGCCGCGTGGCTCTGTCATCTCCCGGAACGGGCAAGCCCGAACAGATCGCGACTGTTCTCGAACATGAGATCCGTTCCGGCGTGCTCGGTTTCGGCGACCGCCTGCAGAGTGAGAACGAGCTCGTCCAGCGCTTCTCCGTCAGCCGCAACACCGTCCGCAAGGGTCTCGAGGAATTGTCGAGCCGCGGGCTGATCACCACCAAGGTCGGCATTGGCTCGTTCGTCACCTTCGACGGCATGCCGGTCGACGACGCGGTCGGCTGGTCGCGCGCGCTCGCCAATGCCGGCGCCAATGCCGACACGCGCACGCTCAGGCTCGAAGTCATGCAGGATGCCGAACTCGCCGCCAGGCTCGGCGTCGACAGTCCCTTCTTCATCGCCGTCGACCGGGTGCGCACCAACGCCGATGACGGCCATGCTATCTCGATCGAGCGCAGCCGGCTGCCGCTGTCGCCCGAGCTGGAGGACGTGCCGCTGCGCGGCTTGCGCGAAGGCTCGCTGCACCAAACGCTGCGCGGTGCGGGGCTTGTTCCAGATCACGGCGAGGAATGGGTCGATATCGAGATGCTGAGCGCTGAGGACGCCGCCATTCTCGATTGCGCTCCCGGCGCGCCATTTCTACGGACGCGACGCTTGACCCGCGCCGCCGACGGCCGAGCCATCGAATATGTGACCAGCCTGCTTAATCCGGCGCATTTCGCCCTTCACTTGGAGTTCTGAAGATGGGGAGTTCTGAAGATGCGGGAGTTCTGAGGATGGGCGCGTTATGAGCATGATGGATGCGGCCGAGACGATCGACCGGGCGATGGGCGCGCTCATCGGCGGTGCGCTCGGCGATGCGCTTGGCATGCCAACGCAGCTCCTGTCGCCAGCCCGCATCGCCGAGCTTTACGGCCATGTCGAGGATTTCGTCGCGCCCGTCGCCGATCATCCGGTATCGAGGGGGCTGCTGGCTGGCACGATCACTGACGACACCGAACAGGCGCTGCTGCTCGGCCGCATCCTGATTGTTTCAGGCGATCGGTTCGACCACACGCGCTGGGTCAACGCGCTGCTCGACTGGGAGCGCGACGTCAAGGCGCGCGGCAGCTACGATCTGCTCGGTCCGTCGACCAAGCGCGCCATCGACGCCATCAATGAAGGCGTGCCGGCCGAGGAAGCGGGAAGTGGTGGCGACACCAATGGCGCGGCCATGCGCATCGCCCCGGTCGGCATCATGATGCCATTGGAGCCGCTCGACGCGCTGGTCGCCAAGGTTGCCGAAACCTGCCGCGCAACGCACAACACCTCGATTGCGATCGCCTCGGCCGCCGCAGTTGCGGCCGCCGTCAGCTGCGGCGTCGCCGGCGGCGACTGGCGGTCCGCCTCGGACAGTGCTGTTGCGGCAGCCAGGCGTGGCGCGGCACTCGGCCATTGGGTCACCGGCGGCGACATTGCCGCGCGCATCGACTGGGCGAGGGTCCTCGTTCGCGGCAGGCCCGTCGCCGACGGCATCCGGCTGATCACCGATCTCGTCGGCACGGGCGTTGCCAGCCAGGAATCGGTTCCGGCAGCCTTTGCTGTGCTCGAGATCGCCGGTGGCGATCCCTGGCAGGCCGCCATCATCAGCTCCAATCTCGGCGGCGACACCGACACGATCGGCGCTGTCGCCGCCGGCATGGCCGGCGCCTGCACCGGCTTTTCCCGGCTGCCGCAACAGCATATCGTCAGGCTCAAGGGCCTCGACATCGAGCAGGTGCGCGCGCTGGCCACTGATCTCGTCGCGGCACGGGTGGCCAAAGCCGGTTCCGGAAAGGATGCCGCGGCATGAGCGGGCGTCTCGTCCATATCGGCAGCGCGGTGGTCGACTATGTCTACCGCATCGACGCCTTGCCGGCGCCCGGCACGGAGAAGACAGCATCCAGCTTTGCCCAGGTTGCCGGTGGCGGCTTCAACATGATGATCGCAGCCGGCCGCACCGGCATGAAGGTCGTCTTCGGCGGCCAGCTCGGCAGCGGACCCAATGGCGATTTCCTGCGTGCTGCCTTCGCTGCCGAAGGCATCACGACACTGACGCCGGCGTCACCCGTGATGGACAGCGGCAATTGCGTCGCTATGATCAGCGGCGATGCCGAGCGCACTTTCGTCTCGTGGCCCGGCGCCGAGAGCGTGCTCAGCCTCGACATGATGGCGCCGGTCCGGGTTGCGCCGGGCGACTGGGTTTTCACTTCCGGCTATACGCTGAGCTATCCCGGCAGCCGCGACGCGCTGACCGATTGGATCGAGGCGCTGCCGGCGAATATTCCCTTCGTCTTCGACCCGACGCCGGTCATATCAGAGATTCCGCGCCCGATCCTTGAGCGGGTGCTTGCACGCACCACATGGCTGAGCTGCAACACTACGGAAGCGGCCGAGATCGCCGGTCCTGGCGACATCGAGGCCATCGCGGCGCGGCTTCTGCCCGACCACTGCCCGAAGGCGGCGGGCGTGGTCATCCGCGCCGGCGCAAAGGGCTGCTTCGTGCGGTTGGCCGGCGGCGGCGCGCAGGCCGTGCCCGGCTTCAAGGTGGCGGCAATAGACACCAACGGCGCCGGCGACACTCATATCGGCGCCTTCGTCAGCGCGCTGTCGCGCGGTGTGCCGCCCTTCGAGGCGGCTCGTTATGCCAATGCGGCGGCGGCGCTGTCGGTCACTCGCCATGGCGGGTCCTCGGCGCCGACGGATGTAGAAATCAAGACATTCCTGAGCCACATCGCCGGTTCGTCGACCGGAGCCGACGGCCGGAACCGGAAGGCCCATGCCTGACTGCCTGAAAACCTGACAAGCCCGGGAACCGGGCAAGCTAAAAGAGAGGAACGAACATGCGCATGCCCAAACTGACTGCATTGCTGACGGCGACCGCCGTCTTCACCTCCGTGTTCACGCTGGCCGCCACTGCCGCCGAAGTGCATGTGCTGAACTGGAAGGGCTACGGCGCCGATGAGCCGTGGGCGATCGCCGCCTTCGAAAAGGCGACCGGCAACAAGGTCGTCAACGACTTCTTCAATTCCGAACAGGAAATGCTGACCAAGCTGCGGACCAATCCCGGCCTCTACGACGTCGTCATGATCAACGCTGCCTTCAACGACCAGGCGATGGCGGAAAAGCTGATCCAGCCGATCGATACGTCCAAGCTGCCCAACTATGCCGATATCAGCCCGGACAAGGCGGGATCGCCGATGCTCGATCATGACGGCAAGGTCTATGGCGTGCCATGGGTGTGGGGCCTGACGGCGCTGGCGATCAACGAGAAATCCTTCGACAAGCCGCCGACCAGCATCACCGAAATGTGGAACGAGGCGCACAAGGGCCGCGTGGTCATTCGTGACGACGCTGTCGAAGCGGTCCAATTCGGCGCGATTGCCACCGGCCAGAACATCAACGATATCAAGGATATGGAAGCGGTCAAGGCGAAGCTGACCTCGCTGATGCCGCAGATCAAGACTTTTTGGAGCTCGGAGAACGATTGGAACCAGATGGTGGCTTCCAACCAGATCGACATCGGCACCTATTGGAGCGGCTCGGCCGACCGCGCCAAGACGCATTTCAAGCTGCCGGTCTCGCTGGTCATCCCGCAGGAAGGCGCCGTTGCCTGGCTCGACGCCTTTTCCATTCCGGTCGGCTCCAAGAATGTCGCCGGCGCCGAGGCCTTCATCAACTACATGATCGATCCGACATTCTATGTCGAATGGGTCACCAAGGTCGGCGCGCCGGTGTCGGCCAACACCAAGGCGGTGGAGGCCCTTCCCGAGGACGCCTTCAACCGCAAGGTGATGGGCGATCCTGATGTCGCCAAGCGCATCCAGTTCCAGGCGCCGATCACCGACGCCCAACGCGAAGCCTATCTGGCGCTGTGGCAGCAGCTTAAGGTCGACGTGAAGTAACGGCAGGCTTTTTCGGGAGGCGGGACATGGCCGGGCAGGTCGCGATCGGTTCGCGGAGCGGATTGCGATCGGCCTTGCCGTTGCTTCTTCCTGCTTATTTATGGCTGACGGTGGCGATCTTCCTGCCGCTGTCGGCCATGGTCTTCTTCTCGTTCATGACGGAGCTGCCGCTGTCGGGCAAGGCGTGGGCGTTCACGCTGGACAACTACACGGCCTTCTTCTCGCAAGGCCTTTACCTGACGTTGCTGCTGGCCTCGCTCAGGCTCGGCCTGGAGGTGACGCTGTGGTGCATCGTCATCGGCTATCCCGCGGCCTATGTGCTGGCCAAGGTGCTGAAGGGGCGCAGCCGCGAGGCGATCTTCCTGCTCGTCATCCTGCCGTTCTGGTCGAACGGGCTGGTGCGTATCTTCTCCTGGGCGATGGTGCTGCGCGAAGGCGGTATTCTCGATACGGCGCTCAACGCCGTGCTGCCGTTCAAGATCAACATCGACCTGATGTATTCCTATCCGGCGGTGATCATCGGCCTGGTGCACTCCTACGTGCCCTACATGGTGCTGACCTGCTATCTCACGCTGCAGGCCATCGACGATTCACTGATCGAGGCAGGGCGCTCGCTCGGCGCCTCGCGGTTGCAAATGCTGAAGCGGGTGATCATCCCGCTCTCGATGCCGGGGCTGGTCGCCGGCGCGGCACTCATCTTCGTGCCTGTCGTCGGCTCCTTCATGGAACCGCGCATTCTCGGCGGCCGCACCGGTACCTTCTACGGCACCGTCATCGAGGACCAGTTCGTCGCCGTGTTCAACTGGCCGCTCGGCGCGGCACTTTCCTTCATCCTGCTGGCCGTCGTGCTGGCTATTTTGGCGCTGGCCGCACCGGTGCTGCGGAGAGCCGCGTGATGGCGACGACGCGCATTCTCGAATGGATCGGCCGGCTCTACATCGGGCTGCTGCTCGCCTTCCTCTATCTGCCCATCATCATCATGGCGCTGATGTCGTTCAACGCCTCGCCCTTCTACCAGTTGCCCTTCGAGTGGACGACCGAGTGGTATGCCTCGCTGTGGCAGAACGACCAACTGATCTCGGCGACATGGAACAGCCTCGAAATCGCGATCATCACCACCGTCATTAGCGTTGTGCTTGGTTCGGCGGCATCGCTGGCGCTCTACCGCTACGACTTCCCAGGCAAGAAATTCCTGCAGGCGCTGTTGTTTCCGCCGATCGCCATTCCGTGGTTGATCACCGGCACGGCGATGCTGATCTTCTTCTTCGGCGTCGGCATCGGGCGTGGCCTGTTTGCCATCCTGCTCGGCCATGTCGCCTTGGCGCTGCCCTATGTCATCGTCGTCGTCTCGGCCCGGCTGCAGACCTTCGCACCGGAACTGGAAGAAGCGGCGCGCTCGCTCGGCGCCAACCAGTGGCAGGTGACGCGGCGCGTGACCTTGCCTTGGATCATGCCGGGCGTCATCGCCGGCGGGCTTTTCGCCTTCGCCGTGTCGTTCGACCAGTTCGTGGTTTCCTACTTCCTGTCGACGCCTGGCCAGACGACGCTGCCCGTCGAAATCTACGCGGCGATCCGCAAGGGTTTTACGCCGGAGATCAACGCGGTCTCGACCATCATCATCGTCGTGTCGATGGCGCTGATGCTGCTCACGGCACGCTTCTTCAAATTCGGCGGAGAGAAATAATGGCCGGCGTGCAAGTATCGAACGTGTCGCGCAGTTTTGGAGCGCACAAGGCGCTGGACGATGTCTCGATCGATTTCGCCGATGGCGGTTTCTACGCGCTGCTCGGGCCGTCGGGCAGCGGCAAGACCACGTTGCTCAGGCAGATCGCCGGCTTCGATTTTCCCGACTCCGGCCGCATCGCGATCGGCGGCGAAAGCGTCGAGCGGGTGCCGGTGGAGAAGCGGCGCATCGGCATGGTGTTCCAGAACTATGCGCTGTTCCCCAACATGAGCGTCGCCGACAATGTCGCCTTCGGGCTGTCGGTGCGCGGCGAAGCCAAGGCGGTGATTGCCGCCGAGGTGCAGCGCGCTCTTGACCTCGTGCAACTCGGCAAGCTCGGCGGTCGTCGGCCGCACCAATTGTCCGGCGGCCAGCGCCAACGCGTCGCGCTGGCGCGCGCCATCGTCACCAAGCCGCGCGTGCTTTTGCTCGACGAGCCATTGGGTGCGCTCGACAAGGCGCTGCGCGTCGACATGCAGATCGAGTTGAAACGCATCCAGCGCGAGATCGGCATTACCACCATCTTCGTCACCCACGACCAGGAAGAGGCGCTGACGATGAGCGACCGCATCGGCATATTGCGCGACGGCCGGCTGGTGCAGGAGGGGCCGCCGGAGGAGATCTACGACAGCCCGAAGAGCGAGTTCGCCGCGACCTTCCTCGGCGATGCCAATATCTTGCGCGGCGACAGCACAGGCAACGGCATCCGACTGGCCGACGGCACGACGATCGCCGCCGGGGCTGGCGTGTCGCTCGCCGCAGGGACCAAGGCGAGCTGCGCCGTGCGACCCGAACGCATCCGCATCGCCACCGATGCCGGAAGTACGGTCCAGGCCAATGGCAATGTGCTGCGTGGCCAGGTCTCCAAGCGCATCTTCGCCGGCAACAACAGCACCTATTTCGTCGAACGCGACGGCCAGACGCTCAAGGTCATCGTGCAGAACACCGGCATCGAGCGGCTGGCGGAAGGGCAGGATGTGATGCTCAGCTGGTCGCCAGAGAGCACGGTGCTGATCGCTGCGAGCTGAGGTCAGGCTGCCGGACTTGCCAGCCGGTCCGCAATCGGGGAGAGCTTTGTCGTGCGGAAAGCGAAACAGCCGATGACACTTGAACTGAGTGCGCGAGACCAGTCGATGCTGCAGGGCGAGCAGGGGCCGGCCGCGGCTGCCGCGATGAAGATACTGGCCGCCTTTTCGAAGGCGGTCGGCGCGCCGAAGCTGCTCGACATTGCCGGTGCTCATATCGATGGCTGTCTTTATCACGGCCAGGCCAGCCTTGATTTCGTCGAAAGGCTGGTCGAGGGCGGCGGCCACGTCCAGGTGCCGACGACGCTGAATGTCGGCTCCTTCGATCTCATCCATCCCGGATTGGTGAAGATGCCGCCGTCGCAAGAGGCGCCGGCGCGGCGCCTGATGAAGGCGCATCTGGAACTAAGCTGCCAGGCGACCTTCACCTGCGCGCCATACCAGACGCGGTTCCGGCCCAGCTTTGGCGAGCAGATCGCCTGGGGTGAGTCCAACGCCATCGTCTTTGCCAATTCGGTGATCGGGGCGCGGACCAACCGTTATGGCGATTTCATCGATTTGTGCTGCGCGATGACCGGACGCGCGCCGGCATGGGGCCTGCATTTAAGGGAAAACCGGCGTGGCCAGGTCCTGTTCGAGTTGATCGATTCTGACCTAGAACCGAGCGACAGTCTGTTCGTCGCCGTCGGGCTGATCATCGGGCAAGCGAGTGGCGATCGCATCCCGGTGATCTCGGGCTTGCCAAGACCGCGCGACGAGGACCAGCTAAAGGCGCTTGGCGCCGCCGCGGCGACGACCGGCGCTGTGGCGCTGTTCCATGCGGTCGATATCACGCCGGAAGCAAACACTCTCGAAGAAGCGTTTCATGGCATGGCGCCAGAGGAGACAATCCGCATCACGCGTGCCGACCTCGACGATGCGCTGGCCAGGCTATCGAGCGTAGCCGACGGCGCGCCTCTGGCGGCCGTGTCGCTGGGCACGCCGCATTTCTCGCATGACGAATGGATGCGGCTGTTGCCATTGTTGCGAAAGGTCGCGCCGGGCAGGGGCATTCCGATCTATGTCAACACCGGGCGCGCGACGCTGACGCGTTTGCAGGATGAGGGGGCGCTGGCCGGCATCGAGGCGTTCGGACTTATTCCAGTCGCCGACACCTGCACCTACGTCACCGCGATCATCGAGCGGCTCGACGGCGTGGTGATGACCAATTCCGGCAAATGGGCGCATTATGCGCCCGGCAATATCGGCGTCTCGGTGGCCTTCGGCGACATGGCGGACTGCATCCGCTCTGCCGCGGCCGGCCATGTCGTGCGAGGCACGCAATGAGCGGGCAGGACAGGCGAGCCCTGGACAGAACTGGCATTTTCCAGCTTGTCGGCGAGGCGCAAGGCTCTGCGCTGGTGCTGTCGCAAGCGCTCAGTTTCTGGGGCGGCGTCGATGCCGAGACCGGCGACATCATCGACCATTCGCATCCGGCTCTAGGCAGCAATGTCGCCGGACGGATCCTGGTCATGGCGAGTGGGCGTGGCTCGTCGTCCTCCTCGTCGGTTCTTGCCGAGGCGATCCGCAAGGGCACGGCGCCGGCCGGTATCATCCTGGAGCGGCCGGACCCGATCCTCGCCGTCGGCGCCATCGTCGCCGAATTCCTCTACGACATCCGCATGCCGCTGGTCGTCTGCGACACATCAGGCATTGTCTCCGGCGACCGGATCGCCATCGGCACTAACGAGGACGCGCAAGCGATAGTGAGCCGAACCTAGCCGGCCACCGCGAATAGGCCGCCCGATTGAGAGGACTCGTTCAGATCTCCGGGATGCTTTCCCTGAAGATCACCTGCAGCCGCGGCTGGTGCAGTTCGTAGGACAAGCCCCTGACCGCATGGCTCAGGATATTGAGCGCCTCGCGTGCCTCGACGCGCGGGTTCTGGTCGATGACGGCGTCGAGCGTGCCGTCGAGCAGAAGGTCCTTGGTGCCTTCCGTCACCTCGTGGCCGAGGAAGACCGTTGAAAGCGCACGGCCGCGCTCCTTGAGCGCCCTGGCAATGCCGGTGTTGCCGGCGCCGACATTGTAGATCGCGGCGAGGTCGGGATGCCGGTCCAGCAGGGCCGATGCTTCCGAATAGGCCTTTTCCCGATCGTCGAGCATTTCGCGCATCTCGACGATCTCGAGATTGGGCGATTCCTCCGTCAGTATGTGGCGGAACCCCATCTCGCGCTCCTCGTGGCCACGATAGGAGAGCGAGCCGGCGAACAGCGCGACCTTGCCCGGCCGGCCAGCGCCCATGAAGCGATTGAGCAGATAGCCGGCCAGCCGGCCGGCGGCGCGGTTGTCGATGCCGATATAGGCGACCCTCGGCACATGCAGGATGTCGGAGGCGATGGTGACGACCTTGACGCCGCTGGCCGACAGCGAGCGAATCGCCTCGCGGACCGTCGGATGGTCGAGCGCGATAACGCCGACGCCTTGCGTCTGGCCGTGCAGATCCTGCAGCAGCCGGGCTAGCCGGTCCGGATTGAAGCCTTCGATCGTGGCGACGCGCACATCGAGATCGGGTCGCGACTGCGCCTGCGCCTCGATGTGACGGTGCAGCATCTTGATGAAGGAGTTGGTGCCGGCGGGCAAGGCGAAGTCGAGCCGTATGACATCGCCGGGGAGCGCGTTGCGCGGGGTAGGGCCGTTCGAATTCTCGGCGATGTAGCCAAGCCGCTGCGCCATCTCGAGCACGATTTCACGCGTGCGCGCCCGAACGCCGGGGCGGTTGTTCAGCACACGGTCGACCGTGGCGGCGGAGACGCCAGCTTCGCGGGCTATGTCTGTCAGGGTGGACCGCACAGTCGACTACCTCATTGCCAGCATCAAAATCGCGCAAATTTCGATCGAACCCGGAGAACGGCTCATCACCGGCAGCGATTCTGATGGGAAATGATGTAACCGGCCTTGGCCGATGCGCAAGCCACCGGGCTAAACCAAATCGCCAGCCAGCGTGGAAAAGAGCTCGATCCGTGTTGAATTCCCTCAAATCCAAGCAATAGGTGCGATGCGACAACCTCGATAGACTGCATTCTCTCCCTCATTTGCGATGTTGTGACGTGTTTTGATTATTTATGATGTTGACAGGCTTCGTATCCTGCCGTCAATATCCATCATAGGGCCGTGGAGGAACAGGGCCCTAAGGGAGGACTTCCAATGTCAAATTTGATCCGCATGTCGCGGCGCCGTTTGCTGGCGTCCGGTGGAAAGGCGGCCGTGTTCATGGCCGCGGCAGGTATTGCCCCGCAATTCATCCGTCCAGGCCGCGCCTATGCGGCCGATGCGCTGGCGCCCGGCATGATCGGCGGCCCGACGGGCTTCGACGGCTCGGAGCGCTATCAGTATGGCCCGGATACGCCGGAAGGCCGCGCCATCGAGGCGGTCAAGGCGATGAAGGGCGCCGGCAAGGCGCCGGCCAAGATCGTGCTTGGCCTGTCCGACGGTTCGATCGGCCAGTTGACGCAGCCGTTCCCGGCCGGCGCGCCATCGATCAAGGATCTGTGGGAAAAGGAAACCGGCATTCCGCTTGAAATCGTCGGCGTGCCGAACGGCCAGGAATTCACCAAGACGATGCAGGACATCTCCACCAAGGGTGGGGCCTATGACATCTATGCTGTCGAGTGGAACCGCCTTGGCGACCTCGCCGAAACCGGCGGCATCCTCAAGCTCGATGACTTCGTCGCCCAGCACAAGCCGGAATGGGACGATCCCGAGCGCGGCTATGTCAACGGCGCCAAGGGTGTTTCGCTGCTCAACCAGTATCGCGGCTCGACCTATGGCGTGTCGCTGGACGGCGATTTCCAGACCTGGGTCTACCGCACGGACCTGTTCGGCGACGAGGCCGAGAAGAAGGCCTTCAAGGACAAATACAGCTACGACCTTGTGCCGCCGAAGACCTGGAAACAGCATGGCGACATCGCAGCCTTCTTCCAGCGTCCGGACAAGGGCCTGTTCGGCTCGACCGATCTGCGCAACCAGGGCTGGGGCTACACCAACTGGTACCAGCGCTACGTCTCGATGGCCTCGCCCAACCAGTTCCTGTTCGACGACACCGGCAAGCCGCTGATCAATTCGGAACAGGGCATCGCGGCCACGACGGAATATGTCGATTCGCTTTCGCATCATTCGCCGGATGCGATCTCGTGGGGCTGGCCGGAACAGTACGGTAATTTCGCCAAGGGCGGTGCTGCCATGACCTGCGCCTTCTCCAACCTGCCGAAGTTCCTCGACAATGCCGGCAACAAGGATTCAGCTGTCACCGGCAAGATCGGCTCGATGCTGCCGCCCGGCCGCGAAATCGACGGCAAGCTGATCAGCCGTTCGGTGTTGTGGCTCAATTTGTCGGCTTCGGTGTCCTCGCAGGCCAAGCATCCGGAGGCCTGCTATCTCTTCCTGCAGTGGCTGGGATCGAGCCGCATCTATGCCTGGATGACGGCCAATCCGGGCGGCTATTTCGATCCGTTCCGGCTGTCGGATTTCTCCGATCCGCTGGTCCGCCAGACCTATCACGCCTACCACATGGATATGGTGCGCGAGACGGTCGCCCGCACCGTGCCGACCATCAACTATCCCGGCGCCACCGCCTTCCACAATGCGCTGGACGAGAACCTCGTCGCGGCACTTACCAAGGCCAAGACGGCCGAGCAGGCGATGGCCGACACCGAGGCCGAATGGAAGAAGATCGCGCGGCGCACCGGCGAGGAGAAGCTTCTCGAAGCCATCAAGACCAACAAGGAGGCATGGCCCACCGTTCTCGATCCGATCAGCTGATCCTCCTCCCGGGATCGCAATGGAGGGGAGGAGTGATTGCTCTTCCCCTCCGCAAACGATGGTACCAGCAAAGCTGCAAGATGAAGCGTTCAATTCCCTTCGAGATATTCCGCTATGCCGCGATCTTCGCGGCCATGGCGGTAACATTGGTGCCGATCCTGTGGATGGTGTCGATGGCGTTCAAGCCGATCGCCGAATGGTCGGCGACCGGCGCCGACCTGACCTGGTGGCCGAAGAACCCGACGCTCAGCAATTTCCGCTTCGTCTTCGGTGAATCGACCAACAACCTCATCGTCGCGCTCGACCGCACGGCAATGAAACCGATCGTCTCGTCGCTGCTGTCGGCGGTGTTCGGCACGGCGATCGCGATGTCGGCCGGCACCGCCGCGGCTTATGGGCTGTCGCGCTTCGGCTCGGGCCAGAACCTGCCGCTGGCGCTGATCCAGCTTCGTCTGTTTCCGCCGATGGCGGTGATGATCCCTGTCATGATCATGTGGGCCTTCCTCAACTTCACCGACAGCTGGTGGGGGCTGTCGCTGATCTACGGCATCGTCACGCTGCCCTTCGCCTTCTGGCTGATGAAGACCTTTTTCGACGACATGCCGCGCGAGATCGAGGAGGCGGCGCTCGTCGAGGGCTGTTCGCGGTGGCGCGTCTTCACCCGCATCACGTTGCCGATGATGCGCGCGCCGCTGGCAAGTGCCGCACTTTTCGTCTTCATCCTCAACTGGTCGGACTATCTGATCGCGCTGCTTCTGACGACGCGCGAATGGGTGACGATCCCGGTCTACATGGCCTCGCTGTCGTCCTCGATGACCGGACAGCTCTATGGCGCCAAGGCAGCCCTTGGCCTCATTGCCGCGGTGCCGCCTGTCATCATGGGCATCGCCATCCAGCGCCATCTGGTGCGCGGGCTGACCTTCGGAGCGCTCAAGCAATGAGCGCGGTGACTGCCACGATTTCGGAGGACGTGATGAAAACCGTCCAGGCAAAGCCGGCCCTGCGGGACGAAGGGGCAAAGCTCGGCTTCCGGCTGACATTGCCGGCGCAGATCCTGGTGCTGTTCATCGCCGTCTTCCCGCTCTTGATGCAGCTCTACATCAGCCTCACCGACTGGTCGCCGCTGTCCGGCCTCGGTTGGTGGAACGCCTGGTCGCTGTGGAACAATTTCGCCAACTACACCGACCTTGCCGTCGACGCGCGCTTCTGGAGCGCGCTGAAGCGCACGGCCATCGTCATGATCGTCTGCGTGCCGGCGGAATTCCTGATGGGCCTCGCGCTCGCCACGCTGTTTGCCGACGAGTTTCCGGGCAAGCGGATCTTCTACTCGATCCTGCTGATGCCGATGATGGTGGTTCCGGCGGTGGCCGGCTACATGTTCTTCATGCTGTTCCAGTCGGGCGGCCCGGTTAACGACATCCTGTCGGCGCTATCAGGCTTTCCCGTCACCATCGCCTGGCTCTCCGACCCGACGCTGGCGCTGATCGCGGTGATGGTCGCCGACATCTGGCAGTGGACGCCCTTGATGTTCCTCATCCTGCTTGCCGGCCTGGTCGGCGTGCCGGAGGACCAGATCAAGGCGGCGACGCTGCTCGGGGCCAATCCCTGGCAGCGCTTCATCACCATCGTGCTGCCGAAGATGAAGACGATCATCATCATCGCCCTGGCGATCCGGGTGATCGAGAACTTCAAGATCTTCGACACGCTCTACATCATGACCGGCGGCGGCCCCGGTGTCGCCACCGAAACGATCTCCGTCTACATCTACAAGCTCACCACGCAGGACCTGATCTGGGGCTATGTGGCGGCGATCGCGCTGGCCATATTGATCGTGCTGTCGATCGCCGCGGTGTTTGCGATGAAGCGCATGGCCGCGGCCAGGCAGGAGGCGTGAGATGAGCGCCATCCATCTGCAGAACCTGGTCAAGAAATTCGGCGATTTTACCGCGCTGAAGACGATGGATCTCGCCATTGCCGACGGCGAGTTCATGGCGCTGCTCGGGCCGTCGGGCTGCGGCAAGTCGACGACGATGAACATGATCGCCGGCATGGAGGAGCCGACCAACGGCAAGATCCTGTTTGGCGAGCGCGACATGGCCGGCGTGCCGATGGGACGGCGCGGCGTCGGCTTCGTCTTCCAGAACTATGCGATCTTCACCCATATGACTGTGCGCCAGAACCTCGCCTACGGCCCGAGGATGCGTGGCGCCGCGAAAGCCGAGATCGACCGCCGCGTTGGCGCCATTGCCGAAATGCTGCAACTGACGTCGCTGCTCGATCGCAAAGCCGACCGGCTGTCGGTCAACATCTTGCAGCGCGTGGCGATCGGCCGCTCGGCGATCATGGAGCCGGCGATCTTCCTGCTCGACGAGCCGCTATCGAATGTCGACGCGGCCTTCCGGGCGGTCATGCGCACCGAGCTCAAGCAGTTGCAGCGCCAGTTCAAGCAGACCATGGTCTATGTCACCCACGACCAGCTCGAAGCCATGACCATGGCCGACCGCATCGCGGTGATGGACCACGGCGTGTTGCAGCAGGTCGGCACGCCGCTCGAGGTCTACAACAATCCGGCCAATGTCTTCGTCGCCCGCTTCATCGGGTCGCCGGGCATGAACCTGCTGAAGGGCAGGCCCGCGGAAAGCGACCGTGGCCTGGTGATCGATCTCGGGCCGCTGGGCGTCACGCCACCCTTGCCGGACGATCTCGCCCCGGCGGTGAGGGCCGCGCGCGGAGATGTGCTTTACGGCTTCCGGCCGGAGCAGGTGACTCTCTCCGACCGCGGCCTTTCGATGCCGGTGAGCTTCGTCGAGCGGATCGGCGCGCGCACCATCGTCCATCTTGGCGAGAGTGAGAGCGCGGTCAAAGCGGTGTTCGAGAACGATGTCGGGCTGGCGATCGGACAGACCGCGATCGTCGCTCCGGCCGCGTCCTCGGTGCGCGTCTTCGACGCCGCCACCGGCCAAGCGATCAAGGCGGACTGAGCCATGGCCGATGTCGTCTTCCGCAACGTGACGAAACGCTATGGCGGCACGCTCGCCGTCGACGATGCCTCGTTTGCCGTCAACGACAATGAGTTCTTCTGCTTCTTCGGGCCGCCGCTGTCCGGCAAGTCGACGCTGCTGCGCCTGATACTCGGGCTGGAGGCTCCTGATACGGGCGAGATCCTGATCGGCGGCAGGCCTGTGAACGCGGTGTCGCCGGCCGAGCGCAACGTCGCCATGGTGTTCCAGAACCTGGCCCTGTTCCCACATATGAGCGCGCTGGAGAATGTGCGCTTTCCGCTGGTCGAACGCAGGGTTGCTGAGGCCGAGATCGAAAAGCGCGTCGCCGATGTCGCGGCCAAATTGCATATCGGCCATATACTGCACAAGCCGCCGGCGCAGCTTTCGGGCGGCGAGCGGCAGCGCGTGGCGATTGCCCGTGCGCTGGTGCGCGACCCGGCCGCCTATCTGATGGACGATCCGATCTCGGCGCTCGATGCACGGCTGCGCGAGGAGACGCGCGTCGAGCTCAAACGCATCCAGCGCGAGCTCGGCAAGACGCTGATCTATGTCACGCACGACCAGGAGGAAGCGATGTCGGTCGCCGACCGCATCGCTATCCTGGAGAGCGGCAAGATCAGGCAGATCGGCGCGCCGGCCGAGGTCTATGACCGCCCCGCCAGCACCTATGTGGCGCGGCTGCTCGGCTCGCCGATGATGAACATATTGAAATCGGTGCGCGGCGAGGGCGGCGTCGAGGCAGCGGAGGGCAGGATCCATATCGCGGACAAGGCTGCTCCGGCCGATGCCGTGGAGATCGGTCTCAGGCCGGAAGACATCAAGGTTCGGCCATGGTCGGATGGTGCGAGGTCGGATGGGCGCACGGGCCGCCCGGCGCGCGTGTTCGAGGTCGAGCCGCTCGGCGGCTATACCATCGTGACGCTCGCTGCCGGGCAGGCGCGCCTCAGGGCGCTGCTGCGCGGTCAGCCGGACATCAGACCGGACGCGATGGTGGCGATATCCTGCGAGCCCGGCCGGGTGCATTATTTCGGCCATGGCGGGGGAGCGCTGGCACGATGACGGCGGCTGCAAGAAACGAGCTTCGGGAGGATCAGATGGCAAGCGAAGAAATAGCGGGCATCGGCTTCGAGCCGGACGTGAGGGTCCGCACGAAAGAATACAGGATTGGCTGTGTCGGCGCCGGCATGATCATGGCCGAATGCCATCTCGCTGCCTATCACGAGGCCGGCTTTCCGGTGGTGGCGATCGCCTCGCGCACCAAAGCCAGCGCCGAAAAAGTGGCGAAACGCTGGGGCATCCCGACCGTCCACGACACGCCCGAGCAACTGATCGAGGACAAAAATGTCGAGATCATCGACCTGGCCTTCCCGCCGGATCAGCAGCCGGCGCTGATCCGCCATGCGTTGAAGCAGAAGCATATCAAGGCGATCCTGGCGCAAAAGCCGCTGGCGCTGTCGCTCAAGAACGCGATCGAACTGCGCGACGAGGCGGCCAAGGCTGGCAAGATCCTCTCGGTCAACCAGAACATGCGCTACGACCAGTCGATGCGCGTCCTGAAGCAGATCATGGACAGCGGCGCGCTTGGCGACATCGTCTTCGCGCAGATCGACATGCATGCGATCCCGCATTGGCAGACCTTCCTGGAGGAATACAACAGGCTGACGCTCGCCAATATGAGCGTGCACCATCTCGACGTGCTGCGCTTCCTGTTCGGCGATCCGGACGAAATTACCACGCTGACCCGCAAGGATCCGCGCACGACATTCGACCATTCCGACGGCATCACCGTGTCGACGATGCGGTTTCCGTCAGGCGTGCTTGCGGTGTCGCTGGAGGATGTCTGGTCGGGTCCGCGCCAGGATGGCTACAAGGACGACCAGCACATCAACTGGCGCGTCGACGGCACGAAGGGTGTCGCCAAGGGCACTATCGGCTGGCCGACAGGCTCCGCCTCGACGCTGACCTATGCCTCGACCGAGACAACGGACGGGAAATGGGTCACGCCGAGCTGGAACACGATGTGGTTCCCGCATGCCTTCATCGGCGTCATGGAACAACTCCAGCACGCGGTGAAGACAGGTGAGCCGCCGGCGCTCTCCGTCGCCGACAACGTCAAGACCATGGCGCTGATCGAGGCCGGCTACCGCTCGATCGAGAAGGGCCGCACGGTCAAGCTTTCCGAAATCTCGATTAACTGAAACAGCAGGCGACTGAATCACTTACAGGGAGGACTTCACACCATGATGCAATCCGGAATTTTTACGGGGTATTTCCCCTATGGCCTCGAAGAGACGGCGAAGAAAATTCGCGGCCACGGCTTCAACACCGTGCAGCTCGACCTGCATTTTAGGGATATCGACCTGTCGGCCGGCCAGATCACCAAGGACAAGGCCAGGAAGGTGCGCGATACGTTCCGCGCCCACGACCTGCCGATCTGCTGCATCTCGGGCTACACCAACGTCATTCATCCCGACCTCGCGCACCGCAAGGCCAATGTCGAGCGGCTGAAGGAAATCATCCGCAACGCGCGCCAGCTCGGCAGCGCTTACGTGATCTCGGAGACCGGCACCTACAACACCGAGAGCGAGTGGATGAGCGATCCCAAGAACAAGTCCGAAGAGGGCTTTGAGATGTGCCGCAAGGTGATCGCCGAGCTGGCGCAGGAAGCCTACGACCATGGCTCGATGTTCCTGCTCGAAACCTACGTCAACAATGTCGTCGGGTCGGTCGAGGAAACGGTGCGGATGTTCGCGCAGGTCGACCATCCCGGCCTCGGCCTGCTGATGGACCCGACCAATTACTTCGAAGGCCACAACATCGACCAGATGGACAAGGTGCTGAACCAGGTGTTCGACACGCTGGCCGACAAGGTCAAGATCGCGCACGCCAAGGATGTCGCGCGCGCCGGCGACGACAAGAGCGAGAAGCATGCCGATATCGGCGATGACGACGCGCTTGCCTCGCACACGTTCCGCGGCGTCGGCGAGATGGTGCTCAACGCACCGGGCACCGGTTCGCTGAACTACGATCTCTATCTGCAGCGCCTGTCGCAGAAGAGCCCGAACATCCCGGTCATCATCGAGCATCTCTCGGAAGACGACGTGCCGCGGGCCAAGAAATTCCTCGACGACAAGTTCCGCGCCAACGGCCTCTGACAGCAGTCCCGCGTCGCCGCCATGCGGCGGCGCTTTTCGGCCGGGAGGAAACAACAATGGAGGAAGCGAAATGTTGAAATTCGGATTGAAACTGGCGGCGGCAGCGACAGTGCTCGCCGGCCTGGCGTTAGGCTCGCAGGCACTGGCGCAGGATGGCCAGAAGACCTTCTACCTGCTGTCGCATGGCGGCCCGTCGGATGCGTTCTGGCTCGACTGGAACGCCGGCGCGACCAAGGCCTGCGACCAGCTCAAGGTGACCTGCAAGATCTCCTTCAGCGGTGGCGACATGGCGGCGCAGAAGGAGGCTTTCAATTCCGCGCTCGCGGCCAAGCCCGACGGCATCGCCACCACTTCGGCGCAGCCCGGTCTGTGGACCGAGGAGGTAAAAGCGGCCAAGGCCGCCGGCATCCCGATCGTGTTCTTCAACACAGACGATCCGGCGACCGGTCGGCAGGCCTATGTCGGCGCCGATCTCAAGGAAGCCGGCGTTATCTGGGCCAAGTATCTCGTCGACCGCAAGATGGTGAAGCAGGGCGACAAGGTTTTCCTCCCGGTCGAAGTGCCGGGAGCCAGCTACCAGCAGCTCGAGACCGAAGG
This sequence comes from Mesorhizobium sp. STM 4661, assembly GCF_000359125.1. GTDB lineage: Bacteria > Pseudomonadota > Alphaproteobacteria > Rhizobiales > Rhizobiaceae > Mesorhizobium. Next base: position 45,847 of record NZ_CAAF010000070.1, on the reverse strand, counting down.
CATCGCCAGCGTGTTCGATCCGCTCGGCATCAAATACGACGTGGTCGATTGCGGCACCGATCCGGCCGGCATCATCGCCAAGATGACCGATTACATGGTGGCCAACAATCCGCCGGCGATCATCGCCCTCGGCGATTCCGTCGCGGCCAGTGTCAAGCGCGTCTTCGATGGCGCCGGCGTGCCGGCCGGCAAGATTCCGGTCGTCGGCTGGGGCAATTCCAAGGAAACCGCGGAAGCCGTCAAGGCCGGCTTCGTCAACGCGGCCGCCTGGCAGTTCCCGTCGGCGCAAGGCTTCATGCCGGTGGCGCTGCTCGGGCTCGCCGCCTCCGGCGAGCCGATCGGCTACGACATCCGCACTTTCAGCCTCTACGACGCTTCGAGCGTCGAGCCGATCCTGAAACTCTACAACAAGTGATTGAAACTGACGCCCGCCGCGCAGGCGGCGGGCGTCGCTCCAAGGTATGGTTCAAAGCAGTCATGACAATCGCCGCTGAAGAGGAAATGCCTGGGGCCAAGCGCAGGTCGAGCCTGATCCGCTCGCCGCAATTCTCCTCGCTCATCATCCTCATCGTGCTGCTGGCGGTGTTCGCCATCGCCGACGCCAATTTCCTGTCGCCGCTCAACATCTCCAATATGATGGCGTTCTTGCCCGAGCTCGGGATCATCGCGCTCGGCATGACGTTGCTTCTGACGGCGGGCGAGTTCGACCTTTCGGTCGGCGCCGTGTTCGGGCTGGCCCCGGTCGTCGTCATGCTGCTGGTGCAGAACGGCGAGGCCGGCATCGGCGTGGCGCTGCTTGCCGGCTTGTTGCTGTGCGTGGCGATCGGGGCGATCAACGGGCTGATCGTAACCAAGATCGGCATCTCCTCCTTCCTGGTCACGCTGTCGATGCTGCTGGTGGTGCGGGGTGCCGCGCTTTACATCACACAGGGCTTTCCGCTGAAATCCTGGGACCAGCCCGGCTTCTTCGTGACGCTGCTGGCCGGCAGTTTCTATGTCGGTTCGTTCCGGCTCTACACTTCGCTGTGGTGGTTCGTCGGCCTGTCGCTGCTGGCGGTCTACATCCTGCGCTATGCCAAGCTCGGCAACTGGATCAGCGCCATCGGCTCCAACCGCAACGCGGCGGTGGCGCGCGGCGTACCGGCCGATGCGGTCAAGATCTGGCTGTTCATCCTGACTTCCGTGCTGGCGGGACTGGCCGGCATGATCAGCGCCTTCCGCATCTCGGCTGCCTCGCCGGTTGCCGGCACCGGCTACGAACTCGAAGTGATCGCCATGGTGGTGGTCGGCGGCACGGCGCTGACCGGCGGGCGCGGCACGATCCTGGGCACGATCGTGGGGGCGCTGATGCTGCGCGCCATCCGCAACGGCATCGTGCTGATCGGCGTGCCCGGGCTTGCCTACAACATCTTTGTCGGCGTCATCATCCTCGCCATGCTCATCCTGCACGCTCTGCTGCAGAAGAACGCCGCAAGGAGCTGACCATGGCGCAGGAAGTGCTCCGGCTACAGAATCTGCAAAAGTCCTTCGGCAGCGTCCGCGCGCTCAAGAATGCGTCCTTCGCGCTGAACGAAGGCGAGGTGGTAGCGTTGCTGGGCGACAATGGCGCCGGCAAATCCACGCTGATCAAGGCGATCTCCGGGGTGTTTCCCGTCGATCGCGGCGAGATCTATGTGCGGGGACAGAAGGTCTCGATCCGCTCGACGCGCGACGCGATGGATCTCGGCATCGAGACCATCCATCAGGACACCTCGCTGGCGCCGGATCTCAGCATCGCGCGCAACCTCTTTCTCGGCCGCGAACCTGTCAATTTCAAGTGGCTGGGCGTGTTCGCGCCGCTCGATCGGGCCAAATTGCGCGATGCAGCCTCAACCTTGCTGAAGCGTGTCGGCATCTCGAAAAAGCTCGACGCCGACGCGCTGGTCAGCACGCTTTCGGGGGGCGAGCGCCAATCGATCGCGATTTCGCGCGCCATGCAGTTCGCCGCCAAGGTGATCATCCTCGACGAGCCGACCAACAATCTCGGCGTCGAGGAGACGCATGGCGTGCTGCGCTTCGTCAAGGAGGTGCGTGCGGCCGGCCATTCGGTGCTCTTGATCACCCACAACATCCACCATGTCTTCCAGGTCGCCGACCGCATCATCGTCATGCGCCGCGGCGAGATCGTCGCCGAGCAGACGGTCGCCGATACCGACCTGCTGACGGTGGAAAGCATCATCACCGGCGCCGACATGTCGGCCCTGTTGAAAGAGACGAGAGCGAAGTGATGGCCGTCACATGGTAGAGCTTTACGGCAAGACGCTGTCGCGCCGGCAGGTTTCGGAGCGGTCCGGCATGCTGTCGCAATTCGCCGGTGTGCGGCTGATGACGCTTGGCGACGGCGTCGAGCGCGGCATCCGCATGCTTGAATTCCGCACCGGCTCGGGATTGCGGTTCACGGCACTCGTCGACCGGGCGCTGGACATCGCCGATTGCGACTTTAGGGGACAGGCGATCGGCTGGCATTCGCCAAGCGGCTTTCGTCATCCCGGCCTGCACGAGCATGAGGGCGAGGAGGGCCTTGCCTGGGCGCGGTCGTTTTCCGGCCTGCTGCTCACTTGCGGCCTCGACCACATCCTGTTCATGAACGAGGTGCCGGCCGACAGCTACAACTATCCGCCGAAGAAGACGGTTCGTCATTCGCTGCATGGCCGCATCAGCACTATTCCGGCGCGGCTGACCGGCTATGGCGAGGCTTGGGACGGCGACCGCTGCGTGCTGTGGGCCGAGGCTATCATGCAGCAGTCGACGGTGTTCGGCGAGGATTTGCACCTGCTGCGGCGGATCGAGGCCGATGTCGGCGGCAATGAGATCCGGCTATCGGACCGCGTCGTCAATCACGGCTTCAACCGGACGCCGCATATGTATTTCTACCACATCAATGTCAGCCATCCCGTGCTCGACGAAGGCTCGCGCTATCTGGCGCCGATAAGGGATGTGGTCTGGGCAGCCCATGCCGGCGAGCGCTACGAGGCGCAGAAGGTCGGCTATCGCACGGTGCCGGCGCCGCAATTGGGTTTCCAGGAGCAGGTCTGGCAGCATGAGCTTGCCGCCGACGCCGAGGGCGACGTGCCGGTGGCGGTGGTCAACGACCGCCTTGGCCTCGGCCTTGAGATCGTCACGCGCAAGGAGCAGTTGCCTTGTGCCTATGAGTGGCAGAACTTCCAGGCGGGACAGTATGCGCTGGGCATCGAGCCGTCGACGCATCACGTGCTCGGCAATCTGGCTGCCCGCGAACGCGGCGAGATGATCTGGCTGGAGCATAGCGAAAGCCGCTCCTACGATGCGGTGTTCCGCGTTCTCGACGGTGCCGACGATATCGCGGCCGCTGAAGACAGGATCACAGCGATCGCCAGGCAGCCGCAGCAGGATTTTCCGCGGCCGTCGGGCAAATTTCCGGTTCTCGGAGGCAGATCGTGACGATGACGAGGACGATGCGAGGCACCAGTCGGGAGGTCGGCTCTGGTCGGCGCGGGGAGGGCGCGCGGCCATCAGGATTTGGAGGTCACAATGGCTGACAAGATGAAGCGCGACTACAGCCTGGTCGGCGAAAGCACACGGATCGCGATCGAGACCGGGCTTGCCTCGGCGGAATGGTATCACACCGATGTCTCCCGCAAGGCGATGAAGGAACTGATGCAGCGTTCCGACGGCCCGGCGATCCGCGATACGGTCATCTGGATCGTCGCCATTCTGGGCTCCGCCGGCGGCGGCATCTGGTTCTGGGGCACCTGGTGGTGCGTGCCGTTCTTCTTCGTCTACGGCGTGCTCTACGGCTCCTCCAGCGACTCGCGCTGGCATGAATGCGGCCATGGCACCGCCTTCCGCACGCGCTGGATGAACGATGTGGTCTACCAGATCGCCAGCTTCATGCTGATGCGCAACCCGGTGACCTGGCGCTGGAGCCATGCCCGCCACCACACCGACACGATCATCGTCGGGCGCGACGCCGAGATCGCGGTGATGCGGCCGCCGGACCTGCTGCGCGCAGCACTTGCCTTCACCGGGATCCTCGACTTCCGTTACTCACTGCCGACATTGGTGCGCAATGCGTTCGGCAAGATCTCGCCCGACGAGAGGAGCTTCATTCCGGAGATGGAGCTGCCGAAGGTCGTCACCGCCGCGCGCTGGCATGTTGCCATCTACGTCGCGACGATAGCACTCGCCCTCTATATGTGGTCGTTCCTGCCGCTGATGCTGATCGGCCTGCCGCGCCTCTATGGCAGCTGGCACATGGTGATGACCGGTCTGCTGCAGCACATTGGTCTCGCCGACAATGTCGTCGACCACCGGCTCAACACCCGCACCGTATACATGAATCCAATCAGCCGGTTCATCTACTGGAACATGAACTACCACGTCGAGCATCACATGTTCCCGATGGTGCCCTATCACGCGCTGCCCAGGCTGCATGAGCTGATCAAGCACGATTTGCCCGTGCCCAACCCGTCGATCTGTCATGCCTATCGCGAGGTCTGGCCGGTCCTGCTCAAGCAGCTCAGATATGAGGACTATTTCCTCAAGCGCGAGCTGCCGCCGACGGCGCGGCCCTATCGTGGCGAGTTCCACGAGGTCAACATGTCGGCGGCTGCGGAATAGGTTGCGCGGAGCAGGGATTTCAGGAGATAGAGATGGCCGATTGGGTGGAGGCATGCGCCGTGGACGATGTCGAGGAAGAGGACGTCATCCGCTTCGATCACGGCGGCCGCACCTTTGCGGTCTACCGTTCGCCTGACGACGAATTCTTCGCCACGGATGGGTTTTGCACCCATGAGAAGGCGCATCTGGCCGACGGGCTCGTCATGGACGACATCATCGAATGCCCGAAGCACAATGGCCGCTTCAACTACAAGACCGGGCAGGCCAAAGGGGCGCCCGTCTGCGTCAATCTCGTGACCTACCCGGTCAAGGTCGCGGCCGGTAAGGTGCTGATCCAGATCGGCTGAGCGGTCCGAGCCACTCCGCAGCAATCACAAGGGGATAAAAATCGATGAGCCGGAAAAGACCCACGATCGCTGACCTGCGGGCCATGAAGGGCAAGCGGCAATTGACGATGCTGCGCGTGCTGACGATGGACGAGGCAGAGGCGGCCGAGCGGGCCGGTGTCGATATCGTCTCGGTGCCGCCCGAGTTGGTGCTCAACCCGCAATACCGCGATGCGGCGCCCAGTCTGTTCACCATGCCGGGGGACAATTTCTACGAGATCGGTACAGCCGACGACTTCGTCCGCTGGGCGTTCCGGCTCTACAAGGCCGGTGCCGACGCCGTCTATTGCAGCGCCGGCTATGCCACCATCAAGCGGATGGCTGACGACGCCATTCCTGTCATTGGCCATGTCGGCCTGATCCCGTCTCGCGCCACCTGGACCGGCGGCTTCAAGGCCGTCGGCAAGACCGCCGCCGCCGCCATGCAAGTCTTCGAGGCGGTCAAGCAGTTGGAAGCCGCAGGTGCTGTCGGCGCCGAGATCGAGGTGGTGCCGGTCGAGGTGGCCAAGGCAATCTCGGAACGCACATCGCTGATCATGCTGTCGATGGGGGCCGGCACCGGCTGCGACGCGCAATATCTGTTCGCCGACGATATACTCGGCCAGAACCGCGGCCACATGCCCCGCCATTCCAAGGTCTATCGCAATTTCGCCGCCGAATATGACCGCCTGCAAGCCGAACGCGTCGCCGCTTTCTCCGAGTATGTCGCCGACGTCAACAGCGGAGCCTACCCGGAAGACAGGCACATCGTGCACATGGACTCCAACGAACTCAGCCTGTTCATGAAGAAGGTCGACGGCGCAGCCTGAGCAAGGCGGGCGTAAACCAGCTAGGCTGGCCAGTTCCCATTCGTGAGCGCTGCATAAAGCGCTTCGGCCTCGGCGCCGAGCGGCCGGTCCTCCTTGAGCGGGAGGACAAGCGCGCGCACCGCGCCGTGAATTGCGGCAGTGGCCGGCGCCAGTGTGAGTGCGTCGCGCAGGTCTATCGCCTGCGCGGCGGCCATCAGCTCAAAGGCGATCAGCCGCCGCGACAGCACGATCATCTCGGCGCATTTCGCAACCGCCAGCGGCGTTTGCGTGGCATGATCCTCGACGCCTTCCGAGACGGGCAGGAAGTCGAGCATCACCGGGTTGGCCTTATGGCGGATGCTGGCCATGATTGCCGCCAGCGTCTTCTGCAGCGGTACGAAACCGGCCGAGGCGCCGCCGACCGGCGACAGATATTTGGGCAGGCCGTTGCGGCCGGAGCCGGTGAGCTGGATGAAGCGGGCGGCGCAGGCCGCCGCCGCTTGCGCTATGGCGAGGCCGAGCGTCTCGAAGGAAAGCGCCAGCGACGCGGTGTGGAAATTGCCGGTCGACAGCACCATGCCGTCGTCGCCGAGCACCAGCGGATTGTCGGCGGCGGCATTGAGCTCGATCTCGACCGCCCGCTTTGCCTGACCGATCGCCTCGATCAGCGCGCCGTGGATCGAGGGCATACAGCGGATCGATAGCGGGTCCTGCAAGGTCGTCGGTGTCTGCTTTTCGTCGCTGGCCAGAAGATCGCGCAAGCCTTTCGCGGCTTGTTGCTGGCCGGCGGCAGGTCTTGCCGCCTGCAGGCGCGGATCGAGGATCGTGCGATTGGCGCCGAGGGCTTCCATGGTCAGCGCGCCGGCCTGCTGTTGATGCGCGAGGGCGGACAATGCGTCGGCCACTGCCAGCGCGCCGCTGCCGGCCGAAACCGCCGAGGCGTTGATCAGCGACAGCCCGTCCTTGGGCGCGAGGCTGACGGGCGTGAGGCGCGCCATCATCAGCGCCTTGGCCGCCGGCATGCGCCGGCCCTGATATTCGGCTTCGCCTTCGCCGATCAGCAAGCCGGCAAGAGCTGTCATCAACACCAGATCGCCGGCGCCGATCGAGCCGAGCGACGGCATCACGGGATGGACGCCGGCATTGAGCGCCTGGACCAGTGCAACAAACACGGCAGGCGATAGGCCTGAGCCGCCGGTCGACAGCATCGCTGCCCGAGCAAACATCGTTGCCCGCACGGTCTCGACCGGCAGCGCCTCGCCGACAGCGCCGCTGCGCCCCTCCAGGAGCTGGCGCTGGAAGGCGCTGGCGTCGCCCTCTACCGTGGTGCCAAGATTGGCGCCGAGCCCGGTGTTGAGCCCGTAGATCTGCTGACCGGACGCGGCGGCCTGGTCGAGTATCTTTCGCGCTCTGTCGAGCCGCTCCATGACATCGGGTGCGACTTCCACCTTCCGCGCGTCGCGGGCGACCGACGCGACATCCTCGATGCCGACGCCGGCGCCGGTCAGGACAAGCGCGCTCATGCGAAGCGCAGCCTCTGGCCGATGCCTTGCGCCTGCGCCTTGGCCAGCATCGCCTTGCCCAGAGCGATATCGGACAGCGACAGGCCGCGATGCCAGAACAGGATCGTCTCATCGTCGCTTTGGCGCCCGCTCTTGAGGCCGGCGGCGATCTGGCCGAGTTCGGCATGCAGCGTCTGTTCGCTCAGCCGTCCGGTCTCGACATGGGCACGCAGCGAGCCGAACTTGCCGCCCTTGCACTGGCCCCAATCGTCGACGACCATCTTCTGCATGATGTCGGTCAAGGAAAGCTCCACCGCGCTCATCGTGCCGTAGGGCACCACCAGCGCACCGGGCTTGATCCATTCGGTCTTGAGCAGCGGCTGCGGCTCCGGCAGTCGCGAGGCCTCGACGACGATGTCGGCGCTCTCGACGCAGCTTTTCCAGTCGGCGACCGCCGTGACCTTCTTGCCGAGGTCGGCGGACAGCTTGGCGGCAAAGCCGTCGCGGCTTTCCGGCCGGCGCGAATGCACGCGAATCTCGTCGAAGTCGAAGAGATGATCGAGCAGGCGCACGTTCCAGTAGGCCGTGCCACGCGCGCCGACATGACCGAGGATTTTCGATGTCTTTTTCGCCAGATGTTTCGCGCCGATGGCGGTGACGGCGCCGGTGCGCATATCGGTGATGACCGTGGCGTCGAGAATGGCGCGCGGTGTGCCGGTGCGCGGATCGAACAGGTTGAGGATGCCGAATTCCGACGGCAGGCCGTGCAGATAGTTGTCGACATAATCGCCGACGATCTTGACGCCGGCCGTGTCGAGTGGCGCGATGTAGCCGCGCAGAACGTTGAAATGGCCATGGAAGGACGGGTCCGGCTCAAGATGGACACGCGGTTCGATCACCGTCTGGCCGTTGCCCTGCGCCACCAGGCCGGCTTCGACCGCAGCGATGATCTCGGCATCGGTCATTGCGAGTGCTTCGATGTCGAGGGCGTTGAGATAGTCGATGTAGATTGCTTTCATGCGTGCGCGGTTTCCAAGAAGGCCCCAGCCATCCCATAACAGGCCGTGACGCGACACGAAAGTTTGTTGGTCCATCTCTGGACGAAGCCGCCCAAATGCTGTTCAAACCGGTGCACATCATTTGCCGGACAATTTGTTGGTTCCCAGTGGCGCGGGAAGAGTTCGTACAGTTCCGTTCATGACCGCCATTCCCGAGAACGAAGCCTTGCCTGAAAGCGCGGTACCCGCGCGGCAGGCACGGCGCGTTGCGCTGATTGTCGCCGTCGCCTTCTTCATGCAGCTTCTGGATTCGACGATCATCTCGACGTCGCTGCCACAGATGGGCCAGTCCTTCGGTGTGCCGGCGGTGGCGATGAGCATCGGCATCACCGTCTACATGCTGACCATGGCGGTGTTCGTGCCGCTATCCGGCTGGCTCGCCGACCGCTTTGGCGCGCGCAATATCTTCCTCATTGCCATCGCCCTGTTCACGCTCGCCTCGATCGCCTGCGGCGTCTCGCAGAACCTGACCCAGTTCGTCGCCGCGCGGGCCGTGCAAGGCCTGGGCAGCGCGCTGATGACGCCGGTCGGCCGCATCCTGGTGCTGCGCAACGCACCGAAGTCCGAGCTGCTCAACGCCACGGCGCTGATCACCTGGCCGGCGCTGTTCGCGCCAGTGGTCGGGCCGGTGCTTGGCGGCTTCATCACCACCTATCTCTCCTGGCACTGGAATTTCTTCATCAACATTCCGCTTGGGCTGGCTGGGCTGGCGCTGGTCGCCCGCTTCATCCCCGGCGACCGCGAAGCCGAGACCAGGCCGCTCGACTGGCCGGGCTTTCTGCTGACTTCGGTGGGGCTCGCCTCGCTGCTCTACGGTCTCGAGCGCATCGCGCATCCGGAAGACGGCGCCTTGCCGACCGTGGCGCTGCTTGGCGCGGGCGTCCTTGTCGGTTGGCTGGCCGTGCGGCATCTCGCGCGTGCTCAACATCCGCTGCTCGATCTCACGGCATTCAAGGTGCAGACTTTCGCCATATCGACGCTGACGGCCGGCACGGTCTTCCGGGTCGCCATCAACGCCACGCCGTTCCTCTTGCCGCTGCTGTTCCAGGTCGGTTTCGGCCTCAGCCCCATCGATGCCGGCTTGATGATCCTGGCCTATTTCCTCGGCAATCTCGGCATGAAGGCGGTGACGACGCCGACGCTGCGGCGCTTCGGCTTCCGCCCGGTGCTAATCGTCAACGGGGTGATCGCGTCGCTGTCGATCATGGCCTGCGCGGCGATCTCGCCACACACCCCGCAAGTGCTGGTGGTGGCGCTGATGCTGATTGCCGGGCTGTCGCGTTCGATGCAGTTCACCGCGCTCAACACACTCGCCTTCGCCGACGTGGCCGCGCCGCAGCGCAGTTCGGCAGCGACCTTGTCCAGCATGCTGCAGCAGGTGGCGATGCTGTTCGGCGTAGCGGTGGCGGCGGCGCTGCTCAACCTGTCGCGGATCGCAAGGGGCGGGCCGGCGCTGGACCTCGTCGACTTCCGTCTCGCCTTCCTGGCGATCGGCGCTATCGGACTGGTGGCCGCCTTGCGTTTCCTGGCATTGCCGGCGGCCGCGGGCGCCGAGGTTTCGGGCCATCTTCCGCGGAACTGAAATCGCCTGCAATTCAGGGTGAAGCGAGAAGCAGCACTCACACCGGCCGATAAACCTTTTCCGCCGTGTTCCAGAAGATGTCGGCCTCTGCCGCCGCACCGTGCTTACCCACCGCCTCCCGGTGCGCCTTGATCAGTTCGGCGTGGCTGGTCCACAGCTTCTCAATCGGAAAATTCGAACCGAACATCAGATGGTCTGAGCCAAGGATGTCGATCGCATTGTCGACGATATAGGCGATCAGCGCCGGGTCGTTGCGGTGGACGAAGGTGCCGAGGCCGGACAGTTTGGCGTAGAAGTTGGGCGCCGCTGACAGTGTGCGCAGGCCGGCCTTCCAGGTCTCCGTGTTTTCCGGCTCCATGCCGGTCAGCATGCCGGCATGGGTGAGGATGAAATTGGTCTCGGGGTTCTCACCGACCAGCGTCAGGCCGTCCTTCATCTGGGCGGGGAAAAGCTGCAGATCGAAGGACAGGCCGTAATCCTTGAGCCGCGCCACATTGGCTCGCACCTTCGGGTCGATGACTTGATCTACCGAGGCGGCGAAGCGGAAGGCCGGCGTTTCGTGCCAGTGCAGCTGCATGCGCACGCCGCGCAGCAGCGGATACTTTTTCAACCGGTCGATCTGATGGCGCACGTCGTCCACCGTCATGTCGGCATAGCCGACGATGGCATGCGGCCAGCCGGTCTCGTCGGCGGTCTTCTGCAGGAAGGCCACCTCATTCTCGAAATCTTCCTTGGCCCAGTTGGTCTGGACATAGACGGCTTTCTCGACGCCCGCGCCCTTCTGGTCGGCGAGGAATTCCTCGATCGGATAGTCGCGGCGGATCGGCTCGTAAGGGCCAAAGATGCGCGGCACCATCGGTCCGACCAGCCAGGGCTGATCCTGCTGGCGCCAGATGTGGAAATGCGCGTCGATCGCCTTCTGCATCATGAAACCCTTTTCCATATTGCCTCGGCCGCCGGGGCGGGGCGGGCAAGCGACAGGATGAAACCGGTGAGGTTTTTCACCGACGAACCGTCGACCAGATCGTCGAGCACCGGCAGGATGACGCGCAGGGCCGCTGTTTTTGGCCGAAAACGCGGGTCACCGGCGAGCGGCGTCGCCAGCGACAAGCGGAAGGCACGGCCGCTCAAACGGCGCATCGCGGTCTCCAGCTCGGCATGGTCGCCGCGCTCCAGCGCGTCGGAGAGGATGACGACCGCTGCACCCCGGGCGAAAGCGGAGAAGCGTGGCACTGAGAGGAAGGCGAGCAGCGTCGGCCCCATGCGGGTGCCGCCATCCCAATCGTCGACCTGCGCGGCAGCGCGGGCCAGCGCCTGGTCGCGGTCGCGAATGCGCAGCGCCCCGGTGATGCGGGTCAGCCGCGTACCGAAGGTGAAGATCTCGGCGCGGCCGCCGCCTTGCACGGCGGCATGCGCCAGTTTGAGATAGTCTGATGTGTGCAGCTTCATCGAGCCGGACACGTCGATGAGCAGCAGCAGCTTGCGCGGCACGGTCTGCCTGCGGCGCAAGAGCGGCGACGGCACGTCGCCGTCGGCACTGACGATTTCGCGCAACGAACGGCGCAGATCGAGCTTGCCGCGCGAATGCGTTCGCACGGTGCGAAAGGAGCGGCGAGTGGGCAAGGCGGCAGCGAGCTTGCGGCGGAAGGCGGCAAGCCCGTCGCCGTCGCGCTGGAAGTCGCGGGTGCACAGCTGTTCGACGCCTGAGGATAGCTCGCCGCCTTCCTCTTGGCGGATCACCTCGTTCTCTTCCTCGCTGGTGCCGCCGTCGTCCTTGATGCGGGTTTCCTCATCACTGTCGCCTTCGACCACCGCAGCGGTATTGCCGTAGAAATGGCTCTGGAAATGCGCCTCGAATTCGTCGCGGCGGTCGGGCGGCGGCGCCAGCGTGGCAAGGGCGGCCTGGCGGATGTCGGCCATCGAGCGTGGTCCGAGCAGCGTCACCGCCTGCATGAAGCTGGACACTTGCTCAGGCGCCACCGGGAAGCCGTAGCGGCGCAGCAGCCGGCCGAAGCCGAGCAAAGGCGCTGCGGCGCGGGGTAAGCTTTCTCCCCGCATCATTCCTTCGCGCCCCCCTCTGTCCTGCCAGCGTTGCGGAATGTACCGTCGATCCATATTCGTCCGTCCCGCCGTGAACGGGGCGAAGGGGTCGTTGACGTCGCGTGTCACGCCAGCGCCTCCTCGACGATCCGGCTAAGCTCTGGCGCGATGTAGGACAGGTCCTCTTCGTCCTTGATCAGCACGCCGATCGCGCGGCGGAAGGCCTCCGGCCATGGGCTGCCGCCTTTTTCGAGAATGGTGGCGGCATTGGCCCATTCGACTACTTCGGCGATGCCGGGCGGCTTGGCCAGCGGACGGGCGCGGATGCTCTGCACGGCCGCCGCCACGGCGCGCGCCGTCGCTTCTGCAACGTCGCCGGCGCGCAGCATGATGATCTCGGCCTCGCGCGCGGCATCGGGATAAGTGATCCAGTGGTAGACGCAGCGCCGGCGCAGCGCCTCGGCGAGTTCGCGCGTGCGGTTGGAGGTCAGGATGACGATCGGCTGCGCCGTTGCGCGAATAGTGCCTCTCTCTGGAATGCTGATCTGGAAATCGGACAGGAATTCCAGCAGCAATGCTTCGAACTCATGGTCGGAGCGGTCGATCTCGTCGACCAGCAGCACGCGCTCCTCCGGTGCGTTGAGCACCTGCAGCAGCGGCCGCGCGATCAGGAAGCGGTCGTCGTAGATGTCGATCTCGTGGTCGCCAGCGTGGCGGATGGCGAGCAACTGGCGCTGGTAGTTCCATTCGTAGAGCGCATGCGCGGCGTCGATGCCCTCGTAGCATTGCAGCCGCACCAGCTCACGGCCGAGCAATTCGGCGATCGCCTTCGCCGCTTCCGTCTTGCCGACGCCCGGCGCGCCCTCGAGCAGCAGCGGCTTGCCCAGCCTTATCGCCAGGAAGATCGCGGTCGAAAGACTCTCGTCAGCCAGGTAGCGCGAGGCGGCGAGGCCGGACGCCACCGCCTCCGGCGAGGTCGCTACAGTCTCGGCGTTCGCTTCAGGCATTTCCAGCACTCAGTTCGGCGCGCCGGTTTGCGCCTTCAAGGCACGCAGGATGCGCTCCGGCGTGATCGGCAGCGTGTCGACGCGCACGCCGACGGCGTCGAAGACAGCATTCGCCACGGCGGGAATCTGCGGGTTGGCGCACATTTCGCCCGGTCCCTTGGCGCCGTAGGGGCCATCAGCGGACGGACGTTCCAGCACAATGATCTCGGTTTCGGCAAGATCGCCTGGGCCCGGCATCAGATACTGGTTGAAGTCGGTGCCGCCATGGTCGCGGTTGGGATAATAGGGTTCCGTCGTCTCGTAGAGCGCGTGGCTGATGCCCATCCAGGAACCGCCGACGAGTTGCTGCTCGACCATTTTGGGGTTCAGCGCGCGGCCGATCTCGAAGATGTTCTTCACCGTCAGCACGGTGACTTCGCCGGTCTCGTCATCGACCTCGACCTCGGCCACCGTGCAGGCATGGGCGTAGCAGGTCGACGGCTTCATCGCGCCGGTTTCTTTCTCGGGATAAGAGCGCGGGATCAGGAACATGCCGCGGCCGGAAATCGAGCGGCCGCGCTTGAAATGCGCCGACAGCGCGACGTCGAAGATCGAGATCGATTTCCGCGGCGCGCCCTTGACCAGGATGTTGCCTTGGCCATCGGTCTCGAGATCGGAGGCGTTGACTTCCAGCTCCTCTGCAGCCACTTCCAGCATCACCTGGCGGGCCTCCTTGGCGGCCTGGATGACGGCGTTGCCGGCGCGGTGCGTGCCGCGCGAGGCGAAGGTGCCCATGCAGTGCGGGCCGGTGTCGGTGTCGGCGGTGTCGACCACCACGCGGTCGGTCGGCACGCCGATCGTCTCGGCGCAAATCTGCGCCATGATCTGCTTCATGCCCTGGCCGAGATCGACTGATGACAGCGTCACCATGAAATTGCCGGTCGGCGTCGAATGCACCAGGGCCTGGGTGGGATCGCCGCCGAGGTTCATGCCGGTCGGATAGTTGATCGCGGCGACGCCGCGTCCGCGCCTGATCGCCATCTCAAGCTCCCTTCGCGTAGGAGGACATCGCCAGATATTTCTCCGCCACCGGCCAGTTGGCGGCGCGCGAGGCTTCCTGCATGCATTCGATCAGCGCGGCCCCCTCGGTCGGCTGCCGATGCGCCTTCATGTCGCCGTCGCGATAGGCGTTGATGAAGCGGAATTCCAGCGGGTCCATGCCGATCAGCCGGGCGAGCTTGTCCATCTGCACCTCGAGCGCGAAATCGCCGATGGTGACGCCGAAGCCGCGCATGGCCGAGGAGGGCGTGCGGTTGGTATAGACGCAGTATGTGTCGATCCAGACATTGGGGATGGTATAGGGGCCAGGATAATGTCCCGCGCCCTTCTGCGCGCCGTAGGGCGAATGGCGCGAATAGGCACCGGCATCGGTGTAGCCGGTGACCTTGCGCGCGACGATGCGGCCGTCGTTCATGACGCCATCCTTGATGACGACCTTTTCGGCCGCGCGGGGTGACGATATCTGCATCTCTTCCTCTCGACTGTAGATGAAACAGACCGGTCGTCCGGTTAGCTTTGCTCCGAGGATTGCGATCGGCTCGACGATGACGTCGACCTTGCCGCCAAAACCGCCGCCGACGGTGCCGCCGACGAAATGCAGCTTGTTGCCGGGCATCTGCAGGATGATCGAAGTGTTGTCGAGGGTGAAGAACATCGCCTGCGTGTTGGTGTAGCAGGTGAAGCGGTCATTGCCCTCGGGGACGACGACGCAGCCGGTCGTCTCGGTCGGCGCATGTTCGATCGGCGAGGACTGGTAGCTCTGTTCGAGGATATGGTCGGCACTGGTGAAGCCGGCCTCGACATCGCCGAAGCGCACCTTGCGGCATTCGCCGCTATCGTAGAGATAGTAGTTCTGGCCGTGATATTCGTTGACGATGGGCGCACCGGGCTTCAGCGCCTCCTGCATGTCGAAGACGGCCGGCAGCACCTCGTAGTCGACCTTGACCTTGGCGGCGGCTTCCTGTGCGGCGCGCTCGGTCTCGGCCAGCACCGCCACCACGGCCTCGCCCTTCCAGCGCACCTTGCCGTCGGCCAGCACCGTCTCGTCCTCCGGCCCGATCTGGATCAGGATCAGGATGGTGTAGACATTGTGCGGCACGTCCTTGGCGGTCAGGATTTTCACCACGCCCGGATGTTTCTCGGCCTCGGACGTGTCGATCGAGCGGATGCGGGCGTGATGGTACGGGCTGCGCACCATCTTCAGGTGCAGCATGCCGGGAAAGTTGCGGTCGGCGAAATAGGCGGTCTTGCCGGTGACGTGGCCGGGCGAATCCGAGCGCGGCCGGGGCTGGCCGATCTCATGCAGATCGTCCTTGCGCTGGTCGGCGAAATAGTTCTTGCGCAGTTCCATCTTTGCTCCCTCAAGCCGCGCGCTGTGAGTTGGAGCGCGCGGCGGTAAGCACCGCCTGGATGATCGGCTCGTAGCCGGTGCAGCGGCAGATGTTGCCCGACAGCGCCTCGACCACCTCGGCGCGGCTGGGGTTGGGCGTCTGGTCGAGCAGCACCTTGGCCGCCATGATCATGCCCGGCGTGCAGAAGCCGCATTGGGTGGCGAAGGCGTCGAGGAAGGCGCGCTGCAGCGGATGCAGGACACCACCTTGCGAAAGGCCTGATGTCGTGGTGATGGCGGCGCCGTTGCAGGTCTCGGCCAGCGTCAGGCAGGAGAGCCGGAGTTCGCCGTCAATGATGACCGAGCAGGCGCCGCATGTGCCCTGGTGGCAGCCGCCTTTCGGCGAGGTATCGCCGATCTTGTCGCGCAAGGCGTGAAGCAGCGTCGTGCCGCTGTCGACGAATTCGGCCTTTTCCGCGCCGTTGAGGGTGAATTGAACCGGGACCTTTGCCATTGTTCCTCCTTGCGCGCCTGCCCGAACTGGTCGGACAGACGCGCGCCCCCAACGGGCCTAAGCCTTTGTTTCCATGCCCGCGACCTGGCCAAGCAGCAGCCGGCCAAGATGGACCGGCAAGACTTGCGTGCGATACCAGGCACTGGCGATCGGATCGGTGATAGGCGAGGTGCCTTCACCCACGGCGGCCAGCGCCGGCGCGATACCATCCTTGGTGAGCTTTCTGCCGAGCAGCGCCTTCTCGGCCGCCCTGGCGCGCATCGGCCGGTCGGCCATGCAGCCGAGCGCGATGCGTGCCGCGCACACAGTGCCGTCCGCCGCTTGTTCCAGCACCGCGGCTATGCTCAGCACCGAAATGCCCTTGGGCTTGACCCGCGACACTTTCAGGAAGCGAAAGCCGCCATGCGAGGGCAGCGCGAAGCCAACCGAGGTGACGATGGCGCGGCTGTCGTCCCGCTTGGCCAGGAAGGTCTCGATCGGCGTTTCGCCATCATCGGTGCGGACCGTCGCGTCCAGCGCCAGCAGCGCGACGGCGAAATCGCCATAAGGCGCCGGTGCGAACAGATTACCGCCGACGGTCGCCATGTTGCGGATCGCCGGACCGCCGACGGCGCGCGCGGCGGGAGACAGGGTGCTGAGATCCGGATGGCGGGCGATCGCCGCCATGGTCACCGAGGCGCCAAGACGGATCTTGCCGCCGGAGACGGCTATGGTCGACAGGGACGGTTCGGTCGAGCGCACGAAGCTGGAGAGCGATACGTCGCCTTCATTGGTGGCGCGAACGACCAGCGTGCCGCCGCCGAGATAGCGGGTGCCGGCCGCCTTCAGCGCCGCATCGGCATCCTTCACGGTCGAGAAAGTCTGGAGGGCAAGCGCCATGGCACGCTCCTGGCTTTTAGCTTTGGCCGGCGAAGTGGCTCTTCAGGGCATTGAAGCCGCCCTGGAAGACATTGGCGCCCATGCCTTCGGCCAGCTTGTCGGCTTCTTCGGGAGCAGCGTCGAAGTTCGCGGTCCACTCGGCATAGGTGCGGTCACCGTCGGTCACCCGCCGCAATTGCAGCGTCGCCTTGTGATTGGTCAGCGGCTGCGGCGTCTCCAGGATGGAATAGCTGATCAGAAAATTGTCGTCGGAGAAATCGAGCAGCTTCTCCCTGATGCGGGCGCCGCTGGCGAGCTGGAAATTGCGCACGCAGCCGATGGTGCCGGCGTCGTTGCCGTCCTCGATATGGCTTTCGACCATGCGCGGATGCCAGCCCGGCAGGCCGTTGAAGTCGCGTATGCGCGCCCAGACCTTTTCGACCGGCGCGTCGATGACGCTGGAGATGGTGACTTTCGCCATATGGATGTTCCCTTGCAAATCAGATGCTTGGGAGGGTAGGGCGGCAAATCAGGGGGCGCTTATCAATGCGTCTTGAGCACCTATCAAGGAGTCTGAAAATGAACCACGCGGTTCAGGCTATCGCTCGCGCCGCCTCGCGATAGAGTGTCGGCGGAACGCCGACATGGTCGCGGAAGAAGCGCGAGAAATTGCCCTGCGTGGTGAAGCCGAGATTGCAGGCGACCGAGATCAACGGCTCTTGCGACCACTGCAGCTGTCGCACCGCTTCTTCCATGCGCAGCGTGTTCCAGTACACGTTGGGCGTCAGATTGGTCTGCTCCTTGAACAGCGCGAAGAAATGCGGCCGCGACAGGCCGACGCTGCGCGCCACATCGTCGAAGCAGATGCGCTCGCAGACATTGGCCTTCATCAGCTGGATAGCCTTGCGGACACGGAAGTCCTGCATGGTGTTTATGCGGGCGCGCACAGCTTGCGGCGCTGAAGCGTCGGCGGCATCGAGCACTGAGTCGATGAAGCGCTCGATCTCGTAATTGGCGATGTCGTCGATGCTCTCATTGTCGCTCAAATGGTCGAGCAGATTGGCTGCCGCCTTGTGCAGCCAGGGCTCGAGCGTGATCGCAGGGGTCGAAAACAGCGGTGCCGAGGATGGCAGGTCGCGGCGCCGGCGCGCCCAGTCCGGATCGATGTAGAAAGCAAGGAACAGGCCGGGCGTGCCGTCGCGCGACAAAGCGTGGCTGTGCGGCTGGAAGGAATTGATACCGGCGGCGGTGCCTGGACCAAGCCGCACCGTCTCACGGCCGATGGTCATCTCGCCGGCCGTGCCTTCCAGCCAGATGATGATATGCGCCTCGACATGGGCATGGGTGACGAAGTCGCTGGCGACGTTCAGGACAGAAACATGTCCGAACCGGCCCCAGTAGAGCCTGATCGCTTCCGTCATGGGTATATCCTCCCGCAGACGACTGGCCTCCCTTCGCCTGCAATGGGGATAGTGCGGTCCAGTTCGGGCCCGCGTCAAGCCGCATCCGCTTGGCTCAGGCCTGCGGCGCTTTGCGATGGCCGATTTTCAGACTGAGCGATAGGAACGATAACGAATAGCTCCCTGTCCTTAGTCGCTGCGCCTGAAGTTGCGTATCCGGTCGAACAGGACCGCCAGCAGAATCGCGCCGCCGATGAACACCCCTTGCCAGAAGGCATTGATGCCGAGCAGGCCGAGGCTGTTGCGGATCACCTCGATCAGCGCCGCGCCGACGATGGCGCCGAAGGCGGTGCCGACGCCGCCGGCCAGGTTGGCGCCGCCGATGACGGTGGCGGCGATGACCTGAAGCTCCATGCCGTTGCCGAGATTGGTGGTGACGGCGCCGAGCCATCCGGTCTGGATGATGCCGGCGATGCCGGCGGCCAGCGCCGAGATCATGTAGACCGCGACCTTGATCTGGCGCACCGGAACGCCGGTCAGCGTCGCCGCATGCTCATTGCCGCCGATGGCGAAGATGTGCCGCCCGAATTTCGTCCAGCGCAGGACGAAGCCGGTGATGAGCGCCAGCAGGATCATATAGAGCACCGGATTGGCGATGCCGAACAGCCAGGCTCCGCCGCCCAGCGCCAGAAGCTTGTCGTGGTCCGGTCCGAACTGGAAGACGACGGTGTTGTTGGAAGCGACCATGGCGAGGCTGCGCGCGATCGAGAGCATGCCGAGCGTCACCACGAAGGGCGGAAAACCGAGATAGGCGATCAGAACCCCATTGAAGGCGCCGACGATCAGCGCGGTCCCGATCGCGGCGGCAATGCCGATCTCGATCGAGTAGCCGGCATGCATGGTGACGGCCAGTATCATCGAACACAGGCAAAGCACCGAGCCGACCGACAGGTCGATACCGCCGGTGATGATGACGAAGGTCATGCCGAGCGCGACGATGGCAACGAAGGTGATGTTGCGGGTGATGTTGTAAAGGTTCTTCGGGGTGGCGAAGGAATCGGTGGCAAACGACAGGAACAGGCAGGCGAGGATGACCGCAATCACCACCCAAAATGTCTGAGTGGCGAACACCCTGGACAGCAAGGTGTGCTGTTTCTGTGCAATCGTCTGGTCAAGGGTGGCTGCCATTATCGACCTCTCATGCCGGTGGCGAAGCGCGTCAGCACGGCGAATTCAAAGCTTTGAAATTCCGGATCCGCCACTCTCATGACACCTGCTCGATGGCGCCGGTGATCAGGCCCGTGACCTCCTCGGGCGAACTCGATGCGATCGTCTTGTCGGCGACCTTGCGGCCGCGCCGCATGACGATGACGCGGTCGGCAACGTCAAAGACGTCGGGCATGCGGTGACTGATCAGCACGACTGATATACCCTGGTCGCGCAGATGGCGGATCAAATTCAGCACCTCCGCCACCTGCCGCACCGAGATCGCCGCCGTCGGCTCGTCCATCAGCACGATCTTGGCCTGGGAAAGCATGGTGCGGGCGATCGCCACCGCTTGCCGCTGGCCGCCCGACATCTGCTTGACGAGGTCGCGGGGCCGGGTTTCGGACTTAAGCACCGCAAAGATCTGGCCGGCGCGCTTGTACATGGCGGCATAGTCGAGGATGCGAAACGGCCCGACGCCCCGGCGCAGCTCGCGGCCGAGATAAACATTGGCGGCGGCCGTCAGATTGTTGCATAGCGCCAGGTCCTGATGGACGATCTCGATGCCATGCTGGCGCGCCTCGACCGGCTTGTGCAGGATCAGGTCCTTGCCGTCCATCTGCATCGTGCCATGGCTCGGGCGGAAATTGCCCGCGATCATCTTGACCAGGGTCGACTTGCCGGCGCCATTGTCGCCCATCAGGCCGACGACCTGCCCGGGCTCGATCGACAGCGACACGTCGTTGACCGCCTGGATGGCGCCGAAATGTTTCGAGATATTGGTGAGTTCGAGAACCGCCACCAGCCTTCTTGCCTCCCCGTGCTTACCGGCCCGCGGTTCCGCCGCGGCCCCGCTCTCCCCAGCTCCTCCCGGAGACAGCGATTTTGAAGTCCATTATGCGAATGCCCGCACCGGCGTCAATTGTCGGACGAATAAGATCTGGCAATTGTCCGACGAATTGAGGGGAGGGCTCCTTAAAAATCAGTTTTGTAGGACAAATAGAGATTGACGTTGGCCGCGAGCCGATATTAGCTAAGCGTCGGAGGAGAATATGCCGACCCTGTTGCCGGTTTTCCGGGCGGGTCGGCGGAGGCTTATCGGTCGAGGGACCGCCGACAGCAGTGTTTGTTGGGCGGCTTCGAGACCGCATCTGGAAATGCTTATCGACCTGGCTTGGCGACACGAGCGCTCGTGCAACGATGCTCTGTCATTGCTTGATCCGGTCGGTCTGTGTGGCGGACACGTCGTGTCCGTCTGTTTTCAAGGGAGGACTGACATGAGGAAATCACTATTGCTCGCCGCTGCCGCCGTCATGGCGCTCGGCGCCGGGCCGGCTTTGGCCAAGAAACAGCTCGTCATCGTCGTGAAGGGTCTCGACAATCCGTTCTTCGAGGCCATCAACCAGGGTTGCCAGAAATGGAACAAGGAAAATGCCAGTTCGGAGTATGAGTGCTTCTACACCGGTCCGGCTTCGACCTCCGACGAGGCCGGCGAGGCGCAGATCGTCGGCGACATGCTGAGCAAGTCCGATACCGTGGCGATGGCCATTTCGCCGTCCAACGCGCCGCTGATCGCGCAGACCATCAAAAGCGCCAATCCGTCGATCCCGATCATGACCATCGACGCCGACCTTGCCAAGGAAGATGCAGCACTTCGCAAGACCTATCTTGGCACCGACAACTATCTGATGGGCAAGAAGATCGGCGAGTACATCAAGAAGGGCAAGCCGGATGGCGGCAAGATCTGCACCATCGAGGGCAATCCCGCGGCCGACAACATCCTGCGCCGCGCGCAGGGCATGCGTGATGCGCTTTCGGGCAAGGAAGGTCTTGCAGCGCTCGCCGGCGAAGGCGGCTGGACGGAAGTCGCCGGCTGCCCGGTGTTCACCAATGACGACGGCGCCAAGGGCGTGCAGGCGATGACCGATATCCTCGCCGCCAATCCCGATCTCGACGCCTTCGGTATCATGGGCGGCTGGCCGCTGTTTGGCGCGCCGCAGCCCTATCGCGACCTGTTCAAGCCGATGGCCGACAAGATCGCCAAGAACGAATTCGTCATCGGCGCCGCCGATACGATCGGCGACGAGGTGGCGATCGCCCGTGAAGGCCTTGTCACCGCACTCGTCGGCCAGCGGCCGTTCGAGATGGGCTACAAGGCGCCTTCGGTGATGATCGACCTGATCGAAGGCAAGGCCGTTGCCGATCCGGTGTTCACCGGCCTCGACGAATGCACCAAGGACACGGTCGACACCTGCATCCAGAAGTAGGCCGCAATTTCGGGGCGCCGGACGCTTTGGTCGTAGAGCGGGGGCGCCCCGCCACCCCGGGTCATGGAATGTACCCGGTTCATGCAAGGGACAAGCAGCGCGGTCGGGGCGGAATGCCCCGGTTTCGACGCGCCCATAGTTCGCATTTTCGGCGAAGGGCTAATTCGGCAGGGAATCTGAATTCCCGACAATTGCCCGCGACAGACAGCCGACGCATTGGAACGTGGATGCCGGACGACGGAAAATCAAGGAAACGACCCGCCAAGGCCGAGGCGCCGGTCAGACCCCCGGCTGCCTTTCGGCGCGCCGACGCGGCACACTTTCCCGGCTCGAGCGTGCATGCCTCGCTGGCAAGCGAGATCGGTCTTCGGATCGTGCGCGGCGACTATCCCCCCGGGGCCATCCTGCCCAACGAAGCCAAATGGTCGGAAACCTTCAACGTCAGCCGCTCGGCGGTGCGGGAAGCCATCAAGATGCTGATGGCCAAGAGCCTGTTGGCATCGCGCCCCAAGATCGGCAGTTGGGTCGAGCCGAAGGAGCGCTGGAACCTGCTCGATCGCGACGTGCTCGCCTGGTACGCGACCGCACCCGACCGCGAGGCGTTCCTGCGCACCGTGCAGGAATTCCGTCATATCATCGAACCGGAAGCCAGTGCCTTCGCCGCCATGCGGCGCAGCGATGAGCAGATGGCCGAGATCAGCCAGGCCTGCCGGGAGATGGGCGAGGCGGCGACGCTGCAGGAGCGCACGCGCGCCGATACGCGCTTCCACCTCGCCATCCTGCGCGCCTCCGGCAACGACCTGCTGGTGCCGCTCGGCGTGCTGATCGAATCGGCGCTCGACCACCTGTTCGTCTTCGTCACCCGCGAGCACAGCGACCAACGACGGGCACAGTCCTTGCACGAAGCGATCGAGAAGAACATCCGCCTGCGGCGACCAGGCGCGGCGCGCAATGCGGTGCACAGATTGCTCGCCAACACCGATGATGTCATCGGTCGGTCACGGCGGTAAGGTCAAACCCAATCGCTCTGAACGGCAAAGTTCGGCTCTAAGCGGAAACTCGTTCGCGCTCGGCCGAATTCCCGCCCATGACCCTGACCAGACCTTCCGGACCTATTTGCCTTCCAGAAGTCGGACATTCGGCCCAACCAGCCCTTGTTGCCTATTCCTATACAGCGGCCTTACAGTTCATCACCGAACAATGAGGCTTGCTGTCGCTCTCCCGAGGTCATCTGGTACCTGACTGGCTTGGTTAACTTCTTGATCGTTCCTTCGCTCACGGCTCGTTTCATCCAGGCATTTACCTGGGACTTTTCCAATTCAAGCCGCACGGAGATATCCTCTACCGTCAACGAGCGAACTGATGTGAGATCGGCCATGTGCGCCAGGAAAAGCGAATAGAAATCTGCGTTGACCGCTTGCGGGTGCTTCGCAGGTAGTGCGGCAAAGCTGGGTTCGGTCTCCTCGGAGAATTCGCCTGACTTCGGTGAACCGGCACCATCCTTCAGGTCTTCCTCTTCATTTCGACTGCGAGGCGCTAGCGGCAGGCCTTCCTGTTTAGACTGGCCGGGATCAGACTCGGAGTTGGTAAGTAGAATTGACAGCGACTGTAAGTCGTCGGGCAGCCAGTGCGCCCCACGTCTCACGAGCTCTGGATTTCCCGATCCCGCGGCAGTGCTTGGCTTGATCCAGAGCGGGACCCATGTGTTTTTCAGGTCTTCAAGCGCGCCGCTCCATGTGCCGCCACTGTCGGCCGTGCTGCTAATGACGATCGCTGCGTCGGCTAGGCAGTAGATGTAGCGGTTCCGCGACATGGCGTTGCCGACATTGAACCCCGCCTCCGGATTGAAGGGGGTGATCAGCACCAAGTCGCCGGACATGATACGCTTGCGATATCGCGATGACGTCGCTAACTTAAGAAGACTGTCTGCGAGGACGCCAATAGCAGTCCCATCGCCGTCCAATGCTCCGAGCATCGCGCTTTGATCGACGCCTCGCGCCCCGCCAGAGACGATAGAAAAGCCTTGTGAGGCGGCTTCTTTGCCAAGATTGGCCGTGAATGCAAGGTCTTCTTCATCTGCATCGCGCGATCCCACAACGGCGATACCGCCAGCGTTCAATAGGGCCTTGTTTCCGCAGCCAAAGAATACCGCGGGAGATTCGGCACGGAGTCGTCGCTTCAACAGTTCGGGATATCCTGGGTCGGATCTGGTCAGCACCCAGAGCCCGGCACGTTGCCACTTCTCAAGGGCGAGACCAAGGGCCGCTCCCCGGCCAATAAGTGATCGGACGCGTACGATCGTAACCGCGCGATCCGTCCAGCCCGCAAGTAAAGAATCCAAGTCGCCCTTGAGCAAGGCCGCGGGGTCCAGCCCGTGTTCCTTGAGCCAGATGGCAAACCGAGCCCACTCTTTGTTCGAAAGGGGCTTCATATCGGCGGAATCGGATTTGCCGAACGATACGGTTAGAAGCATCATCGCTTGGGACTGAGGCGTCAACTGCATCTCAGGCCCCCATGCTCGATGTTGTCAACGCAAGTGGCCAGACTGGACCGCTGCCTGCTTGTCTCAGCAGAGCGGCGGCAACCGTCAGCGTCCAGGCAGAGTCAACGACGTCGTCAACGAGGAGCACTGGCCCGTCCCGCACCTCACCGTCGATCCTAAAAACCCCATCAAGGTTTCGACATTGGTGAAACCTGTTCTGTTGCCCCTTCTGGGGTTCATTGTCCTTGATTTTGATCACGACGGGAAAAAACGGAATCTCAAGTTCAATCGCGAGGCGCTCGGAAAAATCGGAAACCAGGGTGGGATGGTTTCTTGAAGGTATGCATGTGATCCAAGTCGGTGCCGGATCGGGGCGCCAGCGGTCGCGGATCATCTCGGCGACCGCATCAGCTAGCTCATCACGGAAGTGTCCGCTGTGCTTATCTTCTGCTACAATCTGTCCCCAGCCGGCGTCGCCCCAGCGAGAGAGGATGCGTCCTGTTTCCGACCTTAGCGCGTCCGGGAGATTTCCTCTGAATCCGTATTCGACGAAGGCGTCTTTCGCGACCTGTTTTTTGCATTCAAGGGCGATTTCCGAGTGGCGTAGAAAACGCCCACCTTCAATGGCCGTGTCTCGGCTGAAAGTGGTAGCTACAATCGGCTGCCCCAAGCACCGCGCGCATCTTCCACATGCCCGTGGGTCTG
The DNA here is from genome assembly GCF_000359125.1 of Mesorhizobium sp. STM 4661. GTDB lineage: Bacteria > Pseudomonadota > Alphaproteobacteria > Rhizobiales > Rhizobiaceae > Mesorhizobium. The sequence continues at coordinate 21,046 of NZ_CAAF010000070.1, read as the reverse complement.
CATCGTCTAACGCGCGGGCCAGGAACTCCATGAGGCATCCCGGCTCGTCGATGTAGCCTTGAATCTCGCCCCATTCGACTTCGCGCTGTTCTGTCAGCCGCTGGATCCGATCGTGGTCCATCCGAAATGGAACCGGCGTTCGCTGCCACAGTGAACCGTCCTTGATGACTGGTGCCGGACTATCGACGGACAGGAACTTGAGAACCTGCTCTATCTGGCGTCGACGCAGGTTCACCGTCTCTTCAAGCTCTGTCGCTGTAAGCCCGTCACTGTCTTCAAGCGCGTCCAAAATCGACTGCACCCATCGGTCACGAGGAAATGCGCTGCTTCGGAAATATTCGTGGATGTCGTCGTCCTCGTCCCCCGACATCAATATGCCGACTGCATGGTCGATTCCCCGCCCAGCGCGTCCGACCTGCTGATAGTAAGCAACGATCGATCCTGGTGCTTGATAGTGGACGACGAAACCAAGGTCGGGTTTGTCGTATCCCATTCCTAGGGCTGTGGTCGCGACTATCGCTTTTATTTCGTTGTTCAGGAGAAGGTCTTCAAGGTGCTGCCGGTAGGCATCGGAATCGTCGAAACCGTCACCGAACACACCACTGTAGTAGGCTTTGGCGGCAATGCCATGCTGATTCAGCCAGTCGGCGACCTGGTTCGCATCACGCTTTGTAAGTGTGTAGATGATCCCCGTGCCGGGGAGTGCCCCGATGTGTTCTGCGAGCCAGGCGAGGCGGGCAGCCTGCGTTGGCAGCCGCATTGTCTGTAGCGCCAGCGTTGGCCTGATGAGCGATCCGCGCTGGATCGCGATATTCCCTAGTTGGGCTTGGACATCTGCAACGACGCGATTGTTGGCGGTCGCTGTTGTGCCCAGGATCGGCACATTGTCTGGCATCCGTTGCAGAACATTGACCAGCCGCCGGTAGTCAGGTCGAAAGTCGTGTCCCCAATCTGAAATGCAGTGTGCCTCATCGACCACCAGCAGACCAATGGTCTCCGCGATAGGTAGCAGCACGTTCCCTATGAACTCGTCGTTCGACAGGCGCTCCGGTGAGATCAAGAGAGCGTCAGCCTCGTCTGACCGAACAACTCGTTGGAGTGCCGGCCATTCAGTTCTGTTCGTGGAGTTTATGGTCAATGCTCTGATACCAAGCCTCTCAGCGGCCTCGATCTGGTTCCGCATGAGAGCCAGTAGCGGCGATACGATCAGCGTGGGGCCGCGCCCGCGGTCTCGGAGAATACGAGTGGCGATGAAATAGACGGAACTCTTGCCCCAGCCGGTGCGCTGCACCACCACCAACCGCTCTTGACGATTCACGAGGGCATCAATCGCCTCCCACTGGCCGTCGCGGAACGAGGCGCCTGCATCATTCAGTGCTCTTCTTAAAAGGACAAGTGCTGCGGGTCGATCTGTCATCAACAGTGTTCCAATTCCGTGCCGATCCGCACTCGGTCGATGTAGGCTTGTAAGCGAACCTTGTCTCGCTTGATACATGTGGTTCGGCCAATGCGGTTGCGACAGCTCGATCGCACGCGTGTCAGTCGGTTTGTTACAGGTTTCGGTGAGTTTGTCGGCGGTTGCAACGGCGATGATCGGGTGACCTGGCTTTCAGGCATCTTCGTCAACAGGAACGTCCGATTTCCGATGAACAGCGCAATGTCTGCTGTTGGCGCCATTCGCTCGTTCCCATCGACGAGGCGAATGGCAACATTCTACCCATCTTGGCCATTTGCGCTGATTGGGTTTGCCGCTAGATGATGGTCCTAAAGGTCGGTTCGGAATGATGATCAACAGGACCATAGCGCATGGTTCTATTGCAATGAATCAGGCTTTTGGGCTCATGGAAATTCCATGTCGGCTCTGCAGCCTTCATTGCGCGCCCTATGGGACGCGCGGCGCTGTGGTCGGCATCAGGTCGACGCCGTTGACCTTGGCGACATGCGTTGCCAGCATCGGCACATATTGATCGGCGGGCCCGGCGGCAAAGGCGCCGGCGAAGGCGTTCTTGGTGGCATTGCCAAGCGGGTTGGCTATGCCGGCCGCACCCGCCATCGATTCGAGATAGGTGAGGTCCTTGAAGGCATTGGCAATAGTGAATTTATGGGCGTCGCGGTCGCCCTCCAGCGTCCAGCGCATGAAGGTCTGGTAGAAGCCGCAATCCATGCGGCCGTTGCGGATGACGCTGTCGAAACGCGGCGGCGAGATGCCGACCTTCTCGGCCAGTGCCAGCGCCTCGGAATAGATCGCCGCATAGCCGAGCGAAATGAAATTGTTGAGCAGCTTCATGCGGTGGCCGTCGCCGGTGCCGCCGATATGGACGATGCGTCCGGCCCAGGTGTCGAGCACCGGCCTGAGGCGGGCAAAGACCGCGTCGGAGGCGCCGACCATGGCGTCGAGCGTGCCTTCCCAGGCCTCCTTCGGCGTGCGGCTGAGCGGGGCATCGACATAGTCGACGCCGAGCGCCTTGAGTTCGGCGGCGATGGCCACCGTTGATACCGGATCGGAGGTCGAGCAGTCGACGACGACCGAGCCCTTCTTCAAGCCCTCCTTGAGGCCGCCGGGGCCGCGGACAATGGTTTCCACCTCGCGCGAGCCGGTGACGCAGATGAAGACGATATCGGATGCCGCAGCCACGTCGCGCGAGGTGGCTGCTTCCTTGGCGCCGCGGCCAAGCAGATCTTCCGCGGGTTTGCGGTTCTTGCGGCCGAGAAACGTCAGCGCATAGCCCTTGTCGACGATGTTCTTGGCGATTCCATGCCCCATCAGGCCAAGGCCGATGAAGCCGATCTTTTCGCTCGCGGCAGTCGTGGTCATGTCGTTTTGTCCTGTCTGGAAATTATCGATAATGGTGCTGCCGTTCTTGCCGCAGGTGGTTGCAGAATGCAATATTGTCTGACAATACACATAATTCCCAAGCGATGTGGAGAGCAAAATGACGAAGCGGATCATGTTCACCGGTGGCAGCGGCAAGGCCGGGCGTCATGTCGTGCAATATCTGGTCGAGCATGGCTGCCAGGTGCTCAATATCGACACCAGGCCGCTCGACAATCCCAAGGTGCGCACGCTGATCACCGACATCACCGACAGCGGGCAGGTGTTCAACGCGCTGTCGAGCTATATGGGCCTGCACGAATTCGATCCGTCGTTGCGCGCGCAGCCGGTCGATGCCGTGGTGCATTTCGCGGCCATCCCACGCATCATGATCACAACCGACAACGAGGTGTTCCGCATCAATGCGCTCGGCACCTACAATGTCATCGAGGCGGCGGTGAAGCTCGGCATCCGCAAGGTGGTGATCGCGTCCAGCGAGACGACCTACGGGCTGGTGTTCGCCAACGAGCCGCGCGACCCCAAATATTTCCCGCTCGATGAAGACTACGACGTCGATCCGATGGACAGCTACGCGCTGTCCAAGGTCGTCAATGAGAAGACGGCGCGGGCGTTTGCGCAACGCAACGGCACCGACATCTATGCCCTGCGCATCGGCAACGTCATCGAGCCGCATGAATACCAGCTGTTTCCGAAATGGTTCGCCGATCCGGGTTTCCGCAAGCGCATCGCCTGGAGCTACATCGATGCGCGCGACCTTGGCCAGATCACGCTGCGGGCGATCGAAAGGGACGGGCTTGGCTATCAGGTGTTCAACGCCGCCAATGACGATTGTTCGTCCGATCTGCCGACAGCCGAGTTGCTAAAGCGGTTTTATCCCGACGTGCCAATCAAGGCTGAACTCGGCGAATATGAGACGCTGCTCTCCAACCGCAAGGCGAGGGATGTGCTTGGCTTCCGCCCTGAGCATAGCTGGCGGAGATACGTCAAGAAGGCTTGATCAAGTGATGATCCGGGGCTGATCCGTGCACAGAAGCGGGCTTTGCGGTCCTGTGCTTGACAGGCTTTGAAATCCGGACTTTCTGGGACAGATGCGGGACGGAAAGCCGAACAAGGGAAAAAATTGGCCGGTGCGGCTCCCGCCGAACGTCCGGCGGCCGTCCGCCGGGCCGATGTGGCCCGCATTCCCGGGTCGAGCGTGCATGCCTCGCTGGCCAACGAGATCGGCTTGAGGATCGTGCGCGGCGACTATCCGCCGGGAACCATCCTGCCCAACGAAGCCAAATGGTCCGAGACCTTCGATGTCAGCCGCTCGGCGGTGCGGGAAGCCATCAAGATGCTGATGGCGAAAAGCCTGTTGGCATCGCGCCCCAAGATCGGCAGTTGGGTCGAACCCAGGGAACGCTGGAACCTGCTCGACCGCGATGTGCTCGCCTGGTACGCGACATCGCCCGACCGCGAGGTTTTCCTGAAAACCGTGCAGGAATTCCGCCATATCATCGAACCGGAGGCCAGCGCCTTCGCCGCCATGCGGCGCAGCGACGAGCAGATGGCCGAAATCAGCCAGGCCTGCCGGGAGATGGGCGAGGCGGCGACGCTGCAGGAGCGCACCCGTGCCGACACGCGCTTTCATCTGGCCATCTTGCGGGCGTCGGGCAACGATCTGCTGGTGCCGCTCGGCGTGCTGATCGAATCGGCTTTCGATCATCTGTTCGCCTATACGACGCGGGAGCTGGACGATTTGCAGCATGCGCAAAAGCTGCATGAGGCGATCGAGAAGAATATTCGCCTGCAGCGGCCGGATGCGGCGCGCAATGCCGTGCGCAAACTGTTGGCCAATACCGACGTCGTCATCAGGTCGAGGTAGCTCGATACTCGGCTTACGCCATCTTGCGCTTTCCTTCCTTCGGGCGTCCGAAGGTGGCGCGCAGTTCGTCTTTTTGTGTCCGCACGGCGTTGACGGTTCCAGGAGAGGAACTGCTCAGCCCTGGAGCCACGGAATTGCCTGATGTGGCGCTGCTCCGCGCCGCGAATGGGCCGATAGTGGCGAAGGAACCGGTCGATTTCTAAAAAACCGCGGACAGGAAACGTCTTTGACCACAACCGCCAGCCAGGCAAGCAGCCCCGGTATCGACAGCGCCTACGCCTGGGTGCGGCTCGCCATCTCGATGCTGCTGGCGACAATCGGTGGCGTCGGCATGTGGGCGGTGGTCGTCGTGCTGCCCGCCGTGCAGGCCGAATTCGGCGTCGACCGCGCCGCGGCATCGATGCCCTATGCCGCGACCATGGTCGGCTTCGCTCTCGGCAATCTGCTGGTCGGACGCGCCATCGACCGCATGGGCTACTGGATTCCGGCGCTGACAGCTTCGATCGCGCTCGGCGCCGGTTTCCTGCTCGCGTCGCTGACCACATCGATCCTTGGGTTCACCCTTGCCCAGGGGCTTTTGATCGGTGTCGGCACGTCGGCGATCTTCGGTCCGTTGATCGCGGACATCTCGCACTGGTTCAACCGCCGGCGTGGCGTGGCGGTGACGGCGGCCGCTTCCGGCAGTTACCTTGCCGGGGCAATCTGGCCGACGGCGATGCCCTATGTCATGCAGAGCGAAGGCTGGCGCTTCACCTATGCCGCGATCGGCATCGTCTGCCTCGCCACCATGGTGCCGCTGGTACTGCTGCTCAGGCGCGGCGCACCACTTGCCGCTGCTCCCGGTTCACCCGGCCGCCGACTGGTCCAGCCGATCTCGCTGTCGCCGGCGGCCCTGCAGGTGCTGCTCGTCGTCGCCGGCTTCGGTTGCTGCATGGCGATGTCGATGCCGCAGGTCCATATCGTCGCCTATTGCATGGATCTCGGCTACGGCGTGGCGCGAGGCGCCGACATGCTGTCGATCATGCTGGCGGCGGGCGTCGTCAGCCGGCTGGCGTCCGGCTTTCTGGCCGATCGCATCGGCGCGGTGAAAACCCTGCTCATCGGCTCGGTGCTGCAATGCCTGTCGCTGCTGTTCTACATCCCCTTCGACGGGCTCGCCTCGCTCTATGTCGTCTCGCTGGTCTTCGGCCTGTCGCAAGGCGGCATCGTGCCTTGCTATGCGATCATCGTGCGCGACTACATGCCAGCCAAGGAGGCCGGCCAGCGTGTCGGCATCGTCATGATGGCGACCATCTTCGGCATGGCGGTCGGCGGCTGGATGTCGGGCTGGATCTACGACCTCACTGGCTCCTACGCCGCCGCCTTCCTGAACGGCACCGCCTGGAACCTAGTGAACCTGGTGGCCGTCGGGCTTCTGATGTGGAAGGCGCGCCGCAGCGCGATGGCGATGGCCTGAGGAGTTGAAGCCAGCCGTCCGGGCGTGAAAGTCGCCACGGACCGTCGGCTTGACAACGGACAGAGGCTGCGCGACGCCAAGCCGACAAAATGTGGCGAGGAAGCCGGATGAGCATGGCGACAAGGCCGCGACGGTGCGTTGGCAAAGGCGCAGTGCCGGGAACAAGGCCATGATCAAGCCGCGCTCGCGCCGTGGCGGCGGCCGCCCCACTATCGCCGATGTCGCGCGCAAGGCCGGCGTCGGCGCCATCACCGTGTCGCGCGCCTTGCGCGATCCGGAACGTGTCTCGGAGGATCTGCGGCGTCAGATCCGGGCTGCCGTCGACGAACTCGGCTATGTACCCGATCCGAATGCACGCGCTCTGGCCTCGGCGCGCGCCGAGGTATTCGGCGTTCTGGTGCCGTCGCTCACCAATAACGTCTTCGCCGAAGTGGTGCGCGGCATCTATGACAGCCTGTCGGATGGCCCATTCCGCGTCCAGCTCGGCAACACGCATTATTCCGGCCTCGAGGAAGAACGGCTGTTGCAGGTGTTTGGCTCGCAGCGCCCGGCAGCCCTGATCGTGGCCGGCATCGACCAGACGCCGACCGCGCGAAAATTGCTGGAGACAGCCGGCTGCCCGGTGGTGCAGGTCATGGAAACCGGACCCGATCCTGTCGACATGCTGGTCGGTTTCTCGCATCTCGACGGCGGACGCACGGCGACGGAGCATCTGATCGAGGCGGGTTACAGGCGGATCGGTTTCATCGGTGCGCGCATGGACCCGCGATCGCAGCGGCGTCTCGCCGGCTATCGCGCGGCAATGGAAGCTGCCGGCCTGTTCGATGCACGGCTGGTCACCACCACGCCAGTGTTGTCGAGCGTGACGCTCGGGCGCGAATTATTCCGTGACGCGTTGGCCAAGATGCCGGCGCTCGACGGCGTCTTCTGCAACAACGACGATATCGCGCTCGGTGTACTGTTCGAGTGCCACCGCGCTGCGATCGCCGTGCCGAAGACCATCGGCATCGTCGGCTTCAACGATCTCGACATGATGCAGTCTGCGTTCCCATCAATTACCAGCATCCGCACCTACCGCTATGAAATCGGCCGACGCTCGGTCGCCATGGCCCTGGCGGCGATTGCGGGGAAACGGCCGGAGCAGCGGGTGGTCGACCTCGGCTTCGAGCTTATTCGGCGCGAGAGCACGGCGCGCTGACGCTTTCCGGATATAGCACAATGATCCTTTACACGCCGTCATGGTAGCGCTACCATCCAGCGTCGGCACAAAATCGCGATGGGGCCCAAAGCCTGTTTATTATACATAAGCGACAGCTGATACTTGTTTATTATGTATAATATGATAGTTTTTGTTGCTGCTTGCGGGATCACAAGGAGAGGATGTCGGGCCGGCAACCGGCCCACCTCAAGAGCGCGACGGCAAGGCGGGAGGTGCCTGGTCAGACGCGTGAACTGTCATGGCTGTTAACAACAATCAGAACTGCAACTGGGAGGAATATCGATGATCAAGTCACTTGTTGGTGGCATCGTTGCCGCCGCTGCATTCGCCATGTTGAGCTCGTCGGCGATCGCCGATCCCGAAATCGTCAAGGGGCCGGCGGCCGAGCCGGACTGCTTCGCGCCATGGGCGGCCGATACGCAGTTCTTCAAGTTCCCCAAGAAGGAAGGCCCTTACCGCATCGCGCTCGCCAATGGCTATATCGCCAACACCTGGCGCATCCAGATGGTGCAGACGGCGAAGGCCTATGCGGCGCAGCCCGACGTCGCGGCGAAGCTGAAGGAATTCAAGGTCGTCTCGACCGGCGAAGACGTGCCGGCCCAGATTTCGGCGATCAACAATTTCATCGATTCCGGCTATGACGCGATCGTCGTCAACGCGCAGAACCCCACCGCCTTCGGGCCGGTTATCAAGCGCGCCAAGGAAGCCGGCGTCGTGCTGGTTGCCTTCGACAACATCCTCGACACCAAGGACGCCATCAACGTCAATGTCGACCAGAAGGGTCTCGGGGAGCTGTGGGGCAACTGGCTGATCAAGCATGTGCCCAATGGTGGCAAGATCCTCGAAGTGCGCGGCGTTGCCGGCACATCGGTCGACACCGACCGCCACAATGGCATCCATGAGGTTCTCGACGCTTCCGGCAAGAAGTGGGAAGTCACCGAGGTCGTCGGCAAGTGGGATGACGGCGTGGCGCAAAAGGCTTCGGCCGATGCCATCGCCACCAACGGTCCCTTCGATGGCGTCACCGGTCAGGGCGGCGATACCGGCATCGTGCAGGCGATGATCGACGCCAAGCATCCCTTCGTGCCGTTCGGCGGCGAGACCGAGAATGGCTTCCGCAAGTTCTGCGCCAAGTTTGCCGCGGACGGGCTGAAGTGCTCGTCGGCCGGTACCGGCCCGGCGCAGGTGGCGGTTGCCATCAAGACAGCGATCGCAGCACTTGAAGGCCAGGTCGTCCCGCAAGCGGTCAAGCTGCCGCTGGCGATCGTCGAGGATCCGAACTTCAAGGCAGGCCAGGACTATTTCCCTGACCAGTCCGACAATTTCTTCGTCGGTAACTCGTTCCCGACCTGCGGTATCAATTTCACCGCGCAGGAAATCATGGGCCAGAGCAAGGAAAACCAGTAGACTGATCGCTCGGCGCCGCGGAGCACCCCGCGGCGCCGGTCCCGAAGAACAAGCGCCTTGGGAGGGGCCGATGGACGGAGCGGTTCCGCTCTTCCGCATGGAAGGCATATCCAAGCGCTATGGCGGCGTGCGGGCGCTGGAAAAGGCCGAGCTGTCCGTCACGCCAGGCAGCATCCACGCCATCCTCGGCGAAAACGGCGCCGGCAAATCGACACTGATCAAGGTCATGGCGGGCGTCGTCGCGCCCGACGAAGGCCGCATGATGCTGGACGGAAGCGAGGTGACCTTCGCCTCGCCGGCCGCCGCTAACCAGGCCGGCATCGTCTGCATCTTTCAGGAGCTGTCGCTCGTCCCCGAACTCAGCGTCGCCGACAACATCGTCATTGCCGATCCGCCCCAGCGCTTCGGCATGATCGACCGCAAGGCGCAGCGCCGCATCGCGGAGGAGGCGCTGGCGCGCGCGGGCGCCGCCGACATCCACCCGCTGGCGCTGGTCAAGGATCTTCCTCTTTCAAGAAGGCAGATGGTCGAGATCGCCAAGGCTCTGGCCAGGAAGCCGCGCATCCTGATCCTCGACGAGGCGACCTCGGCGCTGACGGCGGCCGACGTCGCCAAGATCTTCGGCGTGCTGAAGCGGCTGCGCTCGGAAGGGTTGGCGCTGCTCTACATCTCGCACCGGATGAACGAGATCGCCGAGCTTGCCGACCAGTGCACGGTGTTTCGCAACGGCGGCAATGTCGCGAGCTATGCGGCAGGCTCGAAGACCGACAACGAAGTCGTCGAGCTGATGATCGGCCGCGAATACAGCCATATCTTCCCGCCGAAGCCGGTGCGTGCGCAGGCTGACGCCGCTCCCGTGCTGGAGGCCCGCAAGCTCTCCTGGACCGACCGGCTGGACAATGTCTCGCTCACGGTGGGCGCAGGCGAGGTCGTCGGCCTTGGCGGTCTCGACGGCCAGGGCCAGCGCGAATTGCTGCTCGCCTTCTTCGGCGTGCTGCGCGGCCTGTCCGGCCAGATATTGATCGACGGCAAGCCGGTGGCCATCGCCAGTCCGACCGCCGCGCGCGACGACCGGATCGGCATGGCGCTGATCCCGGAAGACCGCAAGACGGAAGGCCTGATGCTGCCGATGACGGTGCGCGAAAATCTCTCCTTCGCGGCACTCGACCGGCTGTCCAGGGCCGGCGTCATCGATCGCGCCGCCGAGCAGCGGCTGATCGACGACATGGTCGGTCTCCTGGCGATCAAGACGGCAGGCCTCGATATTCCGGTCGCAGCACTTTCCGGCGGCAACCAGCAGAAGGTCGTCATCGCCAAATGGCTGATGCGGCAGCCGCGCATCATCCTGCTCAACGATCCGACACGCGGCATCGATGTCGGCACCAAGCAGGAACTGTATCAGCTGATGCGCAAGCTCGCCGATCAAGGTGCGGCGATCCTCTTTTACTCCACCGACTATGACGAACTGATCGGCTGCTGCGACCGGGTGCTGGTGCTCTATGACGGAGCCGTCAAGCGCGAGCTGGTCGGCGCCGAGATCACCGAGCGGGCCCTGATCGCCAGCGCCCTCAACATCCATGGCGATGACACCAGCCTGAAGCAGGGAGCAGACGCGTGAAAGACTGGCGCTACTGGCTTGCCGAGCAGCGCGGAACGCTGCTCGCCTTCGGCATCTTCATCGTCATGTTCGTCATCTACACCTCGAACCATCCGGCGGGCTTCACCGCCAATGTCGTGCAGACGGCTTCGAACAAGGGCGTGCTGCTTGCCTTCATCGCCATGGCGCAGACGCTGGTGGTGATCACCGCCGGCATCGATCTTTCTATCGGCATGATCTTCACGCTGACCAATTGCCTGGCCTCGTGGCTGGTCATCGGCACCGGTATCGAAACCGCCTTCGGGGTCGTCGCGGTGCTTGGTACCGGACTGCTGTGCGGGGCGATCAACGGCGCCATCGTCATCTATGGACGGCTTCAGCCGATTGTCGCCACCATCGCCACGGGTGCGGTCTATTTTGGCATCGCACTGCTGCTCAGGCCCTTTCCGGGCGGCTCGGTCAACGAGGATCTCGCCGACGCGCTGACCGGGCGCCTGTTCGGCGTGGTGCCGGCGAGCCTGGTGGTGCTGCTGGCCGTCGTGCTCCTGGTCTGGGTACCGTTCAGCCGCTCGGTGCTCGGCCGCGCGGCTTACGCGGCCGGATCGTCGGAGATGGCTGCCTACATGTCCGGCGTGCCGATCCGCCGCGGCAAGTTCGCCGCCTATGCGCTGGCCGGTCTGCTTGCCGCGATCGGCGGGCTGTTCCTGACGTTCTTCACCTATACCGGCGATGCCGCCTATGCCAGCGGCAATGCCTACACGCTGTTTTCCATCGCCGCAGTCGTGCTCGGCGGCGTTTCGCTGTTCGGCGGCAAGGGCAGCGCCATCGGCGCGATCTTCGGCGCGCTCGCCTTCCGCACCATCGGCGACCTGCTGTTCGTCTTCGATTTCGATCCGCTCTGGCAGCCGCTGTTCCAGGGTGTCATCCTGCTGATCGCGGTCAGCCTCGGCGCCTTCGCCCTGTTTCGGGTCCGCAACCGGTTGGAGTGGTTCCTGTGAGCGAGACGACGATCGGGGATATTGCCGGCCGCATGCCGAAATTCATTCGCCGCGCCGATCCGGCGGTGTTGACCGCCTTTGCCTGCATCGTGCTGCTGCTGTTTGTCGGCAGTCTCTACTCACGCAGCTTCCTGTCGCCCGAATATCTGCTGCAGCAGCTCAAGGTGGCCTCGTTTCTCGGCGTCATCGCAACCGGCATGATGCTGGTCATCCTGCTCGGCCAGATCGACCTGTCGGTGCCGTGGTCGGTGGCTGTCGGCGCCATGATGGCCTGCGCGGCGGCGGCCTATGGCTCGGCCGGGGTGGCGCTGGCCATTCCGTTCGGTATCTTCTGCGGTGTGCTGATCGGCATCGTCAACGGTATTGGCGTCGCCTATCTGCGCATTCCCTCGATGATCATAACGCTTGCCACCAATGCCGTCGCGCAAGGGCTGATGGTGGTCTACACGGGCGGGTTCTCGCCGCAGGACTCGGCAACCGGAGCGATGCGCTATCTGGCGACCGGCTTTGCCATTCCGGGACTGCCGAACGCGGTCATCATCTGGGCGCTGATCGGTGCAGTGATGGTTTTCGTCCTGACCCGCACCGGTTTCGGCCGCGCCGTCTATGGCATAGGCAACCGCGAGCGCGCCGCCTACCTCTCAGGCATCGATACAAGGCGGGTGGTGATGATCGCCTTTGCCGTGTCCGGCGGGCTCTCCGCTTTCGGCGGCGTGCTTCTGGCCGGCTATGCCTCCAAGGCGGCGCAGTCGATGGGCGATGCCTATCTCTTGCCGTCGATCGCAGCGGTGGTGCTCGGCGGCACCTCGATCCTTGGCGGTCGCGGCTCCTATCTCGGCACGGTCGCGGGCGTGATCCTGATCACACTGCTGCAATCCATCCTTTCCGTCATGCAGATGCCGGAGGCGGGGCGGCAGATCATCTATGGCGTCGTCATCGTCGCCATGCTGCTGCTCTACGGCCGCGCGCCGGCAAGCCGCTGATCCGCATCGTGAACGAAAAGGCGGAACAAGTCCGGAGGGGCCCCATGCGGCCCGCGCCGGCCGTCGTGGCGATGGGCGTCGCGGGTTGCGGCAAATCCGCCGTCGGCGAAGCGCTGGCAGCAGTGCTGGGGGCCGCCTTCGTCGAGGGCGACAGGCTGCACCCGCCCGAGAATGTCGCGCGTATGGCGCGTGGCGAGCCGCTCACCGACGCCTTGCGCGAAGGCTGGCTCGACGCGATCGGCCAGCGCATCGCTGTATCGGTCGCCAGCGGGCAGGGTGTCGTCGCTGCCTGTTCGGCATTGAAGCGCAGTTACCGCGAGCGCCTGCGCGGTTTTTGCAAGGACATCGTTTTCCTCTATCTGGAAATCGATCCTGCGACCGCAAAGCAGCGTGTCGGCTCCCGCCCGGGCCATTTCATGCCGGCGAGCCTGGTCGACAGCCAGTTCGCCACGCTTGAGGCGCCGGCAGCGGACGAGCGGGCATTGACGCTCGACGCCACGCGGCCGGTCGGAGACATTGTAGCCTCTGCCGTTAGCCTGCTTGGCGAGGCGAACTCATGAGCCGGCATCATTGTCGATTGCGACGACACCCGACCGCTCGGTGAACCTTTGGTGGCTGGCCCACACCATCATCTGCTCGGGATGATCTTTCAGAGCCTCCAGCAGGCGGTCGCGCTTGAGCAGGATGTAGTGCGCCTGCAACGCCATGTTCTTGGGACCCATCTCCTTTGTCTTGGGCACAATCGGCGCCGGCTGCGATTGCGCCGGCCTCAGTTCGGGGCTGATGGCGGCCCGATATTCGCGGAACGGAACCGTCTCGAAGGTCGACATGGCAAACAGCGCCGTGCCGCCCCGTGCAGCGAAATTCGCGGGCGCCGAGGCGAGATGGGTCCAGCCGCTTTCCCCGATGCCGGCTTCGGCGAAGGTCGAACCGGCATGGATGTTGTTGGTCATCAGGACGACGCCGTTGTCTTTCAGGATCTTCTGCATGCGGATTGTCACCTGATAGGCGTCGCCGCGTTCGAAAACGACCCGGCTTTTCAGGAAGCGGTTTTCGACGGCGACCAGCGGCGGGTTGAGGAATCGCAAGCCGAATGTCGTGTCGGAGATGCCGTGAAAGTCGACGCTCACCTGATGGGCTTCGACACCGGCCTCATGCAGCGCCCGCTTGCCGATGATGGTCTGGGCGGTGAACTGATCGCACCAGACGATGGCGCCTCGGCCGCGTTTCAGCGCCGCTTGCAAGCCTTCCAGGCCTTCCAGCCGGATCGTCGGCGACCAGCGCGTGCGGACCACATGCACCGCAAGCAGCAGGCGCCGACGGTGGTTCGCGGCGAGCAGGGCCCTGAACAGCTTCTTTGCATCGATGTCTTTGCCAAGCACCGCCTGGGTCGCGGCGGCGTAGCGCGAAAAGTCCTTGCGCATGTGGCGCTTCAGCCGAAGTCCTGACACAAAGCGGCAGATCGGCGCCCACCAGGCGACCGGCAGTATTGTCGCAACACCGAGATAGAAGCCGAACAACAGGCTTTCGCGAAAATCCTTGTTGGAGAAACGGCGCAGTTTTGCCGGGCTGATGAGTTTGCGGCTGAAGAACCGGACAGGCTCGGCGCGATCCGGCACTATGACGTCGGCGATGATTTCAGTGCGGTAGCTGGCGGCGGATGGTCTCTTCCGATCGGCTTTCCCTGATTTTGCGAACCACGGCAGCCTCATCCGATCGATCTATATCTGTGACGTCAGTTCGACCGGAAAATCGTCATTGTCGGCGTCGCGCATGGCGGCGAGGCTGCGATTGTCCAGCACCTCGGCGATCGCCTGCCGCACTTCCAGCATCATGTGCCGGACCTGGCAGGTCGCCTCGTCGCAATCCTCGCAGCGCTGGTACTGGGTGCGGCTGGCGCAAGGGATTGGCGCCAGCGGTCCATCGAGGACGCGCACGACATGGCCGATCTTGATCTCGGAGGCCGGCCGAGCGAGGCGATAACCGCCTTCCTTGCCCTTGCGGCTCTGGACGAAGCCGGCATTGCGCAATTCGCCCAGGATGGCATCCAGGAATTTCTTCGGGATGTTGTTGGCGACCGCGATGTCATTGACGAATGCAAGCTGGCCGACCGGCAGACCGGAGAGATGCACGAGGGCCTTGAGCCCGTATTTGCCTTTTTTGGTAAGCATGCCCGATTCAGTTCATGAAACCCCAACCGCCCGCATCTGGCGGTTGTTTGTGTGCAAATCATGACGTTTTGACCGCGCGGTGCGGTTTCGCGCAAAACAAGCTGTCGGATGGCAGGTTAAACACAAACGCGTTGATTCTTTGTAACGTTTTGGACGGCAGGCGACCCGGAAACTGCATTTCCAGGCATAAAAACAAAGAAAGCCGGCCAACTGCCGGCTTTCTTTGCTTGGCTTGAGGATAGAAAACCTTAGCGGCTGCCATAGGTCTGGTCGAGCAGCCCGCCGGCTGCAAAATGCTCGGCCTGCACCTTGTCCCAACCGCCGAAGACATCCTCCACCGTCAGCAGGCGGACATCGGGAAACTCAGCCTTGTATTTGGAGGCGACGGCTTGGTCGCGAACCCGGTTGCCATTCTCGGCCAGGATGTTCTGGCCCTCCGGCGTATAGAGGAAGTCGAGGTAGGTCTTGGCGAGATCGCGCGTACCGTGCTCGTCGGCGACCGTGTCGACGATCGCCACCGGAAACTCGGCCAACAGGCTGACCGAGGGCGTCACCTGCTCGAATTTGTCCCCACCATACTCCTTGCGGATGCCGCGCGTCTCCGACTCGAAGGTGATCAGCACGTCGCCGATCTCGCGCTGCACGAAGGTCGTGGTTGCAGCGCGCCCGCCAGTATCGAAGATCGGCACGTTGTTGAACAGCTTGGTCACGAACTCCTTCACCTTGGCGTCGTCGCCCTTGAAGGCTTCCTTGGCGTAGGCCGTGGCGGCGAGATAGGTGTAGCGCGCATTGCCCGAGGTCTTCGGGTTGGGGAAGATCACCTGGACGTCGTCGCGTACGAGATCGTTCCAGTCCTTGATGTGCTTGGGATTGCCGGTGCGCACCAGGAAGGACGGCAGCGAATAGAAGGGCGAGGCGTTGTTAGGGAAATCCTTCTGCCAATCGGCGGAGACGAGGCCCTTCTTGACCAGGAAATCGATGTCGGTGACCTGGTTGAAAGTAACGACATCGGCGCCGAGGCCCTCGGCGATGGCGCGTGCTTGCGCCGACGTTCCGGCATGCGACTGATCGATGCTGACGCCGGGGTGTCCGGCGATGAAAGCCTTGTTGACCTGCGCGAAGAGTTCGCGGCCGACATCGTAGGAAGCGTTCAGCAATTTGTCGGCCGACCAGGCTTGGGAGGATGCGAGGAACAGGCCGGCCGCAGTGGCGACGCCAAGCAAAAATCGCTTCATGAAAACAGGCTCCTTGAAAAATGCCGTTTATCGAATGCCCAAGAATAATCAGCCGGTGCCCGACGCGACGAGGCATGCAAGGCGGAGCCATGGCGACGTCGTTAGAAAAACCGTTGCCGAAACAGCCGGTTGGTAGGATTTTCTTCCAAGCAGAGTCTTCTGGGCGTCTTGTCGTGCGCGTGCACAGTCGTTCCTGGGCCGGCCAATTGCAGGCGAAAACGATTGCATCGAAGCGCTATATGGCATATACAAATGGCATATACAAAGGAGCCCTCGCCATGCCCCGGCACCGCTATTCAACAACGCCGCCGAAAGAGGCGAAGCTTTTCCGCAACAACCGCAGTCAGGCGGTGCGCATTCCCGTCGAGTTCGAACTCCCCGGCGAAAAGGTCCTGATCAGCCGTGAAGGCGACCGCCTTGTCATCGAGCCGGTCCGCAAAGCCGGCCTCACCGCGCTGCTTGCCCAATGGGCCAAAGAGCCGCCGCTCGGTCCTGAGGACGACTTCCCCGAGATCAACGATACACCTGTCAAATCCGAGGAAATTTTTTAATGCGGTTCATGCTGGATACGAACATTATCAGCGACATGATCCGAAACCCGGCTGGCAGAGCCGCAAGGGCAATGGCGCGAGAGGGAGACGCCGCCGTGTGCACCAGCATCGTGGTCGCCTCGGAACTGCGATATGGCTGCGGCAGGAAGGGCTCGGCCAAGCTGCTTGGGAAGGTCGAGGAATTGCTGGCTGAGATTCCTGTCTTGCCGCTCGATGTGCCGGTGGATGCGGAGTACGGCGCACTTCGCGCCGAGCTGGAAGGCATGGGTCAGACCATCGGCCACAACGACCTTTTCATTGCTGCCCACGCCTGTGTCCTGGGCACTACGCTGGTGACGGCCAACACTGGAGAGTTCACCCGGATCAGGGGTCTGATGGTCGAAAACTGGTTGGCGTAATGCCCTGGATCAAGCGGCAGGAAAAAGCTTCCAGCGCCGCGGCCGGAATGCCACGCGGCTTTTCTGCGCCGCCGGATGGTCGACGGGCAGCTCGATCTCGACGCGCTGGCGGTCGCCGCCGATTTCGAGTTCCACGCGCCTGGTGCCGGCGACACGGCGGCTGGCGGCGACCGTGCCGGCGATGCAGCCGCTGCAGCCATCCACCAATTCGACATCGTGCGGGCGAAAGAAAAGCGTCGCTTGCCCTTCCGGCGCCTGCGGCGCGGAGAGCCCGATCGGGCGGTCGGCGATCCAGACCTGGCCATCCTCGACCTTGACCGGGACCGAGCTCGATTCGCCGATGAAGCCGTAGACGAAGGGCGAGTTCGGCGTGTCGTAGATTTCATCGGCGGTGCCGACCTGCTCGATGCGGCCCTGGCTCATCACCACGACGCGGTCGGCAAGCTCCAGCGCCTCTTCCTGGTCATGGGTGACGAAGACGGTGGTATGGCCGGTGGCGTCATGGATATCGCGCAGCCAGCGACGCAGTTCCCGGCGCACCTGGGCGTCGAGCGCGCCGAACGGCTCGTCGAGCAAAAGCACGCGCGGCTCGATCGCCATGGCGCGCGCCAGCGCCACGCGCTGGCGCTGGCCACCCGAAAGCTGCGCCGGATAGCGCTTTTCGAGGCCCGAAAGCTGGACGAGGTCGAGAAGCTCGGAGGCGCGGCGGCGGATTTCCTGCGCCGATGGGCGTGTCGGCCCATGCCGGACCTTGAGGCCGAAGCCGATATTGTCGGCAACCGTCATATGGCGAAACAGCGCATAATGCTGGAAGACGAAGCCGACATTGCGTTCCTGGATCGACTTGTGCGAGGCATCCTCCTCGCCGAAGAAGATTTTTCCCCTCGTCGGCCGCTCGAGCCCGGCGATCAGCCTGAGCAGCGTCGTCTTGCCGGAGCCCGAGGGGCCAAGCAGTGCGATCAGTTCGCCGGACTTGATGTCCAACGAAACGTCGCGAAGAGCCGGAAACCGGTCAAACTCCTTGCGCACGTTGGCAACGCGAACTTCCATGCAAATCCCTTTGTAGTTGATGCAAGTCGTTGTCCCAAAACCGGTTCCCACTTTTGGGCGACATGCATTTTGTCAGTGTCCGCGCGTCGCGGCGATCTCGGCGCCGTAGCGCATCTCGAGAAGTGTTTTCAAGACCAGCGTCACCAGCGCCAGGCCGGCAAGCAGCGATGCGACGGCAAAGGCGCCGACGGCGTTGTACTCGTTATAGAGGATTTCGACATGCAGCGGCATGGTGTTGGTCAACCCGCGTATGTGGCCCGACACGACCGACACCGCGCCGAACTCGCCCATGGCGCGGGCATTGCACAAGAGCACGCCGTAGAGCAATCCCCATTTGACGTTGGGCAGCGTCACGTACCAGAAGGCCTGCCAGCCATTGGCGCCGAGCGACAGGGCTGCCTCCTCGTCACCATTGCCTTGCTCCTGCATCAGCGGGATCAGTTCGCGGGCGACGAAGGGGAAGGTGACGAAGATGGTGGCCAGCACGATGCCCGGCACGGCAAACAGAATGACGATGCCATGCGCCTTCAGCCAGCCGCCGAGCAGGCCCTGTGCACCGAACAAAAGCACATAGACCAGTCCGGAAATGACAGGCGAGACCGAAAAGGGCAGGTCGATGAGCGTGGTCAGGAAGGCCTTGCCCTTGAATTCGAACTTGGCGATCGCCCAGGCGGCCGAGATGCCGAAGATGACGTTGAGCGGCACCGAGATCGCCGCCACCAGCAGCGTCAGGCGGATCGCCGAGCGTGTATCGGGGTCGCCCAGCGCCTCCGTATAGGCGCCGACGCCCTTCGAAAAGGCTTCGTTGAAGACGATGATCAGCGGCAAAAGCAGGAAAATGCCGAGGAAGGCAAAAGCCACGATCATCAGCACGCTTCGTGCCCCAAAGCTTTCGGTCACCGCCGCGGACTGGCTTTCGTGGTGAGGCGTGTAGGATTTGATGACCGGGTCAGCCATAGCGCTTGCGGCTCCACGACTGCACCAGGTTGATGACCAGCAGCATCACGAACGACAGGCCGAGCATGATCGCCGCGATCGCGGTCGCCGCGGCGTAGTTGTATTCCTCCAGCCGGATGACGATCAGCAGCGGCGCGATCTCGGATCTGTAGGGCAGGTTGCCGGCGATGAAGATGACGGAGCCGTACTCGCCGACGCCGCGCGCGAAGGCCAGCGCGAAGCCGGTGACGATGGCCGGCGCCAGGCCCGGAAACAGCACCCGGGAGATGATCTGAAAGCGGTTGGCGCCAAGCGTGGCCGCCGCTTCCTCCACCTCCTTGTCGATTTCCTCCATGATCGGCTGGACGGTGCGCACGACGAAGGGCAGGCCGATGAAGATCAGCGCAATGACGATGCCGAGCGGCGTATAGGCAACCTTGATGCCGAGCGGCGCCAGCAGGCTGCCGACCCAGCCGTTCGGCGCGTAGAGCGTGGTCAGCGCGATGCCGGCCACTGCCGTCGGCAGCGCGAAGGGCAGGTCGACCATGGCATCGACGATGCGGCGGCCGGGAAAGTTGTAGCGGACCAGCACCCAGGCGACGATCGTGCCGAACACGACATTGACGGCGGCGGCGATGAAGGCGGTGCCGAAGCTGATTTCAAGCGCGTTGATGGTGCGGCGGTCGGTGGCGATCGCCCAGAAGTCGGCCCAGCCGAGCGCGGCCGATCGCCAGATCAGCCCCGACAGGGGAATGAGGATGATGAGCGTGAGGTAGGCAAGCGAGAAGCCGAGCGTCAATCCGAAACCCGGAATGACGCTCGGCTGTCTGAACCGCCACCCCGCCTTGGCAGGTGCTGTGGTCATGTCGTCCTGATCTAGAGTTTAGCTTACTGGGCCGGCTTGTAGATCTGGTCGAATATACCACCGTCGCCGAAATGATAAGGCTGCGCCTTCTTCCAACCGCCGAAAAGCGGATCGTCGATGGTGATCAGCTTGATCTCAGGCAGTTTGGCAAGATCCTCCGGGGGCACCAGATCGGGCTTCGACGGGCGATAATGGTTCTTGGCGATCAGCGTCTGGCCTTCCTTGGAATAGAGGTAGCTCAGATAGGCTTCGGCGACTTTGCGCGTACCCTTGGCGTCGACATTGGCGTCGACCACGGCGACCGGCGGCTCGGCCAGGATCGAGGTCGGCGGGTAGACGATGTCGAAATTGTCGGCGCCGAATTCGTCGAGCGCCAGATAGGCCTCGTTTTCCCAGGCCAGCAGCACGTCGCCCAGGCCCTTTTGCGCGAAGGTCACGGTCGAGCCGCGCGCCCCGGTATCGAGCACCGGGACATGGGCGAAGAGATTGCCGACGAATTCCTTGGTCTTGGCCTCGTCACCGCCATCCTGGGCGTTGGCATAGGCCCAGGCCGCGAGATAGTTCCAGCGCGCGCCCCCGGAGGTCTTCGGGTTTGGCGTGATGACCTGGACGCCGTCCTTGACCAGATCGCCCCAGTCGTGGATGCCCTTCGGATTGCCCTTGCGGACGAGGAAGATGATGGTCGAGGTATAGGGTGCCGAATTGCTCTCGAATTTCGTCCGCCAGTCGGGATTGATCTTCTTTGATTTCGTGACGATGGCGTTGATGTCGCCTTCGAGCGCCAGCGTCACCACGTCGGCGTCGAGGCCGTCGATCACGGCGCGGGCCTGGGCGCCCGACCCGCCATGCGACTGCTGGATGGTGACGGTCTCGCCGGTGTCGGCTTTCCATTTCGCGGCGAAGGCCTCGTCGAATTGCTTGTAGAGCTCACGTGTCGGATCGTAGGACACATTGAGGATGGTGGTATCGGCAAACGCGAAACCGAGCGTGCCGAACTGGACAGATGTGGCGACCAGCGCGCCGAGCAGTTTCCTGAAATGAGGTTTGGTCATTTCCGCCTCCGTTGACAATGGCCGAACTCTACCGAATTGATAGAAATTAGATGCATTCAACGTTGCCTTTTTTGCCCCTCTGAAGCAATTTTTCGCCGGTATTGCACATCGTGAGGAAACATTTTCCTCCAGCGGTGGCGTGCGGGCTCCCAGCCCAGACGATCTATCTAGAAACAGCCAACGCTTCGGCAAGGCGCAGGAGTGCGGGAGGGGTGCGAGTCGGTGGGCTATTCGGCGGCGATCGGAAAATCGAAGCGCTGCTTTGGAAACGGTTCGTGTTCGAGCGTGTAGTGCCACCATTCGCGGGCATGCGTTTCTTCCCACCCCCCTCTGGCCTGCCGGTCATCTCCCCGCAAGGGGGGAGATTGGCAGCTTCGCCGCCTCGCTTGCTCTCCAACTTTGGTGATTGGCGAAAACGATGGCGACATCCG
>NZ_CAAF010000071.1 GCF_000359125.1 Mesorhizobium sp. STM 4661 | reverse complement strand
CTGTCCTGCCAGCATGGAAAAGCTCTCGCCCAAACAACACTCTACGCCCCGCGCTTGCCAAAATGATTCAAGCGGAAACCATCAATGACCCGCCACGTCACCTTCATGACCATCGACGATGCCGGGCACTACTCGCCCGGGCAGCGCGCCGCGATCGTCGCCGCCTATCCCACGCATGAGCGCGAGGCGCGGGCCAAGGGCATTCCGGTGCTGGGTTCCGGCCGCATCTTTCCGATCGCCGAGGAGCTGGTCGCCTGCGAGCCGTTCCGCCTGCCGCGCTACTGGCCGCGGCTCGGCGCGCTCGATTTCGGCTGGGACCATCCATCGGCCGCGGTCGAAGTCGCCTGGGATACGGAGGCCGATGTCGTCTATGTCTCGAAAGCCTGCCGCGCGTCGCAGCAGACGCCGGCCATGCAGGCGCTGACGTTGAAGCCGTGGGGCGAATGGCTGCCCTGGGCCTGGCCGCGCGACGGCCGCCGCGAGACGCTGGAGGGTGCGGGCGTGGCGCTGGCCAAACAATATGCCGCGCACGGGCTGAACATGCTGACCCGCCATGCGCAATTCGCCGACGGCTCGGTCTCGGTCGAGGCCGGGCTGATGGAGATGCTGGACCGCATGCAATCCGGCCGCTTCAAGGTGTTCTCGACGCTTCTGCCCTGGTTCGAGGAATTTCGGCTCTATCACCGCAGGGATGGCCAGGTGGTGAAGCTGCGCGACGATTTGATGGCCGCGACGCGATACGGCGTGATGATGCTCAGGGAAGCGGTGGTGGATCCGGCGGAGTTTCGGGCAGCGCGCAAACACTCGGTGGGGCAGAGTGACCCGCTGGGGGCTTTTCGGTAAGTTCGACGCGTTTCCCGCATCGTCATTCTCGGGCTTGACCACGTCGAGCGTCGCGGCGGCGCGAAATTTTGCGACGCGGCATTTTTCGGTTGAGTTCACGGCGCTCTGGCGGCGGTGATCCGCAACGCCGGCAACTCCACTGTCTCTCCAAAAATCTTCGATCCGACAAAGCCCGCGAATGCGGCGACCAGCATGCAATGCGATCAGCCATGCCGTGATCTCCAGCGGAGCGACCCGCTTTGTTCAGAACCAGTTGGGCAGGAAACAATTAGATGGCGACTATTCCTCTCCAGCTTGCTCAGCGCCGGATCGATACCGGCAACGCGGTGCAATATCCGCAGGGATCGCCAATCGGCGGCGCCATGCAAGGCCTGGGCGGCGAGCTTTCGGCCGTCGCCGAGCGCTTTCAACAGCGCAAAGAGCAGCAGGAGGCGTTCGACGCCGAAATTGCCCGCCGCAAGATGATGGACCAGATCGCCCGAGCCGAGGCCGATGTGGCGGCCAACGCAGCGCCCGATGGCGCCGGCCTGCATGATGCCATGTACGGCCAGGTCGATCCGCGCGGCAGCCGAGTGGTGAAGCCCGGCCTGTTCGACACGCTGTTCGACGATGCCCTGCCGAAAATACCCGAAAGCCAACGCGCCAATTTCGCCAGGCAGAAGGAGACAATCCGCGCGGCGGGTTCCGAGCGCATGGCGGCGCGGCAGCAGGCGCGCCGCGACGAGTACGAGCAGGACCAGTGGACCAAGGTCGAGAATATCTCCACCAACTCCATCGCACAGAGCGACCCTAACGATACCGCGAACTTCGAGGCGATCCGACAGCACGGCCTCGACCTGATCGCCAAGATCGGCAACCCGCTTGCCAGACAAGCAGCGGAAGTTGCCTGGCGGAGCAACACGGCCAAGGCGTTGATGCTGGCGACGATCGCCCTGGACCCGAAACGCGCCGCCGAAATGCTCGGTGCGACACAACCCAGCGATAGGACTAAGGACGATATCGCCGAGGTTGGTGGCGAGCCGAGGCAAGACGCTGCAAGCCCCACGGGCTCGAAGGGCAACCGCGTCGGGCAGCTGACCCCGGAAGAGCGAATAGCGCAGACGTTTCAAGACGACATTGCGCCCGAAGAACGGCTGGCCTTGGTCCGGCTGGCCCGCGCCGCCGATGCGGCACGACAGGTGGAAACACGCGCCAACATCAGTCTTGCCGAACAGAATGCACCTGAAGCCATAAAAGATACCGGAGCCTATGACGGTCCGCTTCCCACCCCTGGAACAGTTCGTCGCTCTTTATGGCGCCACGGAAGGCGTCAGGCGCTTTCAGCTATTCAACCGAGCGGTCGATGTCAGCCGTCAATTCCACGACATGCGCGATGTGCCGAACAACGCGGTGCGGGCCATTGTCAGGGATGCCGACCCGGCGGCGGATAGTGCAACGCCGGAGGAGGACAAGGCGCGGTACGACGCCATCGCTACGGCCGCAGATCTGGTGTTCAAAGCAAGGCAAGGCGATCCGGGCGGCTATGTTCGCAAGGCTTTCGCGAAGCTCGATGCTGCCTGGAACAATCTGTCGAAGCCGGAAGGCTATCAAGCGGCGATCATAGGCTCCATCGCCGCCCAGCAGCAGATGGGCTTTGAGGTCATACAGCCGCTGCCGAATTCCGTGGCGGAATGGGTTGTCGACACGCTCCAAGATCAGAATCGACCACCACGGGACAAGGATGCGGCATTGCGTAATATGTTCATCGCAACGCCTCCCGAGCAACGCCAGGCAGTGCTCGATCACTTGCTTCAGGCCAGCGTATCCAAGGTTGCCGACAATACGGCCAACAGGTCGCTTCGGGCGGCAGTGGTTGATCCCATGGCCGTAAGCGCATGGGAGGAACGACTGGCTGACGATAGCGAACCATCAAATCAACAGCGTGGCGGCGAGGCCCTAAGTTTATCCGATATCTTCAACAGAAATGTGCCTACCTATGGCAACTACGGCGGGCCTGGCTGGACTGACGGGGCCTGGGGTGGCGACTTTGAACTGCCGCCAGTTGACGTTCAGGACGGATTCTACAAGCAACATGACGCGGACTATCGCGACGCGATCACGTTGGACGATACAATCGCTGCTGATAAGAAACTTGTAGCGTCGTTGAAAACATACCTCAAAAATATGGTTCACTTGGAAGATCCGGACTTAGGAACTGACAGCGAGCGCGACAGGGCGGTAAGGTATGCTATGAACGCATTGACAGTTTTTGAGGGTAAGATTGCTGTTTCTGTGGCGGCTCGCAATGACGCGCAAAAGGCTTACGATGGTGCACAATCAGCCGTTGGACGGGCGCATTTCGAGAATACAATGTCATTTGGCCAATGGTAGTGCGCGCTGGAGTAAGCCCCCCATCGGCGCCCTACCGAGACCGTAGTTCGCGCTAATTCTTGAGATGCCCGATGTTATTTACTGTTTTTTTTGGAATTATATCGTTCGCATTTGCAGTCGCATTGGCAATAGTTGGCGTGACATCTAAAAGTATTAGTCTGGATCGGCGGATCATGGTTCTTTTCGGTGCTGTGGTGCTTAGCGTCCCTGGATTTTGGGCTATGTATATGTTATTTATATTTTCAGTTCTGATATTTAATAGTCCTCCATTCTGATACTTAATTGATTTGTTAGGATTGCAATTGCGCACTACGGTTACAGACTACCATCCTTCTGAGCCTTAATCAGGAGATGGCGATGCACATTCTATCTTCCTTAGTTCAAGAGGTCTGCAATCAATGCGATTGGTCCTGTCCGTCTGTCTTTTCCTCGGCCTTGTTTATGCCGCGCCCACGGCGGCAATTACCCTCTCCAAGAAAGAATGGAAGACATTTTCCTGCGTTCTAAGCAAGGCACGCAAGATGGGCAACCCGGAAGTCGCAGCCAACTATGCCATCGACGAATGCCCAACGGAGGGCTCAGTGAAGCACAGAAGGAGCGGATCGTTTATTTGGTCATCCGCAGGCTCATGAAAGAATCAGGGATGACGTGCATCGGAACCGGCTGCGGGGGAGGGTAAACATCGCTCAAAGAGCGCAGCCTATGTCTTTAAGAGTGAATCGCGTTTCGTCGCCGTCATCGGTCCGGACGGTGTAGAATGCATTGAGATCGGTTTCGGCGGGCCTCCTAAGTTCTCTTACATTGATGTCATTAATGGTTATCTGAAACAATTAAGAATAAATCTCCATATTTCTTTGGTACTACATAAACTAAATCTCTTCCAACCAAGTAGTATAGCTTTATTGTATTTCTATTTTTCTTGTGATCAAGCATTATGCTCTCGGTCCTGTTCTCAACAGAGCAGCATCGCAGCAATGACATATCACTACCAAAATTATATATAGATAGCCTGTAACTCTCTTTATATTCGATGATATTAATTTGAAATTTTCCTTCAAACTCCACGCCACAGTCGCTGTTCTTTTTGCAAGTCCCGACTCCACCAAAATATTTCCCATCACTCATTTTGAGCACAAATTTTATAGAATAATTGCTCTCTGATGGTTCTTTGCCAAAAACCGGCGCAGCCATGACGGGAATAAGAGCCGTGACGGAAATAACGAAAATTGAGATTGGGCGCATTTTAGAATCCACCGAAGAATATCACGAATTTAGCTGACTTACGGAGCAATGTTATGGGGTCAATCGAAAGACAGGGGCTACCTCCCATTGGCACCCGCGGGGTTTCTATCAGTCCAGAGGACGCTCGGCGTTTCGCTGTCGATCTTCTTGACAATTATTTTTCAGGCCCTGGGGCCTATTCCCAGACGGTCCTAAGAAACCTCCATACAGCCCCGACCTAAACGCGCTCAATGGGATCTATAATCCTAAAGCCCCACTGAAAAAGAATACGCTGGTCGAGAAGCTTTATACTCTCCAATCCAGGCTCGTTGATCAGGCCCCAAGAGCCTACGTACAGTCTTTGATAGACGGGATGATTGATTTCAGAAAGCAATTCGGCGAGTGGCTAGAGTATGAAAACGAAGTGAGACCATTTCTAAATTCACCTGTATTCCCCGATTATCAGGGCCGTTTTCCAAAGTTTCAGCCACGCATGCTTCGGCCAATACCCTAGATCGAGAGAAGGACGGGCTTCTCCGACCGAGCCGCCCTAAATGGCAACGTGAACACTGCCACTACGGCGAGAATGAGCGACCTCAGCGATACCTCTCATGGTTGTATCTTAATATTATAGCGTCAGTTTGGTTGTGGCAAGCACCGCGGAAGCGGCAACGGCATTTTTCGACAACTGCGATGGCAAGATCCCGAGGGTCTCCGCAGCGCCGGGCTCGCACCGGGATGACGAAGGATACGCATGACCCTCCGTATCATCTCCGCGACCCTGCGCGACCTCTCCTACATCGCCGCCAACCTCCGCCCCGAAGACCGCGCCGAAATCGACTGCCAGTTCGACCAGTGGTCGCCGGCGCTGCTGGCGCTGACGGCGCTGCAAGGCTTTGCCTATGTCGCCGAGCTGGACGGCAATCCGGAAGCCGGGTTTGGCGCCGCCGAGCAGCGCGGCGGGCTGTGGATCGCCTGGAGCTGGGGCACGCGCCGCATGAAGCGCTGCGTGCCGGGGATTACGCGCTTCTTCCATGAGGTGCTCGGGCCGCAAGTTGCGGCGCGCGGCGCCTGGCGGGTCGAGGCACGGGCGCTGGCCGCCAATGAACTGGCGCTGCGCTGGCTCGGCCGGCTGGGCGCCACTGAACGCTGCCGTCTGCCTGGATATGGCAGGAACGGCGAAACCTTCATCCTCTTCGACTGGACAAGAGAAAGCTGGAACCATGTGCCTGTTTCAAAAACCACCCGCGTTGAAGCCGCTGCCATCGACACCGACCATCGCCGACAAGGACGTGCAGGCGCGCGAGGCGGCGCTTCGGGCTGAGCTCGAGCAGCGCCAGGGCACGCTGAGCACGGTGAAGACCGATCTCGCGCCCGGCGATTTGACCGGCCAGCGCCGCGTGCTCTTGGGGGTGTGACATGGGCGCGATGAAACGGGTGTTCAGGAACCGGGGCGGCTGGCCCTGGTGGTATTGGCGACGTCTGGCGCGGTTGGTGAAGAGGCGGCAAGGGTAGCGCCAAGTAGACCCCCCTCTGTCCTGCCGGACATCTCCCCCTCAAGGGGGGAGATTGGCAGTTTCTACCTTTTGCCAGTCTTCCAGCGTTGATGGTTGGCGAAAGCCGACGCGACATCCGATCTCCCCCCCTTGAGGGGGAGATGGCCGGCAGGCCAGAGGGGGGTGTTCAAGCACCGGCGTTGTTCCAGGTCTCATCTTTTCCGCGCGAACGCCCAGACCATCAGCGGGTATTCCTCGTCATTGCTCAAATCGCGCCACAGGCCATAAGCGCGCACGGGGCCGCCGATATGGGCTTTGGCGCAGGCTTTGTTGCCCCAGCCGAACACTTCAATGTCGGCCTCCGTGAAACCGCCTTCGACCAGCACCTGCTTCAGGCCGGCTGGGGTCCAGCGGTTATAGTCGTGCGGCCTGGCATGCACCCGAAACAGGAATGGCGTGGCCGCCATCGCCCAGCCGCCCGGCTGGGTCATGGCGTGGATATTCCGCGCCGCCGCAAGCGGCCGCTGCACATGCTCCAGCACCTGGTCGGCGATGACGATCTGATATTGGCGGTCGGTGCGGTCCTTGCAGATGTCGAAGTCGGGGAAGTCGACCGAGGTGTAGTCGGAACACATCGTCTTCCAGTAGCGGTTCCAGCCGGGCGAGACCTCGATCACCGGAGAGGACTTGCGATTGTCCGCTTCAAGGAACGCGGTGAACGCCTCGATCTGCCTGATGCGCAACCAGTTGCGGGAATCATAGCCGATCAGCCGCTTTGCAACCTGTTTGCTCCGCCGCTTGAGGGCGCCGGGTAGGCTTTCCGTCATTGCCACATTGGCCTCCTGCAAAGGCCCGCCGCGAGACTTCCTAGCATCAAGAAGTGTGCAGAATTTTGACAAGGGTGAGGCGGCCGATCTCCCCCCTCGTGGGGGAGATGCCCGGCAGGGCAGAGGGGGGCGTGAAGGAACGCCAGCCATTGCCTCTTTCGAACCAGGACCAGACCCGAGGGCGTGACAGTGAAAATGATTGCAGGCCGGAGGGACAGCGCCCCCC
>NZ_CAAF010000072.1 GCF_000359125.1 Mesorhizobium sp. STM 4661 | reverse complement strand
CCCCCCTCTGGCCTGCCGGCCATCTCCCCCGCAAGGGGGAGATCGGATGCCGCCATCGCTTTCGCCAATCGCCAATGTTGGAAGCCGGGCGGCGCGCAGAAGCTGCCGATCTCCCCCCTTGCGGGGGAGATGGCCGGCAGGCCAGAGGGGGGTGGGACGGAACGCAGCCTCCATAAGTGGGGCGCCTCATGACGACCTTCCTCTTCGACGGCCCCCACACCGCCGCCATCACCATCCTGCTCGCCCACGGCGCCGGCGCGCCGATGGACTCGGCTTCGATGGCCGCGACGGCGAAGGCACTTGCTGACGCAGGCTTTCGCGTCGCGCGCTTCGAATTCCACTACATGGCCGCTCGCCGCTACGGTCACCGCAAGCCGCCGCCGCGCGCCGAAACGGTGAACCCGGAATATGTCAAGGCGATCGCCGATCTCAGGGCGAAGGGCGTGACGGGACCGCTCGTCATCGGCGGCAAGTCGATGGGCGGGCGTGTCGCCTCGATGATCGCCGACGAGATGTTTTCCAAGGGCGAAATCTCAGGCTTGCTCTGTCTGGGCTATCCCTTCCACCCGCCGGCCAAGCCGACGCAGTTGCGCACCAAGCATCTGGCAGGGCTGAAGACGCCAACGTTGATCTGCCAGGGCACACGCGACGAGTTCGGGACGCCGGACGAGGTCGCGACCTACGATCTTTCGGAGAGCATCGAGATCCTCTGGCTGGAGGACGGCGACCACGACCTCAAGCCGCGCAAGAGCATTTCGGGCTTCTCCACCGCCGATCACCTGAAGTCGCTCACTGAGGCGGTGAAGGCGTGGACGGGAAGGATCGTCGGCTGAAGCGCCTGATGAAGATCGCCACCTTCAACATCAATAACATCAACGTGAGGCTGCAAAACCTGCTGGCGTGGCTGACTGTGGCCAAACCTGATGTCGTCTGCCTGCAGGAGCTCAAGGCGAGGGACATGCAGTTTCCGCGTACGGCACTCGCGGATGCCGGCTATGGCGCGGTGTGGAAGGGCGAGCCGACCTGGAACGGCGTCGCCATTCTCGCGCGCGGTTCGGAACCCATTCTGACCCGCGATGCGCTGCCCGGCGACGACACCGACAAGCAAAGCCGTTACATCGAAGCTGCGGTCAACGGCATTGTCATCGCCTGCCTCTATGCGCCGAACGGCAATCCGCAGCCTGGACCGAAATTCCAGTACAAGCTGGCCTGGCACGACAGGCTGGAAGCGCATGCCGCGGAGCTGTTCGACACCGGCCTGCCGGTGGCACTGGTCGGCGACTATAACATCGTGCCCGAGCCGCGCGACATCTACCCGACCCGCTCCTACGATGACAACGCGCTGGTGCAGCCGGAAAGCCGGGCTTCGTTCCAGCGTCTGCTCAACCAGGGCTGGCTTGATGCGCTGCGCAAGAAATACCCGAAGGAAACGCTCTACACATTCTGGGATTACCGCCGCAATCGCTGGCCACGCGACGCCGGCATGCGGCTGGATCACATATTGCTGTCGAAGAAGCTGGCGCGCCGCCTCACTGCTGCCGGCATCGACCGCGACGTGCGCGGACAGGACGGCGCCAGCGACCATGCGCCGGTGTGGGTGGAGTTGAAGAGGTGAATAGTGAATAGTGAATAGTGAATAGTGAATAGTGAATAGTGAATAGTGAATAGTGAATAGTGAATAGTGAATAGTGAATAGTGAATAGGCTGTGGTCGTTGCGGCACTGGATGTCACTACTCACTACTCACTACCTACCATTCACCATTCACCATTCACTAACTCACCGCCAGCACCCGCCCCGTATCGAGCTGGCGCACGAAATCCACGCCGGCGCCGTTCCAGTGGTAGCTGTAGTGGCGGCCCTGGATGGGGATGGTGATGACGTCCGGCCAGAAGATGCCGATGCAGCGTCCGCCAGTCAGGCGCACGCTGGCCCAGCTAAGACCGTCGCTTCCAGCCGCCCGCAGGCCGCGTCCTTCCGTTTGCGAGGCGCTGTAGTCGTCCGGGTCCAGCACGCCGGGCACCGCGTCGACATCGTCGAGGTCGCGGTCGACGCTGCCGATCACCACGCGGAAGTCGGCGGTCCAGCCCGGCTCCTCCTTCGTCGCGAGCATGAATTTCTGGTGGTGATGGATGGTTTCGGCCAGCGCGACGTCTTCGCTGTCGCCGGCATAGTAGATCCCGTAGCTGCCGTCCGAGAAGCGGCCCGGCCGCAGGGTCGAGCAATGCACGAAGGGCGCCATCACCAGGCTGGCGCCCGGGCCGGAAACCCGTCTGGCGGCAGGAACCTTGCCGAGGTCGCCGATCTCAAGCCGGATGCGCGGATTGGTCTTTTCCTCGACCGCGGCAAGCGCCTCCCAGTCGCGCGGATCGGCGATGTCCTCGAAGAGATCGATCGGCGGGTAGATGGAGCGGATGATGCGAAAGGTCTGCTGCCAGAGAACGTGGCGACGAATCGCAAGTCCACTCACCATGCACCGCGTTCCGCATCGATCCATTCACGCATTGCCGAAAGATCGGACATTTCCCCGCGCAGCATGAGATCAAGCGCCGATTGGCCGCCCAAGGCGGCGTTGGGCTTGCGGATCCAGGCATAGCCGCGCGACGGCTCGCTGAACAAATAGCGCAGGCCTTTGTGGATGCCCATCAGGTGCGCCATCCTCATCCTGAGATCGCGGTCGATCCTGCCGATGAGCCCTTCCTTCCAGCGTGCCCAGGTGCGGGGCGACATGCCGCCAAGAAGGATGCAGGCCTCGCCATCGGTGAGAGACCAGGCCTTGAACAAATTGACCGTGGTGCGCGCCAGGGCGCCGGCCTCCTCCTCGGTAATGGCAGTTGCGCCAACCGCGGCAGGCGTGACGACAATAGGCTGAAGCTGCATAACGCACCTCACTTTCTGGCAAATATATAGCACATGTTTGCCAATTGGCAAGGATTGCCCCAGAGATCTCCCGAGCAAGCCGAGGAGGATGGGCAACATCGACCACGCCGTGTCGGCGCCTTCATCCAGCGCCATCTGTCCAGCGGCCAGCGCGCAAGCTAGGCTGCGGCAAAGCGCCAGCCAAAGGTTTCCAATGATCGACATCTCGCCCTCGAATGAATTCACTGCATTGCTGTCGGGGTCTGGCCGCCATGGGTGATTTCGGCCTGGTCGAAATCACGATCGCGTCCGCGGTCGTCCTCGCCGCCGCCTTGGCGTTTCTTTACTGGCTGATGCGGCAAGCCCGTCTTCGGCGAAAGGCGCGGCGCTGGGCCAATCCGGCGAACGACTATGCAGTGCGCGCCGATTGGCGACCGAGTACCACCACGACGCTCAACTACTCGTCCTTCGTCTACATGGATGTCGATGGCGACGGAAAATATGGGCTCGCCGACCGGCCGATGGCCGGCATCGTGGTGCGGCTGTTCGACGGGCAGGGCGCCTTCATGGCGGCGGCGCGAAGCAACGGTGGCGGCTTCGCCAACTTCAAGATGTCGGCGACCCGGCGCCGGGCCGCGATCCGCTCGCCCGGCACCTACCGGTTTTCGGTCTCGGTCCCGCCGGGCTGGCGCGCCAGCAGCGCCAATCAGGACCAGTCGTTGCGGCTTTCGGATGCGCCGGCATCGCTGGTCGGCCTGGTTGGCGAGAGCCTGCCGAAGCCGGTCGGTCTCGTGCCCGGGCGCAGGTTGACAGGCAGAATGTCGGCGGGGATTGAGACTACACTGTCGGTGACGGGCAGTGGCCAGATTCTCGAAAGCCGGATGCTGGCGCCAGGCGTTCCCTTCCGCTTCGATCTCGCGGATCGGGCCGACGAAGTGGTGATATCCGGTGGCGGGCTCGACCGGCGCCTTGTATTGTCATCCTACCCCACCGATCTCGGCCTGCTCTCACCCGGCTCCATCGCGCCCGATGCGGCGCTGCACACGATCGGCTTCGACGACGTGACCACGCTCGGCCTGCGCAAGGTAGCCTCTGGCCATTCAGGGCTCGACTGGCGCAATCTCAACGCCATGTCGCGCGACCACGTCAAGGACAGCGAGGGCTACGTCAACGGCAATATATCGGGAGCCCATATCGCCTACACCAGCAGCGGCCATCCGGCCGAATTCGGCCGCGAACGCCCTTTCGGGTTTCACTCGGCGATGCTGACCGCGGCATGGTTGATGTCCGAAGGAGAGACGGCGGTGATCGAAAGCTGGCTTGGCAAACAACAAATTGCCGGCGACGAAATCGTGCTGTCGGCGCTCACGCCGGTGCATTATGCGCCGATGCTCAAATCAGTAACGCGCGTTCGCCTCTCGACGAAGCATCACTGGCAGCTCGTGCTGGACGATCTGATCCTGATCCTCTGATCAGCCGTCTATGGGGCTTGAAAGCGAGCCATTGGCGGTGATCGCCGAAAGCCTGTCCTTCTTGACAAGCGTCGGCTTCTCATAGCTTTTTCTCATGCCGAACCCTCCAAAATGCCGGATGATCCTGGCGGGGCCAGATCAGGCTCCGGCGCCGTTGACGGGACCCGAAGCGCTGTTGTCGGCCGTGACCGCCGAGAGCCTGCCCTTTTTGACAAGTGTCGGCTTCTCATAAATCTTTTTCATGCTCAAACTCTCCAAAATATCCCGACCGGATAATGTCTGGCTTCCGCCTAATGTCAACCATGGGCGGGCGGACGCCACATGCCTGTTGCCCAGGAAAGCGATGATCCGGTTCTGGCCGCCCGAGATCAGCCTGCGGGGCCGATTGGGCCGGAAGCGCCATTGACGGCCGTGACCGCCGAAAGCCTGCCATCACGCTCGACCTGCACGGCGATCCGGCTGAGGCCAGAGTCGCGAGCGTCAAAGTCCATGTCAATGGCGAGACCATCGACCTGCGGCGAACCGGCGCGCGTTTCAGCGGTCGGGCGCTTGTTCCAGCCGCCGAGCATCGGAGAATCCACAGTGTCTGGCGCGGGTCATACGGCTCGATCCTCACGGCTGTCGTGCGGCTGGATGACGGGCGCGCCGCTGGAGCCTATGCCGTGACGGGTGGGATTGAATGAGGTGTTGCTGCCGACTGAGCGCGCAATCTCCCTCCTCGTGGGGGAGATGCCCGGCAGGGCAGAGGGGGGCGCTGTCCCGCGGCAAAGATTTTGCTCTTGCGCAGATTGTTCCGTTAGTCACAAGCGAACCGATAGGTCGGCGATCCTTCACGCCCCCCTCTGTCCTGCCGGACATCTCCCCCACAAGGAGGGAGATCGGCAGCGTCGACGGCGCCGCGTATCCTTGACCCGCTTTCCACCCACGCTATGTTCGCGACCATGTCAGAGACCAGCCCTGCAGCCACCGCGCCGCTCATCGTCATCGACCTGCAGACCGGCATGTTCGACGGCGTCGCCGAGCCGCCGATCCATGATGCGCCAGGCATTGCCGCGCGGGCCCGCGCGTTGATCGACTGGGCACGGCGCGGCGGGCGCAAGGTTGCGTTCGTCAGGCATGACGGGCCGGCGGGCGATCCGCTGGCGCCGGGCGAGCCGGGTTGGCCGGTGTGGCCGGCGCTTGGCCAGGCCGGCGACGAGCCGACCTTTGCCAAGAGCGTGGGCGACGCCTTCAGCAATGCGGCACTTGGCGAATGGGTGGCCGGGCAGGGCGCCGGCGAGGTCGTTCTCATCGGCGCGCAGAGCGATTTTTGCGTGGCCGCGACGGTCAAGGGCGCCTTCGCGGTGGGCTTGGGCGTTACCGTGGTTTCCGATGCTCATAGCACAATGGACAGCGCCAGCGAGACCGCGCCGCGGATCATCGCCCGGCACAATGCCGCCTTCGCCGATGCCGGCGTCAATCTGGTGACGACGAAGGCGCTGACTGGCGGCTGACCTTTCAGGTTCGGGCGATTTGGCGCAGACGCTCATGATCCGCGCGCTTCCTCTGGCGCGGCCGATCGCGTATGGGCTCCGGGAAAATCCCTCAACATTCCTGGAAAAGCATGATTCGACTGGAAAGCATCAGCAAGCAGAACGGCAGGCAGATCGTCTTCATCGAGGCCACCGCCGCCTTGCAGAAGGGCGAGAAGGTCGGGCTGGTCGGCCCCAACGGCGCCGGCAAGACGACGCTGTTTCGCATGATCAATGGGCAGGAGCAGCCCGACGAGGGCCAGGTGTCGGTCGATCGCGGCGTCACCATCGGTTATTTCAGCCAGGATGTCGGCGACATGGCGGGCCTGAGCGCGGTGGCCGAAGTGATGAACGGCGCCGGGCCGGTGAGCGCGGTGGCGGCCGAGATGCGTGAGCTCGAGCACGCCATGGGCGACCCCGACCAGGCCGATGAGATGGACGACATCATCGCCAGATATGGCGAGGCGCAGCACCGCTTCGAGGAGCTCGACGGCTATGCTCTGGACGGCCGTGCCCGCGAAGTGCTCGACGGCCTCGGTTTTTCGCAGGAGATGATGGACGGAGACGTGGGAAAACTCTCCGGCGGCTGGAAGATGCGGGTGGCACTGGCGCGCATCCTGTTGATGCGGCCCGACGTCATGCTGCTCGACGAGCCGAGCAACCATCTCGATCTCGAAAGTCTGATCTGGCTGGAGCAGTTCCTGAAAGGCTATGAGGGCGCGCTGCTGATGACCTCGCACGACCGCGAGTTCATGAACCGCATCGTCAACAAGGTGGTGGAGATCGACGCCGGTTCGCTGACTGCCTATTCCGGCAACTACGAGTTCTACCAGCAGCAGCGGGCGATCGCCGACAAGCAGCTGCAGGCACAGTTCGAGCGCCAGCAGGCGATGCTGGCCAAGGAGATCGCCTTCATCGAGCGTTTCAAGGCGCGGGCCTCGCATGCCGCCCAGGTGCAGAGCCGGGTGAAGAAGCTGGACAAGATCGACCGCGTCGAGCCGCCGAAGCGCCGCCAGATCGTGAATTTCGAGTTCCAGCCGGCGCCGCGTTGCGGCGAGGACGTGGTGACGCTGAAGAATGTGCACAAGGGCTATGGCAGCCGCACCATCTATGCCGGGCTGGACTTCCAGGTGCGCCGGCGCGAGCGCTGGTGCATCATGGGCGTCAACGGCGCCGGCAAGTCGACGCTGTTGAAGCTGGTGGCCGGCGCTTCCGAACCCGACAATGGCACGGTGGCGCGCGGCCCGAGCGTCAAGATGGGCTATTTCGCCCAGCATGCCATGGAAGTGCTGGAGGGCGAGCGCACCGTGTTCCAGACGCTGGAGGATGCCTTTCCGCAGGCAGGCCAGGCGCCGCTTCGGGCGCTCGCCGGCTGCTTCGGCTTTTCCGGCGACGAGATCGAGAAGAAATGCCGGGTGCTGTCAGGCGGCGAGAAGGCCAGGCTGGTGATGGCGCTGATGCTGTTCGATCCGCCCAACCTCCTGGTGCTGGATGAGCCGACCAACCATCTCGACATCGCCACCAAGGAGATGCTGATCACGGCGCTGTCGCAGTACGAAGGCACCATGCTGTTCGTCTCGCACGACCGGCATTTTCTGGCGGCGCTGTCGAACCGCGTGCTGGAGCTGACGCCCCAAGGCATCCACACCTATGGCGGCGGCTATACGGAGTATGTCGAGCGCACCGGGCAGGAAGCGCCAGGGTTGCGGGGGTAGGGCGAGGCGCTCCTGCTGCTGCGCGATCTCGAGACCAAACTCGCCGGCGCGCTGGCGCAAAAGCTGCCGCCGCAAGTGCTGGCGGAGGCGTTCGGCCAGCCAGGCTGAGACGGACCGCGCTGGCCCGGAAACGCTCCAACCGATCGATGGATCATTAACGGACGAACGCGTCCGAGCCTGTGCCGCTGGCCGCGACTTGAATGTCGCGGCCGGCCAGGGCGACGCCTTGGGGTTCGCCGCTCGGCCGAGCGCCCATGGCGGATAGATCAATTTAGTTCAGCATATCGCTGAAATCATGTCACTGGATTCAGGAACAACAAACGCCGATAGGAGCGCCAACGTCCGATGCAGGACCGCTTGGCCCGGCGGCGTGCGACCCCGAACAACACAAGAGATGCGACATGTGGATCGAAGCGATCGGCTTCCTCGGAAGCCTGTTCACCGTGCTCACCTATTCGATGAAGGAAATGCTCTGGCTGCGCGTTGCGGCGCTCATGAGCTGCCTGGCCTTCTTGGCCTATGGCACGCTGATCGGCAGCCTGCCGCTCATCCTGATGGAGCTGACGCTGCTGCCGATCAACGCCTGGCGGCTCTTCGAGCTCATCAAGCCGAGGCTTACCCAGAACTGAAAACACAGACGAGGAACCTAGACATGCTTGACCTACGCATGCTTGAGAAGAACACCACCGTCATCAGGCCGGCAACCGGCAAGGAACTTCCGGACCTTTCGGTCATCATCGCGACAGCGTTCGAGACCTATCGGGGCGCGATCCCGGACCGGGCGCTCTCTAGATATATCGCCCTCTCCGCCGATCTCGACCAGCACAAGGGCCGCGGCGACATCATGGTGCTTGAAAGCGCCGGCAAGGTCGTCGGCAGCGTCGTCTACTATCCGAAGGCTGGTGACGAAGGGCTCGGACTGCCGGCGGGCTGGGCAGGCATCCGCACGCTCGCCGTGCATCCGTCAGCACGCGGGCGTGGCTTTGGCCGCAGCCTGATCGAATATTGCATCGAGCGCGCGCGCCGGGAGGGTCATGGGACCATCGGCCTGCACACCGCGGAGTTCATGAAGCATGCCGTCGCCCTCTATCGGGCGCTCAGCTTCGGGCGCTGCCCGCAATATGATTTGTGGGCCTCGGACATCCTCAATATCGATTCCGCCAGCGAGGACATCCTGGTCACCGCATACAAACGCACGCTCTGACAATTTCTTCGAATGGAATTTTGCCATGCAAGCTGAACTCTATCTCCTGACCTGGGCGGTGATCTCGTTCTGGGGGCTGGGCCAGATCTGGCTCATCCAGATCGTCGTCTATCCGCTCTTCGCCAAGGTCGGCGCGCCGGACTATGTGCGCTACCACCGCTTCTATTCGAGCCGCATCCCGCTGCCGATCATCCTGCCCGGCTTCGCCAGCTTCCTGCTGCCGATCGCGCTGGCCTTTTACGGACCGGTGGTGCCGGCGTGGATGACGGCCGCCAACATCGCGCTCGGCATTGCCGGGCTGCTGGTGACGGTTCTGCTCGAAATCCCGCGGCATGGCGTCCTCGAAAAGACCGGCAAGAACGACGAGACGATCGACGAGCTGATCCGCTACAACTGGCCGCGCACGGCCTCGATTACGCTCCAGGCGGCTGTCACCATGGCCATGCTGACGCATGTGTTCGGGGTGAGTTGATGCATCGGCCACAACGCGTTGGCCATGGCATCCATTGACGGATCGCAAGCCGGTTGTCAGGCTAGGTTCCCCTGCGTCAGGCCCGGGCATGGCCGTGTGCATGCAGGCGATCCGAGGGGCTCGATCATGCGACTGAACCGGACTCTCCGCCCTTGGCGGATTTGGGCCTTCACCGCCGTCGTGGGGCTTTGGCCTTATGCGGCGTCGGCCGACGACATCGCGCCCGATCGCATGGCCGCCGCGCTTTCGAAGCTCGAAGCGCTCGCCGAAGGCGTCGTCGCGGATGGCGGGGTGCCTGGTCTCGCCATCGGCGTCGTCCATGACGACAAGGTGGTCTTCCTCAAGGGGTTCGGGCATCGCGAGGCCGGCAAGCCGGAGACGGTCGACGCCGACACTGTGTTCCAGATAGCCTCGCTGTCCAAGCCGGTCTCGGCCACGATCGTGGCGGCGCTGGTCAGCGAGGGCATCGTTTCGTGGGACGCGAAGATCGCCGATCTTGATCCGGCCTTTCGGCTCGCCGGTCCCTATCCGACCAGCGAACTGACGGTCCGCGACCTGTTCTCGCACCGCAGCGGACTTCCCGGCACCGCCGGCGACGACCTCGAGAGCATTGGCTACGACCGCTCGGAGATCCTGCGCCGGCTTCGCTTCGTGCCGCCATTGTCGAGCTTTCGCGCCGGCTATTCCTACAGCAATTTCGGCCTGACCGAAGGCGCGAC
Organism: Mesorhizobium sp. STM 4661; assembly: GCF_000359125.1. Taxonomy (GTDB): domain Bacteria; phylum Pseudomonadota; class Alphaproteobacteria; order Rhizobiales; family Rhizobiaceae; genus Mesorhizobium. The sequence goes on along the minus strand of NZ_CAAF010000072.1, from coordinate 33,172 downwards.
GGCGGCGGCGAAGCCGACAGGCAAGCCCTGGGAGGAAATCGCCGAGGAGAAGCTTTACCGTCCGCTGGGAATGGCCTCGACCAGCTCGCGTTACGCGGACTTCCTCAAGCACGCCAACCGCGCCGAACTGCACGTCAAGGCCGATGGCGTCTGGGCCGCGAAGATCAAGCGCGATGCGGATGCGCAGGCGCCGGCGGGCGGTGTCAGCTCCACGGCACGCGATCTCTCGCAATGGGTGCGCCTGGTGCTCGGCAACGGCCTCTATGACGGCAAGCCGCTGATAGCCGCCGACGCGCTGGCTGAGACGCATGTGCCCTTGATGACGCGGGGCAGGAACCCGGTCTCAGGCAGCGAGTCCTTCTACGGCCTTGGCTGGAATGTCGAATTCGGCCGGCACGGCCTGAGCTGGGGCCATGCCGGCGCCTTCAGCGTCGGCGCCCGCACGCTGGTGACGCTCTTTCCCGAGGAGAAGCTTGGCATCGTGATTGTCGCCAACGCCTTTCCGACGGGCGTGCCGGAAGGGCTGTCCGAGAGCTTCGCCGATATGGTCTTCGACGGAAAGGTCGAGAAGGACTGGGTCAAGGCATGGGACGATGCCTATGCGAGCCTGTTCGGCCCGGCGGTCGCGGCGGCCAAGGCCACCTATGCCGCGCCGCCGTCTCCCGCAAGCGCTGCCAGGCCGGCCAGCGTCTATACGGGCCGTTATTTCAATGACTTCATCGGTGATGCGGTTGTGTCGGGTGAAGGAGACGGCCTTGTGCTCAAGGTCGGGCCGGGCGGCGCACGGTCCTATTCGCTGGAGCATTTCGACCGCGACATGTTCCTGACCTATCCGGACGCCGAGACGCCGGACGCGCCGTCCGGCGTGAGCTTCGTTCTCGGCCCAGACGGCAAGGCGTCGGCCATGACGGTGGAATTTCTCGACGGCAACCATCTCGGCACGCTCGCGCGCGTCGGCGATTAACCACAGATAGAGCGGGGTGCATATTGGATTGAACGGTGCATCCCGCTCTATCTGTTTGTCTTGGCCGCATTTGTGCGACGCCAAGTGATCCACTTGGCTGCAAAATGCTCTGGGCGGCCGGTTCAGGATGCCGGGCCGAACTGGAGCAATTTGAAGCAATCGCCGCTGCCTGACGTCATCTGCGTCAGGACGGGTTTTGCCCGATCGATCCATTCCTGATGCGATCTGGCGTCGGCTTCGATCGCCTCGACCGGCGCCAGCTTGACGAAGCCGCGCCTCTGGCTGAACAGCCAGCAGGCGCGGGCGAGAAACCGCCTGCTGCGCCAGCGCAGCAAGTCGGCGTCATAGAAGATGTCGAGCGCCTCCTGCTTGATCCTGCGCTGCTTTTCGGGATTGGTGACCGCGACCTCGACCGGCTCGCCGCCGATCGCGTCCTGCAGGTCCTTGTAGTCCAGCGCGATCTGCGTTGTGGCGTATTTGATGTCGCTCTCGTCGCGCACGAGGTTGAACCACAGCGTCGGGTTGAGCTCATTGACGACGAACGACGATTCGAAATCGCGCGACAGATTGAGAATATCGAAGCCCTGAACATCGACATCGCGCTCGACCAGCAGGATCTGGGAGACCTGTTTGGCGAGCGCGGCGCCTTGGGCGCCGACCGCGGCGTTGTTGCCGCCGAGTTCCGGGCCGACATAGGGGCCGCCTTGATCCAGCAGTTCGTCGAATTCGCCAAGCGATCCGGCGACGGCGCTGCCGCGGGCAATGCGCGCCGCCAGTTTGGCCAGAACCTGCTGTAGCTCCGTCTCACGTCTGCGCTGGTCCTGATAGTTCTGCTGGAAAAAGAAGATGAACAGGGAAATGCCGATGCCGATCAGGATGACGCCGAGCTGGGAAAAGATGTTGCGATAATATTCCAGCAGCTTTTCACGATGGCGCACATCGTCGCGCACGCTGTGCGCCACCCAAAGATTGACGATCAAGGACAGGACCAGCAGCCCGGCGCCAATCAGGATGAGGCCGCCGATGAGCAGGTAGCCATGGCCCGCGTTGAAATCCATGTCTTGCCAAGTCCCCTGGAGCTCTTCCCTAATGGCAGATTAATACCATTGCGTTCAAGCGCCTATGGGTTCGTGGGGTGTGCAAGGTCGGAGGTAATCCGGCAAGCGACGGAAGCGGTTTCTGGTCCGGCCGAATTTCCAAGACTACATGTTGCAACCTGTTTTATCAGCATAAATAACATGCTGTAAGCTGTTGAAGTAGGCGATCGCACATACTGCTGGCGTTTGGGAGATAGGCGATAGCAGGGACGGCGCTGAAGCTGCCAATCTCCCCCCTTGTGGGGGAGATGCCCGGCAGGGCAGAGGGGGGCGCTGTCCCTCTGACCTCTCTCAATTTATCGCTATGCTTCCTCGGGGTTATTCTGCCGCATTGGTTCAGAGCGTCCCTTGCGCGTTCAGAAGATGCGCAGCGCTCCAGCCCGGTCGCGGATGGAACCAGGTTGGCGTTCCTTCGCGCCCCCCTCTGTCCTGCCGGACATCTCCCCCACGAGGGGGGAGATCGGCAGCTTCAGCGCTGCGCGCGCGCCTTCCCGTCATCCAGCAACGCTTATTGCCTTCAAGGCCCGGCTCCGATGTTGTATCGAGCAGCCCAAAGGAGCTTTCGATGACTTCTGAACTCAACACCCCTGACGCGGTCGACCACGAACGTGACGCCGCTTGGCAGAACGATATCCGTCAGTGGCAGGACGATGTCCGCCAGGGCGTGCGGCATGTTCGCGATCTCGCTGCGCTGCCGCTCTCACCAGCCGAGCGCGCGGCGGCGCAAGCCGCGGCGGCGCGCCACAAGGTGCGTATCCCAAAAACCTATCTCGACCTGATCGACTGGAACGACCCGGCCGATCCGATCCGGGCGCAGGTCATCCCGTCGCCGCGGGAGCTGGTGGAAGCGGAGGGCGAGCTCGACGATCCGATCGCCGACGATGAATTCAGCCCGGTGCCGCGCCTGACGCATCGCCATGCCGACCGGGTGCTTTTGTTCCCGACCTATCAATGCGCGGTCTATTGCCGGTTCTGCTTCCGCAAGGAGACGCTGACCTCGATCGGCCGGGGTTATTCGCAGGGCGCGCTGGAGCCGGCCTTCGCCTATATCGCAGCGCATCCCGAAATTCGCGAGGTGATCCTGACCGGCGGCGATCCGCTCTCCCTGCCGGACAAGGCGCTGGCCGAAATCCGCACCCGCATCGAGGCTATCGCGCATGTGCGGCTGCTGCGCATCCACACGCGCGTGCCGGTGGCGCTGCCCTCGCGCATCACGGCCGGACTGGTCCGCTCCCTGCAAGGCAGGCTGATGGTCAGCGTCGTCACCCATTTCAACCATCCGCGCGAGATCACTGACGCCACCGAGCAGGCCTGCCGCACCTTGCGGCAAGGCGGCTTCGTGCTGCTCAACCAGAGCGTTCTGCTCAAAGGCGTCAACGACACGGTCGAGGCGCTGGAGGAGCTGTGCCGCGAGCTGATGTATCGGCTGGGCGTCAAACCCTATTACCTGCACCATGGCGACCTCGCGCGCGGCATGGCGCACCGGCGCACCACCATTGCCGAAGGCCAGGCGCTGGTCGCCGCGCTGCGCCAGCGCCTGTCCGGCATCTGCAACCCCGTCTACGTGCTGGACCTGCCCGACGGCGGCGGCAAGGTGCCGATCGGGCCGTGCCATGTCGAGGGACGGGATGGGGAGAGCTGGCGGATACGCGGGCAGGACGGGGCGGTGAGGGTGTATGCGGAGGTTGTGGGGGAGTAGCAGAGACCGTGGCGCACCGGCGCAGCTGAGGCGGGAGCCCGTCGCTTTCGAGCCTGTCGCCAATTCGGCCAAGGGTGTTCGCCCTCCGGTCGACTTGATTGTTGTCGACATCAGGCGCAAGCAGACAATCACCAGAAGGAGGAGCATCGCCATGCCACGGACCATTGTATCTGGTGATGATCTCCCCAAAGCCCCACCCGCTTACAGTCACGCGGTAAAATGTGCGGGGCTGGTGTTTGTCTCCGGGACCGCCGCCTACGACGCGGCAACGGGCATGATTGTGGGCGAGACGATACAAGAGCAGACAGCGCAGGCCCTGCGCAATATCGCGGCAATTCTGAAAGCCGCCGGAACGACGCTCGACAAGGCTGTCAGTGCCACCGTCATCCTCGCCGACGAGGATGACTTCGCAGGCATGAACGAAGAATGGCTGAAGTGGTTTCCGACCGATCCGCCAGCACGGCAAGGAGCCAAGCTCCCCGTCCGCATCCCTAGGCTCAAGATATCAATCGCCATGATCGCCGAGGCGTAATTCTCGTCGTTCCGCAAAAAGAACGGGCGGTCGGTATGTTCTTCGCATTCAGGCTAGATTTATTGTAAAGAACAAAATAGGAACTTTGCAGGTTGCCGATTCGGCGCTACGATGGCGAATGCGGACAGCATCGGAGGGTAAAGCGTGAAGGTTGTGGGATTGTTCGCGGGCATCGGAGGGTTGGAGCGCGGGCTCGCGGCGTCGGGACACGAAACCAGCTTGCTATGCGAAATCTGGGAGCCTGCGCGTGCAGTTCTGGCGGCCAAGATGCCCCAGGTACCCTGCGAGCGAGACATCTGTAATTTGAAAGCACTGCCCTGCGAGGCCGATCTCTTGGTGGGCGGTTTCCCCTGTCAGGATCTCAGTCAGGCTGGCCTGACAAAGGGCATCGGTGGCGCACGGTCGGGTCTCGTCGGCGAGGTATTTCGTTTGCTGGACGGGAGGCGCGTGCCTTGGGTCGTCCTAGAAAACGTGTCGTTTATGCTCCAGCTTGATAAGGGCCGCGCCATGCGTATCCTCATCGATGCGTTCGAAGAGCGGGGCTATAGGTGGGCTTATCGGGTCGTGAACAGCCTCGCCTTTCTGCCGCAGCGTCGTGAGCGGGTGCTGTTCGTTGCGACGACGACAGACGTCGACCCCGCTTCGGTGATTCTCGCCGATGAAGCCGAGCCCAGATTGGCTGCAACAGATCTAGATGCTCGGGCTCATGGTTTTTATTGGACCGAGGGTGTCCGTGGCCTCGGTTGGGCACCCGACGCGATCCCGACGCTCAAGAATGGTTCGACCATTGGCATCGCCTCTCCACCGGCAATCTTATTGCCCTCGGGCGATGTGATCACGCCCGACATTCGCGATGCCGAGAGGTTCCAGGGATTTCCCGAAAATTGGACGAAGGCTGCAGAAGGTGTCGGTCGAGCTTCGCTGCGCTGGTCGCTGGTCGGGAACGCGGTCTCGGTGCCGGTCGCCAAATGGCTGGGAAGCCGTCTGGCCAAGCCGGGGGTGTACGACGCTGGCCGGGACAACGATCTTCCGAGCAATGGCCGCTGGCCAAAGGCGGCCCGCTTCGACGGCGTGCGTAGATATGCGGTCACCATCAACGCCTACCCGCAGTGGAAGACACGATCCGCCCTGACCGAATTCCTTCGTCATGACGGCAAGCCCTTGTCGGCCCGTGCAACGCGCGGGTTTCTCTCTCGGACCGAGCGCGCAGTCTTGCGTTTCGCGGATGGCTTCCAGGATCGCTTACGCGGTCATCTTTGCAGAATGGAAACGCCCGAGAGCGTGAACGATATGGAACTCGCCGTCGCTGCAGAATGAAGGTACCGTCGCTTGATTTGACGACCTCGGCACGGATGGCTGGGATCAGGCAGAAGGGCACGAAGATCGAGACCCAAGTCGCGACCGTCCTTCGCGAGCTGGGCCTGCACTATCGCAAGAACGTCAAACGCCTGCCTGGAAGCCCGGACTTCGCGAACGGTTCCCGACACTGGGCCGTTTTCGTCAATGGCTGCTTCTGGCACCATCACACCGGCTGCCATAGGGCAACGGTGCCAAAATCGAACACTAAGTTCTGGACGTCCAAGTTTCGCGCCAACCGGCAGCGGGACGCCTATGCAATAGTTGAGCTCCGACGAGAAGGCTTCAAAGTCGTCGTCGTCTGGGAGTGTCAGATCGAGTGCATCCGGGAGAAGTTAGGCCAAATCCTTGAAGCGGGTCGCGTAAATCCCAGATAGGCGCGCTATCATCGTGTCGTAGTAGTAGATGTCGCCATGCTGCGGCGCCGGAGGGCTTTTGATCAGTTTAACCAACGATCCGTCGTTGGGCATATCGACGACTACGATGGATAGCGCGTCATAGCCGACATCGCCGGCCTTTGATCGACGTGGTAGTTGCTTGATCTTGTCGATTGCGAGCTGGGCGTCACGTGGCTGTTTGTGCTGGCTCCAGTCTGGGTCAGTCACTCGGTTCTTCTTGTTGAGATCGGGACTGAGATAATGATCGGCGATATTCACCATAGTGAAACCGACCGCGATCGCTTGGTCGCTCGAGCCGTGAACCGTGAGGTGCGAGGAATTCAATTCGTCGTATAACCGGGGGAGGGCGCGCTGATGGGCCGTCATGCATGCCTTGGCTTCGAGGGCCATGACCACCGATCCGACCGGCGCCCTCCCGAGTGTCGGCAGTCCATCGAGGACCGCACGTTCGGCATCGGTCAATGCGATATCGTATCCAGCGGCGATGCTCGCCAGCGTGTCGCCCGTGGCAACACCGCTCGGCGTGCAGAGGACGAGATCGAGGTTCTTCGTTCGATCGTGCACGAAGTCCCGCATCTCATGATTGATGCCGAAACATACGACGCCGGCCTCGACATGCCTACGCAACAAAGGCGTCGATGAAAGAAGATCGAAGATCACGCCCCAGCAGGCGACCTTGGAATGGTGATCACTACGCGAATGGTATTGCCAGAGATTGCCAGACTTGTCACGGCGTGTGCTCGACGACAGCGTTCGAACGAGAATTTCCGGTCCGTGCATTCGCGCTCTTACGCCTCTTGGAACTGCGCGACGACCATGGTCAGCACCGTTCTCCCTTCATTCCAGATCGAAGGTTTGAGGTCACATTGTCGAAAGAGTCAATGGTGCCTGCATGCCGACCGTGCCCTCCTAGGAGTACCAGCCTGCCTGCTAGCGCCGATCCTCGCGGCCCGCTTACCGCTCTACCTCTAGCCATCACCACAACTTAGCCAGCCATAGCAACCCCGCCACCGACACCCCCAGCATATCGCGGATGATCTTCCTGATGCTTTCGTGGTCGTTCAGGTTCGGAACGGCTCGGCCGGGTTCCGGGCTGCTCTAGCGGACGCACATTCACTTTATACCGCGCAGAACATATGTTGCTCGCTCAACTGGCCACGCTCGCCAGTAACTTCGATTGCACAGGGGTCATCCAGACGCCCCAAAGGAACCGCCATGTCGATCCGCGATGACTTGCAGGGTCTCTGGAACATCTACGTCGCCGCCTATCGGACTGGCGATGCCGCTGGTTGCGCGGCATTGTTTGCCGAGGATGCGGAATTGCATTCGCCCTATGCGCCGCCGGCTCGTGGCCGCGCCGCGATTGAGGCGCTGCATCGCGTCTGGACCCAGGATGGCGGCGGCGCTGACAAGCAGCTCACCATCGTAAAGGCCAGCGGCTCCGGCGACCTGGCGTGGAGCTTGGCCGTCTATTCGGAAGGCGAGGCAGCGGGTGAGGGCACATCACTTACCGTCTTCGAGCGACAGGCCGGCGGAAACTGGTTGATTCGCATGTGCAGCCTGAACAGCAGCGATCCTCATACAGGCGGCTGAGGCTGCCGAGCCTTCTCGCCGGCCCGGGTCAAGAGGCCTGCCAATCCATCAGCGTTCGAGCAGCGACTCGCAGGCAGAGCCTGCCTTTCGCCGCGCGGCCATGTCAGGGCCTACCTCCATCCACCAAAACAAAACCCTTCCCATTTCCCATTGATCCGCACCCCAAAAATCCGCTAACTGCCTGCCGCGAGGGGTGCCATGCTGACAGTTGATGAAGTGGGAGCGATCCCGTTGTTTTCGGGGTTGCCGGCGGGCGAGCTGGAGCGGCTGGCGCGGACGGCGGCGGACCTGCATCTCAGCGCCGGCGAGTTCGCGGTGCACGAGGGCGGCGAGGCCGCGCTGTTTGCGGTTCTGGCCGGCAAGATCGAAGTCGTGAAGACTTTCGACGGCATCGAGCGGACGCTGGGCTGGCGGTTGCCGGGAACGATCTTCGGCGAGGTGCCGATCGCGCTGGGCTCGGGTTTTCCGGGCGGCTACCGCGCCGCCGAGCCGTCGCGCGTCATGCGCCTCGAACTCCAGCAATATTATTCTCTCGCCGCGGTCTCGAAGGACGTGGCGCAGAAGGTCAGCGCGCTGGCGCGCGAGCGGATGGGCGGGCTGCAGAGCATCACCGCCGAGCCGCAGAAGCCGCGCGTCACACTGGTCGGCCATCGCTGGGACACGGCGTGCGGGGAGCTGCGCCGGTTCCTGGCCCGCAACCAGATCTCGTTCAACTGGCTGCTGCCCGATACGGCGGATGCCGAGGCGTTCTGGTCCGCTTCAGGCCGGCCGGCGTTCGATGGGCCCGTCGCCCGGCTGGCGGATGGCGAGATCATGGAAAATCCGGCGGTGCGCGAGCTTGCCATTCGCCTCGGCCTGCAGACGCGCCCGCGCGGCACCGAATATGATGTCGCCATCGTCGGCGGCGGGCCGGCCGGCCTGGCGGCTGCGGTGTATGGCGCGTCGGAGGGGCTGCGCACCATCGTCGTCGAGCGCGAGGCGCCGGGCGGACAGGCCGGCACTTCGTCGCGCATCGAGAACTATCTCGGTTTTCCCGGCGGCATTTCCGGCGATGAGCTGGCCAGCCGCGCGCTGCAGCAGGCGCGGCGGCTGGGCGCCGAGATCCTGGTCACCCGCGCGGTCGCCGGCATCGATACGGCCACGCATGATCTCCATCTCGACGGCACCGATGTGGTGCGGGCGCGCAGCCTCATCCTGGCGACCGGCGTGACGTGGCGCCGGCTCGGCATAGACGGGTTCGACCGGCTGATCGGCAAGGGCGTCTATTACGGCGCGGCGCGCAGCGAGGCCAACGCCACCCACGGGCAGGACGTCTATCTGATCGGCGCCGGCAATTCGGCCGGCCAGGCGGCGCTGCATTTTTCCGGCCATGCGCGCAACGTGACGCTGCTGGTGCGCGGCCCGTCGCTTGCCGACAGCATGTCGCACTATCTGATCGAGCAGCTTCGGGCGAAATCGAACGTCAAGGTTCGGCTGCGCGCGGAAGTCCAGGCGGTGCATGGCGACACCCACCTGACGGCGATCGATATTCTCGACAAGACAACCAGCGAGGCGAGCCGGCACGAATGCGGAGGGCTGTTCGTCTTCATCGGCGCCAATGCGGAGACCGAATGGCTGCCGGCCGATGTCGTGCGCGATCAACGCGGCTACGTGCTGACCGGCGACGATGTGAAGAAGGCCGGCGGCTGGTCGCGGGAGCGCGACCCCTATCTGCTCGAAACCAGCGCGCCCGGAATCTTTGCCTGCGGCGACGTGCGGCTGAGCCCGGTCAAGCGGGTTGCCTCGGCCGTCGGCGAGGGCAGCATGGCGATCGCCTTCGTCCACCAGTATCTGGCGCATGAGGAGAAGGCCCGCCGCTAAGGCTTTCGCTCTATGATGTATCCACCCCTGACCCTCCCCAAAAAAGGTCCCTTGTGGGGAGGCCGTCGCGTTTTACGATTTCCCCCTCTCCGTCTCGGCTTCGCCGAGACGGAGAGGGGGCTTCGTGCTTCCATATGCGATTACCCTACGCGCAAGCCGCAGGGCGCCTTTGCGGGACCTGCCTCAGCCCGGCGCAGCGAGACGTTCCTCAGATTGTCGCCTCGATTGGCTCGGCCAGTTTCGGGTTTGCACGCATGGCGATCAGGCAGCCGGCGATGATCAGGCATGCCCCTGTCAGCGTGGTCCAGGTAACCGCCTCGTCGAAGATGAGCCAGCCCAGCGCTACCGCCCAGATGAAGGCCGAATATTCCGTCGGGATCAGATATTGCGCTTCGGCGCGGGCGTAGGACCAACTCATCAGGAATTGGCCGATAAGCGACAGCGCCGTCACCCCGGCCAGGGGAAGCCAGAGATTGGTCGGCAGCGCCACGGCGAGCCATGGCGCGGCGAGGCCGAGGATGATTGCAATGGCGAGGTTCTGGAAGAACATGATCTCGATTGGCTTGGCCAACAGCGCCTGTTGCCGGGCGAGCACCAGATTGTAGGCGTAGAACACCGTCGATACGAGCACGGCTGCCGTGCCAAGCACGGCGTCTTGCGAATAGCTTGCCCGTCCAAACTGACCGGCCATTATTATCGCAACGCCGGCGATGCCGGCCATCGACGCCCAGATCGCCTGCCGCCGGATGCGTTCGCCCAGCAACAGCGCGGCGAGGAAGAGGGCGAACAAGGGCGCGATGAAGCTGAGCCCGATCGCCTCCGCCAGCGGCAGCCTCGCAAGACCCCAGAAGAAACACAGTATGACGATGCCGACGATCACGGCGCGCAGCGCATGCAGCCCCAGCACCGGAATGGTCGGCAGCGAGCGCGGCCCCGCCGACCAACCCGCGCCCGCGACCAAAGTCGCCAGCATGCTGCGCCACAGCACAGTGTTGTAGACGCCTACGGCGATAACCAGGACCTTCATCGCCACATCCATCGCGGACAACAGGAAGATCGCGAGCGCGCATATGAGCACCGGGATCGTCGGGGAAACGGCGCCTGTCAGGCTCGAAGTTTTCACGGCGTAACTCATGTGACGGATTGCAGCCGGATATCCCAGGGCAAACGGCATGACCAGATGGCAGCCCCGTCGACATGCCGGTCCAATGCGGACAGGCCGGGAGCGTTGTGGCACGGAGTTGTGGCGGCACTTGCGGGGGCACGGACTTTCGAACCCCCGCACCTCTCGCAGGGCGCGCCATTTCGCGGTCCGCAAAATCTGCTTATCAACCCTCAGCAGACCCCTCACAGGTAAAGCGCGCATGACTGCTTCGCGCCGCATTCAGGCCGTTCGCTCACCACTTCCGATTTCCTGAAAGCTGCCAGTCGGCTTGCTAAGTAAGTGCGACCGGTATGGGGTGGAATGCGGAACGGCAACTTTTGGGGAGCAAATCGCGCAAACAGATATTCGGCTCGAGTGGTGTGATGTCCCGGTCTGGCCCGATCCGGTATTGCCGCCAAATCGCGGAAACGTCTCGAAACCCTCGTGAAGCAGGCATTCGGCATCGGTTGGCTGCCGACGGCGAAACGAGGCTCGCGGGAGTACTTCAAGCCGGTCGGCAGAACGACGCCAGAGAGTTCGACAAGACCTGCTGCGGGAACGTGAACCAAGTCACGCCGGCAATCCGGCTTTGATGAGCCCTTCGCGGAGAAGCTCCCGGTCTTCTGCACGTTCAAGCAGAACGTCGCGGCGAAAGAACTCAGCGATTGTGAAGTCTGGCTTCTGCAGCAGGATCGCTGCTTTCTGGGCTTCGGCCTCCGCAGTGCGTCCCAATTGGCCGTAACAGGCCGCGAGCCGCGCTCGCGACCAATAGCCCGGGGTTGGTATTCGCTTGAGTGCCTGCGCGGCCTCTGCGTAGCGCTTGAGGGAGTACAGCGCGATCCCAAGTCGAACGCCATACCAGATTGGTTGGAATGGGTTGAGGCGCATTGCCTCCTGCATCCAGCCCAGCGCTTCCTCGAGTTTCCCACGCAGGGCCAGCAGGTAGCCCAATCCCATTAGTCTGTCGGCGTCGTTCGGGTTGAGTTCGAGGGCCCGGCGGTAATGGTATTCGGCGGCATCGTAGTCTCGACGATATAGCCATATGAGCGCCAGCACGCGATGACAACTACTCTCCTGCGGGTCCAATTCAAGCGCGTGCGAAGCTGTCGCGAATGCCGCATCAAGAACTTCGGGCGGGGTGGCGGCTGATCCATGCAGTGCGAGAGAGGCGTTAACCAGATTGGCGTGCGCCAAGGCATATTGCGGATCGAGCGCCACGGCCCGCTCGAACATTTCGTATGCCTTCCGATTGTCATCCTCGCCGAAGCCCCTGAAGTGGGCCAAGCCGCGTAGAAGACAGTCATAGGCTGCGAGGCTTGCAGGCGGTCTCCGAAGCGACTTCTGAAGGCTCGCATCTTGAATACGTCCGACCAGAGTGGAGACGATTGTCCGAGCAACCTCCTCCTGCACTGCGAATATGTCTTCGAGACCGCGATCGTAACGGTCGGCCCAGATGTGCATACCGGTATCAGCCTCCAGCAGTTGGGCCGTGACACGAACGCGCTCGCCAGCCCTGCGTATGCTCCCCTCAAGGAGGTACGCCACCCCGAGCTGTCGTCCGATCTCGGCGAGGCTGGTCGGCTTGCCGCGAAAGGCGAATGACGAGTTGCGCGCCACGACAAAGAGCGAACGGAAGCGGGAAAGGCCGGTGATGATGTCTTCGGTGACGCCGTCGCTGAAGTAGGTCTCCTCGGGCTGGCCGCTCAGATTGTCGAAGGGAAGCACTGCAATCGACGGTCTGTCCGGCATGGGCAGTAGCGCACCCGAGGCTGCGGGGTTCGTCGGGGCCTCGGACCATCGCCAGACGCGAACCGGCTGCGCGATGTTCTTCAGCGTGCGCTCGCCGGCATCCTCGAAAGCAAGATCAGTCTTGCCGGCCAACTGCTTCTGCGCAGCGTCGGAGATGCAAATGCTCCCAGGTTCCGCCAGTGCCTCAAGCCGTGCCGCGATGTTCACGCCATCGCCGAGCAGGTCACCGTCCTCTACGACAACGTCACCGACGTTGATGCCGATGCGGAACGCGATGCGGCTCTCGGGCGGGACCTCCCGCTGATGCGCGGCCGTCCCTTCCTGCATGGCGACAGCACAGGCCACGGCCTCGACAACGGAGCCAAACTCCACGATTGCGCCATCGCCCATCAGTTTAACAATACGGCCCCTATGGTCTGCGATCAGCGGGTCTATGACCTGCGAGCGAAGCGCCTTGATCGCGCTGAGCGTACGCGCCTCATGCGTTTCGATCAGGCGTGAATAGGCAACGATATCGGCGGCCATGATCGCGGCGAGCCGCCGCTCCGCCCGAACAATTGGCATAAGATGCCTTCCTGCGTATAGCTAACAGGTGACTGCTTCAATCTTCGCAGCTTCAACGACGGCCAGCAATAGAAACGGTGGTGGACATCAAGTAGCGGCCAGCCCTCAGCCTCCCTACCGTACCTCAGAACGGAGCCGCGGTGCGGTGCGGCATCTGGCGTCCAGGCGGCGAACCGCAAGGGATGCGCTGCTGGCCATCGGCCAAATGGTTCAATGACGCCTAGCGTGAAACCAGCCATTCGGACTACCCGCGCCGAATGCTGCTGATAGCGCAAAGCGGTCCGCATCACGCTGGGTACAAATCGTCGGCTTTTGGTTGAGGGCAGGGAGCGAGTTTACGTCTGAGATGGGTTCGTTCAACGGCCGAAAGTCGACGTCAGACTATCTGCGCGGCAACGACCGCTTCTTGTGCTGAGCGCCTGCTTGCTCTTGTCGCAACGCGCCATTTCGCGAGGCCACAAAACACCCTCCGTTAACCTTTCGTTAACCATGCCTGGCCTAGCGTTTAACCACTCAGTAAGGATTCGCCGCCAGTGACCTTTGCCGCCCCCCTCGAGGCCAAATCCATCCGCTTTCGCGCCCGCTCCTTCGTCGCCTTCACGCTGACGCCGGAGGCGCCGCTTTCGGAGTGGCTGGAGAGCCTCGACCGCTGGATCGGCAACTCGCCGGGCTATTTCACCGGCCGCCCGGTGGTGCTCGATCTCAACACGCTGAAGCCCGAAGTGAGCCAGATCGAGACGCTGGTCGTCGAGCTCGGCCATCGCGGCATCCGCATCTACGCCATCGAGTTCGACGGCGGTCCGGCGCTTGGACACCACCTGCCGCCGGCGCTGATCGGCGCCAAGGAGGCGACATCGGACGGACTGCTGGCCGGCGCCAAGGCTGCGGCGGGCAAGCCGGATGAGGCGAAGGCGGACGAAGGCAAGGAGACGAGGCTCGGCGGCGACACACTGATGGTCAAGACGCCGATCCGCTCGGGCCAGTCGGTGTTCCACGCGCATGGCGATGTCATCGTGCTGGGCTCCGTCGCCTCCGGCTCCGAGATCGTCGCCTCCGGTTCCATCCATGTCTACGGCACGCTGCGCGGGCGCGCTTCGGCCGGCGTGCTTGGCAATTCAGCGGCGCGCATCTTCTGCCGCAAGAACGAAGCCGAATTGCTGTCGGTGGACGGCTGGTACTGCACCGCCGAGGAGATGGAACCGTCCGTGCGCGGCAAGGCGGTCCAGGCATTTCTCGACAACGACACGCTGCGCATCGCGACGCTCGGCTGACAAGACAACAACAAAGGAGGCATTTTTCATGGGCAAGGTAGTGGTGGTCACGTCGGGCAAGGGGGGCGTCGGCAAGACGACCTCGACGGCGGCACTGGGTGCTGCGGTCGCCAAGACCGGCAAGAAGGTGGCCCTTGTCGACTTCGACGTCGGCTTGAGGAATCTCGACCTGATCATGGGCGCCGAGCGGCGCGTGGTGTTCGACCTGGTCAACGTCATCCAGGGCTCGGCAAAACTCTCGCAGGCGCTGATCCGCGACAAGCGGGTCGAGACGCTGTTCCTGCTGCCGGCCTCGCAGACGCGCGACAAGGATGCGCTGACCGAGGAGGGCGTCGGCGAGGTGATCGAGCGGCTGCGCTCGGTGTTCGACTATGTCTTCTGCGACAGCCCGGCCGGCATCGAGCGCGGCGCGCAGCTGGCCATGCGCTTTGCCGACGAGGCGGTCATCGTCACCAACCCGGAAGTCAGCTCGGTGCGCGATTCCGACCGCATCATCGGCCTGCTCGACGCCCGCACCTTGAAGGCCGAGCAGGGCGAGCAGATTATCAAGCACGTGCTGGTCACCCGCTACGACGCGGCGCGCGCGGCGCGCGGCGAAATGCTCAACATCGACGATGTGCTGGAGATCCTGTCGACGCCTCTCTTGGGCATCATCCCCGAGAGCCAGGACGTGCTCAGGGCCTCCAACCTCGGTTCGCCGGTGACGCTCAGCGAACCGCTGAATTCCGCCGCCCGCGCCTATATCGACGCGGCCAAAAGGCTCGAAGGCGAGGACTTGCCGGTCGTCGTGCCGTTCGAGCGCAAGGGCTTCCTCGACCGGCTGTTGGGAAGGAGGGCGGCATGAACCTGCTCGAACTCTTCAAGCGGCGCGGCAGCGCGCCGGTGGCGCGCGAGCGGCTGCAGGTGCTGCTCGCCTATGAGCGCCGCAGCCGCAGCCAGCCCGATCTGGTTTCCATCCTGCGCGAGGAGATCATGGCGGTCATCGCCAAGCACGTGCAGATCGACCAGGATTATTTGCAGGTCTCGATGGATCGCGGCCAGACGATGTCGACGCTGGAGATCGACATCCAGATCCCCAACAAGAGCGCCGCCCCGCTGGCCATGTCGGCCTGAGCCGCGCTTTTGCACGCCTGATTTTTGGCGGGGCGCCGGCCCCGCCTCGACCAGTTCGATCCATGGGCCGGGCCGCAGCGGCGCCCCATTTGCCCCAAACTATCGAAATGTCTTGAAGCCCATTAACCAATAGACCTGATGGTCTAGACCTGATCCTGGCAGTTGGGCGTGGACTTGTTCGGTTCTTGGAACGTGCATTGGACGTTCCGTTACTTTAGCCAATCAATATATATCTCTCTGATACTTATGGGCTAGGGGTGTTGAGATTCAGTCGGCCCGCAAACGGCAAGTTTTTTGCACTTCCGGTACCGACACCAATTGTCGATCTCGGCGCCGCCTCTCAACCCCCTGCCGGCACCACAGACATTCGCGATTGGCCGAAGCCTCCCCAACTTCGTCATCAACTCTGAGGAATCGAGGCATCTCTTAGCCCTGGGCGGAGCAGGAGCGAAGCTCCGTCGCGGAGACCCTGGGATCCATGCCGTGACCTTGACCGAAGAGTGCGGCGGAGCAGAATTCAGCACCGCAGCAGCGCTCCAAAGTCACGGCATGGATCCTGGGGTCTGCGCCGCGTCGCTTCGCTCCTTGCTCCGCCCCAGGATGACGAAGCGATGGGCGTTTCCGCTGATTGCCAAGGCATACGCAAAGCAAGCACATCCGACCCGTCAGGCTTGCCGGCAGGTTGACAAATCTGCCGGGCAGGGGCTTGGCTCGCGTCCGCACGAGACTTTGCGCGCTTGTGAGGAGATATCATGGCAGTCAACGATTCCGGATCGCCTCGCGTGATCCTTTTGCTTGGCAGCGCGCCCGATGTGGTGCGCTGCGCGGCCTGGCCAAGGCAGGCCTTCAGCAAGATCGTCGCCATCAACAACGCCTGGCGCGTGCGGCCCGACTGGGATTTCCTGGTCCATGCCGGCGATTTTCCGCCGGACCGGCTGCCCCGGGGCGACGTCCTGCGGCAGGCGCAGATCTTCAGCGCCGCGCATTATGTGCCGGCGCAGAACGCCTTCGGCGGCTTCGTCTATGCCGGCGGCACGATGGCGATGACGGCGGCCTACTGGACGATCCACAGCCAGAAGCCCGACGTGCTGGCGTTCCTCGGCTGCGACATGATCTACGACCAGCCCGGCAACACGCATTTCTACGGCATTGGCCGCGCCGATCCGCTGCGTGACGACCCGACGCTGCGCAATCTCGAGGCCAAGTCGGCGCGGCTGCTCGTCCAGGCGCTCAGGCGCGACTGCCTGTGCATCAACCTGTCCAACCTGCCGCGCAGCCGGCTGATCTTCCCGAGACTGACAGTCGATGAATTGAGCGGCCTTTCCCATTCGAGGATTGCCGAGATGAAAGCGGAGATCCTTGCCGGCATCGAGCTCGACAAGGCCGAGAAGGCCGAAGAGATCGAACAGGATCTGGGCTATTTCTACGAGGACGGTATGTACTGGAAGCATCTCGACGAGATCGACGAGATGTATCTGGCCGACATCGACCGGTTGTGGATGGCCGCTGTCGAGACAGGGCTGACGAAGTTGCCGATCTCCCCCACGAGGGGGGAGATCGGCAGCTTCGCCGCTCACTCCGCCGCCAGCTTGTCCTGCGTCCTGGTGTCGAAATCGCTGGCGTCGTGGCGCTCGTGCAGCTGCATCGCGGGTTCGCCGAAGGCGCGGTTGACCATGCGTCCGCGCTGCACAGCCGGCCGCGCGTCGATGGCGTCGGCCCAGCGCTGGACATGTTTGTACTCCTGGACCGACAGGAACTCGCCAGAGTCATTGTACATGCGGCCCTTGGCCAGACCGCCATACCAGGGCCACACCGCCATGTCGGCGATGGTGTAGTCGGTACCGCCGAGATATTCGCTTTCGGCCAGCCGCCGGTCGAGCACGTCCATCTGGCGCTTCACCTCCATGGCGAATCGGTCGATGGCATATTCGATCTTTTCCGGGGCATAGGCGTAGAAATGGCCGAAGCCGCCGCCGAGATAGGGGGCCGAGCCCATCTGCCAGAACAGCCATGACAAGGTCTCGGCGCGTGCCGGCTGCTCGGTCGGCAGGAATTCGCCGAATTTCTCGGCGAGATAGACCAGGATCGAGCCGGATTCGAAGACGCGGATCGGCTTCTTGCCGCCGCGGTCCATCAGCGCCGGGATCTTGGAGTTGGGATTGACCTCGACGAAGCCGCTGCCGAACTGGTCGCCGTCGTTGATGCGGATCAGCCAGGCGTCGTATTCGGCGCCGCCGTGGCCGAGCGCCAGCAGCTCCTCCAGCATGATCGTCACCTTGACGCCGTTCGGCGTCGCCAGGGAATAGAGCTGCAGCGGATGCTTGCCGACCGGCAGTTCCTTGTCATGCGTCGGGCCTGATATCGGCCGGTTGATGCTGGCGAAGGCGCCGCCATTCGGCTTGTTCCAGGTCCATACTTTCGGCGGTGTGTATTCGGTCATCTCGGGAGGCCTTTTTTTGGCGAGGAGGGGTTGGACAGTCAGCATGCGCGATGGGAGCAGGAGGTCGGTCTGCACTTGCATACAAATAGCGCGGGCCGCAGAAAGTTCAACTTGCGTTGAACTATTGTCGATGCCGTTGCAGGTTCCTCCTTCTCCCGCAAGGGAGAGAAGGGAAGTCTGCCCTTGCGCCTGACCATGCGCGCCATACCTATAGAGGATACCGGGCCCTGCCGGCCCTCATGATCATTGCCGGGACAAAAGCATGCCTATCGATACCATCTTGCGCTCCGTCGTGGCGGTGCGCGCCTCAATTCCGGAAGATGCCTTCACCGCCAATGCGCTGGGCACCAGCCGGGAAGGCAGCGGCGTGGTCATCCGCGACGATGGGCTGGTGCTCACCATCGGCTATCTCATCACCGAAGCGGAAGAGGTCTGGCTGACCAGCCATGACGGTCGCGTGGTGCCTGCGCATGCGCTCGCCTACGACCAGGAAACCGGCTTCGGCCTGGTGCAGGCGCTGGCTCCGCTCGGCCTGCCCGCGGTGGCTCTCGGCGACGCGGCCAAGGCCGGTATCGGCGATCCGGTCCTGCTCGCCGACGGCGTCGGCCGCTCGGTCAGGGCGCATATCGTCACCAAGCAGGAATTCGCCGGCTATTGGGAATATCTGCTGGACGAGGCGATCTTCACCGCGCCGGCGCATCCGTCCTGGGGAGGTGCTGCCCTCATCGGACAGGATGGCAGCCTGCTCGGCATCGGCTCGCTGCTGCTGCAGATGAGCCGCAATGGCGAGGTCGCCGATATCAACATGGTCGTGCCGATCAACCTTCTGCCGCCGATTCTCGACGATCTCCTGACGCGCGGCCAGGTCGCCAAGCCGCCGCGCCCCTGGCTCGGCGCCTTCTCGGCCGAGAGCAATGGCGAGGTCGTGGTCATGAGCGTCGCCGAAGGCGGCCCGGCGGCCCAGGCCGGCCTGCGCCAGGGCGACATCATCTCGGATGTTAGGGATGGCGAAGTCGACGGTCTGGCCGATTTCTATCGCAAGCTGTGGCAGAATCCGGCCGGCGCGGAGATCCCGCTACGGGTGGTGCGCGACGGCCGCGAAACCTGGCTGCGCGTGAAATCCGCCGACCGCAACAGCTTCTTGAAGAAGCCGCATTTGCAGTAGGGTAAGGAGATAGATGGGAGAGGCCGAGGGGCAGGCGCGCCCCTCTGTCCTGCCGGGCATCGCCTCCCTCAAGGGGGAGAATGCTCGCGCGAAGGCCGCGCTCCCTACGCCGCGTCGCCCGTCTTATCGATCTCCCGCAGATAAAAGATCTTGCTCGGCTGCAGATGGTCGACGCAGAGCTGCGCCAGCACCCAATTGTCCCTGCGCTTCATCGCCTCGATCATGAGCCAGTGGTGCTGGCGCGACACTTCGAGCTCCTCGCGGTCGGCAAGCGAATTCGCCCGCACCGGCAGGCTGAGCCGCATGTAGTGATCGATCGACGACACCAGATAATCGTTGCCACAGGCCGACAACATGGTCAGGTGGAACCGGTCGTTGGCCTCATGGATGCCGCGCAGATAGTGGGCGTCGACATGGGTGCTGTAGACCCGGTGGATCTCCATCAGCTCCTCGATTAGCGCGTCGCTCGCCGGCAGCGGGATCATCAGCGCCGCCTGTCGCTGCAGGAGTTCGCGCACTTCGTAGATCTGGCGTACCTCGTCCGGCGACAGCCGCCGCACCATCGCGCCCTTGTTGCGCTCGCGAGTGACGACGCCGAGTTTTTCCAGCTGGTAAAGCGCCTGGCGGATGGTGTGGCGCGACACCGGGAAGCGGGCGAGCAGGACGTCCTCGACCAGCCGGGCGCCGGGCTCCAGCCTGCCGAAGATGATGTCTTCCTCCAGCGCCCGCACGATTTCGGCTTCCTTGCCGCCATAGTCTGCCGCGTTGAGCATTATGTCGTCCTCGCGCCGTTCGCTGCGGCCACTCTAGCCGCAGAGCGAGCCTTGTCGCTATTAGCAGAAATCTAAATCATGATTATTGATAATATTGACCGCTCGCCTGGCGGCGAACAGGTGATCCCGCGGTCCGATCGAAGCGCCACGGCCGCCGCGGCGCTGTTTGCAGTAACGGTTTCTTCTCTGATTTTGCTGCACAGTGGCCCGATCGGAGGGCGAAACCAGGGCATGGCCGACGACAAGACACGCAATGGAGCGTTCTGGGAGCTGGCGCTCGAACGCGCGCATCTTGGCGTCTGGGACTGGGATTTGCGGAGCGGCGACTGTTTCTACTCGGCGATGTGGTCGCAAATGCTCGGCTATGGCGAAGGCGAGCTTGCCATGACAAGCGATCTCTGGCTGCGGCTGACACATCCCGACGATCGCGAGCAGGCGGTGGCCAGCGGCGAGCGCCATCTCTCCGGCCAGACCGATACCATCGAGACCGAACTCCGGCTGAAGCACAAATCCGGTCACTGGGTATGGGTTCTCGATCGCGGCGGTGTGGTCGAGCGCGATGCGACCGGCCGTCCCCTGCGCATGATGGGCGTCCAGACCGACATCACCAAGCAGAAGGAAGCGGAAGCTCAGCTCGAACAAGTCAATGCGCGCTTTCGCCTGGCTTTGGCGGCCAGCGGCACCGGCATCTGGCACTACGATCTCGCCGCGCGCAAAAGCTACTGGGATGCCCGCACCAGGGAAATCTTCGGCTTTGTCTCCGATACCGACGAGGTGCCGCGCGACCTCTGGCACAGCTATCTGCATCCCGACGACAAGGACGATGCCGAGTTGGCCCACATGGCGCCGCTGCAGACACGCGACGTCGTCGCCGTGCAATACCGCATCATCCGGCGCGACGGCGAGATCCGGCATATCGAATCCCTGGTGCGGTTCATCGCCGACGCGCAATCGTCAGGCCAGATCCTGGGCACGGTGCGCGACATCACCGAGGCGAAGCGGCGCGAGCAGGAACTGGCCCATGCGGCCCATCACGACGCCCTGACCGGCCTCTTGAACCGCGCCGCCTTCGATCGGCTGCTGGCCGACGACATCGCGACGGCGCGGCAGTTTCCGCTCGCGGTCTTCTATGTCGATCTCGACTACTTCAAGGCGCTTAACGACTTCGCCGGTCACGCCGCCGGCGATCTCGCGCTGAAGAGCGTCGCCGAGGGCATCGTCGGCTGCCTGCCGTCGGCGGCGCATGCGGCACGTCTCGGCGGCGACGAGTTCGCGCTGCTGGTGCCCGATTGCGATGCCCAGCAAGCCGAGAGGCTCGCCGGCGCCGTTCTCGCGGCGGTCCGCGACGCCGACCTCGGCTCGACGGCGACGTCGCGCAAGCTCGCGGCCAGCATCGGCATTGCCTTTGTTCATGACCAGGGCACTACGGTGGCCGACGCGCTCGCCTGCGCCGACGACGCCTGCTATGCGGCCAAGGCCGCCGGGCGCGATCGCTTTGCGATGTTTTCCACCGAGGGCGCGTCCGGTTCCGGCGGCCTCAATGCGGCGCGGCTGGCAGCCGACACCGTCGATGCCATGGAGGACGGCAGGCTGAAACTGTTCGGCCAGGAAATCCACCGGCTCGGAAAGCCCTGGCAGGAGAGCCGCCGTGTCGAAGTCCTGGCGCGGCTCGTCGGGCGCAGCGGAAAACTGATCCCGCCGGGCGAGTTCATCCCGGCGGCGGAGCGATTCGGCATCGCGTCCAGGCTCGATCGCTGGATCATCAGGACGGCGCTCTCGCTGTATGGTCCGGCGCTGAAGTCGGGGGCGCTGACGCTCGGCTTCAACCTGTCGGCGCAGACGCTGAGCGACCCGCAGCTTTGGGATTTCGTCGACGCCGCCATCGACGAGGCCGGCGCGCCGCATTTCGGCATCGGCTTCGAGATCACCGAGACGGCGGCCGTCACCAATTTCGGTGCCGCCGAAGAGTTCGTGCGCAAGGCGCGCGAGCGGCACTGCCGCGTCAGCCTCGACGATTTCGGGGCGGGGATGAGCTCGTTCGAATATCTCAGGCGTTTTCCCGTCGACCAGATCAAGATCGACGGCTCCTTCATCGAACACATCGCGCAAAGCCGCTTCGATCGCGAAATCGTCTCGGCCATATCGGGAATCGCCAGAAGCCTCGGCTGCTCCGTGGTGGCGGAAAAGGTCGAACGGCAGGATGCGCTGGAAATCCTCCAGGAGATGGGCGTCGCCTTTGGCCAGGGGTATTTGCTGCACCGGCCGGAGCCGCTGGAGGCGATCGTGGCGCGTGCGACCGTTCGAACGGGGTTGCCGGTCGGACGGCAAGCGTAGCATTCGCTGGCCGGATGCGCCGCCACGCGCCGATTTTGCGCAGTTCCGGCGGCTCCGGCAGGCGGGCTTTCTTCGCCTCCGTGTCGATGGCGAGCACCATCATGGAACTTTTAGTTGTGGCTTATGTTCTGTTCTTGCAGTCCTCGTCCATCGACGACGTGACTCAGGAGGAGCGTGTCATGAACAATATTATTTGGTTGGTCGGGGCCGTGGTGATCGTACTGGCGATACTGAGTTTTTTTGGCCTAAGATAGGTGCGTGGGCGAACGCCTCGTCTTGAGAAGTTCGTCAGGGCTTTCCCGGCGGGCGATATCGGATCGACTTCGCCTTGCCAAGGGCTTGCATCGTCTCTTCGACGCTCAGGAGAACGGTGGTCTCGTACGAGCTGAGCGCTCCTCCCGCGCCAATGGCAAGCACGACAGATGCCATCGAAACATTGTCTGGCGCCTCCCACAGATTCCAGCCATCGTGCTCTCCGAAAGCGTACCAGAACCCGTGCAGCTTTCCGCCCGCCGCTTCGATGTAGCTACGGGCTGCCTCGCGTCGATCCTCGGGGTTTTCGATCATGCGCGCCCAGGTCTCGGGCGTATAGCTGAACCGTGAGAGATACATGGGCATGGTTCGCCTCCTGGGGCAGCCGATCCACAGCGGCTCGGCGTCGAGGGGATCGAGGGGGGACTGGCGCCGAGCCTAACCGGTTTGGGTAGTTCACCGGCTGACTGAATATGCGCCTAAGCTAATATAATCGCAATGCCGATGAACGTGCTCCAAGGCCGATCAGGTCGACCTTGCAGGCGGGATCCCAAGCGAGTGGACATCAAGTATTGCGAGGGGGCCTTCGGCAAACCGGCAAAGACGATGTCTTGCCGTCACCCAATGCGGCGCGTGTTCCCCGTGGCGTTTTGCGGGTAGCCGCTGCCTGCCGATGTCGATTTGCCGACGGCCGAGCGCAAGGCGGATGCTCGCCGCTATCGGACCTGGCTAGGGCACGGCGGGCACGGCTCGGGTCACGGCGGAGACCACGGACAGGGACGCCGGCACGGATCGTTTCTTGGACGACTTTTCGACTGACATGTGATTGCCAATGCCGTCGGGCTCGACGGCCGCCAGTGGCGAAACGAGTCGGTCGATGGGAACGGGGCATTTGCGGGCCCGAGGCCGCATTCAATTCGACCTTAACCTCCGCCACGCGGCAACGATCGGCGGCAGGCGGACGAAACGCTGCCGCCACGCAGTTGCCGCGCGGCGACTGCGACAATGTTGCTTAAAAGATGGAGAAGCAGTTCCGCGTAGAATTGGTCAAATCCGATGAAGGAGGCAGGTATGGGCGGACATTAGCGCCACGGCTACCGAAGCCACGACAATCGCGGCGGAAATGAATTCCAAGGTTGGCGAGGCCACCAGGCTGGCAGGACCAGCGTATCACGACTGTCGAAGCCGATCTCCTGGATCGTCGTGATCGGCGTCCTGGCGGTCTGGTCGCTGCTCGCTTGGGTAGGTTACGCTCTGGTGGACCCCGTCCTCAGCTGGTTGGCGGGCACCGCCGGGAGTGGGCAAGGAGTGGTTGCCGTCGTCGACAGCCTCAACGTCGGGGGCGTTCTGGGACAAGCCAAAGCTTTGCTGCGAATAGTCGTGAAGCCGGCGATTGTCGTCCTGTGGGCAATCGGCGCCCTCGTCCTCATCGCTGCGCCTTTGATCCTGCCGAGAATCGGCCGGCTGCTTAGCCGGCTCCGGCGCTGATCCACCAACAGCTTGCTCGCCCTAACGCGAAGAACTCTGTTAACTGCGTTGGCCGCTCAGGAAGCGTCCGGCTGATCCGGCTTGGTCTCGGCGTCACGGGCGACTTCCTTGAGCGGCGCGAGATAGCGCAACGTCACATAGGTGACCGCACTCAGGATCACGGCTATATCGTAAAGGCCATAGCCTACCGCCGCGCCTAGCGCACCGGTCGCCCACAGGCTTGCCGCCGTCGCTGTGCCTAGGGCCTGGGTTCCGTGTTTCAAGATGGCGCCGCCACCGATGAACCCCACGCCGGTGATCAGCCCCTCCAGGATTCGCGCCTGGCCGGGTGAAGTCGCCCCAAGGACCCCGATCGCGACCAGCACGAAGCCGCATGCGGCCATGGCGACAAGGGGAAAGGTTCGGATGCCCGCGCTGCGTTCCTCGCGTTCCCGATTCCAGCCGATGGGGAGCGCAAGCACATAGGCGACAGCAAGGTTGAGAATATGGGACAGCACCTCCCACGCGGTCATCGAGAACATCATAGCCAAGCTTGTACACACCGCCGCCGCGGGCCGCCATGTCATTTGACGCGCCTTGGTGCGATATTCGAGGAACGCCTTGTCGCACCGTCCTCCGATGCCAGCCTTCGGGAACAAAGGCCCGGCCGGCGCATTCCTCCCGAACAACTTGAGCAAGGGAGAATACAATGCCACAGGAAAAGCCCGGCCAGCATCACGACCATCCTGGACATTCGCCCGGAGATCGTGATCAGCACGGCCACCGTGACGAAGTCGGCAAGAAGGAGGTGCCCGGCAAACATCACGATCACCCTGGCCACACGCCCGGCGATCTCGATCAGCACGGCCACCGCGATAAGGCCGGCCAGAAGGAGGTGGCCGGCGAGCACCATGATCATCCTGGCCACAAGCCTGGCGACTTGGATCAGCACGGCCACCGTGACAAGGGCCGAGCGTCCAAGAAGTAACGTTGCGCCAAGTCGGATTCCGTTGCGGCTCCTCACATCTCTGGGGGAGCCGCTTCCATAGTCGGGGCAGACCCAGGCTCGGGCTCAACAGCTGGCGCTTGACCATCAGGTCCGCTGGATGTTGCGGCATGCTCGCAGTCTTCGAGCGGGGTAGTTCGCAATTGCAATTCTTGAAGAGCTGGAGCGACTACGAACAATGAGAGATCTGCAATCATCCGCCGGGCTATGCGCATTCCTCTACTTGGCGGGTTAACGGTCGAGTATAACCTCCGGGCCTGTAGCTATGAGTCCGTCTGCGCGGCCGTAGTCTGCGGTTCTGGATTCAATATTGAACATGAGGCCGAGCGGCGGAGCGAGCCCGATAAGCGAAGAAACTGGTCGGAAAGCCCTATCGATGAGCGTCCGGTGCCACATTTGATGATCGCTGATCGATGTGGCGACGCGAGGCCTTTATTTCTTCGGCACTTCACAAATCTGGCCCACCCTTCGAAGAGGTTGGACCCGATCACCCACCGTGGCGCGGGGCTAGACTAAGACCACCAAGGGCCGGCAACAGGATCAATCCGTGGACACTTGCGCCCTGCTGGTTACTCCGCCTATTGTCGGGTGGCGCGGCGCCTCTCTCAGGGACAAGGTGCTGGACGTTTCGCTGATCAAGGTGACCACGGGCGAGACCTACGGCTATGTTGCCCTGGGAGATTCCACCTGCAACAGCCACAAGTCACTAACCCCTTGACCCTATGGTAGCTTCAACCTTTACAGATTGAATGTGGAATGATTATCCGCGCCAACAACACGGGACGCGGGCGAAGGATGTCAGCTTGAAGGGAGCGAGAATTGCCATTCCAGTCCAGTGGCCGGCTTTCGTTGCAATCGGCTTCGCGGCATTGGCCGATGCTGTGGTCGGAGCGGTGTTTCTAGCTATGCCGTTATCTTCAACGAAGCAGAACGAAAAGGCGCCAACGACGTCCGCAGCGTTGACGGACTTGCAATTCGAGACTGGAAAACGGCAACCCCCTCGCACTGGAGAGTTTCCGAGGCAAAGCCGTGTTGCTGAACCTCTGGGCGACCTAGTGTCCGCCTTGCCGGACGGAGATGCAATGGGGGGCCGACGGCAGCCCCGATCCGGAAAGCGCATGGGCAGTCGCGCAGGAGGTGGGACTGGACATCGCGAAGGCAAAGCAGGACGCTGTGACCCCGGAGGTAGACGCGGTCCTGGCCCAGGATGTCGCAGACGTGAAGGCGGTGGGCATCACGGGCACCCCGACCTTTTTTGTCAATGGAAAGCTGCTGCCCTCATTCGGGCGTAAGCAATTGGAAGATCTCGTGAAGGCCGAAGTTGCGGCGTCCAAATAAGGGCGCCTGACCCGCTGGGAGTGTTTCACAATGACGAGCAAGCTACGCCTGGACCTCCCGCTGCTGCTGCCGCAGATCGCGGACGAGGCCGACGCATGTGTCGCGCGGTTGACTTCCGATCTTGAAGTGCGAGACGGGATCGAGAAGGTCCATATCGTGGCGGCAGACGGGGATGAGCCTGCCAAGCTTTGCGTTCACTTCGATCAGGAGATTGTCCCGCTCAAGCGAATCCGCGAGATCGCCCAGGCGGCCGGCGCGCGGATCACGGCCCGGTTCGGACATGTCACCTGGAATGTCTCCGGCATAGGTCACGAGCGCCGCGCGCGCACGGTCGCCGAGAAAATCGGCTCGCTGGCAGGCGTGGTCGAAGCGGAAGCGAACTCCGCCGGCACGGTGCATGTCGAGTTCGATCGCGAAGCCGCTTCAGAGGATAGGATAGCCGAGGCGCTTCGCGCCCTCGGCGTCGAGCGGAACGGAGAGCCGGCATCCGCTCCCGATGACGACGGTGACGCACATGCCGGCCACGACCATGGGCCGGGCGAAGAACATAAAGCGGGCGACGGCCACGATCATGCGCATGGCCAGTTCCTCGGGCCGAACACGGAACTGATCTTCGCCCTATTGAGCGGCGCGCTGCTCGGGGTCGGCTTCGCGATCGAGAAACTGGCGGCGGGCGCCCCCGGCTGGCTGCCGACGGCCTGCTACATCGCCGCCTATTTCTTCGGCGGCTTCTTCACGCTGCGCGAGGCTGTCGACAACCTCCGGCTCAAGAAGTTCGAGATCGACACGCTGATGCTGGTCGCGGCGGCCGGCGCGGCGGCACTGGGGGCTTTCGCCGAAGGCGCGCTGCTGCTGTTCCTGTTCAGCCTCGGCCACGCGCTCGAACATTATGCCATGGGCCGCGCCAAACGGGCGATCGAGGCGCTGGCTGAGCTTGCGCCGCCGGTCGCGACCGTGCGGCGTGACGGTCAGACCAGCGAGATCCCGGTGGAGGAACTCGTTCTCGGCGACATCGTGGTCGTGCGCCCGAACGAGCGGCTGCCTGCCGATGGTTTTCTGGTGAAGGGAGTGTCCAGCGTCAACCAGGCGCCCGTCACGGGCGAGAGCATTCCGGTCGACAAGCGCCCGGTCGCGGACGCCGCCGCAGCCCGCGCCCGGCCCGATTCGGTGGACACCGCCTCGCGCGTCTTTGCCGGAACGATCAACGGCGCAGGTGCGATCGAGGTCGAGGTGACGCGACGCTCCACCGAGAGCGCGCTCGCCAAGGTGGTCAAGATGGTGAGCGAAGCGGAGGCTCAGAAATCGCCCACGCAGCGCTTCACCGACAAGTTCGAGCGCATCTTCGTGCCTGCCGTCCTCGCTCTTGCCTTCATCCTTCTGTTCGCCTGGGTCGTGGTGGACGAGCCCTTCCGCGACAGCTTCTACCGCGCGATGGCGGTGCTGGTGGCCGCGAGCCCCTGCGCGCTGGCCATCGCCACGCCGAGTGCCGTCCTGTCGGGCGTCGCCCGGGCGGCGCGCGGCGGCGTCCTGGTGAAGGGCGGCGGACCGCTTGAGAACCTCGGCTCCCTGACGGCGATCGCGTTCGACAAGACCGGCACGCTGACGCAAGGCCAACCCCGCGTCACCGACATCGTCACCGCCGACGGCGTCGACGAGGGCAAACTGTTGACGGTGGCGGTCGCGGTGGAGAGCCTGAGCGACCATCCGCTGGCCGAGGCGATCGTGCGCGACGGCAAGGAGAAGCTGAACGGGAAGGAGGTCGCCACGGCGTCCGATGTCAGTAGCCTCACGGGCAAGGGCGTCACGGCGACGCTCGAGGGACAGACGGTCTGGATCGGCAAGGCCGAGATGTTTGGAACCGACGGCATTCCAGCTCTCGGCGAAGCGATGACCCGGGCCGTCGCGCGGCTTCGGGAAGGCGGACGCACGACGATGGTGGTTCGGCAGGGCGAGCGTGATCTTGGCGTGATTGGGCTTATGGACACGCCGCGCGCCGCGGCGCGGGACGCGCTGGTGTCGCTTCACGAGACCGGCATCAAGCGCATGATCATGCTCTCTGGCGACAACCAGAAGGTCGCCGACGCGATCGCGAAGGATGTCGGCCTCGACGAAGCCTGGGGCGACCTCATGCCGGAGGACAAGGTGAAGGCGGTCAAGAAGCTGCGGTCGGAAGGCCAGGTCGCGATGGTCGGCGACGGCGTCAACGACGCGCCGGCGATGGCGAGCGCGACCGTCGGCATCGCCATGGGCGCGGCCGGCTCGGACGTGGCCCTCGAGACCGCCGACGTCGCGCTGATGGCGGACGACCTGTCGCACCTGCCCTTCGCGGTGGGGCTGAGCCGGCGTGCACGCTCGATCATTCGCCAGAACGTGTTCGTAAGCCTTGGCGTCGTCGCCATACTGATCCCTTCGACGATCCTCGGCCTGGGCATCGGGCCGGCAGTGGCCATGCACGAAGGCTCGACCCTGCTCGTCGTCTTCAACGCGCTGCGATTGCTCGCCTATCGAGATCCCTATCGCCCCGCGGCCGCCAAAGTGAATGGCGCAATCGCCGCCTAGGCTAATTTCTGTCGCTTGGCGCTGGAAAACACCGTCGTCTCCGCCGAGCGCTGGGCTTCGCGCATGATCTTCAACGCTTCGTCCCGGGTCAGTCCGCATTTTCGGGCGAAGTAGGCCGCCTCGTAGGCTTCCGCCGGAGAGACCGCGGAAATACCGGACAGTTCCGGTTTTGATTTTCTCTTGGCCATGCCGGTTCGCCGACTGTGAATCATTTAGTCAGCTAAGGTACCACTGTTGTTTGTCAAGGAAAATCCCGGCCGCGCCGGCTACGGAGCGCCAGCTATTAGGGCCGGCGTCGCCTGATATGGCGATCACGACGCCCGGTTTTGCCGTACATCGACGGTGTCGGTCTCATTCAAGAGATCGCAGAGCGAAATGGCCTCGTGGTGACACAGGCCGATCAGCGCCAGCGCTGAAAACTGGGCCGGCAGATCGAGCTTTTTATCCCACACCATCCATCTGCCGTTTGGCTCCATGATGCATTCAAAGCGCAATACATGTTCCGACATTCGACCTCCGACGGCAGCTGCCGGACTGGTACCGCGTCGAAGTAAATGAGTGGTTGCGTTTTTGAAACCTGACGTTGAATCTGGTTGATCGCGACGGCAGGCGGAAAGATCGGCGCTATCCCGCAGTGGCGCCAGCGCGCGCCACTGGTTCCCGCTCATGGGCTCGAACCACGATTCACGCCTTCAAAGGGCGCTGTCCTACCATTAGACGAAGCGGGATCAGACGAAGCAAACGCTGTCTAACACTTTCCCGTCCGCGAATGAAGCTGTCCCCAGAATCAAGCGCAAGAGATCGGGTGCAAGGAAATCAACGCAGCGGACCCAAGCAAAATTCCGTGACAGCGGCAAGACGCTTCAGAAGATCCAAACCGCTCTTGCAGGCGTTGCTGCAACCAGAAGACCCCTGGCGCATTCTTGGGGATGGCCTCGATGCTCCAGCCCGACACGCCGGCAAAATGCTGCTCCTACTGCGGCGGGCGCGACCATAATTACGAGGACTGCCCGAAGCGGAAAGCCGATGCCGAGCGGCAGAAGGAGACACGTTTAGAAGTGTGTTCCTGTCTCTCTGCCGAGATGCGTCCCGAATTTATCCAAGGGCGTCCGCAAGCACGTCGTTCAGGCGTGCGAACGCGGCGGACTCGTCTGGCGCATGGGCCGGATTAACCTCCGTGATGGTCAAGCCGCGCCATTGCGGCAGGGCGGTCAACCGCTTCAGCACGAAGGCGGCTTGCTCCAGTTTGAGACCGTCGCAGCGGCGCACATTCTCAGCGATCGGAAAATCGACAAAGGAGAGTACATCGGCATCGAAATGAATAAGCACGCAGTCAAAACGCGTCGCCCAATCGGCCGCACGCGCCGAAGCCGCCTCGATATCGCCCAGAGCTTCCTCACGCGATATCACCTCAATCGCATAGTCCCTCATCGTGATGGCTTCGGGCGGAGTGATGTTCTCGACGCCGAAGTAGAGGAGTTGTCGAGGCACGAGCATCGGATGGGTCGGGCCAAGCCTGGCGGGCGAAGGCTCGCATCCGGGAATATCGAGCAGATGAGCGACACCAGTCCAGTCCAGGGCGCCGTCGCTCGTGTCAGGTGTGTTGAGGTCGGCGTCGAAGTCCATGTAGAGGAGTCCGATCCGCGCGCCGGCCGCGTTCGCTCCGGCGACCGTTCCCAGCTCCACGGTACAATCGCCGCCTAGAACGAGGACGTCTTCCTGCGCCGCGATCGCCGTCGCCACGTGGCTTGCGACCACGTCACAGGCGTCGCGCACGGCCTCCAGGTTCATGGCCCGCGGCCGCGAGGGATCCGGCCGCCATCGGAACGATGCGACATCGCCATGATCCATGATGGTTCCGTCTCGGCTCGCGAGCGCCTCTGCGAGCCCATGCCGGCGAAAGGCCGCGGGGGCCTGTTCCTGTCCCGGCGAATAGGCGCCGGCGCTGGTGGCGGCGCCGATAATGTTCAACAAGCGCGCCGCCAACCCGAAGCTCCATTTTCGGACGACCCTCGTTGCAAAACGTGTCCAGAGGGAGGAAGGTTCCTCTTCGGCGTTGAAAGCCTGTCGCCCCGAAGCGTCGGCCCGCTATCGCTTCCGCGCATGCCCCACGGCATTGGCAAACGAGATGTCGCCCTTGATCTCGCGCATCGCCATCGAGGTGATGGTCCGGCGCACGCCGGGCAGGCGGCTGAGTTCCACGCGCAGCATCCGGTCCAGCGCCATCATGTCGACGGTGACGATCTGCAGGAGATAGTCGGCCTCGCCCGTGGTGGCATGGCAGCGCCGGATCAGCGGGTGTTTCCTGACCGCGGCCTCGAAGGCGTCGGAGACCTCGAAATCGATCGATACCTGGATGAAGGCCTCGATGCCGAAGCCGAGTTTTGCCGGGTCGATGCGCGTCGAGTAGCCCCTGATAATGCCGGCATCCTCCAGCGCCTTGACCCGCTTCCAGCACGGCGTCTTGCTCAGGCCGACCTCGTCGGCGAGCGCGGCAAAGGAAATGCGCGCATCGCGTTCGAGCGCTTCCACAATCTTGAGGTCGAGGACATCCGGCACCAATCGTTCTCCAAAGCTGATACAAGGGCGGACTTTTGTCCTCCATTTACCGCTATTTGGATAACAGAAAGGAACAATGTTCAAGCCGAAAGCGGCTATCCTGTTGGCTCGGATCGAACAGATGCTTGAGCCCTCAGGCCGGGCAGGGAGAAAAACCATGCACAAGCCGGACTATTACGCCCGCATCGAAACCCCCGAGATGCGCGACTACGGCGTCTATCTCAAATGCGACAGGCTGCTGGCCTGCCAGAAGCCCCTGGCCGAGATGGTCAACGCGGATGAGTTGCAATTCCAGATCGTGCACCAGGTCGAGGAGCTGTGGATGAAGCTCATCGCCTACACGCTGGTCGATGTCGTCGATTTCCTCGAACGGCAGAACACCCATCGCATCGTCACGCTGATGGGGCGTGTGCACCGGCTGATGCGCATGATGACGGCGCAGCTCGACCTGCTCGAAACCATGTCGCCCAAGGAGTATCAGCAGATCCGGCTGCAACTCGGCAATGGCAGCGGCCAGGAATCGCCGGGCTTCAAGCTCCTGCTGCGCATGCCGCCCGACCTGTGGCAGGCCTTCAAGGCCTCCTATCTCGACGGACGCGGGCTGACCGTCGAGGACATCTACGATAGCAGCTACGATCACGGCGACAGCTATGTCGTGGCCGAGGCGCTGATCGAATTCGACGAGCTGTTCCAGAAGTTCCGCGCCAACCATCTCCAGCTCATCCACCGCTCGATCGGGCTCGGCTCGAAATCGCTGAAAGGCCGCCCGGTCGAACTGCTTGAGGCCGGCGCCCGCCACCGCTTCTTCCCGGAGCTGTGGGACATACGCTGCGCCATGACCGACCGCTGGGGCATGGAGTATGGCACGGTGCGGGCCCCGATCAGCCACCCGGAGGCGAAGGTGGGTAAAGGAAGGTGACGCTGGCGGGACAGCGCCCCCCTCTGTCCTGCCGGACATCTCCCCCACAAGCGGGGAGATTGGCAGTTTCGCCGGCCGCGCTCTCCTCCTCGCTGCTGATTAGCGAAAGCGGAGGCAACGGCCAATCTCCCCCCAAGTGGGGGAGATGTCCGGCAGGACAGAGAGGGGCGCGAAGGATCGCTGCGTTGCTCCAAAGTCCTGCAATACCCAGCGCTTTCTATTCCTCCGGCCAAAACCATTTCCAACCTGATGTCGGAACCGCCGCGCTTTGCCCGTCCTTGGGGCGAAACCGCAGCAAACCCGGAGGGACATCATGGAAACCGTTCAATCGCCGTTTGCCGCCGTGCATGGACCGGGCAATGTGCTGGCTTCGAAGCTTGGCAGGGCGTGAGGATCCCGCATCGGAAAGCGCTTCACATCTGGTCGTTATAAGGTTCCTTCATCTGACCGACCATGCGTGCCAGCTTGGAGAAGGACGGCATGTCCGTTTCCGGCTGGCATTGGTTGGCCAGTTCCAGCAGCCGGATCGGGAAGTTGACGGCGTCGCGGCTCGACGCCGACATGCCTCCGGAACGTTCCTCGCCGGTCTCGCTGGCCTCGGCCCTGCGCAAGGCGATGTCGATCTCCTCGACCGTCAGTACGCCCTTGCGGACCAGCACCTGGTTGATCGATGCGACGGCCATCAGGAGGCCCTCGAGCTGCAGATTGGCGACGTTCATGGCTGTTGCTCCCATTGGTCCAAGGCGCGTGGCGTTCCGCGCTTTGGCGACATGCATCAAGCACCAAACGCGCGAACGTGTGTTCCGATCCGGAATGGCGGCGCGTGGATCGGGCGCTTAGCGGACGATTGCGCGCGGGAGCCGCTCGATGCAGGAATTTTTTCCTCGAATCGACCGCTCCGCCATTGACCTCGTGAGGGCAGCTATGCTATTGATTTGGGCATGGTGCTGATTTGCGCCAACGACCCGCCGCCGAGGCGGGTTTTTTGTTCTCTGGCCCTCTTCCGACAAGAACGTCGGC